>NZ_JAADZW010000019.1 GCF_010645065.1 Flavobacterium fluviatile | reverse complement strand
GTTATTTCGGTGGGCTTTCCGAATTTGAATACTAATGCATCCCGCCATTCTTGTACTAAAGAGTCAAACTCCACAAGTGCATCAAATCCGAGTGATGCACGCCTTAATTCTCGTTCAGGCTGGGTTTTACTTTTCATTCTACCATAAAGAGCCCTGTAAGAAATTAGTTTCAAGCTGTGTTCATGTGAGCTTACAAGCTTATCACTCTTTATAAGGAACTTTATTTTCGCACCAAGTTTGTCGTTATGGTATTCAAATGGGCTTTCTTTTTTTTCCATACTGAATAATTTTACGTGCGACTTATTAGTGCTTTACAATTCGTCAAACTCATTTATTTTTTTCAATTCTGCCTCTAACAGTTCCTTAGCACGTTTGCGCATTGCCCTGGCAACATCTGAGTTTGTGTAAAATTTTAGGGCTGATCTTAAACTGGGACGAGATGACTTAAATTCTTTTATGATTTTATTCTTCATCTCACTTGCAATTAATATCTCTTTCATATCTTTACAATTGTTAATTATGTTTTGTAATTCGTTTTGTTCTTTACAAATATATACACAAATTGAAAACAAAAAAACGTTTTTACGTAAAAAAGTTCACATTTTTAAAACATTATGGATAAGTCATTGATTTTAAACAGATTAAAAAGCATAAAAAATTTCAATACCGATACAGAATTAGCGAATTTTCTTAATATAAGTAGAAGTACTTTGTCTAATTGGTATTCAAGAAACTCAATTGACTACGATCTTTTGTTTTCAAAATGTGAAAATGACATAGATATTAACTGGCTTTTAACCGGTAATGGATATAATATAAATAGTGCTAATAACATTGTTGCTGAATCAGTAGAAAGCTATAGAAAAACAAAAGATGCGATATACGAGATTCAAAGAGTACCATTGTTTAATCTTGAAGCAACAATGGGATTGGTTCCTTTGGTTGATGGTAACGGTATTGATGAAGAAAAAGTTATTGACTATATTTCTATACCAAGTATGCCGTCCTGCGATGGTGCGATTTACGCATCTGGTGATAGTATGTATCCTTTGTTAAAATCTGGTGACATGATAGCTTACAAACGTATTGCAGTAGAAAGAGCACAGATATTTTTTGGAGAAATGTATATAGTAGCTGTCAAATTAGACGAATACAGTACTATGAAAACTATAAAGTTTGTTCATCAAAGCGAATTAGGAGACGAATACGTGAGGCTTGTAAGTCACAATCAACACCACAGTCCTAAGGATGTAAAACTAAGTCAAATAGCCGCAATCGGGCTTGTACGAGCTTCAATAAGGCTACATAACTAAGTAATTAACTGATTTATAGCGCTTTGCGCATAATAACAAAGTGTAATTAATGAATTAAAGGGGGGCTTTCAGCCTTATTTTTATACTTTTTTGGTTTTAAAGTGTAATTACGGGGTGTTTTCCAGTACTTTTTTTTGCATCCATGAGGTAAAGCAAGAGGTAAAGCATTAAGTAAAGCAATACAAAAAATACCGTTTTTTGAAATGTCGTTTAAATACTTTTAAAAGGCTTTAAAAACCTGTTTAAGTTTGCTTAATAGAATAAAAAAAAAGCCGTTAAACGCTTTGTTTTACGGCTTTTATAGTAGTTTTGAGTATATATCCTCCCGGGTATGGTAATTACTTCTTTATAACGAACCTTTTTGGCTTTTTTAATGGTAGTAAAACGGTAGTAAAAAGTAATTAATGAACATTTTAATTTTTTTCTTTTTTCGACCTTTTTTACTGTGAAGTATTGATTTTATTGGACTTTTCGACCTTTTTTATATTAATGTATATTGTATATTTGATTTATAGCCCTATACAAAAGCAGATTTACGGATTACAAAAATTAAATTCAAAATAATCGTTTTTTGATATTTAAACGGGTATGTTTTTAAAAATACAATAACACATTTTTTAATTTACTCATTAAAAAATCAGGGTTAAAAACCAAAAATAATAATCAAAATACGTTAATTCTCACTTTTATTTTAAAAAAAATAACAACCACCCCCTATAAAACAGGGGGTTGTTGATAAAATAAAAACCAAACATAAAAAAACACTCAAATCGCGTACTGAATTTAAAGAAACAAAAACACTCGTTTAATTCTTACAAAGAAAACATCCTAAACCAATATAAATCTCATTGTTTTCATACTCTAAAATTAAAAAAGCCTGCTCAAAACGAACAGGCTTTTATAACTCTACAAATAAATAGCGTCTTATTCTTTATCATTATATTTTCTTAAAAAATCACGAACCTTAATTCCGGATTGCTTTAAATCTGTCTCTTTCCAATTACCTTCGGATTTAGCTGATTTTTGCAAAATGGAGCAGGTCTCATCTTTATCAGAGACCGACCAGGTAATCCAGCTTAGTTTTCGATCTTCCATCCATTCAATATATTCCTGCCATGCATTCATATTGAGAGGTCCGTCTCCAGTAGCCTCCATACCGGCAGATTCTGAAATAAAAACAGGCAAGCCACTTTTTATTGCTGCATCAGTTTTATCCCTTAGCTCTTTGCCATGTGTAGCCGCATAGAAATGCATAGTGTACATTAAATTATCAAATCCTCTAATAGGATCAGCAGCAGGCAAATCAATGTCCTGATCCCAATGTGGGCAACCAACTAAAATAATATTGTCAGGATCGTTTTCCCTGATAACCTTGATTACTTCTTCGGCATAGGCCTTAACTTCCGGCCAGGTTTCATGATCAGGCTCATTAAAAACTTCATATATTATATTAGGATATTTACTGTACTTTTTAGACATCTCCGCAAAAAAGACCTTTGCTTCTTTAAGATTAATGTTATGGCTATGCCAATCGATAATCACATATATATCTGCTTTTATAGCTCCTTTTATAACTGCTTCAATTTTATCTTTCGAAAACTGCGGTTCCTTTATATATGACATTTTTCCTAATTCAATTCCCATAGCAGCACGTACGATATTACAATTAAAATCCTTTTTTAGCCATTTGACTGCTTTCTCATTGTAAAATCTCGGCCACATGCTATGCCAGCCAAAGCTCATTCCCCTCAAAACCACGGGCTCTTTATTTTGATCAACTAACTGAGTCCCGAGAACACTTAACTGTCCATGCTTTTTTACAAATTGGGCATTGGCAAAACTGCAAATCAGTAATAAAAAGATAAAATAAAAATTATTGATGGACTTCATAACATTTTTTTTAAGGAATTAATCTCAACGTAATTACATCATGGGAAGCCAGTTCAGCTGTATAACTCTTTTTCGTACTTCCTGCCTCTTTATTTTTCCAAAGATCTTTCAATTTGTAAACCTTCTTATCAAAATCGGCTTCAAACCCAAAATCTGCATCTCTTATCAGATGTTTTTTCCAATCAAAATTAATCTTTTTAGTTACTTCGCTTCTATTTAAAAAAGTAACCGCCCAATTTCCGTCAGATAATGGTTTTGCCCAAACCTCCAAGCCATCTTTTGCCAGATATTTAAACCCCTGAATCCCTAATTTATCCTGATTTACAGCAATCAGTTCTTTGTTTGTTAAAATTGCCAGTGTTTCTTTAGACATTTTTCTGAAATCATTTCCGCTAAACAATGGAGATGCCAGCATGCACCATAAACTAAAATGGGCTTTGTCTTCGGTATCATTCATTTCATTTCCCACTTCCATCATATCAAAATCATTCCAATGATCAGGTCCGGAATATTTTCGGATGTCTTTACGCATGTCTGCAATTTTCATGAATCCCCAGGACGACCAGTTTTCAGGGTGTTTGAATTCGCAGTCAAAACATGGGTAAATATCTCCGGAAATCCTCCAAAGGTTACCAACCGGTTTTCCCCACTCCCATGGCTGATTATCGCCCCATTCGCAAAGACTAAAAACAATTGGTCTACCGGCTGTTTTTAAGGCATTACTCATTGTTGTATATGCTTCCGGAGCAGTAATTCCTTTTGTATTACACCAATCGTATTTTAAGAAATCAATTCCCAGTTTAGCATAAAATCGCGCATCCTGATATTCGTAACCGCGTGTGCCCGGATAACCCGCACAAGTGTGAGTACCTGCACAATTGTACAGGCCAAACTTAAGACCTTTGCTATGCACATAATCTATAACAGCTTTCATTCCGTTTGGAAATTTAACCGGATCGGGTACTAAATCTCCGTTTGCATCCCGTTCTTTCGCCATCCAGCCATCGTCCAATACAATGTAGTTGTAGCCTGCAGCTGCCATTCCTGAAGAAACCATAATATCAGCGGTTTCTTTTACTAGTTTCTCGTCGATATTAGTTGCAAAAGTATTCCATGAATTCCAGCCCATTGGTGGTGTCATTGCCAAACTTTCAAATTTTCCGCCTTTTTGTACATGTGTATTTCCCTGACTAATGCCTAACATCGAAATATGCAGAGCCAACACTAAAATTATTTTTTTCATTTTTTAAATTTTAAAATACTTTATAAAAAATGTTCCCTAATTTTTCAATCAGGGAACATTTAGACTAACTCAAATTAAACATTTTTTATTTTACAAAAATCCTACATCATCTATATAGAAAACACTTCCTGGGGTAAGTGAAATATTAGAAAATTCCTGAATAAATACATTATCAAATTTTCCTTCAGGCAAAAGATCAGGATGCAAACTTGAAATAGGAATCGAAATATTATTCCATTTCCCTGGCTCCAAAGTAACAGTAGTACCTTTACTTGAGTCGTTTCTATCATTATTTACTGTAACCATAATCTTTGTGCTTTCGGTAGGAAAAATAGACATTTTAAGAAATTGATAATCTCCACTATTTAAGATTACACTAGATCCCATATAAAGTCCATTCCATGGAAGTGCCACCTTTTTAATTGAATATGTCCCCCTGCTTACATTTTCGGTACTTTGAAATTCAGGCTGGGCATCCCAGCCCCATCCCGATCCTTTTAATGAATCTTCGTATAGTAAATACTTAAGACCTATGCCACTTGGAGCAGACACACCAAAGTCAGTCTCTACCACAATAAGAGCATAAGAATCAAAATCAGCCGGAACAGTTGCTTTTATTTCTGTTTTGGACACTACAGTAATTGCAGCCGACGTAGATCCAAACTTTACACTCTTCACTTTTACAAAATTCTGTCCTGTAATGGTTATAACATCACCAGGAGAAGCTAAAACTTGTGAAAGAGTTGAAATTACCGGAGCCGGAGGGGTTAACTCAATTACATTATCTAAAACATCTACAAATCCATTAGTCCCATAATAATCTAACCCTGGAGCTGCCTTGTCAGAACCATTTACTTTTAAAACTCCATCGGTAACATTGATACCCAATAGATACAAGTCAGGATTTACTGTATTTGCCATAGTCGCATACTCTCCTGTTTCCAAATAATCAGCTTCGACACCTGTGAGTTTTCCAACTCTCTTTTTTACTCCTTTAACAACATGACTTAAAACAAGCTGTTTTAAATATTCAACCGGAACCAAATTAATATCCGGATATCCCAAATCATTTACATACCCATTAGCCACCAAATAAGCATCGAAAGCAGTGTTATTAGGAACAAAATAGGTGTAATCATCTGATGTATTCAGGGTTGCTTCTAAACCAGCTAATGCTATAGCCTTAGTAAATGTAGTCAAGTTACTATTTGCCTGAAGCAATCCGTAAACTGTATTATAATTTTGTTCTGCTCCTCCAATATCTTTAATTTCATTATCGCAAGAAGAAACTGCAGCAACCAAAAAGATACACACAGCAATATGTTTTACTTTATTATATATATTTTTCATAAATTCTCTTTTAGTTTTTAATTATGGATTCAAATGAATGAAATCAACTGACTATCGAATTATTTTTTAGAATCTGTCTCAATTATTTCAACACAAATCCAATATTATCTAAATAGATAACATTTCCTCCAAATCCTCCAAATTCCTGAAATCCAATATTAGATATTTCCGTTGGATTACCGACTTCAGCATATGGTATTTCAAAATAAGTCCAAGTACTTTTGATCTCAATTATTTTAGTATTCGCCGAAACATTAACATCATTAGCAAAAAACTTCATTTTTCCTGCTTTTTCACCTTTAATCCAAAATCTTATTGCCTTAAATTTATCTGTATCATGATAAGACCAGTTATTAATACCAATTACATAACCATTCCATTCTCCCGACGTCCATCGAATACACTTTTCCCCTTGTTTAACATCTTTATCATAAGCTTTATTAAGCGGATTCTCATCATCCCACAAATCTTCCCAACCCCAAATATTAGTAGGAGCATCATCATAAATTCCCGAGCCAATGGTTTCTTGGGCTACTGTTGTTCCAGATACATTTGTTACTGATAAATTTTTCAAATAACTCCCATCGGGAACTTTTACTTTTAATTCAGTCAATGATTCCGAAATCAGTTCTGCTTTTGTGCTTCCAAAATTTACAGATGGACGTAAAAAATAATCTCCTTTGATTGTGATTATATCCCCATCATTAGGATTAACCGGAAAACCTGTAATACTTGGACTTGGTGGCCTGACAGCTATCTTATAGTTCAAAGTACCCCCATTAGTAACGATTTTCATTTCGTCCATTTCATTGTAATATGGTGTTTTTTGATCTACCAAAATGACGATTGCATTATCTGTTACAAAAGTTGGATTAAAATAAGACTCTAAACCGTTAAATGAAATTGATTTTAATGACGCAAAACCAGACCCTCTAATTATATAATAATTTCCTGCATTAATAACATCTGTAGGAACATCAACTTGCCTATCTCCTTCAATCAAAGGATCATCAACAACAGATTTGCTTACTCCGGTTACTTCTAACTTCCTTGAAGAATTGCCCGAGTCATCATTTGAACATGAAGCGAACAGTAAAATTGAAATCGAAGCCAAAAAACACAACTTCAATAACATTCTATTTTTTATATTTTTCATAGTATTTACTTTTAAAAATTAGTTAAAACTGTAAGGAACCGGAGCCTCTTTCAATTTTGGATTTTTTCTAACTTCTATATCTGGTTTTGGATAAATAAAATCAGTTGCTGTCGGTGTATAATGCTTTACTCCCTGAGAATCAAAACCTCTGTCCTGCTGAGAAATTATACTAATCGCTTCCTGACGCGGAAGTCTTCCTAAGTCAAACCAATATTCTCCTTCAAAAGCAAACTCTACTCTGCGTTCATGAAATAAAGCCGTTTTTGTTAAAGGAACATTATTTCCTAAAATATCAAGACCTGCTCTAAATCTTACTTTATTATATGATTCTTTTGCGGCAGGATTAGTAGTTTCAGCTGCTCCTGCCATAATTGCCTCCGCATGAATTAACAAAAGATCAGCATAACGCATAATATAATTGCAATTGTTCATTCCTCCCCATTGGTCAGCCGGTCCGGTCTCTCCCGTAACTTGCCCCACTACGTATTTCTTAACCGCTGCACCTGTATTACCCAAAGCATCCGGATATTTAGTCTGATCCATCACAAAACCCACAACACCATCTCCTTTAATGTTAGGGTAAGAATCTCCGTAAATCATAAAAGACTCTTTTCTTCTTACATCACCAATTTCAAAAGCATCCTGAACATCATTTGTTGGTACATAAGTAGCTCCATAAGAAGCATTATCGTTCAAAATATCCAAACCATACTGAATGTTAGAAAAGTTTCCTCCACCATACGTATTTATTGCACCAGACCATTGCCATGAATAAATAGACTCTTCGTTATTATTTTTACTAGTCAAAAATAAATCTGCGTAATTTGGCAACAAACCAAACTCACCTGAGTTAATCACTTTTTCAGCCATTGTTTTAGAATCAGCGTATTTTTTTTCATATAAATACACTTTAGCCAAAAATGCTTCAGCAGAACCCTGAGTCACAAAAATATTCTCACTTCCAGCGGTTCTTGATCTCACTTTTATTTTAAGATTTGCTGCAGCATATTTTAAATCGTTTTCAATAAATGTATAGACATCTTCTATTCTATTTGTATTTACTAACGGATTCTTTGCTAAAGCCAAGTTATCCTCAATAATAGGCACCGGTCCATACAAGCGAACCAAATAAAAATAAGCTATCGCTCTAAAAAAATGTGCTTCGGCGATAGTGTTCTTAATCACAGCCTTATTCACATTTGAAGTAGCGTTTTTTTCAATATTATTAATTAAATTATTGGATTGAGCTACAATTGCAAAGCAAGCTCTCCAAGGATCTAACAAAATAGGGCTATCAGAGGTTAATTTAAACTGTATTAGCTCTGGCCCATCTGCATATGCGATACAGTTTCCTGAAGACAACTCAGACAAAGCATAAAAGTTTTTGGTGTAATAAGGCGCCCACATTGCGCCATACATACCATAAGTAGTTCTTGCCACCTGTTCATCAGTACTATAAAATTCTTCACTGCTGTAACTATCTTCAGAAGGGCGATCCAGGAAATCTTCACTGCAAGAAGTGGTTACCAAACCTAGCATTAAAAATAAAACTAAGGTCTTTATATTGATATATTTTTTCATAAGAGTAGTAATTAAAATTCTAAATTCATTCCAAAAGTAAAACTACGATTTGTTGGGTAACGTCCTGAATCAATTCCTGATAACAAAGGATCTTGATTGTAAGACCCCACCTCTGGATCGTATCCCGTATATTTAGTAAATGTGTAAAGATTTTGAATACCTAAATAAAATCTTAACTTACTAATACTAGCTTTTGAAAGTAAATCTGAAGGCATGTTATAACCTAAAGTTACCTGTTGAATTCTCAGGAACGAACCATCTTCAACATAGCGATCAGAGATTGCTATATTTGGATGTCCATCTCCACCATCAGGTCTTGGATATTTTGCATCCGTATTTTCAGGTGTCCAAAAATCTGCAGCTTCAGCCAATTGGTTTTCATACAAACGTTGGTTTTTAGTACCAGCACGTCTTGTTAAGTTCATTACTTTATTACCATAAGATCCTTGTAAAAAGACTCCTAAATCAACATTTTTGTACTTAAAAGTATTATTGAAACCATAAGTAAATTTCGGCTGCGGATTCCCTATATAAGTTAAATCCTTCTCATCAATTAATCCGTCTTTGTTTTGATCTACATATTCAACATCACCCAGCTGACTTTTTACCGCTTTGTTTCCGGTAAACGGAATAGGTGCATTGGCTAATTGCTCATTACTTCTGATAATTCCAACTGCTTGATATCCATAAAACTGACCAACAGGCTGTCCTACTACTGTTTTGGTAACTGCTTTAGTAGTATAATCATTAAGCAATACATCTTTTGTTAAATCAAAATTATCCTGTAAGCTCATCAGTTTATTTTTATTGGTAGTAAAAATTACTTTTGAACTCCATGAAAAATCTTTTCCAAACTTCTCATTGTAATCCAATGTCATTTCAAAGCCCTGGTTTCTTAAACTTCCTAAATTTACTTTCGGCGCCCCTAAACCTCCCTGATAATCATCTGTACCAGTAACATAATATGGCAATGGTAAGACAAATAAAAATCCTGCTGACTGTTTTCTGTATACATCAAATGTTGCCTGAAGTTTTGAATTAAAAAGTGTAAAATCCAAACCTAAGCTTGTTTGTTCAGAGGTTTCCCATGTTAAATCAGGATTTGCAATATTATTAACAGTAAAGAAATTACCCATTGCCGATTTTATAGCACGAACCGTACTCATATAACCCCCACCGCCAATGTTTTGATTTCCAGTCTCACCGTAACCTCCTCTAATTTTGATGTTATCAATATATTCTTTAGTCCCTTCCATAAAACTTTCGTTTGAAAGTTTCCAATAGCCTGAAACCGAAGGAAAGTAACCCCATTTTTGACCTGGACCAAAATTAGAACTTCCATCTGCTCTCATCGTAGCCTGCAACCCATAACGATTATTATAATCATAATTAAAAGTTCCAAAGAAAGAGTAAAAAGCAGAACTGCCTTTATATTCTGAAGCCACAATGGTATCAGGATCACCTAAACTAATAGAATGCACATCATTACTCACCAAACCAGAAACGGATTGCGAATTTCCGAACCAATGACTATCATTAGCCTCTTGAGCTCCTAAAATGTTAAAATGGTGATTACCCATATCAAACTTGTAAGTTAAAACGTTTTTAATATTAAGTTGATACCAATTGTTCGCTCTCTCTGTCAGCTGATTTGTTTCTCTAACTGCAGAACCCCATTTATAAGTAGGCTGAAAACCTTCGAAATTATCAATATTAGTAGATCCGCCAACATCAAATCTATATTCAAGCCCTTTTGCTAATCTAAAACTGGCGTAAAAATTTCCTATAAAGCTCTTTTTAATCAACTTATTAGTATTCATCAAAGCCGAAGCCACAGGATTAATCCAAACTCCAATAGAACCATCAGCTGGTGGACCTGCATAATTCCCATCAGTATCTTTTACTGCTACATCAGGAGTAGACAATATAGAAGTACTGATAATACCATTACTTGCACCATTAATTGTTATATCTTCATTTGTTATACCAGCCCCAAGAGAAACACCAACCGTAAGCCAATCTTTTAGCTTGCTGTCAACGTTGGTTTTAAAACTATATCTTTTAAAAGCAGAGCCAACAACAATACCTTCCTGATTAGTGTAACCTCCAGAAATATAATAGCTAGTTCCTTCTTTTGCACCCGAAAAAGAAACCTGATGATTGTTCATTATCGCAGTTTTATAAATCTCATCCTGCCAATTTGTTCCATTACCCAAAACAGACGGAACAGCAAATTCATCTCTCGGATCTACACCGTATACCGCAGCCAAAGCATTTTGCTGTGCAGCATATTGGCTCAAAGTCATAGTATCCAACAAACGAGTTACATTTTGAACAGAGAAGTACGAATCATACGCGATTTTGCCTGTTCCTTTTTTACCTCTTTTCGTAGTAATAATTACAACCCCATTCGACGCTCTGGAACCATAAATAGCCGTAGCAGATGCATCTTTCAAAATATCCAGTGTTTCAATATCATTAGGATTTAAGAAAGCAATAGGACTAGAAGTTACGTTTCCTGTATTCGCACCTAAATATCCCGTAACAATTGAACCTCCGGTAGCAGTATTTGCTGCATCTCCAGAAATTGGAATACCATCTACAATATACAATGGCTCATTAGTTCCTGAAATAGAAGTAGTTCCACGTATCTTAACTGAAACGCTACCTCCCGGCTGTCCGGAATTGTTCGTAACTGTCACCCCTGCAGCACGTCCTTGTAACAATTGATCAACAGATACTTGTGGAGAATCTGCAAAATCTTTAGAAGTAACTGTAGAAATAGCTCCTGTTAAATCCTTTCTCTTAACACTTCTATATCCAACGTTCACCAAAACTTCACGTAAATCTTCGGCACTTAGTTTTAAAACGACATTAATTGTCCCTCCATTTTTAACATTGATTGTCTGAGTAACATATCCGATGAAAGACACAGTAATAGTGGAATTTGCCGGCACCTCTATAGAATATTTACCGTCAAAATCTGATGAAGCAGTCTTTTTCGCACCTACAACCGCAATGTTTGCTCCTGGTATCGATAATCCCTTATCATCAGAAATTACTCCTGTTACCTTTACCTGAGCAGTAATAAAATTACTCGTCAGTAACAGAAATAAAATCAATGGAATTGCTCTGTGGTTAGCATTCCAATGAATAAAATTTGTCATTAATTTTTTCATAATAAATGTTTGGTTAGTTTAAGTTTGAATACTTCTATAAATACCGCAAAATCAAGTATGATTTTTAGCAGTTTTATTTTAACAAATCTATAACAGAAGCATACATGAAGTTAATAGTATTATATCATTTAATGATAATATTTTTACTTTAGTAATTTAAAAAAATACATAGTGTAAAAAAAATGATTATTTTTTGCATTATTGTCAATAAACCCCTATACAGACCCAACAAACAATAAATAATAATTAATGAAATTCAAAAAATTAAAACGATTTCGTTAAAAATAATATTTGTTTATGTAAAAAAAGTATCATTTACAATATACGTTTCAAACCTGAAAAATCTTCCCTATATTGACTGGGCGTACAATTTTTGATAGCTTTAAAACTACGATTGAAGTTGGCAATATTATTGAATCCGGATTTAAAAGCAACTTCTGAGACACTCATGTCTTTTTCAACGAGCCAACGGGCAGCATATCCAATCCGGATATCATTAATATAGTTTACAAAAGTTTTTCCGGTACGTTTTTTAATAAACCGGTTAAACGAAATAATAGACATGCTTGCTACATTAGCAGCATCCTCCAAAGTAATTTTATCCGAAAAATGCTTTTGCACATATTCATAAACCAGCTTCATTTTATCATAATCATCAAAAGTATCATAATCTACTGTGTAAGTAGATAGCAGTCTTTGATTTCTGGAATTTGCCAGATCATATAACAACGAAGTAATTTCCAAGAAATAATCCATACCATCTAGCTTAGAGAGCTTTATAAGTCTGGGAGTTAATTCTTCGGCAACTTTTTTTGAAAACAGAATACCATGGATAGAACGATTAAACATATCCCGAATCGGATTCATAATGCGCCTTGAAAGCAGTGATTCATGAAACAAATCGTTATGAAACTGGATCGTGATTTCATGAATTTTTTTACTTGTACATTTATTTAACTCCCAGCCGTGATATAAATTCGGACCAATCAAAACCAATTCGACATTGTCAATTTCTTCAATGTTATCCCCTACAACTCGCTTCACCCCTTTTCCGTTTAAAATGAAATTAATTTCAAATTCGGGATGATAATGCACCGGAAAATCAAAACTATCTTTGATCCTGTCGAATACCAAAAAGCTGTCTCCGCTTGACAAAGGCGCAATCTCTCTGTAAAAATTTTTAGCTGTACTCATCTTTATTCTATATTTAAAACATCATGAAACAATAAAACCATTTGCAATAATATGATATATAATTGATAAAATAATATTAATTACACGACAAACATACTTTTATCTTTGGAAAATATAATTATCAATTATTTAAAAATACCAAAAACAATAAATGGTAATGATTTTTAATCTTTATTATTTTTACAGTATTAACAATTCAGGAGTTAAAAATATAAATGCACCTTTTTTTGAAATACTATTTCATTTTTTCAAAATGCCCTTAATATTTTTAGCTTTAATGCTTAATCATTTTTAAAATAAATTATGCTAAAACCGCCCTTATTCCTTATTATACTTGCTTTTATTTGGATTTCCTGTTCTACAAAGGCTACAGCTACTGATACAAATTTGTCACTTTCGGATAAAAAAGCTACAAAAGAAACGACTGTTCTTTACAAAAAACTACAACAACTGACTACTAAAGGTTACATGTTTGGGCATCAGGACGATCTGGCTTATGGGGTAAACTGGAAATACGAACCGCTTCGAAGCGATATAAAAGATGTTACCGGAGACTATCCCGCAGTGTATGGCTGGGATATAGCTGGTCTGGAAAATGACAATCCCAACAACATTGACGGAGTTCCTTTCGACAAAATGAAGCAATTTATAAAAGAGGCAAATGAACGAGGCGGGATATCAACAATTAGCTGGCATTTTGACAATCCGGCAACCGGAAAAAATGCCTGGGACAACACACCAAATTCACTAAAAACCATATTGCCGGGTGAAAAAAATCATGCTAAGTTCACATCATGGCTCGATAAGGCTGCCGGTTTCTTTTTGGCATTAAAAGATAAAAAAGGAAAAAGCATCCCTATTCTTTTCAGACCTTACCATGAATTAACCGGAGGCTGGTTCTGGTGGGGAAAAGGAAATTGTACCCCTGAAGAATTTAAAGCTGCATGGAAATTCACTTTCGAATACCTGCAAAAAAAAGGAGTCCATAATTTAATTTATGTTTACAATACTAGCAGTTTTAATTCTAAAGAAGCTTTTTTAGAAAACTATCCCGGCGATGATTATGCCGATATTTTAAGCTTTGACACTTATCAAAATAATGATGACAAAAACGGTGAAAAGTTTATAACCGAAGTACAAAGCCAGCTTAAAATCATAAACGAAATTGCTCAAAAAAACAATAAATTAATTGCATTGGCAGAAGCTGGTTACGAAGCCATTCCTGATTCAAAATGGTGGACAGGTACTTTTTCTAAAGCTATTGGCGATTATAAAATTTCGTATGCTTTGCTCTGGAGAAATCATGGCTGGCAGGAAAAAGAACAAAAAATGCATTATTATGCTCCCTACTCGGGTCAGGTAAGTGAAAAAGATTTTGTCGAATTTTACAATCTTGAGAAAACTTTATTTGAAAAAGACATTCAAAAAGTTTCAAAGAAATAACTAACTAAACCAAACTACAACCTTAAAAAAGAAACTAAATGCACGACAAAATCAGCTTAAAAGAAAAAATAGGTTACGGACTCGGAGACGCAGCTTCTTCTATGTTCTGGAAAATCTTCAGTATGTATCTCCTGTTTTTCTATACCGATGTTTTCGGACTGGCACCAGCTGTAGTAGGAACCATGTTTTTAATTACCCGGATCTGGGATTCCTGTTTTGATCCAATTGTTGGAATTATAGCTGACAGAACCAAAAGCAAATGGGGAAAATTCAGACCCTATTTACTATGGGTCGCCATACCTTTTGCCGTTATCGGAGTCCTGACTTTTTATACTCCGGATTTTGATGAAAAAGGAAAAATAATATACGCCTACGTAACATATTCTTTAATGATGATGATTTATTCGTTGATCAACGTTCCGTATGCATCACTTTTGGGCGTAATGTCTTCTGACCGAAAAGACAGAAACACGTTATCCTCTTACCGAATGGTTTTTGCCTTTGGAGGAAGTCTTCTGGCGCTTTGGTTAATTGAACCACTGGTAAATTATTTCGGTGGGAACCTTAATTCAAAAACAGGCTGGCTGGCTACAATTGCCATATTCGGAATTATAACAACAGCGTTTTTCTGGGCTTGCTTTTTTTGGACAAAAGAAAGAATAAAACCCATTGATGAGGAACAAACCAATTTAAAAGAAGACTTAAAAGATTTACTAAAAAACAGACCCTGGTGGATTTTACTGGGAGCCGGAATCGGGGCTTTGGTATTCAACTCAATCAGGGACGGGGCAGCAGTTTACTATTTTAAATATTACGTAAGCAGCAGTGTAAATTTTGATTTTTCGCTTTTTGGAACAGATTTTCATATGACGCCAACTTCTATTTATCTGGTATTAGGACAGGCTGCCAACATCATCGGAGTTATCATTGCTACTCCAATTGCGAACAAAATTGGCAAAAAGAAAACCTTTTTTGGTGCTATGGCTTTAGCAGCAATCCTGAGTTTAATTTTCTATTTCTTCGGAAAAGAAGACGTTTTCTTAATCATGAGTTTTCAGATATTAATTAGTATCTGCGCCGGCTGTATCTTTCCTTTGATCTGGTCGATGTATGCTGACAGTGCTGATTATTCTGAATGGAAACAAGGGCGAAGAGCAACCGGGCTGGTTTTCTCAGCATCTTCAATGTCACAAAAATTCGGATGGACAATTGGTGGCGCCGGAGCAGGATGGCTTTTGGGCTACTATGGTTTTCAGGCAAATGTTGAACAGACAGCCACGGCTCAAAACGGAATTCAATTAATGTTAAGTATACTTCCGGCGATTGCTGCAGCAATATCTGTCCTTTTTATAGCATTCTATCCTCTATCTGAAGAAAAACTGCAAACCATAGAACAAGATTTAAACGAAAAAAGAGACCAAAAAATTTAAAAATACAGATTTAGAAATCAATTTATATGACAACAATAGCGAACGCTACATTTCAGGATAGAAAAGTAGCATTAGAAAAGGAACATCAGATACTCATTGAACAAAAAAACGAGCCTCAAAATACAATAGGAAACGGTATTTACCAGCGTTATAAAAATCCGGTAGTGACAGCTGCTCACGTCCCTTTAAACTGGCGTTTCGATTTTAACGAAGAGACAAATCCATTTTTGCAGGAGCGTATCGGAATGAATGCTGCGTTCAATGCCGGGGCAATCAAATGGAACGGAAAATATTTGCTGGCTGTGCGTGTAGAGGGAATTGACAGAAAATCATTTTTTGCCATCGCCGAGAGCCCAAACGGAATTGATAATTTCAAATTTTGGGAAAAGCCATGCGTGATTCCACAAACTGAAAAACCGGATACCAACGTGTATGACATGCGTTTAGTAAGCCATGAAGACGGTTGGGTTTACGGAATTTTTTGTACAGAAAGAAAAGACCCAAAAGCACCAAAGGGCGATACCAGTTCGGCTGTAGCCAATGCCGGAATTGTGCGCTCAAAAGATTTAGTAAACTGGGAAAGATTACCTGATCTGATTTCGAACACAGGTCAGCAGCGCAATGTTGTATTGCATCCTGAATTCGTTAACGGAAAATATGCCTTGTACACGCGCCCGCAGGATGGCTTTATTGATGTTGGAGCTGGCGGCGGAATTGGTTTAGGCTATGTTGATGACATGAAAAACCCGGTTGTAAAAGAAGAGACCATTATTTTCGGAAAACAATATCACACAGTTTACGAATTAAAAAACGGTCTGGGCCCTGCCCCTATCAAAACCGAAAAAGGATGGCTGCATCTGGCACATGGCGTTCGTAATACGGCAGCAGGTTTACGCTACACTCTGTATATGTTTATGACCGATTTGAATGATATTTCGAAAGTTACTCATGTGCCTGCAGGTCATTTTATGGGACCTGAAGGTATCGAAAGAGTTGGTGATGTCTCAAATGTGTTATTTTCTAACGGCTGGATCGAAGACAATGACGGAACTGTTTATATCTATTATGCTTCATCGGACACCAGAATGCATGTTGCGCTTTCTTCTGTAGAAAAATTGGTTGATTATGTTACAAATACTCCTGCTGACACCTTTATTTCTGCGGGTTCTGTAGAAACAATTATCAGTCAGATTGAAAAAAACAACGCAATATAATTCGTCGTGTCATTGAAACTACAGCAACTTAAAACTGAATTATCAGCAGAACTTGATGCTATCTTAGCATATTGGTCAAAAAATACAATCGACAACAAAAAGGGTGGTTTTGTTGGTCAGATTGATGTTAATGAAGATACAATTGCTGATGCTGATAAAGGTTCTGTATTGAATGCCCGAATTTTATGGTCGTTCTCTGCCGGCTATCAGGTTACGAAAAATGAAGAGCATAAAAAGATGGCAGAACGTGCTTTTAAATATCTGGCAAATCATTTTTATGATCCTGAATTCGGAGGTTTGTTTTGGAGCATCAATGCCGATACTACTCCAAAAGATACTAAAAATCAAATTTATGCTTTGGCTTTTGCCATTTATGGATTGTCTGAATATTACAGTATTTCAAATGATAAAAAAGCATTAACTATTGCAATCAATTTGTATTTAACGATACAAAAATACAGTTACGATCCTGTAAACAAAGGCTATCTCGAAGCTTTTACAAGAGAATGGCAGTCTATTGAAGATTTGCGCCTGAGCAGTAAAGATGCTAACGAAAAGAAAACCATGAACACGCATCTGCACATTATTGAAGCTTATGCGAATTTATTTAAGGTTTGGAAAGATCCAAAACTGCAAAGTGATATTATTGAATTATTGCAAACCATCGAAGAGCATTTTATCAATACCAAAACAGGGCATTTGCATTTGTTTTTTGATGAAAACTGGGTTGAAAAGCCGGATGTTATTTCGTACGGTCATGATATTGAAGCAGCCTGGCTTTTATTACAGTGTGCTGAAATTTCAGAAGATGAAAACCTGATTGCCAATTACAAAAGGCATGCTATTCAAATAGCAGAAGTTACTCAGGAGGGTTTAGACAGTGACGGCGGTTTGTGGTATGAATTTGACCCTGAAAAAAACGAACTGATTACAGAGAAGCACTGGTGGGTACAGGCGGAGGCCTTAATTGGTTTTTATAATGCGTACCAATTAACCCGTGACGAAAAGTTTTTAGACATTGTGCTGAAAAACTGGGAATTTATAAAAAAACACATTTTAGACCAACAACACGGAGAATGGTTTTGGGGAATTTATAAAGATTACAGCCTTATTCAGAAAGACAAAGCCGGTTTCTGGAAATGCCCTTACCACAACAGCCGTGCCTGTCTGGAACTTATGCAAAGAATAAAAACTTAGATTACCAATACACAAACTATTCAGATTAAAATGGCGAATTTAAATCTGAAATATTAAACCGGAATGTTGATTGCTCTCTGTCCACACAATGAAGATTTTTCATACCGGAACTTTATTAACTGATAATATGATAATATTGAAGTTAAGCTATCAAAATAAATTAAAATGAAAAATACATTTCTAAAAACAGCATTTTTGAGCTTCTGGTTTTTGGCACTTACAGGCTGCTCATCTGATAAAGAATCAGATAACGAAGTTATAGTTGATCCGCCCACACAGGATGATCCTCTGACTACACAAAATGCCCCAAATTATATGGCCGATGCAAACGCATCCAAAGAAACGATAGCACTATTTTATAACTTAAAGAGACTAGCTAAAACTAAAATAGCTATTGGACAACAGGATGCTTTTAACAGCTTTTATCAGGATGCCGGAGGTGATTCGGACATTAAAAAAAACTCAGGTTATGACCCTGCGCTTTTAGGTTCGGATTTTATGTTTATTACCGATAAAAGCAATAATAATCAATCGGACAACTGGTTTTTCCAACAGGAACAAAAAATTATCAACGACACAAAAGAAGCTTATGCAAAAGGAATGATTAATACCTTTTCCTGGCATTTGAGAGAGCCTGATAATGAAGAATCTTTTTATGTTTCGGATATGACAACCGAGCAAAAAAATACAGCTTTTAAAAGTATCTTGCCTGGTGGAGCTAACCATGAATGGTACAGGAAAAAACTGGATAAGGTAGCCAGTATATTCCTAAATTTAAAAGGTTCAAAAGGTGAATTGATTCCGGTAATTTTCAGGCCTTTTCATGAATTTGACGGAAGCTGGTTTTGGTGGGGAGCTAATTTCTGCACTCCGGAAGAATACAAAACTGCCTATAAATTTACGGTTGAATATCTTAGAGACACTAAAGGTGTTCATAATGTTTTATATGCTTTCTCTCCTGATAATTCATACACTACCGAAGCGAATTATTTAAGCCGCTACCCCGGAGATAAATATGTTGATATTTTAGGAATGGATAATTACGGTGATTTTGATAATCAGGGTGCAACAGGAGCTGCCAAGGCAAATACTAAATTAAAAATCATATCGGATCTGGCAAAAACGAAAGTAAAAATTGCAGCCTTAACCGAAACAGGTTATAGAGTGACAAGTTCAAACACTCCTATAACCAATTGGTTTTCTACGTATTTGTATGATGCTTTGACATCAAATAGTATCGAAGTGAGCTATATGATGATTTGGAATAATGATAAAAATGGATATTATGTTCCAAATTCCAGTGTTTCGAATGTGGCTGATTTTAAAACCTTTGCCTCAAAACCCAAATCGGCATTATTGAATTCGTTGCCGAAAATGTATGAATTACCAAAATAGTTTCTTAAACAACGTAAATTCCTAGCCCTGATAGGAGTGAAAATCCTTTTGTGCCGGGGTTCGGCACAAAAGATTGAAACGTATAGCAGGAAACAGCTTCTAAAAATATATCTATGAAAAACAAACTTTTAAAAACTCTCGGATTAGCTTTACTTGTTTCTACAATGGCATGTCAGGCGCAGGAAAGAATTACGGTAAAAGGAACGCAATTTTACAAAGGTGACAAACCTTATTCTTATATTGGAACAAATTACTGGTACGGAAGCTTACTCGCTTCCAAAAAAGTGGGTGACCGAAAAAGACTGCTTCGGGAATTGGATTTCATGCAAAAAAACGGAATCGATAATTTGCGAATTTTAGTTGGTGCCGATGGTGGAAAATATGATTTTACGGTTCGCCCTGCGCTGCAATACGAGCAGGGAAAATATGACGAGGATTTGCTTGACGGACTGGATTTCCTGATGAATGAAATGCGAAAACGCAAAATGTATGCAGTTTTGTACCTGACGAACAACTGGGAATGGTCCGGCGGAATGTCGCAATATTTAGAATGGAATGGTAAAGGTGCAATTCCGGTTCCGAATATTGCTCCGAATACGTGGCCTCAGTTTATGACGTACACAGAGCAGTTTCACAGCTGTGATCCCTGTATGAAAGCATTGGAGGATCATGTGAAATTTATTATGGGCAGAACTAATAAATATTCAAAGAGAAAATATAATGAAGACAATACCATTATGTCATGGCAGGTTGGCAATGAACCGAGACTTTTTACAGTTGAAAATGAAGCTAAATTTACAACGTGGCTGAACAACATTGTCAATTTAATGGACAGCCTGGATAAAAATCATCTAATTTCGACAGGCTCTGAAGGATTGAACAGTTCGAATGATGACATCGCAATTTTCGAAAGAACACACAAAAACCCAAATATTGATTATCTTACCATGCACATCTGGCCAAAAAACTGGAACTGGTTTAAAGCGGATAATGCTGAAGCTACTATTTCTGCCACTATTGAAAACGCAGGAAAATATATTGATGCTCATGTTAAAGTCGCCAATACTCTGCAAAAACCTATTATTATTGAGGAATTTGGATTACCAAGAGAAAACGAAAATTTGAATGCAGGAGCACCTTCTCTTTACCGCGACAAATTTTATAGTTATATTTTTGGAAGGGTTGCAGAAAGTGTTGACAGTAAAGGTCCGTTGCAGGCAGCTAATTTCTGGGGGTACGGCGGTGAAGGAAAAGCAGTTAATGAAACCGGGAAATGGAATCCGGGAGAGCCCCTGACAACAGATCCTCCGCAGGAACCACAGGGATTAAACTCAGTTTTTAATGGCGATAAATCGACTTTGGAAATTGTAAAAAAATACAATCTGGAACTGAAATAATTTTTCGCCATATAAGTTATGTAAGTTCATTAATAGTATTTCCTTAAATTGAATATTCATAATTCGTGCTCAAAACACCACTTGTCATTCCGTAGGAATCCAAGCCAAACTAAATCAAAAAAGAGATTCTTAAGAGTGAAAAAAGCTTACTATTGGCATTTGCAATACATAAAGATTTACAAAAAACTTACATAACTTATATGGTTTAAAAAACATGAAAATAATATTGTTTTCCTTATTCATTTTACTTTTCAATGCTTCTTTTTCGCAAAAGGTTCATGATTTTACTCTGGCATCTCCAAACGGAAAAATTAAAGCCAGCATATTAATTAATGAGAAGATAACGTGGTCCGTTTCGCACGAAAAAAATCTGATTTTGGCCCCATCAGCAGTTTCATTAACATTGGATCATAATGAAATTTTAGGAAAAAATGCTACGCTTTTGAATTCAAAAAGAGAAAAAGTAAATCAGACATTTGAATCACCCTTTTACAAAAAAAGTTCTGTAAAAAACCAATACAATCTTCTGGCCCTGAATTTCAAAAATGATTTCAGCATTGAATATCGTGCTTTTGATGATGGCGTGGCTTACAGATTTATCACTAAGAAGAAAAAAGAGATTACTGTAAAAGCAGAAGAAGTTTCTTTTAATTTTGATCAGGATTACAATACTTTGATCCCTTATGTCCGTGATTTAAGAAATCCGAAAGACCCTTATATTTCTTCGTTTGAAGCGCAATATGAGAACAAAAAAATCAGTGAATTTTCTAAAGATACTTTAGCCTTTCTACCATTTTTAATTGATTTTGAAAACCATAAAAAAGCCGTTTTTCTGGAAGCCAATCTGGAAGATTACCCGGGATTATTCGTGACCAATAGTAAATCGAAATCAGGTTTTGAAGCACGTTTTTCTAAATATCCGTTACAGGAAACCAACGGCGGATTTAACAATATCAACCGATTAATTACGGAAAGAGCTGATTATTTAGTAAAAACAAAGGGAACACGGAATTTTCCGTGGAGAGCAATTGTTATCTCTGAAAACGATAAAGATTTAGCTAATAATGATATGGTTCAGAAATTATCCGAGCCTTCCAAAATAAAAGACGTGAGCTGGATAAAACCGGGAAAAGTAGCCTGGGACTGGTGGAACGACTGGAATATTTACAACATCGATTTTAAAGCCGGAATCAACACACAGACTTATAAATATTATATTGATTTTGCTTCTAAAAACAAAGTTGAATATGTTGTTTTGGATGAAGGCTGGAGTCTGGAAGAGGATATCATGAAACACAATCCGAATGTAAATTTGGAAGCTTTGATCGCTTACGGAAAAGATCGAAATGTAGGTATCATTTTATGGAGCTCCTGGATGGCCTTAACGAAAAACACAGCCGGTATTTTTAAGAATTATGCAGATTTAGGAGTCAAAGGTTTTAAAGTAGATTTTCTGGACCGTGACGATGCCAAAATGGTGAATTCGGTTTATGATATTGCGCAAAAGGCAGCAGATCATAAGTTGTTATTGGATTTTCACGGCATGTACAAACCAACGGGAATTCAGCGTACTTTCCCGAACATTCTAAATTTTGAAGGTGTAAAAGGGCTGGAAAATAATAAATGGACGCCAAATGACGATGTTCCGTTGTACGACACTACTATTCCGTTTATCCGAATGATCGCCGGCCCGATGGATTATACGCCGGGAGCGATGCGAAATGCAACGAAAAGCGAATTCAGGCCAAGCCATTCTAACCCAATGAGTCAGGGAACAAGATGCCACCAATTAGCTCTTTATACGATTTTTGAAGCACCTTTACAAATGATGGCGGATAGCCCAACAGCTTACATGAAAGAGCAGGAAAGTACTGATTTCATTGCTAAAGTTCCAACCGTTTTTGATGAAACTGTAGCTTTAGATGGGGAAGTTGGAAAATTCGTTTCCATTGCCCGCAAAAAAGAAAGTATCTGGTATTTAGGAGCCATCACAAACTGGGATTCAAGAGATATTACAATTGATTTTTCTTTCCTTGAAAAAGGCAAAAATTTTGAAGCAGAAATTTTCTCTGATGGATTAAATGCTGATAAAGCGGCTAATGATTACAAAAGAGAAACTTTAACCGTTGATTCTACAACAAAATTAAAATACAGAATGGCAAGCGGTGGCGGAATTGCAATGATTATAAAATAAAAGAGACGCACAGCAGTACGTCTCTACATTTTACATTTTACAAAATACATTTCACGCTAAGATCTTCTCAATCGCATTCAGTTCATCTGTTGTAAAATCCAGATTCTGCAAACACTCAATATTATTACATAATTGTTTTACTGAACTTGCTCCAATCAAAACCGATGTAATTCGTTTGTCTTTCTGCAGCCAGGCCAGTGCCATTTGTGCCAAAGACTGATTTCTATTTTGGGCAATTTCATTTAACTGAATCAGCTTTTGAATGCGTTCTGCCGTTACCTCATCCTCTCTCAAATGTCCGTTTGGATTATGAGCGCGTGAATTTTCCGGAATTCCGTTTAAGTATTTATCAGTCAGAAGTCCTTGCGCCAAAGGGGAAAAGGCAATACACCCAACTCCTTTTTCTTCCAGAACATCTAATAACCCATCCTCGACCCAGCGTTGCAGCATGGAATATTTTGCCTGGTGAATCAGGCAAGGTGTTCCTAATTGTTTCAAAACATCAACCGCAACTCTGGTTTGTTCTGCCGAATAATTACTGATACCGACATATAACGCTTTACCACTTCTGACAGCATAATCAAGTGCCATCATCGTCTCTTCAATAGGCGTTTCAGGATCAGGACGATGTGAATAAAAAATATCCACATAATCCACTTTCATTCTTTTCAGACTCTGATCTAAGCTCGATAACAAATATTTTCGGGAACCCCAGTCTCCATAAGGTCCGTCCCACATGGTGTAGCCCGCTTTGGTAGAAATAATGATTTCGTCACGCAGATTCCCTTGAAAGTTATGCCACAATATTTTTCCGAAATTGGTCTCGGCTGAACCCGGAACTGGTCCGTAATTGTTCGCCAGATCAAAATAGGTAATCCCTTTATCAAATGCTTCTACAGCTATACTTTCTGCATTTTCAAAATTATCTACCGATCCGAAATTATGCCATAATCCTAAAGAAATTTCAGGCAATAACAACCCGCTTTTCCCACATCTGTTATATTTCATTGTTTATCAATTTATATCTAATTATTTTAAAACCAAATTAGTATTTTATTTTTGTAAATTTGTTTAAATAATAAAATTATGGAAAATAACTGGCAAAATTTAATTTCGATAAATCCAGATATTCGGTTTGGAAAACCTGTTATCACCGGAACCCGAATTTGTATTTCTGATATTCTTTCGTGGTTAGCGACCGGAATGTCCTTTGAGGAAATTATTGAAGATTTTCCTGAATTAAAAAAAGAACACATTTTGGCTGCTTTGGCTTTTGCTGCCAATAGAGAGAACATTACAAAGATAATTGCAGCCTAATGAAATTACTTCTGGATGCCAATATCTCATGGAGAATTATAAAACTTATTGAAAATGATTTCCCTAATTGTTCTCACTCCAAAGACATCAAGATAACTCAGCCTGCAAAAGATATTGAAATTTGGGATTTTGCTAAGAAGAATGATTTCACCATACTAACCCATGACGATGATTTTGAAAAATTATTACTTTTAAAAGGTTTACCTCCAAAAGTAATAATTCTAAAAACTTTCAATCAAAACACAAAACAAATTGCAGAACTTTTGATATCAAAAAAAGAAATTATCGAGTCATTCATTTTAAATAATGATTTAATGATTTTAGAAATTTACTAATCTTTTGTTTTCATATAAAAACTCTCGCAGATTTTGCAGATTTAGGAGATAAAAAAATCTGCCTGATCTGCAAAATCTGCGAGAGAAAATCTTCTTTTTTCTTAATTTAAAACTATTCTTTTATTTCAAAACCACTCTCCAAACCTTTATCAGAACTTCCTCCTACTTTAATTTTAAAAGTTCCCGGCTCAACTAAATAATTTCCGTTGTTATCATAAAAACCAAGTTGAGCATCTGTCAAAGTAAAGCTTACGGTTTTAGTTTCTCCTTTCTTTAAATTGATCAATTCAAAGCCTTTCAGTTCGGCAACCGGTCTGGCGATACTGGCAAAATCATCATGAATGTACAACTGAACCACTTCTTTTCCATCATAACTACCTGAATTGGTTACCTCAACACTTATCTGAACCGGCTCTCCTTTTGCGAAAGTCGTTTTGTTTATTTTTAAATTCTTATAATCGAATTTAGTATAACTCAATCCGAAACCAAAAGGAAACTGAGGCTTTTTTTCTACATCTGAGAAATGCGACCAAAACACATTTTTATCAGCATTTACAGGTCTTCCCGTGCTATAATTATTGTAATAAATTGGAACCTGACCAACGTTTCTTGGGAAAGAAATTGGGAGTTTCCCACTCGGGTTGTAATCTCCGTATAAAACCTGCGCTACGGCATTTCCGGTTTGTGTACCCAAATGCCAGGCCTCAACAATTGCCGGAACATGTTCTGCCGCCCAAGGAATCGTCAGCGGGCGTCCGTTATTTAAAACCAAAACGATTTTTGGATTCACTTTATAAATTTCTTCTAACAGTTCCTGCTGCAATCCCGGTAAATCAAGGTTTGTTCTGCTGCGTCCTTCCCCGCTCTGGAAGCCATGTTCTCCCATAACCATTACTACAACATCTGCATTTTTGGCAGCTGTTTTAGCTGCTTCGAATCCGCTTTTGTCTGTAGTATTAAAAACTACCTCATCCAGGAAAGTCGCTTTTCCAACAATCAAATCTGCCCCTTTTTCAAAAACCAGTTGATTGTCTTTGTATTGCTGCATCCCTTCTAAAACCGAAACCGCCGTATTATCTTCAGCAGCAATTCTCCAGCTTCCTAACGGACTGTTTTTATCATTTGCCAAAGCACCGATCAAAGCAATTTTTTGTCCTGATTTCTTTAGCGGAAGCAAATTTTTATCGTTTTTCAACAATACAATTGACTTTTTCGCCATGTCTAAAACACCGTCATTGTTTGCTTTATTTCCGATAGTTGCTTTTTCACGTTTTTCATCACAATATTTATACGGATCATCAAATAATCCCAATTCAAATTTCACCCGTAAAATCCTTCTCACCGCATCATCAATCAAAGATTCCTTTACTTTTCCGGCTTTCACTAATTTTACAAGTTCAGCAACATACAAATGTGATTCCATATCCATGTCCGAACCGGCTGTTACGGCTTTTAATGTCGCATCTTCGCCATCTTTTGCATAACCATGCGGAATCATTTCACGAACCGAAGCCCAGTCTGAAACCACAAAACCATCAAACTTCCATTTGCCTTTCAAAATATCTCTTTGCAGAAAAACATTCCCCGTTGCCGGAATTCCGTTTACCAGATTAAACGAGTTCATAAAGGTTCTCACACCTGCTTTTGTAGCCGCTTCAAACGGTGGTAAAACAGTATTGAACAATTTCGAATTACTAATATCAACCAAATTATAATCACGTCCCGATTCTACATAACCATAAGCTGCAAAGTGTTTCGCACAGGCTGCAATGGTATTTACTTTTGCCAAATCAGCAGTCGTTTCTCCCTGAAATCCTTTTACTCTCGCAATCGCTATTTTGCTTCCCAAATACGGATCTTCCCCAGCACCTTCCATCACACGTCCCCAACGGGCATCGTTTGTAATATCTACATTTGGTCCAAAAGTCCAGTTAATTCCGGATGCAGAAGCCTCATCTGCCGCAATCGCTGCCGATTTTTTTATCGCTTCCAAATCCCAGCTCGCCGCTTCTGCCAACGGAATCGGGCTTAACGTTTTGTAGCCGTGAATCACATCAAAACCAATAATCAGCGGAATTCCCAATCGGGTTTCTTCAACAGCAATTTTCTGTACGGCACGCACTTCTTTCACACCACGCACAGTCAGCATACTTCCCACCCAGCCTTTTCGCAGATGTTCATATTTCAATTCGGCATTTCCGCCTTTTGGAGCAGGTCCGGTCACATCCCAAAAACCATTATACTGATTCATTTGCCCTACTTTTTCCTCTAAAGTCATTAGTGGCAAAAGCAGGTCTATTCGTTGTTCAATCGTTTTGTTTTTATCCAGATACGGTCTCTTCTGTGCATTCATATTTCCAGCAGTAAACAGGGCAAAAATCCCAATAATTAGTATTCTTTTATTTTTCATAGTGGTTGATAGTTTCATATTTTGGGCGTGTCCCTTGCCCGAAAAAGGCAAGTGCCGGGCTTTCGGCTTTATCTTTTGTTCCGTTACTCTTCACAAAAGGATACCGCCTCTATCCCTCACGCATGTGCAACGAGAACTTTTTCGGTTTTTAAAGAGTTCCAACTATACACAATCTTGTCATTCCGAGTAACGAGGAATCTTCTTAAGTAACTCGACAAAGATTGGCGATTTTGATTGCGGGGATTCCTCGTTCCTCGGAATGACAAAATCACACAAAATCGTTAATCAAAAATCTTAAATCCTCACTCCGAAATAAAACAGGAAGCAGGCAAATTCGCCTTATTAAACAAATCGGACTGAATTGTATTTCCCCATGCAAATCTCACCTTTAGCGGGTTCGGCACTTTTTTACTCGTTACAATTACCTGATTATTTTTTATTGAAGCTTCAGCAGGATAAAAAGTTCCATCGGCACCTGCAATCTCAAACTGCTTCGTCACGTTGTTTTTAAAATATAATCCTTCAGCATAATCAAAAGAAACAGTTACTTTGTTCTTATCAATTTTGATCTCTTTAAAAAGCGGTCCGTTTATTAGATTAGAATTGGTTTTATAAGTATTGGCCAATGCTAGATTTGCCAAACGAATCCCGACTGATTTTTTATCCTTAGGGTGAATATCAATAGTATCCGAAACATCGCTAATCACGACCATTCCGGTATTATTGATTTCCTTTAAAAGTTTTCGCTGAGAGTTGCGAAGCGTAACATTTGAGAAGTTGTTACTGCCTGTTTTAAAAGGCGCAATTTGTACGTAATAAAACGGAAAATCATCCTGCCAGCCTTTTCTCCAGGAAGTAACCAACGCCGATAATGTCTTATCATAAACTTCTGAACCCACATTCGATTCGCCCTGATACCAGAGAGCACCTGCAATTTTAAATCCGACAAACGGGTAAATCATTGCGTTGTACGCACGACCTGGCTGTCTTGGTCCGTATTCCTGCTCGTTTAGTTTTTTGGCATTTTCTAATAAAACCGCATCGTTCTGAACTACTTCTTCGGGCATCCAGATTTCTGCGGGAGTTCCGCCCCAGTTGGAGGAAATCAATCCGATGGGAACATTTTTTAAATCTTCTGTCAGGCGTTTGGCAAAGAAATAGCCAACCGCGCTAAAGTATTTCATGGTTTCGGGAGTCGATTCCGTCCAGTTGCCTAAAAGATTATTTTGTGGTGTTGTCGCCGTTAATTTCGGAACCGTAAAAAAACGAATATTAGGATTAGTAGCATTTTTTGCTTCTTCCTCGCCATTATCGATTCCCCAGCTCACAGACATTTCCATATTCGACTGACCGGAACAAACCCAGACTTCGCCAATCAAAATATTTTTCAGCACTACTTCATTATAGCCTTTAATCGAAATCCTATATGGTCCTCCGGCTTCAGGTGTTTTGATCTTCAGTTCCCATTTCGCCTGATTGTTTGCAGTAACTTTGTATTCCTGATTGTTCCAGCTGGAAACCAATTTGATTTCCTCTTTTGGATTGCCCCAGCCCCAGATTTTCACTTCAGAGTTGCGCTGCAATACCATATTATCGCCAAAAATATTCGGAAGGGAAACGTTTGCCATCATAGTGCCGGAAATCAGAATGAAAACAAACTTAAATATATTATTTTTCATTTAGCAGTTTTTTTAAAAATGGTCCGTATTCAGCTGCCATAATTTTATGCTCGGCAATGTTTGGATGTCCTGAACATCCGCTTGGTGTCATCGGTTTAAATTTGAAAATCAGAATGGGTTTGTGGGATTGATCTGCATCAAATTCGGCTTTTATTTTGCTCAGGCAATTTTCAAAAATTACTGCTTTTTCTCCATTTACCATTGGACTGTTGGTCAAAACCAATTGTACTTTGGGATTGTGTTTGTATAGCATTTTTATAAAATTGATATAATTCGAAACATACTTTTCAGGATCAAAAGGCAAACGTTCTTTTGTACCGTCGCCATTCGAAAAATCGTTGGTTCCTAACGCAATGCTGATAATTTCCGGCTGAAAAGCAAAATCATATTTAGGTTTTGAAGCGTCTTTTGTCAGATATAAATTTTCATATACGGCAGGCATAATTGGCACTTCAGGGCCTTCGTCATTCCAGTTACGGTAAATCCCGATTCCGGAAACGGAGCTCATCAAATAATCGACATCAATATTTCTTGAAATAATAGGACCATACGCGTAGTAACCGTTATGATGATCAAAATATTCGCCTTTATTACAGGGAATTTCAGAAGGATCGTTTGCTGCTCCAGACGTAATAGAGTCGCCGATAAATTCAATTTTCTTTTTCTTTTGTGCCGTTATCGTAGTCAATTTAGCCGTAGTTCCCAGAAAAACTACGTTCCCCATTGTGGCTTCTGTTGCTTTATAAATCGTTAGATTATGTACTTTTTTATTAGAAGTAACTTTTACCGGAAAAGACTGTGGAGCTACTTTTTGAACAGTGTATTTCCCAAGGTATTTACCATCCAGTTCCAGAACTACATAATTATGATGTTCCCACGAATCAATGCTTTGCAAAGAAACCGCACATTCATTTCCTGTAAAATTAAACGATACTGAAGAAGCAGTTCCGATTAAAACAACCTTATTTTCCTGCAACACATCAACCCTGCCCGCATAAAGAAAGTTTTCTGCTTTGTTTTGGGAAACCGACACGACCGAAATCAGTAAAAAGAAAATTAAAAGAGATATTTTTTTGATAAACATAATTTATTCGTTAAAATATAAATACATTTCACAAATATATCCGAATTACATTTTGCAGAAAGATACTAAAATGTCAAAAAGCAATAAAAAAACACCACATAACATATCAGTTTTGGATTTACATTTCTTTTTATGGAGAAGTCCTTAAATAGGTTTGATATCAAAAAACAACTGCTTATCTTTATAAATTAACCCTTATGACTTTACAAAATGAAATCCGGCATCCAAACCCTCCTGATATTAGCTGTTTTATGTCTGTCTTTTACCTGTAAAAAGGAATCTGTAACTCAAGTCAGCTCAATTGAAAAAACACAAGCCGAAACGCAGCGTGATTCGATTAATAATTATGCTAAACAATATCTCGGAACGCCTTATTTATACGCAGGAAACAATCCTGATAATGGATTTGACTGTTCTGGGTTTGTCTATTATGTTTTCAAAAATTTTGGTTTAACCTTACCGAGAAGTTCAGGCGGATACCAAAATATAGGCAAAACCGTGAAACCTGAGGATTTTAAAATCGGGGATATTTTAGTTTTTTACGGGTATAAAGACAAAAATATTATAGGACATGTTGGCATCATCTGCGAAGCCAATGGAATGCAGTCAAAATTTATACACGCATCCTCCGGAAAAACGCAAAAAGTTACGATCAACGGACTTGACGAGGAGCATTATACCAAACGATTTTATAAATGTGTTGATGTTTTGTCTCTTGAATAAAAAACTGGCTTCTTCGTCTAAATTAGTGGATTTTCCGTAATAAAGAGGTTGCTATTTTTGTCATTTCGACGAAGGAGAAATCACACTCGTATATCGACAAAGATTGGAGACATACTTTACGGAGTTTCTTGTGTGATTTCTCCCTCCGGTCGAAATGACAAAACAACGATATAATTAATGAGAATCATTTATTCAATTCCACCAATTTAGGCGAAGAACCAAAAAACTTAGTTTTGAATAAGTTTATTAATTGTGGCATTTACTCAAAAGCACCGCAAATTGTAATTTCTAAAAGTTTACTCCTCTGTCAATAATTTGATCAGGCTTTCATCTCTTTGGTAAATATCTTTATAGAAATTAAGCTGACCATCGCGATCTACCCAGGCGGTAAAATAGCCAATATAAACCGGAACTTTTTTCTTCAGGGTGTACCAGCTTTCTTTTCCCGCATGCATGGCTTTGTCAATTCTTTCCGGAGTCCATTTCGGGTCATCTTTCAATAATTCGATGGCCAGTTCACGTGGTTTTGCGACACGTACGCAGCCATGACTAAAAGCCCTGCTTTCTCTTTCGAACAAACTTTTTGCAGGTGTATCATGCAGATAGATATTACTGGAGTTTGGGAATAAAAACTTAACCAGCCCAAGTGAGTTGTTTTTCCCTGGAAGCTGTCTTACCGCCCCGTTATTCCATTCCAGATTTTTCTTTGCTAAATAGTCTTTATCTTTTGCCATTCCGGGTTTGATTTCGCTTTTGATGATACTTGGCGGAACATTCCAGTACGGACTAAAAACAATATTATTCATCATTCCGCTAAAAATAACAGTTTTTGTCATTGCTCTGCCCACAACAACCGGCGATGTGAAAGCTATTTCTCCATCTTCAATCAAATACAATTTAAACTCCGGAATATTAACTTCGATGTACTTTTTGCCTTTTTCCAGTTCAGGATCAATCCAGCGACAGCGCTCCATGTTAGAGATAATCGTTTTGATTCGGTCTGAAACCGGGATATTCAAATCATTGATATGTTCTGATAAAATGGTGTTTTTTGGTGCATAACCATGACGCAATTCGTAATTTTTGACCGCCTTCATTAAAACCGTATCACAAACAGCACTTTTATTATCTTCTTTAATATCTCCGGTTACAAAAAGTCTTTCTCTTATTTGTGCAATTATTGCCGAAGAATCTCCTAATTTCAGGCCTTTATAATCCTCATCAATTTCAATTGTTTTCCAGCCTCCGTTTTTTTCAATGTCTCTGTATTGATGAAGTGCATCACGAAGCTTGTAATACTGGCTGAACATTTTACTTTTCTTATCATCGCTTATAGTTGATTTTTCAAAAAGAGAATCGGTCAGAACCTGATAATTGAGCTTTTTTCGCGGAAGCAGCCATTCTAATGAAATGGATGTTTTTTCGTCAAAACCTCTATATACTTTTTCAGCATAATAGAAATACAAATTGGTAATCATCAAATCGGTATTAACTTTTGAAAGTTGGTTAACCGAATTATTTTCAAAAACCGAATTGATTTCTTTGTACGGGAAATTGGCTCTTAAACCTTCATTTTCCAAATTTTTATATTTGTCATACAACGTATTTCCGAACTCTACGACACCTTTGTTATCAAGCCACAATTGTGTTGATTGTTTTTTGGTGTATAAAGCGGAAACCTCATCGTGGAAATTTTTAAGTTTCGGATATGTTTCATAAAATCCGGCGATTGCCAGACTGTCAATGGTAAGTTTTAATTCAGGAATAACGATCTCCGTTTTCTTTAGGTTTTCATCTTTTTTATCTCCTTTAGAATTACATGAAACAGCAATAAAAACAAGTATAACAACAGAAAACGTGTACCAAATTTTCATAATGATTTTTTTAATAAAAATAGAAAAGTTTTCGCAAAAACAACTTTATTCAAACCAATTTTCCCATAAAAAAAACTCCGGACACATCACATGTCCGGAGTTTTCCACCTTTATATAATCAACTTTATTTTAGATAACCGTTCCTTTCAGAGTCAGGATTTTTGGCGTTTTTTCGGCACTTGTCGTAACTGTAACCGTTTTGGTAAAAGCCCCTTTGTTTGCAGCATTATAGGTCGCCGTAACTTTTGCAGATTTTCCCGGAAGAATTGGTTCTTTGGTATAATCTGTTGCAGTACATCCGCATGAACCCTGTACATTTGTAATTACTACAGCCGTTTTTCCTGTATTTTTAAATTCAAAAACAATTGCTTTTGGTGTTCCCTGAGGAATCTGACCTACATCAATACTTTCTGTTTTCCAGACAATAGTTCCGTCTGCAGTTGCTGTAGCTGATTTTGACATCAATGATTTAACCGGAGCGATAGCTGAGAATGACATTAATCCTAAAACTAAAATCAGCATCGAAATTCTAATAATTTTCATAGTCTGTTTATTTAAATTGGTGATATGGTTTGATTCTGTATTTCAAAAGTATCTTACAAAAAAACAATTCACTGTTAACCGGTTTCAAATGTTTGTTAATGACATGTTAACTGCTCTTTTTAATTTAAAATTTGATTAATATTACACTTTCTAAAAGTTGATTTCCTTGAAAATAAACAGACTCAACAGCATCATTATCCTCGGATTAATAGCCATTATCGGCATATTGATCGCTCAATTGCTTTGGACAAAAGAAGCCTTTACATTAGAACAGAAAAAGCTGAGCCAGAAAACTCATATTGCCCTGCTGGAAGTTGCAAAAAAATTATACGAAGGCACCAATCATGAATTGCCTGCACAAAATCCGGTACAGAAAATTGCCAATGATTATTATATCGTAAACATTGACAACGATTTTGAACCTGATATTCTGGAGTTTTATCTGAAAACGGAGTTTAAAAAAATGAATATTACGACTGATTTTGAATACGCCATGTACAATTGCCAGAGTGATGAAATGGTCTATGGAAATTATATTTCATTGTCTGATAAAGAAAAAGGGAAACAATCCGTACATTTTCCGAAGCATAAAAATCTGATTTATTATTTTGCAGTTCGTTTTCCTCATGAAACGACATATTTGTTTAGTTCTATGCGTTTTTGGTTTGTATTGTCTATCGTTTTGATTTTCATTTTACTGATTTATGTTTATTCGATTTTGACTCTTCTTCAGCAAAAAAAATATTCTGAGTTGCAACGTGATTTTATCAATAACATGACACATGAATTTAAAACGCCTCTGTCTTCGATTTTAATTGCTTCAAAATATTTAATTGGCCAGGATAAAATTAAAGAAGACAAAAAACTGCACACTTATACCGACATCATAATCAACCAGAGCAACAAACTAAACAGTCATATTGAACAGATTTTAAACATCGCTAAATCTGATTATACACCGCTGGAATTAAAGAAAGAAAACCTTTTAATTGTTCCGGTTATAGAAGAAACCATCGAAAATATTCAATTAAAATACCCGGAAGCTTCTATTAAAATTAAAACGGATTCAAACCATTACCAACTTGAAACTGATACATTTCATTTTACGAATCTGGTTTATAATTTACTGGATAATGCTGTAAAATACTGCAATGAAAAGCCTGAAATTATCGTTGGAATTTCTACCGAAAACAAGTTTTTAAAACTCTCTTTTGAAGATAACGGAATCGGAATCTCTTCTAAAAATATTTCGTTTATATTTGATAAATTTTACCGAATTCAGAATGAAAAAAGCAATGAGGTTAACGGTTTTGGATTAGGATTATATTATGTAAAAAAGATTTGCGACCTCCAGGACTGGAAAATTTCAGCGACCCAAAACAACAAAAAAGGCACTACAATAACTCTGTCAATCCCATATAAAAATGAGCAGCTTTAAAATCCTTTATACCGAAGATGATGAAACATTAGCTTTTTTGACCAAAGACAATCTGGAACAAAACAGCTATAATGTAACGCATTGTTCAGATGGAAAATCAGGCTTTGAAAGTTTTAAAAATGAGGATTTCGACATTTGCATTTTTGACATCATGATGCCAAAAATGGATGGTTTCGAATTAGCAGCAGAAATCAGGAAAATCAATACTGATATTCCGATTATTTTTCTCTCAGCTAAAACTTTAAAAGAAGACCGAATCAAAGGATTGCGTTTAGGGGCGGATGATTATCTCGTAAAACCTTTCAGCATTGAAGAATTAATACTGAAAATTGAAGTCTTTCTAAAGCGTTCGCAAAAAAACAACAAACCCGAAAAAACCATTTATGAAATTGGCAAATATCAGTTTGACACTAAAAATTTCATTCTTTTTAATGCTGATGAAAAAATTGGCCTGACACAACGCGAAGCCGAATTGCTGAAACTATTTCTGGACAACAAAAATTCAGTTTTAAAAAGAGAACAAATTTTAACCGCACTTTGGGGAACTGACGATTATTTTATGGGACGAAGCCTTGATGTTTTTATTTCGCGCCTTCGAAAGATTTTAGCCAATGAAAAAGGCATTTCTATTGAAAACCTGCATGGAATCGGGTTTCGGTTTGTAATTGAATAGCTTTTTTTCATTATAATAACAATTCAATTAAAAACAAAGAATATTCTGTAAATATAATTTAAAAAATCATTTGTATTTTTAAGTTCTAATTTTGTCAGATTATGAAACTGCATCATTTACGCAATGCCACTTTAGTCATCGAAACAGAAAAGCATGTCCTTTTAATTGATCCCATGTTAGGAAAAAGGAAAACTATTGCTCCTTTTACTCTTTTTCGTTACCAGCCAAAAAGAAACCCGCTGACCGCTCTTCCCAAAAACAGCAGGGAAATTCTGAGTAAAGTTACCCATTGCCTGATAACACATTTGCATCCTGACCATCTGGACAAAGCCGGTGAAGTATTTCTAAAAAGAAAATCAATTCCGGTAATCTGCAGTGTAAAAGACGAAAAAAGGATAACGCAAAGAGGCTTAACTGTTATACAAGCTTTGGATTACTGGAAACCTCAAAATTTCCTGGACGGAAAAATAACAGGAATTCCAGCCGTTCACGGATATGGTTTTGTTGCTAAATTAATGGGAAATGTTATGGGCTTTTTTATAGAACTCCTCAACGAAAAAACAATCTACATCAGTTCAGATACTATTTTCACAATAGATACAGAAAAAGTCCTGACTGAACTGAAACCTGACATTGCAACTGTTGCCTGCGGTACTGCACGATTAGATTTTGGACAGCCGTTATTAATGAGAATGAATGATATACTTAAATTTGCCGCACTTGCGCCCGGAAAAGTTTTTGCCAATCATTTAGAAGCTTTAAACCATTGCCCGACAACAAGGGAAGAATTAAAAAATGCTTTGGCCCAAAATAATCTTTTATCCAAAACGGCTGTTCCTAATGATGGAGAATGTGTAGAATATTAGTTACAAAACCAATAAACCAAACTCACGCAACGTATTGATTGGTTTTGAATACCAAAACAATTCAAAATCTTCTAATGTGGTTTCGAAATCATTTTTGACTTCCTGAAAAGTATAATTTTTACTGTTTGAAACTGCAATTTTACTTAGGATTTCGACCAGCCACTCGCCCTCGTCTTTACTGGTCTGGATAGTAAAACTTTCTTTCTTGTCGTGAAAAGTCAGCGACATCATTTCCCAGCTTCTTCCTTTTTTTGATTTTGTAAAGCTTTCTGCCGAAGGTTTCCCTCCCAGCCAGACTACTTTTGCATTTGGCTTGGTATTGAAATCGTTTTGTTCTTCTAAAGCATTAAAAATAAAATCGGGATGGATTTTTGTCTTCGGAATTTTAAAATCAAACCAATCCTGCAATTCGTAATCAAAACAGATTCCGTGCATGAAATTAAACAGCGATTTCTTTAATCCGAAACTGAATTTATCATGATTGATTCCTGTTGAATCGGTATAATCAATGTCGTTATTGGCGAAAGTTCCGATAGCCTCTGTTTTTTTGGTCACGCCAAATTGTTCCGGATACAATCCAACCGGGCTATGTGCCGTGAGCGCAAACTGATGCCAAAATCCGGATTGTAAAACCCCGGCTTCAAATAATTGGCGCACCATTTCAAGGCTGTCAACAGTTTCCTGAATCGTCTGTGTTGGATATCCGTACATTAAATACGCATGCACCATAATTCCGGCTTCTGTAAAATTTCGGGTTACTTTTGCAACCTGTTCTACTGTTACGCCTTTATCAATCAATTTTAATAATCGGTCTGAAGCCACTTCTAATCCTCCGGAAACGGCAATACAGCCGGAAGCTTTTAGTAATAAACACAAATCTTTTGAAAAACTTTTTTCAAAACGAATATTCGTCCACCAGGTTACGGCCAGTTTTCGCTTTAAGATTTCGAGAGCCAGAGCGCGCATTAAAGCAGGCGGAGCAGCTTCATCAACAAAATGAAAGCCGTTTTGACCTGTTTTTTCAATTAATTCTTCTATCCGGTCACAAAGCAAACTTGCCGCAACAGGTTCATACACCTTAATATAATCTAATGAAATATCGCAGAATGTACATTTGCCCCAATAACAGCCGTGAGCCATAGTGAGTTTATTCCAGCGCCCGTCGCTCCACATTCGGTGCATCGGATTTACGATTTCGATAACCGAAATATATTTGTCCAAAGGCAAATCTGAATAATCCGGTGTTCCAACCTGTGATTGTTTGTAATCGTGTTTTAAGGAATTGTTTTTATAGACTACTTCCCCATTTTCCAAAAGAAAAGTTCGTTTGTAATGCTTTTCGTCCCTCGACTCCGCTCGGGATGACAAATTTGCAACAAGTTCTTCTATCGGAACTTCGCCATCATCCAAAGTAATAAAATCGAAAAATTCAAAAACACGTTTATCAGAAAGTGAACGCAATTCGGTATTCGGGAAACCGCCACCCATCGAGATTTTAATTTCGGGATGGTTTTGTTTTACCCATTGTGCACATCGAAATGCACTGTATAAATTCCCGGGAAAAGGAACAGAAATTAAAAATAAAGTTGGGTTTACAGCTTCTATTTTTTCTTTCAGAAGTGAAATTAAAATCGAATCAATATAAGTCGGTTCTTTTTGTAAAGCTTCATACAATTCATCAAAAGAGTTGGCACTTCGGCCCAAACGCTCAGCATATCGGCTAAAGCCAAAATTTTCATCGACACATTCCACAATAAAATCAGAAATGTCTTCAAGATATAAAGTCGCCAGGTGTTTTGCCTTGTCCTGAGTCCCCATGGTTCCGAATGCCCAGTCGAGTTCTTCCAGCTGTGCAAAACGGGAAGCTTCCGGCAAAAAATCTTCCTGACAGATCTGCAGTGCCAAAGTTGGATTTTTCCCCTGTAAAAACTGAATTACAGAATCTATGGTTTTGATGTATTCGTCCTGTAAAGCAAAAATGCGCTTTGAGTTATCTGAGATTTCAGAACCTGAAACCTGAAACCTGAAACTTGAAACATCAAACAAATCCTGTAAACCTTTCTTCGAAAACAATTCCAAAATCACATCAATACCCAAATCTGCCTGAACGGATTCTATGTTTTTAGTATTCAGAAAACCTTTTATATACGCAGTGGCCGGATACGGAGTATTCAGTTGGGTAAATGGCGGGGTGATTAGAAAAAGTTTCGTTTTCAAAGGATTTGTTTTGTGCAAAAATACGGGATATTAATCTTTTAGGAAAAGATTTACTACTCTATTTAAAATCAAAAAAGGATGTCAATTGAGACATCCTTTTTTGTTTACTTATTCTACTTTTTCTTTTTGGCTTTTTTGTCATTTTTAGAATTACCATTTCCTTTTTTGTTCAGCCTTTTTTCAGTTTCTTCAATTGTGTAGTCATAAGAAGTATTGATTGTGTTAAGTTTTACTTTTTTAATCACTTTCAAGGCTTTCTTAAATTCCTGCTGACATTCTAAAAGCATTATTTTCTTCAAAAGAATCTCCGTTTTATTGATTCCTTTGACAGTCAATGCAAAATCAATCAGTTTCGTTGCTTCTTCGTAATCTTCATTTAAGATCAGAGTATGAATATAAAAAGGATACACTTCTAAGGCATAAATATTAATCGAAAGTGCTTTTTGAAAATACTCTTTGGCTCAAATTAAATCATAAAATTTTCTTAAAAAATTCACAAAAATCTAATATACAACATTTTAAATCCTAAAAATTTTTTCAAAAAAAAGAGGTAACGAATGAATCGTTAACTCCCTATAAATTAGTTTTCAGAAATATTAAAACTTATGCACGTCTTTACTAATCACTAAAAAAGAAACTAAAGAAATAATAGCTGCAATAGTCAGGTAAAAACCAACATAATTCAAACCATACGTACTTGCCAGCCAAATGGCAATCATAGGTGCAAATGCTGCTCCTAAAATTCCTGCCAGATTAAACGTTAACGAAGCTCCGGAATAACGAACAGTCGTAGGAAACAACTCTGATAAAAATGTTCCCAGAGGTCCATACGTAAATCCCATCAAAGACATTCCGATACATACAAAAGCGGTTACTAAAAACGGACTTCCGGAATTAAGGAATAACGAAAAGAAAAATCCGAAAAGGGCAATTGCAATTGTAGTGTAAATTAATATTTTTCGACGCCCGATTTTATCGGCAACCAAAGCTGAAATTGGAATAAAAAGGGCGAAGAACAAGACCGAAAATAATTGAATCAACAAAGCATCTCTTTTTACATAACCTAAATCTGAAGTAATCCAGCTCAGGGCAAATACCGTCATTAAATAAAACACTAAGAAAGTGGTCACTGCCCCTAATGTACCGAAAATCAATTGATTTTTATACGATTTTACCAAAGTTAAAAATGGAATTTTTACTTCTTCGTGCGCATTTTTAGAATTTTCAAAGGATGGTGTCTCTGATATTTTAGTACGGATATAAAAACCAACAATCACCAAAAGTGAACTTGCTATAAAAGGAATTCTCCAGCCGTAATTCATAAAATCTTCATTGCTCATTGAATCTGTCAAAATTAAAAAAGTTCCTCCTGAAAGCAGCAAACCGATTGGTGCTCCTAACTGAGGAAACATTCCGTACCAGGCACGTTTATGCGGTGGAGCGTTTTCAATCGCCAGTAAAACAGCTCCTCCCCATTCTCCTCCTAAACCAACACCCTGCCCGAATCGGCATAACATCAATAACAACGGAGCAGCTACTCCAATACTGGCATAACCAGGCAAAAATCCTATGGTAACTGTCGAAATTCCCATAGTAAGCAAAGCAGCGACTAAGGTAAATTTACGACCGATTTTATCTCCGTAATGCCCAAAAAAAGCAGAACCCAATGGACGGGACAAAAAGGCAATTGAAAAAGTAGCCAGAGATTCCAGGGTTGCCATGGTCGGATCAGCACCCGGAAAAAATAATTGTGGAAATACTAATACAGCTGCATTAGCATAAATATAAAAATCAAAAAATTCGATTGTGGTGCCAATAAGGCTTCCAAAAAGAACATGTTTTAAAGAGTTCTTTTGATTCGGATTATTTTTCATGTAAAAACTGATATATTTTTTTGCTTACAAAAATAGGGTTTCATTGTTAATAATTCATTCTAAGGATAAATAGTTTCATAACACCTGCTTTTTTTAACAAATTTTATAAATTTTCAATCTTACACAACTTTTGTTTTAATTAAAAACCTGATTATAAAGTTTTTAAATCCAAAAGTAAAAATCAAATCATAAGCTATCGTTAAAACCGTTTTTAACTGCATATTTTCATTAAATTTACAGCTGTCAAAATAAAATTAAAATTATGCCAAGCGACTGTATCAGCTATCAAAACTCAGGATATTTCTCTAAATTGATGCAAGATTATTTAGATCAGAAATCAGAATTAAAACCGCTGTACAATCGTTTTCCGACACTTGAAAATTTCGAAGAACAAATCATCGAAAAAGAATCCAATTTTAATAACGCCAACCGGATTCCTTTAGTTGAAAACCTGAAAAAACAATATCAGAATATTGAAATTTCAGATTTGACCAGACAAAATATTGAGTTTTTGGCTCTCGAAAATACGTTTACAATTACCACCGGACATCAGCTAAATTTATTCTGTGGCCCATTGTATTTTCTTTATAAAATCATTTCGACAATTAATCTGACCAAAGAATTAAAGTCAAAATATCCAGCTTACAATTTTGTTCCGGTTTACTGGATGGCAACGGAAGACCATGACTTTGAAGAGATCAATTATTTCAATTTTAAAGGCAAAAAATTCAGATGGAACAAAGAAAGCACAGGTCCTGTAGGCAGGCTTTCGACTGACGGCTTAACTGAATTCTTCGAAATTTATTCTCAGGAATTAGGTTTCAGCACCAACGCTAATGTCCTTAAAAAGCTTTTTGAGGAAGCTTATTTAAAACACGAAAATCTGGCTGATGCGACCCGCTTTTTAGCCAACAGTTTATTTGCCGATTACGGTTTAGTCATTATTGATGCAGACAACACTGATTTAAAACGTGCTTTAATTCCTTTTGTAAAAGATGAATTAGAAAATCAGACTTCTTTCAAAACCGTTCAAAAAACTATTGAACAGCTTCAGGATTACAGCGTTCAGGTAAATCCTCGTGAGATCAATTTGTTTTATATCGAAGACAAGCTTCGTGAAAGAATCATTTTTGAAAATGATAAATATTACGTAAACAATAACCGAATTTCATTCTCTAAAGACGAAATTCTGCAGCTATTAGAAAGCAATCCTGAAAAATTCAGTCCAAACGTGATCATGCGCCCTCTTTATCAGGAAGTTATTTTACCAAACCTGTGTTACATTGGCGGAGGCGGGGAAATTGCGTACTGGCTGGAATTAAAAGCCTTTTTTGATGCCGTGAATATTACTTTTCCAATGCTTTTAGTTCGTAATTCTGTTTTGTTAGCAACTGAAAAACAAGCCAAAAAAGCTGATAGTTTAAATTTAAGCTGGACAGATTTATTTACTAAACCTGCTGATTTAGTGAATACAATCACGCATAAATTATCTGCTTTTCCAATTGATTTATCTGCTCAAAAAGAAACGTTAGATAAACAATTTAAATATCTTTACGATTTAGCAGACCAAACCGACAAATCATTTTCCGGAGCTGTAAAAGCACAGGAAGCCAAGCAGAAAAAAGGGCTGGAAAATCTTGAAAAACGTTTACTGAAAGCCCAAAAAAGAAAATTAGATAATGAATTACAGCGTGTAACCGATTTACAACTTGAATTATTCCCAAATCAGAGTCTGCAGGAACGCCAGGCTAATTTTTCTGAATTTTATCTGGAGAAAGGAGAGCAACTGATTCCGCTTTTGATTCAGAAACTAAAGCCATTACAACACAATTTCGACATCATAACAATATAGCTTATAATCCAAAAAAAACATTAATTTGCAAAAAAAAATAATTTTGTAATAATCTTGAGAAACAAATAACCACACTCTTCTCAAAATTATTATTCCATAAACCAAATAGCGATTTTTAAATTATTAATTAACCTATTTACCCAAAAACAATGGTAAAAGAACGCTTAATTTCGCTAGATGTCTTTCGTGGACTCACTATTTTGTTAATGACAATTGTCAACAATCCAGGGGACTGGGGAAATGTTTATCCTCCGCTGCTGCATGCCGATTGGCACGGATGCACCCCAACCGATCTGGTATTTCCTTTTTTTATTTTCATCATGGGAGTAGCTATTCCGCTTGCAATGCCCGAAAAATTTTATGACACTACAACGTTCAGTAAAATTTTGGTTCGTTCACTGCGAATGCTTTGTCTTGGAATTTTCTTCAACTTTTTCGAAAAAATACAGTTATTTGGTCTTGAAGGAATTCCGCTTCTTATTGGCCGCTTAGCAATAACTATTGCAGTAGGCTATGCCTTAATGGGAAGTTTCAGTTCTAAAGTCAAAAATATTTTAGCTTTTTCGATTCTCTTTATTTATCTCTTTTTGGCTTACAGCGGAATCGAAGCCTATAAGGATGTTCGTCTTCCCGGGGTTTTACAACGAATTGCCATTGTATATTTCGTGGTATCACTTTTATATTTAAAAACGACTCAAAAAACGCAAATTATAACAGGAATAGTATTATTATTAGGATATTGGGCTGCCATGACCTTAATTCCCGTTCCCGGAATCGGAGCAGCTAATCTTGAAAAAGGAACCAATCTGGCTTCATGGCTGGATAGCATTTTATTAAAAGATCATATGTACTCCGCAACCAAAACCTGGGATCCGGAAGGCATTTTAAGTACAATTCCGTCTATCGTAAACGGAATCATCGGAATGTTAATCGGACAGTTTCTTCAAAATGATAATCCCAAAACAAAAAAAGCCCTAAAAATGGGCATGATCGGTGCGGGACTTATTGTTTTAGGATTAATTTGGGATTTGATTTTTCCAATTAACAAATCGCTCTGGACAAGCAGTTATGTATTATTTACAACAGGATTAGCGACCGTATTTTTTACTATTTTATACTACGTGATTGATATTGCAGGCTACAAAAAAGGCTTCAAACCTTTCTTAATCTGGGGGGTAAATCCCATGATTGTTTTCTTTTGTTCTCAGATTATCCCGCAGGCGTTAGTAATGATTCAATTCCAAAATCCAAAAAATCCCGAAGTGCAGACCAATCTATTAGACTTTTTATATCGCTTCTGGATTGCACCTTTTTTCAGTAATCCAATGACAGCTTCCTTATCCGGAGCATTGGTTTATGTTGGAATCTGGACCTTTATTTTATGGATTTTTTACAGAAAAAAATTGATTTTCAAAGTTTAAAATTTTCACCATATAAGTAACATAAGTTCATTTTAGAAGCATGGCTTAATTACAATTGATATTCCGCATGCAGGTATTTAAATGAACTTATATTACTTATATGGTTTAAAAAAAGTTTTTCTTGGATAAAACGTCATTCCGCTGTACTTTAATTATGAATTTATTAAAATCAATTCATTAAAAAGTACTATTTTTGCACCAAATTTAAAAAACACAAAAAATGGCTACAAATAGAACTTTTACCATGATTAAGCCGGATGCTGTTGCAAACGGACACATCGGGAATATCCTTGCAATGATTACTAACGCAGGTTTCAAAATCGTTTCTTTAAAATTAACGCAATTGACTGTTGCTGATGCAAAAGCTTTTTATGCAGTTCACGCAGAAAGACCTTTTTATGGAGAATTGGTAGAATTCATGTCACGCGGACCAATCGTTGCTGCAATTTTAGAAAAAGACAACGCTGTAGAAGATTTCAGAACTTTAATCGGTTCTACAAATCCTGCCGAAGCTGCTGAAGGAACTATCCGTAAAGCATACGCTACTTCTATTGGAGAAAATGCTGTTCATGGATCAGACAGTGATGAAAATGCAGCTATCGAAAGCGCATTCCACTTTGCCGGAAGAGAGCAGTTTTAGTATTCAGTGTTCAGTTTTAAGTCAACATTTAATGACCTGATAAAAAAAACCGATTTTTTGAATCGGTTTTTTTGTCTAATTCTGAACACTAAAATCTGAACACTTAATCTCTATCTCAAAACTACATCCTTCACTACTTCACGACCCAATTCTTCATTAATCATTTTCACAATTTTAGACTTTCCGTGACTTAATTCTTCACGCAAAACAGCAGATCCCAGTTCAACGTAAAGTGTACTTCCTTTTAGCACAACGTTTCTCGTATACGTTTTTACACCGTTCCCCATTAAATTTTCCCAGGCTTCCTTTACATCAATCTGATCCATTCCGGGTTGCAGTTTATTTACCTGAATAATCTGCTGCAAAACAGCTCCAATCGTACTCTCGTTATTTAGTCTTTTTGCCATCGTTTAATAAATTTACTGGTCCTGATTTTTTATAATGATATTCCTTATTCTGATCATTTTTTACCACAAAAGTCTCATCTGATAATGAAACTAATTCCTCACTCCAATTAGCATAATCCGTCTTATAGTCTAAAAAAGTTCCTTTATCTGTAAACCGGACCGAAACGTTTTCAAAAGTATCTGTGGTCAAAAAAGTTCCGTCCAACTGGGCCATCACCTTTGTACGGGTACCTTTAGTTCCTTTAATCTGAAAATAATCAAAATTCTCATTCATTCCGTAAACCTTCTCTTCCCCTTTATCAAAAACCACCTTTTCAATTTCCCAGTAGCCATTCAGTTTTGCAATATCTGCCGGTTTAATTTCTTGTTTGCAGCTCACAAACAAAAGCGATAAAACCAAAATCATAAAAGTATTTTTCATCATATATATTTAATGAGAAGCTGTTTCCTGCTGTCCGCTCTATCTTTTATGGCAAACCCTGCCATAAAAGGATGCCGCTTCCATCAGGGCTAGGGCTCCCGTTTTCAAAAGATTTTAAAGAACTACAAAGTTAACTTTATAACTTTAAAAGACATAAAAATATGCATTAGACATTAAACTATTTTATCTATTTTTGATCCAACCCAAAAACCAAAAAACACCTGCGATGACTAAAACATTTTGTAAAATACTGATTCTGTTATTCTGTATCAGTTGCAGCAAAGAAGACAACACTTCTGACGCCAATCCATCCCAAAATATGTATTTTCCACCCATTACCGGAAATAACTGGGAAACAACATCTATTTCAGATTTAAAATGGAACCAGAATGCCGTTCAGCCGCTGTTAGATTATTTAGAACTCAAAAACTCTAAATCATTCATCATATTAGTAAATGGCCGAATCGTTTTAGAAAATTACTTCAACGGACATTCTGCAACTTTACCCTGGTACTGGGCAAGTGCCGGAAAAACATTAACAGCTACTGTTACAGGAATTGCGCAACAGGAAGGCTTACTCAACATTAATAATAAAGTTTCTCAATATCTTGGCAATGGCTGGACAAGCGAAACACTTGCCAAAGAAAATCTTATTACCTGCAAACATCTGCTTACAATGACCTCAGGTCTTGATGACAGCACGGATGATGTTGAACCTGCAGATCTAATCTACAAAGCCGATGCAGGCACACGCTGGGCGTATCACAATGTTTACGTTAAACTTCAGGACGTTGTTGCAGCTGCAAGCCGACAAAACTGGCCAACCTATTTCAATGCAAAACTAAGAGATAAAATCGGAATGACTGGCACCTGGGTTCAAATAGACGTAAACAGCGTTTATGCAAGCAACACCAGAAGTATGGCACGCTTTGGATTATTGATGTTAAACAAAGGAAAATGGGAGAATAATACGATTTTGAGTGAAACTTTTTTCAATGAAGCTACGACTACATCTCAAAACATTAATTTAGGATATGGCTACTTGTGGTGGCTAAACGGAAAAGCAAATTATCATTTACCCCAATCACAACTTACTTTTCAGGGCAGTATAATTCCAACAGCGCCAAACGATATGTTTATGGCTCTAGGAAAAAACGACCAAAAAATATATGTTGTTCCAAGCAAAAAAATGGTTGTCATCAGAATGGGAGATGCAGCAGACAATGTTAATCTGGCTTTATCTGATTTTGACAAAGTTTTATGGGAAAAAATTAATGCTTTGTATCAGTAGAATAGATAAAAAAACGATATTAAAATTCAACTATATAAAAAATAAGGTCATATAAGCAAAACATTAAAATTACTTAGATGACCTTATATTTTTTATAGAGTTTAAAATTATTTCTTACACATTATCGTTTTGTACGGATTCTTTTCAGCATTCCTGCAAAAAAGAAAAGCAGCCCAAATACCAATAAAATATAATAAAAAGACAAACTTTTATCTTTTGAAACATTTGCAATAACAAAACACAGAACACTTGCAAAATAAAATGCAATAGGAGGTATATTTTTCATTTTGTGCTTAAGAATTATTTAAAGAAACTATCTACGAATTCATATTTATTAAAGACCTGTAAATCTTCAATTCCTTCGCCGACACCAATGTATTTTACCGGAATTTGAAACTGGTCAGAAATACCAATTACAACACCGCCTTTTGCTGTTCCGTCTAATTTTGTAACAGCCAGAGAAGTTACTTCAGTTGCTGCTGTAAACTGTTTAGCCTGTTCAAATGCATTTTGACCTGTAGAACCGTCTAAAACCAAAAGTACATCATGAGGAGCATCTGCAACTACTTTCTGCATTACACGTTTCACTTTTGAAAGCTCATTCATCAGGTTGATTTTATTATGCAAACGTCCTGCTGTATCAATTATAACCACATCAGCATTTTGTGCTACAGCAGATTGCAAAGTATCAAAAGCTACAGAAGCAGGATCGCTTCCCATATTTTGTCTCACAATTGGCACATCCACACGGTCAGCCCAAACCTGCAGCTGATCGATAGCCGCGGCACGAAACGTATCTGCAGCACCCAGAACGACTTTATGTCCGGCTTTTTTAAACTGATAAGCCAGCTTACCGATAGTGGTTGTTTTACCCACTCCGTTTACTCCAACAACCATTAAAACATAAGGCTTTATATCTTTCGGAATTTCGAAATCTGTTGCTTCACCTGTATTGGTTTCAGACAATAAAGCTCCTATTTCATCACGAAGAATCTGATTTAATTCATCTGTTCCTAAGTATTTGTCTTCAGCAACACGTTTTTCAATTCTTTCGATGATTTTTAAAGTGGTATTTACTCCTACATCAGATGCTACCAGAATTTCTTCCAGATTATCCAAAACATCGTCATCGACTTTCGATTTTCCGGCTACAGCTTTGCTTAATTTTGAGAAAAAAGATGTTTTAGATTTTTCAAGACCTTTATCTAAAGTCTCTTTTTTATCCGAAGAGAATAATTTTTTAAAAAAACTCATTTGTTTTGTAGGTTTTAAGATGTTAGGATTCCTGATTTTTAGATGATCTGAAATCCAAATCTTTAAAGAAGGCCAATTGATTGTATTCTAGCCCCGACAGAAACGGCATCCTTTGTCTGCCTTCTTTAGGCAGACAAAGATATAGTGAATGGCGGGAAACCATAATTAAAACAAAGATAAATGTTTGGCTTCTGTAAAAATTCACACAAATATAAAAAATAAAAAAGCTACTTCCGAATGAAAGTAGCTTTTCTATATAATGTAATTGTAATTATTTCTTTTTCAAGAATTCATCAACTTCTTCAGGAGCCATAATAGATTCTACGAATGTATATGCACCAGTTTTAGGAGATTTCACCATTTTAATGGCTTTTGACAATCTCTTAGAAGCTGTTTGTAACGATGCTACGGTTTTCTTTGCCATGATTCAAATGTTTTGGAATTCAATAAATCTTCAAATGAAAAACCATTTGAGATTTTATCAAAATCTCTAATTATTACTTAATTTCTTTATGAACAGTTACTCTTTTTAAAACTGGATTAAATTTTTTAATCTCTAATCTGTCCGGAGTATTTTTTTTGTTCTTAGTTGTAATATATCTAGAAGTTCCTGCAACACCAGAAGCTTTGTGCTCAGTACATTCTAAAATTACCTGGATTCTATTACCTTTCTTTGCCATCTTGCTATATATTTATTTAGGAAAAGATTATTTGATAAATCCTTCTGACTGCGCTTTTTTCAAAACTGCAGTGATTCCGTTTTTATTAATTGTTTTTATCGTAGATGCTGCTACTCTAAGAGTAATCCATCTATCTTCTTCTGGAAGATAAAAACGCTTTTTAACTAAGTTTACAGAAAACTTTCTCTTAGTTTTGTTCATAGCGTGAGAAACGTTATTTCCTACCATCGCTCTTTTACCTGTAAGGTCACAAACTCTTGACATTATACTTATCTTTTATCGTTATTCAAAATCAGGGTGCAAAGAAAAGAAAAATAAACGATTGTAGCAAAAAAATATTACACAATTTTTAAAATTTCTTTCTGCAATATCTCCAGACTCTTAATGGTTGCCCTATCAATCACTTTTTCACGTGGTTGTCCGAAGTTAAATTCTTCTGTAATGATTCCATTTGGGGTAGCCAAAGCTATAAAAACAGTACCAATTTCGGCATCTGAATCGCCTTTTGAAGGCCCTGCATTTCCTGTTGTGGCAATCGCATAGTCTGTTTTCAGTAAGCTTTTCACATTCAAAGCCATAGCAGATGCAACCTCCGCACTAACTACCGAAAACTGATCTATTACATCCTGCGAAATACCAAGAACATTTGCTTTCACTTCAGTCGCATAGGAAACCACACTTCCTTTAAAATAACCTGAAGATCCCGGCACAGCTGACAAAAGCGAAGCAATTCTTCCTCCTGTACAACTTTCGGCAGTTGAAATGGTTTTATTATGCTTTAAAAGAAGCTTGCCAATTACCGTTTCTATTGTTTCATTTTCTTCGTAACCTACTATTATATCATGAATTATCGCATCTAACGACTTAACATTCTCTTCAATTGCTTTTTCGAGTTCTTCTTTATCAGTCCCTCTTGCTGTTAAGCGCAAACGTACACGACCTGGATTTGGCAAATAGGCCAGTTTGATAAAATCCGGTAAATTATTTTCCCAATTTTCAATACGTTCCGCAACTAAACTCTCACCTTGCCCGTATGTTAAAATGGTTTTATGAATGATGTACGGACGCTTGTATTCATGTACAATTTTCGGAATTATTTCTTCTTCAACCAAATATTTCATTTCGTAAGGAACGCCTGGCAATGAAATAAACACAGTATTTTCTTTTTTCATCCACATTCCGGGAGCAGTACCAACCTCATTGTGAAGTACTGTACAAGCTGAAGGAACCAGTGCCTGATCTTTATTCATTTGCGTAATTGGGCGTTTAAAATACCCCTCAATCAACTGCGTTACATGCGCCAGAACTTCCGCATTTACAACCAGCTCATCATTAAAATATTCGCAAAAAGTTTTTTTTGTGACATCATCCTTCGTCGGACCTAATCCTCCTGTCACAATTACAATATCAACTTTATTCTGAAGTTGCGTAAAAGTATGCAAAATATGCTTTTTATCGTCGCTTATCGAAATCATCTCCATGATTTCAATTCCAATTCTGTCCAATGATTTAGCAATAAAAGCTGAATTTGTATCTACAATCTGTCCAATTAAAATTTCATCTCCAATTGTTATTATAGCTGCCTTCATATTGATGAGGAATTTTTACTTACAGAGTGCAAGTAATTATTTAAAAGAGAATAGTGTATGAGAATAGCTTCAGGGAAACGCAGTAATGTTCTTAAAGAAACAAAAAAATACGTCATCAGCCCTAATGAGAAATAAAAGAAATACATCAAAATTCTTAACTGATTTTTCCAGAACTACATTTAAAGAGCAAAATAATCTAGCCCTGATTAATATCAAAGTCTTTTTTTATTTCCTTAATAGCATCATTAACCTGTTTCTTAATACTCTTAAATGTTTCGATAATTTCTTTCTTTTTGCCTTCTGCCTTGGTCCAGGCCTCAACCTGCAAAATTTCTTCAAAAGCTACATTCAATCCCATTAAATCCAGGGTCGGTTTTATTTTATGCGCATAGGAATAGGCATGCTTATGATCTTTTTTCTTAATACCTTCTTTTATCTGCTTCAAATCTTCAGGTACTTCAGTAACAAACAGTCTTAGAATCTCATTTACAAATTCCGAATCATTGTCTGAAAGCGCATATACTTTTGATAAATTATATTTTAATGCCATTATTTTACTTGTATTCTGAATAATTTTTTATCTTCTAAAAATCCTTCTAAAACATCATCTGGCTTAACTGCCGCAACTCCCGCCGGTGTCCCGGTAAATATAACATCACCAATTTTTAGTGTGAAATACTTTGATACGTAAGAAATAAGCTCGTCTATCTTCCACAACATGTGACTTGTATTGCCTTTTTGAACTGTTTTATTATTATTTAAAAGTTCAAAATTAATATTTTCAACAGAATTAAAAAGTGTCTTTGACAAAAAATCCCCAATTACTGCTGAACCATCAAAAGCTTTCGCTTTTTCCCATGGCAATCCTTTCTCTTTTAGCTTAGTTTGCAAATCACGAGCTGTAAAATCGATACCTACACTTATTTCATCGTAATATTTATGTGCGAATTTAGGTTCAATATATTTTCCCACTTTGTTAATCTTTACAACAATCTCGATTTCATGATGAATATCTTCTGAAAATTCCGGAATAACAAACGGATGCTGTTTTAATAAAACCGCCGAATCCGGTTTCATAAAAATTACTGGCTCTGAAGGCCTTTCGTTTTTTAATTCTTCAATATGATTGGTATAATTTCTACCGATGCAGATTATTTTCATTTCTTTAGTACTGATTACCTGGATTTATTACTGAAAAAACATCAACAATTACCTTGTATTTAATTTTCGCAATTTAATTGCAGTCAAAACTTTTTTGGTATATAATGGAAAATCAGCATTTTGAATCCAGCTAAAATATCCTGGCTCGGACTCTAATACTTTTTCAACTTTAGCTCCTTTGTGTTTTCCGAAAGTAAAAATCTCTTCGTTGTCTTTATCAAAAGCAATCATTCCTGCAAAATCAGCAATTTTTTTACGTGTTGTAAACTCTGACAATGCCTTTATGTCGTTCTCTAATTCAGGATAACGGTCTAACTGCGCTTTTAAAATTTCATAAGTTGCCATCGTATCTGCTTCTGCAGAATGTGCATTTTCAAGACTTTTTCCGCAATAAAATTTGAATGCGGCACTCAAAGTACGTTCTTCCATTTTATGAAAAATAGTCTGAACATCTACAGATACCTTATTCTTCATATCAAAATCTACTCCGGCACGAAGCAATTCCTCAGCCAATAACGGAATATCAAAACGATCTGAATTGAAACCTCCCAAATCGCTGTCTTTGATCATATTATATACCTGCGGCGCCAATTCGTTAAATGTAGGCTCATTCGCAACTTTTTCATCTGTGATACCATGCACCTCGGTTGTTTGTGGTGGAATTGGAATTGTTGGATTCACTAACCAGGTTTTGCTTTCTTTATTTCCGTTTGGAAAAACTTTAAATATTGAAATTTCTACTATTCTGTCTTTCCCGATATCAATTCCTGTGGTTTCTAAATCGAAAAAGCAGATTGGTCTGCTGAGTTTGAGTTCCATTTTTGTTTTTTTGAATTTTACAAAAGTAATTTTTTAAAGCCGATTATCACTAATTTATTGCTGTAAACAACTGTTAAAATTATTTTTTAAAAAGTTTTATTTTATGAATAAAAAAATCCGGCAAAATTCAAAATTTGCCGGATTTAATTTTCTTAATGTATCATTTTAGAAATCCCTGTCGACATCAAATGCTTCTAAATATTCCGCTACTCTTTTCACGAAGCTCCCTCCTAAAGCACCATCTACTACTCTGTGGTCATAAGAATGTGATAAAAACATCTTCTGACGGATTCCAATAAAATCACCTTCAGGTGTTTCTATAACTGCAGGCACTTTGCGAATTGCACCCAGGGCCAGAATCCCAACTTGCGGCTGATTGATTATTGGAGTTCCAAAAACACTTCCAAAAGTACCTACATTTGTCACAGTGTAAGTCCCTCCCTGAGTATCATCAGGTTTAAGTTTTCCGGCTTTAGCACGATTAGCCAAATCGTTTACCGCTTTAGCCATTCCAACAAGATTTAACTGATCTGCATTTTTAATAACAGGCACAATCAGATTTCCGTTTGACAAAGCAGCCGCCATACCCAAATTTATATTCCTTTTTTTAATAATATAATCTCCTTCAACAGAAATATTGATTCCCGGAAAATCTTTTATTGCTTTTGCAACAGCTTCCATAAAAATGGGTGTATAGGTAAGTTTTTCACCTTCTCGTTTTTCAAAAGCTGCTTTAACCTTGTCTCTCCATTTTACAATATTGGTTACATCTACCTCAATGAAAGACTGAACGTGCGCAGAAGTCTGAAGCGAAGCTACCATGTAGCCAGAAATCAGCTTGCGCATTCTGTCCATCTCAACAATTTCATCCTCTCCATTTACAGAAACCGGAACTGCCTGTTGAGTTTTTTGAGGTGTTGGCTCTACTGATTTTGGCGAAACTAAAACTTCTTTCACTTCTTCATTATCAGATTTACGGTGATCAATATATTTTAAAATATCTTCTTTTGTAACCCTGCCATCTTTTCCTGAGCCTGCGATATTTTGCAATTCAGAAAGAGAAACCCCTTCTTCTTTTGCTATATTTTTCACCAATGGAGAAAAGAATTTATCAGAATTAGAAAAATCCTGAGGAACTGCAACAGCTTCTCTGGCAACTTCGATTGTTTTTTCAATTTCAATAACCTCCGCAGGAACTACAGTTTCTTCAACAGACCTCACTTCTGACACGCCATCTTCTTCTATTTCAATAACTGCTATAACTTGCCCAACCTGAACCAGATCATCTTTGCCAAATAATTGTTCAACCAAAACACCCGATACTTCGCTTGGTACTTCACTGTCAACTTTATCCGTTGCAATTTCAAGTACAGCTTCGTCAGCTTCAATTTTGTCTCCCACTTCTTTCAACCAGTTTGTAATGGTTGCTTCAGCGATACTTTCTCCCATCTTAGGAAGTCTTAATTCAAATCTTGCCATATTATTAACCTAAAAGGTGATTTCGATTTTTAGATTGCGAAATTACTGAATATTTCGAACATAAATTATATAAAATATAATTTTTACTCAATTTTTATCATTTCACCGCGTTCATTTTTAGAATTACTGCCAATTATAAAATTAGATTTTTTAGGTAAAATTTTAAAAGTAATGCTCTTATTTTTAAAAGTTTCAAAGACTTCAATACATTTTTTAAATGAAACATATTGATTATCCAAAATAATTTCAATTCTTTTACCCCCTGAAACGAGGCACGAATTTACCATTTTTTCCTTTTTGAAATCTAAAAAAGTAACTTTATTTTTTAAAACGGAAGACAATCGGCCGGCCAAAATTTCATTTGAAGAAAGCAAAACATAACTTTCAGGTAATGGATTTAACTTAGGTTTTCCCTGAAACATTTTTACAAACGAAAAAAGAAAAATTCCAACTTTAATAAAAACAGAAAAAAACAAAGATTTTCTAAAATGCTTTTGGTAGAAAAACTCCATTGCTTCCTGAAATCTTTTCATATATCTTTCGTCCTTTACAGTACTTTCTCCTTTATAATGTATGACTGATGTTTCATGAAAATAGAAATTGTTTCTTTGCCTTAGCAAAACAGAATAGGACAAATCGATATCATCTGCATACATAAAACAATCTTCATCAAAACCGCCAGTCTGCAAATACAATTCGCGCTCCATTACCATAAAAGCCCCAACTAAAATAGCAACTTTTCCTGTTTCATTTTCTGAGAGATGCTGTGCATAATACTGATTGAAAAGCTTTTGATTTGGAAAAATTTTATACAATCCGAAAATCTTTGTAAAAGCTACCCAGGGAGTTGGGATTCCGCGCTTGCTTTCAGGAAGAAAATTTCCTGTTCCGTCAATTAATTTACAGCCGATAATTCCGAGGTCTTTTTTGCCTTCTGCGAAAGCCAGAATCTTCACAAATGTATCTTCAGCAACTACGGTATCAGGATTAAGGATACAAATATATTTACCTTTAGCTGCAGCCACTCCAATATTATTTCCTCTTGGAAACCCTGAATTTTCCTTATTTTCAATCAGTTGCACATCCGGAAACCTGCTTTTCATCATCAAACAGCTATCATCATCAGAATTATTATCAACTACAATAATTTCCCCCTCAATTGCAAAAAGTGCCTCCTGAACACTCAACACGCATTGTTCCAGAAAATAGCAAACATTATAATTGAGAATAATAACCGATAACTGCATCAAAAATTTAATTTGAAATATTTGGGAAAGTTAAAAATTTTCAACCAAACCCAAACGTAAAGTCCAGTCGTTTTTACTGACTCCGTAATCCAACGCCAGATTGCTGCTGTTTTTTTTATTCCATTTTACACGTAAACCAGTTCCGATGGCCGGATTCCATTTATTGAACCGGTAAGTTTCAAACTTGGAAACAGATGAAATATTGGAAAAAAATACGGCTCCCAAAAAACCATTTTTTGAAATATCAGTTCTGTATTCTGTTTCAAAATAAATAAGGGCATTACTTCTGAATCTGTTACGGGTAAAGCCTCTTCCTGTCCTTCCATCTCGGTCCCAGCCTATACTTGGCAAATCTAAGTAATGCGGCTTACCTGAAAAAGTAGCCCAATAAAAAGCCCTGTAAGCTAGAATTTTATGTCTTGATTTACTGAACGAATGGTATTTTCTGGCATCCAAATATATAGATTTCCACTTCCTGTTTTCTACTCCGCTGGTATTAATTCTCAGGTCTGCTTCAATATATGCGCCCTGTTCAGGATTTATGATATTTTTTCTGGAATCATACAAAGCCTGTATCGCAAAACCAAAAGAACTGGTATCTGAAAAATCATTATTCATATATTTTGAATAGTCAGTTTCTGTTTCAATATAAGATTCTTCACTAATATTTTGATAATTATCAAATAAGAAACCTAAACCAATTTGAAAATCACCTTTCACTTTTCTTGTTATAAACTGATAAAAACGCCATTGTTGATAATTTAATGTTGACATTTCTTCTTCTGTAGAATGACTACCGAGTCCATATGTAGGCTGTGGGTAAATTAAAAACCGATAATCCCCAATAAAACTCCATTCATTATTTTCAGTATAAATATAGGACTGAATTGGAAAAACATACTGATTGGTAAAACTAAAATAAGGAGCGAAGGAAACCTGAGACATTTTTGTTGTTTCAGTATCGCTTAAATAAAAAGTTGTTAAAAATGAAATCACCAATCCTGAACTGGAAGTAACATTTGCAGGAGCGGGTAATAACGAAAAGGTAATTTTTTTATTCCTGTTTTTTTTTAAAGTGTCATTTTTATTGAAGACTTTATGAATTATATCTAAAATATCTTTTTCATTGCTTATAAGTGTATCATTTTGGCTATAACAAAATGGCACTAAAAAGAAAAAAATCCAGATTTTATAAAATTTATAACTTGAACCCATACTTATCCATAAGATTTCTTACTTACAAATTTAAACATTATACAACTACAACACGTTAATTATCAAATAAATAAAGCCTAAATCTCCATATCAATAAATATATTATCACTTTAAAATCAATGCTAAATACTTTGGATTACTCTCAGGTTTGTTTCATTTTTCTTATTTTTGTGCTATGCTATCATTCTTAAAACAAAAACCTTACTTAAAGGATCTTTTATCCGGCAATTACATCGATATTCATTCTCATTTATTACCAGGGATTGACGATGGTGCAAAAACAATATCTGATACTGAGAAATTAATAAAATCGTTCGAAAAAATTGGGGTTTCCCAATTTATAACAACACCTCATATTAGTCATTATATATGGAATAATTCACCTCATGCCATTCAGGATAATCATGCCGAAACAAGTAAACTTTTAACTGAAAGTAATATTACAAAACCTTTTCTGGCTGCCGCAGAATACTTTATGGATGACTGGTTTGAAAGGCATTTTCAAAATGAAAAGCTTCTTACTTTAAAAGATAATTATGTATTGGTTGAAATGTCATATATAAATGCCCCAATACAGCTATATAAAATTTTATTTGATTTACAGGTAGCAGGATATACACCTGTTTTAGCACATCCGGAGCGATATTTGTTTTATCATAAAAATTTAATCGAATATGAAAGACTAAAAAAAGCGGGGTGTCTGTTTCAAATAAATTTACTGGCAGTAGTAGGTTATTATGGCGAAGAAATTACAAAAATTTCTGAGCATTTACTAAAAAAAGGAATGTACGATTTTGCCGGTACAGATGTACATCATAACAATCATATAGCTGCATTCGAACAAAAAATAAAAATTAATACCCTTGACGCATTAAAAAAAGTAATATCCAACAACCAGTTTTTTAAATTTTAGTATTTCATTTTCCTGTTACATAAAAAAAGGCTCAAATATGAATATTTGAACCTTAATTTTTTTAGTAGAAAACCGGTTTTTAGTTTATATCTGTTTTGATCTTTTAAACCATGATTTTTTTTCTGTTTTAACTCCATATCCATATCCATAACCATACCCTTTAGTGGAATCAGTATCATTAAGTACTAAGCACATATTTGGTAGTTTCTTTTCTCTATAAAAAGTATTGGCTATAGAAAGCATACGCTTTTCTAAGACATTAGCACGCATTACATACACGAAAGTATCAGCGTTTTTAGCAACCAACAATGTATCCGCTACCAAACTTACAGGAGCTGTATCCACAATAATATAGTCGTATTCTTTTTTTAGTGTTTCAAAAAGTGTATCTACATTTTTACCCATCAACAACTCTGCAGGGTTTGGAGGAATTACACCTGAAGGCAATATGTAGAAATTTTCGTAATCATTATGTTTAATAATGTACTTGTTTATATCTGTATCGTTTGAAGATAAATAATTAGTCAATCCAAAATTTGGCATCGCAAAATAATCCATAAATTTTGGGTTTCTTATATCCATCCCTATCAATAAAACTTTTCTGCCGGACAAAGCAAATGTAGCGGCAAGATTTACTGACACCAGAGTTTTACCCTCTGCGGGAAAAGTAGAAGTTACGAATATCGTTTTAGCCTGACCTTCAGGAACATTTGTCAGCATAAACTCAAGGTTCGTTCTTACGATCCGTATTGCTTCAGCTGAGCTCGTCCTGCTCTCTGTTTTAATCAATTCATTCGCATTTTCAGATGTAGGGATATCCCCAATAAAAGGTATTTGGGTTTTTCCTTCCAGATCCAGTCTGCTTTTTATTTTGGTATCTAATAAATCATGTCCGTATATAATTCCAAAGGGTATCAAAAGACCTATTAGCAATCCCGCAAGGTAGATAACTTTTTTCTTTGGGCTAACCGGAATTTTATTTGCTTTTGCAGCATCTATAATACGCGCATTAGGTTCTGTAGCAGCCAATGAAATTGCCGTTTCTTCTCTTTTCTGCAACAAATAAAGATAGAGTTCTTCTTTTACTTTTTGTTGTCTGGCGATTACTCTGAACTGACGCTCCTGTACCGGGATTTTCCCAATTTTGCTATTCAAAATTCTTTCCTGGCTTTTTAAATCACGATTTTGAATCTGTAAATTAGACTGCATTCTTTTTAAACTTGCAGCAACATTTGCTTTTAAAGATGATATTTGCTGATCTAATTTTATTACGGAAGGGTTCTCAGTAGTAGCCGATTTTAAAATTCGGTTACGATCTAAAACCAACTGGTTGTAAGAAGTAATCAGTCCTCCGGCTTCTCCACTATCAGTTATGATGTTTGTTGGCAGTAAATCAGAATTAGTACTTTTTCTTATAAAATCCAGCAAAGACGAAACTACATTCAGCTGGATTTCAGTTTCAACACCTTTTTTATCATATTCATTTGATCCTTCAATAAAAAGCTTGGCTTCGGATTCAATATCTGTTAATTGGTTTGATTTTTTAAAAGTTTCTACATCCTGTTCTACACCGTCTAATTCCTGTGTAATTAATGCCAGACGTTCAGAGATGAATTTAGAGGTATTTTCAGAAATAAAATTTTTATCTTCAGCTGCATTTTCGTTATAAATCTGAATCATAGTATCCAGAAAATCTTCAGCTTTTTTCTGAACAGGATCTGTTATTGACACATTAACTACACTACTGGTTTTACTAATAGGCTCTACTTTTAATCTCCCCCTGTAACTTGCCGTTACATTCTCAACAGGGCTAATTGTAATTCGAATTACTTTATCTCTTCCAGGAGTATTTTGCTTATAAAATTCTGTTCTTCCGACAATCAGGGTCCCTAAGATAGTTGGAATCTTTTCACCAAATTTAAATTGTTTTTTGGGTGACAAAATAATATTTTTCACGGCATCATTACTCTCTAACACATTTTCTAATGAGAAAGTATCATTTGAAACTAAATCTAATTTTAAAACTGCATTTGCTTTCTCAAATAATTCTGTTTTGTTAATAAAATAAATGTTTACAGGCGCATCGCCATAAATATCACGGTCAACCACATTGCCTTCAACCAGTAGACTTAGATTCAAATTGAGTTTTTTGACAGTCGACTCAACTAAAGTTCTGGACTTCAATATCTCAATTTCGTTATCAACATTATTTACAGAACCTCCACCCAATCCTAAATCTGAGAAGGCTGATAATTCAGAAAGCATACCTCCTTTTTTTTCATCCTTAACCAATATAGAAGTACTGGCTTCATAACTTGGTGTCGTATATCGTAAATATAAGAAAGCTAAAATTAAACAAAGAAAAACACTCAAAACAAACCATTTCCAGTGGACTAAATATTTATCCAGCTGCTCACGAAGATTTACTTCATTAATATCATCTTCTATAACTTCATTATAAAAATCCTGCATTTGTATTATATGTTTGTTTATTTTTTATTTAAAAAGCAGTACAGAAAGCGATATTAAAATAGAAATCGCCGAAATTATAACTGAAGTATTCGGCCCTACTGCTGCTGCATTTACTTTCGTGTTATTAGGCTCAACATAAATTACATCATTTTGAGCCAGATAATAAAAAGGAGAATTGATAAAATCTGCTTTGGTAATATCTATTCTGTTGTATGATTTTACTCCATTAATTTCACGTATCACCAATATATTATTTCTTTTTCCGTAAATAGTTAAATCTTTTGCCATACTTAAAGCTTCAATCAAAGTAATTCTTTCAGAAGTAACAGAATATGTTCCTGGAACGTTAACTTCACCTTGTAAAGAAATTTTAAAATTCATTATTCGCAGGTTAATGATTGGATTTTTAATATAAATTCCAATTTTGTCTTTTAAACTCTGCAAAACCTCTGTTCTACTTAAACCTCCAACCTGTACTCTTCCTAAAACAGGGAATTCAATGTTTCCATTTCTATCAACTAAATAAGACTGAATGGTTTGCTGACCTGTTGTCGCTTGTATATTCGATCCATTGGGTACAGTTATGGTTGTTAAATTAAAAGGAAGAGCAATTTCAGGATCCTCAGCAGAAACTATTATCATCAATAAATCATCCGGCTGTATTTTGACCTCATAAGAAGTAGTATTCTGGGAACTGCCTGTATTATCAATATTTTGGTAATAGACAATATCTTTTTTAGAAGCACAGGAAAAAAATAAAGATAAAAGCATAAAAAGTATGCCTTTATTTAAAAAAGTGGAAGAATTGAAATTCATTAGAATTGTTGATTTACTGAGCAAATATAAAGCTATAACTTTACTTATTATTTACTGATAGAATTTAGAACTAAACATTTTAATTTTTGTAAAGTTAAATTACTACTTTTAAAATAAAATTACAAGAAAAAAACGAAATTAATAAGCATTTTCTTCACCTTTGAAAATGTTGAGAACAGTTTTTATGATTATTTTTACATCTAATAAAATACTCCAGTTTTCTATATACCAAATATCATATTCTACCCTGTTCTGCATGTCAATCAATTCTCTGGTTTCACCCCTGTACCCATTAACCTGAGCCCAGCCGGTAATACCCGGTTTTGCATATTGACGCACCAGATAATTGCCAATCAAATCAGTATATTGTTTCGTATGATTTACCATGTGTGGACGCGGGCCTACTACTGACATGTCACCCAAAAAAACATTAATAAACTGTGGCAACTCATCTATACTCGTTTTTCGCATTAAGGCTCCAAATTTAGTAATACGCTGATCTCCTTTTCCAGCCTGCAGCTTATCCGCATCTTTATTTACCCGCATGCTTCTGAACTTCCAGCAAAAAAAAGATTCATTATCACGTCCTGAACGTTCCTGCTTAAAGAAAACCGGCCCCGGCGATTCTATTTTAATCAAAATCATTATTATTGGAAAGAGCCATGGAAAAATCAAAAGTATAACACCAAGAGAAAAAGCAATATCAAATGCTTTTTTTGATAATCTATTGACTGTATATTCCAATGGTTCCGTACGAAACATTAAAACGGGTGTATTCTCATAAAATGAAATTTCAACCTTACTCGATCTTGTATATAACTGAAAATCAGGAATAAACTTAATACGAACCATATGATGTTCACAAATTTTTATCAAGTCATGAATTACACTTACATTATCGATATGCAAGGCTACATACATTTCATCTACCTGATGAGAAATCAAATATTTTTCAACATCCTCAAATCCTCCTAAAACCGGTGATGAAATAAAGGCAAAAGGATCAACTTTTTCATCAAAAAAACCTAAAAAACGATAACCATACGTTAAGTCTTTTGACAATGTTTTACGCATTCTCTCACCAGCATCATTCGCTCCAATAATAATAACATTTTTAAAATTATAGCCTTTTGCCCTGATATATTTTAAAACCTCCATTGATAAAAAGCGGGACAGCATTAACAAACAAAAAAAGCAGGTATAAAAATACAGCAATCGAAGTCTGGAAATCTGGGAGTATTTTAAAAAAAGTACGAAAAAAGCAATTATCGCAATGTGAAAAATGAATTTTTTTGTTGTACGTTTTAAAATAGATTCCAAAGGTTCTATACGTACTATCCGATAAGAATCATTGCGCAGCAATAAAGCAATCCAGATTAAATTAGTTAAAAAAGAAACAGTTTGTACTTCCTTTAAAAAAAGCTTGTCTAAATTACCAAACCGTAGCCAGGCTGATAATACTATAGAAAAATTTAAAAGTATTACATCCCAGACTACAAACAGAAGCTTAAAGTAGCGGGAAAAACGATGACGTGATAAGGCTTCTAAAATCTTCATAAACCTGAAAAAAACTTTTTACTATTTATTATGTCCATTTTTTATTTTTTTACATATTGCATCAATGCAAGCATTTTCTTTTGGAAAACTGCTCTTAATCCTGATAACCTGTGAAATTTATATATATTATAATCTTCGCGCAATACTTCAAAAGCTCTTTTATAATCCGTACTTAAACCGCCCATTCTCATTTTCACAATATAAGAGTTGAGATAAACAATATTGATTTTGTATTTGTATAAATATCGCAATAAAAACTCTGTATCAGAAGCAATTTTAAAATCTAAATTATAGTTTCCATATTTTTCTATAATTGATTTTTTGATGTAAACTGTAGGATGCAAAGGCAGCCAGCCTGACTTTAATTTCTTAAAATTATATTTACCTCCAATTCTGTTACGTACTATTTTCTGTTCTTCATCATTCGTAACATAGATACCATCACCGTAAACAGCATCCGCAGTTGGAGAATTCTTAAAAATATTTACAATTTTTGAAACTACAGAATTATCATAAAAAACGTCATCAGAATGCATTAAACCCACTACATCTCCTGTAGCCATTGCTAATCCTTTATTTATTGCGTCATACATTCCTTTATCCGGCTCAGAAACATACTTGCTGATTTTATCCGCATACCGTTCGATAATACCTTGTGTTCCATCTGATGAATTACCATCCACTACTATATATTCAATATCAGGATAATCCTGATCCAAAACACTCTTTATGGATTGTTCAATAGTTGCTTTTCGATTGTAACAAACTGTAATAATTGTAACCAACATATTTTAAAATAGTTTACCAGCGTTCTTTTATAAATTCAATAGGATTCCCTCGGTATATTCCATTTTCAGGTAATGATTTTGTAACTACTGAACCTGCAGAAATAACCGTATCTGTACCAATTGTAACATTTGGTCCCAAAAAACAACTTGCCCCAATCCAAGAACCATTTTTAAGAGTTATTGGTCCATTCCGATAAGGCATGGAAGGAATTTTATAATCATGATTTCCTCCACATAAAAAGCTTCTTTGACTAATACAAACATTATCTCCTATTGATTGCAATTCGAAATTCAATAAAAAAACTTCTTCCCCAATCCACACATGATTTCCAATAATTAATTTCCATGGAAAATGAATATTTACTCTTGGCTTAATTACAACGCCTTTTCCTATTTTAGCTCCGAAGAATCGTAAAAAACTACATTTCCAAGAGGAAGGATAAGGAATTGCAGTAAGAAAAAAAGTTGTTTTTATTAAATACCATGAAATCATTTTAAATTTATTTGCTCCTCTATTGAAATCAACAGAAGCATCAAATTTGTCTAATCGAACTTTTGTCATACATTTAGTATTACAGTAGAAACTACTTTTAAAATTTTATTTACAAACTTCGCTTCAGAAAAATTTTCTTTTGCATATTCAATATTATAAGAACCAATATTAAAAACCTTACTTTCCAAATTCTGATTTAATGTTAAAAGCACTTCAAATATAGATTCATAATTTTCTTTCTCTACAAAAAAACCATTTTCTTCTGAAATTATATCCGGGATTCCACCATGATTTGTTGTTATAATTATATTCCCTGTTGCCATTGCTTCGATTAGAGCAATAGGCTGCCCCTCCATTTTATAATAAGTAGGCAAAATAAAAACATTACTTTCTTTTAATAAATGTTCTTTAGTTTTACCATACACTACCCCGTGATAAGTAACATAGTCCTTAAGTTCATCTAAATAACCTTTAATTTCTTCTTTTGATTCATCCTCAATTTTTCCAGCGATATCTGCCTTAAAATCTATTCTTAATTTTTTTAATTTTTTCAAAGCGGTTAGCACTTCAACTATACCTTTTTCTTTCATTAAATTACTAAGGTACAAAATCTTAATTTTATCTTGACACTTATTAATTGTTCCATTTATAAATAAAGCATCCTCCGCAAAATTTTCAACGACAAAAATTTTCTCCTTAGAGAGCAGGCCTTCAAAATTAGATCTTAAACTTTCAGATAATACTATACCTGCCGATGCTCGTTCAATATAATATTTAAATACATTTTTCTTAAATCCTTTAAGACTTTGAAATTCATTACCTAAATGATTTCCGTGAACATGTATAATATAAGGAATATTAAACTTTAAACAAAGGCTATAAAATGGAATATACTTAACAATACCTAAAAAAGTTTGTCCCGGTGTAGTATAGACAACATCCGCCTTTTTAATTTTACTTAAATGCTTATAACTTTTTAAAAAAGCGAATACTTTTTTAACTGAGAAAGAACCTACTCCTTTTGAAGAAACATTCTCGGAATTAGTATCAATGATCGAAACATGTAATTCCTCTTTTCTATTTAATTGTTCTAATAAAACTTTATTAGCTATAGAGCAACCATGAACAGGAAAAGGAAAAGGTCCTATTAGTAATAAATTCATTAAAAATATTTTAGAAAATTATTTTTTAACTTAATTGTATAAAATTTATAATTTATTTTTCAAATATAGAGATAATATTTATCAGCGTTTTGAAGTTATTTAAATATAATTGTAAAAAATCACTAATCAAATTTTGTATTCATATAATGTTTTAACCAAGTATTATATTCAAATCTTCACAAATTTGATTTTTCCAAATAATTGTCTTATTTCTTAGATAACTTCTTTATGGTAACAAAAGCTTTAGTTATAAACTTAGGACTAATCCAAATACTAAATATCTTGAATTTAGTATTTTTTGAAACTCTAGCTTTTAATAACATTCTAAAAGCACCACTCTTGAGCCTTTTAGAATAATCATTGTATTGATTAGGGTATCTTTTTTGAGATGAAGTAGAAATTATCCTTTCCAACGCATAAAAACATGTCCACCACTCATGAAATTCTAAAGCCGCAATAACATTCGGTGATTTTAAAATTAGATTTTTCTTTATATATTTTATTGCATCAAAAGCATTAAAAAGTTTATTTATATCAAACTTAGTAGTAGCTGATTCTGCATTATCAGTACGATAAAAATAAACTTTTCTTTCCCCTACACCTACTTTGTTGGCTAATTGTGAAACTGTAGTAATAAAATTTAATCCTTCACCCATAAAAAAATCTGTAGGAAACTTAATATTTTTATCCTCTAAGAGGCTTCTTTTAAACATCTTATTCCAACTACCTATTACTATACCTGGATATAATAGGGCGCTAGTTGCCTCCTCTGGTGAATAAACTTTTATTTCATCATTAGTTACCTGCTTCATATTAGTAGAAGTAAAAATATTTTTAGACAAACAAAATTCTGCTTTCGTTTGACTTACAATTTTCAACATATATTCTACAAAATCGGGTGACAGATAATCGTCGCTATCCACAAAAACAACATACTCACCAATAGCCTGTTCCAAACCAAAATTTCTAGTAGCTGAAACTCCTTTATTTTCCCTGTGAAACACTTTAACACGCATATCTTTTTGAGCATAGTTATCAGCAATAATCCCTGAATCATCAGGCGAACCATCATTAACCAATAATATTTCAAGATTTGTATGAGACTGACTTGTAATAGAATCTAAACATTTTACCAAATATTTTTCAACATTATACATAGGCACAATGATTGAAACCAGTAGATTGCTATTAATTGTTTCCATCACTAAAAATATTACTCTTAATATAATTCACAGAAAAAATTCTTTTCTGATCAACTATTTCATTTGTAACTGCAAAGTCTATATCGTTTTTTAGCAAATTTGTTGAGTCAACTATACGCCCAGACAAGTTTAAATCACTCAACAAATTAACCATACGAGAATTAGAACTGCTTTTTCTTGTGAAGAGATGAAATTGCTTATTGTAAATTACAGAAAAAGAGAGACCATGAAATGAATTAGTCACAACTGCTTCAGCATTCTTTATCAAATTCACAAAAGTATTAGGACTTGCATTATAAAAATATTTATCAGTATCGAGCATATAATCCTCAATATTTGTGTTTATAGAATACACTTTTATACCTAATTCGTTTGCCATTTTACGGGCATATTCAAAAATATTTTTTTGCCTATTAAAGGCGTATATAAGCACATATTTTTCTTTAGGTAGAAAGCTATCTTTATCTGCAATTTTGTCCCAATCAATTCTTTCCAGTAAATATACTGGATCTAATACATTAACAGCCTTTTCAATTCCAATACTCTTAACCAATTCAAGACCGTCTTTTTCACGGATTGCAACGGCATCGAAATCATTTATAAGGCTCTTGTAGCGTTCTACTTGTTCCTCTGGTATTTTAGGCATTGCCAAACTTGCTGCATAGGCAATTTTCTTGGCTCCTTTTGGAGCAAAACTCAGAAAAAAAGCATCATCTTTACCATTTTCTAATTCATGACAATTCCATATCTGATCACTTCCAGCAAAATAAACATCAGCTAAAGGTATATCAGCATTAAGTTCTTCAATATTAATATATGTTTTTGCAGTCATTGGCAAATTGTCTGCTATAAATTTGCCAAATCTCTTTTTACCAACAATCCAGTCTGGCAATCTAAAAACCTGTCTTAAAACTCTTGTCAGCAAGCTTTTATTTGAAGCCTTATAGTAACTAGGATAGTAATCTATGACCTTAGCATCAACACCTAATGACCTAAGTTTTGTATTTAGAGCATAGGCCTGTAAAACTGCTCCATAGTTTAATGGTCGATGACAAGTTATTGTGTAAGATTTAAGTTTACTCATATTAAATTTTATCAAAAATTATTTAACCGCGCCAATTATTCTGTAAAAGTAAGGTTCATCTTTGGATAGTTGCTTAATTGGTTTTGCAGGCACACCTCCATATAAAAAGTATTCATCAGTATAATGAGCTGATAATACTGCTCCTCCTCCAAGAACACAATAACTTGGAAGTTTTGCTCCTGGAAGAATAGTACATCTAGTTCCTATAAAACAATAGTCTCCAATTTCTACTGGTTTACTTTCTTGACGGTTAGTATAGATATTTATTGCGTGTGTTAATATTTGTGTGTCATACCCCGCAACAGTAACAAATTTCCCGATTTTAACCATATTCGTACAATCTATTCTGTGATGAGTTATTATTTTTGAATGCTCACCCAGCCATAATTCTGCTTTTCTATCGACCTCTGTAGAAAATTCTGCTGCATTAGATCCAACAGTAAATCCAGAAATCCAACAGTTTCTCGCTATTGACGCATATGCAGACAAAACAACTTTATCTCCTGTTACATATGTAAAATTTCTAATGTATGAATACTCCTTCATTACTAATTTTTTCGGAAATACATAAGAAAGCCCTATTCTAGCTGTTTTATCTATTTCAAAATGATAGAATTTATTAAGTATTAATCTTCTTAATTTCCAAGGAAGAAGACATATCAAAATATTCGCTATTTTTCTCATAATGTATTTCTTAATAATTTATATACAGATGGACTAATTGACAACAATATTAGTTGCGCTTTGACCGTTTTGGTAAATAACGGACTTCTAATAATGTAGCCTAAATTTTGGCGAATATTTTTAATATATTGTTTCTCATTTTCTTTATACTTTTTTTCTAAAGCAGGAGTTTTAAAGCCATGTATTGTTGAACGCGTTACAGAACGAAAATCAAATTCAATACTTTTCATTTTACAAGAAAGCAAGGTTTGCTCATCAGACTGAGAGTTAATTAAATCTTCCTGAATGTAATCATAAGGGTTTTCAAGAGTTGAAATCCCGGAACGGGATAAACTAACTGGCTCTAAATTCCAATAATATAGTGGTAAATCAATACTCAACAATCTGTTACTTCGTTTTCTCACATTATATGACCATAATATGTCTTCGTTTAGTGCGCCTTCAACAAAAAAGCAACCATCTAAAACGTCTCGCTTGTACAGTCCACTCCACTGTGCTACTCCCAAATAGTCAAATGCAAAGCAAAGCAAATTATTTTTCTCAACTATCTTTACCTGACTATTGATTACGTCTTTTTTAATAGACAAATTAGTTAACTTACTTGTTGATTTTATATGTGCAACATTAGCATCATATTTTTTTATTTGGCTATATAATACTTCATACATTACTGGGCTAATTATATCATCGCTATCTACAAAACCAATATATTGTCCTTGTGCGATTTTCATACCCACATTTCTGGCGCTGGATGCACCACCATTTTTTTTGTGTATAACCTTTATTCTCGTATCATTTGCCTCATATTCATCACATATTTGAGGACTTCTATCTGACGAACCATCGTTTACTAAAATAACCTCTATATTTTTGTGAGTTTGCACCAGGATACTATCAATACAGGCATGAAGGTATTTTTCTACATTATATACCGGTACTACTATACTAATTAATTCCATTACGCTTTTCTGAAATTAGAGTTAAACGTTTTTTGTACAACCAAAAGAAATGCTACGAATATCGAAAACCTCACCATACGAATCCCCCATCCAGTGTACCAACCGGCAATTATTTCTGAATAAATGCAACAACTGATTAGAATAAAAGCAGTCATATTAGTATGAGCTGAAAGATTTATTTTTTTTTGTATAAACCCTATTACAAAACCAATAAAAATCATACCTACAATAATACCTATAACTCCAAAATCATAATAAAACTCACCCATAGGAGTAACTATTACTGCAAATTGATATTCTAAATCAAGTTTTTCCGTTCGTTGTCCAGCAATTCGGCTTAAATCTATTGGCTTCCAAGGAAAAACCTTACGAGGTAATGGATTTACAAAAGGAAGAATAAATTGCTCTAATGTATATTTGGGTTCTAAATTCTCATATACCCACGTTAAATGTTGAGCTCCATCGAATGTACTCATTTTCATAATATTATCAACGGACTGTTCAATACTATAGACTTGAACATTATCAATATTACCTCTATTTTGTCTAATTACCACCCCAAAAACACCTGCAGCAACTAAAAGCACTAGCATTCTATTTCTATATTTATTCAGAGAAGATAAGTCCTTAACTGTAAATAGTAAAAAACAAAAAACAGCAAGCATGGCATTCAAATTATTAATAGAACTACCATTAACTACCCCACCCATTCCCATATAAAATATAAAAATGAAAAAAGCATAAATCCTCCATGCCATAGAATAGCTCTTACTTAAAAAAAATGGAACAGCTAAGTAACCTACATTAGATAAAATTCCACCAAAAAGAGAAGCAAAAGTCACCAGTGAAGACTCTACTTTTGTACTATACGCGGCAAGGAAATATGCCTTAAAACCACCTGAAGCCTGAATGATATAAAATTGCAATCCTATATAAAGAATACTGATAATCAGAAAACTTCTTTCAGCAATAATATTATCACTAAATCTAAAGCCTTTTCTTATTTTTTGCTTCATTGCTAACCTATATCCAATAAACATCAAAACAGTTCCAACAATATGGGATATATACACTAATGACAAAGTCCCATTATAATCTGTTTGTCCGATCCAGCATTGACGAAAAAGGTTTAATCCTCCATATATTGTCCAACTAACAAAGGTAAAATTAGATAGAATAACATATTTATAATTTTTATTATTTATATAGAATAACTGAATACAGTTTAACCAAATGAAAATCAAATAAAAAATATAAATATGCAGCCCTGATTTTTCTACAATTGAATATCCAATTACAGAAAAAAATAATGACAACAAAATAATAAAAGATTTCATATATCAGCATCCCTTCCACACAACAATTTCAATCTATAACAACTATATAAATTTACTAGACACACAACTATTTCTGTTAACAAATCCAAATAAGCTATTGCATGTATTGAAATAATATCGAAACCAATAATTCCAAAAGCTCCTAATAAAAAAAAACAAGAACTTATAATTGTATTTATTAAATAGGTTTTCTTGTATCCAAAAGGAATTAATCTATGTGTGCCTAAAAAATAATTAAAAACTACTGGTATACTTGAAAAGGCTAAAATTCTAACAACATCAACTGTCGCTAAATTATGAGTTCCAGATAAAAGAACAACAATAAAATCAGCTAAAACAAAAACTACAATATATACAAATGATATAAACACCAATGTACTCCACATGAGTCTATTTATAAATCGAATATTTTTCTCACGGCTTACTTTAGGGAATGTTGCCTGTGAAATCATGGCAATTGGTATTTTTATTATTGATGTTATTTTTTCACCCATATCATAAATTGCAACTTCTGTCATTCCTAAAAAAGAGCCAACTAAAAGCTTATTACCATTTATATAAATTTGTACCGACAAAGAAGAAACAAACAATGGAAAACTGTCCACTAAATATTTCCTTAAAGTAGAAATAGGTTGTGTCATCAATTTTACCTTTTCAATTTTTACAACTACCCATAAAGCTACAATTCCCCCTAAAAAAGCTCCTATTGCATTTAATAAAGGTACAACTAAGTAATCTTTATGGTTTTTAACAAAAATAAAAACAAGTATTACAAACAAAGAGCGAACTCCTAAATTTATAAATGTAATATACTTCATCTTTTCTATTCCCTGAAAAAACCATATCGGAAAAAGCAAATCATTGAAAGAAATAAAAAATGCCACAATATACAACCATTTATCCGCCCTCAAAAAAGGTATAATTTGAATCAACGCAAAGTAAATCAACAAACAAAAAGACCATATGACAAACTTTACTGAGTAAATACTTGAAACAATTTCTGAAAGTTTCAATGAATTTTCTTGGCTGGTAGCAACATTATTTGTGCCCGATACGTTGAATCCAAAATTTACAAAAATACAAATATTAGTAGCTATTGCTTGTGCAAAAATTACCTTGCCATAAATATCAAAACCTAATACTCTTAATAAATAAGGATAGGTAAAAAAAGGAAATAATATCGAAAATATCTGAAACAAAGTTAAGTACGAAAAATTCGAAACAATAGATTTATTATTTAGAATTTTTGTCTTAATATTCAATATTTTTTGTTTTATTAAGTCCAAAAACTAAATGTTTTTCAAATCACTCTCTACCATCTCTTTCACCAAAGCAGCCAAGTCGTATTTTGGTTCCCAACCTAATTTGGTTTTCGATTTTGTAGGATCCCCAATCAAAAGATCTACTTCTGTAGGACGGTAATATTCCGGATCTACGCGTACTACTACTTTGCCAATTTCTAATTGATACAGTGGGTTATTACAAGATGCCACTTTTGCCACTTCACTTTCGTTTTCTCCTTCAAAAGTCAATGTTACTCCTATTTCGGCAAAAGCCATGATTACAAAATCCCTGATATAAGTTGTGACACCTGTTGCAATCACATAATCTTCTGGAGTGTCCTGTTGTAAAATTCTCCACATTGCTTCTACATAATCTTTGGCATGTCCCCAATCTCTTTGAGAGTTAAGATTTCCTAAGTAAAGACAATCCTGTTTTCCTTTTGCAATAGCAGCAGTTGCCATCGTAATTTTACGGGTTACGAAAGTTTCACCACGTCTTGGAGACTCATGATTGAACAAGATACCGTTACAGGCAAACATATTATAAGCTTCACGGTAGTTTTTTGTGATCCAAAAACCGTATATCTTAGCTGCACCGTATGGAGAACGAGGATAAAATGGTGAATTTTCATCATAGAAACCTTTTTCATTTTTGTTTTCTGTCATACCCCCGTAAAGCTCAGAAGTCGAAGCCTGATACACTCTGGTTTTTTCACATAAACCCAAAATTCTTACCGCTTCTAATATTCTCAGAGTTCCTATTCCATCTACATTAGCCACATATTCAGGAGAGTCAAAAGATACTTTTACATGAGACATCGCTCCCAAATTATAAATTTCATCCGGCTGTACTTCCTGAATTATTCGTATGATATTAGTTGAATCAGTCAAATCTCCATAATGCAATCTAAAGTTTACATGTCCTTCATGCTGATCCTGATAAATATGATCAATTCTTTGTGTATTAAAAGAGGATGCGCGCCTTTTAACTCCGTGTACCTGATATCCTTTTTCTAATAATAATTCGGCTAAATAGGATCCGTCCTGTCCTGTGATTCCTGTTATAAGGGCTACTTTTTGTGTACTCATTTATTGTTCTTTTGGTTACATTTTCTGTTCAAGTTAAGATATTACATCATTACTTCCTAACTTTTATTAAACTAAAATTACATTTTTACCTGCTTAAAAGCATCTATATTTTCCAGAAACCAATCGTATGTTTTTTGGATTCCTTCCTGAAGTTCTATTTTGTGTTTCCAGCCTAAGTCATGCATTTTGGTTACATCCATCAGTTTTCTTGGAGTTCCGTCTGGTTTAGTTGAATCCCATATAATTTCTCCTGTATGTCCTGTAATCTTCTGAATGGTTTCTGCCAAATGCTTAATAGTTAAATCTTCACCTGTACCAACATTGTATAAATAATCAGGCAATTTGTTTTCTAAAGCAAAAACAACAGCCTGCGCCATATCATCAACAAATAGAAACTCACGCATTGGTGTCCCACTTCCCCAAAGGGTTACAGGAACATGATTATTTTCTTTAGCTTCATGAAACTTACGAATCATTGCCGGTAAAACATGAGAGGTGTTTAAATCAAAATTATCATGTGTGCCGTATAAATTGGTTGGCATTAAACTCACATAATCCTTTCCGAATTGCTTTCTAATTGCCTGACAGGCTTTTACACCAGTAATCTTCGCAATTGCATACCATTCATTTGTCGGCTCTAAAGTATCGGTCAGCAAATAGTCTTCTTTTAAAGGCTGCGGCGCTAATTTTGGATAGATGCACGAACTTCCTAAAAAAATAAATTTTTCTACATTATTCTGCAGAGCAGAATCAATAAGATTGTTCTGGATCTGCATATTCTCCATAATAAACTGATACGGATAATCATTATTTGCCAAAATACCTCCTACTCGTGCAGCAGCATCAATAATAACTTCCGGTTTCTGTTCAGCTATAAAATCATGTACCGCCTGCTGATTACGAAGATCAAGTTCACTACTCGAAACTCCTGTCAAATTTGTAAATCCTTTATCTGAAAGTGTTCTCCAAATAGCACTCCCAACCATTCCTTTATGGCCTGCAATATAAATTTTTGTATTACTTTTCATATTTATCTAAATTACCTTTAATGCTTCTTTTTCTGCTACTACTTTTCGTAAACCACTACTTGAAAAACGATGGTCCCTGGTATTAAAATAAAGTTCAATTCCTTTAGATTCACAATATTCCCGGCCTGTAAAGTTTTTTTCCCGGTATTCGTCTCCTAAAATTCGAACATCAATTTTAAAAGATCTCAAAATATCTTCTAAATCCTGTTCTGTTGCATAAGGAACAATTTCATCTACGAACTTACATCCTTTCAACTGGATGTAACGCTCTACAACTGTTTGTGTAGGCCTGTTTTTTTCCGGTCGATCCAGTGTTGGATCTGTTTGTAATGCACAAATTAAATAATCACATTGTCTCTTTGCTTCTTCTAACATTGTAATGTGACCTGCATGAAGCAAATCGAAGGCGCTGAAAGTAATTCCTATTTTCATTTTTATTTTATATGAATGCGGTAATTCCTTTTTCAGTTAATATGCAGAATCTGCGTGGAAACGATTTTGTCCCAAAGCCACCATGAAACCAAAAGTAAGCCCCAGATTACTGCCTGTTACATCTTTTCCAATTAAATTTCCGTTATAATAAATTTTTTGTGACAAAGTAGATTTATATGTTAAATCTGCGAAAAAAGAAACTTTTTCATTAATGAATATGAAAGGTCTCGCACCTATCATCAAAACACCTATCTTATCGCGGTTGAAATACTGACTGGACATCACTCCTGCACCTGCACCACCATGAACAAGTAATCCAAATTGTCCTCCTGTATTACTTGACAATTCAATCAGATTACCCAAATTATAGCACAATTCTAAAGCTCCTACTAACTGATCGCTCTTTTGTATCCCTTTATTAAACTGATCAAAACTTAATGATCCCATAACTCCTACATTCTTATCAAACATATAACGAAATCCTCCCTGACCATGAACCAGAGACAATGGTGTGTTTTCTCCAGAAGGTGACAATTGGGATAATGGCACCGCCATCCCGACTCCAGCTTCCATAAAAAGCTTATCGTATCTAAACCTGTACTGGGCATTTGAAATTGTTGAAATCAATAATAAGGCAAAAAACATTTTTTTCATAAAATAGATATTTATTTGGGGGTTTATATTATTAAAAAAAATTAAAGACTATGTTAAAACCACTATAATCAGTTATGATTTCTATAATACTATTTTTCTTTATAAATCATAAAAAAAGAGTAAGTCCGGACACAGCTTCGCATTCCATAGTCCCATTTAGGGAGTAAAGAGAAAAAAATTTTGCACAAATGTATTGACAATTTTGATTAATTATTCGTAAAAACAAAGTACTAATAATAATAATCGTTAAGTAAAAATACATTAATCTCATTATCAAACAAATACTATAACTAATAAATTATCATTTGCTTGTAATTTTAACAAAAAAGTGTTTTTAATTTAATTTAACATTATAAAAAAAATACAATCGTTTTTTTTAGTGTTAAATTTCCCACATGAATAAACCTTTCATCAACTCTTTTGTGTTTAATTTTTGTATTCTTTTTTTCTAATGTCCTAAATTTGAAACAAAATCCTAAAACATAACATTTAAAATTTTGGTTTATTGCCTTTAGTCATGAACAAATATTTATTTTTCTTCTTTTTTTACATTCCTATAACTTATGGTCAAATTTCTGGCTGTACGGATTCACTTTCAAAAAATTTTAATCCAAATGCTACCATTAATGATACAAACTGCCTCTATAAAACCATCAATATAAAACCAGGATTTTCAAAGCCATTAAATGACTCACTTAAAGAAACCTCAGGGCTTATTTCATTCGACAAATTATTATGGACACATAACGATGATCATGATAAAACTATTTACGGATTAGATTCATTAGGAAAAATCAAAAAAAAAATAATTCTGGAAAATACAATAAATCATGACTGGGAGGAAATTTCACAAGACAGTTCTTTTTTATACATTGGTGATTTTGGGAATAATTATTCAGGTAACAGAAATGATTTAAAAATCCTAAAAATTCAGAAAAAATCATTTTTAGAAGAAAGCCCTATCATTGAAACGATATCTTTCACTTACTCTGATCAGGCAGATTTTTCTAAAAAAAAACCGAATACCACTAATTTTGACTGTGAAGCCTTTATTGTTACAAAAGACAGCATCTATCTGTTTACAAAACAATGGAAAACATTACAAACCAGTATTTATGCCTTACCAAACCAAACAGGGAATCATATCGCACAACTAAAAGAAACATTAGACACAAAAGGGTTGGTTACCGGAAGCACTTATTTAGAATCTAAAAATTTAATTGCCCTTTGCGGTTATTCAACAAAAGGAAAACCTTTTATATATCTTCTGTATGATTTCAAAAATCATGATTTTTTATCAGGAAATAAACGAAAAATCAATCTTAAACTTTCTTTTCATCAAATAGAAGGAATTACTACAAAAGATGGATTACATTATTATTTGACAAACGAATTATTAATTCGGAAACCAATTCTTAATGTCCGGCAACAAATTCATTATTTTGATCTAAGTGCATTGTTGAATTCCTATCTCAATAAATAATTCGTAAATCGTGATTAATAGTTTACTTTTGCAAAAAAGTTGTGTATTGTAAATCATTCATAACTTACTAATTTATAACTCATAATTTACAAAGTGAATTACTTATCTGTAGAAAATATATCAAAATCCTTTGGTGAAAGAACACTCTTTGACAACATCTCATTCGGAATCAACAAGGATCAAAAAATCGCTTTTATCGCCAAAAACGGTTCCGGAAAGACAACCATAATGAGCATTATTAATGGTTTGGATGAACCCGATACAGGACAAGTTGTTTTGAGAAAAGGGATCAGAATGGCTTTTCTTTCTCAGGATAACAATCTTCAGGATGAACTTACTATTGAAGAAAGTATTTTCGCTTCTGACAACGAAACCTTAAAAATAATTGAAGCTTACGAAAAAGCGCTTGAAAATCCGGAAGATGAAGAAGCTTATCAAAAAGCTTTTGACGGAATGGATCAGCATAATGCCTGGGATTTTGAAACGCAATACAAGCAGATTTTATTTAAATTAAAACTGGAAGATTTTAAACTCAAAGTAAAAAATCTTTCCGGAGGACAAAAAAAACGTCTTTCATTAGCCATAATTCTGATTAATCGCCCAGACTTACTGATTCTGGATGAGCCAACCAACCATTTAGACCTGGAAATGATTGAATGGCTTGAAAGCTATTTTGCCAAAGAAAATATAACCTTGTTTATGGTAACACACGACCGCTTTTTTTTAGAACGTGTGTGCAATGAGATTCTGGAATTAGATAACGGAAAATTATATCAGTACAAAGGAAATTACTCTTATTATTTAGAGAAAAAAGAAGAGAGAATTTCCTCTGAAAATGCGAGTATCGATAAGGCCAAAAATTTATTTGTAAAAGAACTAGAATGGATGCGACGCCAGCCAAAAGCGCGAACAACCAAATCTAAATCACGTCAGGATGATTTTTATGTAATTAAAGAAAAAGCGCAAAGCAGGCGAAAAGAGAATAAAGTCGAGCTTGAAATTAATATGGAAAGAATGGGAAGCAAGATTATTGAGCTTCATAAACTTTCTAAAAAATTTAAAGACAAAGTTATTCTGGATAATTTTAGTTTTGATTTTCAGCGTGGCGAAAGAATAGGGATCATTGGCAAAAACGGAACAGGAAAATCAACTTTTTTAAATCTGCTGACAGGAACAATTCCTCCAGACAGCGGAAGTGTTGTAAAAGGTGACACCATAAAAGTTGGCTATTACACCCAATCCGGAATCAATCCAAAACCGGGTCAGCGTGTTATTGATATTATTAAAGAATTCGGAGAATATATCCCTCTTGCGAAAGGAAAAATCATTTCGGCCTCTCAATTACTGGAGCGTTTTCTTTTTGATGCTAAAAAACAATACGATTTTGTCGAAAAATTAAGCGGAGGAGAATTAAAACGTTTGTATTTATGTACCGTTTTAATTCAGAATCCTAATTTTCTGATTCTCGATGAGCCAACAAATGATCTTGACATTGTTACTCTAAATGTACTGGAAAGCTTTCTTTTAGATTATCCCGGATGTTTACTGGTAGTTTCGCACGATCGTTATTTTATGGATAAAATTGTCGATCATTTATTTGTTTTCAGAGGACAGGGAGAAATCGAAAATTTCCCAGGAAATTATTCGGATTTCAGGGCTTATGAAGATAGTGCCGATATAATGCAGAAAGAAGAAAACAAAGCAGAAAAGAAGGACTGGAAACAAAATAACCCAGCCGGACACCTAACTTTCAACGAGCAAAAAGAATATCAAAAAATCGAAAGAGAAATCAAAGACCTGGAAATCGAAAAAACTAAAATCGAGCAATTATTCTCTGACGGAAAAGTTGCTGATGCCGATATTGAGAAAAAGGCAAATGAACTACAGAACATCATTAATAAAATAGATAAGAAAGAAGAACGCTGGTTCGAACTTTCAGCTAAAATTGAGGGATAGTTTTTTAAGAAATAATCCCATTAAAACAAAAATTACAATAGTAACTAAATACATAAAAATGAGACGCATTATATCTATCTTAGTAGTTTTTACATTTTTTTCCTGTCTAAGTCCTGAAAATGAACCATATACACCACCCAAAGACTTTACTTCTGAAAACGAAAAAGAAATTACTGATTATATTGCAAAAAATAATTTAACAGCGCAAAAAACCAGTACAGGCTTGTACTATGTTATTAATGAGCCTGGCGAAGGAATCCAGCCAACAGCTTCTTCTAATGTTACAGTAATTTACAAAGGATACTACACTAATGGAACCGTCTTCGATCCGGGAAAACCTGAAGGAGTTTCGTTCGGATTAAACGAAGTAATACGAGGATGGACAGAAGGCATTCCTTATTTTAAAACAGGCGGCAGCGGTATTCTTTTAATCCCATCGCATCTGGGATACGGACCTGATTACTACAGAGGGATTCCGGGAGGATCTGTACTTGTATTTGATGTAAAATTAATTTCAGTAAATAACTAAATTATAAATCAATATTGACTCCATTCAAAAGGGTTCATACTGAAAAATTAAAATGCTGTTTCAAATAAAATCATATCTGAAGTTTCTTTGGAAATCCAAAAACGAACATGGAGTTCATTCGCCGTTTGTTTTTAATTTGTTGACAAAATGTTTTTATGACAAGAAGGATAAACCGGAATATGCATTTCTTAAAAAATACAGAAAAACACTTTTAGCCAATAAAAGTTTCATTGAAGTAACCGATTTTGGAGCGGGTTCAAGAGTTTTCAAATCAAATGGAAGACAGATAGCAAAAATTGCAAAAACTGCAGGAATTTCATCGAAACGTGCCGAATTCTTGTTTAGAGTTACAAATTATTTTAAACCAAAAAATGTTTTAGAAATTGGAACTTCTTTAGGTTTAGCGAGTTCAGCTATCGCACTGGGAAGCAAAGAATCCTTTTTACTTAGTCTGGAGGGTTGTCAAAACACACAATCAATTGCTGAAAATTTATTTAATCAACAATTTCCAGGTTTCAACTTTGACTTTGTGAATTCAGAATTTAGCAAATTCTTAAAAGATGGTTCTGCAAATGTTTGTGACTGGGATCTGATATATTTCGACGGCAATCATTCTAAAAAAGCAACTTTAGAATATTTTGAAGTTTTGCTGCCAACAATCAATAATGATTCAGTGTGGATATTTGATGATATTCATTGGTCTCCCGAGATGGAAGAAGCTTGGGAAACGATAAAAAATCACCCAAAAGTAAAAGTAACAATCGACACTTTCCAATGGGGATTTGTTTTCTTCAGATACGAGCAGGAAAAAGAACATTTTATTATTCGTGCATAAAAAAATGGCAATCATTACTGATTACCATTTTCAAAACTAAATAAACCTAACTAACCTATTCTTTTGCTTCTTTGTTTTCTCCTGATTTTGCCCCCATTCTGTTCACAGTGTACATAGGCGCAAACTTGATTTTCAAGCCTGCTATTTTTCTGTTATCTTCTGATGAAAGCCCTTCTTTTTCAACTGTATTTTTACGAGTATCAAGTGCTTCGTATAATAATTTTATTTCATCCCAGTCTTCTCTCGAGTAATTATCCTTATTATTCTCTACTGTATGCACAAATTGTTGATAAACACTGTGAATATTTTCAGCATTTACCCAGGCAAAACTCATATCGTCACCAATTTTTCCTTCTCCAAATAATGTGTTTCGCAATGTCTGTTTTTCACTCACCGGCGGAGCTAGTTTTGCAGCCATCTCATTTTTAAATTCCTCATATTTGACCTTACTTGTGTTTATTCTTTCAGTTTCAGCTTCATTGTCTTTAAGATCTGCAAGGGCCATTTGTGCATTTTCAGCTCTCCTGTTATATTCAGCTTCAACATTTGCCCAATCTGCTTTCAAATCGTCAGCTGCCACATTTTTTACTGAATCCACATAGGCTACATATGAATCAATTGTTTTTTTAGCCTGTTCTTGTTTTTCGTCTTTACATGATGCGAAACCTAATGCAATTAATGCAACTGCTGATAAAATTTGTATGTTTTTCATAATATTGATTATTGAATTAATATATAACCAAATTTACTCAAAACTTAAGCCAGCAAATTACATTATTATCATGTTTATAAAATTAAAAACATTTAAAAAATATAAAACCCCGGTAAAAGTGTTAATTATGCAAATTCATTAAAAAAAGATGTAAACAATCTTATGCTGTAATTTATAATCTACTGCGCTGTTTATAAATTTAGTTTTTTGTAACAAATCTGTTTGTGTTCTACATATACTTTATTAAAAAGTGTTTTGTACTTTTAGAACCAAAATTGTAAAAAAAATGGCAAATCCGTTAATTAAAATAACCGACATAAAACGAAATTTTGTACTTGGTAATGAAATCGTTTATGTACTAAAAGGAGTCAATTTAGAAATCAATAAAGGAGAATATGTAGCTTTGATGGGACCTTCAGGATCCGGAAAATCTACTTTAATGAATTTATTGGGTTGTCTCGATACGCCAACTTCAGGACGTTATGTATTAAACGGAAAAGATGTTAGCCAAATGCGCGATGATGAATTGGCAGGAATCAGAAACACCGAAATCGGATTCGTTTTTCAGACTTTTAATCTTTTGCCCCGAACAACCGCCTTGGATAATGTTGCCTTACCTATGATTTATGCCGGATATGCAAAATCTGAAAGAAATGCACGCGCAACAGAAGTTTTGAAACAAGTAAATCTGGCAGACAGAATGGACCATCAGCCGAACCAGCTTTCAGGAGGACAACGCCAGCGTGTTGCTATTGCCCGCGCATTAGTCAACAAACCGTCAATTATACTTGCAGATGAGCCAACCGGAAACCTGGATAGCAAAACTTCTGTAGAAATCATGAAGCTTTTTGGCGATATTCACGCTCAGGGAAATACCGTAATTCTGGTTACACATGAAGAAGATATCGCAGCTTACGCACATCGTGTAATCCGACTAAGAGATGGTTTAATTGAAAGCGACACAAGTAAATAAATTTTATATTTCTTATTTAGATTGTTCTAAAGAAAAAACTTAGCAACACAGCATCTCAGAACCTTAGTATCTTAAAAAATGAAAGTATATACAAAAACCGGAGATAAAGGAACCACGGCTCTTTTTGGAGGCACACGCGTTCCTAAAGACCATATACGTATAGAGAGTTACGGAACTGTTGACGAACTGAACTCCTATATAGGTTTAATTCGTGACCAGGAAATTGATTCATACTATAAAACAATTTTAATCGAAATTCAGGATCGCCTTTTTACCGTTGGCGCAATTTTGGCAACTCCTCATGATAAAGAGGTTTTAAAAAACGGAAAACTCCGTCTGGAAAATCTTGGTATAATCGACTCAGATATTGAATTGCTGGAAAAAGAAATTGATACTATGGATGAAAGCCTTCCGCCAATGACTCATTTTGTTTTGCCGGGCGGTCATCCAACCGTGTCACATTGTCATATTGCGCGTTGTATCTGCCGTCGTGCAGAGCGTTTGGCGGTACATTTAAGCCATAATGAACATGTTCCGGAAATTACCATAATGTACTTAAACCGACTTTCTGACTACCTTTTTGTCTTGGCACGGAAGTTGTCCTCTGACTTACAAGCGGAGGAAGTAAAATGGATTCCAAGAAAATAAATTTTCATAATATTCCAAATTTCTAAATTCCAAATTCCAAAGTTTAAACCTGGCAAAAATTGCGTTTTTAGTTCCTTTTTGGGATTTGGAATTTAGTTTTTGAAATTTTAACAGGATACGTTCTTAAATTTTATTAAAATAAATCAATTTTTACTTGTCTTTTTCAGTAAAAAATTTATTTTTGCACAAACTAAATCGACAACAGATGTATTGGACATTAGAATTAGCATCTTATTTAAGTGATGCGCCGTGGCCTGCTAACAAAGACGAACTTATCGACTACGCTATTAGAGCAGGAGCTCCTTTAGAAGTAGTAGAAAACCTACAGTCGATTGAAGACGAGGGAGAGATATATGAATCAATGGAAGAAATTTGGCCAGATTATCCAACAGACGAAGATTATCTTTGGAATGAGGATGAATATTAAAAAATAAACCAAATGAAAAAGTCTCATCACAGAGGCTTTTTTTTTGGTTCAAATACACATTTTACATAAATAGAAATACAATAAATCATGAGTTTCATAAACAGTATTATTAAAGTCTTTGTAGGTGATAAATCACAGAAAGATGTTAAAGCTTTACAACCATATTTAAACAAAATCAAAGCATTCGAAGCTCCTTTAATGAGTCTTTCAAACGACGAATTAAGAGGCAGAACTGTTTACTTCAAGGATAGAATCAAAGAAGCAAGATCTGAAAAAGATGCTAAAATTGCTTCTCTTAAAGCGGAAGTAGAAAAGATTGAAGACATCGATAAAAGAGAAGACATTTATGATGCTATAGATGCTCTTGAAAAAGAGGCATATGAAATCTCCGAGAAAACTTTACTTGAATTACTTCCTGAAGCATTTTCTGTTGTAAAAGAAACAGCTCGTCGTTTCAAAGAAAACACTCATATTGAAGTTACTGCAACTCCAAAAGACCGCGAGTTTTCTGCTGCAAAACCATACATCACTATTGAAGGCGATAAAGCAATCTGGGCAAACAAATGGAATGCTGCCGGAAAAGATATCACCTGGGACATGATTCACTACGATGTTCAGTTGATTGGTGGTATGGTACTGCACGAAGGTAAAGTTGCCGAAATGCAAACAGGAGAAGGTAAAACTTTAGTAGCCACACTTCCTCTTTACTTAAATGCTTTGACTGGAAACGGAGTTCATTTAGTAACAGTGAATGACTATCTGGCAAAACGTGATAGTACATGGAAAGCGCCTTTATTCGAATTCCACGGTTTATCTGTTGATTGTATCGACAACCACCAGCCAAGTACAGAGGCGCGAAAAAAAGCTTATGATGCTGATATCACTTACGGAACCAACAACGAGTTTGGTTTCGATTACTTAAGAGATAACATGGCACATTCGCCTAGCGACTTAGTTCAGAGAAAACACAATTTTGCTATTGTCGACGAGGTTGATTCGGTATTAATTGATGATGCCAGAACGCCGCTTATCATTTCGGGACCGGTTCCTCAGGGAGACCGTCATGAATTTAATGAATTGAAACCAAAAATCGAAAATCTGGTTGCACAACAGCGTCAGTTAGCAAATGGTTTCCTAGCTGAAGCTAAAAAACTGATCAAAGAAGGAAATACTAAAGAAGGCGGATTCTTATTGTTAAGAGCTTACAGAAGTTTGCCTAAAAATAAAGCATTAATCAAATTTTTAAGTGAAGAAGGAATTAAACAATTGCTTCAAAAAACTGAAAATCAATATATGCAGGACAACAATCGTGAAATGCATAAAGTCGATGAAGCTTTGTATTTTGTGATTGAAGAAAAAAACAATCAGGTTGAATTAACTGATAACGGTATCAAATATTTATCTGGAGATACTGATTCCGATTTCTTCGTTTTACCGGATATCGGAACTGAAATTGCTGCTATCGAAAAACAAAAACTGGATAAAGATGCTGAAGCAGAAGCAAGAGAAAGATTATTCCAGGATTTTGGTGTAAAAAGCGAACGTATCCATACCCTTACACAACTTTTAAAAGCTTATGCTTTATTTGAAAAAGATGTAGAATACGTTATCATGGACAACAAGATTATGATTGTCGATGAGCAAACTGGCCGTATCATGGATGGACGACGTTACTCTGATGGTCTTCATCAGGCGATCGAAGCCAAAGAAAACGTAAAAATCGAAGCTGCAACTCAGACTTTTGCAACTGTTACATTACAAAATTATTTCAGAATGTACAGCAAATTGGCCGGTATGACAGGTACAGCTGTTACTGAAGCGGGCGAGTTATGGCAGATTTATAAACTGGATGTAGTTGAAATTCCAACCAACCGCCCAATTGCAAGACAAGATAAAGAAGATTACATCTACAAAACAACACGTGAGAAATTTAATGCTGTAATTGAGGATGTAACAGAACTTTCTAAAGCCGGAAGACCTGTATTGATTGGAACAACTTCTGTAGAGATTTCGGAATTATTAAGCCGTATGCTTAAAATGAGAGGAATCACACACAACGTACTGAATGCTAAAATGCACAAGCAAGAGGCGCAAATCGTTGAAGAAGCCGGGAAAGCCGGAGTTGTAACTATTGCAACAAACATGGCTGGCCGTGGTACCGATATTAAATTATCTCCGGAAGTTAAAGCAGCAGGAGGTTTAGCCATCGTGGGTACTGAGCGTCACGATTCTCGTCGTGTTGACAGACAGTTACGAGGCCGTTCAGGTCGTCAGGGAGATCCGGGAAGTTCTCAATTCTACGTTTCACTTGAGGATAACCTAATGCGTTTATTTGGCTCTGAAAGAGTGGCGAAAGTAATGGACAGAATGGGATTGAAAGAAGGTGAAGTTATTCAGCATTCTATGATGACTAAATCTATCGAACGTGCTCAGAAAAAAGTAGAAGAAAATAATTTTGGTGTTCGTAAACGTTTATTAGAATATGATGATGTAATGAACTCGCAGCGAGAAGTAGTTTACAAACGTCGTCGCCATGCATTATTCGGTGAACGTTTGAAACTGGATATTGCTAACATGCTTTATGATACGTGCGAATTGATTGTAGACCAAAACAAAGTAAGCAATGATTTCAAAAATTTTGAATTTGATTTGATTCGTTATTTCGGAATCACTTCTCCAATTAATGAAGCTGAATTCTCAAAATTATCTGAAATCGAAATTACCGGAAAAGTGTATAAAGAAGCTTTAGCTTTCTACACAGAAAAAACAGAAAGAAGTGCCAGAGAGGCTTTCCCAATCATCAAAGGCGTTTTTGAGGAGCCAAACAATCATTTTGAAAGAATTGTGGTTCCATTTACAGACGGAATCAAAACTTTGAATGTAGTAACAGACCTGAAAAAAGCTTATGAAAGCCAAGGGACTCAGTTAATAGCTGACTTCGAGAAAAACATCACGCTTTCTATTGTTGATGAAGCCTGGAAAAAGCATTTGCGTAAAATGGACGAATTAAAACAATCTGTACAGTTAGCTGTTCACGAACAAAAAGATCCGTTGCTTATTTACAAACTGGAAGCTTTCAACTTGTTTAGAGCAATGCTGGATAATGTAAATAAAGAAGTTATTTCGTTCTTGTTCAAAGGTGATTTGCCAGCTCAAAACGTTAGTTCTGAAATTCACGAAGCAAGAGAAGTTCGCCAAAAAGAAAACTTGCAATTAAGCAAAGACGAAATTCCAAACAGCGAGAGCATCAACCGTGAAGCAGGAGAAACACAACAGCGTCAGGTGACGGAAACCATCGTTCGAGATATGCCAAAAATCAACCGTAATGATACCGTAACGGTTCAGGAAGTTGCTACAGGCAAAACTGAAACAATGAAATTTAAAAAAGCTGAAACTTTAATCGCAAATGGTGAATGGGTTTTGGTTAAATAACAATTTCTAAGTAATACATTCTAAATCCCCAATCACAAAGTAGTTGGGGATTTTTTTATGCAAAAAAACTAATATTTATTCTTTATGAAACGAATAAAATGTATTTTTGCATCCGAAAACAAAGAAACAACTTTTGAAAAAGTTATTGATCATATTTCTTTCCTGCATGCTATTAGTTCCCTCTTTTGGCAGTTTCTTTGTTTATACCTCATTCAAATTAAATCAGGAGGAAATTGCAAAAACAATCTGTGTTCAGCGCAAAATGGTTTTTAATACCTGTAATGGTCGTTGCGAACTTCAGAAAAGCTTAAAAAAATACCAGGATAACGAAAGAAAAATGAACAACAACCTGAAAGAAAAAGTAGAAGTTGTTTACATTCAAAATACCCCTGTAGCTAATTTCAAATTAGTTACCCCAATCGAATCTGAAACAAAAAATTTTAGTTTTTCAGACGAGAAGCCTATATCTGTTTCTAGTACGACTTTTCATCCCCCTTCCTGTTTGGTTTAATTTTTAGTATACGAACTGAAACCTTTTTTTCTGTGCTTTACAAATTTCTAATCTTGGTTAAAGCATTTTATTGTTTGGTTATAACATAATCAAAAAAGAGAATTATGTTTTAAGTACACTAAAAACGAAATCCAGAAATTTAGTTATAATTATCAGGCTAAAATCAGACTGATAATTTCTAGTGATTTATTTTAAACATTCATTAAAAATGAAAATTTTTAATTATTGCACAATTGTACTATTTTTTACAATAATGTCGTGCACAATTGATAAAACCGATTACGAAGCCGAAATAGATTCTCAGGTTCCGGAATATTACGAATTTAAAGAAGCTTTTTCTGTAAATAGCGGTATTTACAAAGTCAGCATCGAAGCATTAAACGGAACTTTTTACAAGGGTTATAATGAGCTTCATCTGAAAGTTATTAATACACAAACCAACGAAGAAATCAATTCATCGAAAGTAACATTTTTACCTATATTGAGCAATACTGACGGAAGTACGACTTCTTGTCCTCATTCTTATAATTTTGAATATGATGCTACAAATAAATATTACTCTGGCTATTCTGTTTTTATAAATGAAAGCATTAATGCTGATAGTTGGAAAATCTACCTCAGCTTTACAGCTTCAAATCAAACCTATAAAGCAGATAAAGTTGCAACTGTAGAAAAACAGAATAACATGAATCTGAATATGACGGCTTTTACAGGAAAAGATAATGAACAATATTTTATTGCATTAATAGCACCTCAAAAACCAACCGTTTCCGAAAATCCGCTTACAGCAGGAATTTACAAATACAACAAACCAACTACTGCGGCGGGTACATTTCCTGACCCAACTCAATATTCGTATTCAGAAGTTGATAATTATACCTTGAAATTAGATCCCAGAATGCCAGAACCGTCTATGGGAAATCACTCTTCTCCAAATAATAAAGATCTGACACAAGAAGATGATGGTTTGTATCATGGTGTGGTTAATTATACGATGACTGGGAACTGGACTTTGAATTTTATTATGCTAAATCAAAACGGATTGATTATAAAAGGAACTGTGGTCCCAACTGATTTTACACCAGGCGTTGAAGGTGTTAAAAGCGAACTTTTTATTGATACCTTATTCTAAAAATATGAAATACCTACTATTATTTCTTTTTTTGGGATTGACAATAACAGCTCAAAATACAGAAACACAAAACGACAGTATAGAAAAATTAAAAGAAGTAGAAATCAAATCTGCCGCCAAAAATAAAATTGAAACAGAAATGAAAATGGCTGTTTCGGTAGATGAGTTTTTGTCCTCATCAGATAATATCAGTTTTATAAAACGTGGTGCTTATGCCTGGGAACCTTTGCTTAACAACATGAGTTCTGAACGCTCAACTATTACCATAGACGGAATGCATATTTTTGGAGCCTGTACAGACAAAATGGATCCGGTTACCTCTTATGTAGAAAGCAATAATCTGGCGGCAATCGATATAAAATCAGGTCAGGAAGGAAGTCTGCATGGTGCTACTGTTGCCGGAAGTATTGATTTAAAAAGAAGAAGTACTGCTTTTAGTTTAGAAAAAAAATGGATGGGTTCTTATCAAAGTGGTTTTGAATTCAATAACAACCAGTTTTTCAACCTTGGAAATATTGCTTATTCCAGTAATAGATTTGTGGCAGACGGAAGTATTTCCTACCGAAAAGCTGATGATTATTTTGATGGAAATAATGATGAAGTAAAACATTCACAATATAAAAAATTCAATACTTCATTAGGTTTAGCATACAAAACAAGTGAGTTATCATCAGTAAGATTTGATGCTATTTTTGATATGGCGAAAGATGTTGGCTATCCAGCTTTACCAATGGATTTATGGCTTTCGCGTGCCTTGATTACCTCGGCTTCCTACAAACAATTATTTGAAGATGGACTGGTACGAGTGATTGACACCAAAGTTTATTTTAATGCCATTGAACATTATATGGATGATACAACCCGTCCTGAAAATTTAGTTCATATGGATATGCCAGGCTGGAGTACTACTTATGGTTTGGTTTCGAAAGCCAACATAAGAAAAAACAATTATTCATCAGAAATTCAATTGAATGCCTACGACAATGTTTCTATTGCCGAAATGCGAATGTACCCTCAGGATCGCAGCGAAAGAACGATGTTTGCTTACAGCTGGCCGTGGGTTACGACCCGATATGGCGGACTTTCGATGAATAATAACTGGGATATTTCCGAAAAAAGTCAACTGAATTTAGGAGGTTCTTTAGGAGTAAATTACAATTACTCCAAGTACGTAGAGTTCAACTGGATTTTTCATCCGGGAGCTCCACAAGAAAAAACGCGATTCTTGCCAAGTCTTCATGCAGGATATAATCTCGATTTAGAAAATTTTAATTTTTCGGCAGGAACCGGTTATGGTCACAGAGCACCTTCGGTCTCTGAAGGATACGGTTATTACATTTATAATAGTTTTGACCGTTATGATTACATCGGAGACCCTAATCTGAAAAATGAAATTTCGTATGAAGGAAATGCAAGTGCTGGATTCAATAAGGAACGATTCAGCATTCAGGCGAAGGTAAATTACTTTTACATCCAGAATTACATCATAGGCCGAATTCTGAGTATGGGAAGTCCGATGAATTACCAATCGGTTGGTGTAAAAGGCTACACTTCGTTAGATTATGCTACACTTTTTAATGCATCGATGAATGTTAGTTATGATATTTTAGAACATTTGCATTGGAAAGGTAATTTGACTTATGCAAGAGGAATGGATAATAACGGTGGCAATCTGCCTTTTATTCGTCCGTTGAGTTATCAGAGTTCATTACATTTTATGCACAATAATTTCGGAATACAGGCCTCTGTTAATGGCGATTTGGCTCAAATTAATTACAGTCCGGAATATGGTGAAGACCAAACCGATGCTTACTTTATTTGGAATCTTTCAGCCGATTATACTTTCAATATCAATAAAATAGAGAGCGTGATACAAATCGGCGCAGAAAACATTTTGAATAAATATTACAGTACTTATGCCGACTGGGGAAATATTCCTAGAATGGGACGCAATATTTTTGCTTCTTTAAAATTCAGTCTTTAATACAATGAAAAAAGTTTTTAGTATCACAATGATTATCTTGTTTCTGTTGGTTTCTTTCCAGCAGGCATTGATTATTGTACACTTTAAACTGAATCAGGAGCAAATTGAGCAGGAATTCTGTATCAACAAATCCAAACCTGAACTACAATGTCACGGAAAATGCCATTTGAAAAAAAGAACTGGAAAATTCAGAAAACCCCAATTTAGCACTTACTAGTCTAGAAAAGCAAATTGATATTGTTTTGACTTCGAATATCGAATTTAAACTCAAAAAAATAAAAAAGATTAATTCTGATATTACTGTATTTTACAAACAAAGTGAACAATCAGAACCATTTCTTAAAGTTTTTGTTCCACCTCCTATTACAGTAATTCTTTCTTAATCCGTCTTACTTATTAAATAGAAATACAAAAATTTAAATACAAAATGAAAAATTTAAAAAAATACCTTTTATCAGCAGCTGCAGTTTTAGCATTAGTATCATGTTCTAATGATGATGACACCCCTGTTGCAAACAATGTCACTTTAGAGTTTAACAATACGTTCAAAAACCAAACAATTGTTCTTGGTGATGCTGCCTCAACATCAGCTACTACTAATACATCAGCTTCTAGTCAAGTACATCATTTTTCAGAATTGAAATATGTTATCAGCAACATTCGCCTTGTAAAAGACAATGGAGACGAAATTCCATACAACATCAATAATTTAGATAACGGAGCAACTGTTATCGACCAGTCAAAAGCAGCAACTTTAAACTATGTTTTAAGCAATATTCCATCGGCTACTTACAAGCAAATTAAATTTGGTTTGGGAGTTAAAACCGAATTAAATACGCTAGATCAAGCTAAATTCCCAAAATTTTATGCTGCTGCTGGCGCAAATGACACAGAAATGCATTGGGAATGGGGAACTGGTTACCGCTTTACTAAAATTGAAGGATTTTATGATACAGATAACAAACAATTATCTATCCATACCGGAAGCACTATTGAAGGAACAGCGCCAAATTACACTCAGGGCGTAGATGCTTATAGAGATATTACATTAAATCTTACTACAAATGCAATTGTTGGAAGTGCTGCTCCTAAAATCAAAATCAAAGCCGATTTTGACAAATTATTAAGCGGAAAAACGAATACAATTACATTAAGTTCAACTGGTATGGGTGCTAATGCAACTTCAAGTATCCATACAGCTGCCAATATGGTTCTGTTTGTAGATAATTTGGGAGGAAATGGAACCAGCGATATTACTGGAATGTTTTCGGTTACTGCTGTAGAAAACTAATATCAAATACAGAGCCGTCCGGAATCAAAAAAGACGGCTCTTTTTTAAAATTCATTTAAGTGAGAAAAATAATTGTTTTCATTACTGCCCTACTTTTCTTGACTTCTTGTAACAATGATGAGTCTGAACAGTTTTCGTATGAAAATCCGGAAATTGGTCTCGACATTCCTCAGGATTTCCCAGAGTTAAATTCGTTTGTAAGCACCAATAAACCAACAAAATATGGTGTAGAACTAGGTAAAAAACTGTTTTCTGACAAACGCTTTAGTGCCGACAACACTATTTCTTGTTCAAGTTGCCATATTCAGGAAAATGCTTTTGCAGATCAGAATGTTCAGGCAATTGGAATTGAAGGAAGAATTGGTCTTCGAAATACACCTTCGATCCAAAATTTGGCATTTCTGAAGTTTTATAATTTGGACGGAAGCAAACTACAGTTGGAAAACCAGCCTTTGGTACCCATTATCACGCATGAAGAAATGGATTCTTCTATTATGGAGGTTATCGAAAAAATAAAAGATGATGCAACATACAAAGATTTATTTTGGAAAGCCTTTGGAGATGAAAATATTACACCTGAAAGAATCTATAAAAGCATTGCTCAATTCGAATACACATTGATTTCTTCCAACAGCAAATACGATAAAGTGAAACGAAATGAAGGCGAAACTTTTACAGAATATGAAGCAAAAGGATATCAAACTTTTCAGCAAAAATGTGCCAGCTGTCATAGCACAGAATTATTTACGGATCAGAGTTTCAGAAACATCGGTTTTCCTGTAAACAATGACTCCAACGAAGCCGGAAGAGCAAGAGTTACTGGAAAAATGGAAGATTATGTGAAATTCCGTGTTCCTTCTTTGAGAAATATCGATTTGACTGCTCCGTATGGAAGCTTCGGACAATTCGAAACGCTGAGATCTGTTTTAGATTATTTCGACAATGGTGTTTTAGGAGCTGATAATCTTGACCCGATTTTTAAAGAAAATGGAAAAAGAATTCCGCTTAGCGAAGAAGAAAAAAACAATCTTATTGCATTTATGAAAACATTAACTGATACCAATTTTACTAAACAATAAATTATCTAAAAACTAACCCATAACCAGTAAAATACTCTGAAAAAAATACTAACCATATTACTTTCATTTATTTTATTACTGCCTCATTTTGGTAATTTCTTTGTTTATACCTCATTCAAATTAAACCAGCAAGAAATCTCAAAAACCATCTGTGTACAGCGCAAAATGATTTTTAATACTTGTAACGGCCGCTGCGAACTTCAGAAAAGTTTAAAAAAATATGAGGATAATGAAAAAAGAATGAACAACCATCTGAAACAAAAAACAGAATTGGTGTATGTGCAGGAAATTTCAAAAACAGATTATACCATAATTGTACCTTTATTTGCATTACCAAATAAGTATAATCATATGGACAAAAAACCAATCTCGGTCATTTCATCTAATTTTCGACCGCCTTCCAATTTTATATAAATTCTAATTGATCTTTTCAAACTTTTTTGAAAAGCCTATTTCATTGGTTTCAAATCAATGAGGTAATTTATTATTTAAAAAATTTATATAAAAAATGAAAAAAATATACCTTACCCTATTGGTTATAGGGCAATGTGTTTTTGCACAAAATAAAACCGAAAAAGATTCGACAAAATCACAAGAGTTAGAAAATATTTTTGTCACCGCGAATCGTACTGCCACACAACGCAAACAAACACCTGTTGCCATCAGTAAATTGACAGCCAAAACAATTGATGAAACCAAAGCAACGGTAATGAACGAGATCATCAATAAAGTTCCTGGAGTATTAATGACAAATGCTGCCAACGAAGGGCACATGATGTCCATACGTCAGCCCATAACGACTAATGCCTATTTTTTATACTTGGAAGATGGTTTACCAATTCGACCAATGGGAGTTTTTAATCACAATGCCTTATTAGAGATTAATCAATTTAATCTTCAAAGTGTTGAAGTGGTAAAAGGTCCTGCTTCTTCTTTATATGGCCCAGAAGCTGTTGGAGGAACAATCAACTTAATTTCTTTAAAACCTTCTATTGATCCGGAATTCAAATTCGGTTTTCAGAGTGATAATCAAGGAAACAGAAGATTTCAAGCTGCTGGTGGTGCTACTGTGGGCAAAATTGGTTTTCATGTTGCCGGAATTTCTACCGTTCAAGAAGATGGCTGGATGATCAATTCTGATTACACCAAGAATAACCTAAATGCTCGCATTGACTACAATATTACAGCTAAAACCCGACTAATCAGTAATACCATGTGGGGAATTTATGATTCTTCGACCAACGGAAGCGTAAATGAATATGACTTTTATCACAGAACATACAAAAATACCACTCCGTTTGCTTACAGATATTCGGAAGCATTAAGAACAAGACTCACACTAGAACACGATTGGAACGAAAAAGCCAATAGTTACCTTACTGTTTATTTAAGAGACAATACATTAGAACAGAACCCTTCCTACGGAATTAGATGGAGTCCTACTGTAAATCCAACAAAAGCAACTGGCGAAATCAACTCTAATAATTTCAAAAGTTATGGAGCCATTGGTCAGCACACTCAAAAATTTGAATTTTTGAACACCCAACTTGTTGCCGGAGCTTTATATGATTATTCTCCAGTTAGTTATTGGGCATACCTTGTTGAAATGCAAGCTAATCTTAATCCGGGCGATCCAGGAAAACAAACCGTAAATAACTACGAAATTACTGCTGAACGTCCAGATGTAAAATTAACCGATTATACTGCCGACATTTATAACACGGCTGGTTATGCACAAATAAGCATTCAGCCTATCGAAAAATTAATTGTAACTGCCGGCGCTCGTTATGATAATATGAATGTAGATTACAAAAATGCTATGGACCAATCTACAGGAACAAAAGTATATGACAAACTTACCTTCAAAGCAGGTATCAACTACAATCCTATACAAAATACTGGGGTTTATGCTAATTATGCTCAAGGATTTGCTCCTCCTGGAATCACTTCTATCTTTAGAGCCAGACCTGGAACTGGAGGAAATACTGGAGTTCCAGCCGAATTCTATTATAACCTGGAACCGGCAACCTTCAATAATTATGAAATGGGTGGCTGGGTATCTTTATTAGAGGGCAAATTACGATTCGATTATGCTGTTTATTATATGGAAGGCAAAAACGAATTATTGAGTGTAAAAATAGCCGACAACTCTACGGATTATCGCTCGGTTGGAGAAACGAGTCACAAAGGAATTGAATTGGGTGGAAACTACCGATTCCTAAACAATCAATTCAATTTTCGTTTTGGCGGAACGGTTTCTAAACACACCTATATCGATTTTCAACTTTCGGATAAACCAAGCGATCCAATACAAAATTTAGACGGATACGAAATGCCTCTTTCCCCAAAATGGTCTGGGAATTCAGAACTAACGTATTACCCGAAATGGTTGCCAAAATTCAGAACTTCTATCGAATGGCAATCTGTTGGTAACTATTACCAGGATCAAATCAATACTTTCAAATACGCAGGATATGATATTTTCAATTTCAGAGCAGGTTACCAATGGAAAGGCATCGAAATATACGGAAACATTATGAATGTAACAGACAAAATATACTCTAGTTATGTTTCCAGAGCCAATACAGCAAACGCACAGTCAAGTTATACTGCTATGCCTCCAAGAACATTTTTGATAGGTTTACAATATAATTTTTCATTAAAAAAATAAGAATTAGGAGCTAATCCCGCTCTACGCTTTATCTTTTGTGGCGAACCCCGCCACAAAAGAATATCGCTTCAAATAAAATTCACTGAACTCCGATTAAAATTAATTTTAAGTGAAGTAATCGGGGCTAAAAAAACAGAACAAATGAGCAAAGAAATAACAGCCAAAAAGTCCAAAAAGAAGGATTCCAAGTTCATAAAAAAAATCAAACAAAAGGCCTACGCCTGGCATCGGATTATAGGATTAATTACAATAATTCCAGTCATTTTCTGGACATTATCGGGATTGATGCATCCCTTTATGGCACATTTTTTTAAGCCAACAATTGCTAACGAACGTCTGGAAATAAAACCAATTGACAAATCCCAACTGACCCTTTCTATTCAGGAAGTTCTTGCAAAGAACAATATAACCGATTTTAGGAATTTCAAAATCGTTTCGTTCGAAAACAACACTTTTTACCAAGTAAAAACAGTGACTGGAGATTTATTGTATTTCAATACTTTGGATGCAAAAAAACTAGAAAACGGTGACCAAAAATATGCACATTGGCTTTCTCGCTATTTTCTTGATGATCAAAAAAGCCCAATTGCTAAAACAGATATCGTAACCGAATTTACTTCGCAATACAAATATGTAAATCGTTACCTTCCTGTTTACAAAGTAACTTTCGACCGCCCTGATGCTATGGAAGTGTATGTAGAAACGGCTTCGGGTAAACTAGCCGCTTTCAACCCAAAATCCAGACAAGCTTTTATATGGTTTTTTGATGTTTTTCACAATTGGGCTTTTATGGATTGGATCAGCAATAACAGTATTCGCATTGTTGTCATGATTTTATTCCTTTCAATCATTTTTCTTTCATCTATAAGCGGTATTGTCATTTATGGTTTATTCTGGAAGCAATTCAAAAAAACCGACAAACTTGCTCCCAAAAAAGGATTACGAAGATACCATCGCCAAATTGGGATCTGGATTTCGCTTTTTACATTGACATTTGCTTTCAGCGGTGCGTATCATGCCACCACAAAATGGGAACCTTATACTTTGGACAAAATGATTTATGAGCCAACTTTTGAAACTAAAAAAATCCCTTTAGCAAATAATAAGCTGAATTTAGACTGGAGCCGTTTTTTAAATGCAAGTATTATCACTTTAAACGATACGACGTATTTTCGTTGCGAATTATTAGCAAAAGAGAAATTCAAAAAACCAAAAGCCGATTCAGGTTCAAAATGGAACAAAAAAGATGATAAAAAATCTGAAGTCATTTACATCAACGCAACCACAAATAAAATTGCGCCAAATCTGGATTTAGAATACGCTGAATTTTTAGCTTATTATTTTACCGATGGAGCACCAAAAGCTTCATGCTGCGAAATGATTGAAACATCAGAAGATGATTTTCAGCCTTCATTTGAAAATATAAAATTACTTGAATCAAAAGTTTTGACCGACTTTGAAAGCAGAGAGTATGGATTTGTCAATAAAAGACTTCCAGTAGTAAAATTAGCGTATGACACACCCGAAAAAACAACTTACTTTATTGAAACTTCAACCTCACGACTAGCCGCAGTTATCAATAACTCAGACCGGGTTGAAGGTTATTCTTTTGCCATCCTGCACAAATTTTTATTTATGGACTGGGCTGGAAAAAACATCCGTGACCTGACGATGGTTTTAGCTGCATTGACGATTCTAATTGTTAGTGTTCTTGGGTTTATTTTGTTTTTGAAGGAATAGTATCGTTTTATTCCTGCAAGGTCAAAAAAAGACCTTGCAGGAATTTAAACCATCAATAAACACACCTACAAGGTTTTAAAACCTTGCAGGAAACCGAAATAGTAAATTTATCGGGGATTCTCCTGATAATATCGCGCTTCAATACGTTTAATATCTTTTATCGAGTTTTTCGCCCAATCCAAACGTTTCGCTAAAATTTCTTCATCAGACAACTGCCATTTTATATCCGATCTTCGAAGTCTGTTGGTTAGGTTTTGAATTATAATAGCTGCAGAAACCGAAATATTCAGACTTTCAGTAAAACCAACCATTGGTATTTTCAGGAAACCATCGGCATTGTCCATAATTTCTTGTGACAATCCTTCTTTTTCTGTTCCGAAAAAAAGTGCACTTGGTTTTGATATGTCAAAATCCTCCAGCATGCAGTCTTTTTCGTGAGGAGTTGTTGCAATAATTTGATAGCCTTTGTTTTTTAAATCTGAAAGACATCCTGAAACCGAATCAAACCGATTGATATCTACCCACTTTTGAGCGCCTAAAGCGATTTCTTTATCAATTCGTTTTCCAAAACGCTGCTCGATAACATTAAGTTCCTGAATTCCGAAAACCTCACAGCTGCGCATTACTGCACTTGTATTATGCATTTGATACACATCTTCTACGGCAACTGTAAAATGTTTGGTACGATTTTCCAGAACATGCAGAAATCGTTCCTTGCGGTTGTCTGTCAGTATATTTTCAAGAAAAGCGAGGTAATCTAAATCAATCATTTGGTTTTGTTTGCGGCAAAAATAATAATATTTTATCATATCGGGCAAAATGTCAAAAAGCTCTCAAAACCTTTTTGAACCTAAAACTGGTATGTTTTAATTCATACTATTCTTAAAATCGGTTATTTTTACGAACTACTTACTACCTCATAAAATAACCTTAATGAACAAGCCTTTTTACAAAAGCTTTTTGTTTGCTTTATGCCTCGCCCTTTTTGGCTGTGGAACAAAAATTCCAAAAGAAATCCCTGTTGGCTATGGCTGGAGCAATAATTCTGTCAATACAGTCAAATTCAGAAAAAATGCTGTAACTACTTTTAAAAACCTTCAGTTTACCGCCTATTATAATGAAAATGGAACAGTAGTTTTAGGCAAAAGAAAACTAAATTCCGAAACTTGGGAAATCGTAAAAACACCTTACACAGGCAATGCAAAAGATGCTCATAACAGCATTAGTATTGCTATAGATGGAGACGCATATCTTCATGTAAGCTGGGATCATCACGACACCAGACTCCGATATGCAAAAAGCAAATCACCATTAAGTTTAGATTTAGGTAATGAAGAATCCATGACCGGAATTGCCGAACAAAAAGTAACATATCCTGAGTTTTACAATTTACCAAACGGGAATTTATTATTCTTCTATCGTTCCGGTGCTTCGGGAAGGGGAAATATGATAATAAATTCATATGCTGTAAAAGATAAAAAATGGTCGCAAATTCAAAGCAACTTATTAAACGGTGAAGACAAAAGAAGTGCTTACTGGCAAGCCAAAGTAGATAGAAAAGGTACTATCCATCTTTCATGGGTCTGGAGAGAAAGCTGGGATGTATCCACTAACCATGACATTTGTTATGCCCGCTCTTTTGATGGAGGTTTGAGCTGGGAAAAATCAAACGGAGAAAAATACAACTTGTCCATAACTCTTGCATCGGCAGAAATTGCGTGGAAAATTCCGGAAAAATCGAGTTTGATCAACCAAACTTCAATGACGGCTGATGAAAACGGAAATCCTTATATTGCTAATTATTGGAGCGAAAATAACATTCCGCAGTTTCAGATTGTTTATTTAGAAAATGGAATTTGGAAAAAAACAAACACAGCTTTTCGAACAACTCCTTTTTCTTTGGGAGGCGGCGGAACCAAAAAAATCCCAATTTCCAGACCTGATTTATTAATTAAAGAAGAAGGAACAAATCGCTGTTTGTACCTTCTTTTTAGAGACAGCGAAAGAGAAAACAAAGTCTCAATGGCTTACACAAATTTAAGCAAAGACAATAATTGGAAAGTAACTGATTTAACCTCAGCTTCAATAGGAGAATGGGAACCTAATTATGATATTTCACTTTGGGAAAAGCAAAAAAAACTTCATATCTTTCTTCAAAATGTAAATCAGGTTGACGGAGAAGGTCTGGCTAAATCAGAACCGACAATGGTGCGGATTTTAGAAGTGAAACAATTACCCAAATAATTGCAATACAATATGAAAAAGAAATTAGTGGTATTAACCGGAGCAGGAATAAGCGCCGAAAGCGGCATTAAAACATTTCGTGACACCGACGGATTATGGGAAGGCCATGATGTAATGGAAGTAGCAACTCCCGAAGGCTGGCGAAAAAATCAGGAACTGGTTTTGGATTTTTACAATAAAAGACGACAGCAGCTTAAAGAAGTGGAGCCGAATTTAGGACATAAAATTTTAGCCGAATTAGAAAAAGATTTTGATGTTTACATCATCACTCAAAATGTTGACGATTTACATGAAAGGGCCGGCAGCTCTAAAGTTTTACATTTGCATGGAGAATTATTAAAAGTTAGAAGTACCAAAAATCGTGATTTAATTTTAGACTGGACTGATGATTTAATTACCGGAGATTTAGATGAAAACGGACACCAGCTGCGTCCGCATATTGTATGGTTTGGTGAAGATGTTCCTGCACTCGAAGAAGCAATTGCCATAACGGAGACCGCTGACTATTTTGCAGTAATCGGAACTTCTTTGCAGGTTTATCCCGCTGCAGGATTAATCAGTTACACCTATAGTATTACACCGGTTTTTTATATTGATCCAAAGCCAATTTCAATTCCGAATATCAGAAACAAGGTTGAAACGATTGCAAAATTTGCTTCTGAAGGCGTGGCTGACTTAAGAGAAAAACTATTGAAATTAGAAAAGACAACATGATTTTTGAAAGCTGGCTGCAGCAATTAGCAGAATTCAATCTGGTATCTCTGGCTATTTTCTTTCTGATTGAAAACTTAGTTTTAATCTATATTTCAGTTTTGATCGGACGAATAATCGAACCTGAGAACACCGTTTTAAAAAAGTCTGATCGTAAATGGGTATTCTCAACCCTCATTTGCAATACATTTATAACAGTATTGGGCTTTGAATTGTATCGTTTAGGGATACTAAAAATAGATTTTTCAGCATCAATTGTGTCTTTCTTATTTGATATTTTACTGCTGATTATTTCAATGGACTTTTTTATGTTCTGCTTTCACTTTCTGGCACATCGCTTAAAATGGTTCAACCCGATTCACAGGCTTCATCACACACATGTGGAAACCAGTGTTTACAGTCTGTATGTGCTTCATCCAGTTGAAACTTTAGGCTTTGGTTTTATTTGGCTGTTTTTAATTACGATTCTAAAATTTAACTTTTTAAGTATTATTGTTTACCTCGTTTTAAACTTGTCGTACGGAATATTTGGTCATTTAAAAACTGATATTTTCCCGGATTTTTGGTATAAAAACCACCTGACAAAATGGATATCAACTACAAAATTCCATAACGACCATCATAAAAATGAATCCCGCAATTATGGTTTTTATTTTACGATTTGGGATAAAATTTTCAAAACCATAATTTAAGGCATAATATAGCTTTCAGAAGTTTTAACAATACCTTATATTTGCACCTTTCGAAAAAACAACATAACGATGACTACTCTAAACGAATTGAATGCTATATCTCCAATTGACGGAAGATACAGAAGTAAAACCCAAAATTTAGCACCTTTCTTCTCTGAAGAAGCTTTAATAAAATATCGTGTATTAGTTGAAGTGGAGTACTTTATTGCTTTGTGCGAAATTCCTTTACCACAGCTAAAAGACGTAGATTCAAATTTATTTGAAAGTTTACGAAATATCTATAAAAATTTCTCTACTGAAGACGCACTTTGGATTAAAGAAACTGAAAAAGTAACGAACCATGACGTAAAAGCGGTGGAATACTTTATCAAAGATGCTTTTGAAAAATTAGGGCTATCTCAATACAAAGAGTTCATTCACTTCGGATTAACATCTCAGGATATTAACAATACTGCCATTCCGCTTTCTACGAAAGAAGCTTTTGAGCAGGTTTATATGCCAACCTTAATTGCTTTAATTTCTAAATTGAAAGAATTAAGTGTAGAATGGAAGGACATTCCAATGCTTGCACGTACACATGGACAGCCTGCCTCTCCTACCCGTTTAGGAAAAGAGATCCTGGTTTTTGTAGAGCGTTTAGAGGAGCAGATGCGTTTGTTGTTTAATATTCCGTTTGCTGCTAAATTTGGCGGAGCTACCGGAAACTTCAATGCACATCATGTAGCGTATCCACAAATTGACTGGAAACAATTCGGAACTAAATTTGTTGAATCGAGTTTAGGTTTACAGCATTCATTCCCAACAACTCAAATTGAGCATTACGATCATTTTGCTGCTTTTTTTGACAGTTTAAAAAGAATCAACAATATCATTATCGATTTAGACCGTGATATCTGGACCTATGTTTCAATGGATTACTTTAAGCAAAAAATCAAAGCCGGAGAAATCGGATCATCGGCAATGCCTCATAAAGTAAACCCGATTGATTTTGAAAATTCTGAAGGGAACTTAGGAATTGCCAATGCTATTTTCGAACATCTGGCAGCGAAACTGCCAATTTCAAGATTACAGCGTGATTTGACTGACAGTACCGTTTTAAGAAATGTCGGGGTTCCTGTTGGACATACTGTTATTGCTTTTGAAGCGACTTTGAAAGGTTTGAACAAACTACTTTTGAACGAAGCTAAATTTGCTGAAGATTTAGAGAAAAACTGGGCTGTCGTAGCAGAAGCGATTCAGACTATTTTACGTCGTGAAGCCTATCCAAATCCGTATGAAGCGTTGAAAGGATTGACCAGAACCAATGAAACGATTGATAAAAATGCTATTCATAATTTTATTGCAACTTTAGAAGTTTCTGATTCTGTAAGAGCCGAATTATTAGCAATAACTCCTGGCAATTACACCGGAATTTAAAGAAAACCTAAAATATTTTGTCAAAAAAAGCTATCTTTATCGGGATAGCTTTTTTTTATTTAAACCCGAGTTTAGCCCAGATTAAAATGAAAAGCCTTTTGAGAAAAAAGCCATATTTTTTTGCAGGTACAGAGCGACCAGCGGAAGCTCCTGGAACGGCATCAAAAAATAGGCATTTTGATCAAAAGCTTGAAATGGAAAGCTGGATTGGCTCCTGAAAAAAACACCCTCTACTATATGATTGCCTTAAATGCCGCCGAAGCCACTCATCATCTTAAACCTCTTATCAGTGATTTGGGATTAATCCTGATGACTGCCGGAATCGCAGTACTACTATTTAAAAAAATGAAACAGCCGCTGGTTTTAGGCTACCTGATTGCAGGATTTTTAGCCGGAAACCATTTCGATTTTTTCCCATCTGTAACTGATATAAAAAGTGTAGAAGTATGGGCAGAAATTGGCGTTATCATCCTGCTGTTTAGTCTGGGACTCGAATTTAGTTTTAAAAAATTAATGACAGTAGGCGGAACAGCCTCTATTACTGCCATAACGCAAATAATTACTATGGTAGTTGTAGGATATCTGGTAGGACAATGGATGGGCTGGTCACAAATAGACAGTATTTTTCTGGGTGTGATTTTATCAATTTCTTCAACCACTATTATTTTAAAAACATTTGATGAACTGGGTGTCAAAGTACAAAAATTTGCCGGTATTGTTATTGGTTCGCTAATAGTACAGGACATAGTAGCTATTTTGATGATGGTTCTTTTATCTACAATTGCTGTCAGCCGGCAATTTTCAGGGAGCGAACTAATGATGTCAGTTTTAAAACTGGTTTTCTTTTTGACAGTCTGGTTTTTAGGCGGCATATTCTTTATTCCGACGCTTCTTAAAAAAGCCAAAAAATTACTTACTGATGAAATGTTATTAATTATCTCCCTTGCCTTATGTCTGACAATGGTAAGTTTTGCAGCTAATGTTGGTTTTTCTCCGGCTTTGGGGGCTTTTATTATGGGCTCCATTATTGCTGAAACTACTCAGGCAGAACATATTGAACATTTAATAAAACCTGTAAAAGATTTATTTGCTGCAGTCTTTTTTGTTTCTGTAGGTATGCTTATAAATCCTAAAATGCTTTACGAACATGCATTACCTGTCGCTATTTTAACTTTTGTTACCATAATTGGTCAATCTGTCAGTTCAACAATAGGAGCTCTACTATCCGGTCAGCCTCTAAAACAGTCTGTTCAGACTGGGATGAGCCTCTCTCAGATCGGTGAGTTTTCATTTATTATTGCCACCTTAGGAATGACACTTAATGTTACAAGTTCTTTTTTATATCCTGTCGTAGTAGCAGTTTCTGCCGTCACAACTTTTACAACACCGTTTATGGTAAAATATGCGGTGCCTTTTTCTGATTTTCTGGAACGAAAATTACCCCGAAAATGGATTAAGAATATTAATCGCTACAGTATGAATGCGCAGGCAATCAGATCTGTCACAATGTGGCAAAAAGTCGTTCGGAATTATATTACACAAATTGTTTTACATAGCATCATTATAATTGCTATTATTTTGTTGTCGTCGAATTTTGTAGCACCTCTTGTAGCAGAAACGAGATTTGCAAACACCCTGGCAGTCCTAATTACATTAACCATTATTGCCCCTTTTTTGTGGGCGCTTTCTTTACGAAGAATAGATCAGGAAGAGGTTGAAATACTATGGGAAGAACGAAAATATCGCGGAGCACTTTTAATGCTTATCTTAGTCCGAATGAGCCTTGGATTGTTTTTTGTGGGTTTTTTATTGAATATTTTTTTCTCTCCCCTTGTTGCATTTGTGGCACTGATTATTGCTATAGCTGCTTATCAGATATTTCCTAAAAAACTGAATGAGCAATATCATAAAATTGAAAATCACTTTTTAAAAAATTTAAATGACCGTGAAAACAAAAAGATTGACCGAAGATATGCCAATTTAATGCCCTGGGACGGTCACATGTCTATATTTGATATAGGAAAGGAATCAAATTTAGCCGGAAAAACACTTGATGAATTACGTATTAGAGAATCAATGGGAATCAATATCGCATATATCAGACGCGGCGAAGTTACAATTGCCATTCCAACTAAAACCGAGCGTTTATTTCCGGGAGATGAAATTTGCGTAATTGGCACTGATGCTCAAATTACAGAGTTTAATAAATATTTAACCCAGAATGAAATTGAAGCTCCTAAAAATATAGAAGAATCTGAAGTTGTACTCCGCCAGTTAGAAGTTTCTAACGAAAACTTTACAGAAAAAAGCATTGGTCAGTTTAGAGGAAAAACCGGTGGAATGGTGGTTGGGATAGAGCGAAACGGAAACCGCATCCTAAACCCCGAATCCTGTTTGATTTTACAGCAAAATGATATTATCTGGGTCGTTGGAGATAAGAAAAAAATGGCTGAGTTGTTGAAAAAGCACTAAGAGTATAATAAACTATAAAGGTGCTAATTTTCCAGGATTATGATCTTAGAAAATTAACACCTAGCATCTTATAAGCTTAAGAAAATTATTTATTAGGCTGTGGCGTCAAGCGCAAATACGGTTTGATTGGTGTATGTCCTTTTGGAAATTTTGCAGGGATATCACTATCCGGAATTGCCGGTGCGATTACTACATCCTGACCGTCTTTCCAGTTTGCCGGTGTAGCAACACTGTAATTTGCTGTTAACTGCAAACTGTCAATAACACGAAGCAACTCGTCAAAATTTCTTCCTGTCGAAGCCGGATAGGTCAAAGTGAGCTTGATTTTTTTATCAGGTCCGATTACAAAAACAGAACGCACTGTAAATTTATCGCTTGCATTTGGATGCAGCATATCATACAAGTTCGCTACTTTTTTATCTTCGTCTGCAATAATTGGAAAATTAACGTCTGTATTTTGAGTTTCGTTGATATCTTTAATCCATTCTTTATGTGAATCTAAACCATCAACACTCAAAGCAATAACCTTGGTATTTCTTTTTGTAAATTCAGGAACATAATTTGCTACTGTTCCTAATTCAGTTGTACAAACCGGGGTGAAATCTGCAGGATGCGAAAATAAAACACCCCATGAATCCCCTAACCATTCATGAAAATTGATTGTTCCCTGTGTAGTTTCGGCCTGAAAATCCGGAGCTATATCGCCTAATCGTAATGTTGACATAATTATTTTTTTTTAGTTCCTCTAAAATTAACTAAAAAATGCATTCGGAAAACAATCAAAATTTAAAAATAAGTTAAAATTCTATTTTTCCTATATAATTAAGATGTATTAAATAAACTGAGGATTAAGTACCATACAGCAAGGGTTAAAAACGAAATCGGAATTCCAAAACCCACCATCATACTGCTCAATTTTGGCTTTAAGCCATAAGTCGATGCCAGAATTGCGCCCGTAATCATGGGCGCCATAGCGGTTTCCATTATCGTAATTTTTATAGGCTCTGAATGCTGGTTGAAAATAAAGACGTATAAAACCATAATGACAAACGGAACTAAAACAAGTTTAAAGAAAAGTCCAAGCCTTAAAAATTTCAAATGCTGGCTCTTTCGGTCAAAACTCAGCTGTAATCCGACCGATAATAACGCAAGTGGTGTTACTAAACTTCCTAACTTCAGTAATACGGATTGAATATTCACATCTAAATCGTAGCCATAAACATTCATTAAACAAGCCAGAACAAACATTAAAAAAGGAGGAAATAATAAAATCTTCCTGATGATGCTCAACGTATTGGGGCTTCCTTTAGAATAAAATGCTGCCACAAAAACCCCTAAAGTTGAAACCACGACAAATGTACCCGGCTGATCTACCAATACTGCAGTTTCTAAACCTTTTTTTCCAAATAAAGCTTCAATAATCGGATAGCCTAAAAATGACGAATTGCTCAATCCTGCAGTCAAAATCAGACAGCCTATCAGTTTATTGGAACATTTTAATTTCTTTCCTAATAAATGAAAAAATACAAACGCCAGAATAAAAGTAATCCAGCCCGCTCCTATCGGAAACAACAATTCGTTGCTCCATTTTATTTTTGGAATATGATATAATGTAATCGCGGGAAGACATATATAAATGACAATTTTGTTTAAAATCTTGTAAGTATGAGACGGAAAACCTTTCACCCTTTGCAAAAGCAATCCTAAAAATAAAAAGAAGAATATTAAAATAAAGTTGTTCATATCAAGGTCTGATTACAAAAATAGGCATTTATTCTGTAGTGATTAGTGACTAGTCCTTAGTAATTAGCACTTTGTTACTAGTAATTGTGAAATTTTAGAAACAGCTCCATTAAATACTATAAAAATGTTCACAAATAATTATCCATCAAAGACGAACCTGTATAAAGACTAATCACTAAGACTAATCACTAATTACTAAGGACTAAGCACTAATTACTAAGGACTAAAAACATAAAAACGTTAAAATTATTTTTTGTGTCATAAAATATTCTAAATTTGTAACATAATTTATTACAGTATGCTTTCAGGTAAATTTGCCATATCGGTTCACATTTTAACTTTGCTCACTAAATTTCCGAATGATTATTTGTCATCGGAGTTTATTGCAGGAAGTATAAACCTGAATCCCGTTTTGGTCAGAAAAGAAATTGCCAACCTTAAAGCACACAATATTGTAGAAAGCAAAGAAGGCAAAAACGGAGGTGCAAAATTATCTAAAGCCGCCGCTAATATTACCCTTAAAGAAATATTTGAGATGACTTTTGAAAATATCGGTTTAGGGTATGCCAAAAATCAGCCTAATCCGGACTGCCCTGTTGGAAAGAAAATCAATCAGAACCTTGATGATTTATATAAAGAAATGAACCAAAAAATATGTTCGCAGTTGGAGGGTATTTCCCTTGAAGATTTTTCGGCTCAATTTTAAAACTATTTTTTTATACAAAACTGTAACTTTTTTTATTACTAAATAAATTTAATATATTATGAAAATCGCACTTATTGGAGCTACAGGCTTCGTTGGAACAGCTATTTTGAACGAATTAGCAGACAGAAAACATGAAATTACGGCTATTGCCAGAACTCCAAAAGACAACTCAAATGCGACCTGGGTAGCCGCTGATATTTCTAATGTCGATGCATTAGCAGAAATTTTAAAAGGTCATGATGCCGTTATTAATGCTTATAATCCGGGATGGACGAATCCAAATATTTATGATGACTTTTTAGCAGGTTCACAAGCGATTCAGGAAGCTGTAAAAAAATCCGGTGTAAAACGTTTCATCACTATTGGCGGTGCAGGCAGTTTATTTGTTGCTCCTGACTTACAGGCGGTAGATACGCCTGATTTCCCGAAAGAAATTTACCCTGGTGCCAATGCAGCAAGACATTATCTGAATATTATTAAAGAAGAAAAGGAACTGGACTGGGCATTTTTTAGTCCGGCTTTTGAAATGCATCAGGGCACTAAAACAGGAAGAACCGGAAAATATCGCTTAGGTCTGGAAAATCCTGTTTTTAATGACGAACAAAGAAGTATTTTATCTGTAGAAGATTTGGCAGTTGCAATTGCTGATGAAACAGAAACTCCAAAACACCATCAGGTGAGATTTACAGCTGCATATTAAAAAGATTTTAAGTTTTTTTGCCACGAATTCACGATTTGTTTTTAAAATTTATGAGATTATTTTTTCGAATTAATTCGAATAACATTAGATAAAGTTTATTTAAAGAACATTCGTGAATTCGTGGCATTTTTTTTACTCTTTTTGAGATTAACAAATTGGAGGGAATTCGTGTAATTACTTCGTCAGTCCCTTCGGTCAAGTCGTGGCTAACTAACTTTTTGAAACTGTTTTTGTTTTCAGTATTTTTACAATATCAAAAAAAATATTTTGTCAAGTTCAAATAAGCATGCCGGCAGTTTAAACGAAAAAGCTGGAATTTCATCTCCCGAAATCACCAATGCATCGGCTATCAGCCAAATTAAAAACAAACGCAGGCAACAGCCATCTGCCGAAGAACTGATTTCAGGAATACTTTCCGGAAACCGCACAGCCTTAAGCCGGGCCATAACTTTAATCGAAAGCACGAATCCTGAACACACTGAAAAAGCAAATGAAGTTATTAGAGCATGTCTTCCGAAAGCCAATAAATCTATTCGAATAGGAATTACTGGTGTACCGGGTGTTGGAAAAAGCACTTTTATTGAGGCTTTTGGAACTTTCCTGACTCAATCAGGGAAAAAAGTTGCTGTTTTGGCCGTTGATCCCAGCAGCTCTCTTTCACACGGCAGCATTTTAGGGGATAAAACCCGAATGGAAGATTTGGTAAAAGACGAAAATGCTTTTATCAGACCTAGCGCTTCAGGAGAAACTTTAGGTGGTGTAGCCAGAAAAACCCGTGAATCGATTATCCTTTGTGAGGCAGCCGGTTTTGATACCATCATTATTGAAACTGTTGGAGTTGGACAGAGCGAAACGGCTGTACATAGCATGGTTGACTTCTTTTTATTACTTAAAATTTCTGGTGCCGGTGACGAACTTCAGGGAATCAAGCGCGGCATTATGGAAATGGCCGATGCCATTGTCATCAACAAAGCTGACGGTGACAATATCAAAAAAGCAAACGTAGCCAAAGTTGAATTTAACAGAGCCCTGTATTTATTTCCTTCTAAAAAATCAGCCTGGCAGCCAAAAGTTACAACTTGCAGTGCTATTTCCAAAGAAGGAATTTCAGAAGTTTGGAATATTATTTCAGAATATTTTGAATTGATCAATCAAACCGGTTATTTTGAAGTAAAACGAAAAGAGCAGAATCAATTCTGGATGATGGAAACCATTGATGAACAATTGAAATCAAACTTTTATAATAAGCCTGAAATTATTGGAAAATTGGAACAAATAAAAAAAGCGGTGCAGAATAATGAAATATCACCTTTTGCTGCCGCTCAGTTATTATTGGATACGTACAAAAAAATATAACCCTTTCTATTTTTAGTATAGAAAACTTTTTGCTTTCAACGGATATTGCCTACTGAATTCTTAGCAGTATCATGTTTCGTTTTCAAACGTCTTTTATCTGATGCAACAGCAGTTGGAACCTGCGGTTCTAAAGTAGTTTTCAACTCTGAGCCCGAATTGGATTTTGCCGCTTTTTCTTTTAGATTTTTAGTATCCTGAGCCTTTACGTTTGTTAAGCACAATACGAATGCCATTGTAAAAATTGCTTTTTTAAAATTTTTCATTTTGATTACGTTTTAATATTTTACAATAGATAAACAAACTTTATTTTTTGTTACCTGTCCGGATGTAAAAAAAATTAAAAACAAAAAAGCTGCTAAGAAGAATTTTCATCTAAGCAGCTTTCATTATCAAAATGAGACGCAAATTATTCCATTCGAAGACCGATTGGAAAAATATACCAGAAATTTTGTGTATCAACTACTTTGTCTTTAAAAATGAAAACATCCTGCTTAAAGTAGTGATCCGAAATCCGATTAAAATAAATTTAAAACGGGTTCAAAAAACGCAATTTTTTCATTACATAACTTGATTTTGCCCGGTAGAGACGCACTGGAGCGCATTTTTACTCTTCGTAACGGTTTATTTCACGGTCGTAAAAATCATTTGCTTTTTCGATTAAGCCTTCCATTTCTGCATTTAATTCGGCTTCATCAAGATCTTCTGCCTCTTCCAGAAATTCTACCTCATCATCTTTCAGGTTGATGATAAATCTTGGATAATCAAGGTGTATGATAAAAATATCGTCGGGAAAATCAGTATTGTCTCCAAGTAAAAATTTAGGTAATTCCATAATAATTTAATTTTAAAAGCTCCAAATGTAGTTATTTGAAGTTAATTGTTGATTAATTTTTTAGTTAAGTAATTAAAGCGGATGTAGAGCAAAAGTGCTGCTGAAGTTAGTCCTGCCAAAAGTCCTATCCATACCCCCGCTGCTTTCAAGGGAGTATATTCTGCTAAATAATACGAAACAGGAAAACCAATAATCCAATAGGCTACAAATGTAATATACATAGGAATTTTTACATCCTGCAATCCGCGTAATGCGCCCAGCACTACTACCTGAATCCCATCGGAAATCTGAAAAACTGCTGCAATCAATAATAATTTAGAAGCAATCGCAATAACCTCTGTATTATCTGTAAGCTGTATAGTGTTTTCCATATTCAAAAAGATATGTGGCAGGAATTGATGGAAGACCACAAACAAAACAGCAAAAACACTTTCTATAATAATTGCAAGCAAAAAAATGGAACGTGCCACGATAACTAACTTTTTATAATCCTGCAGACCTCTCTGATTACTCACCCTGATCATAGAAGTAACACTTAATCCCATTGCAAACATAAAAGTCATCGAAGCCAGGCTCAGGGCGATTTGATTGGCCGCCTGACTTGTTCTGCCTATATTTCCGCATAGCCAGATAGAAGCCGTAAACAATACTACCTCAAAAAGCATCTGCATAGCCGAAGGAAAACCAATACTTATTATTTTTTGTACGGTTTCTTTTTTAATTTCCTCAAAACTGAAATCTTTAAAGAACTTTTTAAGGTCATTTCTTCTGGACAGCATAATGTGCATAAACATCACCAAAAATATTCTTGAAATCACAGTTCCTATAGCAGCTCCAATAATTCCCATCTTCGGAAAAATCCAGATTCCGTAAATCAAAACATAATTCATCCCTACGTGAAGCACATTTGCCATTACCATGGCGTACATTGAATATTTGGTCAGTGATAATCCGTCTGCAAATTGTTTATAGCCCTGATACATTATTAACGGAATTAGGGAGAAAGCAACCCAGTCAAGATAAGGTTTGGCAAGCGCAATAACTTCCTCAGGCTGGTGCAGCATTTCCATAATTGGCTTCGCCAAAACAATTAACCCAAAAAGCATTAACCCTAAAATAGTACACAAAAACAAACCATGGTGAAAGGCAGAACGGATTTTATTGTCATTTTTCTCAGCATCTCCTTCGGCCACGATAGGTGTTATAGCTGTAGAAAATCCAATTCCCAGAGACATTGCAATAAAAATCATACTATTTCCTAAAGAAACTGCCGCTAATTCGGTACTTCCTAATTTACCCACCATGATATTATCAACCATACCTATTAAATTATGTCCTACCATCCCTAAAATAACCGGATATGCAAGTCTTAAATTATAGGAAAACTCTTTTGTGTACTGCTTTAAATTCACTTTATACCTTTTTAGTTTGCAAAGATAGCCAGATGCTTTGGATTCTGCTGAAATATTCAATTTTAATAGATTCTACTTTAAACAAAGTAAAAAACACTTACAGTTATTTTAACATTTTAATTAAACATTTATATTAAAATCTTATTCCTTTTTTTTATGTTTACACATCTAAAAGTCCAATAAAATCAAGGCTTCCCAACTAATACAACCCTATCGGAATTTTAACAATCTTCACATTATGTAACGATTTTTAAAAATTATATAACTACTTACCAATACTGCAAAACTACTTTTACAACATAGTAATTAAAAAAAATACACGCATGAAAAATTTAAAAAACATCAGAACCCTATTTTTTGCAGCAATTGCAATGGTATACACGACAACAACATCTGCTCAAATGACAGATAGCGATAACTACGATCAAAAATTCAAATTAGGATTTGGAGTAACTGGCGGAATTCCAACAGATGGTGACGATTATGACTTTGCACTTGGAGGGGATGTAAGACTTCAGTATGATTTATCTAAAAGAACTTCTTTAACTCTTACAACAGGTTTTACTAATTTATTTGTAGGGGATGATGTTCCGGATTTAGGTTTTATTCCTGCAAAAGCGGGTTTTAAAGCTTTCTTTTGGGAAGACCAGTTTTATGTTATGGGAGAAATCGGTGCTGGTTTCGCAGTAACGAATGGTTATAATGAAACCTCACTTTTATGGGCTCCAAGTATCGGATACGCTACAAAACATTTCGACATTAGCTTACGTTATGAAGACTATGACAAATTCAACACCAATCAGATTGGGCTTCGTTTAGCTTACGGTTTTGAATTGTAAAATATAAATTCGAGTTATTTTTATTTTTTTTTTGGTAAAACCCGACAGGATTTCTCACTCTGTCGGGTTTAGTTTTTTAATAGGACAAAATATTACTTCTTTCTAAGAACGTTTTTATACATTTCAATATTCGCCTTAATTTCGTCATCCAGCTCTGGTTCTTTAATATCGGTATATTTTTGCATTTCTTCCCAGATAATTTTGGCTACAATATAGCGTGCCATATCTTTGTCATCTGCAGGCACCACATACCATGGCGCGTGGCTTGTAGAAGTATGATTAATCGCTTCTTCATAATATTTTTGGTAGTCATCCCAGTGTTCACGTTCTTTCAGGTCACCCGGCGAAAATTTCCAGTTGTGTTTTCCTTCTTCAAGACGGCGTAATAATCGGTGTCTTTGCTCCTCTTTGCTCAGATGCATAAAAAACTTTATGACAATCGTTCCATTTTCAGCTATGTGTTTTTCAAAATTATTGATTTGCTCAATTCTTTTTTTCCAGAAATTCGGCTTAATATCTTCAACCGAATTAATCCCCGGTAAATTCTCCGCCAAAATATACTCAGGATGCACTCGCGTTACCAAAACGTTCTCGTAATGCGTACGGTTAAAAATGGCAAACTTCCCTTTTTCCGGCAATGCAATATAATGTCGCCACAAATAATCATGTTCCAATTCGGTGGAATTTGGCGTTTTAAAACTATGCACTACCATTCCACGCGGATTAAATTCTTTAAATACTTCCCTGATAAGACTGTCTTTTCCGGAAGTGTCCATTCCCTGCAGGCAAATTAAAACACCATATTTATTGTGCGAATACATGACATCCTGCAAATCGCTCAATTTTGATCTCACCTTATCTAACTTTTCTTCTTTTTCGTCTTCGGTTGCTTCAATATCAAGCAAAGTCGGAATCTTTGCTAACTTTATTTTAGCTGTAACTTTAAAATCATTCGGGTTTATTGATTGCATAGGTCTCAATTTTATTTGTTATGTTAATATACTTTATCGCCTGATTGTTTTGTTTTTACAAGGATTTTGTCAGTGACGATTTCATATTTCAAAAATTTATATCATAAATATACTATTTTTACGAAGCATATTCCTGCTATCCGTTACAATCTTTTACCCCGCTAAAGAAGCGGAGCAAAAGGATTTTCACTTCTATCAGGGCTAGGCATTCGTTTTCAAAACAACATCTTCATGGAAAAATTCACATTAGAAATATTATTTCAAATCATCGGAATCGGCTCAGCATCCGGATTATTCTTCAATAACGACTCACTTTATGTTATTGGCGACAACAGCGGATTTTTGTACGAATACAATATGCAGAATCAACAGTTAAGCCAGCATGCTTTAATTGACAATCCAACGCAAAATATTCCGAAAAACATAAAACCTGATTTTGAATCGTTGTCGCATCATAACGATACGCTCTATATTTTTGGTTCCGGATCAACTGAAAACCGCAACAAAATGATTGAATTTGATCTGAAATCAAAGACCGTCTTACAAAAAAACAATCTGGTCGATTTATATGCTTTGATGCAAAACTTCGGAAAAATAAAATCGGAAGACTTCAATCTGGAAGGCGCTGTTTTTGATGGAGAAAACTGGTATTTATTCAACCGCGGAAACGGAATCTCAAACAAAAACACCATTTTTACGATTCACGCCAAAAATCTTGGAGAAGAATTTGCCCTGATTTCTGTCAATTACAAACTGCCAAAAATAAAAGGAGTCCGTTCCAGTTTTACAGATGCTGTTTTAGTCGAAGACAAAATCTATTTCCTTTCTACGGCCGAGGACACCAAATCAACCTACGATGACGGCGAAGTTCTGGGAAGTTTCATTGGCCGCATCGATCTTAAAACCATGAAAATCGATTTTACCCAAAAAATCACTTCGACCAATAAATTTGAAGGTTTGACACTTTATAAAAAAGAAAATAATAAAATCGAGTTTCTGCTTTGCGATGACAATGATACAGATTTATTAGAAACAAAGATTTTTAAATTGACATTGCCAATTAAATAAATATAAAATTTCGCTTTGCGCCCTTTGCGAATTTCTTTGCGAATCTTTGCGATAAAATTATAACACAAACATTCGCAAAAATTTTACAGAGAAACACAAAAAATAATTGCATTTTAGAAACACTGGAGCCTTTGTATGTTTTAGATGGCGTCATTATTAATTCAAAACAATTTTCTAAACAATCCGAACGATATTGAAGAAATACAGGTTTTAAAAGGTAATAATGCAACTTCACTTTACGGAAATCAGGCTTTAAAGAGGAATAGTAATTATAAAGACAAAAATCACTTAATCGTTCAAATTCATCTGATGACAACAGTGTCCTAGGTACTATCTTTAGTTCCTAATTTATTTTACTATTTTTTTTATATTTGTATGACCGAGAGGAAACTTC
>NZ_JAADZW010000018.1 GCF_010645065.1 Flavobacterium fluviatile | reverse complement strand
ATTAAAAAAGAGAAACTATACGGATACCTGTCGGAGAAAAATTTCATACAGCCGATTCTCAGAGGCTCATTTTGAGTTTTTTCACAGACTGACGTTGGCAGTAATTTTACAACAGAATCGTAAATGGAAGAATTAGAAAAAATATCCAAACAAATTACAGAGCTAAAAATTATAGCTTCTAAAATTGATTTTGACACAAAAAAAAGTTTAGTCGCAAAAAACAAAAATTTACAAGACATTCTATTTGAGTCAACTAAATTTTATTATAATTTTTCAGATGAAGCTAAATTGTTTGAAAAAAAATTTAATGTTATTCTTTCTGAAAAATTAAAAAGTGTAATTGGAATTTTTAGAACTAAAGGTTATTCTCATTCTGATCTTTTTAATCATAGAATTCCTTATCATCCTATTGAATGTTTCTTCTCAAAAGAATTTGTAAAAATCTTGATAAACTTTGGAATAGCTAAATCAGATATAGAAGATGGATATTTTGACCACAAAACTCAAAAATTTAATATAACTGCAATTGAAGAAGTCTATAATCAAATTCCTCAAAAAGATAACTTATTAATTTATTGTATTTCTTTTGCTGAATGTTGTGGAGGTCGAAATTTATTAATTTTAAACGGTGATGATGAAAATGTAGTTGGTTATGACAATCACGGTGCTGAAAAAGAATACATTCACAATGGCGAAATATACTTATATACAACCTATTTATTACACGAAAAAAGTCAAACTATTTTTGATATGGTTTCTGATGATATAATTATGATTAAAGAAAAAATTGAACCATATATAAACGTATATTAAATTTATGATTTTAGCTTTTGATACATATTATTTTGAACAAAAAGCAAAAACGGTTTGTCTTGAATTTGCTGAATGGAATGAAAGTAAAATCTACAAAATTTATACAGAAATAATAGATAATATTGAAGAGTATATTCCAGGAGAGTTTTATAAAAGAGAGTTACCTTGCATTATTAGTGTATTGAAGCAAATTGATTTAAGAAAGGTTGAAGCAATTATTGTTGATGGTTTTGTTTATTTAGATGATGAAAAGAAATTCGGATTAGGCGGTTATTTGTATGAAAAACTAAATAAAGAAATTCCAATAATTGGTGTAGCAAAAACTAATTTTGCGACAATCGAAAAATATAAAAAGCCTTTATTTAGAGGTGAAAGCAAAAAACCATTATTTATTACATCAATCGGAATTGAACTTACAGATGCTGTGAAGAAAATAGAAAGCATGGAAGGAGTATATAGAATTCCAACTTTACTTAAAGAACTTGACCGATTAACAAAGGAAAAATAAAAAACTACTGCCAACACACGCTACAAGCAATTTGGGGATTTGGCTTAATGGAAAAATTGGTTTGTATTTGGAAGATTTGGCAAATCCGAAAGATAACCCCCGCTCTCCGAAGTGTTTCTTTCCAACGCTGCGCAAATGTCTCCGACTTTGCGCCATTTTAAAACTCTCTGGTGCTCGTTTACAACGAGTACCTACATAAAATTAAAAGATAATTTATAGCGTTTTTAACGCGGCTATTAAAACAAAAGTTTCTTATAAAGTTCATGTGACGATTTATCTAAAAAGTCGCGTTGCAAACGCTTTAATTCGTTTTCACAAGTAACAGGTACTCGTTACAAACGAGCACCAGATTCAAGAAAAGCCCAATTTATTCTTACACTGATTATTGGTACATCCGTAAGTGTTTAATACATTTGTGTGACTTAATACTATGAAGAGCCTTATGAAGGGAGACTTTTACGTACCGTTCCGTGAGAATGTAAGGGGGAAATTTCCTTACCTGACTCGATTGAGTGCAAGTTAACCGACCAACCGAAAACCGAATATAAAACAAGGAATGACATAACAAACAAGGAATATTAAGAATGAAAAACTTAAATCAATACGTTGCCATTTACAAAGAACAACTTGACAAAGGTGACATTCAAGAAGCCTACGTTGGACTTGTTAAGTATGTGACAAGACTTGGAACAACATTATCAAAAAACCTTTCAGAAAACTATTCATTCGGAAGTCTTTTTCAAGGGTATATGGACTATACATACTTTTATTACACAAACGACTTTTTGAAAAAGAGAAAACTGAAAATGGGACTTGTATTGAACCATTCAAAAATGCAGTTTGAAATTTGGCTTTTAGGTCAGACAATTCCGCTTCAAGAGAAGTATTGGGAGTATTTTAAATCTACAAAGTGGAATAAACACAGAACGACAAGACCTCAATACTCTATACTTGAAACTACTTTAATTGAAAAACCAGACTTTGATGACTTAGATGAACTTTCAAAGCAAATAGAGAATAAATTAATTTCCATTACAGACGAAATAATTGAAGACATAAAAACGAGTAAATTGACGTAAAGAAAATAAAACCTTTCTGGTGCTCGTTTGCAGCGAGTACCTACATAAAATTTATAGCGTTTTTAACGCGGCTATTAAAACAAAGGTTACTTATAAAGTTCATGTGACGATTTATCTAAAAAGTCGCAAACGCTTTAATTCGTTTTCACAAGTAACAGGTACTCGTTACAAACGAGCACCAGATTCAGCAATAGCCTCTGCAAAAGCTTCGATAAAACGAACCGGATTGTCCGGTAAAATTGTATCCTCCAGAGATGAAAAAGACATTTGATGGCGGGAAATTCCTGTGATATATTGCATTATTAAATATAAACCTTTTCTGCCTTATAACCAATTGTTTTGCTATATTTGGAACTCAACAAACGGAAGTTTTTTCACAGACTGACGTTAACGGTAATTATAAATACGACCATCAAACATGGACAAACAGAAACGAAAAGAAATACGAAAGCAACTTGCTGAAAAGGAATTAGCCGAATTTAGAAAAGGCTTACCTTTTGACGAAAACATTTTTCCTAAACTATTTGACTTTTTGGATATCGAATTAAACAAAAATGGTTGTAATCATACGACTATATTGACAAAGACATTTTTAGACAAGAATAAAGTATCAAATACAACCGATGCGATTGAATGGTTGGCCGACAACGGTGGTTATTGTGACTGTGAAGTTTTAGCAAACATAGAAGACTTATTCGACTATCTAAATCCACCATTGCTAAAACCTTTCCAATCAAACCAAATTAAAAAACAAAAACTAAATAGCTTAAAGACTGACTTTGGATTTTCTATTGAGAAAATACCATTACCTTGGACTTTAACTGAGACGATTTCAGGGAACGATAAAAGTTATAATTTTCAATTTGGTAAAAGCAATAACTGCATTATAAACTTAGCTTCCGATTTTCCTATAACTCAATTGGACAATGACAAATTTTGGACAGACCTTGGATTAAAGAAACTGAATTGAATTACAACCTTGAGGACTTAATGGTTGAACGAATTGAATTTGAAAACTATTTAGCAATATTAGTAAAAACAAAAAACTGGACACCTGTAAAAATTTGGTGCATTGGAAAATCAACTAAAGAATGGTTCTTAAAAATGACCACCGAATTAAGCAGACACAAGGGCGACATAAAAGAACTTGAAAAGTTAATAGGCTACATAAAGACAGAATGAAAATAACATAATTGCACGAGCAAAATGCTCGCGCCAGCGAAAAGCAGTGCTTCTAAAATGAATTACACTTATTTTGCCTCACATGTAGCGCTTCTGGCATGAATTGAACTCGGTTTGCCTCAAACGCAGCGCTTTTAGCTTAAATAAAACCCAGTTTGTCTCAGATGCAGCGCTTCTGGCATGAATTGAACTCGGTTTGCCTCAAACGCAGCGCTTTAGCTTAAATAAAGCCCTCGCTCTACGAAGTGTTCTCATGAAAAGGCAAATGTCTCTGACTTTGCCAATTTCAAAAATCATGTTCCAATCCATAAAAGTCTCAAAAGTCGCCTGACTTTTAACCAGTATGCCTTAAATGTCCCACAATATTTTATTAAATCCACACAAGCATTTAAAGAATTAAGCAAAGCTATTGCTTCAAAGTTTCTTTTAAAACCCCAAACCAAGTATATTTACATAAAGAAAAAAAACTGGAAAAAGTTATATTTAGAACCTGAATCAGCCATACAAGACCCACCTTATCTTTAAAAATAGATTTTAATGAACATCAAAACATTAATACTGATCATAATCAATAGTTTAATCGCATTGGTAATTGCTTTGTTGTCTTTTTCTTCGTACAAGCAGTTTTCTAACGTTTTGAACGACCGTATTTTACTGCAGTTAAATTCTATTAAAACACTCAAGCAAAACCAGATTGAACATCTGTTAAAATCAGAGTGGGAGCGGTTTGAGGCTTCCGAATCGTACAGGCAAAACAGTGACACCACCTTGCTAAAGCTTCCCGATAGCATAAAAAAAAGCAACGGAATTCACGATTTTACCCCTTATCATCCTGCTAAAAAAACGACCATAGGTTTTATCTCCAATTCGAAAAGAGGTACTATTGTTAAAGTTTTAGATTACAACAAAATCAAACAAATACTTCTGGAACGCACCGGAATGGGGGACAGTGGCGAATCGTATCTTGTGGGTCAGGATTTCCGGATGCGTTCTCAGTCGCGTTTTTATCCTAATAAAACCCCTTATACCATATTCGTTAAAACAAAAGGAGTGGCGAATGCTTTAAAAGGCATAAATGGCAGAGGCGTTTTTGAAGATTACAGGGGGATTGATGTTTATAGTGTGTACAGTCTCATTACAGTCGGAAAACTGAAAATGGTCATCTTATCTGAAATAGATGTTGATGAGGTTACGCTCCCCTTAAAAGAGTTGAAACAAAGACTTTTAGGTTTAACGCTGGGTATTTTTTTGCTGGGTGTTATGCTTTCTCTTTTTTTGACAAGATTTATTACCAATCCAATTAAGAACATGCAAAAAAGTCTCCGGATTATGGCTCAGGGAGACTATAACCAAACCAATGAATTTATTAAAAATTCTACAGAAATAAAGGAAATGTTTGAGGCTTTGGCAAATTTGAAAGCTTCTTTACAGGGCGCTGTAAAATTCTCTGACGATATTGGTAAGATGAATCTGCACACCGATTTTAAACCTAAAAGTTCAAATGATCTTCTGGGAAAAAGCCTTTTAGCAATGAGAGACAAGCTTATAGAGTTTAGAAATAATGAAGAGAATACCAGAATATTATCCAAACGCATGCTGGTAAACGGTTTGGAAGATGAAAGGCGAAGACTCTCGCGGGAACTCCATGATGGTGTTGGTCCCTATCTGACTTCTTTGAAGCACTACATTGAAAACAGGGTTAAAAATGAAGAGAAGAAAGCAGAAATGAAAAAAATAGTGGATGATACCATTTCTGAAATCAGATTGATGTCTAATGCGTTAATGCCTGCTTCAATAGATGATTTTGGAATTGGAGTTACCTTAACAAACTTTATTGAAAAGCTGAAAAAATCGACAACTGTTACTATTGAATATGAAGATTTGACCCAACAGGAAAGTTCTAATATCACCAACCATCAGGCGATTAATCTTTTTAGAATCACTCAGGAGCTTATAAACAATTCATTAAAACATGCTGACGCAAAAAACATACGGATTACACTTTCGGAATTTGAGGAATTCATATCCCTTTTTTATTTTGATGATGGAATTGGTTTTGACATAACGACTGTTAAATTAGGTTTAGGAATTGTTAACATCAAAGAACGTGTAGAAATTTGCAATGGTACCATTGCAATCAATGCGACTCCCGGAAATACAACCTTTGAAATCGAGTTACCCATAGAATTATGAAAGAAATAAAATTAATAATAGCGGATGACCATGAGCTATTTAGAAAAGGACTTGCAGAACTGCTAAGAAAGCATGAAGATATAAAAATAGTCAGAAGCGTTGGGGATGGCTCAGAGTTTATGGAGCTTATTAATAGTCAATTTAAGGCAGATATTGTATTGCTGGATATTACAATGCCCAATATGGATGGTTTTCAGGTTTTAAAAGAATTAAAAAACAATGCTACTGATATAAAGCCTATTGTAATTTCGATGCACAGTGATGGTAATTATATTGCAAAATGCGCTAAAATGGGCGCTTACGGATACCTGTTAAAAAATACGGATGAAGCCGAATTAATCCTGGCCATAAGAAGTGTTGATAATGGGAAAAAATATTTCAGTGCTGAGATTTCTGAAAAGATGATCAACTTTATGTCAACACAAAGCATAAGTGAAAATGTTTTGTCTAATAAGGAAACTGAAGTTTTAGGATTAATCGCTAAAGGGTTGACAACAAAAGAAATTGCTGAGAAACTATTTGTAAGCTCCCGTACCATCGAAACCCATCGTGCCAATATTCTAAAAAAACTGGAAGTTAAAAACACCGCCGAACTCATTAAAAAAGCAGCAAAAATGAATTTAATATAAGCCGTTGGGTGCAATTGATTTAAAATGAATTAAAAGTATAAAATAATGAGTAAAACATCATTTATAACATAAAGAATTGATGTCATCCTGAGCGGAGTCGAAGGCTTAAGAGTTCAAAAGGGCTTCGACTAATTTTATCCTGAGCAAAGCCGAATGGACTCAGCCTGACACTTATTTTGATTTCACCCAACGGGTTTTAATATAACAAAATTAAAGACCGCACTATCCGTATAAATACGGATGCAAATAGGGTAGATTCACATAATCCTGAAAGCCTGTTACTGATTGTAACTTTGAAAAAACAATAAAAAGTAACAGTCATGAAAAATATAGCATTGATTTTAGGAGTTTTATTAGTTTCTTTTAGCGCTTTTGCACAAGATGAACCAACTAAAGTAAAACAGAGTGATTTAAAAGGACCGGCTTTTAAAAATTTTAAACATTGGGAGCACGAAACAGTACCTACTGCAATATATTCAGAAAACAATAAAGAAACATTGCAGGGGCCAGCATACAAAAACGCTTATCCGGTGGTAAGCACTTCAGAAAAAGAACTTGTTGAAGTAAAAATAGGTAATCCTGAAAGATTAAAATTAACTGGTCCCGCTTACAAAAACCACGGTCCATGGAGTAAAAACTGGTAATGTCTCACAAATTGAATTAGGTAATCAGGATGTTTGCCATGGTGAAGATCTGATTAAGGAGGCTGAAAACTAAAAAGGCTGTTTGAAATGTAATTTTCGGACAGTCTTTTTTGTTTTCGTTCTCTGTAACATTCTATTAAGTTCCTAATTCTGCATTGTGATCTGGTGGTTAATATAAATGTGAACGAAAGACATTAAACGATGTACTACAGCAAAACATTTCATTTTTTTGTTTAAATTTATAAGACTGACTCACCAACCTCAATGAAATATGCAGAAAAATTCTTTTCCATATCGTATTCTTATAATTGACAGTAATTTATTGGAGTTTAAGTATATAGCTGATTTGATTCACGAGAGGTTTATTTCTGCTAAGATTACTGAAGCCGGTTTTGAAAATGCTTATACCTTATTATCTCTAAATAAGTTTGATGTTATCTTAGTAAGCATAAATCAGGTAAACGAGATCGGAAAATTATATGTTGTTGAAAAAAATACAAGCGGTACTACAATAATACTAATCTCGGATATCCTGACAGAAGAAAGTTTCGGGAATTTGAAAACTACAGATGGAAATAACAATATATTCGATTATCTGCCAAAAAGCGAATTGAGTTCATTGTGGCTGTTTAAAAGTATTGTTTATTTGAGTGAAAAAAATAAATCTGAAGTCAAATACAACCGTCTAAAACGCAAATACAATAATTTATTTGAGATGAATCCGGTTCCTATGTGGATTTATGATTTGGAAACCCTAAAATTCTGGCGCGTAAATGAAGCAGCTGTGCGCAGATACGGATACAGCAAACAGGAGTTTATGCAAATGACAATAAAGGATATACGCCCTCAGGAAGATTTGGCAAAACTGGAAAAGGCTCTGGATGTCGTTCGAAAACATAAAAGGCTTTTTACTAATGGAATTTATCGCCACAAAAATAAGGATGGAAAAATATTATATGTTGAAGTTGTAAGTAATATTATCTATATTGATAAGGTAAAATACAGTCTTGTTGTGGCAAATGAAATAACAGAAACCCTGCATTATATTCAGGCAATAGAAAGTCAAAATTCGAAGCTTCAGGAAATTGCGTTTAGCCATTCACATATTATCAGGGCGCCGCTCACGAATATAATGGGAATATTGAACCTTATTAAAGAAACGGATCCTGGAAATCCGGAAAGTGCCGAATTATTAGAATACCTTTCAAAGTCCTGCAACCAGCTTGATGAAAAAATATCTGAGGTTGTAGAAAAAAGTGCCCCATATCCTCTTCCTGAAAACAAGGCATGAATCATTGTCTTTTTTTTTGATTTCTATCAAAAGTAGCAACCGTTTTCCGGCTGGCAATTATCATTTGTTAAGAAAGATAGAATCTAAAATTAAAATCCTTCGTAAAACATTGCTTTTAAGGTAAATTAGTTGAAGTTCTTTATTCTTTTATCAAAAGGAATTAAATTTATCAGCAGGGTATTGATTACGGATAGTAAAATTAGTTTTATCTTAGCAGAAACAAAATATTTTATGATTCTGAAATTATTGAAAAGATACAAATTGCCTTCTTAACAAAGCGGTTTGGTTGTCTGGATGATTTTAGTACAGATTGAAATTTTTATAACTTATCCTAATACAAAATGAATAAACAGATTTACAATCTTCTATTAGCTGACGACGATGAGGATGATTGTACTTTTTTTAAAGAAGCACTTGATGATCTGTCATTTCCTGTAACACTTGTAACAGTTAATGATGGCGTTGAACTTATGGGTTTTCTGGATGAAAAGGCTATAAATAATTTACCAGACATTCTTTTTCTGGATTTAAACATGCCACGTAAAAATGGATATGAATGCCTCACAGAAATAAAAGAAATTGAAGAACTGAAAGAGCTTCCGGTAATTGTTTTTTCAACCTCTCTGGATATGGAAATTGTCAATACGATGTATGACAAAGGTGCTTTATATTACATTCGCAAACCCGGTGATTTTTCAAAATTAAAGCAGGTAATAGCCAATGCGCTTCAGATAACTTCTGAGAATAACTTCAAAAAGCCGGAAAGAGAGAATTTTATTCTTCAACCCTAAATTTACCTGGATACGCATGAAAAATAAAGAGCATTACTTTCTGGAAGGGGGAGGCGAAATGGGGCATCTTATTCGATGCAAAGACTGGAGTAAAACGCCTTTAGGGATTCCGGATACCTGGCCACAAAGTCTTCGGACTACGCTCGGCATTATTTTAAATTCAAAATTTCCAATGTTTCTGTGGTGGGGAGAAGAACTTACGTGTTTTTACAACGATGCGTATCGTCCTAGTCTGGGAAATGAAGGTAAGCACCCAAATATTTTAGGACAAAATGCAGAGGAAGCCTGGCCTGAAATCTGGCCGGTTATATCTCCTCTTATTCAGCAGGTATTGGCCGGAGAAGAATCAATATGGAGTGAAAATCAGCTTATACCAATATACCGAAACGGTAAGATTGAAGATGTTTACTGGACATTCAGCTACAGTCCGGTACACGATGAATCTGGAAAAATTGCCGGGGTAATGGTAATCTGTAGTGAAACAACAGAAAATGTAAATTCTTTAAAAAAATTAGAAGAAAGTAATAACCGCTACTTAAATAATATCATCCAGGCTCCAACAGCCATGTGTGTTTTCAGAGGGAGAAATCATATTGTAGAAGTGGTCAATGATATGATGCTTGAGATTTGGGGAAAAAGCAAAGAAGAAGTCATAAACAAACCGATATTTGAAGGCTTGCCTGAAGCAAAAGGGCAGGGATTAGAGTCATTACTGGATAATGTGTATGAAACAGGGAAAAAATTTGTTGCAAATGAACATCCTGTTAACCTTCCGCGAAACGGAAAAATAGAAACCAGTTACATCAATTTCGTATATGAAGCACTAAAAGAATCCGATGGAACAATTTCGGGTATAGTAGCGATAGCTATTGAAGTAACAGAACAAATTGAAGCCCGTTCAAGAATAGAGGAAAGCGAACACAAAATAAGAGCATTGGTAGAAAATGCACCATTTGCTATCGCAGTATATACGGGCGAAGAAATGATTATTGAACTGGCTAACGAAGCTATTATTAATATTTGGGGAAAAGGGAATGATGTAATAGGAAAATCATTCATGGATCTTTTGCCCGAGCTGACCAGTCAATTAGTGTTTGAGCAGATCAAAAATGTATATAAAACCGGACAGCCCTTTCATACCGAAAATACGCCGCTGGATTTGCTGGTAGACGGAAAATGGGGTACGTATTATTTTAATTACGGATTTACGCCATTATATGATTTGAAGGGAAACATCTATGGCGTTATGAATACAGGAGTTGACCTGACAGATTTAAATCTTGCTAAGAAAAAAATTGAGGAGGCAGATAAACGATTCCGTAATACAGTCAGGCAGGCTCCGGTTGGTATTACTATTTTAAGAGGTGCTGACCATGTAGTAGAAATGGCCAATGAAGCATATCTTAAACTGGTTGACAGAGAAGAAACCTCTTTTGTTGGCAGACCATTATTTGATTCCTTGCCAGAAGTAAAAGAAACTGTAAGTTCGCTTTTAGATGATGTCTTAAATACGGGAATACCATATCATGGAAATGAATTACCTGTTCCGCTTAAAAGGCAAGGTATAGAAAGTATTTACAACTTTGATTTTCTTTATCATCCGCTGAAAGAACAAGACGGAAAAATTTCAGGCATTATTGTAACTGCAACAGAAGTAACGGAGAAAGTGCAGGCAAGAACGAAGACAGAACAGAACGAACAGCGTCTTAATATTATAGTTGAAGCCAGTGAGCTGGGCATTTGGGAACTGAATGCGAAAACAAAAGAGCTTACGTATTCGCAGAGATACCTTGAGATTGTTGGCGGATATAAAGAGTATTTAGAATTATCCCATGAGCAACTACTCAAACATGTTCATAAGGATGATCTGCACATTAGGGAAAAAGCGATTAGACAAGCCATTACTTCCGGAGTTCTTTATTATGAAGCAAGAGTAATATGGACTGATAAGTCTGTTCACTGGGTAGAAGCGAAAGGTAAAGTTTTCTATGACAAAGAAGGCAAACCGGAAAGATTAATTGGTACAGCAAGGGATATTACAGAATTAAAAAGACACCAGCAGGAACTGGAAGAAAGTGAACAAAAGTTCAGGCTTCTGGCCGGTGCAATGCCGCAGCATATCTGGACTTCAGATACTGAAGGGAATCTGAATTATTACAACCAGTCTGTTTATGCCTATTCTGGTTTGACACCGGAACAAATAAGGGATCATGGCTGGCTGCAAATAGTACATCCTGACGACAGGGAAGAAAATATAAAGGTATGGACGGATGCTATCACCACCGGAAAAGATTTTTTGTTTGAACACCGGTTCAGGAGATATGATGGGGAATATCGCTGGCAACTGAGCCGCGCTACCCCGAGAATAGATGAAAACGGAAAAATACAAATGTGGGTGGGTACAAGTACCGATATACATGACCAGAAAGCCTTTACAGATGAATTGGAAAAACAGGTCATGGAACGCACAAAAGAACTTAGCCTGATAAATGAGTCTCTTGAAAAAAGTGAAGAACGCTACCATTTAATGGTAGAAGAGGTACAGGACTATTCTATATTATATCTCAGCCCTGATGGTCTGGTTGAAAACTGGAACCTCGGAGCAGAAAAAATTAAAGGATATAAATCCGAAGAAATTGTTGGGAAAAATTTCTCCACTTTTTATACGGAAGAGGATCGAAAAACAGGTCTTCCTCAGAAATTATTAAAACTGGCAGAAGAAAAAGGCAAAGCAAACCAGGAAGGCTGGCGCGTAAAAAAAGATGGGACTCGTTTTTGGGCTAGTGTTGTAATTACAGCTGTGCATAATAAAAAAAAGGAACTCATCGGATTTTCAAAAGTGACGCACGATCTGACAGAAAAAAAGAAAGCAGATGACAAATTAAAACTCAATGCATCTGAACTGGAACAAAAAAATGCGGAGCTGGAGCAAATGAACAAAGAGCTTCAGTCTTTTGCCTATATCTCAAGTCATGATTTGCAAGAGCCGCTAAGAAAAATACAAACCTTTGCAACGCAGATTATTGATAAGGAATCTCGTAATTTATCGGATGTTGGAAAAGATAAATTTCAAAGGATGCAAAATGCGGCTAAGCGTATGCAGACCTTAATAAATGACCTTTTAGCCTATTCGAGAACCAATGTTCAGGAAAGAATATTTGAGAAAACTGATCTGTCAAAAATTATTGATGAAGTAAAAGAAGACTTAAAAGAAGAGCTGGAACAAACAGGTGGAGTAATCGAAAAAAACAGAACATGCGTGGCAGATATTATTCCATTTCAGTTCAGGCAGCTGCTGTATAATCTAGTGAGTAATTCATTGAAGTTTGCTAAAGTGGGAACTGCCCCAATAATAAAAATTGATAGCCAAATAATCCCTGGTTCTGCATTGGATCATAAAAAAGTAAACAAAAACAGTGACTATTGCCACATCAGTGTTTCAGATAACGGAATTGGTTTTGATCAGCAATACAGTGCTAAAATATTTGAAGTGTTTCAGCGTTTACACGGAAAACTGGAATACACAGGAACAGGAATAGGACTGGCTATCGTAAAAAAGATAGTTGACAATCATAATGGATTTATTACAGCATCCGGTGAGGAAAGCAAAGGAGCCACTTTTGACATTTATATTCCTGTAAATGAAACGTAGAATAGCCAGTGAATAATTTTCAAAACCGTTAGTTCGGGTGATTTTTTATGCAGAGAAAAGGAACAAAAAATGTATCGGAGAACGATTTTGGTTTACTCTTTAGAAATATTTTTAATGACAATATTTTTGAAGTCAATAGGCGCTCCTTCATAATTTAATGAGATTCTGCCTTCATTAGAAGAAGCTTCTGTACATTCGTTTACCAGTTTTCCGTTGAGGTATTGTGTAATTTTGCCATTAAGAGATTTGATTACAACAGAATTCCATTCGCCATAAGGTTTTTCATTTTCGCTAAATTTAGGAGAAGTAACGCTTGCACCGGCTTCAACTAATTTTCCGTTTACTTTGGCCGTTACCTGATCCAAAAAAATAAAATCGCCCGTAGTATTCTCTTTGATTTGAAACTGAATTCCTTTTGGCCAGATTTTATCAGGATAATCAGCAGGGATGTTATACATCACACCGCTGTTTTTCTTGCTTTTGGTTTTAAACTTTTCTTCAATATTCCATCTGTATTTCAAACTAAGTTCAAAATTGGTATAGCTTTTTTTTGTCATCAGATAACCGTTTGTTTCGCCATACATTCTGATCATATTATCTGAGAAATTATAAACTTCTGATGGCTGCTGTCTTTCAGTACTTTTTTTTGTAAAAGCATACCAGTCATTCAATGACAGACTTTTTTGGTGGACAGAGCATGAATTTAAAAAGAAAAGTAAAACGAGTGCAAAAGCAGTTTTCTGGAACATAATTAGAAATTTAGAAACAAATTAATCCGGTTGTTTAATACCGTAAAAATAAGCAATAGAAAATTCAGAAGATGATTTAAAATTATGTTTTTTGAAAATAAAGATATATTCAGTTCACCAACGCTGCGCAAATGTCTCCGACTTTGCGCCATTTTAAAATTTCTTAAGAACCCAATACCAATACCTGTAAAAGTCTCCGACTTTAAACGAATAATTAATACAAATTATATTTTGTAAGTGACTTAGGGTTTAAAAGATCGACCACTGGTTATCTGCTTTTTCAATTTTTATATCCCTGAAATTACAGCTTAATACTTTAAAATTTTTTATAAATATAAAGTATTTGTTTTTTATTGGAATACAAGAATTTTAGGTAAAAAGTCGGGAGACTTTTGAGAAGTTTAGGATTATAAGGGCATAAAAAAAACTGGCGCAAAGTCGGAGACATTTGCGCAGCTCTTTCATGAGAACACTTCGTGGAGCGGGGGACATTTGCGCAGCCTTTCATGAGAACACTTCGTGGAGCGGGGGGAATGTATTAGAATTACTCCTTATAAGTTATATTTAGGTTTTAAATCATCTAATCTTATTTTTAATTTCTCAAAATACGGCAGGAAATCATCAGCCATGGAAATCAGAAGAGATTCGACATAAGATAATTTTTCGTCATACTTTTCATCATTACATAATTTAGAAATTATCAATCCTCTAAACAAAAATTCTGGACCTCCTGCTAATAACTCATTCCAATATTTTCCTTCAAGTTCTAATTTATCCATTTCCGCTAAAACATTAGGTAAATAACTATATTTTTCTATAAACTTCTGACTTTCAGTTTCAATATAAGTTATTATTGATTTAGTAAAATAATCTAATTGCTCTTTATCATTTACATTATGATTTATAGAGCCATTGTCATATTTTCCTTCAAATGAAGTGTTTTTATCGAGTAGTGTATCTAAAAAATATTTTTTATCATCTAAAAAAGAATAATCTTGGTTGGGTTTTTTTATTTCAATCATTATTTCCTCAACTATTAGTATTGAAATCATAGTTTTTGACATTACTATTGATCCATTATCATTAAAATTTAAAATAAAAAATATTACTTTTTCCTTTTCTTTTAACACAAACCTAGGATCTAAACCTGTTCTAACCAAATAATAACCTTTAGGTTTTAATGATTGTGATAATTTTTCAAATACAAATTCTTTTTTATCTGATTTCGTCATAGTCTAGTTTACTTTTATTATTTTTTCAATTTTAACATTGGCAATATTATCTGTACCTGCATCTGAAATTTTAAAAATTTTATTTTTTGAAACAGTCAATGGACCTTCACGTACTAAAATTTCACCTGGTTTATCATATTTTATCGTCATACTAATTTGTCCATTTATTATTGCCCCAAATCCTTCTTTTTGTCTTTTTGTTAAAGCAGTACCTTGAGAAAGTTTATTTTCAATTATAATGGTATCCTCGATTTTTCCAAGTACGTTCTTCTTAATTAACAATACATCAGCTTTCATAAATCCTCCAGTAGTTACAAGAGGAACTTCTGTTAAGACATCATAAAGTTTAAGCTCATCTACTGTTAAACCTAAATTTTTAGCTAAATCTTCGAATAATTTTCCTGATTTAAGTCTTATTGCATCAGTAATGTTTTTGCTGAGGCGATTACCGGTAGCAACTACATCTCCAAAATTAGATATTTTTGAGCTTCTGTTTATCCAATTTTCTAATTTTTCTTTAGAAGCAGATGAGGAGGCTAATTCTCCAATGTCATCAGCGAAATTTTCATAATCGGCTCTTGTATATTTATTTTTATGACCAACTATTGCTTGTGCATATCGATTGTCAGAATTTAATAATGCAACAAAGTCACTATCACAATCATCAAGAAATTTACTAAGAGTTGCACCTGCTTTATCATCAGTAAGTTGAGAAATAAACTTTTGAGCATCAGGGCTTAGTTTTTCAAACTTCTTAAGATATGTTGCATTTTTAAGAACGTAAGTACTTCCTCCATCATACAAGCGTTGATAAACTCCAAAACCGTCTTCACTTTCGTTTATAAATTTTTGAAATTCAGCACTTCCTGCCTCTAAATCTTTTTTAAGCTGGGTAAACCAACATTGTGCATTAATACTGCAAATACTTAATAGATTTATTATTATAACAATAAATATTTTTTTCATTTTGTTAATTATTAGTTGCACAAAATTGCGGTTGGGTTTTTCTTTCTATATTTTACCCAACCATTCAGTAATCCTGAATCTTCTTTTTGTAATAGTTTTACAACTTCTTCTCCCGCATTAGCAAAATCCTCTTCAAACAGTTTTTTTAATGTAGCAGGTATGCGGTCATCTTTTGATAATAATTTAATTTGGTCTTCGAAACTTCCAGGAACTCTGATTGGATTTTCAATATTATCTTTATAAAGTTGATCAATATCGATATCTGCTTCTTCAACTGCGTTTTCAAATTCATTGTAAGAGTTACCACCTTTATTTAATTTTGTCATGACTTTATTTGTTGCTATTTCTAATCCGGTAGTTGATATTGAAGCAATAGAATAAATCATAAAAAATTTGTTCCATTTTTCTTTTTGGGCATCAGTTAATGAGTTGTCAGAGTTATTGATGTAGACATCAGTAAGACCAAAACCAACATCGCCAAGTGCTTTTAGACCGAGATATGTTGCATAAGCAGTCCGTCCGGCTCTATAAAGTCTTATGGCAGCAGTAATTTCTCCCACACCAACTACAGTTAAAGCCACTTCACCAGCAATTTTTGCAGATTTCCATTGTGCAGCTCTTGTATCTTTATGAAATAATTGATATGCACAAATTGCTGACATTTGAACTGTTTGATTTTTCTTAAATTGAAAGTTTCCTCCAAAATTTACATCATCAGCAAAATTTACGGTGACATATTCATATGGATCTTCAACTATGTTATATAAATTTTCCGAAAACCATTGTTTTACTTTTAATTCTACTTTTCCATCTATAGATATTGATTCACTATTAAGCTTGAGGTAAGCAGGACTGAAGGTTAAATATTTAGCAGGATTAATTCTAAATTCAGGAGCAGGATAGACTTGATGTGTCATTAAAATCATAGAGTTAATAAATGATTCATAATAAATTCCGCTTATTCCATTGATAAAATGGAATAAATATTTTTTAGCTCTTATATGATTTATAATCTGCTTTTTTTTGTCTAAATCATTTCCTTTAGCGACTTTATCAAGAATGACAGTTAGTATTTGTTCGGCACATATAGGATCACCAATATTATGATTTGTAATAAATCTTGCATTTTCTATAAGATCGATCAAATCTTTGCTTCTTTTTGCATCTAAATCAGCAAATGGAGTTGTTAGTAAACGTGTCAATCTCATATCAGAAGGGAAAACAAAAATATTGTCTGATCCTTTTGTTATTTTAAAGTTGCTGTCTACATCTTCTATTAAAGATTCAATTGTAGTATAGTTATGCGTTTTGATTCGTTGTATGGCATCTGAGAAATCTTTTAAACTCTTAAGCGTGTTGTTTAAATTTTCAGTTGTATAAGGTGCAGATTTATTGACGTTAGACCAGAATAAATTTCCATCATTCCTCAGTTTTGTTATATAACTATTGTAATTGTCTTTACCAATTATATCACCAATACTTGCAATCTCAATTAAAATTTGTACATCTTTTTCCGGAACTTGAGATTTATTATAAGCATATATTTCTTTTCCTGTATCTTTCAAATCTTCAAGAGAAGGTTTTCCGCATGAGAAAACTCCCTCAGGCTTTAATGTTTGTAGTAATTTGTTAATATTATTTTTATTAGTCATTACAATGTCATGAGTCGATTTGTAATAAGTATCTTTTCCGCAGCCTCCTTCATACTTGTATAAGTATACAGGATTTTTACTGGAATTAGATAATTTAACTGAGGTATCTATTTTAAGCCTTATTGTATCTTTGTCTTTATAGTAATCTCCCTTTTCTGGAAAGTAAGTGTAATAGGCATTTTCTTTTGCTATGTAAATTCTTCTAATAGTTCCTTCTGGTCTTAGGTTTCCAGAAGTTTCAACAACAGGGATATACTCTTTTTTTCCTACAAAGGCTTTCCAGCTCGTTGTATACCAAAGTCCACTAAGTAAAGCTCCATCAGCACTCTTCTGAAACCCATAAAACTTCCACCCACCGCTATGGATAATATCCCAGTCGTTATGAGACAATACAGTACCGTCTCCATAATCCATTAAAAGATCCGTTTTTCTTGATTCTGCTTCAGTTGAGAATGGGTGTTTCAGGCCAAAAATACCGTGACCTAATTCGTGTGCGGCCGTTTTTAGGTTACCGTTGTTAAATACAAAAGCATATTGTCCCCCAAGAGGCATAAAGCCCTGATAGCCATTCTGCCCTGATTTTCCGGTGTAGATAACATAATAGGTTTTGTCGTTGTATTTAAAATCGGTACTGGATTCTATAGCGCTTATGATATTGTTTTGATCAAGTGTATAAACATCAAAAACTCCGCTTTCCCCACATTGTATTTCGTTTGGTAATGCTCCCGAAATTTTTACATTTTGGGTCGTAACATCAAAGGTAATCCCAACTTTGTTATAGACTTCGTTAAAGAAATTTTTGGCTTCATCAGTGGCTGGTGTCTTTGCTCCGTTTACGCTTAAAAGGGTAATATTTATAGCAGGTTTTTGGGTTAATTGCCAGATGTTTACTTTTCCGGCAATGTCTGATTTTCCGTCAATTGTTTTGGCGGCATCTTTTGGATCTTTTTCTTTTGCGCCTTTTACGGTAGCAAGGATACTTTCTTTAAAAAAGTTTAAAGTTCTTTTGACTGTTATCTCGGCTTTTGTGGCACTTGTCCATTTTACATCAACAGCAACTCCTGTATTGGTTTTAAAAAAGATATCGTCTTTTGTTTTTCCGTTTTTAAATTCGGCTTCAGCTATTAATTTATCCGGGCCATTTAAATCTGAAACAGCTTTGTAATTAACTGCATAAGTACCGCCGCCTTTTACCGGAATGGTCTCATAAGTAGCTTTAAGTTTTTCAGGGCCCGACTTAGGCAGTTCATCAAAAGCATAGAGCGCTTTTGGAGCATCTTCAAAAGTAATCGTAACATCAGGCGAGGAGATTTGTGTTACTTCACCGCTGCTGGATACGCCATTGGTATTAGCCGCAACTGATTTGCCGCCTTCGGCTCCCTTGATAAACGTAGGTTCGCCATTGCCATTGGCAGGAATGTTAACAATATTTCCGTTTTTATCCGTATAAACCTGATCGTAAACCGATTTTTGTATCACTGTAGATTCACCATTGGCGCCTAGTATCGTAGTACTTCCGTCAGGATTTAATACGGCATCTTTGACCTCATAAGATATTTTGCCTTCAATTGGTTTTCCGTTACTGCCAAGAACATCGTTAAAGACTTTATCTGCATCGAGCATCTTATCCCAATTATCTTTGTCATAACTCGCAACGATCTCACCCGAAATCAGTTTGAAATCGGTATTGACTCCAATATTGGTAAAAGTAATTTTGATACGGGAGAATTGACCAATATTGATTTTCTCTCCGCCAAGGGCATCGGCAGCATCAATCAGTTTTCTGAATTTTTCGAGGAAAGGCAGGGTTACATAACCGTCTCCGGTAAAGGTGCCGTTGCTTCCGGTACTGTGAAGGACTACAATAGGGAAGTCACCTGCCGTAACGACATCATTCGGGAAAAGCTCAGGAAGCGGATTTTTGTTGGCTAAATCATTAGGATCAGGCTTGATACCACAACCCTGAAACGCAATTTCATCTCTTACAAGGGTTGTAAATTCTTTGATGGTGCTGTGGGTGTATTTGCCAACATCACAGGATGCCCCCACGGTATATTCATAGGTTGCATTTGGTTTTAAATTGCTTATTGTAATGTTTTCTCTTGGGGTAACGAGTTTATACCACTCTGAGTCCGCATTTTTTTCACGGTAATTTATCTGATAATCATAATTGTCGATATTCCCGCTCCAGGTTATTTTGGCCTGATTTTCACTGACTCCCGAAGTGGTTATGGCAAGTGGGGCAGTACAAAAAGATTCGTAATCAAAAGAAAAGATTTCGCTATAGCCATTGTTCTTAAAAACACCAATTTCTTCTGCGCCAAAAATAGCTTTTGCCTTGATGCGCCAGGCATATTTTTTGCCCGGAAGCAGCTGAGGTTCACTAACGCCATATTGCAGTGTAGTATTTCTGGTAGTGGTAGTATATAATGGAGGGGAATAAGCAAATGCGTTTTGAACCGGCGTGTATTTGTCCCAGATTTCAACTATCGAAAACTCATATTCTACATTGCTCACGTTGATGCTTCGGGGAGTCCAGCTGAAAACAATGTTCTGAATATTCTGCTGCATAAAAGAAGCATTATTCAGGGGCAGATTTAGAAACGGAGGTTCGTTCTGAAAAATAATAGTACTGGTTCCGGTTTTTTTAGACAGTTTTTTGCCTGTAGCAAAATCAGATACTTCTACGTAAATATTGTAAGCACCTTCCGGCAATGGCTGTGCATACTGATTTGGATTCAGTCCCAACAGGTTCTGATATTCAAAATAAGGGGCAAGATCGATATTGGTTAACTGTAATGGAACACCTCCTTCGAGATACAACGGACGCGCTCCTGTAACAAAATCATTTGTACTGAAAGAAATTCCGTTGCCCTGAAAATAAATTTTCAGTTTTACCTGCCTGCTGGAGATGGTCAAATCGTTTAAAACCAGCTGAATTTTTATCGGACTGTTTATGGTAGAAGGATCTGCATAATGGCTCAGATAAATAGGTGAGGGCTGCGAAATTTGTGTAGATACCGATATAGGAAAGGTTTGTGCATAGGTTCCAAATCCGATAAGGGAACTCAACAATAATAAGTACAGATGTAATTTTTTCAGCATTTTGGGTAATTGAGGTTTATCCATTATTTTGTTAGTTTTATATCTTACGAGATGCTTTTATTTTTGAATATATTTTAAATCGATTTCATCATTTGAAGCGTTTTTAATCGCCAGATCATAATAAAACGGAATTGCTTTTGTCTGGATAGCATTGACTATTTCGGCTGCATTTTTCTTTTCTTTTATTAACTTAAAAATAGCGCCGACAGCTTGTTCGCCAAACGCAGCTGCATTTTCGTTCTGCTGGATTTCTTTTGCAGGTGTTTTTGCGGCTAATGCTATTTCGTTGAGCATCCATCTGTGATTTTTTAGCTGGTTGCGGCTGTTGTCGCTTCTTTCGGCAAGTTTTAGATACGAATTATAACTCGTTCTGTTGGTCGCATCAGCTTCATTTACCCCGTGCATCGGATGGCCGTTTACCCTTCCCAGGGCAGCTACATAAACATTTTCAAGGCTTTCGTCTCTTTGTTTCATGTCATTTTCCAGCTTTTGACACGCCTGGACAAAATAGTCGTTGTATTTTTCTAAAGTCTCTGCTTCAGTTGCATAGGCTTCCAGATAATCCAGGACTTTTTCTTTTAAATCCTTGTCATCGGGAGTAAGGGTGGCAAGCGTTATTAAATGTTCTAAATGGGCTGTCGATTCTGCAGGTAAAGAATGCAAGTCAAGCTGTTTCTCTTTCAGTTGTGCAATAATTTGATCTCTTGTTCCTTCAAACTGCTGATCTTTAAAATTGATTTTTAAAACAGGTTCAGCAGTTTTTTTCTCTGTTACCGCTTCTGTTTCAGGCTCCCTTTTCGGGCGTAATTTTATTTTATCAAATGAATAAGTATAAGAAAGGGTAGCGGTAAAATCATTGTTTTTCTGGGATGCTGAGTTGCTGAATAATGAAATTACACCCATATTAAAATTGTGGTTCTGGAGATAGATGTAAGATCCGTTAAGCCTGAAGTTTAAAATATCGTTCTGCTTATCGCCATTGTTGTAACTGGTATTGTAGCTTGTTGAGGCATTGGCAGTCAGTTTTTTATCGAAAAACAGTTTTGAAGCTCCAATGGTTGGTCCAATGATAAAACTGTTTCCCGAACCGGTGTTTCCGTAGGTGTTGTTTATAGATCCGGTAAAGTTCAGGTCCTTTTCGGGATAACCAATCATATAAGATACTCCCGAATTATAGTAGGTTGAAGCACCGCCTTCTATTGTTCGGCCTTCCTGCTGATTTATAGCATCCTGCATAGAAAAATTAGCACTCAGGGCTTGCTTTAAATGTTTGTCATTTTTTAATAAATAATTGATATTCAAAGAAGCGTTCTGGTTTACCTGTCTGAAATTCAGAGTATCCAAATATTCGTAATCAGAAGTCTGGTTGATGTAGTCAAACTGGTTTCTGCTGTTGGTATAGGATTGAAAATTCGAATAGTTTACACTCAGGTTCAATTTTTCATTAGGTCTGTAATCAGCATTAATGGAGGATACCAGACGTTTCATCTGACTTTGTTTTTGCTTGTCAAGGTTATCCTTTTGAAGTCCAAGGTTTAATGCTAATGAAACCTTGTCTTTCCATATATTCTGTGTTGCATTTACGGTAACGTTTTCCAGATCGTTATTGAAATAATAACCTCCTAAAGTCCTGTAATTAGGGTCGATTCTTTCATAACCCAGTCCCAGCGTTCCTTTTCCGGCAGGATAAGTCAGTTGACCTTTAAAAGCATCATAACTGCTAGTAGTGCTGTTTTTGTTTAAAAATAAAGAAGAAAGACTGCTTCCTTTTCCATTCCCATCAGCACGTGTATCTTCGGTAATGCTGCTGTTGGCATATTCTGCGAAAACCTGTAATTTTTTTAAAAGTTTAAAAGAAGACTCAATACTGATGGAAGCATTTTCTTTTGGAGATACACCTAATTCAAAAGGAATCGGGGTTGATAATGAACTGGCTTCGTCTTTTGCCCTAAAGAAAGTCAGCCCCAGATTTACTTTTTCAAAAGCGTAAGAGGTTTTAAAACCGTACCCTAATCTTTTGTAGGTCGGTACAATATCAGGATAAGCAATGTTGTATTCGCTGCTTTTTAATAATCGTCCGTACATCGCACTGACTTTAAAATTGCCCTGAGGAGTAAGATCGACACCAACTCCTGAAAACTGATGACCGCTTAACGTATAAGGTGAAAAAGTCATGCTCACATCACCAATATGACCGGTAATCCATTTGTAAGAAGGATGTATGATTAACCGGTTCATCAGCAAAGGTTTGCCATATCCAAATTTTTGATTGGTGTAGGAAAACGAAAATGGCAAATTGTATAGACCAGCTATATTTAAATTGATGTTTCCATTAAGAAAAAAACTGAATGGATCCCTGACTGCATTCCCCGAATAGAAAACGGAACTGGCAGATGCCCCGCCGCTTACATTCACTAATTTGGCTTTGCCTAGTTCCTGTACATTGAAGTTCTGTGAAAAACCAAATACACTTATAAGAAGCAATGCTGTATTAAATAATAGTTTCTTTAAAATCATTCTTTATCTGCTATGAGCATCAAATACCCGAAAGTTATTTCGCTTTTTGAATTCTTAATTATTACTTGAAATGGATGTTTGTATTTGATAATAAATTACTGAATGATAATTTTTCTCAGTTTGCTTCCTTGCTGCGATTCAAAGAGTACAAAATATAATCCCGGAGGAAGTCCGCCCAGATTAAAATTGAACAGGTAATTATCCTTACCGTCTCCAGTTTTCGAATCGATAAGCAGATTGTTGTTCAGATTGTAAACTTTTACATTTGCAGGCATGACTTTATCCAGAGTTACATCTACTGTAAAAATTCCCTGTGACGGATTTGGATAAATTTTCAGGTCAAACTTTTTCTCATTAATTGGTTCGTCATCAGGGTTTCCTTCATATTCACCTTCGGTAACCAGAATCTGTTTCGTCTGAAAAGCGGTACAGTTTCCTTTTTTAGTATTTAAAGTAACATCATACGTTCCGGCTTCGCTAAAACTGATTTCAGCATAATCCTTATTTTTAGTAATAACATTTGCTTTGGCTGGCAAAATCCATTCGATTTCATCAGCAGCTGGATTAGAGATATCTACAATTACAATTTTTTCGTTTTGAAATACCTGACTTGATACCGCAAATTCAGCGCTAATAGCGGTATTTTGACTAAATATCTGAATCGTATCAGTAGCCTCACAACCTAATTTGTTGGTCACGGTCACCGTATAATTGGCAGGTTCAGAAACTGTAATCATAGCATTGTTGCTTGAGAAACCTTTATCAGATTTCCACTTATAGGTCGCCTGGTCATCGTTTATAGCAGCGTTAATTGTCAGAGTCTGTTCCCAGCACAGTGTTACATCATCACCAAGATTTATGACATCTTTTGGAGGATCTACAATGGTATAATTTCTTGAAATAACACAGCCTTTAGAATCTGTAATAGAAACTGAATAGTCTCCTGCCGGGGCGTTACTTAAAGTATTTGTTTTTTCACCGGTATTCCATAAATAAGTATAAGGAGCAATTCCGGCAATAGGAGTTACTGTAATTGTTGCATCAGAACCGCCATAGCAGGTTGGTATTTTTGTATTTGCTGAAGCGTCAAGATGTACAGGCGCTGTCAGTGTAATGGTTTTGGTAATAGTACAGCCATGACTATCACTTACAACAACAGAATAATTTCCCGGAGGAACGTTTTGAATACTGGCTGTTTTAGCTCCGGTATTCCAGGCATAATTATAAGGCTGGGTTCCTCCGGATGGTGTTGCATTAATTGTCCAGTCATTAAAATCCCCGCAAAGCACGTAGTCTGAAGTTAATGAATTGGCTAAAACAGCAGGTTCGGTAACCGTTAAAATTGGGCTCGTAGCTTTATTGCCGTTAGAGTCGGTAGCAATTACAAAATAAGAACCTTTGCCTATCCCGTTTAAAATAGTAGTTGATGCCAGTACAGTTGGATTTCCATTCTCTAACCACTGATAGGTATAAGAATCGCCGGGTTTTAAAAATCCGCCGGTTGTGGTTGGTTTTAAGCTTCCGTTTTTATCGCCATTACATAAAATAACATTTTGAACAGCAATAACGGTTTCCAGCAATGGAGGTTCTGTTACTTCTAATAAAGGCGAGGTCAATTCACAGCCTTTTGCATCTGAAACGATCACATAATATTTCCCAGCAGCTAAGTTAGTTGCTGTGTTAGTATTTTGGCTGATATTAGTATTGTCACTTTTAAACCATTTATAAGTATAGCTGCCGTTACCGCCCTGAGCAGTAATAGCAGCAGATCCGTTGCTTAGCCCTTTTCCGGTAGCAGCAGATGTGCTGGCAGTGCTGCTTAATGCCGTTGGAGAAGTAATTTTGATAATAGCGTTTGGACTTTCACATCCCTGAAAATCTTTAACATAAATAGTATAATCACTTTGTGCTAAATCTGAAATAGTAGTATTGGTTGCATTGGTAAAACTTTGCCAGTCTTTAACTAATATTCCTTTATTAAAATAGCGATAACTAAAATTTCCATTTCCTCCTGAAGCAGTAAGTGTAATTTTTCCGTTGCTGTCCCCTAAGCATTTTACAGGTTCTTGTGTAGTTGTGAAGGCTAACGGATCCGGCTGAGTGACAATAATTGTGTTACTTGTCACTTCCACCTTTTTGGAATCTTTTACTACAGCATAATAATTGCCCGGTTTTGCATTCAAAAGAATATCATTGTCCTCGTTGACTAATAAAGCATTATTTCTGTACCATGAATATTTTTTCTGCCCATATCCGCCATCTGCATTTATTTTTATAATAGCATTATTGGCATCATAACAACTTATATTTTGAGTTTGGTTTACACTAATGGTTAATGGATTATCCCTGAAATCAAAGTCTGTATATTTTGTACACCCCGTGTCATCTTTCGCGGAGATATAATAATGGTCTTTAACCAGCCCTGTAAAATCTGCTGTTTTTAAAGAACTATCAGAAATCGTTTTTAGTATTATTTCAGTTCCTGAAGTATTTTTTGTATAAAACTTATATTCATAATTTGGTTTTCCGCCCGTAACTTCAAAATGTAGTGTACCATCATTACCATTCAATGCAGTAGGATTCGTATAAGTTATTTTATCGATATCAAATTTAAAATCATCAGGCTGTGTGATTTCAATATCTTCGAGGATACCAATACAATGAACAGCATCGCTGGCATTATAATTTGCATCACGGACTTCAATAGCATATATGCCTGCATACAGTTGGTTTAATGCAGTAGGAGTAAAGTTTTCGTAGATATTGGTTACTGTATTTTTTTTCTTCCATTGGTAGGTATATTCAGGGGCAGTCGTAAGCGGAGTTCCGCCTGATACGGAAATAGTTATTGAACCATCCTTATCTCCAAAACAGTTAACGTTGGTTTTTGAAACTAAAGAAACTACAATTGGTGTAGGCTGCGTAAAAAGTACATCAACAGTATTTGAGTCAACTCCGCTTATGTCAGTAGCAGTAAGGGTGTACTCACCATCAGCAATATTGGTAAAACTAGCAATATTCCCGCTGATCGAGTTAACAGCTCCGCTAGTTTTATTCTTCAATTTATAAGTATAAACTCTGTCCGCCTGATTCTGATTGTAAGTCGCTCCTCCCGTTGCTGTGGCTTCTAATGAACCTAATAAACCGTTGCATTTTGAGCTCTGATGTGTTTCGGTAAGAACAGGTTTTGCAGGCTGGTCAATTGTGTAAACACCCGAAGCTGTACAACCGCTCGCATCGGTTACCAAAACGCTATAAGTTCCCGCAGCTGCATTTATTAAATTCGGGCTATTGGCTCCCACTACAGAACCTGAGTTGTTTTTCCATTGGTAGTTATATCCGATAGTACCTCCTGAAGCCGTTATTGCTATTTTTCCGGTCGTTAGTCCAAAACCTGTAGCAGGGGTTACAGTACTGTTTGCAATATATACTGAAGCAGAAGGTTCTGTAATTGTAATAGTTTGCTCAGGAGTTTGGCAATTATTGGCATCGCCTACTTTTATAATGTAGGTACCGGCACTTAAACCCGAAATGATACCATTTTGATAGTCTATTGTTCCGCTGCTATAAATAGTGTAAGGTTTTGTGATGTCGGAACTTTTCGTTCCGCCTGAAATGTTTAGTTTTATACTGCCATTATTGCCTTCAAAGCAGGATACATTTTGTGTAGTATAAGTAAAAGTCAATAGGTCCGGTTCAGTGATAGTAAAGGTATTGGTACCAAAAAGGGTATTGCTATTAGCATCCTTAACGGTAACAACATAATTACCTGCCCCTAAACCAGATGCTTTTGAAGTCGTTGACTCTGCTAAAATTGTCTCAGTTGAAGTATATTTTGTTCCCGTTGTTGTGTTTCGCCACTCAAAACTGTATTCTTTAACACCACCTTTTACTATCATGGTATATTCTCCCGAAAGATTTCCCTTGCAGGCTATGTCTGTAAAAGGAGTCTGGGTTAAACTAACCACCTCTAACTTATCAGGTTGATTAACGGTATAGTTAATTTCCGGTAGTGTACAGTTATTGGCATCTTTTACAAGTAAATGATACACGCCAGCAGCTAAACCGGTAATTGAAGATCCGGTACCAATTATCGTTGCCGATGTATCTTTACGCCATTGATAAGTATAATTTGGGGTTCCGCCGGAAACTGTAACAGATATACTTCCGTCAGCGGTTTCAAAACCCTTCAGATGAACAGGTCCAGGGCTTGAAACTTGTAGTGGGGCAGCAGGTTGTGTGATTGTAACAGGCTGGTTGAGAGTAGCAGTACATCCGTGCCCAACGGCATCGGTAACAATAACATTGTATTCGCCTTTTTCAAGCTGATTTAAATTACCTGTATAGATCACACCATTTTTAGTCCATTGCTGTGTGTAAGGAGCAGTTCCTCCCTCAATAGCAATTTCGATGGCTCCGGTTGTGTCACCATGGCATAAAACATTGGTTTGTTTGGCAAGTGATACTTTTAATACGTCAGGCTGTGTCAATTTAAAATTGAGTTGTTGTGCAGCAGCAAATGGTCCCGGCTCAGGGTTTGCACTATCTGTTACATAAACGCTGTAGTCGCCAAATCCTATAGCTGGGAGGCTCGATGAATTTTCCCCGGATAGTGTGACCCCATTCTTTTCCCATCTGTATTTATAAGGAGCAACTCCCCCTGTAACTTCTGCGACCAGCCTGCCATTAGAATCTCCATTACACTTAATAAATGCAGATTCTTTTATAGTAACTTCCAGTTTAGGCTGCTCATCAACAGTGAAAGTATATGGAGTTGACAAACATAATTCTTTATCAGATATCGTTAAGTAATAAGTGCCTGCCTTTATGCCATTTAAATCTCTTGTACTTGCCGAATAACCATTATTGGATGTCCATTGGTAGCTATAATTTCCATTTCCGCCCAATGGGTCAGAAGGAAACAGAATAGATCCCGTACTTTGACCGTTGATAGCAACATCTTTAATTGCTGGTGTAGGTATGGTTATTTTTTCGGGCTCAGAAATTACAATACCGGTTAGTGTTTTTTCGCATCCATTTGCATCTGTAACAGTAACAGAATACGTTCCTTCGGTTAAGCCTGATCGGTCTTTACTTGTTGGGCCATCATTCCATTTGTACGTATAACCGCATGTTCCTCCACTCACACTAATTTCAATTTTACCGTCATTTCCGCCATTACAGGAAACATTTTGTTGCTGGGTTGCAGCATTACTTGTAACGGATAATTCCTGTACAGGTGATGTAATTGTATAGGTTATAGAAGTTACTGGAATCATTTTATCATCCATTACCTGAACGGTATAAGAACCTTCTGAAAGATTTTTTATCTCTGCATTTGTTTCATTATCAATTTTATCAGCACCTTTATACCATTGATATTTATACTCAGAGTTACTGGAAAGTGTTCCTCCGCTAGCCTGAACCTTTAATGAACCGGTATTGACACCATAACACAACACATTTTGCTGGGTTACTAAAGTTACCGCCAATGCTTCTAATTTTACTGTAGAAGATAAAGAAGTACAATTATTGGCGTCTTTTACAAAAACTTCATAAGTCCCATTTTCAAGATTTGTAATGGTATTGCTGCTGTAGTTTGTAGTAATTCCTCCTTTGGTAAGGAAGTAGGTATAAGCGCCTGTTCCTCCGGTAGCTGTAATCGTTATTTTTCCATCATTGCTGGTTGCATTTGTTGGTTGTGTTGGTGTTATGGAAGAGATATTTAGTACTGGGGGAGCTGTGATTATGATATCATCAGTACTATAGTATTTACAATCATTAGTATCCGAGATTGTGTAATAATAATTTCCTGGAACTAAACCTGCTCTGTCTGGTTGTCCTGCAATATGAGTTGTAATGACACCGTCATTCCAAAGGATGGAATATCCGGCAGTGCCGCCATTAATGGTGAGTGATATGGTGCCATTACTGCCTCCATTACAGCTTACATTTGTTTTAGATTCTGTTACCGTTATAGGAGCTGATGGTTGGGTTATTATAAACTCATTAGACGATTCAGTATTAGCAGGAATAGACTTATCGGTTACTTCTACTTTATATCTTCCTGCTGTCAATGGCTTAGAAATTGATGCTCCAGTACGGCCTGTACTTACAAATTCACTTCCATCGTGTTTAAACCATTCATACGTATAACCTGTCCCTATAGTTCCTCCTTGGGTTTGTAAAACTGAAAGCGTTCCTGTGTCTCCGCCATGACACTTTATTGCAGTACCTTCAATAGTAACAACCAACTTGTCTGGCTGATTTATTGTAAACTCATAAGGTTCGCTTTTACACCCGGATTCTTTTTCCTCTGCTATAATAATATAATCTCCTGCCGTTAGTTTTGTCAAATCAGAAATAGGAGTATTTGGTATTACATTTTTCTTTGTGAGGATATAATTATAATTATTTGATCCGCCTTTAAAAGTAATAACTATAGCCCCATTATTTCCCCCAAATACTGTTGCTGAAATAATGGTAGGAGTTCCATCAATCTCAATAGGCACAGGATTAACAAAAGTTACCGTTCTTGATCCTTCTGATAAGCCAGAGACAGTAGCCTGAGTTGTTTGAGAGTAACCCAAAAATCTTGTGAAAACCAATAGTAAGAGTAAATATTTTTTCATAGTTTTATTTTAGGATTATTGCTCGATGCATTTATTGGTATCAGTTACTTTGATGTTGTATTTTTTTAATTCCAAATCTTTTAATTCAACTGTGGTTCTATTTATGTCAGAAGAATCAAAACGGATTCTTTTAACCTGTGACACCCCATCGATAATTTCAGTTTCTCCGTTTAGATGATCATAATAATAGGGTGGGATACCGCCACTTGCTTCAATGGTTATGTCAACTTTATCGTTATAACATATTGGATTATCTGCCTTGACTTTAAAAGTAAGAGGCTTAGGTTCTGTGTAGGTAAAATTGAATTCTGGCGGGGAATATAAAACTCCTCTCATAATAGGATTTGAAGCTGCATTAGGATTTGGTATTTGTGCCTGATATTTTATCCTATAGGTATGTCCAGTTTCTAATTGTTGAAAATTGGTGTATGTATATTTTTTGCTGTCATCGGGATATGATACAGGTCCGTCAACCTGCATGAATATTTTTGAATCATTATTGATATCTACAACAGAAATTGAAGCCAATTGTTCTCCTATAACAGAATTCAGTTTCTCGTTAAATGTTACAGATAATGATTTTACGATATCCCCATTGCATCCAGGGCCTTCAAAAGAAACTTCTGAAACAGTTGGTCCACAGGCTGAATAGATTAAAGGAAATACTGTACCTCCTGCAAAAACCATTGAGTCATAGCCCATACGGAAGTAGATAGTTTTACCAAGGTAATTCAAATGATTATTTCCTAAAAGATCATTAATCGTAAAACCTGGATTAGCTTTATGAAATTCTGAGGGTACATCACGCCATGTAATTTTATTATCTAAACTATATTGCCAGTTATAAATTTCTGCAGGAAACTCTTCGGGATAGGCATATACCCCAAATTGCTCATTAGCACAAATAGTTTTAGTTCCAGTAGCTGGATTTCTGTTTGGAGGGAAAGCTATAGAAACATTTGGTTTAAATGATTTTACATAAAAATTTCCCATATAAGTGTGAATTTTATCAAATTCATTGACATTGCCAGCCATTAGTAAATTATTAAACTCAATATTATATTCACCAGAATCTACATGATATAAATTTTTTCCATTATAAAATACGAATGAAACATCGATAAAATAATCGATAAATTCCCTCTCCGCAGGTACATTTAGAAAGTTGATATAGGTTAGATTTGATCCGTAAGTTTTTCTTATGTAATAACCAAGATTATCATCAATATGACTGTCGTAATTGTTGTCACTACTTTTCATCTTTATCAATCTGTTACTGTTACCATTTAAAGCCCAGCATAGATTTTCAGCTGAAACACTGGGATAGGTATTAGAGTACTCTTGAGCTTTTTCAGGCGATGGCTGTCGCTCGTAGGCAATAACGATGTCGTAAGTAGCCTGAGCCTGTATATAACTATTCAGGAAAAAAACAAAAAATAATAAGCATATTTTTTTCATAAACTAAGGATTTTTTTCAATGCAGTTATTCTCATCCATTACTTTAATACTATTTACCGCTGTTGGGACTAATCCTTTGACATGATAATAACCGTCAGCTTCCTTTACAGGTTTAGGGCTTGTTTTTTCTACACCATCTACATAAAATTTATAGTCACCTGTTCCGCCGGTAACAGCAATAGATACTTCTGCAAGATCTCCAAAACATATAGGGTTATCTGCTTTTTTTATTTCAAATTTTAGGACAGCAGGTTCATTATAAGTAAATTTCTTTGCAGAAACCATTAATCCTTTTGGTATTTTTTCAGTGCTAAATGGGTGGTTCATTTGTGCCTGATACATTACTTCGTATTCGCGACCATTTTCTAAACCTGAAAATTGTAAGAAGTTTGAATACGAATAAATTTTAGAATCATCAGGGTATGTTACATTACCTACAGAAAACATTGGCGTTGTTTTAATCGGAGAGGCATTGTTTGTTGTTTCTCTTATATATAATTGATATATTGACTCTCCCTTTGAAGCATCCAAAGGTCTGTCAAAAGAAATTTCTAGCTTTTGTATAGCATCACCATTACATTTAGGACCTTCATAATTCACATCGGTTACAACGGGAGCACAAGGAATATAATTTATTCTGATAGTATTGGTTGAAAAAGGTCTGCTTGGACCATCATTATGATAACTGGAGTAATTTATAGGGGTAAGACTTCCTCCTCCATAGCCGATTCTAAAATCGATTGGCCCAAAATGATTAACATGATCGTCCCCCAAAATATCATAGATTGTAAAATTGGAAGTTTTTACATTCGTAATATCAAGTCCATTAACTTTTTTTGCAGGTACGTCTTTCCAGGTAGCCTTGTTATCTAAAGAGTATTGCCAATGATAAACTTCTTTATGAAATCCATCTGGTGTTACAGCAAGATTTAACATTTCTCCGGCACACACTTCAGTTTTTGAGCCTATATTATTTATGGAGAGATTATTGGGTTTTATGTCAGCATTATAAAATCTAATAGGGCAAATCATACTGGTAAAACTGTATAAACCATTTTCTATAAAGTTGCCAACAGGAAATAAATAAATCCTTTCCTGGCGGGGAGGATTATAGTACGACTCTTCGTCTTCGCATTCACAATGAAAGGTCAGTTCAAAATTAGATTGATTTAGGTTTGAAGGTACATTTGTATAAGTAACAAATTTTGTTTTAACATTTCCTATAACAGGATCAGGAAGGATATCGCGATCTACATAACCATTAAAAGAACAATAATAATCTCCTGCTGAATAATTAGAAGGGCAGCCAAGATCACCAAAAAAATCTATACTGTAGGTGAACGTATATGTTGGTGTTTGCCCAAATCCATTCAGAAAAAAGCAAAAAAACAATAAGAAGTAAAGTTTTTTCATATACTAAAGCGTTTTTTCAATACACCCATGTTTATCAGTTACTTTTATTTTATAACTTTTTTTGGTGTCAGTTACAGGTAAGATTATAGGCTGGCTCGCAGTCCGGCTTATAGTGGTAATATTGTTTGTAGTAGTTGAGGTTTCAACGGTTGTAACAGTAAACGGGATTGCAGTACCATCGTCAAGCGAGTAACTATAGACTCCGGATCCACCTTTAACATTTAGGGTAAGACCGCCTTCACCATTATGGCATAAGGGATCTGTAGGTACTATTGAAAAAGTAAGTTCTTCAGGGTCTTGGTATAGGAAAGGTTGTGCCTCAGCCATCGTTCCTTTCGGAACTCCGTTTAATGCTGCTTGATATTCCACAACATACTTTTTGTTGTTTTCTAAGGTGTTGTTTGACGTTGGTATTATGAAAGAATATTTGTATTGATCTTTTATGGGATCATAAATAAGATTTTTTATTTCAGGCTGAGAAAATCTAACGGCATCACCGCTTACTTTAGGAAAAGGGACAATTCTAAAAAGCGAAAAAGATTCTCCCGAAACTAAATCCCGGTTAAAATATACGTCAATGCTTGTTATTGCATTTCCATTACATTTTGGTGGAACATATTCTATATTAGTTATTACCGGTGCGCCGGGTTTATAAATAATACGATAGGCAGTAGTAAAAGCTCTGTCATCAGGACCATAACCGAGTCTGAAATCAATTGCTCCAAATGGAGCCCAAGGTAAGTCACGCATAGTGAAAACTGGTCTTGGAGTATTGTTGGTTTGTAATGTGTTTATAACAGTATTAGGAACATCTTCCCAGGACTGGCTTCCTTCTGGACGATATTGCCAGTGGTATACAAAATCGGGGAACGACATGGTAGTATTTACGCTGGGAGTTGATGCTATTAAATCAAAAGTTTCACCTGCTAAAATTTCAGGTGGTGTGTAAACTCCCGTAGCATAAGGATTATATCCGGGTTTTGATATAACTAAGTCGTTTGGGCGGAAGTTACTTAGTATAATTTGACCGTCAGGGGTATCATCAGCACTATCATAGGCAATACCTCCTGTAACAACTGAGCATTCTACACAGTAATCACTGTCATAGCAATTAGAACCAGCCATTCTGGTCATAGGTATTTTTACAGATAAAAAGTCCTGTGTATCTGCCGTTCCTGATGTATTTTGTGGTTCCCTGTAAGCTTCATAATTCCAGTTAATATATCTTCCCTGAAAAAAAATACGCCCTCTGGATTCACTATAATATCTGGCGCCACCCGGATTATTCCAGGGTTCATTAGCGTAGTCTTTTTTGTAATCGCAATAACCGCAGCTGGGTTCATAAACAGCTCTTCCAGGCGGTTTAGCATCTAAAGTATAAAATGAGTTATCATAATCATAATTCGTAGTAAGAATAAATTCATAATCAATTGCTATTGTTGAAGTAATTTTTTTAGTGGATGATTTGCTGCCTCTGTGGTAATCATCGCTGGCATTTCCAAAACTCCAGGAAAAAACATTAAAAGGTTCCGAAAATCCAGTTGATGTAATAGTGGTATTAGGCTGGCAATATTGTGAATAATAGTTTCCACACGAATAATACTCAGCATCAAAACTATAAGTAAGCTGTCCAAATGTCCAGTAAGAATTTATAAAAACAAAAAAGAGTAGAAGTTTTTTCATAGTCAATTTATTATGACGATTTAAAATTTTAAACTAAAGAAATCCATTTTAGATGTCCTTCCATCTTTATACACCGCTCTGATACCATATTTGTAAGTGGTATTAATAGTAATCGTAGGATCTGATAAACGTTTTATTTTACCGGCAAGTACCTGAATAAGCTGAAGAGGTTCTGTATCAGAAGCTTTGTAAATTTCAAAACTGCCCACTTCAGTATTAGGATATTCCCATGATAAGTCGATGGTATTGGTGGTTTTATTCGCCTGCGCAAAAAAGCCTTTTACAGGAGGTATTACCGAGTATTTAGGAACAAACATAGCGATCTCTGGCGATGGTTTAGAAATCAGGTTACTCTCATCTTTGGCAAAAATCGCATAACGGTAGGTATTGCCTTCCACAACGGTTTTGTCCTGATACTTTTCTTCCTTATTTTTGGTATCCAGAATTAATTTCCAGTCTTTTTGGTCATTTTCTTTTCTGTACAGCTGATGACTGGCAGCGTCCTCACTCTGGCTGTTAATCCATTCAAGGAAAACAGAACCTTCTTTTATTGCAAAATTGGTAAATATTGGTGACGTCGGCGGAATAACATCTGGTTTCTTAAGAATCAGTACTTCTGAAAATGCCGACATATTATAGCGGTTGTCAACAGCAATGATTTTATAAAATACCTTGCTGTTTAAGTTTTTAATGATAACCTTATCTGTATAAAAATTAGATTCATGCGGACTAACGGTTATTTGGCTGAATTCTTCCTGAGCAGTATTTCCTTTATAGATACGATATCCAAATAAATCCTTTTCTTTATTAGGGGTCCAGGTTAATTTTACAACTCCGAGACTGTCAATAACACCTGTTAGACCAACAGGTCTGTCAGGAGGTATTGAATCCACGGGCTGAACAAGCATAGGGAATGAAGTCCTGTTGCTCCCTTGTTTTCCTATGGCGGTAATAGTAAAATAATTGGTTGAAGAAAGTTTATTATACGTAACAGAGCGGTTTTTGGGAGGTATGTTTTTTACAACGGTAGTATAATTTTTATCGTCATTGTCAGAACGGTTTAATTCAAATCCCGAGATTTCGCTGTCGCCTTCTTCCGGGAATTCCCATGATAAGGTTACCGTTGTGTCATCTTTAAATTCCTTAACTCTCAGGTGAGGGACAAATTTTAAAATAGAAGTTCCTTTTCCGGTAATAATTTGGGAATAAGGTCCTAATTCCCCAAACGGAGAAATTCCCTGAATTCGATAACTGTATGGTTTGTTGTTCGCAATAGAATCAACGTAAAAAATACGATTATTATTTGCGTTTTCTTGATTTAGGCTCGTATAGGGTTTATCTGTAATTCTTTCAAAAGTTTTTTTGTCAGTTGAACGTTCGATATAGTAACTTCCGTAAACCTGCGACAATGTTTTGAAATTCCAGCTCAGCATACTGCTTTGATCTGTAAAATGAACAGTAAAGTCCATAGGCTGCGGTAATGGCTCATATTCTTTTAAGCTAACGAACACTCCACCATAATCAATGCTTAGTTCGTTTTCCGGCACATTTGATAATATCCTGTAGGCGTATTTTTCATTTAGTTTCACATTTTTGTCTTCAAGGCCAAGACCGGCTTTTTTGGCAATTTCAAAATCCTTATCGGCACTAAATAGGGCAAATGTGAATCGTTGCTCATTTTCTTCAGAAAGATTTACAATGCTTTCAATAGTACTGGTACCGCCACCTTCTACCGCAAAGCTTTCACCATAAATGGCCTGGGCAATAATAGCGGCATTATCATTGTTTTCAATAATTTTTTCCCATGTTTCAGCTGGTTCTGGTTTAAATGCTTTTGCTAAAATTACTTTTTCAGGCTGAGGTAATGTCTTATTATCGCGGGTTACGGTATATCTTTCTACAGTATAGCCATAAGTGTTTAATTTTTTCCAGGCAATAGGCGTCGTTGCAGCCCATCTCAATAAGATCCTGTCTTTTTGTACTCTGGCTATTACTTGTATTTCAGGTTTCTTTTCAGGTGAAACAGTATCTTTTTTACTTTGGGAAAAACTGGTAAAACCTATTATAAAAAGGAATAGGATTGAAAATTGGATTCTCATGCTTAATTTGATTTGTTGAAAGTAAAAATAGAACTTGTTCCTGCCTGACCGCCCGGAAGGGTATAATTTAGTTTAATGTTATAAGTGCCTTTTTTTATATATGGAAATTCCCCATTGATGATATAATCGTATTTCGCTATCATAGCCTGATTATTGGTAGTAACATATTTGTTTACGATTTTATATCTTAAATCAATAAAATCATTTTTAAAATGAAATGGCAAATTGTAACGATAAGGGAGATATTCTTTCAGCATAAAACTGGTTGGGTTGTTAAATATATAATCCTGATACCAGGCCATGGTTTCTACACCCTTTACAGGAGGAATGCCTAAAGCCAAATTACTGCTTTTGTTCAGTTTTAAATCAGCTTCTAAAGGATATCCCTTATAAATTAGTGGATAAATTTCGTTGTTGTAATAATTGTTATCCAAAATAGCTTCTGTACTTACCAACGGCTGAAACAAGGTTTTGGCATTACCAATAAGTTCTGCTTCATCAAAAGGCTCTGTAGAACTGTTTAAAGACTGCAAAGCATGGACATCCATATAAATGATTTCTACTAATGTCTGTTTAGGCTTTTTGGCGGCCATCTTTTCCTGAAAAGTATTGTATTGGCTGGTATTGAAATTGTACTGTACCAATTCGATTGATTCTCCTCCGGAAACAACTTCTTTAAGCTCATTATCTTTTACATCTATATTGTTGTCATCTTCGAGATTTTGGGACTGGTAATTTTCAGTCAGATTACCATTGGCATCACTTTGAGGTTCAAGTGTCATCAAGGATAAATTATATGGCTTTGTATTTTCCAGTAGAGGAATATCAATACTTATTTTTCTTGAATCATTATTATATCTAATGGCACTATTGGCAATTTTATTCCCTGTTTTATAAAAAGCTTTTTGGGATTGTCCCGGCTTTAAGTCAAATAAATAAGGCTGACCTTGTTTTAATACGATATAAGCTTCTTTGCTTTCGTTTTGATAGACATATTTTTGGTCAAAAACAGGATAGCAATACGCAATATTGCTTACAGGAATATTTTTAGGAGCTGCACCAGTTGTAAAATTCCTTACTTCATGTTCTATAGCAACCTGGCCCTGATCCATAATAGTTTTCCATGTACCGTTTACATTTTCCTGAAAACTTACTTTTACAGTTAATGTCAGGTTAGAGTTTTGAGGCAACACATCAGTAGCATTAAAACTTAGTAAATCTTTGGAGGTGTTTGTACTTAAAGTACCAGTTATAGGAACTCCGTCTTTTTTTATAGTGTATTCTTCCAGTTTGAGTCGATATGTTTTGGTTCCTGCATCATCTTCAAGTGTAAAGTTTTTATCGATAGGCATATTAAAGGCAACCTGTGGAATAGCAAAAACATCTACGTCTTTTGAACCTTCGGTTGGTGTTATGTCAGCAATAGATTTCAATCCTGCGAGTGGGTCTGCATTTATAAATTCGCACTCTTTTCCAAATTGTAGCTTAAATCTGTAGCTGCCTCTTATTGCCCCTCCCAGAATACTGAATTTACCGGCCATATAACCCCGAATCCACAATGGATTAGGTAATTTTGCTTGTAGTAAAACGGCAGCCTGTCCTTTAATTATAGCTATTTTCTTTCGTACAAAGAATAATTTTATATTGATTCCCAGTTCTCCCTGCATATAAGCATAGGATTGTCCGTTGGCATACCATCCGTTCAGACCAATTTGTCCGGAACCTTTACAGGCTGCTTCACCATAGTCTTTGACCATGATATCAAAACCAAAACCGGCTTGAAAACTGGCATAAAACATTAAAAAACTCATATTACCTGTTTTCATGCTAAAGTCAGCTCCAAATGCAAAACCTCTTCCTGCGGCAATCATATTTTCATTACGCATATAGTCAAGCTTGGCAACATCAACACCTATGATTTGAGCAACAATTGCTGGAGGTGGCGGACTTCCGGGAATATCATCACCAAGCATAAAGTAGCCTCCGGCTTCCACTTCAATTGATCCTACTGCTAACTTAATACCTAAACGGTCAGTTGGAGTTCCCATATGAATATACCATTTGTCCGGACCGAAATGTAGAACGGCCCACCCGGCTCTGTTTCCGGAAGCGCGGCCTTTTATAAAACCACCAGGGGTATCAATATATAAGTCGAAGGAACCGTGCAGTGTTTTAGCTCTGAAATCATATTCTATAGCTGCAAAGGCATTGATACCCATCGAGTTTTTTACATCATTAGGATAAAGCTGTTCTGCCGCCTTTGATAAATCTGATGTTTTTAATGCCTCAAGAGCAACTTGTGACATCAGGGATTCATTTTCTGTAACCGCTTTTAACACTTTGGTCAATTCTTCAGCACCCGGAATTTCAAATGGCTGCATGACATGGCCTTCCCCGTAAAGGCTTATCCTGTTGATACCTCCGTGATTATTAAACGCAATTTCAAAACCTGCGCCTCCCCAAAAAGCATCAGCAGTTGCGGTGCCGGCAAATTTTATCATGGCTTTAACCCCAAGCCCTGAATCTGAATCCGGTACATAGTTGGATCCGGAAGCCGCAAATCGGTTGCTGAATCCGTCTTTTTTCATTCGGTAAAAGGCTCCGCCTCCAAAACCTTTAAAAGTAATGGCTCCGGCAGGGATATTCAGGTTGTCAACCATAGCATCCACATACCAGTACCTGAAAGTGGTAGAACCAAAAATAGCATTAGCTTCAACCGATATGCCTCCTGTAAAATCTGCTTTTAGGGATCCCTTGAAACCTTTGCCGTAAACAGGGTCATTATCCATTATCTCAATGCTTCCCTTGAATTTCATTCCGCCTAAATCGGCTGCAATGTCTACCCGCTCAAATTTTAAATGAGAAAATTTCCATTTCTGTATCCCTTCATCTTTACCGAATTTTCCGACAATATTAAATTTGGTTCTTCCGTTAAACTGGTCCTTCATTAAATTAACGGATAGATCAATTTTCAGGGAGACGGATACATCATCTGCCGTAAGCGCAATCTCATGAATCGTTATCGGGAAATTAGCGACTTTAGAAGAGCTAGGGTCGGTTTCGGCTTCATTTTTATAACCAAAATAATCGGCCTTAAAAATAGGGGTTACGGTTTGTAATTCTAAATTTTGAAACAATATCCCTTTAAAGGCGACAGCCCCTTTCTCATCTTCATCCTCCTCAGGAGGGGCAGGAGTAGTGGAGGCAGGAGCGGTGGTTTTTACTTGTGTTCCCTGTGCCATAGCGATTCCCATGCCTGATAATTCAGGGCTTTTGGTTTCCGGTTCCTGGTCAGCATTTGGTTTGTTGCTGCCTTTTATGGCTATGCTTCCGTTCAGGAAAGCTTTAGGTAGAAAATTGCCTTCTTTTACTTTTAATTCTATATAAGAACCTTTATCGAATTTTGCTGTAGCTTTAAATGCCTGAAAACAGACATTTTCACTTACTTCGGCTTTTAAAAGATATTCATTGTCTATTGGGTTTATAAGCGCATTATAGGCAATTTCGCCACGGGATTTGGCAGAACATTTCTTTGACTTGTCCGTTAAAGGCAAGACAATAGCGCCATTAAATTTGGCAAACATTAATGCATTTGCTTTAAATTCCATTTCGATATGGTCAACGGAAAACTGCCATCCTGCAGCACTTCCTTTTCCTAAATCTAAAACATTATCTGCAGAAAAATTACCCGAAACTCCCATTCTGTCTATTAACAGGTTGGTTGCTTTAAAGCTAATCCTGTTATTGGTTTCTTTGTCTTTGAATTCAGGAGGCAGTACAACTTTTAAGGAGTTTACATAAAATCCCCTCCATAGGTTTTCGTTTCCTGGAACTAAATAATCTTTTTGGTAATCAGGTGGCCAGACGATATTGCCGGAGTTTCTGATATCACTAAAATCAACTACAGCTTTGTTGAGTTCAAAGCAGGTTCCTTTATATTTTGTGAGTTGAAATGTTGGCAGGGATACTTCTACCATAATATCATTCCAATTGGTGATAACCGTTTTAAAAGATGCTTTAACTCTTTCTGTATCAGGAAGTGGCTTGTAGCTTGCATCAACCGGTTCCAGTAAGCTTCTCGAAAAAACGACTTCAGCATCTATACCGAGCTCTTTAAAACCATTACAATCGATCGTAACATAGGTTTTGTTTTTAACTTCGCCGGTAGACATTTCCATGCCACCTTTGAGTACGAGCAATAAATTTTCACCATTAATTTTAATCGGAACATCACCTAATAAAACCAGATTAGTGTCACCTACTAAACCTCCTTTGTGCGAAAGTTTGATATTATTAGCACCGAAAAATAATTGTTTTTGTTTGCCATCTTCATCCTGTGGGATAGTAATTCTGACAAAAGCGGTTAATTCGGTATATTCAGGAGTAAATTTAGCATTACTGATGCCTAGCAGGTACTGTATTCCACCAATCGTCTTCTTTATTCCTAAAGGCAGGGTAGAAAATTTGTTGGGCTCTAAAAAATCAGTAAGAAGGCTCATGTTCTTGTCGATTTCTTCGCAGGTGGCCATCGCCTTGCTTAAATCATCATTAGTCTGTACCGAAATAGGGAAATTCTTTTTGAGAAAAGCATTGGTAAATTCGCTTTCGGAAGTCGCAGGTTCAGAAAAATTCGTTAGTACATGAAGTTCAGATGCAGCTTTATGTAAGATTACTTTATCTTTTTTTTGACCTACAATTGTATCGTTAGTATTCGAAAAAGAAGTACTACTGATTATAAATAAAACAAAACTAAATACGCAATAAATAGACTTAGAAGTAATTTTTTTCAAATTTGACACAGGTTAAGTTGAAATTAAGTTTTTATTTACAGTTGGATTTACGTGTAAATAATCACTTAATAATAATTGATTTAACGGGCGGTCAAATATAAGATAAAATTAACAGGAAAAAAGAAGGGGTTATTTTTTTTAGACGTTTTTGAAAAAAAACAACAATAAAAAAAGGACTACTAAAAAAAATAACAAATAATATTATTAGGAATATTTTTTTTAAACGAGAAAGGTTTTAATAGCAATAAATAATATCATTTAACCCTTCTGAAAGTCAGGTTAATTCTCGGCAGGACGTCACGGGAGGTTTTAGGAACCTGATGCTGCCAGAAACTGTTAGTAGCGCCTGCCATCAGTAAGAATGTGCCGTGATGCAGTGGAATTTCAATCTGCGGAATTTCCTTTCTAAACTTGTGCCTGAGCCTGAACATTCTGGTTTCTCCAAAAGTAACAGAGGCGATATCCATGTTCTTGTTACTGCTTTTGGTCTTATCGCTGTGCCATCCCACACCGTCTTTTCCGTTTCGGTAAAGATTGAGCAGTACGGCATTAAATTGTATATGGGTTTCCCTTTCAACACGCTCCCTGATATCTTGCAGTTCATCAGGCCAGTTTGCACTGGAATTGTGGCCGTCTAAATTGGCGTCACTGTACCACGAAATCATTCTGGGAGCGGTAACTATTTTGTCGTACATAGGCATATCATATTCATGCCATTGCGTTTGGTTTAGCAAAACAGTATAATAATAATCGGATTCTTCTTTTGAGAAAAAGTTGTCGATTAAAAGTAAGTCGGCATCAGGAACATCAAACTGCTTTTTGCCTCCTGTACCGCTCGAAAACAGTTCGGTATCGTTAAAAAGTGTCATTTTCATTGCTTTTTGGAAAACATAAAATTAGCACAGATAATAACAATTTTTTATATATTTGTGGTTATAAATTGTAACAAACAGATTATGTCCTTATTTTCAGATAACATCAGGGTTTTAAGGGTTAGGCAAAAAATCTCACAGGAAAAATTAGCAGAGAACCTTCACATTACCAGAGGAAGGTATGTCAAATACGAAGACGGTACTTCTGAAGCTCCGTATGAAATTTTAAAAAAAATAGCACGCTACTATCACATGAGTATTGATCTGCTGCTTTCGGTTGATATCCGAAAAATTGACATGCAGCATTTGATTAAACTCGAAAGCAACAGATTAGTTCTGCCAATTCTCGTAGATCATGGCGGGGAAAATTTTATAGAAATAGTAACACAAAAAGTAAAAGCAGGCTATCTCAATGGCTACTCAGACCCGGAATATATCGAAAGCCTCCAGCAGATTTCACTTCCTTTTCTGGGACCGGGCAAACACAGGGGGTTTCCTGTCGAAGGTGATTCCATGCCGCCGCATGAAGACGGGAGCATCATTGTAGGGCGTTATGTAGAAAGGCTGGGAGATGTACAGGACGGCAAAACCTACATCCTCATTACTAAAAATGAAGGAATGGTGTACAAGCGTCTGAATAAAAATAAAAAAAACGCTTTGGTTTTAGAATCAGATAATAATTTCTATCCGAATTATGAAGTCAGGCTCTCAGACATTATAGAAATCTGGGAGTACCGCTGCAATATTGGGCGTACAGATAAGAAACAGGAATTAAATGAAATTCAGGACCTGAAAGAATTGATTTTAGATGTAAAGAGGGAAGTAAACGAAATACGGAAAAATAAAGGATAAGCAGGTGATGTAACCGGAAGTAAATTCCGGTTATTCATCTGCCGGTACAAGCACAGAATCCATAAATTTTCCGGTAATGATAGTGCCTTCTTCATCTTCCCATTGGGTAATAACATTTTCAATTAGTTCAGGTTCAAAACCAATTACTTTCATTACAGGCCCGCCAAATTCCTGCCGTACTTCCTGATTTTTTTTAAAAGTTGTGTTCATAATTTTATCTTTTAATTTGACTTCTATATAGCCTGAAATATGTTAAGATGATTTCAGGTAATTAAATTGAGAAATTCTGGTAATTCAAAAATATGAAGAGCAGAAGCAAAATCATTTATAAGATAAAACGGTTTTATTATCAAATTTAAAGGTAACGGAAAGAAGTGGGATATAATCGGTTATATAACGACAGAATAAAACTAAATCTAAAAGGAATGAGCCCGATACAATATCGGGCTCATTATTATCAAATTTAATTAATAAATTCGTCTAAACTTTTGGGTGCATTCTAGAGACATTTGCGCAGCTTTTTCATAAGAAACTCTTCGGTGAGCGGAGGTTAAATTTTTATAGTTTTTATTTGCTTAAATCATATTAATCGTGGGAGGCATTTCATATTTCTTTGATTCCTCCGACTTGATAACCAGATGAAAGATCTACTTCAAATGTTTCATTAGCTTCATTACGGATATTCCAAAATTGACCTCTCAAATACCTATCTGTTACCTCTGTTATTTTAAAGCCATCATTAGCAATGCGTTCAGTATGCCATTTAATTCCATTTTCATCATAGGCTATCAGATCAGTAAAATCAGCGAAAACTATAATGCTTTGAAACTTCATAGAGCGAACATCTATAATAGGTATAGATTGCACTTCCTCACAATCATTTGGATTTAAAGATGAAATAATATAACCTGCTCCTCTTGATATTACACAAAATTTATCAAGATTGGGGGTAGTATAAACTCCATGTAAACCATTATGGCTTATTTCACCAAAAGCAAAGACCCCAATCCATGCTTTACCCTTTGAAGGAGTAACTTTTACAATCAATCCGTCTTTTCCTCCATTTGATGTTCCATTCGGATAGTAATATCTATCCTCTGTCCCAAGTTTTTCTAAAACTTCTATACTATAACTACTTTGAAAACTGAAATCAATTATCATTATCTTTTTTTTACTGGATTAAAAAATCTATGCCATATAACCCCCCGCTAGCGCGAGCGTCCCGCTCGTGCACTTACGCACAATCAATTAATTAATATCAATTTCTAAAACAGTTTGGTCATTGTTGCCATAATTTCTGGCAGAACTGTATTTCCAGTCTATAGGATTCGTTACAAAGCCAGTTTCGACCGGATTATTATGGATGTAATTTAATTTTTGCTCAAAAACTTTTAGAGACCAGATTTCAATGGGTTTATTGTTTTGCTGCCAAAATTGCCTGAATTTAACGTTGCTGTTTTTCTTTCCGGCTCTTTCAAACATCCAAAGCATCCATTCTTTTCTGCTTTCTTGTGGATTTTCTTCGATTGCTTTGAGCATTTTTCTGGATGTAAATCCTTTAAAGTCTCTTATTAATCCTGAAGGATCTCCGCTTGCTGATCTAAAAATTAAATGAATATGGCTAGGCATGATACAATAGCCATAAATTTCCATTGATTTATGTTTACTGCAATAGTCTAATGATTCAATAATATTTCCAAAATACTCATCCCTTGTAAATACATCTATCCAGTAAACTGTAGCAAAACTTATAAAGTATGCTCCGGTCTTTTCTCCAAACTTGTATTTTCTGCTCATTTATTTTTTTGAGCTAATGTAAGAAATACTTCTCTTTTAAGAGTTGGGTAGTTTTGAGTTACTGTAAAAGATATACTTTGCGTTCACGAGCATGATGCTCGCGCCAGCGGGGGGAATTTAGTCCCGAAATATTTTAGTATTGTAACTTCGATAGTAAGAATATGTAAAATAAACCAACATAAGCAGTTACTTTCAACAATTGTTTAAAAGATACTTTCCATAAATTGGTCCCAAAAATAAGGAAGATAATAAAATTATATAAAAAACAGCTGTTAGTAGGATTGAGATTTTATGACTGCCAAAAAAAACGGGTTTTTCTTTTATAATTTTCGATCTGTTTGATTTAGAAAAATAAATATAGTTCATTAGTAGAAAAATCAAAGTAATTCCAATCATGGGCCATTTTCCCGTATTATAACAAAAAAAATGAATTATTAATAAATTAAAAATTGCACTTGCAAAAAAACCTTCAGCAATGCCTATTGCCCAAATAGTTGTTGAATGAGGAGTATCGTCCTTCACAAATTTTGTGTAAAATAAAAAACTGTAATAATATATAACTTTCATATAAATATTTGATATTAATATCCGAATTTTTCTTTCCTGTATGGTAACCATATCCTTTGTTTCCAATCTTGGTAAAAATTCATTTTGCTTATAAACCTTCCTCCTTCCCATCCAACTCCCCAAGCAGCTCCATAAAGTCCACCGAAAGTACTATAAATATTTGAGCTTTGTTCTGTAGCAAAAGTAAAACCATTAATTTTATTATCTTGATAATCATTGTAAATAGACAAGCCACTGTATGCGCCTAAAGCTCTTCCTGCCCACTTAAATCTATTAGCAATCCTTAAACCTGATGCTATTTTTCCTCCTGTATAACCATTTCCATTAAAATTTTGGCTGTATGTTTTCATTTGTTTAATGCTGTACCAAGTTTGATTATTAAACATTTTATTTTCAGCCCATGACAATGTAGTACCAATTGTTGTTAAGACACCTCCAGTTGTATCATATTCGAAAACAGGTTTCGGATTTTGACTATATTGCGTTATTAAGGGTTCATTACTACCTATATTATTTGCTGCTTTAAAATCAAAATTATTATTATTATTCAAATTCACATAACTGCTCAAATTAGGAGGTGGTCCGTCTCCGCCACCAAACCATTTAGAAATACTTTTTCCCCAGTTATTTAAATTTAAATTTTTCTTGGTCCAGTCACTGACTCCCCATTTTCTAAAGCTTATATTTTTATTCGCCCAGTCTTTGATTCCCCAACTATCCCAATTATTTACGAGCGTAGAAAAAATACCTCCCATAATACCTTGTTGGGTATCACTTGGTCCATTATTCTGATTAGTCTCATTGCTTTTAATATTATTATTTGGACAAATATCACAATTTGAAAAATTTCCACTAGGATCACTGTACAACAACGGATTATTTAATACATACCCATACTGATTATAATTCTGCGTATTAGTAGGATCCTGTATATAATTATCAACCTGTAAAAACCGGTGTAATAAAGGATCATACAGTCTGGCATTCATATTGATAAGCCCAACACTTTGCAGATGCTCATGACCTGTATAACCTCTATCCAGAACAGTTAATCCGTTAAGGGTATTACCCGCTCCGTCCTGTACTTTTATAAGGTCGCCCCAGGCATCAAATAATCTTTTTTCGACAACCGCACCGGCATCATTGGTTATGGCCAAAATGGTGCCCTGATAATCGCGGTGTAAATATAAATAATTTGCAGGGTTTATACCATCGCTCTTTACGGCAATAGGAGCGCTGTATCCGTCACCGGCAATATAAGTTACAAATTCTATGGCACCGGTAGTTATATTTTGTTTGATCTCCATACTGCCATCAGCAGCATAATGTTTGCGTAAAGGTCTTAATTCTTTGTCTTCTAAACTGCCATAATACATCGTACTGCGTTGTTCATCGGTATTGTAAGTAAAACTGATTTTCTCGACACCGGTTTCCTCAATTTGTATTGGGCTTTTAAAGGCGTTATAAGTAATATTCAATTTGCGTTCAGTTGTAGGGGCATTGCTGGTTTTACGGATTTGCACGTCATCAAACCAGATGTTGCCTTGTGCATTATTGTCCAAACGCAATCGTATTCTTTTTACAGAGGCGGGTACCAGAAAAGTTTTGGTTATTTGGGTCCATGCACCAGTAACATTGCTGACTACGTTATCATGTGTAATACCGTTGAGCCCGTCCTCCATAAACAAAAACAGCTGTGTCTCGGGACCGTCACTATACACCCATGCCGAATAAGTATACGCTGTTGGGACTGCATTATCAATTGCAATCCATTTGTCTGAAAAAACATACTGTTCGGTAGTAGTCGTGTTGGATAACTTTAAAGTGTTTTTTCCTTTGCCATGCGGCACTTTGGTATCGTCATAACTAAAAAAGTTGTTATTTGGATGTTTTTCAGTTCCCCATCCGGTTCGGCTTTCCATACTGTCATTATAAATTCCTTCTCTGTTGGCATAATAACCGGTAGCTTCAGGGTTTAAAGTGATGGCTGTATTCTGGTATTTTTTGTTCGGATCATAATCGTAAGTGCCCAGATTATTGCTCGTTATTTTTCCCGAAGCGTCATAAGTTTGGGTTTCCTGAACACTGTATTTATTAGTGAATTCTTTTAATCTTCCAAGCTCATCATAGTCAAAATCCTCTGTATAATTACCAAAAGCACTATTAATACGTTGGTCCAGATTGTCTGTATTTTTATCAAATTTAGTGGTAAGCGTGATGATATTGTCTGTTGGCTGTGTAGTTTTATCATGTTGTATTTTAGATAAATAACCGTCTGTATCATAGGTATTGGTCATTTTGATGCCATTTCCTGTGATGCTCTCGAGTAGCTGCCCCTTAGCACTAACGGTATTGACCTGCCATAATACTTTGTTGTTTACATCAAGAATCTGATGCAAAGCACCGTTTTTATATACATTTTTAGTTACGACAGTACTGCTTTTCCCGCCGGCCTCGGCAGTTTTGGTTTCTGTAATAACCCTTCCCAAAGCGTCATAATCAAAAGATTTGATAAATTTGTAAGCTCCGGTTTTTTGTTCTGTAATAGAAGTTGGACGTTTAAATGTAGGATCGTAAATGATAGAAGTTGAAATATCATTTGCTCCGGATGGTTCATTTAAATCTTTGTAACTTATGGTCAACGGTAATTTTGCACCATCATATGTATAAGTAGTTTCGCTGTTGGTACCCGGTCCTGTCGTTGTTTTTTTAGTAATTCTTCCGCTTCCATCACGGACAATAGTGGTTTTTACATTGCCATTTTGTGAAGTTTCTTCTTCTAGTTCTCCAAAGTCATTGTGTTTATATCTAAAAGTACCGGCAGAAGGATCAATAAGGGCAGTTTTTTGACCCCAGCCATTTTGCTCCATATCGATACTTATATCGTTGTAACGGGTTTGTTTTAAATTCCCGTTGGCAAAGTAGGAATAATTAATTGTCCCGCCCAGTGTTTCGTTAGTAGAAACTACATTCCCAACGGCATTTTTAGTAATGGTTTTGGTTTTTAAGCCATCAGTAATAGTAGAGACAAGGCCTAGTGGATAACTGACTGTTGTTGTTCTGCCATTAAACTGTTTTGTTTCTGTTGGTCTGCCGTAGATATCAAACTTGGTTTCGTTCCATTGTGTAGGAGCCGATCCAAAATAAGGCTCACTTGTTTTGTAAACACGGTCATAAATGTCATATAAATAGGATACGTATGAAAAAGCACCATTGATGTCTTTTACTCCCGATTTTATTTTACGTCCCAAATCATCCAATATTTGCACAGAAGCACTGCCATCAGGTGCATTTGTTGTAATTGTAGTTTGTGATCTGATTTGAGGATGAAATAATTGCGTATAAGTTGTCGTGGTTGTCAAATTTAACTGATCGTCTTTTGCGGTTAAAGGCTTAGACCAGGAGTCATAGGTGTAAGAGGTGGAAAATCCGTTGGTATCCGTCTCTTTTTCTAGTAACCCATTGATGTCATATTCAAAAGTAGAAAACAATAAATCATTGTCCGTTATTTTGGTTACAAAGCGCCCGGATGGATCATATTCATACATCGTACTCCTTGGCTGTAAAGGAAGTGGTGCTGTAATGGTCTTTTTGGTAATATTTCCAAATGAATCATAATCATTATGTTCCTTTATGGTAGCTGTTCCTGTTCCGCTCTTATCAATGTCCGAAAGTAACTGATTGGAATTGTAGGTATAAACTTCCTTACTGCTCATAGTAGGGGCACCGCTAAGGCTCACACTTTGGGTTTTTTGAGAAGGTCTTCCTAAGATGTAAATCGGACTTATAATAGGATCCTGATAATCTATTGTGGTAAGGGCAGTGTGCGTGTCACCAGATCCCTGAGTCACAGTCTCGATGCTTTTGATATTATTTTCAGTATCAAAAGTATTGGTGGTAGTAACACTAGTATTATCTAAACCATTATATTGTACGCTGTCTGTGTTTTGTAGTTTAAAGACTTTATTTTCCTGCAAAGCGACCTCTGCGGTTGACGGTGTGTAAGACAAAGTAGTTTTAGAAGTAAAGTTTGAAGGTGAAAAACCAGCATAAGGATATGTCAGGTAAGGCAGCACATAACTATCGGTTACTGCGCCTCTTAATTTTAAGTCTCTGTTGGTTACAGAACTCATGATGATGTTGCTGCTGTCATGCCAGTTGGTTTCCATCATAGATTTGAATCCCATAAAACCAAGGCCTTCTAAATGGCTTACTGCTCCATAATAGCCATATAATTTCTTTTTGGAAACACTGCCGCTCTTTTTTTCTAACTGTGTAACAATCTGAAAATTGGGAGACGACACGATGTCGCTGTATGGATAGGTTTCTGTTCCAAGACTTGACTTATAGATGGAATAATAATCATTTTCATACATCTCGTCTAAGGGCTGATACGTGATAAACTCCTGTACGCCATTTCCGGCTGTAATTCGGGTTAGCAATTCTTTGGAAGTATCTTTTGGGGAACTGAAAAAATGTAATTTATTTTTGTTGATAAATGCAATTTCAAAACGTGGAAGATGTTGGTCATTGGATGGTAAATATACAGGTAATGCATAGATGTCAATATTAAATTGTTCAGAACTAATTGCAGTTTTAGTAATGTAGGTATTAGGTGCCGTTTCCGTATAGGTGCTGACCTGAATAGTTCCGGCAAGGGGAAAAGTTTTTCTTGTGTTTTTTACTATTGTTAAATCACTTTTTCCATCATTATCATAATCAGTTGCAAAATAATTATAACTGTTACGTGAATCATTAGCGGTAAAGGGTGCATAATTAGGTAAGTTTTCTATAGTATATCCATTCCCTTTTGATGGAAACCTGTACCACAAGTTAGCAGTACCGGGGCTTGGTATGATAAAATCAGATTTTCCGTCTCCATTAAAATCTCCTATTACAATTTTTACGTCCAGTCTGATAGCTGAATTAATGGTTTCGGATATTTTAACCAGAGTATTATTTTCATTTAGGGTATAAACTTTCAAGACTCCGGTATCAAATACGAAAATATCCGATTTTCCATCCCCATTATAATCCGCTACATAGCATTGACTTTGTGCAGTAATGGGTAGTGTGCCTGATTCATTTGCATAATTTGAAACGAGTCTTCTGTCTAAATTGACAAAATACGATTTACCGCCATTATACGTACCTGTTGTTTTGGGACCAACAATACAATTTCTTGTATAATAAGTAAACGTCTTTTCTATGATGACAACATCAGTTATTCCATCTCCATTAAAATCACCGTTCATATAAAGTTTAGGAATATCTTCTGTCATTGTACTGGTACCGTTGCAATCAGTAAATGGATGTGAAAATGTAGGAAAAACATATGACTTAGAACCTTGTGGATAAATAAGTGTGGAACCGTCAGTGGCATAGGTATCAAAAGTTGTTGCCATTACCAGTTTCTTTACAACCGTCCAGCCCTTACTGTACCAGTATTTGTTATTTTGCGTTAAAAAAGAAACCGGAAAAATTTCATCAAAACCGTATTCCTCTGGTATTTGCTGTCCAAAGTTTGGATAGGTTTGGGCACCAGTATTAGGGCTAATACCGGTAAAAAGCCAGTATTTTTTTTTAGCATCAGATCCTGTAGTAGGATATAAAATAAAATCCATAGCACCGTCGCCGTCAAAATCACCCGATACTGTAGAAGCATTTATCGAAGAAACATTGTTAACGTCTATAGTATTTGGATTAGGAATATAATTGAGAGTACTTTCAGTAGTATTGTATTGAAAAACAGTTGGATTATAACTTTTTGATTTATTACCATTTTTTTCTGTAACCTTACTTAATTGGTCATAATTTTGTGTAGTTTGAGTGTATTCAAGCAAATAATTTCGAAATCCTATATTGTTACTTATGGATTGAATTTCCTTTAATCGGTACTCCTGATCGTATTTGGCTCCTCCTATATAGGAACTTTCTTTACGGGATCTTGGTTCATAAGTAAATTTAATTTCATTAATAGGTGTTGAAGATCCACGTGTACCGTACTTAATTGAGGTTATGTTTTTCCAACCGTTAAAGCCAGACTGAGTGTACTCATATTTAATATTAACACCTTGTGCATTTTCCCAATAAGTAATTCCCCATTCCAAAGATGTACCTTCGCCATTTTGATATCCATAATAAGCTTTTGATCCGTCTGGATATTCTACCAAAAAATAAACTGGTCCCGAATAGGGATAGCTTGGATTTGTATATGAAGTTATTTTGACATTAGAGAAGTTTTCAGTTTCATATTGCGTACCATTTGCCCCATAAATTCCACCAGTTCCTTTTTTTACAACCAATCGTTCACCATCTAAAGCAAAACGGTCATCTAAAAGATCTACTGACTTTATTTTTTCATCATGAAATTTAGTTTTAGGAATACGGGTAATCTTAGAAACTCCGGAAACATTCCATCCATAACCTGCAAGCCCGGGACCGCTCTGGCTATTGTAAGACAGAGTAATTTGTGGTACAACTCCGTTAATTCCCGGAGGTACTGCAATAGGTATAGTATAAGATGCACCACCAGATAAGGTAACAGCCAGATCTCCCGTTGTAACACCGGTTTCGGCAGATGTACCTGTTGGGTTGGTCTGGGCAGAAATAAAAAGTGAAAAACTTAGAAATAATATCGAAAAGTAAAATTGCTTTATGCTGTTATTTTTTTATAATTTTTATTGTTTTAGGCGCTCCGTTTCGGTACGTCAGTGAAACAATATAAACCCCGCCTGAGTAACTTTGAAAAGGAATATTAAAAGAATCGACAGTAGCGGTATTGCGGTATGTGGCTAATACCTGACCGGTTATCCCTGTTATCTGTATCGAGCTGACAGAATTGTCATTAGTAAGTTCCCACTTGAGGTACAACTCTTCTTTTACCGGGTTAGGATAATAAGAAATCACATCTTCAGACGAAAATTGAAGTAAATCTTCGTTGGTGATGGCTTCATTTGCAGCATCTTTGGCAGGTTTTTGGGTTTGACAGTTTAAGCAAAGTGCTCTGACGATTTGATTTCCGGTCAGCGGATCATATGAAAACGTTAGTTTATCTTGTGCGGCAGATAAAAAGAACGTTACAAACATTAAAAAGGTTAAAATCTTTCTCATTTAAATCAGATGTTAATAAAATGCAAAAGAATACCAAAAATTATTATGCCACAATACCTGTTTTGATTTTTAATATAAATATGCTTACATGTGTACTTAATCGATAAAATGATATTTTTAATCGATATTAAATGTTAAATTCGAAATAATTACTTCAAAAAAACAAAATAGAAACTGTATGAATTTTAAAATGATAAAATTTGCAATAGATATAACACTTTTTTTTAAAATAAGGTAGTACAGCTTCCTGCTAAATTTACCGGCGAGGTAAACGTATAAATCTATTCACAAAAAGCGATGGAATTGTATGGCTTTTATTATCAGCTGTCCGAAATTTTCCTTATGAAAAGCTGCGTTGATGTCTCTGACTTTGCCCCGCTGCCGCTACGAATCCTTTCGTGTGGCTCTTCCTGCTTCATCCACCTGCAATAAGAATATAACCATTCACAAAGCTATTAGGAGTTGATAACTTTTATCATGAAAATTTATCAAAATAAATAATTTCCCACAGAAACAAAAATACCCTAAAAAGCCTCTTTCCTTTATTTTCAGGAGTTGACCTGATAATCATTTTTTTTAACTGTTTATTATATAGAAATGATTATTTCAATTGAAAAATAAATATTTTATTTGCAAAAAATTTGAGAATAAGATTAATAATTTAACATAAACAAAACCTAACAAATCCTTAACTATGAAGTCAAAATTACTTTTTCTATTATCTTTAATGTTATGCGCTGTAGCATCAAATTATGCTCAGGTTTCAGCGACCCAGGCCGGCATTGCAGTACAGGGTATTGCCCGCGATGCTAATAACACAGCTATTGCAAGCAAAAATATCAACCTAACTTTTACTTTATATTATCTGGATGCTTCAAGCATTGAGCAGAAAATTTATGAAAAAGATGAAAATTTAATGACCGATACTTTTGGTATTTTCTCTTATGTAATTGATCCGACTGCTGCTAATAACAGCAAATTTGCTAACAATGTAGCATATTTAAGAATAAAAAACGGTCAGGTACTGATCTCAGATGAAAAATTACGTCATGTTCCGTATGCAATTTCTGCCAGCAATGGAGTGCCTACGGGATCAATAATGCCTTTTATTGGTACAACAGCGCCTCAGGGATGGGTAATCTGTAACGGACAAAGTTTAGTATCTGTTCCTGGTGCTGCAGATTTAATTGCCTTGTTGGGCTCAAATACCGCTCCAAACCTGCAGGGTATGTTTTTGAGGGGAACAGGAACCAGTCCGGTGAATTCTCAGGCAGGTCCGGCTTTAAAAGGGACTCAGAATGATGATTTGGAATCACACAGCCACGGGTCAGGGAATCTTGTGAATAGCACAAATGGTAGCCACACACATAACTGGAACTTCGGAACAGAAGGGGATGACTCGGGTAGCGGGGGCAGCCACGCTGAATTTACAAGAATTGGTGGTACACAAACTGATGTAATTGCTGCAGCAGGGAACCATACCCACACCATCTCCGGCTCAACAGCTGCAACGGGTGGTACTGAAACCCGACCAGTCAATTATGGTGTAAACTATATCATTAAACTGTAAGCATCCTAATAATGATGAAAAAATTAATTATAACGTTAGTCTTCGGGCTGATGGTTACGGGCTTATGGGCGCAGGTGGGTCAGGGTGCCAGAGTGGTAAACTCATCACAGGCGGTTCAGAGCAATGGATTCACCATACAGGTAGGACTTCCTTTTTTAGGGCAGAATAAAAATAGCGCAACCCGAACAATACAGCCTGTAGATGTAAGGTTCCCATGGTCAACATTATACCTGTACAATACTTTTGCAGAAGAATCTTTTGATGTTTCTAAAGGGTATTTCGGAGATAAAATTTTGATCACCTGGGATTTGAGAAGCAATTTTGAGCTCATCAGCAGTATCAAAATTTACAAAAAAGAATACAGCGAACCGGATAGCAAATATGTTTTTGTAGGCAGTGTGGCACCAAGTGTAACCCAGTACGAAGATAAATATGCAGAAGGAGGCGTACTGTTTCAGTATAAGGTAGTCGCAGAAGGTGTAAGCAAAATGGAAAGTCTGTACACGACTCATATTACAGGCTATGGATACAGAAATCCAACAGCAATTGTTACCGGTAATATAAGTTATGAAGGGGGTAATCCGGTTAAGGATGTTATTGTCATGGCAAGTACTGCCGGTAACAGCGTAAACCCGGGCAGCTCACTGGATATTGCGGCTGCCGGAAGCGTTAAGATTGATAATTCTAAAACGCCAATTACAAATGCGGTAACGTATCAGGCTTGGGTAAAACCTAAAAACCAGTTTACAAACGACAGTGGCACACCAATCAGATTGGTTAGGCTGGTAAACCTGGAGGGTACGAATCTGGATGTAACGGCCAATTTACTGGCGGCGTCAAAAAAACTGTCGGTAGCAGTAGGGAACAGCGTATTCGAAATACAAAATTACTTCCCGTCAGGAAAATTAAATTCAAGGGGTGATGATCTTCTGGTTCCTGTCAGCGAATTTAACAACAGTTTTGTACATTTCTCTGTAGTAATAAATGATGGCAAGGCTCCATTGCTGTTCATCAATGGTAGGCCGGTAACAACTGCTTATAAAGAAACTGTAAACAGTAAATTAATTGGGGTCGATGCAAATTATACAGCACCTTATTTTAATGTGACGGTTCCTGCTCAGGCAAACTCACTGAAGTCTTCTGGCGGAAATCCAACAGATTGGACAAAAGTGAATGTAGGGGGAGGAAACGATGCTTATATCGATGAAATCCGAATTTGGAAAGCAGAACTGGAATCAACAGCAATCAGGACAGATTACGCCCGTTATATTAGCGGTAACGATCCACGTTTGATAGCCTATCTGAGAGCAAATGAAAAAGTAGGGCTTTATGCTTACGATTTGTCCAGAAACGGATTTAATTACAATAAAAACCACGGTAGCTTCGAAAATGTTTCCTGGGCAAAGGGGGCAGTAAATTTCCCTACCGCAGATCAGTTGGGTATTTTGGGGGTTACGGATAAAAATGGTAATTACGAAATTACGGCCATACCATATTCTGGTACAGGGGAATCTTTTACCATAACGCCTATGTACGGAAACCACAAGTTCGAATCGGCACAGCAATTGGTGTTTTTAGGACAGGGTGCTGAGGTAGTCAATAAGGTAAATTTCATAGACAAATCTTCTTTCAGTTTCAAAGGGGTGGTGCAGTATGATACGAGAGGGGTTTTCCCTTCATTCGTTGATGTTGATACGAAGACGGCTTCTAATGTGGGTACATCATGGATCAGTGGTCCCGGCATTCTGGACGAAGGCTACAATTACTATGAACTTTCTACAGGCGAAAAATACGCAAAAGGGCAGTACTGGATGAATGATGCAGGTACTCCTGCAGATAAATCAGATGATTTTTTAGACAGATATGCAGCCATTTTTACGCAAGGCGCTAATGTGTATATAGACGGAATTATTGTATTGGACAAAAATAACGTGCCGGTTCTAACAGATGATAAAGGGTTCTTTGACATCAGTGTGCCTATAGGAAACCATTATATTACAGTAAAAAAAGAAGGCCATGTCTTTACGTATAACGGACGTTTCCCGGCAAATGACTTTAAAGAGTTTTTTGAAGATTCAAATGAGCCGGTGGTGTTTGTTGATAATACAAGAGTGGTAGTAGCAGGTAAAGTTGTGGGTGGCCCTGTAGAAGCTGCTAAAGTGACAGGCTTTGGAGACAAAGGTCTGGTGACTAAAACGGTTAAAGATGCTAATGGAAACACGACAACTGTTGAGGTAAGTGCTAAAAACAATATTGGTAAGGCCAGCTTTACTTTAGGATATGCACCTGTGGGAGCAAATGTTACGCCTTATACGAAGTTTAACTTTTTAACAAACGCCGCATCGGGAGAGTATAGAGTTGAGGTAATGCCATTGCGATACGATCTGAAAGCGGAAGATTTAAAAATCCCAAGTTCTACACCGCCTCTTTCTTTATTAAAAACGGGTACTACAGAAGTATTTGATTTTTCTAAAGTAACGGTGCCGGTAACACCTGAATTCACTTATACAGACGGAACAGTTGAAAAAAAGGAAATAGGAAAACCATACCACTATGAAAAGAGTTTTACCTATCGCTCTACACCAACATTAGAGGTGACACAGCAGACTTCTGATGCATCGATTGATGTAGATGGGACAAATATGTCAACTGCCGGATTTGCAAATCCTGTTTATACACAGTTTCATTCGTATAAAATTGTGCTGAACCGTTTTGAGCGTTACACTAATAACGATGTATCACCTGCTGTTTCGGTAACAGTGCCGGTAACAGATGGGGAGCTGATTAAAAACAATAACCTGGCGTTGGCAAACTCGGAGAACGTGACGGTAAACGGTAGTAATTTAACCTATACTTTTAAGGCTGGACTGCCTTCAATCACGCCTCCCTTCCAAATTACAAGTACATTGAAATACAGGATAAACGAGGTGGATTATGATGTGGAAAATTATAAGGATACCGGGATTATTTTAGGAGGAAAAGCAGATGGAAGCCAGACGTTTGTAACGGCGGCTCCGGATGTTCCGGCTATTATTTTAAGGGATCCGCCGGGTTCTAACAGTTTTGCTACGATCGAAAAAGGAGAAAGCATCTCATTTACGTCAGAGGCCTCTTTTGCACACCAGGAAGGTGTTTCAGAAGAAGTGACTATTGGGGCTGGGGTGTATTTTGAACTTCAGGGCGGATTGGTTCCAACTCCGAAAGTGACGATCGAAACGACAAATTCTGCTATCGCGGGTATTGGTCTTAATAATACCTCCGAAGATGGAAATACGGTAACGAGTACTTATACGTTCAATAAAGCAATCTCAACCAGTGATGCAACGGATTATGTAGGTGCAGACGGAGATTTATACATAGGGAACTCGAAAAATATATTTTACGGTTCTTATGATAATGTAGAGGTGTCTAAAACAATCCCTAAAAAATATGTGAATGGGGTTACGTTACAATTGCCGCAAAATGAATATGTGAATTTAGGTACGGCTGCTGCTCCGGTTTACATCAGTAAACAGAAAGCACTGAGTTTTGTGGACAAGCCAACGGAAACTTTTTTCATGTATTCGCAGAAACACATTTTAACCAATCTGATCCCGGAATACGAGTTGTTTATTTCAACGAATTTAAACGGGCCAAATCCAAATTCAGCAGAAAACATCCAAAAAAGGGAAGAGTACGCGGAGAAAATAAGATTATGGCGAAAAGTGATTCTGGACAACGAAAAAAGCAAATATGCAGCTAAAAATGACCGTACAGGATACAAAGGGAATTTGGCAAATGTGATAAACGGCTTTAACGATAAGGTTAGTGGGGCTTATAACGGTACAAGTGATCCGGCAGCGAAGTCAAGATTAACGAACCAGCTAAAGGAATCAAAAGACATTAAGAATTTACTGGATGCGAATTTTGAAAAAAATATCTCATTTGATTCTGGTGTCGGAGAGTACAACCAGAGTGTAGAAACAAGTGTGGTTTCGGCATCTTCGACGTCTTATAACCTGGTAATCGATGAGTCGGTAGCGGCAATACTGGGTACTTCGGTAAACAAGGTTGGGGTTGAATTCAATACAAAAGCATTCTTCCAGCAGGATATCAATTCTTCATTAGCGAAGGAAACGACAAATACGACGAATATAAGTTATACTTTAAAGGATAATGATCCGGCTAACTTCTTGAGTGTAGATGTGGTGAATTCATTTGATGGTAACGGTCCGGTATTCATCACGCAGGGCGGAAGGACATCTTGTCCTCAGGAAGGGGCTGAGCTTACTAATTTCTATAACCATACGGATTATAATGAAGCGGCGGCTAAGATTAAAATTGATCCGTTAGTTGAGACAAAGCGTCAGCCTTTGACATTCGCTACGCAAAAGGTAGAAGTGCCGGTATTGACGGTAACGGATAACGATATGAGCAATATCGTAGAAGGAAAAAATGCGGAGTTTGAACTGAAACTGGAAAACAACAGTATGTCGGGATCTGATGCGAATTACTTGCTGAAAGTGGACAATACAACGAACCCGAATAACGCGTTGATTAACATTGAGCAGAACGGTACAATAGTATTTGTGCCTTACGGAAAAACGACTACGTACAAGCTGACTTTGGCGAAATCCATTTCAGATATTTACGAATACAAAGACATCCGTATCGTATTGCAGTCATTATGTGATGGCGAGGATGTAAGTTCATCTGTTTTGGTTTCGGCACATTTTGTTCCGTCCTGTTCTCCGGTTTCGGTGAGTGCTCCGTTGAACAACTGGGTGCACAATATGGAAACGGCGTACAATACAGATGGGACTACAAACCCGCTGCTGATTAACGTATCGGGCTACAATACAAAGTTCAGCAGTTTCAAAAAAATAGATTTGGAATACCGTCTGGCAACAAGCCCGAACTGGATTCGTCTACAGACGTATTACGGCTCGCAGGCATTTTATGACGCTGCTGTATTGAACAATGAAACGCAGATTACATATATCGGTTCAAATGCAGCCATGGCATATAATTTCGACATCGCAGCGCTGAAGCTGTTGGACGGAAATTATGAAATCAGGGCAAGAAGTACGTGTACCAATGGTACGGAGTACATATCAGATGTGATTACCGGAAGGGTGGATTTGCATGCACCGCAGCGTTTCGGTACGCCATTGCCTATTGACGGTATTTTGGGTGCAGGTGAAGACCTGAAAGTAAGTTTTAATGAATCTGTTTTCTACAATTCGGCGGTAAGTACGATCGAAATAAAAGGGCAGACCAACCAGTTGCCGGTAGATCATAATGTATCTTTGCGTTTTGATGGATCTTCGAGTACAGCGGTCATAAACAGTCCGAAAATCACATCGGGTGATCTTACATTTGAGTTCTGGATGAACAACAGCACTACGGCTGCTTCGGCTGCTGTAATAGCACAGCAGGAAGGATTGAACATCAACCTGAAAAATGACGAGATTTATTTTAATATCGGAACTGTAACGGTAAACGGACCGGTAACAAAGGACAATTTGTACCATCATTATACTTTTACGCACAAAAGCAGTACCGGCGAAGTTCGTATTTACGAAGATGATAAAGAAATTGGGGTCAATACGGGAACCGCAAACATGCAGTTTTCGAATAACAATGCGCTGGTAATCGGGGGGAATTCATTTGTGGGTAACATGCACGATCTGCGCCTCTGGAACAAAACCATTGGTTTAGATGAAGCGTACGCTAAAATGTACACGAAACTGATCGGAAACGAAGCAAGCCTGATCGGTTACTGGCCAATGGACGAAGGTCGCGGAACGCTGGCAAACGACAAGGCACGCTACAAACATGCAGTCGTAAAAGCCACTTGGGATATCAAGCCAAAAGGAACATCGTATGAGTTTGCAAATGGACAGAACCTGGCATTAACGAATGTCAATTTTGTGCAGCTGACCAAAGAAATGGATGCTACGGTATCATTCTGGATAAAAACGGCGGTGTCTCAGGAAGCGACCATCTTTTCAAACGGAAAAGGGGACGGAACAGATCTTGTACAGTCAAACGGACTGGCAAATAAATGGGCCATTAACATGAAGTCGGATGGTAACCTGACCTTAGAAAGCGAAGGACGTTCGTACAAACTGACCAGCCAGAATCTGGCAGACGGCAACTGGCATAACGTAACGTTATTGTTCAACAGGCTGGGGTCTTTAAAAACGTATGTTGATGCAGCTAATGTTTCATCAAATCAAATGGCAGCCATAGGTGGTTTCTCAGGAAGTAAAATCTGGCTTGGGGCTCGCGGATCGGTAGATTTGGCGAATAATGAAACGGTGGACAGGCCTTTTACAGGTAAAATAGACGAATTCCAGTTATGGAATACCTTGCGAAACGAAGAGCAGATAAGCAGGGACCGATACAATGAAGTAGATGTGGAAAGCATCGGATTGTTGTTGTACTCCAGATTAAACACACCGGACCCGGCAAATGCAAACGGACCAAGATATTACCATGCAGATGTAAATCAGACAGTAATTGCAGACAATGCAATGCTGAGCAATGGAGCGGTAAAATATTCGGATGATGTACCTGCAATTAAGCCGGAAAGGGCATTGGTGAAATTCATGGTGAATCATATCATCAATAAGGATGAAATGATACTGGAACCGGTGATAACAGACTGGGCTTCGCTGGAAGGGCAGATTGTGGATGTGACGGTACACAAAATGTTCGATAGTGCAAACAACATGCAGCAGTCTCCGGTGACCTGGACGGCATACGTGAAACGTAATGAAGTAAGCTGGTTTGCTGAAGGATATAATGAAGTAGTAGATATCGTAAAAAATACCGCTGCTGCAAAATCGTTCGAAATTACCTTGCTGAACAAAGGTGGCAAAGGACAGCCTTATACCATTACAAACATACCAAAATGGTTGAAGTTAAGCAGTACATCGGGCACAATAGCGCCAAACAGTAAAATCATTATTACGGCAGCTATTGACAAAGAACTGACGGCTGGGGAATACCTGGAAAACATGTACCTGCAGACCGACTTTGGGTACGACGAAAAAATGCAGATTAAATTGAGGGTGCTGGCGCCTGATCCGGGCTGGACAGTAAATCCGGGTGATTTTAAATACAGCATGAATATCGTAGGAAGGATAAAAGTGGATGGACGTTTTTCAGAAGATTCCTATGATAAAATTGGGGCATTTTACAACGGGCAGGTACGAGGGGCTGTAAACCTGGTGTATAACGCAGCGTATAAGGAATATTATGCTTTCTTAACCGTGTACAGCAATACGGCTTTCGGAGAAGAAATCGAATTTAAGATCTGGGATTCGTCGCAGGGCGAAATCCTGCAGGGAACGCTGAACGGAAAATTATCAGTGGCTTTTGCAGAAAACGAAACAGTTGGGAAGTTAAGCCAGCCGGCTATTTTCGAAAATTCAGATTTGGTAGAACAGCACATTAACTTTAACAAGGGCTGGACCTGGGTTTCTTTCAACGTAAACGATGCTAATTTTTCAGACCTGAATAAACTGACGGCGAATTTAAAATTAGAAACCTCAGATCGTATCCTGAGTTATGCTCCTGCTCTTTTAGAGACGTATTTTAAAGACGGTTCAAGACCGGCAAACAGTGGCTGGTCAGGAACAATCAGTGCCAATGGTGGTGTAAACAGCACCAAAATGTATAAAGTATATATGGCACAGGAAAATCCTTTAATTATAACAGGTACTTACGTAAACGTGGCAGATTGGAGTTTTCCGATCCAGAACAACTGGAACTGGCTTCCATATACGCTGGCAGGCAATCAGTCGGTAAACGAAGCCTTGGCGTACTTTGATGCAGCAGACGGTGATGTGATTAAATCGCAAAACTTGTTTGCAATCTACGATCCTCTGGTAGGCTGGAACGGAACGCTGAATTACCTGGAAGCAGGCAAAGGCTATATGATCAAATCAAGCAAGGCACAGACCTTCAAATATCCGGGCTATTTGGCGAATACGGCTAAAAAGAAAACGGCTAAAAACATCGCTCAGGAAGCAATTCCGCAACAGTTTAAGCAGTATCAGGACAACATGAATGCAATCGTGCAATTGCCGGAAGGCTATAAAGAACTGTTTGCTTATGATGCGAATGGAATCCTGAAAGGGGAGGCAAAAACACAGTTTGTAAACGGTAAGGAACTGAGTTTTATAACAGTGTACGGCGATAAGCCGGAAACCTTGTCTTTCTATATAAGCGACGGTATAACGAAGAAAAAAACAAGTAAAACGTTCCCTTTTGCGGGTGATAACGTTCTGGGTACTTTGGCACAGCCGGTCATTATCGACGAAGCAACAGGCGGCATAAAAGTATATCCAAACCCGTTTGATAATGAAATTACGGTAGAATTGAATGCGGCAGAAAAGGAACAGATAGTAGTGAAGTTGGTTGCATTGACGGGGCAGTTGCTGTCGGCTGAAAAACGAACACTGAGTGCCGGGACAAATTTTATAAAGATAAATCCTGTTGTGGCCTCTGGGGTGTATCTGCTGAAAATAGAGCGCAAGGGGCAGACAGAAATTTTTAAAGTAATTAAAAACCAGTAATCACATAATTCGCCTCCCGTAAAAAACAGTCTAAAGTTTTACGGGAGTACCGGATTAGGGATAGAAAATGTAAAAGATGAAAAAGTATATATACAGTATCATGGTACTGCTTTTAGCAATCGGCAATGTACAGGCTCAGGCACCCAATTGGTCGGTTAACGAAAATAATTTTCAGTACACCATGACGTTTGTCGGCTTTTTGAATGTTGACGGTACTACGCTTGCAAGTGCAAATGATAAAGTGGCAGCCTTTGTCGGAAATGAGTGCAGGGGAGTGGCAAATCTGACCTATGTGGCAAGTCAGAACAAGTACTTCGCCTACCTGACCGTTTTTTCGAATCAGAACAATGAGACTATTAGTTTTAAGATTTACAATTCGGCAAAAAACGAAATTAAAAACGTAGAGAAGACTAAAAATTTCATTACAAACGAAAACTACGGCAACCTCTTTCAGGCATACAGTTTTGCAAGTCCGGCTCTAAGTACAGAGGCTGGTCTCCTCAATATAAGTTTTAAAAATGTACAGAACAAGGATATTGCCATAGAGGGGAATACAATTACGGTATATCTGGATGCCGGACAGGATCTCACAGCCTTAAACACAGTATTTCAGTTAAGCCCGGGGGCAGGCATCTATATGGGGACTGTAAAGCAGGAGTCTGGTGCAAATACAATCAGCTATACTAATCCGGTACAGTTTCAGGTGTTGTCCGCAGATCAGTCGGTATTGAAGCAATGGACAGTAACAGTCAAAAAAGGCTCCGGAAATGTGGTTTATTATAAAAAAGACGCAGTCTGTTATGAAGGGGGGGCAATCAAGCTGCTGCATTCAAAAGAAGGTGAGTCGGTACGCCTGATGACGGGCACACTGGCTTTGTCAACACAAACTATCGCAAACGGACAGGTAGTGTTCAACAATTTAAACGAAGGAACGTATAAGGTAGTAGTGGACGGAGATGTAAAAGAAATTGTTATTAATCTAAAAAAATAATCATGAAGAGTAAACTAGCTGTTTTTTTAACAATCGTTTTGGCAGTATTTTCAGGTTGTTCCCAGGACGATGAACCCGAAAACATCATTACAGCAGAAATAGCCTATGTACATAAAAACGGTTTTCCGGTTTCAACGGGCGAATGCATCAATCCGGATGCTGAATATGCAATAGCAATAACGGCAAAATTCAGTAATAAAAGAGGTTCTCAAAAACCGCAAGCGGTTAGATATACCATCAACGGAGTTGAGCATGTGATGACTTTTTCACAAGATGGTACGCAATTGCTCCCTGTAGAATTGGTAAACGGGGTAAACGAGGCGCAAATCGTAGGCACAAATTACAAAGCACAGGTTTCGTTTTTCTCACATGACGATTTTGAGCTGGTGCGATAATGCTTTTAATTATACTTGAGGAATTAAAAAAAATGGGCTGTATGGCCCATTTTTTATTGAAAATAGAGATACCGATTGCCTCCAAAGTGTTAAGAGGTCTAAAAATTGAAAAACTTATAAATTGGTTTCAAAAACATTTTCTCTTATCCATTTTATTTCAGTATTTTCAACTACAACAATCATTTTATCACCATCTTTTACTTCCCCGGAAATTATTTTCTTAGCCAAAGGTCTTCGTAAATGACTTCTGATGATACTTTTTATAGGTCTTGCCCCGTATTTTGCATTATATCCGTTTTGGGCAAGATAAAGTTTGGTTTCCATCGGAATTTCAACTTCGATTTTCATATTTTGAAGCAAATCTGAAAATTCTTTTTTAAGATGGATTTCGAATATTTTTAAAGCATTTTCTTTGCTGATAGGGGCAAAAGGTACAATTTCTGTCAAGCGTCCTAAAAACTCGGGTCTGAAAAAATTGGACATAATTTCCATTAAAGAGGTTGAGCTTGGAATCTGGCCGTTATTGAATGTTTCTACAATGTGATCTGCTCCAATATTTGAGGTAAAAAGAATAATGGCGTTGGAGAAATCTCCCTCTTTTCCTAATCTGTCATGTAATTTTCCTTCGTCCATGATTTGAAGGAAAACATCATACACAGAAGTATGCGCTTTTTCAATTTCATCAAACAATACAATTGAATACGGTTTCTGTCTTATTTTATTCACCAGCAGTCCACCTTCTTCATAACCTACATATCCCGGAGGCGCTCCGTAGAGCAATGCTGCAGAATGTTCTTCTTTAAATTCAGACATATCAAATCGGATAATGGCATTTTCATCCTGAAAAAGAAACTCCGCCAGACTTTTAGCTAACTCTGTTTTTCCTGTTCCAGTAGGTCCTAAGAAAAAGAACGAGGCAATAGGCTGTCCTGCTTTGCTTAGTCCTGATCTTGATTCTAAAATTGATCCTGCAACTGTTGCAATACAATGATCCTGACCAATTACCCTGCGGTTTAAAACATCTTCAATAGTATTCAGTTTTTGCTTTTCCTCTTCTTTGAGTTTTCCTGCGGGGATACCAGTTTTTTGAGCAATTATAAGTGATAAGTCAAAAGCTTCGATATGAATTCGTTTGTCCAAAGCTCTTTCTTCAAGGGTATTGATGAGAGTTTCTATATGTTTAAGGAGGGTTTCAGAAGTACCAAAGCTTTGAGGCTCATTTTCATCATCTGCAATCATTAAAAATGTTGTTTTATTGATTAAATCAGAAAGAAACCAATGATATTCTTTTAGTAATCGATCCTCAGACAAGCTATTGTCATTCTGCTTTAAAAGTGATAATTTATCCAAAAGAGACTGTTTTTCCTTTAAATAAGTTTCACCGGATGTTTTTAAAACTGACATAGTATGATCAATAAGATTGATTGCAGATTCCGGTAAGCTTTTTTCTTTTAAATACCTTCTGGATAAACGGATTGATTCTGTAATGGTTTCATTGTCAATTTGTATTTTATGATGCTCCTGATACGGTTTTATCGATTCCCGAATCATTCGGAATAGCGTTTCATCATTTGATTCTTCTAATTTTACTATTTCGAACATCCCTGAAAGTCCTTGCTCTTTTTCAATTGTTTTGGAATATTGATCAATTGTTGAAGTCGCAATGATGTTTAATCCTTTTGCTAATTCACCTTTGAGTACATTAGAAACACCGGAATCCCCTCCATTTTTATCAAGCAAAGCATAAATTTCCTCTATAATTAATATCGCTTTGGGAAATTGTTTCAATTCCTGAATACAATTTTTTAAGCGATCTTCGATTTCGCCTTTGTAGGATGCACCCGCAATTAAGGTTGATAAATCCAGTTCAAAAAGCTGAACTTTATTTAAAACTTCAGGAATCTGATTGGTAATTACATTTTGAACAAGTGAATCGATTAATACTGATTTACCGACGCCTCTGTCGCCAATTAATAAAACGTTAGGTTTAGAAAATCGGCAAAGAATTTCCTTTATCGTATTCAACTCTGTTTCACGGCCAATAGCCAGAATTCTTTTGTTCTTTTTTTCAAGGTTTTTATGAATGCAATATTTACTTAAAAAGCCTTTTTTTATTTCTTTTTGAGGAATGTTAACTTCAGAAGGAGTAATTGCAATATTTTCTAATAATTCGTTTCGGGAAATTGGGTAGGTCTTCATTTGATCAAAATTAAAACCAACCCCTGGAGAACTTAAGGCTACTAAGATTGCGTAAATGCTAATTTCATCCTCGTTCAGAATGGTACTCACCGATTCTGCTTCTTTAATGATTTCATCAATCAGATCATTGGGTTCTGCATCCGAAATATTTATAGTTTTTGGCTCATCTTCCATACGAACCTCTGCCCATTCATCAAGATAATAAACATCCTTGCCCATAGCCTCAAGACGTTTTAGCAAAGATAGATCTCTGTTAAGAATGGCTTTTAACAAATGTGATGCCGAGTAAAATTTATTTGAATTGTTTTTAGCAATTTTTTTAGCGATTTCAAATGCACTAAGTAATTCTGTACTGAAAATATTTTTTTCTTCCATCCTTATTTTAATCTTTAGACCAGATCAGGTATTTTTTTACTTTATAACTAATGTTCAATCCCTTAATACAATTGTTTTGTTTGTCCTTATTAAGACGAATTGATTCAATTTTTATTTTTTTTCCTTTGATAGCCGCACATAGTTGTGAGAAAGTAAGTAAATCAGTATCATTTTTTACAATTGGAATCTCTAAATCATCACATAAATATTCAGAGAAATCATCTTTTACTTTACTGCCTTCAGCGACTTTCTTAAGTAGGATTTCAAATTGATCTTCAGATATTTTAGGAGCTTTTTTAATTGATATAATGCTGTCTTTTTGAGTTTTAGTTTTAGGAGCTACAGGTACATACTGCAGCATATCTTCAAGAGGATCCTTTTTTGCAGCGCCTCTGGGTAATGAAAAAGCTTCTGCTTTTTTTTCGAACTCGTAAGAAGTTATATCGAGAGGATTTGTTTTTTTTATTACTCGGGGGTGTACGTAGATAATCTTTTTTGCTACTGTACCAAAGTTTCCGTTTACAATAAGAGTAACTGTTTTTTCACCAGGAGTCGAAAAAGTATAAACCGGATTTGCAGAGGTATCATCAATTCCTTTGTTTTCTCCAAAAGCCCATTCCCAGGTTTTAGCGTCTTCAGATTCTGAATTGAAATATGTAGGCTGGCCGGCAGTAATAATTTTTGAGACGATAATTTTTGGTGTCCCTATTTTATCAGTTATGTATTTATCCTTAATTGTAATTTCTTTATTATGAATGCATTCCCCGTTTATGGTTAAGGTAATCAAGTATTTTCCAGGTTTTTTATAAACGTGAAATGTATGTTTTCTTACATCAGTTTCAGATCCGTCACCAAAATCCCATTTCCATGATTTTGCATTTGGTGTCTTATCAAAAAACTCAATCGATTCTTCGATTCCTGGGTTTTCTGCCAAAACATAAAATCGTACATCTTCACAATCCACATGATTAAAAAGCTGAATTAAAAAAGCTATAATTCCAATTAATAGAAGGATTACAAAGAAAAATATAACCCTGATATCGATATTTTTTTTGTTCATGTTTTTCTAAAGGATAATATATTAAGTAAGATATTTTTTATAAACTTGCTGGCAAAAGTAGTTTTTATTATTTTAAAAAAGTAAAATAATTAGTATAAATTTTTATAAAAATTATTACAATTCTTACAGAATAATTTCTTAGGTTTGCGACCTCAATAATTTATAAAAGTAATTTTTTATAAAAAAACATAGAAACTGATAAATACCACCTCCAGTCAGTTTTTGATCCAAAACATCAATAAGTTAAAGATGATTTCGTCATTGCCATAATATGGAAATGGCAAAACAATAAGTATTTTTTTTATGAATAAAACAATTGTATTAGTACTCGCAATACTGTTAGGTATAGGCTGTGGTAGTAAGAAATATATTTCTCAGGTTCCTTTTAAATATGATTATTCTTTAGAAGCACTCAAAAAGCAGGCTAATATGGATGAATCAGGTTTAAGCAATAAGACAGTTGTAAATGATAATTCAGAAAATTTAAGTGATGCCGTTTTAGCTTTAAAAGAAAAATATTCTATAGTGATGGGCATAATACCAAACAAGATTACAAATTACAAATTATATTCATACATAGATCCCTGGATTAATACACCTTACAAAGAAAAAAGTTTTTCGGACAAAGGAATTGACTGTTCTTATTTTGTTCAGTCCTTGTATAGTGAAGTGTATAAAGTTACACTTCCTAAAGATCCTGCCGGAATGTGGAAATCAAAATTGATCCAGATTTTTACGGGACGAAGTTTTTTAGCAGAAGGAGATTTGGTTTTTTTTAGATACGATAAAGATCATCCTATTTCAGATGTTGGTTTGTACTTACATAATGACAGGATTTTGGCCTGTACAAACAAAGGATTGGCAATTTATAATTTTAATGATGAATATTTTCAGTTGAGATACATAGGAGCAGGAAGAATCAATGAAGACACAAAGAAAAAATAACATGAATCTTGAAGACCTTGTTGGGCAGATAGAGAATATTTCAGACGATATTAGGGCTGAAGTAATTGCTAATGAACTTCTGCAAAATACTTCTCTTGTTCAGGATGAAATTATGATTTCTAATCAGGGACAGTTTTCGAGAGCTTACAGAAGTGATGTTTTAGGAGCTTCGATTAAAGATGATAATTATGATAAACGTGAATACCTCAATATACTGTTGTCAAGAGATAGTATTTATGATACGCTGCCGGAGGGATATATACATAGTTTAAAAGAAAACTATACTGATAAATCTGTTCAGCAGATGATCAGGGAGCATAAGCATCAAAAAAAACAGGAAGCTGAAGCACGGAACTTTTTTAGTCCTTTTGAGAATGAAATTTTTCATTACAAAACTAAAATAGAAAGTGTTGAAAGAGATTTTTTGTACAAACTTAATTCAGGTAAATCATTAGAGTTTTTCTATGATTTTTGGGGACTTCCTCATATTTATCCGGCAGTTTTGGTGGCTAAGTTTATTAGGCTTTTGCCATACGCATACAAAATTGTTGGAGATATAGATTTAGCCTGTAAATGTTTATCAACAATAATAGATGAAAAAGTAACTTTTGAAACTACAACATCTAAAGAATTAAGTGAAGAAAGAGAACAGATAGTATTGGGTGAAAACAGATTAGGAGTAGATTTTATCAGCGGAAAAGAATATACGGATTATTCTATGAATGTAACCATAGAAATAGGCCCAATAGTGAATAAGCCTTTTCATAATTATATAAACGAAGGAGATATAAAAAAGTTTATAGACTGTTTTTGCGAACACTTTTTTCCAATGGAAGTTGAAGTCAAAATAGTCTTATTGATAAACCACGAAACAGAAAAGTTTAATTTTAATAATGAGCCTGTGTTGGGCTTTACAACACGACTTTAAAAATGGTAAAAAAGCATTTAGGAGCACTAATTGATGTAAGGCTCATTGTATTTTTGGTTGTAATTATAGCCGTTAGTGTTTTACTTACAATGGTATTTAGTGATAAAGTAAAAGAATTTGCAGTAAAATATAAAAAGAAATTTTATATCTACGTTTTCTCCGCAATACTTATTTATGCCCTTGTTGGATTTTTAGGGTACAACAAATTATTTACTGAAGTATCAGATGAATTTCTTTTTTATCAGATAGCTTCTTTATTATTCGGGACGCTTCATGTTTATTTATACCGCATTTATTTTAATGAGTTTAATCAGAAGCTGGTTGCTAGTGAATTGCTGTTTTCGTGTTTGATAATGCTTTATTCAAGTGTATTATTTATCATAATTTATACAGCATTGAGCGGTATTGGACTAACTTTTTTGATGTGTTCGCATTTTCTTGTATTTATAGTTCCTACAGGAATTTACGCAGTGTTTAATTATATGATGCAGATACCTCCAAAAGAATATGTTACATGGAAAATTCCGGAAAGAGAAAACCCTTTTCCGGTTGTTGAAAATGTAGAAATGAAAGATCTTTTACTGATTACTTTATTAATTCAAAAAGATGATGATAGCGAAACGTACACGTCCATTAGATCAAAAGGACCTGTGAGAATTGATTTTGGAGCCTTATTTTATCATACGGTTACGGGATATAATAAACACAATGCTGAGAGTAAAATACAATTGAAACATAATGGACAAAATTGCAACTGGGTATTTTTTCTACAGCCAAAATGGTATCAGCCAGCCAGATATGTAGATGCAAAATATACATTGGGAATGAATGGTATAACAGAGAACTCGGTTATTATCTGTAAAAGACAAAAAGAAAAAAAGGTTGAAATAAGTAAAAAAGATAAGTCAAAGGATCCGGATTTTGTATATGGTGCAAAAGCAGAAATGAATCAATAAAATTTAAATCTACCTGAACGAATGTATTATATAGAAGAATCACAGATACCCGCATATAATAAAATCCGGACTTATAAAATAAAAAAGGGTGATACACTGGAAAGTGTCGCTGCTGAATTAGGCTATGAGGCGCAAGAACTCAGGCGGTATCATAATATGTATTGTGATATTTCAGATTTGATAGAAGCGGATTTTAACAGGCATCTGGAGTTTTTGATTTTGTCACCACCCAAAAGTGAAGATGAAGAAGTTAAAAAAAAGCCTCAAAAAGTTAGTTTAGGAGAAAACTATAAGCTGCCTATTTTGCCAAAACAAATCGACGAAAGTTATAAAGTGAAATACACTTATGAAGTTGGAGAAGAGATTGATGTCACAGAAATGAAGATAAGCGTAAGATGGTTAGCTACTGATAAAAATAAATACCATCTTTTTGAAATTAACAGAGCACCAGATATTTATATAAACGGTAAAATACCGGATACACTAATGGATGGATTGGCAGCTAAAACAGCTGAAGTTTTGTATCCGTTAAAAATTGTTGTTGATGAATTTGGTAAATGGATTGATCTTCATAATCATGCTGAAATTGAAAGCCGTTGGGGAAAAATTAAAATTGAAATTTTAGATTATTATGAAGGAAAAGTAGTTGAAAAGTATATAGAGCATGTCGAATCTACACTTGAGAGTTCAGAGAGATTATTGAGTTCACTTCGTTCAGATTATTTTTTGAGGGCTTTTTTTAATGGTATTCATGTAGGTTATACAGCTGATTATGGATTTGAGAAAGATTTGTCATTTCCTTTACAAAAAGAAACAGAATCAGTATTTAGAGTGCAACATAAAATGGCTCCAAATTTAGATGACACGGGTCACATTAGAATAGAGCAAAAAGGGAATTATACAGATTCGGGGTTTGGTTTTTTATATGGAAACGCTCATTTGAAAGTGAATTATAATGCTGTTTACTTTCTAAATTCGGATACTTATAGTATAGAGAAAATGAATCTGGAATGCAATATTGAGAACGCTCAACCTGTAAGAACAACGATTGAAATTGAGCTTTTGAAAATAGAAAAAGGAACAAAGTAATTAGAAATTAAGTTGAGTAATTTTTTTACAACTAAATAAGATAAGGTTATGAGTGCAAAACATGTAGTGGTACAAGGAGCGACCGTAAAATGTAAGTTTAGTGTAGAACCCAAGTTAGATAAACTTAAGGTAAAAACGCATAGTAAGCATTATGCGAATGACAAAGATGCTGCAAATAAACTCATAGCCACAGATAAAGAAATCGGTCAGACCTTAGAGAAAAACACTTTTGGTAAATGTAAAATGCAGCCTAACGGAAGTGGTGATTACCTGCCATGTCAGGCAGTGATTACTAAATGGAGCGGTTTTTATGAAAAAGTCACCTTGTCTAATAAAGGAAAAATATTACTGGAAGACAGCAAAGCTACCTGTCCTATTGGAGGGGCTGATTGCATCACTGTTGACAAACACGGACAAAAAGCAGAAGTGAGTAAACAGAATGTAAAGAATGCCAAACCCGAAGTCCAAAAGCAAATAAACCCGATGGTAGATATAGAAGAACTATTTCAAAGGAAGCATACAGACGAAGGAATACAATATAGCTAAAAATAAATTCATTATTTCTAAAAGAATAGAAATGGCAAAAGGTGTAAAAAAAATAAAGGAATCAGAAACAAGCAATGTTCTTGAAAATCATACTTCAAGAGATAATAACATTATATGCATAAAACCTAACAAAATGGTAAATTTTAATGTTAGCGAATGGTATGAGGACACTACGCCCGAAGACAAACAACGAAATATTACATGGTTGTGGCAAAATCAAAAGAAAACTGAAGTTATAAAAACAACAGTAAAACGAGCCAATACCCCTTTTGGAGTTTCTATTCCTAAAAAACTATGTGGGAGTTATGCGTACTACTTAGAAGCCAGTTTATATGGCAGACATGATCCTGGAAAAACAGGACTTCATGTATATGGAAAATGCGACAAAAAAATAACATCCTCCTCCTGGAGTAAAACAAAAGGAGTAGCTGATAATAGTGAAATAAGTTATGGCCATAACTTATTTATTACATTAAATACGGAAGGCGTAAATGGGGATATCCTTTCCATAGAATTATATAGTGAAAAAAATCCTCAATGCATCCAAACAAAAAATGAGAAATGTATTGATGGTAAAATAGTGGATGTGAAATTTTCCACTTTTGGGTATAATTTTTTTATCTCCGGAGTAAATACACTCCTATCAGGTCAAAATTCTGAGTCAGAAAAATTCTATATAAAAGTAAAAGACATAACAGATGAATATCTTACAAATGCTAGCGGTAGCGACAGAATACTCTTTTTTTTCATAGCAAACAAGGTGGTACAACCCATAATTGAAGTACCAACTAATACAGCCCCTTTAACAATTGATACAACACCAGTAGAGGAAATAGTAAGAACAGAAGGCATTATTAGTGCCTATTTTGCTAAAGAAGAATTTTCTTTGGAAACTTCAGAGGCTGTGGGTAAGCATGAATACATTTTTAAAACTAAAAATGTTCCTATCGACAAAGATAAGGCAGCAAAAATCATCAAACAACGAGTAGATGCACAAGTAAAAGCAGATAAAAAATATTCCAAACTTGATGATATTAAAAATGCATTGACTGAAAATAATTATGATATTGGGGACCCTGTTTCTTTTGATTTGTACAAGTTAGGAGCAAACTATATAAAAATAAATAATGCTCCACTAGAAGAGGAAGTATATGTCGTTGCAAAAACATTTTTGCTGGATGGGAAAGAAGTTTCTATTACAATAAAAGAAAAAGAAACCATTATAGTAGATGCAGATACAGCTGTACCAGTTTTAGAAGCCAAAGAAGACGGGGCAGAACTTACAACACTAAAAGCAACTGTTGAAAACGGTATAGCAAAGGTAAATGTAAAACTACGCCCAAAAGATGATGAAGATTTAAAAACATGGAAAGAAAAACTGCTTAAAGGAAAAAAAGAAGAAGCTTATACCTATACATTTAAAAATGACACTGCAATTACAGTTGACAACAAAAAGCAATTTGCAGCAATAATACTAAAAAACGCAAAAGAAGGAAAACAAGGCAATACCAAGATAGCAGCCGGAAAAACAGCCTTTGTAGACGATGTAGAAAAAGCTTTAGAAAACAAAACTTACAAGGGTGGTGATCCTATTACTTTCGATACCTATAAAACACAAACCGAAAGTTTATGGTTAAAAGCCGAATGCTTGGGTGATACTGTAAAACACGAAGGGGAATTTTTGAAAAGGGATGGGGAGTATTTTACTATAAAAAAAGCGCATGAAATTATATTTCCGTTATTGGTTAAATCAGAAAACGATACGGGAAATAAATGGGGAAAAGGTTTTTATTGGGCAGCTAACCAAGCGGCTAATCAAGCAACATTTAATTCTAATCGGGGAGGAGGGACAAGAAAACATGCTGGAAGAGATTTATATACGAATCCAGAAGAACCAGTGGTTGCAATTTGCAAGGGAGAGGTTTTAGAAGTTAAATCTTTTTATGCTCAAACTAATCAGGTAACTATTTTACACGAAACAAATGATGGGAGAAAATTTATCATTAGATATGGTGAATTGGCTCCAAATAGTATAACTGTTAAGAAAGGTGATAGTGTAATTCAAAAACAACAAATTGGAGTAACTGGACATCTAGTGGGTATAACAGTTATAACTGGAGAGACAATATATATGTTGCATTTTGAGCATTATACTGGAGATAAAGGATATGACTTATCAATCCCCTTATCAACTGATGATAAACCATTTATGAGAAGAATCGATTTAGTAGACTCTGTTACTATTTTGCAAGAAGGATTTAGAAATACTTTTGGAGAAAATGCTGTACAACAATTGTTTACGATAAACCACGCAAAAGAAGCTCTAATTGAGCTGTACAATAAATATAAAAATCAATCATGGAACTGGAAATGGGAAGGATCTGAGAAAGAAATTGTAGTGTCAGGTAAAGATATATTAATAATTGTTGAAAAAATGTATAGATTGGAAACATTTCATTTTACATCAGAACAATATGAGTATTGTGGGACAGGGGGTATGGAGTCTTTTGGAAGTGCTCCATACTATGGATGGGATTCAAGTCTATTTACAAAACAACCATTAGGAATTTGGAGTGCTTTTGAAGGGAAAGGGTTGAGTGGTAAAGGAGGAAATGAACAAGTCACAACTAAACAAAAAGAATTTGTTAAACTCCCATCTGTTATAGTAGGAATGGAATATAAAATAAAATATATTATAAAGTATGAAGGGAATTATGCAAGATGGTATAATACGAATGCTGATAAACAAGAAAAATATATAGAGTCACTAAAAGGAGTTAAAGCAAAAATTATTGAATCATTATGAATGTAAGATGTATGGTAAAGAATATATTGTTGGTTATTATATTGGTAACTAATTTGTCTTGTAAAAAAAATGATATAGATAAAATTGACAAAAAGTCTGTAAGTGAGTTGAAATCTATTCAGAATATCGATACAATAAAGCAAGAAATTAATCAAAAGACAGAACCGATAATTGTAGATTGTTCTAAAGTCTTAGTTGATTTAATTAAAAAATCAAATGTTAAAAATGCTTTTAAGGATGAATTGAAAGTTGAAATTGAAAGTCAGAATTCTATAAATATGAAATTAAGATTATTTGTTGAAGACGGGAACAGTACAGTGGGATGGATAAATTTTGATGCTGAAAACAAAAGGCTTTTGGATTTTACTAACGACATTGAAAATCCTGAAAGACTAAATTTTGACAAAGTAGTATGGAATGAAATTATAGATTGTTTTTTTAATAAGAATAAAAGTTACTACATACATGATGAAAAAGAATCATCTATTCATAAAAATTGTGAGACATCAATTATTGAAATGGGCGTAATTAAAGAATGCACAATAGTAAATAGTACTATTGAAAAAGTTTACTTTAACATGATTAAAAATGCAGAAATTGATAAATCTGAATATTTGTTAAAATCGATTCCTAAAAAAAATCAGATTATTAAAATTAGAAAAGATGGACTTATTAATATTGAATATAAAATAAATTCAAATAAACTTGATATCGAGTTTAATTATGAAGGCGGAGTTAACTCTATTAAACTAGAACAAATAAAAGAAAATGTGAAAATTACTATTATTCATAGTGCTGATTGATTAGGTAAACCTTGTAGATTCATATTGATTGAAAACGTGAGATTCTGTTTCACCCGATAGCGCGAATTTGTAATCCATGTTATAAAGTAAATTGACAAAGTAAAAGTGAAAACAAAAAGAGAGATAGAAACTGAATAACCTTGATGATTAAAATAGGCATGATTGCAATTTGGGCTATTTGATACACGATTTTTTGTAAATAATAAGGATGAATTTTGTGAAATAAATTATTTTTTTAAGATTAAACTTGTTTAATTAAAATAATTAACCCAAAAAATCTTTAAATAATATATGTTAACTATAAGTAATTTTAATAAAAAATATAATGAAATTTAAATTAGGAATCTTTTTTTTAGCTCTGGCTTTGAGTAATAATGTAAGCGCACAAAACATATCTGTACAGGTATTGTCAGCAGTCGAAAAAGATAAAGTGATTAGTAATGCAGAAGTAATGATTCAGAGAAATGGTGAATCATCAACAAAGAGTCTGACAAACAATCAGGGCAGAACCACAATTAATAGTGGATTTCCGGATGATTCAAACACATTATTAATTATCAAAAAAGACAATTATTCGAGTTTAGTGGTAAAATGTCCATGCAACGATATGACGTATGCATTGAGTCCGTACATGAAAAATCTGGACGGGATGAGAATCGTGCTGAACTGGGGAAAATATCCCTCTGATTTAGATTCACATCTTACTTTTCCCGGAAATCATATCTTTTTTCAACGAAAGGAAGGAAGTCTGGCAAATCTGGACGTAGATGATACTGATAGCTACGGACCGGAAACGATAACAATTGAAAACAAAAGATTTGGAGAAACCTATCATTATTTTGTTCACGATTTCAGCAATAAGGATAATCTCAACTCAAATGAACTATCAGCCAGTGATGCAAAAGTCTTTGTATATGTAGGACAGTCGTTGGTAAAAACCTATTACATGCCTAAAAACAAGACAGGTAACGTTTGGAACTTATTCAAAATAAATGAAAATGGAGAAATTATAGATATCAATACCGTCATTTCTAAAACTACTCAGGATGTTGGCATCAATTACGGTGATAATGATGTCGAAGAACAAGTTTACGTCTCCAATGAAGATAAGAAAAGAGCGATGCAGTTAAACAGAAAAGGTGATCTGGCCTATCAAAATAAAGATATAAATACAGCTTTAGAATTTTACAAGCAAGCGATAGAATACTATCCAACATTTGGTCAGGCATACGGAAATTTAGGTTTGATGTATATCAAAAAAGGGTATAAGGCAGAAGCGATTTACGCAAACAGAAAAGCAATAACGTATGCTTCAGGTAATTCAATTAACACCACAAAAGCCAGTGCTTATTACAATATTGCTAAGATTTTTGAAAACGAAAATGATTTTGAAGAAGCACTAAACTACTACAAACTCGTCAAGGAATTAAAAGAAAATACAGTTTATGATAACGCCATTATTAGGGTTAAAGGAAAAATGCAGTAAAGGTTTGTTTAAAAGAAAAACATAAAATATATGATAGAAAAATTAAATCATTTTCCCGTAAACTGGATTGACGGGATGAAAATAAACAAAAGCCATTTCTTATCCATGCAGAACAATGTTTCTGAATTGGTAAATGATGCAATAGGGATTCATACCACACCCATGAGTTACGGTTTATTGGATTCCGGAAACCAAAATAAGGAGGCTACAAAAATCACACTCGGAATCGACAATCATAAATTACTTCGCGTTCGTGTAGAAGAATGTCATGCCATTACTCCAAACGGTTCAAGAATTGAAATCAGCAGGAGTAATACAGACACATTAGATCTTCAGGTTCCATATCCTGAGGATACTTATGAAATTAAAGATGGAGAACAATTGGTATTGTTGGCCTGTATATCAGTGAACTCGAAGAAAAGAATTCCGTTTGGAGAGCCAGATCCGGAAGAAGTTCCGCCAAGATATCCATACACGCAGCCCGAATATAAACTTCACTTAATCAAAGCAGAGGAATTTCGTTCCGGGATAGGTTACGGAGGTTTTTATCTGGCTATTGGTAAAGTTTTAATTGGTGATAACACAATCCTTGACGAAAATTATATTCCGCCATCGGTAACTGTTGCCTGCCATCCAAAACTGGTTGATATGCACGCACAGATTGCACGTACGTTTGGCCAGATCGAAATTTATTCGGTTCAGATTTCTCAAAAAATTAATCGTACTCAACAATCTGGAATTTTACCTCAGACGGTAATTCAGTTAACAGATACGACTAGTTATTATCTAGGAAGTTGTCTGACTCAGTTTCGTTGGTTTACCCTGCATCAGCATCCTGCAGCAATGCTGACTAACGTAGTTTCATTTGCAAGAGTCATCAAAAACTTTATTGATTCAAAATCAGGAGCAGGTAAAGAAGAGCTTCTTAATTATTTTGCAGAATGGTGTGATATATCACAGGGAGAGTTAGAAGTACTTTTTGCATCCCTTATTAATTCAGGATACGATCATGTGCATATTGATAAAACTGCAACGCTGGTCATGAACTTCCTTGTTAAGATTGAAAAGTTATACGAGACCTTAAACAAACTTGATTATATAGGTAAGAAGAAAGAAAATATCGAATTATTTGTTGCCGAAACAGATCAAAAAGATATTGTGCATACTTCTAAACGACACAGTTTCTTCATAAAAGATTAAAAACAATTACGAATAATAAATATGGAAGTATTAAATAAACAAGAACGCCAAAAAGCATTTATAGCTTTTTTAATAGCATTTATCCTGACTTTTTCAGTGATGTTAATTGCAGTATCCTTTAATTTTTATATGCCAAAAGCAGAAAATAAATTGCTTAAGGCAGAAAACGAAATGATGAAAAGGGAATACGATTACCAAACCAATTTTTCGGTAAAAATTGACAGTATCAGAATGACGATTGATTCAATCAATTCACCAAAAGTAGATAACGATTTTCAGCAGCGTCTGGCGAATGTTATGATTGCTAATATGTATCAGAAAATTCCAAAAGACACTACAGACAATAAAAAACTGTACAACAATATCATTCTCGCATACAAGAATATTATCGATTATAAAAAGCAGATCAGAAGTCTTACACATAACTCACATCTTATTGACAGTTTGAACCAGTCGGCAAAAACGTATAAAGAAGAATTAGAAAAAGTAAGCAGGGATTTGGATGTCTGCCGTCAGATTTATCAAAATCAATAAATAGAATTTAGAGTAAAAGAGTTAATAGAATAATCACTAAAAATTAAAAATTATGTTATCAAATTATGGAATTGGAGGTAATGAAGTAAAATTAGATGCTGATGAAGCAATCATTGCGATCCCTCAAAACAGAACACTTGTTGCTCAGAAATTAACGGTTGACGCACCTATTAAACCAGAGCTGGTTGAAGGAATTACAAGTATCGAAAAAGCATTCGAACACTTTAAACCGGAAGTAAAAGTAAACTTTGAAACTGCTGAAGGTGCAACAAAAGTTGAAGCTTTGAATTTTAAAAACCTGGGTGATTTTGGAATGAAAGGAATTACGTCACAAAGCAATTTTTTGTCTGAACTGGAAACTGAAAAAGATCAGTATCAAAAAATTATTCGTCAGTTAAAGTCTAACAAAATCCTGAAAGCGGCTTTAGAAGACGGAGACGCAAAAAAAGCTTTATTAGAAAGTCTTGGAACGCTTATTAATGAATTAAAAGAAAATAAATAAAAATTTTAAAAATACATAGAAATGTCAAATAAAGAAGCATATAAAAATAACGACGAGGATATCGCAGTATTAGAACCTAAAGTAATCGCAAAAGGTGGAGGTTCGATTGAAAAGAATATTGAAAAACTGGCTAAATACGGTGGTTTTGATTTATTGGAAATGTCAATTGAAGGAATTCAGAATCTTAATCCGGAGAGAAAAGCAAGAAGAAAAATTTTCCTTGGAGAAGTAAATAAAGCAAAAGAAAGAGAAACACTTTTAAAGACTTTAGAATTATGGTCTTCAGTTTTAAGCAGCAACGATGCTTTGACTGATATGGTGGCACAAAGTGAAGACAAAAGCAAAGAGTCTGAAGCATTGTTGAAAAAGAATCTTGCGAAAGCTGTTGAAGATACAAGGGAAATCGAAGCGGCTTACAGAACAGTTGCATTATTCTTTAAAAACACAGAAACAGATAAGGTAAAAAATGTTACAATCGTAAATGCTGATTTAGAGCAATTAAAAGATCTTGATAATACACGTTTTATCGATGCAATTCATGCTGAACTGGTAGATAATTACGATCGTTTAGATCTTAAAAACAACTACGGTATTTTGGTAATTCCAGGCTATTTAGGTTCAAATAAAGTAATCGAAAAATGGGCAAAAATTGCACATGAGAATAAAGTAATGCTGGTTACAGATTTTGAGCACCTTGATGAACCGGATGATGTAATGGAAATGTTTGATGCAGCTTCTTTAACAGGAGGAGATGTGTATCGTTCTAATGTAATCATGACTTGTAACTGGTTAGTAGGACGCGGCAGATTTGACCAGATTGGAGAAAACGAAGATTTGCACATAGCTCCTTCTGCAGCACTTGCCGGAAAAATTTATAAAACATTGATGTCTCAGGTTACAGCCGGTAAAAAATTCGGTGGTATCAATGAAGTTGACGGAGTAAAATTTGACTTAAAGAAAAGCGAAATCGCAAATCTTGAAAACTTAGGATTGGTTCCTATGGTAAATGAGTATGGAAAAGTAATGGCTTTCTCTGCCAAAACATTATTCAGCGGAGATAATTTAGGATTACAAACTTACTCAGTTGTTCGTGTCTTTGATTATGTAACCAAAGTATTAATGGATTTCCTAAACCGACGTGCTTTCGAAAACTTTACAGCAAAAACACGTAAAGAAATCATGAATCAGATTGTGGCTTTCCTTGACGGAATAACAGGTCCTGATAAATTGATCGAAAATTTTGAAATCCGCAGATTCGAGCAGGATCCGATCCAGAAAGACAGAATTTATATGGATATCCATATGAAACCTTATTTCCCTGCAAAAAACTTCCTTATCAAAATGGACGGACATAAAGGAGACGACGGAACTGAATGGGATACAGATTACGAACAAAAATAATAGTAATGCCTCTATAAAAAAGGGAACATATTTTTATGTTTCCTTTTTAAACAAAACATTGATCTTTTGAATGGTCAAACCAAATAATTCAAATTTATGAACCTACTTAAAATTTTGCCTGCAATCGTTGTATTGTTCTTAGCTTCCAATCCTGTTAAAGCTCAAAAACTACCTGTGTTAAGTGAAATAAACTGTCCTGTTACACAGAATGATTTATTGCTCGATGGTAAGCTTTTTGCAAGTGCGCCGCCAATTTTGTTAAGAGTTTTTAATGAAGATTCTGAATATGCTGTATTACAGTTAGGGAAAAGAAAAAGTAGTTTATATCTATACTTTAAAATATTCACAGATAATGTTTGTGTAAAACAGGAACAACCATTAGAACTTTATTTCAAAAATGGAGATATGTATATTTTAAAAAATTCATTTGCAGTAAATTGTGATGGCACAGCTGTTATGGAACTCTCGGGCGCTGATATAAAAAAGCTTAATGCCAATACCATTAATTCAATAAAATTTTACACCCTTAAAAAAGATTATGAGTTTAGTCCGAGTGCGGTCGATAATCAAAATCTAAAACATTATCTCAATTGTTTGAAAGTGTATAAGATTAGAAAAAAGTAGCATTAGTTTAAATTTCAAATAGTTTATAGATAAGCTGCCTTTTTTCAAATAAAATTAGTAACCATCTCATAAATAGCTAAAATATGCCATTCCCGGAATTAAATCTTTCATTAGGACTTACAGACAATAAAGGTTCTGTTTTTTATGCAGGCAGCGGAGAAGGAGATGTGGTTGTCAGAACCGATTCAGCTTTAAAGAAGCATACAATAAGCATCATAATTTCAGAGCAGGAAGTGGGAACTGTAAATCTCAAAACATTCTTTGAAAGTTCTGAAATCCCTGTAGAAATAGAGGTTCCAACGTATCAAATGATTGTAACTGATGATAAAACCAATGAGAAAGAAATATATAAAGTTACACGGGACACTTTTTTCTTTAAAGAGAAAACTACAAAAAAAGGAATCTGGAGCTTTTTTGGACTGAAATTTTTAGCGCCAAAGAATTTTCTTTTTGAAAATATACCTTTTGAACCTTTAAAAGAAGAAATAGAAGTTTTTGATATTTCGAAATACAGAAAATTAAATAACGAAGAACTGTGTTATACTTTTCAAAAAGAAAATCAAAACATTCAGCTTTTTGCAGGAGACATCAATACACTGAAAATTGAAAAAGGAACGAGCTATTTTATTGTTGTTGACGAAAATAAAGGCAAGCGTTTTATTGGTGATATTTTGTACCGTGAGAAATTTTTAAAACTTACACCCAAAGTAACACTTAGTATTATTAAAAGGAAAAAAGTTTCTAAAGCCATAGAAACAGGATATAACGGAAAAATGGACAGGGTAATTTATATTTAAATTGAGGAAAATATGAAAGGAGCTTTTTATAAACTGCCTATAGATTTTAATGCCATCATTCAGAAAAAAGAATTAGAAAAAACATCTATTGAACATTCCATAGCGCAACAGATAATTTTGCTGGCTACTACCACATTTGGCGAATGCAAATTTGATGAAACTTTTGGATCTAAAATATGGGAAATAGATTTTGATTTACTGATGAATGAAAACACACTGAAAGATATAATTTCCAAAACCATGAAGCAATCATTGCTTTTACATGAAGGCAGGATCAAACTAAATGATCTCAGAGTTGAATTGTCTGAAGAAATGTTTTTTGTAGACGATATGAGCAGAGCCAAAAAAAGAGTTGATATTATTATTGACGCTACAGTAAAGAGTACTAATAGAAATTTTGATTTTAAAGGATATTTTTTTGTTGGTCCATTATCATATAAATAAAATTAATAAAAAAGTAAATAAAATATTAATAAAATATTTTTTATTGTAAGAATTGTTTTTATATTTGCTGCATGAATAAATAAATTAATAATTAAAAATTTTTATTATGTCGTTTTTAACATCGTTGTCAGTAGCCGGAAAGGATTACAAAGTATTAAATGTGAGTTACGATTTAGCTCAGGAAACAGATGCTTCAGGGCGTCCATCTACAGTAACACGTGGAGGAAGAATTATGCTTGAAGTAGAATCTACAGGTAGTACTGAATTGTTTGAGTGGATGACCAATAATTTCGAAAGAAAAGATGGTTCTGTAAAATTCATCAAACGTGATTCTAATGCTACTTTAAAAGAGCTAAAGTTTACAGAGGCTTACATGGTTAAGTACAAAGAAAACTTTGATCATAACAGTGACACTCCTTTAACGGAAACTTTTATGATCTCAGCACGTAAAATTTCGATGGGCGGAGGAGAATTTGATAATGCATGGGTATAATCCTTTGGACTTTATCAAACTTTTTTAAGCTTGAAACTATTAAAGGAAGTCCTGCTATGGGACTTCCTTTTTTTGTTTAATCAGCACTAAATCTATTTCATATCTTTTAATAACCTAACAAATCTACACATGAGTTTTTTATCTAAATTAAATATAGACGGAGAAGAATACAATGTTCTTGAATTCAATGTAAACTTCAAACAAGAGATTGATAACACAAGTAAACCTACCGGAAACGCTAAAGGCGGAATTATAAAAATGGTAATCGAGGCTACTAAGGATACCAATTTTTTGAGTTGGATGCTAAATGGCGATTTAACAAAAGATGGTAAAATCACTTTTTACAGAAGGGATGCTATGAGTAAAATGAAAGAACTTACGTTTACGAAAGCATTTTGTATTGGTTATGACGAACAATTTACAAGTACTACAGAAGTACCAATGAAAATTACGATAGAATTAGCAGCTAAAGAATTGACTTTTGGTGATGCTAAATTTTCTAATAACTGGATTGCCTTAAGCTAATTGTAAAGAACCAATAAATAGTATTATTATGGGACATTTTTCAGAACAGGTACACATCAACATAGGCAGCTTTACCCAAAACGTGGTTTATCATAACTTAGAATTGTCACAAAAGATGGCCGATCACCATCATTTTTCTTTTGTTTGGCAATATACCGGCAAGGCGATCATCAATCCGGCAGATCAGGCAAAGGCAATCAGAAACTATCTTGGTGATGAGGTTATTTTTACCTTTAAAAGCCTTACGGGAATCCGTTTGATGAGCAAAGGAATCATAACAGAATTATCTTCTATAGATCTTCATGGCAGCGCCGAAGGATTGCATGTCAAAGGTATTAGCCACACTATCGTTCTGGATGATATGAAAAAATCAAGAACCTTCAAGCAAAGAAGGATGGATGATATCGTGCTGGATATTTTAGCAGAAGGTCCTGGAGAATTCTATGAAAGAGATGCTATAAAATCTACTTGCCTTCAGGAGTTCAACTACATGGCCCAGTACAATGAGACTAATTTTGATTTCTTAAAACGATTAGCGAAACGTTATGGTCAATGGTTCTATTTTGACGGAATGCGAATGCAGTTCGGACAGACCAAAACCAGTAAAATAAAACTCATCAACGGTTCTTCGCTGCATAATTTTAAAATACAGGCGAATATGGTTTCGCATAAGATTTCTTTGGGAGGTTATGATTACAATGGAGCATCCAGTATTCGTAATGCCTCAGCCAGGACTTCATCTGGAAGCAAAGACAGCTTTTCAGCAGTTATAGGACACAATCAGGGAACAGTTGCACAAAATGATTTGAATAACGGAGCTTTCACAACCAATGCCCAAAGCAGTGAAGAAATCGAAGAAATGGTCAGACTGCAAACCGCAGGAAGTGATGCCAATAGCGTATATTACAGCGGTACTTCTTATTTTCCGTTAGGACTAGGACAGGTTTTTAGCATCGTAAATCAAACCGTTGAGCATGAACTTATCGTTATTGAATCCCAACACCTCTCAGAGGTTCACGGAAATTACACCTGTCATTTCAAAGCCATCCCGGCTGATGTCGCAGCACCACATTATACAAACGTAAACGCATTTGCGAAAGCAGAAACACAGCCAGCCAAAGTAAAAGACAACGACGATCCTGAAGGATTGGGACGTGTAAAAGTAGAGTTTAACTGGGCAGGCGGAAACCATTCAAGCGAGTGGATTAGAATGATACAGCCACATTCAGGCTCGGGAAAAGGATTTTATTTTATTCCGGAAATAGGTGAAGAGGTTTTGGTAGGCTTTGAAGGGAGCAATGCCCAGAATACGTATGTTTTAGGAACACAATATAATGGAAGCGCTACCAGCGGTTATGCAGATGGTCAGAATAATGTAAAGGCGATTCATACGCGTTCGGGAATCAAATTTATTCTGAATGATGGTGATGGAAGTATTTTGATTGAAGATCCAAGCGGCAATACATGGAAGATGGATGGTCAGGGAAATATTGATGTTAATGCGCCAAAGAATTTTACAATAAATGCAGGTGGGGATATTTCTATGATAGCTGGTCAAAATATCAATTCATCAGCGGCTATGAATATTTGTGAAAGTGCTGGGGCTGATATTTTGAATAATGCATGTGCTATGATTTCTCAAAATGCAGTTGCTGATTATAGTTTATCTGCGGCAAATATTTTTGAAGAGGCTAAGGGTGAAAAAAAATCAAAGGCTAAAGATTTGATGGAGATTGGAAGTTCTAAAAGTTCTACTACTGAAAAAGAAACAAAATTTAATACCAAATCAATAATGAAAAGTAATTCAGGAGATCAATCTAATTTTAATTAAGTTATGGCAGGAGGAACTATTACTCGTGTGGCATCTGGAGGGTTTACTTCTCATAGTGAAACTTATTTAGAGAACTTTAATGAAATAACACATTCTGCAGGCTCGAAAGTAATTTACAATGCTGAGGAACAGCATTATGTGGATAATTGGGAAGAAATACCAGTTGGGAAGCATTTTGTAAAAGGCTGGTGGACTGATGATAAAGATAAACCAATAAAAAAAGCTTATATTGGTGATACAATTAGATTTCATTTAGAAACAAAAGATATAAAGGATGGTGAAGAAGTTAATTTTACAGTCTATGATTGGGATGGAATATTAAATCTTGATGATAAACTTAGTTTAATTATAAATGGCACTTCAAGTCCATATAATAAAATAACAATAAAAGGCAATAAAGGAATAATTGAATGGACAACAGGGAGCGGAACACAAAAATTAGTTGAAGAAGAAGGAGATGATGAAGTAGAATTATATGTAAGCTGTTCTTATAAGGGAGAAGTTATAGAGTTGCCTTATAATATGGATGATTATTTAGTTATTTTTGAGAAAGAAGTTTTAATTACCGTTATCATTGAATTGCCACATTCGTATTATACAATTTTTAATGACCCAGTAAGTGCATTAGGTATGGCAGGACATTCTGCTATGGCAATTGGACAGAGATACTTTGATTATGGTCCCAATAACACGCCTGGAACGTATTCAGAAAATGAATATGATGTTGATTTTAATAATGATGGTGATAGAAATGATAATGTATTTTTAGACCGTCCTAGTTATAAAAATTCTCCAGGACAACCTTGGTGGGGCACACATATTGCAAATAAAAAAAAAATAAAACCAGAACAAGTCACTTTAGATATGGCTCTTAAATATATTCAGTTATCGTGGAAAGATGTTCAAGATGTCCATGGAAATATAATACATTATGGTACTTATATTTATGGAGAAGTTCATAAAATAGAGTTTTATGTAAAAGAACATGAGGCAGATAAAATGTTAAAATGGTGGGAGGAGAGATATAAACACCTTAAAATTTACAGTGCATATCCTTGGAGAGGTGAACAATGTACGACTACGGTTAAAACAGCTATTCAACAAGCCTTTCCCTTTAATATAATTAGAGGAAATAATATCCCAGATACCACACAAAAACCTTCAGGATTGCTAGAAGATTTGCGAGCTTTTACTAGTACATCCAAAGAGCATTTAGGACAATTGGCGAAAGTCTCAGTAATAAAAAAAGAAGCGATAGATTTTAAGGGATAAAAATGAAAAAAATAATAATTCTAATGGGAATATTTTCACTTTTTGGGTGTAATAATAAAAAGTATTATCCCAATGATTCAAATTTTAAAGATATTGAAACAAATTTTTCAATAAAAGTAGACATTGCCAATAAGCTTTATGACGAAAATTTTGAAAAATTAATGAAAATGAAAATTAATGATGATTTTTTAAAGCATTATGATAAAGTAATTTATATTCAAGGAAAATCATATTATATCGGTTACGCCACTATTTTAGATAAAAGAGGAGTCGAAAATCCTCACTTAGCATATCTAGTAAAGATCGATTCTAAAACAGGAAGAATAGATGTTGTAAAAAAATAAATAGCTGAACAATGTACAACCGCGGTAAAAATTTCTATACAGGAAGCATTTCCTTTTGAATATTTTGGAGCTAGTAAAAATTATATTAGTGATGACACACAAAAACCATTGGTTTACTAAATGAATTAAAGAAATTTAAAAGTACTTCAAAGGATCATATAAATGAATCAGCAATAATTAAAATAGTGAAAAAGGAGGCTATAGATTTTCCTCCAAAACCATGAAATAGAAATGAAAAAAAGAATAACAATATTAGTGTATGGGAGCACTTTTATTTTTCATGATCTAACAAAAATAAAAGACAATAGATTTCTAACTTATGCACCAGATGGAGTATATGAAGTAGTATTGTATGATAATTAGATGAATTTAAAAAGAATATCGATTATAACATACTTCCCGGTAAGTGTAATATTGTAGAATAAGTTTTTATATGTATTAAAAGACAGAATCGTAGATAAAAAAAGCATAGATTTCAACGAACAATAATGAGACAAGAACGAATAAAAGACAGGGTTTTAAAAAGAGCGGCCAGATCATGGGGCTTTTCAGATGTAGAGATGGAAACTTCATTTGATCCTGTTGTATCTATGATGCTAAATGCATTATCGTATGAATTAGAAAAAGTAGCACATGAACTGGAAGATTCCAAAACACGGATAGTCGAAAGAGTGCTGGAAATTATGTTTCCTGAAGTTGCTGTCGGTGCTAAACCGGCAAGAGCAATCATGCATGCTTTACCAATAGATAACAATATGAAAGTTTCTCTGCAAAACCAAATGACGGTGAGAAGAAGACTGCATAATATTTATAATCCTTTGGCACCAATTACTAAAGAAATTGTATTTTCTCCTACCCTTGAAGTAAAATTCTCTTCCTGTGAGGTTAGGTATGTAGCGTACGAAAGAAATCTGTATGAGATTTCTAATCTTTTTTATAAAGATGCAGTGAGAGATTACAAACATTCTTTGCCTTCCGGAGAGGTGTTTTTAGGAATTGAACTAAAAGATGCCGTAGAGGTAGAGGATTTAATGTTGTACATAGATATCAAAAATATCCATCAGAAAGAGATGTTTCATTATTATCTAAAGCAAATGAAATGTTATCATGATGACATAGAAATAAAAGTAAAAGAAGGATATAACGTAGCAGTTAATAACCTTGATATTGAAAATATTATAAATCGAAATTACACACATCTTAGCGAGTTGATGCAGGAAGTAAACGAGTTTTATTTTGATAATTTTTACACACTAAAAGGAGTGCTAAAACATAAAAAAATAAGCGAATATAATTCTGAATATAAATTTTTTGAGAATATCACGGAGTATAACGGAAATTCGGTTATTTGGATAAAAATGGTTTTTCCGGAGTCGTTAATTCCTCAAATAATAGACAATGTTTCTTTTACGGCAAATTGTTTTCCGGTAATTAATAAAAAACGCCATGTAATAAACAAAACCCTTGGTGGTTTTTTATCTTATGTGGCTTTAGATACGGGAGACGATATTTATTTGGATGTAGATGCTGTTGTAGATACATTCGCTAATCATTACGAGATTAAAGATTTTAGTGATGGTGTAATCGAAGAAGGAAATGCTGTATTGCGTACCGGAGGAGTTTCCAGATTCGATGCAAGATCAGCTTCAGAAATGCTTCAGAATGTATTGGATTTATTAAAAGACGAAAGCTCTTCTTTTGCAGGTTTAGGGAAAGATTTTATGAATAGTTCATTAATAGAGATCAATCAATTGTTGGCTTCTGTTGAACAGCAGGCCAAAGAAAGTAATTTCTCTAAAAACAATGATCCCTATTTAATGATTAAACCTAAAGTAAATGAATCTGTAGGGAAAACATTTACAATCAGTTATTGGTCAACTTGCGCCGAGGAAGCAAATGACATTAAAGCTGGTACAGTTCTGGAAGCCAGGGATGATTTGTTTTTTATGAGTAAAGCATCAACATTAGTTACTAATACAGTAGGAGGAAGGAACAAACAAAACAATAAAGACCGGATTTTAGAATACCGAAATGCTTTATTGACAAGAGGGAGAATAGTAACTTTTGCTGATATAAAAGCATTTAGTTTTAACCATTTTAAAGGCTACATTGAGAATGTTAAAATTGAAAAAGGCACTCGAAAAGAAATTTCGGTTAAAGCTGGATTTAGCCGAACTGTGGATATCCATATAAAACCTAACCAAGATGAAAAACAATCTTTATCCGCAACAGAATGGGATTATTTGTGTGAAAGCTTTATGAAAAGTTTAAAAAACAAGTCATCAAATGTATTTCCATATCGATTATTTATAGAAAATTAGTTCGATTGATTTTATGGATTTAGCAAAAAAAAGCATGACTTGTAAATCATGCTTTTTCTGGTTATTATAGGTTGGTTTTAAAATGATCGAATTGCTTCAAAGGTTGTCCCCTGATGGATATCTCCACTGGTAAATCCTTTCTTAAACCAGTACATACGCTGTTCAGAAGTACCATGCGTAAAAGAGTCAGGCACGATCTGCCCCTGCATTTTGCTCTGGATCGCATCGTCGCCAACAGCATTCGCAGCACTCAGCGCTTCTTCAATATCTCCGGTATCAAGGTGTTCTTTGTTATAATGGGTCCACACGCCGGCATAAAAATCGGCCTGTAGTTCTAAGGCAACAGATAGTTTATTGGCCTCGGCTTCACTTTTTCCTTGCTGTGCATCCCGCATTTTGGCTGAGGTGCCCAGCAGGGTTTGCACATGATGGCCTATTTCGTGGGCAATAACATAGGCTATGGCAAAATCACCGCCTTTGGCGCCAAACTTGGTTTTAAGCTCATCAAAAAAATCCAGGTCCATATAGACTTTCTGGTCGCCAGGACAGTAAAATGGGCCGGATGCTGAGGAAGCACCCCCGCAGGCCGTTTGCACAGCTCCTCTAAACAGTACCAGTTTCGGGTTTTTATAAGTCATGCCGTTCTCGGCAAAGATTTTTCCCCAGATATCTTCATTGTCAGCAAGGATAACACGTACAAAATCACCCATCTCCTTGTCGGCTGCACTTAATGGGGCTGCTGCCTCAGTTTGTTGTGGGCTGCCCTGAAGCTGTTCTAATGCATTTCCTACCGTTTGCCCGGTTTCACCGCCAAAAACGTTAAGCAGTAAAATAATGATCCCGATAACACCGCCTCCAAGAACTGCTTTTCCACCGGAGAGACCTCTTCTGTCTTCAACATTGTCACTTTGTCTTCTGCCTAACCATTTCATATAAGAATGTATTTAAGTTAATTGGGGAATTTAAGGTACACGAATTTATATTTTTTTTAAACAAATGGCTAATAAAAACAAGGAATTATTTCAGCCATTTGGTCAGGGTTTCTTCTACAGAACCTTTCATGATTGGTTTCGGGATATAATCGTTCATACCGGATGCCAGGCACTTATTGCGCTCTTCTTTTTCAGTACCTGCCGTCACGGCAATAATAGGGATCAGTTTTCCTTCAGGGGTACTGCGTATTGCCGCCGAAGTTTCATAGCCGTTCATAAGAGGCATCTGGATGTCCATAAAAATGAGGTCAGGGGTAATCGTCTCAAATACTTTTAAAGCTTCGTAACCATTTTCGCACTCATGGATGATGGCATTGCTGTATAGTTTTTTTATAATGGTTTTCAGCAGCAGCATATTGACCTTATTGTCCTCGGCAATCATAAAAGTAAACTTGTTCGTATTGGGGGTGTCAGGTACCGGAACAGCTTTGTTGGTAAAGGTGTTGAATTCAGTTTTATGCTTTTCGCTGGTATTTTGATCACTGGTCTTGAGTGTCAGGTCAAAATAAAAGGTGCTGCCTTTTTCTATTTTGCTTTTAACACGCAGGCGGCTATCCATAAGGGCAAGCAGTTGGTTAGAGATGGTAAGGCCTAGTCCGGTTCCGCCAAATTTTCGGGTGGTAGAGCTGTCTTCCTGGGAGAAAGCTTTAAAGATTTTCTTTTTGTTTTGCTTTAATATCCCGATGCCGGTATCTGTTACAGAAAACCGGATCACATACAGATCGTCTTCTTTTTTTTCTATAACCACTACATTAACGGTAATAGAACCCTGATGGGTAAACTTTACGGCATTCGACAGCAGGTTGATCAGGATTTGTTTTAGCCTTACGATATCGGTCCGGATATAGCGTGGCACATCTGGCGCTATGTGGAGTTCAAGCTGGAGTTTTTTTTGATTAGACTCATACACGATCAGGTCAAATACCTGTCCCACGATTTTATGGATATCGTACAGGTCGATAAAAAGATCTAATTTCCCGGCTTCAATTTTTGAAAAATCAAGGATATCATTGATGATCTCCAGTAAGGAATGGGCCGACTGATTAATGGTGGTCATATATTTCTGCTGGATTTCTTCAAGGTTGGTTTTCATCAGCAGATCGGTAAAGCCAATAATACCGTTAAGCGGCGTTCTGATTTCATGCGACATATTGGCAAGGAAATCCGACTTCGATTTATTCGCAGCTTCGGCAAGTTGTTTCGCTTTGATGGCGTCTTCGGTTTGTTTTTTATTGGTAATGTCAAAATAAATCCCGCCCACAAACTCAATTTCGTCCCCTTTTTTAATCACATCCCCAAATTCTTCAATCCAGATATATTCGCCCGTTTTTCGCCTGATTCTGTAAGTATTGTGCAGTGCTTTTCCGTTCTTCAGATTTTGGAACTGGCTCTCGATGACTTCCTCTTTGTCATCTGGGTGGATGAGCGACAAAAACGACAGGTTGGTCTCAAAAAATTCAGCCTTTGAATAGCCCGTTAGGTTAAAGATCTGGTCATTGAGGAATATTTTGGTCGAAAAAGCATCAAATTTAGACAAGTAAACTGTGCCCGGAATATTATTGGTAATCAGTTTGAACTTCTCTTCGCTTTCGATAATTTTGCTCTGGTTTCGGTTTCTTTCCAAAGCAGACGAAATATTGTTCGCAAGGGTTTGGAAAATATAGATTTCTTCTTCAGACCATTTGTGTTCGGTATGGCAGTCGTCAAAACCGATAAATCCGCTAAAAACATCCTCCACATACAAAGGCAGGATCAGGATCGACTTGATATTGTGAGTCAGAAGCAGATTTTTAAAAAAAGTATCGTCCAGTTGTCGGGTAAGGGTATTGAGTATTTTCTTGTTTCGTGCCTTTTCGGTTATTTCTTTTAAGTTGTCTTCTGTAAACTTTTGGAGAATAATGCTTTCATCTGGGGTCACAGCTCTCGACCATTTATATTTTTGGCTGATGGTATTCGTTTCAAAATCCTTTTCATAATAATAGATATGGTCTGCATGTACAGCTTTCCCGATAATATTATAGGTTTCTTTGAACATTTCCTCAGTCGTTTTGCTCAGTAAGAATTTCTCGGTACAGAGTGCAAGTGCAGATAGTAATTGACTTTTAAATTCGAGTTTTCGTTCTGCTTTTAAACGCATTTGTGATGAAATAGCAAGCGAAATCACGTCAGCAATAGTACGGGCATAATTGATGTCTTCATTATCCCATTCCCTTTTCTTCACGGTGCTCTCAAAACACACTACCCCGGCAAGTTTTCCATTAAAGAAAATAGGGACATCCAGCATAGACTGGATACCGTTTTTGATAAAATACGCTTCCTGAAACTCAGAGGTTTCAAGTTTGCTGAACACGTCGCTGGCGTTGATGACCGCCTTGTTTTGCAGGGTTTCGAAATAAATAGGATAGGAGGCCTTGTCCAGGATGTCTTTATAATAAACATCAGATTTGTCCTGGCTGTACAGGTTTTTGCAGATGATGGTATCATTATAATATTTCCAGAAACTGATTCTGTTGGCTTTTGAAACAGCCGCCTCTTCAATGATAAAATCAATTACGCTGTGAAGGCTTTCATAATGGCTAAAATCGGTAGTGGATATTTTTTTGGTCGAAGTGGTATAGGCCTCGATTTTTTCAAGCCGGATCCGTTTTTCATTCTCATTGTTTTTCAGTTCGGTAATATCCCTGGCAATACCTGCAAAACCTATAGTTTCGCCCATATCATTTTTGCGGATGATGACCTTTTGGGAAATCCATATTGCATCACCGTTTTTCTTTAAGATGGGAAATTCAATTGTGTCATAATTAAATTCCTTTTCTTCAAGATTTTTATAAAATTCTGCAACCTTTTTTCGAAAGGCGGGGTGAATAAAAGTAGCGTAATGCTTCGAAATGACCTCTTTTTCAGTATAATCTAAAACAGAAAAAGCAAATTCATTTATAAACGTAAAATTGCCTTCGGTATCAATTTCAAAAATAATGTCTGCCGCAGTCTGAATGAGGTTTTTATACTGATCCTGAAGCTTGATCTGCTCAGTAATATCCTGTCCGATGCCAATAAACAAGTCCTCCGAAAAACGTTTGTCTTTCCATTGGATATACTTGTAGTCGCCATTTTTGCACCTTAATTTTCGGGTGTACAAAACATCATCCTGATAGTGGTCCAAACACCGGTCTCCAATAAAATCATGGTCTTCGGTAAGGTTCCGGAAACCCATTCCTATAACTTCATCTGGAGTATAGCCCAATATTTCGATGATGGATTCGCTGCAGAAAATGAGTTCGCCTTTTTTGTTGGAAGCAACCGTGAGGGAACTTCCTTTATGCACAATCTCATTAGTAAACCTGAAATTATCCCGCGTATTCAGAAACATCGCATATTTCACCTGATTGATAACAAAAATAACCAGCGAGTTAGTGAGAAGTATAACAGATGATTTCAGCGGAATAAAATCAAAAGCCAGGCTGATGATGTGAAAAATAAATGTCGCTCCGGCAAAATACCAGTAGATCCTGATAGGTCTCAGAACGCTGTAAGAAAAATAAAACGTAAGTAAAAAAGCGATGACAGGTACAATATCATTAGGATGAATGATGATATTGCGGGCAATATGGCAGGTGAATAATAAAAATATGGTAATAAAAACGAGTGGGATTTTATTTCTAAGATATTCGACACGGACTGTTAAAAAATAAAATAATAAGATCAGGCCTCCAATGGATAAATTAACATACAAAAGGCTTTGCGGCCGTATCTGAAAAATCTCATTGATGATTTCAATTACAATAATAGTAATACTGAAAAACAAAAGATACAGCTGATATTCTTTATGGGAAACCTCTTTGTCTCTGTTTTTTTCGATAAAGGAACCAATTTTGGTTTTTATGTTGAAAAACTGGTACACCATAAATCCCATAAAAGCAATCAGGCACACTTCCAGCATGATTTGTCTGGGGGTATAGTAGAAAATAAGATGGGATTTAAAAACATGAAAATTGACCCAGAGTGATTTCAGGGTACTGCCAAAAATAGGAAGCCCTGAAACTGGAAAATTTAAAAAACTACAGCTGGATACCATAGAATTTGGGTATTTGTTTTTTAAAATAATCTTGATCTATTCCGGATCAGACTGGCCAATAGCATCAATAGAATCCGGGTTTTCCATTTCGAGGATCGCACTGTATATGGCATATTTTACAGAATAAGTAATAGGAATGGTAAAAACGACACCAATGCAGCAGCCTATAAAGCCAATTCCGGCACCAATTCCGGCGACTATAAATAACAGGGCGATAACAAGGGGCTGTTTGCTCACAATGACAATACTGGATTGTATAGCATCTGTTACATTTAGATTTCCAAAAACAATAAGAGGAACGGTCATGGACGTAAACAAGGAAATTAGGATGGCAATAATAGTATCAATGAATGTAATTCCAATAAGATTGAAAACGACAGAAATACCCCCGCTGACAAGGCCAATCAATAAGGCAGAAATAAAAAGGCGTGAAAAATAAGGGGCTTTATAATACGTAAAAACGGTAGAGAAATTAAAGGCCTCATCTTTATCGGCACTGTCGGCCATTTTCAAAAAGCCTGCTGTAAAAGGGGTCATAAGGGCAGTTATAAAACTAATTACTAATGTATAGATGAGAAGAGTCGTCCCTCCCGGCTGATTCTGCTGTAAACTTTCAAAAAATTCTTTGTTGAAGTGCTCAGCACCGTATAAAGCAACCAATATTCCGCCGCCAAGGAAAAAGCTGAGTATAGAAACAACTAATAAAATAAGCCCTGCATAAAGGGCGATCTTTTTATAATTCTCAAAAGCATGATTAAAAACATCTGAAAAATCTAAAGAATATCCATTGTTTTTTATGTCTTCTATTTGATTAAGAGTAGATTTCATATGTAGTAGAATTGTTTTATACTTTTAATATTTTAGTGCGTTATTCAAACGTAAATATAGTATTTTTAATCAATGCATTCCATAATATAAGATTATATAGCAGAAGGGCAGTGGTGTGTCTCTTAGAACCGGTCTAATAATCTTTTAATGGCCTTTAATTTGTCTTTGTAAGGCGCATATCGCATAGTGAGATCGAGCCAGTTGGCTTTTTTTACGATTGATTTATGATGGGAGAATGTTTCAAAACTTAATTTTCCGTGATATGCACCCATTCCGTTTTGGCCCACACCGCCAAAAGGAAGCCGTTTATTAGTAAAATGAGCCAGGGTATCATTGATGCACCCGCCTCCAAAAGAATAACGTGTAATCATTTTTTTAGAAAAAGAATCGTTTTCGCTAAAAACATACAAAGCCAGGGGTTTTTCATAGTTGCGGATGACTATGTCAATATCATTTTCTGATTCATAAACCAGAACAGGCAGGATTGGGCCAAAAATTTCTTCTTTCATTACAGGACTTTCCAATTCAGGTTCATCAATTAGAGTAGGCGAAATGTAAAGATCGCTGGCATCGGATTCTCCTCCAAAAATCAATTTTTCTGAAGCAATCATACCCGTTAGGCGCACCCAGTTTTTACTGTTGATAATGCGGGCATAATCAGGGGAGTTCTTTATTTTTTTGCCATAGGCCTGAATAATTTCTTCAATCAGGTAAGTAATAAAATTGATCTTCATGTCTTTTTGGACCAGAATGTAATCGGGTGCAATGCAGGTTTGTCCGGCATTGATAAATTTTCCCCACACAATACGTTTAGCGGCCAGTTTTAAATTGGCGGTCTGATCAACAATACAGGGGTTTTTTCCTCCCAGTTCTAAAGTGATGGGAGTAAGGTGTTCGGCAGCGGCTTTGGCTACAATTTTACCAACCGAAACACTGCCGGTAAAAAAAATATAGTCCCATCTTTTGGCAAGCAGCCGATCAGAGGTCTCGACACCACCCTGAACAACTTCCACATGATTGACATGAAACGATTTTTCGATGATTCTGGCAATGACGGCAGCAGTATTCGGAGTTAGTTCTGAGGGTTTTAAAACCACTTTATTTCCGGCTGCAACAGCAGAAATCAGGGGACATAAAGCGAGTTGAAAAGGGTAATTCCACGGAGCGATGACCAATACATTCCCGTAGGGTTCTTTATAAATAAAATCAGTAGAAGGAAAATTGAGCAGGGAAGGGAAAACACGTTTTGGTCTGGCCCATTTTTCCATATTTCTGATTGTGCTTTTTAATTCTGAAATAACATAGTTGGTTTCTGTTACAACAGCTTCAAATTCAGGTTTTTTAAAATCATCAAACAAGGCTTTTACAATTAAATCCTCACTTTTCTGAACATTAAAAAGTAATTTTTTAAGCGTTTCTTTTCGGTACTTTATATCGTTTTTGTAGTCCATTTTAGTAAAAACTTAAATTTTGGCTATGCAATTTAACGGATATAAATTGAAAATCTGACAATTAAATCATAAAAATCATACAGCATTCCAGATTGTTTCATCCGGGGTTGGGGCTGTTATTGTTATGTTTTCTTTCGAAACCGGATGGATAAAAACTAGCTTTCGTGCGTGCAGGTGGATACCTCCGTCAGGATTGCTTCGTTCTGCGCCATATTTCAAATCCCCTTTTATAGGAGAACCAATGGCGGATAACTGCGCACGGATTTGGTGATGGCGTCCCGTATGAAGATTAATCTCTAAGGCGGTATAATTTTGAAGTTCCTTGATAATAGTATAATCCAGACTGGCCAGTTTGCTGTCCGGAACTTCTTTTAAATGGGCTTTTGAAGTATTGTTTTTTTCGTTTCTTTTTAAATAATGAACCAGTTTGGCTGATGTTTCCTTTGGTTTATTTTTTACTACAGCCCAATATGTTTTTTTGGTTTCACGATTGCTGAATAATTCATTCATTCGTGAAAGGGCTTTACTGGTTCTGGCAAATACCACAATCCCGGTTGTAGGGCGGTCAAGGCGATGGATAACGCCCAGGAATACATCTCCGGGTTTGTTGTATTTGTCTTTAATATATTCTTTTACAATATCAGATAAAGGTTTGTCGCCGGTTTTATCGCCCTGCACGATATCGCCCACACGTTTGTTGACCACAATAATATGGTTGTCTTCGTGAAGAATCTGGAGATTGTTTTTGTTGGAAAGAATTTTCATTTTCACTTACTTGGATTTCAGACTGGCTTAGACTTTTAGATTAAATTTAGAATTAAATCTAGAAGTCTAATGTCTGCGAAGTCTAAATTCTAGACTAATATTGTTCCTTCTCATTAGGAAAATCCTTCGATTTCACATCAGCTGCATACTGGCCGATTGCCTTTGTCATTTCGTCATACAAATTAAGATAACGGCGAAGGAAACGCGGACTGAATTCATTGTTCATTCCCAGCATATCATGAATAACCAGGACCTGACCGTCAACACCGCCTCCTGCTCCGATTCCGATTACTGGAATTGAAATGCTTTTAGCTACTCTTTCGGCTAAATCAGCGGGTATTTTTTCAAGAACAATTGAGAAACAGCCAATTTTTTCAAGCATTTTAGCATCTTCAATTAGTTTTTCTGCTTCTTCATCTTCTTTGGCACGAACGCTGTAAGTTCCAAATTTGTAAATAGACTGAGGAGTTAAACCTAAGTGTCCCATTACCGGAATTCCTGCATTTAATATCTTTTTGATCGATTCTTTAATTTCTTTTCCGCCTTCCAATTTCACAGCATGTCCGCCGCTTTCTTTCATGATTCTGATAGCAGAACGCAAAGCTTCTTTAGGATCAGACTGGTAACTTCCAAATGGCAAATCTACCACGACCAGACCTCTTTCTACAGCACGAACGACTGATGAAGCGTGATAAATCATTTGATCTAAAGTAATAGGTAAAGTTGTTTCATGACCGGCCATTACATTAGAAGCCGAATCTCCAACCAAAATAACGTCAACACCAGCGGTATCAACAATTTTCGCCATCGTATAATCGTAAGCGGTAAGCATAGAGATTTTTTCTCCGTGACTTTTCATTTCGATTAATGATTTTGTAGTGATTCTTTTGTAATCTTTTTTTGCTGTTGACATTGATATTTTTTTTAGTTTTTTTTGAATAGTATTAAAGCTGGTATTCCTTAAAACGATTTTTTTCTGCAAAATTAAGCAATATTATACTAACAATCGGCCATATTTACCGCAATTGCCAAACCGCCTTCTGAGGTTTCTTTGTATTTCGAATTCATATCTTTTGCTGTTTGCCACATCGTATTGATTACTTTATCTAGTGGAACTTTGGCATTTTTAGCATCGGTTTCAAGAGCCAGCTCGGCAGCGTTGATGGCTTTTATTGCCCCCATTGTATTTCTTTCGATACACGGAATCTGAACCAGGCCGCCAATGGGATCACAAGTTAAACCAAGATGATGTTCCATGGCAATTTCAGCAGCCATCAATACCTGGGCAGGAGTGCCACCCATTAATTCGCAAAGGGCTGCAGCAGCCATGGATGACGAAACACCAATCTCTGCCTGACAGCCTCCCATTGCTGCAGAAATGGTCGATCCCTGCTTAAAAAGACTTCCTATTTCTCCGGCGACCATCAAAAATTGTTTGATTTCTTTTTCACCCGCATTGTGGTTTTCGATTACCAGATAATACATTAAAACTGCCGGTATTACACCTGCGCTTCCGTTTGTAGGGGCAGTGACGACACGTCCTAAAGAGGCATTTACCTCGTTGACGGCCAATGCAAAACAGCTTACCCATTTCAGGATTTGACGAAACCTGACTTCGGTTTTTCTGATTTCTTCCAGCCACGATTGCGGATCATTATAGTTCGACAAGCCAATTAAATTCTGGTGCATATCAAAAGCTCTTCGGCGTACATTCAATCCCCCAGGAAGAGTTCCTTCAGAATGACAGCCAATATACATGCATTCCAGCATCGTATGCCAGATCCGCATTAATTCGGTTTGAATTTCTTCTTCAGAACGCATCGATTTTTCATTCTCATACACAATGTCAGAAATGTTTTTGCTTTTCTGAATCGTATATTTTAATAAATCGTCGGCATTATCTATCATAAACGGAAAGGCGCATTTTATGGCAATTTTATTTTTGGCATTGGTGCGTTCTTCTTTAACTACAAAACCGCCTCCGATAGAATAAAAAACAGATTCGTATTCAGAGCCATCATTTTTATAAGCCGTAAATTTTAGTCCGTTGGCATGAAACGGAAGGAATTCTTTATTGAAAACAATATCCTGAAGAAAATGAAACGGAATCGTATGCTCATTGCCCAAAATAATCTCATTTTTGGTCTCAATCGTTTTAATGATTCCTGAAATATTTTCAATAGGAATGTATTCCGGATCCTGACCGCTGAGACCCAGCATAACAGCCAGATCGGTAGCATGGCCTTTGCCTGTTAGCGAAAGCGATCCGTAAAGGTCAACTTTAACTCTGCTGATATCTTCTAATATTGACTGTTCTCTCAGTTCTTTTAAAAAACGCTCAGCAGCACGCCACGGTCCAAGTGTATGGGAACTCGATGGCCCAACACCAATTTTTAGCATATCAAAAACAGAAATACATTCTTCCATTATCCACTTTTTATTCAAACAAAGATAATTGAATAACGCAATGAAGCTTCTTTTTTATTTGTTAATATTGCGGTTTATACTGAAAAATATATTAAATAATAATAATTCGTCAAGGAAATAAAATTAATTACTTAATATATAACTTTGATGAAAAGTTCAGCCCTTTTTAGGTATTTTTGTACTCAGACTTTATCTGAAAAACTGGATTTTTAGTTTTTTGATAATTGAACAAAGGCAACTTTGAATATTTGATTTGGGTTAAAAATCAATAAAAAAACTTAGCAGCTAAATTTACAGTATGATTGAATTTTTCAGGCATTTTATACAAGAATTTGAACTACCGCTTAGCAACCCGGTATTAATTTTTTCGTTAATACTTTTCATCATTTTGTTAAGCCCTATTTTGCTTAAAAAAATTAATATTCCTGGAATTATCGGTTTAATTATTTCGGGTGTAATAATTGGCCCACACGGTCTCAATATTTTAGCAAAAAACTCCGCAGTTGATTTATTTTCAACTATAGGGCTGCTGTATATTATGTTTATTGCAGGTCTGGAGCTTGATATGAATGAGTTTAAAGCCAACCGTAACAAAAGCTTGTTGTTTGGTTTTTTTACTTTTATTTTTCCCTTGACAATAGGGTTTCCCGTTTGTTATTATTTACTGCAGTACGATTTCAACGCCAGTTTTTTAACGGCAAGTATGTTTGCAACGCACACATTAGTAGCTTATCCGATTGTAAGTAAATTAGGAATTGCTAAAAATCAGGTGGTTGCTATAACAGTAGGAGGAACTATCCTGACGGATACCGCTGTTTTGATTATTCTGGCCGTCATCATGGGAAGCAATGAGGGAAATCTCAATCAGGCTTTCTGGATCAAATTAACTATTTCGCTGGCTATCTTTTCAGCTATTATGTTTTTGGTCATTCCAAAAGTGGCAAAATGGTTTTTTAAAAAACTGGAAAGTGAAAAGCATGCCCATTATATTTTTGTACTTTCTGTGGTTTTCTTTGCCGCATTTTTAGCTGAAGTTGCAGGTGTAGAGCCTATCATCGGTGCCTTCGTAGCAGGTTTGGCACTGAATCCTTTAATTCCTCATTCATCTGCTTTAATGAACAGGATTGAGTTTATAGGAAATGCGTTGTTTATTCCGTTTTTCCTGATTTCTGTAGGTATGCTTGTTGATATTAGTGTGATTTTAAGCGGACCAACAGCTCTTATTGTTGCTGCAACATTGAGTCTGGTGGCTATTTTTGGAAAATGGATTGCAGCCTTTTTTGCTCAGATTGCTTTTAAATATACCAGAACAGAAAGGCAGTTAATTTTTGGATTAAGCAGTGCGCATGCTGCAGCTACCCTGGCTGTTATTCTGGTTGGTTTTAAAGCAAAAATCCTGGACGAAAATATATTAAACGGAACCATTATATTGATATTGATAACTTGTATTATAGCATCTTTTGCCACTGAAAAAGCAGGTAAAAAGATTGCCATCTGTGAGGAAGAAGTTTCTCCGCAAGATGCAAATAAAGATCTGATTCTGGACGAACACATTTTAATTCCACTGGCAAAAACTTCAGCTACTGAACCTTTGTTGGATTTCGCACTTTTAATAAAAGACAAAAAATCAGCCAATCCCGTAACTTTATTAACGATTGTTCCTAATAATGATCAGGCAGAAATCAATATTTTGAAATATAAAAAAGAAGTTGATAAGTTTGTCATCCAGGGATCAGCTTCTGAAATTAAGATTAATACAATTGCACGAATAGATCACAATCCGGCTAGTGGAATTGCACGTACCTCTAAGGAAATAATGTCTGATATTGTGATTATAGGCTGGCCAAGAAAAACAGGCTTTCTTGATAAGATTTTTGGAGAAAACGTTGACTCAATCATTAATAATGTAGACAAGAACCTGTTTATCTGCAGGTTTCAAAAACCATTTATAGAAGACAGGAGACTCGTTTTTGTTTGTCCTCCTTTTTCTGAAAGAGGAATTGGTTTTCCGCCCCTAATCCAGAAAATGTGCAGATTATCGCAGGAATTGAGTAGTCAGATTGTTATTTATGGGGAGTATAAAACACATCAGGCAATTCAGCAGATAGTGAATAAGTTAAAACTAAATACAAAACTGGCATTCAAAAGCATTTTGGACTGGGAGGATTTTGAAGCTATTTCGGATGAAATTAAACCGACTGATTTGATTGTATTTAATCTGTCCAGAAAAGGATCTGTTTCCTATCAGTCTATCTTTGATAAATTGCCACAAAAATTTGAAAAATCTTTTAATGATAATAACCTTATTCTGGTTTACCCGCAGGATGGGCGAAAAGAGAGCGCAATGGATGCTTATGAAGACTTTACTGCAACCCCGTTAACAAAAGGTATCGAAGCGATTGAACAGATTGGAAAAGGGTTAGGGAATATTTTGAAAAAAGGTTAAGGTTGCTGCGTCTAAAAAAATTTCAGATAAAGATCACACAAATTTATAGTGTTTCTTTCACGCTGATACCAGTCGTTATACACCAATTCAATTTTATCAACTGTGAATTTTCCAAAGTTATGATTTCTGAATTTTTCTACAACTTCAATAAGCTTTTTTGGGCTTTGTAATTTTTTTTGAAACCGCATTACGGTAGAATGTGCAGCAGTTACCGTGTAACGGCTGTCCATGCTTTGTTGAAGGGAAGAATTTTTAAAATTTTCTCGCAGTTTGTCACGCAGCATATTCAATGAATTATCTGAGGGAAATCCCTGAATCATTATTGCTGACGGAGATAACGTAACGCCCCGGTACTCAATTTCAATTTCATTTACATCAACCAGACTTTTTTCAATGATTTCAACATATTCTGACGCAGAAAATTGATTAAGATTAAAACCTTCAGCACACGAAATAATAGACAGGACAGTTATATGAATATCAGAATTTGGATAATAATACTGTTCCGGTTCTGCTTTTTTTAACTCTTTTAAGAATTCCTGAATATTGTTGCTTATTTCCTCGTTTGGTCGAATCAGTAATGTAATGCCGAATCGTTTATCCGAATCATCATTAATTTTAGAATCTATAGAATATTTCTCAGATAAAATCAACTCAGATGATGTTTTGAAAAGCGAATTGTAATGTTCAGACAAATTCATATTTTAATTATTTATTTTTTGCTTTTTCAAGATTTTCCTGTACTCTGAATTTTACAATTTTTGTAATTAAATCAAACGGCATAGGCTGATTCAACGGAAATTGTACAGAGCCTTTGCCCGATTTGTATTTTGAAAGCGCTTCCTTAAACTCTTCATGACCACTTGGCAATGCATAAAGCCCGATATGATTTTTAAATGCGGCAAAGTAAACCACGATTCCGTTTTGCTCAAAAGCGGGCATGGAGTAACTTATTTTTTCTTTAGCATAAGGAGCTGCCTTACGGATTGTCATTCGGACATTTTCTAATACTTCCTGAACATCGTTTGGGAAACCGCCAATATATTCATCTATATTTGCAGGTTTAGGAGTAGGGATAGCTGCCATGACATTATTTTTGGGTGATTAACTCAAACCTTTCGGGAATCTGTCTAACACTAAATTCAACTGGATCTGATGCTCTAAAAAAGCTTTCGCTCCAGCTAAAACCAATGTGAAGCCTTCAGTAGAATTTCGAACTTCAGAAAGTATTTTATCAGCATCGCCTTTAAAATTAGAATTGGTAACGCTTACAAAAGTTTCTTTTTCATCCAGGGGATTAAAAATCCATTCTACAAGGGTTTCTTCTCCACTATTTCCCCATTCAATTACAATTCGTTTATCTAATTCTATTAGTTTAGTCAAAACAGTAAGCGAAAAACCATACATTTCCCAGGTCCATTCAGCCGGTTTCCCTTCTTCTAATTTTTCGGATCCTTTAGTAAACCAAAATTTGCTGGTAATTTCAGGGTTTATAAAAGCCTCAAAAACTTCTGAAACGGGTTTTCTGATCAGCATTTCGGCTTTTGCAAAATTATTATTTACTGTTGCCATATTTACGGATTTTGAAATGTTATTTACTGCTGCTAAAAGGTATATTATTGAAAATTACGATCTGAAACTGGTTTCTGCCTGTTTTTTCCTGAATCTGTCTCATAAAACCTGCTTCAACCCTGAAATTCTTATTGATTACATAACCTAATGCACCATAAACGCGGTCTCTGTCAAAAGCAGGCAATTCTGCGTTTATAAAAATTTCATTATAAGCTGAAAAATAAAAGGCATTGTCTTCCATTTTAGGCTTGTTTATTGGAACATTCAAAGCTAAGAAATAACGAAAACGCATTTGAAAATCATCTTTTAAAAAACGTTCTTCGACACGATAACGGTGCTGCAGATATACCCTTCCAAAATTCTGGCGTGTTATAAATTGCTGAAAAATGCGGTGTTCATTACTGTCTGCTTTATCGTCAGTTCCTGGGATATAGTTTTGTGAATTGATAAAACCGTAACCCAATAAAATATTATTATTGTTTTCGGTAAGATTGTATCCAATTCCCGTTCTTAGCAATAACTGCTGAGTATCTCCTGCAAAATTATAATTGCGGTACTGTACTTCGTTATGCCAGTTCCATTTTTTATTGATGGCCTGATTTCCAAAATAAATAAACCAGTTTCCGGTATCAGTATCCTGAGCATTTGTGAAATTTACAGATAAAATAAGGGCGAATAAAAAATAATGGGCTTTTAAATGTTTCATTTTAGATAACGGATTTTCAGTTTTTTGGACTCACAAGATAAGAAAGTTATTCCTGAAATTGTGTTAAAAACAGAAAATCAGGGTGTCAAAACTGATTAAAGTTCCTCTTTCGCGATCCATTTTCCAACTGTAGGAGCTTTGTAATTCTTCATTTTATCCAATAAATCATCAATGTCATCACTCACTAAAAGCATCTGCTGATTTACATCTTTTAATAAACCTTTGCTGACCATGGTTTCAGTCAGTTGTATGAGCGAATTATAAAATCCATTGATATTCAAAATAGCTATTGGCTTTTTATGAAGTCCTAATTGGGCCCAGGTAACCATTTCGAAAAGTTCTTCGAGCGTACCAAAACCACCCGGAAGCGCAATAACCCCATCACATAAATCGTTCATTTTAGTTTTTCTTTCATGCATGCTTTCTACAACAATAAGTTCCGTTAAACCCAGATGTGCAATTTCTTTCGATCTTAAAAAATTAGGCAAAACGCCAATGGCTTTTCCGCCGTTATTTAAAACACCATCGGCTACGGCACCCATAAGACCAACATTGGCTCCTCCATAAACCAATTCTATATTTTGTTCTGCTAATGTTTTTCCAAGTATAACTGCCTGTTCTTTGTAAATTTCTTCAGTACCAAAACTGGATCCGCAAAAGACTGTTATTCTTTTCATAGTTTATTGTTTTTTTAATTCGTATTCAAAATAAGGCACATCGACTCCGTTAATCTGAAACACCACATCATTGATTTTTTCTGCACCGAGTTTTAAAACGGCTTTTTGTGAACGGAAATTTTCTGCTCCAACGTGAAAAAGTACTGAATCAACATGTTGAAATGCATAATCGATCAATAATTTTTTATTTGATTTATTATAAGGACCGCCCCAATATTTTCTTGTAATAAAAGTGTAGCCAATTCCAATATTTGATTTTTCGGGATTGTAATCGTAAAAACTAGTCGTTCCCATTATTTCGTTGGTTTGTTTATCGAGAATTAGGAATGAATGTTTTGTAATTATGATTTCAAAAAAAGTTTTAAAGCCTTGTCTTTGATATCGGTCTTTTACAGGATTCTGTTCCCAAATTAGTGGGTCGGAAGCAGCTTCAAATAATGCTTCAAAATGTTTTTCCTGTAACGGAATTAATTTTGTGATTTCGTTTTCTAAAATTTCCGGTTGTAAATTGAAATATAAGTTGTCCATTTTTTTATATTTAAATTGCAAAGTGTGTCATTTCGACGAAGGAAAAATCACACTCGTTACTCTAGATTGTTGATGTGATTATAAAGTTTCTTCGTTTCTCTGGATGATAAAATGAGAATAAAATTACATTTTTTTAATCTGAACGCAGGAAACATTTTCCATTTGAATTTCATTGCCTACTTTTTTAAGCAATCCTGATTTTGGATTTCTTCTAAAAACAATCACATTTCCTTAATTGACATTTGTTACTATCAGGAATTTTCCGGTTTCATCGACAGCAAAAACCCGGGGATGATTTCCAAAAGTCGATTGATAGCCTATGTTCTTTAAAAATCCTTTTTTATCAATAGAAAAAATGGCAATATTATTTTCTTTACCCCGATTAGCAGCATATAAAAATTTGCCATCCGGCGAAATATGAAGATCAGAACTTTCAAAACCTTCCTTAATTTTATCCGGATGAGTATTGATGCGCTGGATCTTGGTTAAACTTCCGGATTTATATTGATAAACGCTTATGAAGCCAGCCATTTCTTCAATACAATAACCAAATTTCTGATTGGGGTGAAAAGAAAAATGTCTCGGTCCGGCTTCTAAATCGGTTTTTGTAAACGGAACTTTAGCTTCAGTTAAAGGCTTTAACTGTTTTTTATCAAATTGATAACATCTGATTTTATCCGCCCCTAAATCAGGTAAAAACAAATAATCAAATTCAGGCGAAAATATAGCCGAATGGACATGGGAACGGGTTTGCCTTTCTTTATGAGTACTTCCGTCGGTATATTGAAAATTTTGTGCAATCGAATCGATTGTTCCGTTTTCCAATAACGGATGAACCGATATGCTGCCTTCTGTATAATTAGCATTTACAAGCCATTTACCATTTTTATGAACCGAAACATAAACAGGATTTTCGCCTCCGCTTGACTGCTTATTCAAAAAAGTAAGGGTTTTATTTTCTGGATTAAATGCAAAACTGCTTACACTTCCTGCATTTGGTGTTTTCGTATCCGTACAGGCATAAATATATTTTCCGTTTGGAGAAACCGTTAAATAAGACGGATTAATGATGTTTTTCACTCCGGTTATTTTATTGAGATTTCCGTTTTCAGTATTCAACTGGTAAACCTGAATTGATTCGGCTGTTTTATCACGATTATAAGATCCTAAAAAGACGTAGGTATTTTGGGGAAAAATATGAAATGAAGCCAGAAAGGCAAGTGCGAAAAAAATAATTTTTAGTTTCATTTTTATTTTAAGGTTTATGTTCAGTCTTGTCATTTCGACGAAGGAGAAATCACACTTGAAGCTCCGTTTAGTATGTCGCTAATCTTTCTAGAGTTGAGCGCGTGATTTACTTGGTCTGTCTCTATCACTCGAGTCTCCCAAAAGGTCGAAAATGACAAATTAGACATTCACATTTTACAAAATTCATTATTTCAATCCTTTCCACCATTGTTTAAATTCCTGTTTGTCGTTTTTCAGTTCAACGATCTCTCCAATCATCGGTGTAATCAACGGAACGGGATTTTCTGAAGCAGCATTCAATTCAGTCACTTTAATCAAAGGCTCCTCCCAGGAATGTAGGGACAACGGAAATTTTGAATTATGTACCGGAAACGCTCTTTTGGCTTTTAAGTCTTTCATCGCTTTTATTACATCTTCCGGCAAATTGTGGATGTATCTCCATGCCGGATTATATTGGCCATTATCAATAAGCACAATGTCAAAAGGTCCATGTTTATCGCCAATTGCCGCAAAGTGAGTATCGTAACCGCTGTCGCCGCCCAGATACATTTTGAAATCGTTGGTTTCTAAAATAAAAGAAGTCCAGAGTGTATTACAGCGCCTGATGCTTCTGCCGGAAAAATGTCTCGCTGGGGCAGTATAAAGTGTTAGATTTTGATCTAATTCTACTTTTTCATGCCAGTCTTTTTCGATAATGTTTTCTGTTGGAAAGCCCCAAAATTCAAAATGCGAACCAACGCCAAGAGCTGTGATTACTTTTTTTATTTTTGGTTTCAGTTCCATTATAGTTTTATAATCTAAATGATCATAATGGTCGTGCGTGATTAGCAAATAATCAATTTCAGGAATATCATCATAGGTGTAAATATCTGTCCCTTTAAACGCTTTTGTGGTTCCGTAAACAGGAGAGGCATTCCCGCTGAAAACCGCATCAATCAAAAACCGTTTGCCTTCAAACTGTATATAATATGACGAATGCCCAAACCAGACTAAAACATCCTGATGCAAAGGAAGTTCCTTTAAATTTGTTTTTACTGAAGGAATAATGTCAGTGGGGATTTTTCGTGCAACCTTCTTGAATAAAAATTTGGTCAATACATCATAATAGCCATAACCTTCCGCAAGTTCGGGAGTGAAATTTTCATTTTCAAATTTTCCGTTTTTATATTGAGGTGATTTTTGTATTCTGGACAGTCTTTCTCCAGAAGGTCTTTTTCCGAATCTGGGATGGAATAAAAAATAGAAAATCAATACCAGTAAAAGAAGAATTATTGTTAAGTTCATGATTATTTTTAGATTGGCGGATATAATTTTTGTATTTCTTTTACGGACGTGGAAATCATGGTTTTCAGAATTTCAAGATTAATATCAGTTAATTTTTTGATATAAATACAGCCTTTTCCGGCTTTGTGTTTCCCAAATTTAGAAAGCAGTTCCTCTTTATTTTCGAAAGAAGAATTGAGGTAAAGTGAAATCGCATCTTTTCTGGGAGAAAAACCGGCTAATGGTGCGTTGCCTTCATGGCCGCTTTCGTACTTGTAATGATAATTTCCAAAACCAATAATACCTGGTCCCCACATTTTAGGTTCAAAACCAGTCACATTTTTCATTATTTCCAAAAGTTCAAAAGCATCTTTTCTTTTTGCTTCATCTCCTACGGAGTTAATAAAATCAACAACGCTGCTTTCTGTTTCTGTAGTTTTGTTTTTAGCCATCTTTTATTAGTTTTTATTGAAGAGATTGCTTTTCAAAAGAATATTTTTGATTTTGAATGCTGATGCATAAAACAAATTAGAATCTTCATTCATCTGATTTTCTAAAACAATGAAACTTATATCACTTTCGGGGAAATACAAATTTACAGAAGAAAATCCATCGCCAAGTCCTGTATGCCCCAGATATTTTATGGAATCTTTTTCGATAATTCTAATTCCGTAGCCGTAACCTTCTTTTTCTTTTCCGAAGAAATTATGTTGGGACAAAATGGTATTAGTTGTCATCATTTTGTACGACTCAGGCTTTAGAATTTTTCCTTTATGGAGATTGTTGTTCCAGATAGCTAAATCTTCAGCAGTTGAAATTATGCCGTCTGCGCCTAAGTTTTCGGAGTTAATCTGACTGGAATTAACTGAATTCAGAACATTTTTTGCATTGTAATATCCTGTTGCCAGATTTTGATTTTTATCTTTAGAGTAACAAAAAGTATGGTTCATTTTTAATTTCTTAAAAAGCGAATCTGCAACTTCCGAATAATTTTTTTGGGTGCTGAATTCTACAATTTTTCCAAGCAGGCTAAAATTTAGATTTCCGTATTTAAATTGCGTTCCGGGTTCAAATTCTAAAGGTTTTTGCAAATCAATAATGCCGTGTGAATGATTTAGAAGCTGATGAACGGTAACAGAATCTGCCCAGGGCTGGGTAAGTTCCGACAGATATTTTTTTATTGGAGAATTCAGATTGATTTTACCTCTTTCGACTTCCAATAAAATCAGGACTGCAGCAATTTGTTTGCTGTTCGACATAATTTCGAATTGAGTATTTGATTTTAATGGCTTTTTGGTTTCAAAATTGCTAAAACCATGAACTTTAGAATATAATTTTTTCCCTTTTTGGGTAATTAGAACGACACCATTAAATTTAGGCTCGGCAAATTTAATTAAACTGTCAATTTGGTTCGTATAGCCTTTTTTTTGAGCGAATGAATTGCAGCTGGACAGAAGAAAAAACAAAGAAAATATAAAGGATATTCTAATTAGCGTCATTACGGTGATTTTGTTTTGATGTTTTTTTATTCTGTGTATTCTTTCTATGTTTAAATTTAGTTTAAAACATTCCGTTTTCATTAATCCTTTTCTTAGGAATTGGCTGCCCTAAATCCCAAAGTTCCACAATTTTGTCTGATTCAAATCGAAAAATATGAACAACAGCGACACCGGAATCTGCTGAATTTTGTTTGACATGCGAATGAACTGCAACCAAATCCCCATCTCTTAAAACATGATGAATCTGTAAAACCTTATTTGGGTTGGTTCTTGCAGATTCTTCCATGGCCAGCATCAGAGTGTCGGCATCTCCTTTAAAATAAGCATTATGATGTTTGAAATTTTGACTGACGTACAGTCGAAATGCTTCGTGAGAATGCCCTGTAGCAGCGAGTTTTAGAAAGTTTCGGGCTATGGATTTCTTAGTCATGACAAATCGCTTTAAAAAAAGAAATCTAAGTTATGAAATTTAAGTGTTTTTGATTAAATAATATGCTTAAAACTTGAAAGGAAGAATGTTCTGCTGGTATAATTTGGTAAAGTTAAAAAACAAGCTCTAAATAGTGTACATTGCCAGCGCTGCAAATATTGAATTTATCGCTCATCCTTTGATTTTTATTTTTCCTGTTCTGTATAAGTCCAAAGCATTCTGCAAGATGTTTGCAATGGTTTTTACAGGTAAATCCTCATCAGGATTAACCCTGAAAATCTTCATTCTGGTACGGTCGCCTTGTTCTAACTGCGGGTGGTCAAGGTGTTTTCCTTCAACCATCAAAAGATAGGGTTTGTCTGTTTTTTTATCTGTCCATAAATAGCAGAACATTTTTTTGTTGTAACAAAAACATGGCATTCCCCATTTCTTTGTTTCGGTAATATTGGCGTCCTGATTCAGTATAATACTCCGCAAAGCAAGCAGACAGCTCTTATTTGGCTCTGCTTTGTTTAAATAAAAGTTATCAGGTTGTTGATCCATATTTTTCTTTTCCATGCTTTTTAAGCAATTCTTCAAACAGATTGTTTTTTTTAGTTCCTCCAAACTCTCCTGAGATATATTTTATGTTGGGTGCTTTTATTAGAAATTCCAAATCATCGGGAGCTTGCGGTGTATCTGCGATTTCAAATTCTTCAAGATTCGGAATTAAAGTTAGAGACTGAATATCCGTAAGCCTTTTGCACTGCCAAATTCTTAATCGTTTCAGATTTTTACAGTTGCTCAAATCAGGAAATTTTTCAAGTTTGGGCAGATACAGTAAATCAAGTTCTTTAATTTGTGTCAACTGATTAATAAACGACAAATCTTCGTGATTTTTGATAGTATGCAAAAAAAGACTTTCCAGTGTATCTATCCTGGCCAATGCGTCAAAATTAACTGTATGCACACTGTACAATTCCACAATCTTTAATTTTGGAAGGAATTCTAAAAAATCCAAATCTCTTTTTTTGATGTGCCATAACCCAATTTCGGGGCTGTTTTTATGTTTTTTGATTTGTTCGATTTCAATTTCACCCAAACGTTTCTGAATGAGAATTTTATTTCGCCCTTTTGCTTTTTGAAATCCTTCTTCCATGAAGTTAACACTCTGTTTAATTGTACTTGCAAGATTTTAGATGCTTTTTACCAACACAACCGCTTTATACGTTTGTTAGTTTATACATTCCATTATACTTTCTGGTTAAAATCTACTATCCATTCAATGCCGAATTTGTCTCTAAACATCGCAAAATAAGAATCGCCAGGATGATCTCCGGGATGTACTTCGACATTTCCGCCTGCTGAAAGTCCGATAAATAATTTGTCGGCTTCTTCGCGGCTTTCTGCACTTATAGAAATCTTAGATCTGTTTTCATTTTCATTTACTTTCCCCATACTTTCCGGAACGTCATTCGCTATTAAAAGATTTGGACCAACAGGCAACGCAATATACATTATCTTATTTGCTTCATTTTCCGGTACTTGATATTCAGAGCCTGATATATCTTTGAAGCGTATAATTTTGATGAATTCTCCACCAAATACTGATTTGTAGAAGTGGAATGCTGGTTCAGCATTTCCGTTGAAGTTAATGTGCGGATTGATAATTGCCATGAGTTTATCTTTTAAATTGATTTTTGTTTTTTTATTCTGGCAGTGCTGTGTAGAGTTTTCTTGCCAACTTAATGTTGTTTTGTTTGTATAACTTGCAATTAATGTCCAGATGTTTCAGAAAATTATGGAGACACTCTCCCAAAAGTGGGTAAGTTTAAAATAAGGACAGGTTAAGATTAACCCATAACTTTGAACCGCCGGATACGTGACCGCTTGTTTTATCCTGAACTAAGCCGGATGGCTCGGTGGTGTGAGAGGTGCACTCCATCAGTTACTGGCGGAGCCGTCTACTCGATTAGGTGCTGTAATTTTATAAGAAAGTTAACCCGATTCTTTTATTGAGCCCAATTTCGAAAATTCTAATCAATGTAGAAAGTTGAATATTTCCTTTTGCATTCTCAATTCTTGAAATGTAACTTTTCTTTGTGCCAGTTTTTTGAGCAAGTTCTTCTTGTGTAATTTTCGCTTCTTTTCTTGCTTCTTTTAGCATTTCACTGATTATAAACATTTGAGTTTTTTCTTCATAAGTGTTTCTACTTTCGGTTCCAATTTTTCCATGCTCAACTTCAATAAGTTGATCAAATGTTTTTATGTTTTTATATTCTTTCATAATTATTTGTTTTTCTGTTGAAAATATTCATTCATTAAACCTAAAGCTTTTTCCAATTCCATTTTGGAGTTTTTTGTGTCTTTTTTTGAAAACCATTAAAAAGAATAACCAACTTTCCTTTGTCAAAACAGCAAAATATTCGGTAAATATTTGATTGATATTCAATTCGAATTTCATACAATCCATTTGTACCAGTTAAGTATTTTAGGAATTTTTCAGGAACTTTTTCAACCTGTTTTATTAATTCAAGAACGTATTTTATTTTCTCTTTTACCTTTCCATCTTGTTGTTGGTAAAATTCAATAAAGTGATTTTCATAAAATATGATTTCTCTGCTCATTCAGCAAAGTTATCTTAAAAGTTAACAAGAAGCAAATTTTTTGAAGTTCTTTTCTACGTTTTCTTTAAGTGATATTGAGAAAATTATTCGTCATCATCTTCCTTTTTATATCCTTCATAATAATAGGATTGTTCGATTCCTTTAAAAATTATTTCTCTATTATTGATGTCTTCTGTTAAGTTAGCATTTAATAATGTTCTCAATTCCAAATCATTAATCGGGCTTCTTTCCATAGCTTGTAAATAAAGCTCCTTATCTACGAATTGCCAATTTACCATTTTTTTAAGTCTGGCAACGAGGATGGTTAAACTATTTTCGGGGAACGAATATCGCAGGCAAACTACGAGATTTAGACGGCTGGCTCAGAAACCGACTGCGTTACTGCATCTGGCACGACTGGAAGAAGCCTGAAAGGAAGAGAAAAAATCTCATCCGATTAGGAGTTGACCCAGACCACGCCTATGCTTTTAGTCGCACCCGAAAAGGCGGTTGGGAATTGCTCAGAGTCCGGTTTTAAGTACCACCATTACCTTGAAACGACTAAAACAGAAAGGCTATCAATCCTTGACGGATGTTTACATCGAACTTAACCCATCACTTTTCGAACCGCCGGGTACGTGACCCGCTTGGTTTATCCTGAGCTAAGCCGAAGGGCTCGGTGGTGTGAGAGGAGCACTCCGTCAGTTACTGGCGGAGCCGTCTACTCGATTTAGCCGTTCGGTTTTTTATTAATCATTTTCTAAAAATATTTTCCAATATTCAATATCCATCCAATTATTATCATTTTTAGTTTTAGCTAAAAACAATTCTAATTCAGTTTGTGAAATTGGATTTTTCTCGATTTCAACTGGATTTTGTCTGTTGAACGATAAAACTTTTAAATCACTTAAAATTGATAGAAATTTTTCAATTGAAATTGATATGTAATTTTCTTCCCATTCTCCGTTTCCGTGTTCAGAGATAAAAACTGGTAAATTCGGATTTTCAATATCTACAAATATTGGATCATCCATATTGTCAGTCGCAATTACAATCCAATTTTTTTTCCAATCTCCATTCTTATTTCCGACTAATGATTTTCCATTTTCTGTTACGCTATATCCGATTTGTTCTTTTTCAATTTGCTCTAATTTGAATACATTTATTTCGCTAAAGCCAATCGATATGTTTTCTGCTTTTGAAATGAACTTTTTGAACTTTTCATTCTCGAACAATAAATTTAAATTTGGTTTTTCGTTGCTATTAAATAGTTTACTGAAAAGATTCATTTTATTTTTCCTTTTATCAATATTCTTATTCTCCGCTGTCGCGCCAAACTGACGGCTAACGTCAGTCTGTGATAAAACTTCCGTTTGTTGAGTTCCAAATATAGCAAAACAATTGTATAAAAGGCAGAAAAGGTTTATATTTAATAATGC
>NZ_JAADZW010000017.1 GCF_010645065.1 Flavobacterium fluviatile | reverse complement strand
CGCAAGAAGTTTCCTCTCGGTCATACAAATATAAAAAAAATAGTAAAATAAATTAGGAACTAAAGATAGTACCTAGAAATATGTTAACCAGAACTCTTGTAATTTTTAATAGCATTCAGGTTTTTAAAAATCAACTAAATCATTGTAAAGCATTACTTTTGTTTTCATGGAATTTTCATCAAAATTAATAGAAAAAGCAGTTAATGAAATGTCACAATTGCCCGGAATAGGCAAGCGTACGGCATTGCGGTTGGTGCTTCATTTGCTGAAACAGCCCAAAGAGCAGACTGCTTTTTTGTCTCAGGCTTTACTTACTATGCGTGAGGATATTAAATTTTGCGAAAATTGTCATAATATTTCTGATACAAAAGTCTGTGAAATTTGTGCTAATTCTGCAAGAAATCATCAGACCATTTGTGTCGTTGAAGATATCAGGGATGTAATGGCTATTGAAAACACCGGACAATATAAAGGGATTTATCATGTTTTAGGAGGTAAGATATCTCCAATCGAAGGGGTTGGTCCAAGTCAGTTAAATATAATAACTTTGGTAGAAAAAGTAAAGTTGGGTAAGGTTGTTGAAATTATATTTGCTTTAAGTTCTACTATGGAAGGAGATACGACAAATTTTTATATTTATAAACAAATTGCTGATTCTGAAATTATAATTTCTACAATTGCCAGAGGAATTTCAGTAGGGGATGAATTAGAATATGCTGATGAAGTTACACTTGGTCGAAGTATTTTACAACGGATACCTTTCGAAAAAACATTCAAAAACAATTAGATAACACAAATTAAGTAAGATTTTCTGGAAATTAACGGAATAGCTATATTTGCTTATAAAATTTTAAAAATGACAAAAAACTGTTTTTATTTATTATTGATTAGTACCTTCTTCACCTCATGTATTCCCATAAAAGATTTGGTTTATTTACAAGATAAAGGAACAGCTACAAATGAAACTACAGTTTCTGCAGTTGAATCAAAACCTTACAGATTACAAGTAAAAGATGTTTTAAATATAGATATAAAAGCAATAGATCCTAAGTTAGTTGCTATTTTTAAGCCGACAGAAAATTCTAGTCAAAATGGAGCTAAATCTGAATCAGAATTATATTTTAATGGATTCACTGTTGATGATCATGGAAATATAAGAATGCCAATTCTAGGAGAAATGAATGTAATTGGATATACACTTGAAGAAGTACGTGTCAAAATTGAAAAAAAACTACTGGAAGAATATTTTAAGAGTGAAGCAAATATATTTGTTACAGTAAAATTGTCAGGTTTCAGGTATACAATAAATGGTGAGGTAGGAGAGACAGGTACTAAAACATTATTTCAGGAACATGTGAACATTATGGAGGCAATTGCTAATGCAGGCGATATTACTACTGTTGGTGATCGAAAATCTGTAACTGTGATACGTCAGACACCTACAGGTGTACAGATGAATGACATTGATCTAACTGATGTAAACGTGATGAAATCACCTTATTATTATTTACAGCCTAATGATTATATTTATGTAAAGCCATTGAGACAAAAGACCTGGGGGACAGGACAAACAGGTATTCAGTCAATAGGGACAATAATCACTTTATTGTCATTAGCCACAACGGTTTACTTGATTATCAAAAATTAATTAAGCTCAAAAGATGTTAGATATAAAAGATTTTTCCATTTTTGAAAATCATCCAAGTTTTGATTTTAAAGGCTTTTTGCTAAAAATTTTCAGTTATTGGAAATTGTTTTTAGTGAGTTTAATTATTGCATTTACTATTGCTTATCAGGTGAATATTCGAAAAGAAAAGATTTATGCCATGCAAACTTTAATTTCGATTAAAGAAGAAAGCAATCCTTTTTTTACTTCGAATACAAGTCTGGTTTTTAACTGGGGTGGTATTTCAGATCAGGTAAGTGGGATCTCTACTATTCTCCAATCCAGATCTCATAATGAATTGGTGGTAGATAAATTACAATATTATATAGATTATCTAGAAAAAGGAGAGTACAATATGATTGACGTCTATGGTGCCGTTCCTTTTTATGTTAACATTGATAAAACAAAACCCCAATTGGCGGGGACATTAATTAGTGTCAAGTTTTTAAGTGCAAATGAATATGAAATTAGAATTCCATTTGAGAGCAATTCGGTTTCACTATTTACTTATTCAAATAATAGTTATAGCAATACAGCTGTTCAGCCTGTGGAATTTGTTAAAAAGTATAAGGTAGGGGAACAAGTTGTGTTGCCGTTTTTAAACTGGAGTTTAGAAATAACCGATAATCCCGGATTTTATATAGGAAAAGAATACTTTATTAGATTTAATAATTTTGACGCTACGGTTTCGCGTTATCGTGGAATTAGGGTTGAGGCAGATGAAAAGGCTGGTTCAATTCTTACTTTGTCACTGCAAGGCACAAATAAGGCCAGGATGGTTGAGTATCTGAATTCTACTGTCAAAATGTTAATTAAAATTCAATTGGATGGTAAAAATCAATTCGCTACAAATACGATAGCTTTCATTGACAGTACTCTTGTCTCAATGGAATCTCAGCTAAAAGAAACAGGAAATGAACTTAAATCTTTTAGAAAGGACAAAAATATATATGATATAGAAGAAGGTGGAGAGAAGTTTTCTAATAAAATTCTGAATTTTGATGTTGAAAAAGATGCATTAACTCGTAAAATTGCATACTATAATTCCTTAAAAGCATATTTAAAAAACAGTGTAGATTATTCTAAGTTACCCGCTCCGTCTGTTGCAGGGATTGAAGATCCAAATGTTGTGACAAACGTTTCGAAACTTATTGCTTTGTCAGCTCAGCGATCTGAAATGTCTTACGCTGTTAAAAGCGATAAAATTTTTAAAGATTTTGATAATCAAATGATGGCTGTAAAAAATGTTTTGCTAGAAAATATAGCAACAGCCAAATCATCTTTACAATATGATCTATCTTTAGTTAATAATAAAATAGGTGAAGCTGAGAGTACTATTAAAAAACTTCCTGAAGAACAACAAGAATTATTAAAAATCAAAAGAAAATATGATCTAAGCGACAATATCTACAGCACATTTCTTCAAAAGAGAAATGAAGCAGAAATTGTAAAAGCTTCCAATTTGTCTGATATTCATTTTATAGATAGTGCAAAAGATATTGGCGGAGGACTGATTGGACCAAAAACTTCTGTAAATTATGTGTTAGCATTATTTTTAGGGATTTTAATTCCCTTAATTATTGTTTTTCTGGTTTTCTTTATTAATAATACAATCCAAAATACTGAAGATATAAACAAGCAAACACAAATTCCACTGATAGGGGTTGTAGGTGTCAATAAAGAAAATAACAGCTTAGCGGTTTTTCAAAAGCCAAAATCAGCCTTATCCGAAGCTTTCAGAGGCATTCGTTCGTCGTTGCAGTTTATGTATAAAAAACGACAATTAGACGGAGCAAAAACATTAATGATCACATCATCAATTAGTGGAGAAGGAAAAACATTCTGCTCCATTAATATTGCAACAGTTTTTGCATTGAGTGAGAAAAAGACAGTAGTAATAGGAATGGATTTAAGAAAACCCAGACTCGCTGATGAATTTAATCTGACAAATCAATACGGAGTTGTCAATTATTTAATAAAGCAAAAGACTCTCTCAGAGATTGTAAATAAAACTCAAATCCCATATCTTGATGTTATTCTTTCAGGACCAATTCCACCTAACCCTTCAGAGTTAATTATAAGCGAAGTTATGGTGGAATTAATTGAAGAACTTAAAAAAACATATGATTATGTAATACTTGATACTCCTCCGGTAGGACTTGTTTCTGATGCATTGGAATTAATGCAGTTTAGTGATGTAACATTGTATGTGGTGAGACAAAATTACTCAAAAAAGGAAATGATTACCTTACTAAACAACCGGGTGAAAAGAGGAGAGTTAAATAATGTGAGTATTATTTTAAACGGTTTTGAAAACAAGGCAAAATACGGGTCAGCATATGGCTATGGCTATTACGGAGGGTATGGGGCATATTCAAATGGTTATCATGAGGAGGAAAAGAAAGTGAGTTTTCTTAAAAATATTTTTAAAATATTTAAAAAATAACAATTTATACAGATGAAGGCAAACGTTCAAAATACTATTTTAGTAACAGGAGGAGCCGGTTTTATTGGTTCTAATTTGTGCGAATATTTTTTGAATTCAGGACAAAAAGTAATTTGTCTGGATAACTTTTCAACTGGCTACCATCATAATTTAAATGATTTTATAACAAATCCGAATTTTAAATTGATTGAAGGAGATATCCGAAATATAGCTGATTGTAATTTAGCTGTTGCTGGAGTAGATTATGTGTTACATCAGGCAGCATTAGGATCTGTGCCAAGGTCAATAAATGATCCTATTACTACCAATGAGGTTAATGTTTCAGGTTTTTTGAATATGCTGGTTGCTGCACGTGATGCAAAAATAAAACGATTTATCTATGCCGCAAGTTCTTCTACTTATGGAGATTCTGAAGGATTGCCAAAGGTTGAAGATGTTATTGGAAAGCCATTGTCTCCTTATGCGATTACTAAATATGTTAATGAATTATATGCTGAAATTTTTAGTAAAACATACGGATTAGAAACTATAGGTTTACGTTATTTTAATGTTTTTGGAAGAAAACAAAATCCAAAAGGAGCTTACGCTGCAGTGATTCCTAAATTTGTAATGCAATTAATGAATTACGAAAGTCCTGTGATTAATGGTGATGGAAATTATTCACGAGATTTTACTTATATTGATAATGTAATTCAGATGAATGCTCTTGCTGTTTCATCTGATAATTCTGAGGCAATTAATACTGTTTATAATACGGCATTTGGAGAAAGAAATACTTTGAATGATTTGGTTGAATATCTAAAAAAACATTTAATCAAATTTGATGCTAAAATTGCAGATGTGCCCATAACTTATGGTGAAAGCAGAGCTGGTGACATTCCGCACTCATTAGCAAGTATAAATAAAGCAAAAATGCTGTTAGGATATGATCCTGAATATTCTCTTGAAGAAGGGCTTAAAGAAGCAGTAAACTGGTATTGGAATAATTTAAAATAATGGAAAATATAGAAATATGAAAGTAACAAAAATTTGTTGTATCGGTGCCGGTTATGTAGGGGGGCCAACTATGGCAGTAATTGCACAGAAATGTCCACATATTCAAGTAACTGTTGTTGATTTGAATGAACAAAGAATCAAAGACTGGAATGATCCAAATACAGATAATATTCCAATCTATGAGCCGGGTCTTTCTGATGTAGTAGCTGAGGCCAGAGGCAGAAATCTTTTCTTTTCAACTGATGTAGAAAAAGCTATAGATGAGGCCGAAGCCATTTTTATCTCAGTAAACACACCAACTAAAACTTATGGTAAAGGAAAAGGTATGGCTGCAGATTTAAAATATATAGAGTTGTGTGCCAGACAAATTGCAAAAGTTGCTAAAAGCAATAAAATAGTGGTAGAAAAATCAACTTTGCCTGTTCGTACTGCAGAGGCCATAAAAAGTATTTTGGATAATACTGGAAATGGGGTACAATTTCAGATTCTTTCTAATCCCGAATTTTTGGCAGAAGGAACTGCTGTTACAGATTTATTAAATCCTGACAGGATTCTTATAGGAGGAGACACAACTCCGGAGGGGTATACTGCAATTAATGCTTTAGTTGATGTGTATGCCAATTGGGTGAGTAAGGATAAAATTCTAACAACTAATGTCTGGTCATCAGAATTGTCAAAACTTACAGCAAATGCCTTTTTAGCGCAACGTATTTCATCTATTAATGCAATGTCTGAATTGTGTGAGAAAACAGGTGCAGATGTAAGTGAAGTAGCTCGCGCTATTGGAATGGATAGTCGTATTGGATCTAAGTTTTTAAAAGCTTCTGTAGGATTTGGAGGTTCTTGTTTTCAAAAGGATATTCTTAATTTGGTTTATATTGCGAAATCTTACGGATTAAATGAAGTTGCGGATTACTGGGAACAAGTGATTATTATGAATGATTATCAAAAAAGAAGATTTTCAAATAAAATTGTTCAGACTTTATACAACACAGTAGCTGATAAAAAAATAACATTTTTAGGCTGGGCATTTAAAAAAGATACAAACGATACCCGCGAATCAGCGGCAATTTATGTAGCAGATGATTTGATTAACGAACAGGCTAAAATCTCAGTTTATGATCCAAAAGTTTTAAAAAATAAAATTTTAAGTGATTTAGATTATTTAGATACAAGAAAGTCATCGGAAAATGCAGATGCTGTTCTGTCATTTGAAAATCCTTATGAAGCATGTGAAGGTGCACATGCAATAGCGATTCTTACGGAATGGGATGAGTTTACTAAATATGATTGGCAAAAGATATATGATTCCATGCAAAAACCGGCTTTTATTTTTGACGGAAGAAATATATTAAATGCAAAAGAATTAAAGTCAATTGGTTTTATTTACAACAGTATAGGTTCTTAAAAAAACAAATCAAATGAACTGGTATGTAGTTTATACAAAACCTAAATGGGAGAAAAAGGTAGCTGAAAAGCTAAATGAAGTAGGGATTGAATGTTATTGTCCTTTAATTACGCAAATAAAACAATGGTCCGACAGAAAAAAAAAGATTGAAGTTCCGCTTTTTAATTCTTATGTTTTTGTCCAATTGCCAGACAAAGATCGAAATTCTGTATTTCAGGTTGCAGGAGTAGTGCGTTATTTATTTTGGTTAGGTAAAGCTGCAATTGTTAGAAATGAAGAAATTGTGCTTATAAAAGAAAGCCTTTCGAAAACAAATATCTCCGATGTTTCTGTCGTATCTTATAAAAAAGGTGATAAAGTAAAATTAGAAACGGGTATTTTTAGTAATCAGAATGCAATTGTTCAGGAAGTTACAAGCACTCATTGTATTTTGGTTTTGGAATCTTTAGGTTGTATTTTGAAGATTAAATATAAATAAGATTTTTTTGTATTTCAGGACCATATATATGGTTTAGAAGTTCACCTAATTTACATAAAATTTAGATTGTATTAAAAAAGCAAAGGTCACTAAATTTGGTGATTTTTGCTTTTTTTTTTTAAATAGTTAAGTTTTTATTAGTTGTCTTATAGAGGTTTAAATTTTAATCAAATATAAGATTTTTGGAAGGTTGATAAAATTGACTTAATATGCTATATTTGCTGAAATTGAATTTTAGCTATTCAGGTCATATATGTGACTTTGAATAGCGAAGCCGTACAATATGATAAGCGAAATTAAGGAAAAATATGAATAATAACGTAAAAATAGCCGTTATTGGATTAGGGTATGTAGGTTTGCCTTTGGCTCGTTTATTTGCTACAAAATATCCTGTAGTAGGTTTTGATATTAATGAATCAAGAGTTATAAGTTTAAAACAGGGAATTGATACTACATTAGAAGTAGAAGATGCAGTTTTGCAAAGCGTATTAATAGATTCATTAAATCAAAATAAAGGACTCTATTGTACTTCAGATATAAGAAATATTGGTGATTGTAATTATTTTATAATTACCGTTCCGACACCGGTTGATCGAAATAATCGTCCTGATTTAACTCCTTTGTATAAAGCTAGTGAAACGGTAGGTAAAGTTTTAAAACAAGGGGATATTGTGATTTATGAATCTACTGTATACCCTGGGGTGACTGAAGAACAATGTGTTCCTGTTTTAGAGAAAATATCAGGATTAAAATTTAATGAAGACTTTTTTGCAGGATATTCACCTGAAAGAATTAATCCAGGCGATAAAGAACACACTGTAGAAAAAATTCTTAAAATAACCTCAGGCTCTACGCACGAAACAGGTTTAAAAGTGGATGATCTTTATAAATCAGTTATAACTGCCGGAACATACTTAGCGCCTACAATAAAAGTAGCTGAAGCCGCTAAAGTAATTGAAAACTCACAGCGGGATATTAATATTGCTTTTGTAAATGAACTTGCAAAAATATTCAACTTAATGGATATTGATACTCAGGAAGTCTTAGCCGCCGCAGCTACAAAATGGAATTTTCTTCCTTTTAAGCCAGGTCTGGTAGGAGGTCATTGTATTGGTGTAGATCCATATTATTTAGCGCAAAGGGCGCAGGAATTTGGATATCATCCTGAAATAATTTTGGCAGGGCGTCGTTTGAATGATAGTATGGGCGAATATATTGCATCTCAGGTTGTAAAATTAATGATTAAAAAAGGTATTTCTGTAAATCATGCAGAACTTTTGATGTTAGGAATTACCTTTAAAGAAAACTGTCCGGATGTCCGCAATACTAAAATTGTAGATGTCATAAGAGCTTTAAGGGAATATGGTATATCTGTTACAATATTCGATCCATTAGCAAATGTACAAGAGGTTAAAAAAGAATATGGATTAACAACAATAAATATTCTTCCAAAAGAAAAATTTGATGCAATAGTTTTGGGAGTAGCACATTCTGAATTTTTAAAATTAGATTTTCTGGAAATTCAAAAAACAAATAGTTTAATATATGACGTAAAAGGGGTTTTAGGGACTATAGCAGATAATAGATTATAGTTTTTTAAACTCTTTTTTTTTATTTAGAAAAAAATGAAAGAAAAAAATTCAATTACACATGTTATTTTAACAGGTGGCGTAGGTAGCAGATTATGGCCGCTTTCCCGTAAAAGCCAGCCTAAACAATATTTGGAAATATTTGAAGGGAAATCCTTATTTGAAATGACTGTTAATCGTAATAGTCATTTAGCAGATAAAGTAATGGTCGTTGGAAATGTTGATAACCATCATTTAAGTGGAAATGTTATGGGTAAGTCACAAACATCTTATCTTAATATTGTTGAAGCTACACCCAGAAATACAGCTGCAGCAATTGCTTTTGCCGCTTTTGCTTCAGATCCTGAGGATATATTAATTATAACACCATCAGATCATATTATTGATAAAATTGAAGATTATGATAACGCAATAAGTGAAGCAATTCTAAAAGCTAAAGAAGGCTATATTGTAACTTTTGGAATTATTCCAACCAAACCTGAAACAGGTTATGGTTATATTGAATCAAAAGGAGATAAAGTAATTTCATTCAGGGAAAAGCCAAATGAAACGACTGCTAAAGAGTTTATTGCAAAGGGTAATTTTTTATGGAATAGCGGAATGTTCTGTTTTAAAGCAAGTGTACTTTTGGAAGAATTGAAGCAATTCCAGCCTGATGTTTACGAAAAGTCTAAGGCCGTTTGGGAGTCAAGCAAAGAGGGATTTTTGGATCTGGAATCATCTTTAGAAATACCATCCATTAGTATAGATTATGCTGTCATGGAGCGTAGCAAAAAAATTAAAGTAGTTCCTGCATCATTTGCATGGTCTGATTTAGGTTCGTTTGAGTCAGTTTATGACTATTTAGTTTCTAAAGGACATCCTGTTGATAAAAATGGTAATATGGTTATAGGATGCGGTAAACACACTACTTTTCTGGGATTAAAAAACACAATTTTTGTTTATACAGATACAGCCAATTTAATTTTACAAAAAGAAAATTCACAGGACGTAAAAGATATATACAGTGAGTTGGAAAAAATAAACTCAGAATTGTTAAATTAATAAAATGAAAAAAATCCTTATAACTGGTGGTGCCGGATTTATTGGCTCGCATGTAGTGAGACGTTTTGTAAATAAATATCCGCATTATCAAATTTATAATCTGGATGCTTTAACCTACGCCGGGAATCTGGAAAATATTAAAGATATTGAAAACAAACCTAATTACCATTTTGTAAAAGGTGATATTGTTGATGAAAATTTTATCAACGAGCTTTTTTCAACGCATAATTTTGATGGCTTGCTTCATTTAGCTGCAGAGTCCCATGTGGACAGATCAATCGAGGATCCTCTGGCATTTGTTAAAACAAATGTTATCGGAACAATGAATCTGCTTAATGCTGCAAAAAAGCAATGGAAAGACAACTTTGAAGGAAAAAGATTTTATCATATCAGTACAGATGAAGTTTATGGCTCACTTGGTGCTGAAGGACTTTTTACGGAGACTACTCCTTATGATCCAAATTCACCTTATTCAGCTTCAAAAGCAAGTTCAGATCATTTTGTAAGAGCTTATGGTGAAACTTATAGATTACCTTATGTCTTAACCAACTGTTCTAACAATTACGGATCATATCATTTTCCTGAAAAATTAATTCCACTTTTTATCAATAATATTATCAATAATAAGCCATTGCCAGTATATGGTGATGGTAATTATACTCGTGACTGGCTTTTTGTGGAGGATCATGCAATTGCAATTGACTTGGTTTTTCATGAAGGCAAAAATCATGAAACGTATAACATTGGAGGATTCAATGAATGGAAAAACATTGATTTGGTAAAATTATTATGCCAGATTATGGACGATAAATTAGGAAGAGACTCAGGTACTTCAGAAAAGTTGATTACTTATGTAAAAGACAGACCCGGGCATGACTTGCGTTACGCAATTGATGCTACTAAAATCAACAAAGAACTTGGCTGGAGTCCTTCAGTTACTTTTGAAGAAGGTCTGGAAAAGACTATTAATTGGTATTTGGACAATGAAGAATGGTTGAAAAATGTAACTTCGGGATCTTATAAAGACTATTATAAAAAACAATATTCCTAAAATTCAATTTGAATTAATTATTTAAAGCATCAAAGAAATTAAAATGAAAAATTTAACAGCTCTTCTTTTCTTGTTTTTTACTTTTCTGTTTTCTTATCAGGGAATTGCTCAGGATCTCATGAAATCGAATGATTTAAGTACTGTAAAAGTGGATTATTTGTCTGAAAGTGATATAGTCAAAATAAGAACGCAGTTAAAAAGTAACAATATGACAATTGATGAAGCTGAATCTTTAGCTTTATCAAAAGGAATGAGTGCTTCAGAATTTGCGAAACTGAAAGCAAGATTAAATGAGATTTCTGCAAGAGAAAATGTTCCAGATAAAAAAAATACTGAAAAAGCAAATCAGACAAAAAAGAATTTGGGAAGGGAACAAATTAAAGTTGTAAACAATAAAATTAAAGATTCGGTAAATGCTTTAATATTTGGTTCTGAATTGTTTGATAATCCGACCTTGAATTTTGAACCTGATTCAAATCTTGCTACTCCTGTAAATTATATTTTAGGACCCGGTGATGAACTACAGGTAAGCATTTATGGAGTTCAGGAATTTAATCAATCTATTGCGGTTAGCGTAGAAGGTAAAATAGCCATCCAATATGTCGGGCAGATTTCTGTTTCCGGGATAACAATTGAAGCCGCAACACAAAAAATTAAATCAGCAATCGCAAGAGTTTATAGTACAGTAAGATCCGGACAATCACAGGTAAGTGTAAGCTTGAGCAGAATCAGAACGATTAAAGTTACAATTGTAGGAGGAAAACAGCCAGGTAATTATTCTATTTCATCTTTAGCAACAGTCTATAATGCGTTACACTTAGCAGGTGGGCCGGGTAAAAATGGAAGTTACAGAAATATTGAATTGATTAGAAATAATAAAGTTTACAAAAACATAGATATTTATCGTTTTTTAGTAAAAGGGGATCAGTCAGATAATGTTTCATTAAAAGAAAACGATGTAATACGAATTCCGGTTTATACACAAAGAGTTACTGTAGAAGGAGAAGTTAAGAGACCCGGAATTTTTGAGATGAAAAAAGGTGAAAAATTTACAGATCTATTAAACTTTGCTTCAGGATTTAATGAATTTGCATATACTGCATCAGTAAATGTTCTGCAAAAAACGGGTAAGGAATTTAAAGTTCATGACATTAATGAAAGTGAATTTTCTTCATATGTACCACAATCAGGAGATGTTTTCAGAGTCACTAAAATTTTAAACCGATTTGAAAACCGAATAAAAATAGAAGGAGCAGTATTCAGACCCGATTATTATTCTTATAATGAAGGAATGAGAATTTCAGATCTTATTACCAGAGCCGAAGGACTTAAAGAAGATGCCTATACCAAAAGAGCCAGAATTATTCGTTTAAAATCTGATTTAACCACTGAAATAGTAAATGTAAATTTAGAAAGCGCTTTAGCCGGAGATTTGAATGCTGATATCGAATTAAAAAGAGAAGACGAAGTGACAGTGTATTCAATTTTAGATTTTAGGGAAGAATATAAAGTTACTATTGATGGAGAAGTGAAAAATCCTGGTGAATATGATTATTATGATAATCTGACATTGAATGATTTAGTTGTTCAGGTTGGAGGTTTGACAGGTTCTGCTTCAAAAAGAGTAGAAATTGCCAGAATGATTAAATCTGATGAAATTGATGATACTAATCCTAAACGCATTGAGTTGGTTGAATTGGAAATTACCGCTGATAATAATGAGCAGGTTAAGAATTTTGTTTTGAAACCTTTTGATGTTATCAACATCAGAAGAATGGCTGTTTATGAAAAACCGCAAATGGTAACAATTACTGGAGCAGTAGCTTACCCGGGTAAATATGTTTTAGCCAACAAAAAGGAATCTGTTTATAATATTGTAATGCGGGCTGGTGGATTAACTTCTGTTGCTAACTTAGAGGGGATGAAAATTAAGAGACCTATTAAGCAGGAGCAAATTGATCAAATAGAAAGAGTGGATCTGAACCTGACTAAAAATGATACCTTAAAAGAAGATCTTACAAAAAAATTAAAAGAGGATTTAAAATATGTTACTATTCCTGTAGATTGGAAAAAAATTGTAAAAGATAAAGAACACTATTCTAATGTGACCTTGTTTCCAGATGATGAAATTGAAATTACAACATTAAATGAAGGGGTTAAAGTTACAGGGAATGTTTTGTTAAACTCTGAAATTCCTTATAGAAACGGTAAAGGTTTCAAATATTATATTAACGCAGTAGGTGGAGTTGATAGTAAGGGATGGAAGAAAAAAGCTTATATTATCTATCCTAACGGAAAAGCTGCTGTAACTGGTTCTTTTTTATTCTTTAGGTCTTATCCTAAAGTTACTCCGGATTCTCAGATTGTTGTTCCCGAGAAACCGGAAACTAAAAAATTAACAACAGGAGAATGGGTAAGTATTGGAAGTGTTATTACTAGTTTGGCATTGTTAATTGTTACTGCTTTTAAATAAAAATTAATATGGATAATAAGTCAGTCACTAACGACGAAATATCATTAAAAGAATTAATTCAAAAAGGAAAAGAATGGTGGTGCTATCTACTTTCAGAATGGAAAATTATAGTTTTAGCAGGATTAATTGGATCAGCATTAGGACTTGCTTATTCATTTAGTAAAAAACCAATTTATACGGCTACATTGTCATTTGCATTAGAGGATGAAAAAAGCGGAGGTGGAGGATTAGGTAGTGCATTAGGATTGGCAAGTTCATTTGGTTTTGATTTAGGAGGTGGTGGTGGGAGCATTTTTACTGGTTCTAATTTGACGGAGTTGTTTAAATCTCGTAAGATGGTGGAACAGACTTTATTGACTCCTGTTGTTGTAAATAATAAAACTATTTCGTTGGCAGAAATGTACATTCAAAATGTAAAATGGCGAGAAAGTTGGGAAAAGAATCCTAAGTTGAAAAATATACAATTTTTCCCCAAACCAGATCGAACTTATTTCACTAGGGTTCATGATAGTATTTTTGGCGTGATATATAAAAACTTATCAGGTAGTAATTTGACTGTTGGGCAAAAGGATAAAAAAGTTGATATTATTTCAATAGATGTTACCTCTAATGATGAATTGTTTGCTAAATATTGTTGTGAAGCATTAGCGACAGAGGTAGGAAGATTTTATGTAGAAACTAAAACGAAAAAAGCAAGAGCCAATATGGATATTTTAAATAAGCAAACAGATTCTATTCGCCGTGAATTAAATGCATCTATTACCGGCGTTGCTGTTGCCAATGACAATACTTTTAATTTGAATCCTGCACTTAATGTGAGGCGAACTCCTTCTGCTCGTAAACAGGTGGATGTACAGGCTAATACAGCGATTTTGACTGAATTAGTAAAACAAACCGAATTAGCTAAAGTTACTTTACGAAAAGAGACTCCGCTTATTCAAGTAATTGACAGGCCTATTTTGCCATTGAAGAAAGACAGTTTTGGGAAAGCAAAAGGATTGATAATTGGTGGTTTTTTGGCAGCTTTTTTAGCAGTTTTGGTGTTAATTGTGAAGGAGTTATTTAAGGGATTTTAATTTCAATTTTTTTGTGTGTAAATTCGCAAAAAAATATTTTAGGTTAATTTTCTGTTATCACGACTCCAACGAGAGTAGTAAATCTGAAAGGGGCTTAATATAAAAAGAGGCCTTGAGCTATAAATGTTTTGGGATTGGCTAAAAGATGAAATCCTTATGTATACCTTCAATTTGAAAGTAATTGGGAAAATGTAAATCCTATTAGATTTCATTCATGTTATGATGAAGGTAAAACGCTGTGCAGAAACATTGTTTGTTGATTTGACATTTGCAAAATAAGGTATATATTAAGATTACCAAGGTTTTCAATACATACGGATCTAATATGAATACAAATGATGGCGAGTGGTTTCAAATTTTATTGTTCAAGCTTTAAAGTTGAGGATATAACTATATTTGGTGATAATAGTAAAACAAGATCTTTTAAATATGTAGATAATTAGTGGAAGGAATGATAAGAATGATGAATTCTGAAAAGGAGTTTTTATGTTCTGTAAATTTGGGGAATCCCAATGAATTTAAGATGATTGAATTGGCTGAAACAATATTGCAATTAACGGAGTCTAAATCTAAATCATCTATATTCCTTGCCTAAAGATGTTCCAAGCAACTTCAGCCATATATTTCATTAGCACAAGAAAGAAGTGGAAACCTAAGATTGAATTAGAAGAAGACTTATAACATAGAATATTTTAAGGGAATAATATAATTTTGAAGTTTTATGGATTATAAATTTTGCAATAAGCAATAATGAAATTATTGAATTTTTTTTATTCTTCTAATAGAAGAATTTCCTTAGGTCTTGGAATAATTAAGTTTCTAAAAACAATATTATCTCTTTTTGTAGTAATGCTATCTGCTAAATTTTTTGGAACATCTGAAGAAAGGGATGCATGGATTTTAGGAGGCGTAATAATATCTGTAATAATACAAGTGCTTTTTGGTCCTATTAATGAAACGTTTAGAGCAAAGTATGTCCATCTTAGAGAAGAATATTCAAAAGAGGATTTAGTTAAATACACAGATGCACTAATTACTCTAGTGTTGCTTGTTGCCGTTATTTTTTCTTTTTTTCTTTTTTTTACGCCAAATATATTCGCACAGGCATTTGCACCAGGTTTTTCTAAAGAGCAACAAGTTGTTTTACTACTAATGATAAAATTTCTGGTGCCTTCACTCCTTATTATAGAAGTCACAGATATATGGAGTTCTATGTTGAATGCCTATAATTCCTTTTATCTGCCAGACATATTTTCATTTTTTACAATCCTTTTAAACGTTGTAATTCTAATATTTTTAGCTCCAATTATTGGTATTTATTCGTTAGTTATTTCTTCCTATATCAGTTCGATATTATTGCTTGTAATTGTTTATAGGCAATTATATTTAAAATTTGCATATAGATTTAAGGTTTTATGGCCTAAATGGAGTCTGGTAAAACCATTTATTTTATTTTCAGTGCCTTTTTATATAAATTATATTTTCTCGCAAACAGATATTGTTATTGAAAAAGCGCTTTCATCTAAAATGTCACAAGGAAGTATTTCAATTTTAGACTATGCTAAGAAATTTTCTGACTTGCCAATTAATATGTTAATTGGTGTAATTACCACTGTATTGACACCAGTTCTTGCTTTGGCATACGTTAAAAAAGAAATTGTTAATATGGTGGATGAAACTCAGCGATATTTTAGAATGATTTCATTAGTAATAATTCCTTTGACGGCAGTATTTATGATTTTACCTCATGAGATTGTAACTTTAGTTTTACTTCGTGGAGCTTTTAAAGCCGAGAATGTTGAACCAATTAGCAGCATCTTAAGATGGTATGGTTTAGGGATTTTCATAACAGGTATTTATATTGTTTATTCACAAATTCTTATTGCTCAAAAAAAGATTCATTTACTTACTTATATAATTATTGGTGCTTATACTCTTAAAATTATTTTTAATGTTTCATTATTTAGAGTTTTTAATTTGCTAACTTTTCCTATTTCCTGGGTAACTACACAATTTATAATTAGCAGTTTAATGGTTTACTTTGGAGTAGTTGAACAAAGGCAACGTTTGATTAAAGAATTAATTCTCTTCTACATAATTCTATTATTGATCTTAGGTGTAAATTATTCATTGTATCTCTCGATTCAAGATTATTTTAGCGGAACCTTTGGGATAATTATTCTTGTGTTTCTTATTTGTATATCCATACTCATTTTTGAAATTATATTAATTTTTCTCTTCAAAATTGAGGAAAGGAAGTTTGTATCAAAATTGTTTTTACCAAATGGAAAAAAAAATTAAAATTATAGAAGCTGTAAATCAGCTTAGTCTCGGCGGTACGGAATATGCTTTGCAGTTATATAGTAAGTATCTTAACAAAGAATTGTTTGAAGTTATAGTAGTTGCCATTTATAATGGAGGTGAACGTGTAAAATTAATTCAAGATTTAGGTATTGAAGTAATTGTTTTAAATGGTGATTTAGCAAAATTTGAAGATCTTTTAAGAAATACAGACGTTCTTCACTGGCATGGTGATGGAACTTTAGATAAAAAAATATTTAGTTTAGTAGAGAAAAACAAACCAAAGGTGGTTGTGCAAACGAATGTTTTTGGATATTTTGATAATTCAGAGTTTTATAAATTAATAGACTATGATTTATACGTATCAAAAATGATTCTTGTTAGAAGAATGGATCTCGATAAAAAAATGCTAGATAATTATGGTGATAAAAGAAAAGTCTTACCTAATCCAGTCGATGTTGAGCATTTACAGTCTCTTGCTCCTACTGAAAATGAGATATTTTTATTTAAAAAAGAAAATAATTTATTAAGGAATTTTATTGTTGGAAGAATTGGTCGTGCAGATGATCATAAATTCGATTTGATTACTTTAGATGGTTTTGCTGAGTTTTCGAAGACAAAAGAAAATGCAAGATTTTTATTGGTTGGTGCTACACCTAAAATAAAAGAACATGCTAAAAGATTAAATATATTAGAAAAATTAATAATTTTTGAAACTTCAAGTGATCTAAAATTGTTGCTAAAATATTATAAGAGTCTTGATGTATTTTTGGCAGGCAGCAATATAGGTGAAAGTTTTGGAATGGTTCTAGCAGAAGCTATGCTGTCTGAAGTGCCAATTGTTACAATTAGTACTCCAGATAAGGATAATGCTCAAATTGAATTGGTAGACAGCGGAGCTAATGGGTATGTTGTGCCAAGATTAAAGTCAGAAATTTCTAAGGCTTTAGGTTCTTTATATACTGATACTGATCTAAGGAAACGGTTTGCAAAAAAAGCAAGAACTAAAGTGTTAAATAGTTATGCAGCAAAAAATATAGTCTTAAGTTTTGAAAAAATGATTTTAAATCATTTATTTCCTGAGAAAAAAATTAAAGATGATTTCTCTTTAGTAGTTGATTTTTCAGATAAATTAGTTGAAGATTATAAAAATAGATGTTCCAATTTGTTTGGAAATATTTCTACACTAGATAAAATTAAATTGTTAGTAGAGAAAAACAAAAAATACTCGTCAATTACTTATTTTAAATGTCTCCTAAAGCAACAACTTACTTCTATATCAAAAAATGGGTAAAAAGTTTGTTACTTTATTTTATCCTGCAACAAACATTCATTTGGTGAAGGATGTTGGAATGATACCATATTATATGCATAAGTTATATGGTTATGATTCAACCTTGGTATGTTATAAAAACACAGAAGAAATCTACAGAGAAATTGGTCAGCAAGACTATATTTCTGTATTAGATAATAGCTATAGTAATTTGGATACTGTAGTTAAGGGGTTAAAAATTGAATTTATTGACTATGAAGGAAAGTTTTTTTCATTTCAGAAATCAGTACTTAAATATTTGACTAAAAATTCAAAGGATATTGATGTTCTTAACTTATATCACTTTACTCCTGAGTCTTTTCTTTTTGGTGTTATATACAAGTTAAGAAATCCAAAAGGCACCTTGTTTTTGAAAATGGATGCTTCTCTATCAGATTTCGAAAGCTTAAGAGATACAAATTACGTTTCTAATCCATTTAAAAACGCAGTTTTAAGGTTATTAAGATATGTTTGCATAAAAAAATTAGATGTTTTATCGAATGAAACAAAAGATTCTGTGAAATCAATTGGGACTGTTGACAAAAATTTAGTTAAAAAGTGTATTTATCTCCCAAATGGTATAGATGACTTATTTTTAAAGGAAAATAAGATCAAACAGTTGAATTATGAAGAAAAAGAAAATATAGTTGTTGCCGTAGGCAGATTGGGAACTTTTCAAAAGAACACAGAATTATTATTAGAATCATTAGTTAATGTAGACTTACAAGATTGGAAAGTTTTTTTAATTGGACATATTGAAGCTGATTTTTATAAATATTTAGAAAATTTCTTTAAAAATTATCCTTTACTAAAAGACAAGATAATCTTTAAAGGCAATATCAATGATAGAATAGAGCTGTTTAATATTTATAATAGGTCAAAAATATTTATAAGTACTTCTAGATATGAATCTTTTGGAATTTCTATGATGGAAGCTTTTAGTTTTGGAAATTATATTTTAAGTACAAAAACTGGGTTCATAGGTGATATTTGCAATAATGATGAAAATGGCAGGATATTGATAGAAGAAACCCCTGCTTTTATAAGTAATGAAATTAACCGGGTGCTTAAGGATTCACAAATCATAAATAAGAGACTTGATTCTAGATTAAATTTTTCAGAATCTTTTTTATGGAGCAATATTATTGGAGTATTAAATAATAAGATCAAAAAGAAAATTAGTGAATAAAGTAAGAGATACTAAAATTGATGTTTCAAAAGCTTTAGGGATTATACTAATTGGGTATGGTCATAGTGGAATGTATTTACCAACTATATTTAGTTATTTCATGTTCCTTTATTTTTTATAATTTCAGGTTACTTTTTATCAATAATATTGATTTACCTATTCTATCATTATTAAAAAAATTATTTAAGAATCTATTACTTCCTTATTTCAGACATTAATATACATCATGAAATTGTCAATTTTGAATTTTAACTACGGTAATTATAATGTTGTATTTACTTCGAGTTTGTTTTTTCTTTCAGAATTATCATAAATAAATTTAATCTTTTAAAATAGTAAATTTAAAATTAGCAATAGGCTCGCTGGTTTCCTTATTCTTAATAAATAAAATATTTAGACCAGAAATTAATTTAAGAATTAATTTATCCTAATATTTTTTTATTTGTACTCTCATCATTTATGGGATTAATTATTATCTATTATCTTTCGGGCTTAATTTCCAACTTTAGACTTACTAAAGTTTATTTGGATTATATACGAAAAAACACCTTAATTATTTTAGCACTTCATTTCCTTTCATTCAAGTTAATTACTTTTATCCAGATTGAGATCTACAAAATGCCAATTGAATTATTATCAAACTTTAATTTGTTGGTAGTTAATAATTATTGGAGATTATTGTATATAATTATTGCTCTATTAATCCCGATATCAATAAAATTATCTTATGATTATTTACTTAAAAAAAACATATGCAAGTATCAGTTATAATAGTTTCATATAATTGCAAAAAATATGTAGTTGAATGTATAAAATCAATTTTAGAGTACACAAAAGGGGTTCAGTATGAAATAATTGTTGTCGATAACAATTCTATTGACAATATTGAAGAGGACTTATTAAATACTTTTCAAAATGTTTTATTCTTAAAAAGTAAATACAACGGTGGATTTGGCTATGCTAACAACATAGGATTATCTAAGGCAAGAGGTGAATATGTTTTCTTTTTAAATCCAGATACTTTATTGCTCAATGACACTTGCAAAATACTATATGATTTCTTAGAGAAGAATATTAATGTTGCAGCAGTTGGTGCAAGAGTTTTTGATGAGAAACATAACAATCAAATTTCTTATGGACGATTTCCATCGGTAACACAGTATTTACTTGAAGTTTTTCCATTGAAAATAATTCCAAAGGATATTAAAATAAACAAATCTAGCGAAGGTTTTATTTCTGATGATGATAATGATGTTGATGTAGATTTTATTTCTGGAGCAGATTTATTTGTTAGAAAAAGTGTTTTAGATCAGATTGGTTATTTTGATGAAAAGTTTTTTTTATTTTTTGAAGAAGTCGATTTATGTCGAAGAATAAAAATGGCAGGATATGATTTGAAAATTATTACTGAAGCCAGAATCATTCATTTGATGGGGCAAACAATGAAAATTTCGTTTCAAAAATTTAAATGGTTTGAAGAAAGTAGATATATTTTTTTAAAGAAATACTATTCTCAATCATTTATATTATTCTCAAAGGGAATTTTCATTTTTAGATATGTTTTTCTTTGGATTAAACATAGAGATAATGAGTGGCGTCAAAGAGCTAACTTTATATTCAAATTAAAATTAAAATAGATATGAAAGTCCTTCATATTTGCTATACAGATAATGTTGGAGGGGCAGCAAAAGCAGCTTTTAGATATCATTGCGCGTTACAAAAAAAGGGTATTGATACAAAAATGCTAGTTTACAACAAAAAACTATCTAAGGATCCTTCAATTATTCAAATGAATGGGCTAATAGAAAAACTATATGCTTATTTTGGGTTTTATATCCAAAGATTTTTAATTAGCACTTTTAAAAAAAGAAAAGGGAATGATTTTTCTATAATGTGTTTTCCAGACAAGAGTTTTGTGAGAAAAATTAATAAATTAAATCCAGATATTATTCATTTTCATTATTTGGGACCGGGTATCATTTCTATCAAGGGATTATCTTTAATTAAGCAGAAAATAGTTTGGACTTTACATGATTCTTTTATTTTTACAGGAGGTTGTCATACGCCAGGTAACTGTTTGAAATATGAAGTTGCTTGCGGATCTTGTGATTATTTGGGGTCATCGAAAAAAAATGATATAAGCAAACAATTTTGGAACTATAAGTTTAAATATCTTACTGATTTTAAAAATATTAATTTGACTTCTCCCAGTAATTGGATGAAAAATTGTGCAGAAGCATCATCTATTTTTAAAAATAAAAGCGTTGAATGCATTCCAAATTTAATTGATACTGATTTATATAATCCAAAATCAAAAGTAGAGTCAAAGTTGTTTTTTGGTATTGACTCAAATATAAAAGTAATAACAACAGGGGGTTCAAATTTTGAGTTTGATTCTAATAAAGGAATGAAACTTTTTTTAGATTCTCTAGAGCACTTAGATAATAAAAGTAATGTTGAGATTTTTATTTTTGGAACTGAAAAAAAAGGCAAAGAGATTTTTAAAGGATTTACATTGAACTATCTGGGCTATGTTAGTAGCCAGGATTTACTTGTAACTCTTTTTTCTGCATCAGATGTTGTTGTAGTGCCTTCTAAACAAGAAAGTTTTGGACAAGTTGCAGTTGAGGCTATGGCTTGTGGATCCCCAGTTGTAGCCTTTGATACATCAGGTTTAAAAGATATAGTGAATCATAAAGTTAACGGTTATCTGGCAAAACCTTTTGATGTGGAGGATTTAGCAAAGGGTATAGGTTATGTTTTGTCAAATGAACTTTCAGAAAGAGCTATTGCAAATGTTAAAGATAAATTTTCTCAAAAAATTGTAATAAATAAATTAATAGCTCATTATAATACTATTTTGATTGATGCCTAGCAAAAAGATAATTTCAATTTTTTTTATTTGGTTGCTGTTATTATGTAACCCCCCATTCAGTTTTTATTTGATACAAGGGTTTCCGTATTTAGTTCTAAAATTGTTTTCTTTTTTTTTACTTTCAATTTTGTTATTAGTTAATGATAAATTTAGATTATCCTATACAAATAAGTTGATGTTGTTTGTCGTGTTCATAAATGGATTATATTATTTTTTTACTATTTTTTATCATCATGACAGTACGGCTTTATCCCAGATTATACCACTTTTTTTTATAGTATTAATTTATCTTACTATAAATAAGATTTCTGGAATTGAGGAATTTGCCAGATCATACATTTGGATAATGATTATAATGGGCATATCAGGTGGTTTGGCTTTTTTTCTAGGACTTATTGGGAGGATACCAAATTTAGGTTATATTGGAAATGAAGAAATACATTCCGTTAATTATCTATTTACATTTTCGAATGCTGTTTTTAACAGTGGTGGTGATTTTCAATTATTAAGAATAGCCGGTTTCTTTGATGAACCAGGAACATTTGCATTTTATTTAACATTTGCCTTGTTGATTAACCAGCTTAGTTTTAAGAATTCCAGATACGAGAAATTATTGATTTTTTCAGGTATATTTACGTTGTCACTTGCCTTTTATATTGCTTTGTTTTTTCAATTATTATTTTATAAAAATTGGATGAAGCAGTATTTCAAACTCTGTATAGTTGTTAGTCTTTTGTTGGTTTTATTCAGCTCCTTAAAAAGTAATTTTCCCATCATAGGTGTTTTAAGTTTAGCAACAATAGACAGGTTTGAAAAATCTGATAATGGGACTATCAAGGGGGATAACAGGTCTGTACATTTTGAGAAAGGATTTGAATTTTTTGCTGAGAAGCCATTGCTAGGGCATGGCAAGGAAAATGTATTAACAAACATGAGATTTTTCGGATATGATCCTTCGTCTTTAGTGGGTTTTTTTGTTTTCTACGGAATTGTAGGAACTATAATTGTTTTTAGTATTTATTTATTTCAGTTTAAATATTTATATAGAGTAGATAACGGATTAATAGTAGATGTTTTCATTTTAAAGGTAATTTTTATTGAATTTTTACTCTACATCCAAAGACCATTAATAAATGTCCCTTTAGCATTTGTATTATTACTTTTAATGATAGAGTTAATGGAACTAAGGAGAGAAAAGATAAAAGAAATATTTTATGAATGATATGCGGCCAAGTATTTCAATTGTGACTGTGGTTTATAATGATGTTAAGGGAATTGTGAAAACAATTGAAAGTATAAAAAGACAAAGCTTTAAAGATTTTGAATATATTATTGTTGATGGTTTGTCAACAGATGGCACTTCAGAGGTACTATCTAAAAATTGTAATTTTATCGATAAATATATCTGCGAGAAAGATAATGGGATAACTGATGCATTTAATAAAGGCTTAAAGTATGCGTCAGGAAAGTGGATTTATTTTTTGAATTCTGGAGACTATTTTTTCGATGCAGCTATATTAGAGAAAATTTATTTTAATTTTTTAAATAACAGTCCCTACGATGTGATTTCAGGCAGAGTAAAAATTGTAGATTCAATAGGTGTATATTTAGGATATAATCATCCCAACAGGAAGGTTGAGATAGAAGAATTATATCAATCTAATATTATTGCACATCAAGCTTCTTTTGTAAAATCAGAGTTATTCAATCGTATCGGGAATTTTAAAAATTATGAAATACATATGGATTATGATTTTTGGATAAGGGCTTTAAAGAATAAAACATCGTTTTGTTTAATTGATTTAGAGGTTGCTAATTTTACGACTAATGGAGTTTCTTCGCAAAGGACAAACTTTATAAAAGCTAAGCGGGAGATGTTGACTATTTTGATGAGTTATAATGTAATAAGTAAATATGAAGCTAAAATTATTTTAGTTTCCGATTATGTAAAATATAGTTTAAAAACATTTATTAGACTGTTTATAGGTAGGAAGAGGTCTAATCTAATTTCTATAAATAGATTAAAGAAAGGATGAAGATAATAGTAGACGGAAGGTGTCTTACAGGTAAGGCAACAGGGGTTTCTAATTATTTGATTGATGCAATAAATTCATTGTCTAAGTTTGAAAATTTTGAATTTTATATTCTTTCACATAAAAAAATTCAATCAGAAGTAACCTGTAGATTTTATGAAAAGTCTAAAATTAAATTTATTGAAGCACCTTTTTATTTATTTAAAAAAAATGGTTTGATTTGGTTTTTTTTTAAGTTACCTTTTTTAGTTAATTCCTTAGAAGGCGATATTTTTTGGGGACCAGGACAGGTGCTTCCATTTTTTTTAAAAAGTTGCATAAAAAAAATGGTAACAATTCATGATTTTGTTTTTATATATTACAGTTATACAATGTCTATAAAAAGCTGGATAGAAAATAAAGTTTTCACTTCTCAATCGATTAAAAAATCAGACTATATATGGTGTGTTTCAGATTATACTAAAAATGAATTAATTAAACTATATCCTAATAGGAAGTGTAATACTATTTTTGTAGGTTCCGGAATAGATTTCAGCAGGTTTAGAAAAATGTTTTTATCAGAAGAAAAGAAAAAAGAAATTATTTCAAAATATAATGTAAGCAATCCTTTTATTTTATGTGTAGGAACTTTGGAACCCCGAAAGAATTTTCAATTTTTATTACAATTGATGCCACGTATAGTAAGTGAGAAAATTTCATTGTTAGTGGTTGGTAGCAAAGGCTGGGGGAAATCAATTAAAGTAGCCCCTGAAGAAAGCTCTTATGTTAAGTATACTGGTTATGTTGATATTGAGGAATTGGTTATGTTATATAATATTGCTGACTTATACGTGAGTAGTTCTTTAAATGAAGGGTTTGGTTTGCCAATTCTAGAAGCTGTTGTATGCGGATGTCCTATATTGACCCCTTATAATTCTGCAATGATTGAGTTAGGATCTACTTTTGGAACTACAGTAACAGGATGGGATGAAGATGTTTGGGTTGAAAGTATTTTGAAATTAATACAGGGAGACAAGGTAATTAATCAGAATAACAGGGAAGAATTATTAAAATATGATTGGGATATTATAGCAAGAGGATTTAAGGATTATTTAGATTCAGATGTTTAATAAAAAAAAATGAAAATTTTAATTGATAATATTGTTTTTTCATTACAAAATTCAGGAGGGATCTCAGTATACTGGAGAGAATTAATAACGAGGTTTTTAGAAAAAAAGTCTTTGAATATTTTATTTATTGAAGAGAAAAGAGCTAATAAAAACATTTTTAGAGAAACGATTCTAATTAATCAAGAGTCTGTAATAAATAATAAAAAGTCTAATTTTTTATTTAGATACAGAGATGTTAAGTTAGATTTTAAAGGAGATAAATTTATTTTTCATTCGACATATTACAGAACTCTTAATAAATTTGTTAAAAGAAATAATGAGGTAAAGGAAGTAGTAACGGTACATGATTTTACCTACGAATATTATGTAAAAGGGCTAAAAAAATGGATACATATTTTTCAAAAGAGGAGAGCGTTGGAAGTGGCCGATGTGATTATCTGTATTTCGGAGAATACAAAAAGGGATTTATTGATTTTTTATCCGCAGTTTGCTAATAAAAGGATAGAAGTAGTTTACAACGGTGTAGCTGATGATTATTTTCCTTTAAAAAGTTCAACAGATAAATTGGGAAATTCGGATTTCTTTTTGTTTGTAGGGTCGAGAGTATCCTATAAAAATTTTGATTTCACAGTTAAAGCTGTGTCACAGAGTAGTTCTAAGCATAAATTAAAGATTGTGGGAGGAGCTTTAAATGCAAAGGAATTAAAGTTGTTAAATGAATTTCTTCCAAATCGTTGGGAGTTTTTTTTACATGTGAAAAATCAAAAATTGAATGAGCTATATAACAGTTGTATTGCTTTGTTATATCTATCATCTTATGAAGGTTTTGGTATTCCTATTTTGGAAGCTATGCGGGCAGGATCCCCTTTTATTGCGATGAACAGTTCTTCTATACCTGAAGTAGCAGGAAACGCCGGTGTTTTAATAGACAGGTTAGATTTTGATGAATTTAACAAAGCATTAGCAATTATAGAATTGAATAGAAAGGAAGTTGTAGAAAAAGGATTAATTCGAGCTGAAAAATTTTCTTGGGAAATATGTTTTCAAGAAACCCTAAATATTTATAAAACTTTAGATTTAAAATGAAAATATCTATAATAACTGTTTGTTATAATAGTGATGCTACCATTGAAAAAACTATTTTATCTGTGGCATCACAAAATTATACAAATCTTGAATACATCATTATAGATGGAGGCTCTTCAGATGGGACAGCAGCGATAATCAAGAAAAATGAAGATAAAGTCTCTAAATGGATTTCTGAACCAGATAAAGGGTTATATGATGCCATGAATAAAGCAATCAAATTAACAACTGGAGATTTGATAGGAATTCTAAATTCAGACGATATTTTTTACTCCAATACAGTAATTGATGAAATAGCAACTTTTCATAAGCAAAATAATATTGAAGCCTCAGTTGGAAATATTATTCAACATAAAGAAAATGGTAAAATTGTAAGATTATATTCTTCTCAATATTGGACTCCGGAAAAACTTAAAATTGGATATATGCCTCCGCATCCTGCAATTTTTTTAAGAAAAGAACTTTTTTCAAGATTTGGAGTTTACGATTTAGGTTTTAAAATAGGTGCAGATTATGAATTGATAACCAGATTTTTTTTAAAAAATCAGATAAGTTGGAAATATTCAGGAATAACAACTACATCTATGTTGGTGGGAGGTTTAAGCAGTTCAGGTGCTACTTCATATTTATTAATTAGTAAGGAGATTCAAAAAGCGCTGGCTATGAATAATATTAAGTTTTCGCCAGTTAAAATAAAAGCACGTTTCATGTGGAAAATAATTGGGTTTTTAAGGAAATGAAAATAACAATTACAGGAGCTTCAGGATTTGTTGGTAAGAATCTTCAGGATTATTTAAAAGATACTCATGAAATAAATGCTCTAAGTTTGCGCTTTCTGATAAATCAAACTTTTAAATTTGAAACAAACGCAGTGATTCACCTTGCAGGCAAAGCTCATGACTTAAAAAAGGTATCTCGTCCCCAAGATTATTATGAAGCTAATTTTGAGTTAACCAAACAATTGTTTGATGTTTTTTTAAATTCAAAAGCTTCGGTTTTTATTTTTATGAGTACTGTAAAAGCGGTTGCGGATGAAATAGCAGAGATTTTAACTGAAGATGTAACTCCGAACCCTAAAACTCATTATGGTATTGCTAAACAACAAGCAGAAGACTATATTTTGAGTAAGGAAATTCAGGAAGGAAAAAGAGTTTATATACTGAGGCCATGCATGATTCACGGTCCTGGAAATAAAGGAAATCTAAATTTGTTATATCAATTAGTTGCAAAAGGATTTCCATGGCCATTAGGAGCATTTGATAATAAACGTTCTTTTTTAAGTATAGAAAACCTTTGTTTCATAATTAAAGAAATATTAGAAAACAAAAATATTCCGAGTGGTATTTATCATGCAGCAGATGATGAATCATTGTCAACTAACGAACTAATAAAATTAATAGGAACTGGTTTGGATAAAAAAACCAGGATTTGGAATATTCCATCAAATTTAATAATAGCAATTGCTAGATTAGGTAATTATTTACGCTTGCCTTTGAATACAGAAAGATTGCAGAAATTGACAGAGAATTACATTGTTAGTAATACAAAACTTAAAAAAGAATTAATGAAAGAGCTTCCGGTTTCAGCTAAAGAAGGGCTTATTAAAACGATCAATTCTTATAAAATAATAGGATAAGGATAACATACAAATACTCGTAAGACATTGGAAGAAATTAAAAAACATCGAATTGAAAGATAGCTGGTTTTTAAATAATTTGCGATATATAGCAGGAAAATAATAAGAAATATGTTTTTTTATATTTTATTAGTTTTTATAATTCTGGCTTTATTTCTTGTTACTTATTACTATCCTAGTACAGAAAAAATCATAAGTATATGTTGTCTTGTCATCATGATTTTAATTGGAGGCTTTAGAGATGGCATAGGTTGGGATTATAAAAGTTACACTCATTGGTATCTTGAAGGAACTAGAGATAATAATGTAGAGTTTGGATTTTTAGCTATTATGAAGGCTTTTAGATTTTTTAAGCTGGATATTACATTCCTTTTTTTCTTTTTTTCTTTTTTCACTTATCTCTTTGCTTATTTAGGCATTAGAAAATATACAAACAAAAGTAGTCTTCCATTAGTGCTTTATTTTATGATACCTGTTTTATTTCTATATTCTTTTACTTATATAAGACAATTTTTGTCAGTTGCAATTGCTTTCTATGCTTTTAGCTTTTTATTGGAAAAAAAATATTGGAGATATTTTTTATTGATGCTATTGGGTATATCAATTCATTATAGCTGTTTAATCCCATTTGTAGTCTTTATGGCTGTTTTTAAGTGGGGAGAAATTATAAAGATCCGTCACTTATATTTATTAATGGGAATCTCATTTGTGATATCACAAATTGGTATTATTCATTTATTGAGTTTTCTTTTCAAAGACTCTCATTACCTTTTTTACGTTTCGAGTAAGTTTGCTGTTCCGGTTCCTTTGATGAAATTGGTGGTATTAAATCTTATGGGTTTAATTGTTTTATGGTATTATGAGAAATTTGGGTTTAAATTCTCTCATCAAAAGTATTTACTATTAATCTATATATCTTCAATACTTTTTCTAAATATTTTTTCAGAATCGACAGAATTGACAAGGATTTATATTTATTTTAGAATTTTTGAAATACTTCTGGTCTCAGAAATTATTCTTTACGCATTATTAAATAAAAAATTTTGGATGATAAGTTTTATTTGCTGTTTTTATATATATCCTTTTTTTCGAGCAATAAAAATAGATGGTGATAATCAAATCTATGAAGAACAGAAATTAGTTCCATATAAATCTATATTGTTAAAAAACGTATTTTCAAAAGATACTGTATAAAAGTGGGCAATAAATTTTAAAAACAAATAATGCAATACATAACATTAAGTCTTCTTTTAATGATTATAATGCTACTTTATTTCAAAGTAGCAAATCATTTTAATATTATTGACAAACCAAACCAAAGAAGCTCCCATACAGATATAACATTACGAGGAGGCGGTGTAGTTTTTTGGTTTGCAGCTTTGCTCTATTTTGCACAACATATCGATACAAATTATTTTTTCTTTACCGGTATTACATTAGTTAGCTTTGTTAGTTTTTGGGATGATATTCAGAGTTTGTCCAATAAGATTAGGATTTCAATTCACTTTTTGGCAATTAGTCTTTTACTTTATGATTTAGGAGTTTTTCATGAAATTTCTTTTTTGGTAATTCTTGTGTTGTATATTGCTGCTATCGGTTTCATGAATATTTATAACTTCATGGATGGTATAAACGGGATTACAGGTTTATATACTTTGGTAATAATGGGAGCACTACTGTATGTAAATCAAAAGATTCTGTTATTTACTGATAGTGCTTTTATAATATATCCGATGATAGCCAGCGTGGTTTTTCTTTTCTTTAATTTTAGAAAAAAAGCTAAATGTTTTGCAGGTGATGTAGGTAGTATAGCCATTGCTTTTTGGGTTATCTATTTTATTTTGAAGCTAATTTTAATGACGAATTCGGTAATCTGGATTTTATTTTTTGCTGTTTATGGAACGGATGGCGTTTGTACTATTTTGCATCGTTTGTATCTGAAACAAAATATATTTGAAGCTCATCGTTTGCACCTATATCAAATTTTAAGTAACGAATATAAAATGCAACACAGATTAGTAGCATTATATTACGCCGTTATACAAATAATAGCATCTGTCATAGTAATATTTTTATATCAAAAAGTTCAGGATGGATTGATATTTATAATAGTTATAGTTCCTTTATTTTTTCTTTATACTTCAAAATTTTATTTGTTAAAGAGAAAGAATTTAAAATTTAATTAATGGGAGCTAAAGTAATTCAGGGTGGATGTTTTTCAGACCAAAGAGGGACTATATCTTATGTAAATGATTTTAGTTTTAAAGATATAGAAAGATTTTATATCATTAGTAATTCTGATCAACATCCAATCCGTGCATGGCAGGGACATAAATTAGATGCTAAAAACTTTTATTGTATAAGCGGATCATTCAAAATTCACTTTGTAAAAATTGATAATTGGGATAAGCCTTCAAAAGACTTAGAAGTTGAAACTATAATTGTAAGTGTTTCCGAAAGTAAAATTGTACATATTCCTGCAGGTTACGCAAACGCAATAGAATCTTTAGAAACAGGGTCAAAATTGATATCATTTTCTACTATACCTTTGGCAGCTGTTAGCGAGGATGATATTCGTTATGCATCAGATTATTGGAAAATTAATGAATAACAAAAGAATTTTTTTATCGCTTTCACAACAAAGTGGTTTTGAACAGCTGTATATTCAGAAAGCACTTGATGATAACTGGATTACTTCAGGCGGGCCTAATGTAAATGATTTTGAAGAAGTTTTAGAAAATTATCTCGGAGATGAATCTTACGTAACAGCCCTGAATTCTGGAACATCTGCAATCCATTTAGCCCTAATTTTGTTAGGAGTGAAAACGGGTGATGAGGTTATTTGCCAAAGCTTGACATTCTCTGCATCAGCCAATCCTATTTTATATCAGGGGGCAATACCGGTATTTGTAGACAGCGAGCCTGAAACCTGGAATATATGTCCAGAACAACTCGAAATTGCAATCTGTGACAGGATTAAGACAGGAAAAAAGCCTAAAGCTATTATAGCTGTACATTTATACGGAAACCCTTATATGGTAGATGAAATTCATGCAATAGCTGACCGGTATAAAATCCCTGTTATTGAAGATAGTGCAGAAGCTCTCGGAAGTTCTTATAAAGGAAAAAAATGCGGTACTTTTGGTACTTTTGGCATTTTGTCTTTCAATGGAAATAAAATTATTACTACGTCTAGTGGGGGAGCTTTAATTTCGAATTCAAAAAAAATAAAAGAAAGAGCAGTTTTTTATGCTACACAATCAAAAGATGAAGCTGTGCATTACCAACATAGCCAAGTAGGTTATAATTACAGAATGAGTAATATTTGCGCAGGCGTCGGTCTTGGGCAGATGAAAATTTTGGATAAAAATATTAACTCGAGAAGAACGATAAATCATTTTTACAAGGAGATTTTTAAGGATATTCAAGAAATAGAATTGTTTCAGACTGCCGATGATGATTTTTTTTCAAATTACTGGCTAAGCACAATTTTAGTTACTGAGAATAAAAAAATAAACAGGGAAACTTTAAGGCTTGCATTTGAAAGCATGAATATTGAGTGTCGTCCTGTCTGGAAGCCTATGCATTTGCAGCCTGTTTTTTCCGGTTATCCGTATTATGGGAAGGATGTAGCTGAAAATTTATTTGAAAGAGGACTGTGCCTGCCTTCGGGTTCTGGTCTGACAAAAGAAGAAAAAGAAAGGATTAAGGAAGTAATAAAAATCTTCTTTAATAATTATAATAGTTAAAATGAAAATTGAAAAAACATTTATAAAAGATTTGTTAATTGTTGAACCAACAGTTTTTGGCGATGAAAGAGGTTATTTTTTTGAATCATACAGCAAAACTAAACTTGAAGATTTAGGAATCGATATTGATTTCGTTCAGGATAATCAGTCTTTTTCTAAAAAAGGAACTTTAAGAGGTTTGCATTATCAAAATCCTCCTTTTGCACAAACAAAACTTGTTCGTGTTTTAGAAGGTGAAATTATTGATGTAGCGGTTGACTTAAGAAAAGATTCTCCAACTTACGGAAAGTCATTTAGTATTTTGCTTTCAGCAGAGAATAAAAAACAATTGTTAGTGCCTCAGGGATTTGCTCATGGTTTTTCAGTTATTAGCGAAACAGCTTCGGTAATGTACAAATGTGATCAGTTTTATAACAAAGCTTCAGAAGGCGGAATTAAATTTGATGATCCGTCTTTAAACATAGATTGGGGAATGAATTTGAAAGATGCTATTGTGTCTGAGAAAGATCAAATACTTCCTTTTATTGAAAATTGTAATAGTTTATTTTAATGGATAAAATATTGGTAACCGGTGCTACAGGTCAATTAGGATCTGAGCTTTTAGTTTTGTCTCCCAATTATCCTCAATATGAATGGTTATTTGCTGATAGGACTCAAATTACATTGGATAATTTAGTGGTTTTGCAAAAACAGTTAAATGAAATTCAACCTGATATAATTCTTAACTGCGGAGCTTATACAGCCGTTGATAAAGCAGAATCAGAAAAAGATCTGGCTTTTATAGTAAATCATTTAGCGGTAGAATTGATAGCAAAATATGCAAAAGCTAATGATGCAAAATTAATCCATATTTCTACAGATTATGTATTTGACGGGACTTCATCAGTTGCTTTGGATGAAGAAGCCAGAATAAATCCGATAAATAGTTACGGAGACAGTAAACTTGCCGGCGAGGTTGCCTGCCTGAAAGAAAACCCGGATTCCATTATTATAAGAACCTCCTGGGTGTATAGTAAGTTTGGAAATAATTTTGTTAAAACGATGCAGCGTTTGATGCAGGAAAGAGAAACCATTAATGTGGTTAACGATCAAATAGGTTCACCAACTTATGCAGCTGATTTAGCTCAAGCGATGATGGTCATTGCAGAATCTGAAAAATGGATTCCGGGAATTTATAATTATTCCAATGAAGGTGAAATAAGCTGGTATGAATTTGCGTTGAGCATAAAAGAATTTGGAAAATATAATTGTGATGTAAAAGGAATTCCTTCTGAGTCATATCCAACTCCGGCTAAACGCCCTGAATTTTCTTTATTAGATAAGAAAAAAATTAAAACAATTTATAATTTAGATGTACCGGATTATAAAGAGAGTTTAAAAAAGATGTTTATTTAAAGTTTTTTAGATTTAGAACTAAATTTCTGGTCAGAAAATCTAAAATTATTATTATGAAAGGAATTATATTAGCCGGTGGTTCAGGAACAAGATTGCACCCTCTGACTCTTGCAATGAGTAAACAGATGATGCCCGTATATGATAAGCCCATGATTTATTATCCGTTGTCAACTTTGATGATGTCAGGAATAAATGAAATTTTGATTATTTCTACGCCTCATGACCTGCCAAATTTTAAAAAATTATTAGGAGATGGTTCCAGTCTTGGGTGCCATTTTAGTTATGCAGAACAAGCTATTCCAAATGGTTTGGCCCAGGCTTTTGTAATAGGTGAAGAATTTATAGGCAATGATGATGTTGCGCTGATTTTGGGAGACAACATATTTTTCGGTTCTAATATGCAGGAACTCTTGAAGTCAAATACCAAACCAAACGGAGGTGTCGTATTTGCTTATCATGTTTCAGACCCGGAACGTTATGGAGTTGTTGAATTTGATGAAAACCTGAATGCAGTTTCAATTGAAGAGAAACCTACAGAACCAAAATCAAGTTATGCAGTTCCAGGATTGTATTTTTATGATAATTCGGTTGTTGAAATAGCCAAAAATATTCAGCCAAGTGCACGCGGAGAATATGAAATTACAGATGTAAATAAAGTTTATCTGGAAAGGGGATTATTGAAAGTAGGTATTTTAAGCAGAGGTACTGCGTGGTTAGATACAGGAACTTTTAACAGTTTGATGCAGGCAGGGCAATTTGTACAGGTTTTAGAAGAAAGACAAGGTTTAAAAGTGGGTTGTATTGAGGAAATTGCATGGAGACAAGGCTTTATTTCGGATCAGCAGTTAGAGGAACTTGCATTACCACTGGTAAAATCCGGATACGGATCTTATTTGATCGAATTTTTAAAACAAAAGAAAAAAGGAGGAAGATTTTAATCTAAAAAAGAAATATTTTTTTGAAATCTTTAATTAGTACTTTTGTATGTATGCTGAATTTCCATTACTAAATAAAATAAAATTTGAATACAGATAAACCAACCAAAATGTCTGCTTTTTTGCATAACAGTTTTTCGCCAAGAAATCTTAAAGCAAATCTTAACAATCTTAGTTATTTGCCAAGGTGGATTATCGTAGCCATTGATATAATGGTTCTCATCTTTTCGTTTACATTTACTTATATGTTGTTTGAAGGGACAGCGTTAGGTTACATTATAACATCACATCATTTTTATTTTGTATCAGTTCTTATTTTTGTCAATGTATTTTTCTTCTGGCTATTCAGGACATATTCAGGAATTATAAGGCATTCCTCTTATATAGACGCAATAAAGTTGTTGTTTTCTCAAATGTCCGTTTTGATTTTCTTTTTGATTTTCAATTTAGTTTTTGAGTTGTATTCCGGACACAAGGCATTTTTAAATACGGGACTTTTTATAAATTTAGTATTGTCTTTTTGCGGATTATTCTTATACAGAGTTGTTGTAAAACAAACTTTTGAAATCTATTTTTCAGAGAAAACAGATTCAAAATTAATACGAACAGTTATTTATGGCACAGATGCTAATGCAATTTCTGTTGCTAATGCATTAAAATTTGAAACTCCTTCCCGATTTAAGATTGTTGGTTTTGTGGACAAAAACAACCAAAATGCTTCTAAACGGATGTTGGACCTGCCTATATTGATTCAAAAGAAAAAACTACCTGCTTTAATGCGGTCTGTTGCTGCAGAAGCTGTTATTATAGCAGACAAAAGTTTATCTAAAGATGAACAGCTAATTATAGTTGATCAGTGTTTAGAATTCAATTACAGAGTATATACAGTACCGTTAATTTCTGACTGGGAAAACCAAAAAGAAATTTCTCAAAAAGTTAAGAATATCCAGATAGAAGATTTATTAGAAAGAAAGCCAATTGTATTGGATAGTAAATCCATATCTAAACAATTAAAAGATAAAGTCATACTTATTACGGGAGCTGCCGGTTCTATTGGCAGCGAAATTGTCAGACAGGTTTTAGGGTTTAATCCTAAAACTATAGTAATTTTGGATCATGCAGAAACTCCTTTGCACAATTTATGTCTGGAAACACTTGCACTTGATTCTCAAACAAAAATAAGAGCGGTTATTGCAGATGTAAAAAGCAAAAAGGCTTTAGAAAAAGTATTTACCGATTTTAGGCCCCAGGTCGTTTTTCATGCCGCAGCTTATAAGCATGTTCCGTTAATGGAAGAGAACCCTTCACAGGCAATTCTTACCAATGTTAAAGGAACAAAAAATCTGGCAGACCTCTCCTGTAAATATAATGTAAAGAAATTTGTAATGGTTTCTACTGACAAAGCTGTTAATCCTAGTAATGTTATGGGAGCAAGTAAGCGTATCGCCGAAAAGTATGTACAGTCGTTATTTTTAAAAAATCAGAAAGAACAACCAGAGTGCAGAACTAAATTTATTACAACCCGTTTTGGAAATGTTTTAGGATCGAATGGTTCAGTAGTTCCGCTATTTACCAAACAAATTGCACAAGGAGGTCCTGTCACAATTACACATCAGGATATTATTCGTTACTTCATGACTATTCCCGAAGCCTGTCAGTTGGTTTTAGAGGCTGGAGCAATGGGAAATGGAGGTGAAATTTATATTTTTGATATGGGAAAACCGGTAAGGATAATTGATTTAGCTAAAAAAATGATTAAGTTAGCCGGTTTTATTCCAGATAAAGAAATCAAAATAAAAATTGTCGGTCTAAGGCCAGGTGAAAAATTATATGAAGAATTATTAAATGATACTTCGAAAACGTTGCCGACTTATCATAACAAAATAATGATAGCACAGGAAATACAGGATGAATATGAAAACTTGCATATTGAAATTGAAGAACTTATAGCGATTTCGAGTTTTTATAGTAATGATGAAATAGTAACTAAAATGAAAAAAATCGTTCCTGAATTTAAAAGTATGAACTCAACTTTTGAAGTTTTGGATAAATAAATATGTTTATTAAATTATAATAGTAGAGAAAGGTGTTTTATAAAAGCGCCTTTTTGCTTTTTAATCTTTTTTGAACAGGTAAAAAATCCTGTTAATTAATAAAATGAATAATACTGAGAATAATAAAGACTGGCTGTTTGAAATAACACCAAAAAATAATTTCTTTTCCTTAAATTTTAAAGAAATATGGCAATACAGGGATTTATTGTTGTTGTTTGTAAAACGGGATGTAATCACTGTTTATAAACAAACTGTTTTAGGTCCACTGTGGTATCTGATTCAGCCTTTATTCACATCAGTTACATTTACAATAATTTTTAATAATGTCGCCGGAATCAATACAGGCACAATACCTCCTTTTTTGTTTAATTTAGCCGGAGTAACCGTTTGGAATTATTTCACAGCATGTCTTACTGGAACATCTGATACTTTTAAAGCAAATGCAAATATCTTTGGGAAAGTTTATTTTCCCAGGATTATTACACCACTTTCGGTTGTGATCTCCAATTTAATAAAGTTTGGAATTCAGTTTTTTATTTTTGTCTTTTTTTACATTTTCTATTATATAAAAGGAGCAAATTTAACCTTGAATGGTTTAGTGGTGTTTTTTCCAATTTTAATTGCTTTTATGGGAATTTTAGGATTAGCATTAGGAATGCTAATTTCTTCAATGGTAACGAAATACCGTGATTTAAGTCATTTGATTGGTTTCGGAATCCAGTTGCTGATGTATCTTTCTGCAGTAATGTACCCAATGGAGTTAATAAAAGATAAACTACCGCAATTTGGATGGCTTGTTTCTTATAACCCTTTGGCTTATATTATAGAGACTTCACGTTATCTGCTTTTAAGTACGGGTAATATTTCAGTTTTGGGATTGCTTTATACCTTAGTAATTACGATTGTTTTATTCCTTATCGGACTTTTAGTTTTTAATAAAACCGAGAAAAGCTTTATCGATACTGTTTAATTTCAAGAAATGAAAGATATTATATTAAAAGCCGAAAATATTTCCAAGCAATACCGCTTAGGACAAGTAGGAACAGGAACTTTGACTCATGACATAAATCGCTGGTGGCATCAGATAAGAGGAAAAGAAAATCCATATTTGAAAATAGGCGATACAAATGACCGGTCTACAAAAGGTAATTCAGATTATGTCTGGGCCCTACAGGATATTAATTTTGAAGTTAAACGAGGTGAGGTGTTGGGAATTATTGGTAAAAACGGTGCAGGGAAATCAACACTTTTAAAAATTTTATCCAAAGTAACTGCTCCAACAACAGGAACTATTAAATGTCGTGGGCGCATTGCATCTCTTTTAGAAGTTGGTACAGGATTTAATGGTGAAATGACCGGCCGGGAAAACATCTTCCTAAATGGAGCCATTTTAGGAATGACGAAAAAAGAAATTGCTTCAAAGCTTGATGAAATTATTGATTTCTCCGGTTGTGAGCGTTATATTGATACTCCCGTAAAAAGATATAGCTCAGGAATGACTGTTCGGCTTGCGTTTGCTGTAGCGGCTTTTTTGGAACCTGAGGTATTAGTTGTAGATGAGGTTTTGGCTGTTGGAGACGCAGAATTTCAGAAAAAAGCCATTGGTAAGATGCAGGATATTTCTAAAAGCGGTGGAAGGACTGTTTTATTTGTAAGTCATAATATGGTGGCGGTAAAACAATTGTGTAATAGGGGGATTGTGATGGAACATGGAAAAGTGAAATATGATGGTAATATAGATGATGCATTAGCTAAATATTTAGAGATCAATTCTGGGGATGAAAATAGTCATAAGATTATTTATAAAGTAGATGAAAGTAAAGAAGCTCAAATCTTGTCAGTTGAGTTAAGAAATGAAAATGAGCATGAAATAACGGAATTTTTTACTGATCAGGATATATATATTCATATAACTTTAAGGAATAATTCATATGAGGAAAATTTGCGTTTAAATTTTTCTATTTTGGATAAATACGAAAATTTAATTTTTATCAATCGAAGGGCTTTAGATTTTACAGGAGTAAAAAAATGGATATTAAAAGTACCTAATAATGCATTAATTGCAAATACTTATATCATTGGTTTGGCGTTGGATATACCAAAAATCAAACTGTTGGACTTTCCTCAAAATAAATTAGGATTGAATATTATAAATCTTACTCAAGAAGAATTCAAGGATGGAGATGTAGAAAATGGATTTTTTAAAATACCAGTAGAATGGAAAATGTAAACAAGAAAATTTTATTGCTGTCTACAGGTGATATAAATGGGGCTTATGAAGCAATTTATAAATTAGGATGTTTTTTTATTGAACAAAACCATACGTTAAGTATGTTAGTTAAGTATAAAACAAGAAATGATAGGTTTATTGTTCAATATTTAAATGAATCAAAAACTAAAAAAAAAAAAACTATAATTGAACGTATATTTATCAAAATTAAAAATAGAATAGTATACAAATCACGATTTAAGTTAAAACAAGTTTATTTTGATGAAAAATATTTTTTTATTAGTAAAGATGAAACTATTGTAAATACAAGCGCTGAGCAAATTATAAAGCAAATAGGATTTATTCCGGAATTTATATTTACAGGAATGACTAGTGGTTTTATGAATAGTACAGATTTGTTAAATCTGCAAAAAATTACCAAAGCACAAGTTTATAACATTACAGTTGATATGAATCACTTTACCGGAGGATGCCATTATGCTTGGGATTGTGAGGGTTATATAAAAGGATGTAATGAAGAATGTCCGGCAATAATAGGAAGTAATGACAGGAATATTGCTAAAATAAATTTTGAAACTAAACTTAAAAATGCTCAAGAGGGAGATTTTAAAGTGATTGGAATGTCTAATTGGACAGTTAAGCAAGCTCAAAATTCTAAAATTTATAAGACTCAAGATTTTATTCCTAATTTTAATAGTATGATAGATACTAAATTATTTAATGCTAAGAATAAGGATATAGCTAAAAGAATTTTTGATTTTGATAATTCCAAGTTTTATATAATGGCAGGTAGCCAAAATGCTTCAGATCCTAGAAAAGGCTTTTTATATTTTATCGAAGCTTTAAAAATTTTAGAAGAGAAATTAACAACAGAACAAAAAAACAAAATAGTTATTTTGGCAGTTTCTCGAAATGTGCCAAAAGAATTTGAATCTTTACAATTTATAAAGCAGAAACTAGACTACATCACAGATTATAGATTGTTAGTTTTGCTTTATCAAGCTATAAATTTATTTGTAAATTCTTCTATTGAAGATTCTGGACCAATGATGGTATCAGAAGCTATGTCATGTGGTACTCCAGTAGTTGGTTTTGATATGGGGATAGTTAATAATATGGTAATCAATAATTTTAATGGATATAAAGCAATTTTAAAGGATAGTAAGGATTTGGCCTTTGGAATTAAAACAATTTTGGAGCTTTCCACAGAAGATTATAAAGCTTATTCACAAAACGCTGTTAAACAAGTTCAGGTTTATTCTTCTTTTGAAACTTTAAAAGATATAAATATTTTAAAATAAAAAATGAAAGTAGGACTGTTTTTAATGACAAAAAAAGGATATTCAGTTTTATTCTCTTTAATTGAAAATCATAAAATAAAAAATATAAGTTTTATTTGTATTGGGAAGGATACAAAATTAGATAATGATTATTCCTTGGATATTGAAAATCTTTGTAAAAGAAATAGGATAGTTTTTTTTTATAAAGATGAGATACACAATTATAGTATAATATGTGATTATTATTTAGCAATATCTTGGAGATGGCTGATTGATTTACCCAATTTAATTATTTTACACGATTCAATTTTGCCAAAATATAGGGGTTTTGCTCCTTTAGTAAATATGTTGATTAATGGTGAAGAATTAATAGGCGTAACAGCAATTTTTGCAAGTAAAGATTATGATAAAGGCGATATTATTTTACAGAAAAAGATCAGAATAGATTATCCAATAAAAATTAAAAATGCTATTGATATAATAAGTGGCCTTTATAGTGAAATTAGTTATGATATTTTTTCTTTTATAGAAAATAATAAGAAACTCGTAGGAGTTAAACAGACTGAAAATGATGCGTCTTATTCATTATGGTTGAACGATGAAGATTATTTTATCAATTGGAAAGACGAAGCTAATAAAATAAGGCGTAAAATTGATGCATGCGGATCTCCATACCAAGGAGCAAAATGCTTTTTAAATGATAAAATTATAATAATAACTGAAGCAGTTGTTTTAGAGGATGTTATGATTGAAAATAGAGTGTGTGGGAAAATAATTTTTATTAATAACAATTTTCCAGTAGTCGTTTGTGGAACTGGATTATTAATGATAAAAGAAGCTGTTTATCAAGAAACTTTAAAAAATATATTACCATTGAATAAGTTTAGGTCTAAATTAAGATAGTATGACTCCATTTAACAAACCTTTCTTAATAGGCAGTGAGTTAAAATATATTCAAGAAGCAGTAGCTTCAGGCAAAATTTCTGGTAATGGGAAATACACCCAAAAGTGCCAAAATTTTTTTGAAGAAAAATATGATTTTGGCAAATGTTTGTTAACTACTTCTTGTACTGATGCTTTAGAAATGGCAGCAATATTAATTGATCTTGAGCCAGGCGATGAAGTAATAATCCCTTCTTATACTTTTGTTTCAACTGCCAATGCTTTTGTATTAAGAGGAGCAAAAATAGTTTTTGCAGATTCAGGAAAAGATAACCCTAATTTAGACGCAACTAAATTGAAGTCTTTAATTTCTCCGAAAACTAAGGCAATAGTTCTTGTTCATTATGCTGGTATTGCTTGCGATATGGATGCTATAATGGAATTGGCGCATCAATATAATCTTTATGTTATTGAAGATGCTGCACAGGCTATTGATAGTTATTATACGGGTAAAGACGGAATTAAAAAGGCTTTAGGTTCTATTGGGCATTTAGCAACTTTTTCTTTCCATGAAACCAAAAATATTATTTCAGGCGAGGGAGGAATGCTAGTTGTTAATGATTTACAATTTGCTAAAAGAGCAGAAATTATTTGGGAAAAAGGAACTAATCGATCTGCTTTCTTTAGAGGAGAAGTGGATAAATATGGATGGGTGGATGTTGGTTCCAGTTTTTTACCTTCTGAAATTATTGCTGCATTTCTCTGGGCACAACTTGAGAATTTAGAAAAGATACAAGAAAAACGTAAGAAGCTTTGGGAATATTATTATAAACAATTCGATCTTATAGCTGATGAATGTAAAATAAAATTGCCACAAATACCTCAATATGCTACTAATAATGCACACATGTTTTATATTAGATTTGCAACTTTGGAAGAAAGAACAAAGTATATTAAAATGTTAAAAAAACAAGGTATTTTAGCTGTTTTTCACTATATTTCATTGCATTCAAGTTCATTTTATTCTTCTAAACATGATGATAGAGTATTATTAAATACAGATATGTTTAGCAATACTCTATTGCGATTACCAATGTTTTATGAATTGACTGAAAAAGAAATAGATAGAATTGTAAATTGTTTTAAAGAAACAAGATGTTAGCAAAAATTAAAAATAAAATTTTAAACTATCTTTTTTGTCAATTTAATTTGTATCAGAAAAAGAAGAATAATCAGGATTATCAAAATACTATTTTAAAATTTAGAAAAATCGGGAAATCTTTTATTATAGGCAAAGATTGTACAATTCTTAATCCTCAATATATAAAAATTGGTGATAATTTTGTGGCAGGAGACCGATTTAGAATTGAAGCATGGGACAAATATAGAGAACATAGTTTTGAGCCAAACATTAAAATTGGTAATAATGTTATATTTAATACCGATATTCATATTGGTTGTATAAATTATATAGAAATTGGGGATAGTTGTTTGTTTGCCAGTAGAATTTATATTACCGACCATCATCATGGTGAACCAACAACAGAAATGTTGAAATTAGCACCAAAGGATAGACCTTTAATTTCAAAAGGACCAGTTATCATTGGAAGAAATGTATGGGTTGGAGAAGGTGTTGCAATAATGCCTAATGTTATTATTGGTGAAAACAGTATAATCGCAACTAATGCTGTAGTCACTAAAAGTATACCTCCTAATTGTGTTGCAGCAGGTGTCCCGGCAACAATAATTAAATATATAAAATGAAAATAGCATTTACGATTTGTTCTAATAATTATTTAGCTCATGCTAAAACATTAGGAGACTCCTTTTTAGAGAATCATCCCGATAAAAAATTCGTCATAGGATTAGTAGATAAATATGATGCATCTTTTGATTATACTGTTTTTTCAAAATTTATAATAATTCTTGTAGAAACATTACAAATTCCAGACTTTGACGAATTAAATAAAAAGTACAATATTGTAGAATTGAATACTGCTGTCAAACCTTTTTATTTTCATTATCTTTTTAAAAAATTTAATGCAGAGAAATTACTTTATATTGATCCGGATATTTTGGTTACAAGCCATTTTGACGAAGTTTTTACTATTTTGGATGATAAAAATATTGTGATAACACCTCATATTTGCACGCCGATTGATGATGAATTTGCTCCTACTGATTATCACACTTTAAGAGGAGGTGTTTTTAATTTAGGGTTTATAGCATTGAGCCATTATGAAAAAGTCAAAGATTTTCTGAACTGGTGGGGAGCAAGAGTTGTTAAGTATGGATTTATGAATTTTTGCAAAGGCATGTTTTATGATCAAATATGGATTAATTATGTGCCTGTTTTTTATGATAATTATTCTATTTTGAAGCATCCTGGGTATAATATGGCTAATTGGAATTTGCATGAAAGACAGCTTTCAATAATAGAAAATAAATATTTTGTGAATGAGAATTATCCACTTCGTTTTTTTCATTTTAGTAGTTATAAATTTAATAAACCTGAACAAATATGTTCTTATCTAACACGATTTGATTTTAATAATAGACCTGATTTGATTGCATTGTTTGAGGATTATAGGCAAAAGTTGTTTAACAATAATGTGACTACTATAAGTAATTTAAATGTTTTTTATTATTCAAAACCATCAATTGAGATTAAGATAAGAAAGAGTAAAAGTGATATGCTGTTTTTTAAAATAGCTAAAAGAATTAAAAAAGCGGTTAAAGTTTTGATAAATGGTTAAACCTGATAAAAAAGTTGTAGTTGTAATACCAATACATGAGGTAAATCCAAGTGAATTGGAATTAATTTCATTTCAGCAGTGTTTTAAAATATTAGGTAAATATACTATTAAGATAATAGCACCAGAAGGACTGGATCTTATAAATTATAGAAATGTAATTCAGGATTTTGAAGTAGTTTTTATTGATCCGGTTTGGCAGTCATCTATTGAAAAGTACAATAAACTGAAGCTAAGTCAGTTTTTTTATAGATTGTTTGATGATTATCAATTTTTGTTGACTTATGAATTGGATGCTTTTGTATTCAAGGATGAACTTTTACATTGGTGTAATAAAGAATATGACTATATTGGTTCTCCTTGGTTTGTCGGATATGACAATCCATCAAATGATTTTTTAGGAGTTGGTAATTCAGGTTTTTCATTGCGAAATATAAAAGCAATGCAAAGAGCTATAAAAAAGGTCTATCTGGAAGAAGCAGCTTATTATTCTTTTAGCAGAAAAAATAAAATATTATTTAAATTGTTTACATATTTTAATCATTTAATAATATTTTTTGGAGAAAACCATACTATACAGCGATCATCCCATAGAAATGAAGACGCATTTATTTCTCAAATTATTGTTAAGCAAGTAAGAGATTTTAAAATTGCATCTATTGCTGAAGCAATACCATTTGGTTTTGAAGTTAACCCCAAATATTTATTTCAAATAAACAAAAATATATTGCCAATGGGGTGCCATGCATGGTGGAGATATGATTTTGAATTTTGGAAACCTTTTATTGAGGATTTTGGATATAAAATTCCTATTGCAAATGATAAATAATTTGAAACAAATATTCAAAAAACATAGTAAAGTATGCGGATGTAAAAGAAGGAAACTTTTGAAAATTTATATTTTATAATCATAAGCAAAACTTTATAAGCAAAAGATAAAGAAAAACTTTAAGTAATGGATACCGGTAAATGATTAAAAGTAAAAATAAGCAATTTACTGAAAAAAAATCAGGTAATAAAAGGGAGGATGTTGTAAAAGAACTTAACATAAAAAAGAAGATGAACTGCCCAAAAATATCAATTGTAACTCCAAATTTCAACGGAGGAGAATACTTTGAGGAAACTATTAAATCAGTTTTGTCTCAGAATTACCCAAATCTGGAGTACATTATTATCGATGGTGGCAGTACAGATAATTCAGTTGATATAATTAAAAAATATGAAAATCAATTAACGTATTGGGTAAGTGAACCAGATAAAGGCTTGTACGAGGCAATTCAGAAAGGGTTTGATAAATCAACCGGGGAAATAATGGCCTGGATCAATTCAGACGATGTATATCATCCAAAAGCCTTTTTTACTGTAGCAGAAATCTTTAGCTTAGATGGTGTAAAGTGGCTCCAGGGAGTCCCTTCTACTTTAGATGAGATGGGCAGAACAATAGGAGTCAGTAAAGTTAAAAAATGGTCTAAATATAATTATTACACAGGAAACTTCCATTGGATACAGCAGGAATCGGTTTTTTGGAAAAGATCTTTATGGGAAATCTCGGGAGGGAAGTTAGAAACTGAAATGAAATATGCAAGTGACTTAGAATTGTGGCTTCGTTTTTTTAGATTTGAAAAATTATATGTTACAAATGCTTTATTAGCAGGCTTTCGGATAAGATCCAAAAATCAATTGTCTTTAGATTATAAGGGTGCTTATCACAAAGAAGCCATTGATCGAATAAATAATGAGGTTAGGAATGTCATTCCAATTGAAGAAAAAACAATAGTTGCACAAATAGTAAGACATGATCTTATAAAAACTAAATTAAGATATAAACCTTTGAAACAAATATTTGATACCTTTTTTTATCTGAAATTTAAAAAAACTAGAGAATCATTATTTGATTATCCGCCTGCAATAATCTTTGACAGAATAAGCCAAAATTTTAAATTGTTTAAGGAATGCTAAAACTATCAATTATAACAATTAATTATAATGATATTCGGGGATTGCAAAAAACAGTAGAAAGTGTTATTAAACAGTCTTCAAAAGATTTTGAATATATTGTTATTGATGGTGGCTCAGCAGATGGAAGTGCTGAATACGTATTGGCTCATGATGAATACCTCAACTATTGGGTGAGTGAACCTGACCAAGGAATTTATAACGCCATGAACAAGGGGATTTTAAATGCAAAAGGAGATTACTTCTTGTTCCTAAATAGCGGTGATGTATTAGTAGATGATCCAGAAATCATAAGTAAAATTGTTTCGATTTTAAACCATCGGGCTGTGTATTATGCACCAATATACATTGAGCAAAATGAAAACCAAAAAATAGTCGACTATCCATCTAAAATTGATGAAAAATTTGCATTCACCAATACAATATGTCAACAAGCAGTAATTTATCATGCTTCAGTTTTTGAGAATAATTTATTTGATGAGAAATTAAAATATATTTCAGACTGGAAGATGCATTTTTCTTTATTTAAGAGAAAAATTAAATTTATTCATTTGAATATTCCCTTTGCGATTTATGATTCAAATGGATTGACAAGTAAGGGAGAAACAAAGTACAATTCACACAAAGAGAGGTTAAAACTACAATTTTTAGAGTTCCCATTCTACTTTTTTAAATATTATGGGAAGAATTGGAGAGTGTTATTTAAGTTGTTTAAAATTCTCACTAAAAGATAATTATAAGTTTATGTTAATAAAGTTTTTGAAAATATATTAAAAAGATTGTAATGATTACTATTTTATACGCTTATCGAAACAGGGAAATCAATCGTGTTAAGCGTTCGCTGGATTCCTTAGCCTGTCAGACAAAACAAAATTTTAATGTTATTTTTGTTGATTATGGTTCTAAAAAAGAAATGGCTTCAGAAATAAAAGAACTTGTGAAGCATTATTCTTTTTGTAAGTATCATTATTTGTTTACAGCGTTTCAACCCTGGAATAAAAGTAAAGCCTTTAATTATATTTTAAAAAATCTTGATTCAGAATATTGTTTCACTGCAGATGTAGATATGATTTTCCATCCGGAATTTACATTAGTTTTAGAAGAGAAATGTAGTCCTGACAAAGCTACTTATTTTCAGGTGGGCTATATGGCTGATGAGGAAAACAAAAAGGAAAGTGTCAATTATGATGATTATAATATAAAATTTTTAAGTACTGAAGAAGCTACAGGAATGACCCTTTTTCCGGTTCAGCTGCTAAAAAATATCCATGGTTTTGATGAATTTTTTCATTTCTGGGGGGCTGAAGATACTGAAATACATAACAGGATTAAAAAGGCAGGATGTGAATTGGAATTTTATAATCAAAAAGTATTAATGTTACATCAATGGCATAAAAATTATAGAAACAGAGAAACAGTAAATCTAAATACAGAATTGCAAATATCACGAATTGTAGAACTAAATCATCGTCATTTGGTACACAATTCCGAAAATGAAATCAACAATGTAAATTCAGAGAAATGGGGAGAAATGATTTCAGACTCAGAATTTAATGAATTAGAGAACTGGGGAACTGATTTAATTTTGAATAACAAAGTAGAAGTAATTGAACATTTTTTATTTGTCGAACTTCCACAATTTCAGCAAGGTATTTTGTCAGTTTGTTTTGTTGAAGATGATTTTAATAAGTCTTTAAAATACAAGGTTAAAAAGAGATTAGGTAAAAAAGTACCGAAATATTATAGTTTAAAAGAAATAAATGACAAGTTGCTTTTGCATATTATTTCTTTTTATCATCAATTTCCTTATACGTATAAAGTTAGTAATGATCTGAAAAGTATAAGTTTTAAAATAAAAAAAGTTAGCATATAATTTATACAAAATGGCACAAGTAATTTTAATATCACAATTTCCGCTTCCTTATTCTAAAATCGGGAGCTGGACAACTATGTATTATAATTATCTGACAAATTATCATCAAATAGATTATATAATTTGCCAAAAGCCTGAAATTGTCCTCACCAATGTAAAATACCAGTTTGTATCTGAAAATATAATTGATAAAATAAAAAGGAAGTTTTTTAAAAAGCCTTATTTAGGGTATTTAAAAGCACTCCGTCAACTAATCCAAAAAGATAACAAGTATATCATCCAGATTATTGATAATTTTGGAATAATAAAGCCTTTACAGGAATTTTTGGTTCAGAATGGGCTGAGGAAAAATTGTCAGATTCAGTTTTTTTATCACGGATTTCCGCCTTTTTTAGAAAATTTTCATGGCAGATGGTTTTTTGATAGTATAGACGAAATGGTTTTACTCACACATGACAGTTATAAAGTACATAAGGATACTTACACTATATTACCTTGCAAATTTTCAGTATTGCATAACGGAATTGACACAAATAAGTTTCATAAAATTTCCTCTGAAGAAAAGATAATTTTGAAAAAACAATTTGATTTAAAAGACAAAAAAGTTTTTATCTGGTGTTCAAAAGATCTTCCTAAAAAAGGATTAGATTTTATATTGGAGGTTTGGAAAAAGATACATTTGCAAAACAAAGACATTGCTTTATTAGTTATTGGAGCTACACGAAATCAAAAAATAGAAGGAGTTCGTTTTTTAGGAAAAATTCCAAATAATGAACTTCCAAAATATTATCAAATGTCAGATTGTTATTTGTTTCCAACACTTTGTCATGAAGGTTTTGGTATGAGTTTAATAGAAGCTTTGCATTCAGGGTGTTATTGTATTGCTTCTGCAATAGGAGGTGTTCCTGAAGTTTTACAGTATGGAAAGTTCGGCAGGCTAATAGAAAATCCGCATTTTCAGAAAGAATGGGAGGATGCTATTTTAGAGTTTCTCAATCAAAAAAAAATGGAAGAAATCGTAATTCCGGATAATTTGTATTCAGCTCAAAGCTGGAATTCTGGTATGGATATGATTATTGAAAATGCTAAGAACAGATTGAAATAAATGAAAACCATCGCTATTATTCCGGCTCGTGGAGGCTCTAAAAGATTGCCTCAAAAAAATATAAGATTACTTGGAGGAATTCCATTGATTGCTCATAGTATTTTATATGCTCAGGCAAATAGTGAAATAATTAATGAAGTTTATGTGTCAACGGATGATGCAGAAATAAAAAAAATAACTTTAGAATTTGGTGCAAAAGTAATTGACAGACCTGATTCCCTGTCGGGTGATTTAGAACCAACAGTCTCGGCACTCAAAAATGTATTGGAACAAATGGAGGATGAGGTAGAAAATGTTATTCTTTTGCAGCCTACAAATCCGTTAAGACCGCAAAGTTTGCTAAAAGAGTCTTTCGGTTATTATCAGCAAAATAACCAGGATAGTTTATTTACTGTAAGCCAGAATCATCAAAAATTTGGAAAAATTGAGAATCAGAAGTTTATTCCTTTCAATTATAAAATAGGACAACGAAGTCAGGATTTGGAACCTCTTTTTTTTGAAAATGGATTGCTTTACATCAGTAAGGCTAAATTGATTTTAGAAGATAAAATTATTTCAGAGAGTAGTTTTCCATATATAATAGATTCTATTTTTGCCAAAGTGGATATTGATACAGAAGAGGATTTCGATTATGCTGAATATTTATTCAAAAAATATAAAATATGAAAGTTAAAAAACTTGCTACAGATAATTATAAACTTTTCTGTTCTTTAGAAGGCAGTGATTATATAGCCAGTGAATTTGCATTAGAAACATTACTAAAATTAATAACTGTATTTAAAATTAAAAAGATACTAGAAATAGGTTTAGGAATTGGATCTGTTTCTGATACAATTTTAAAATTAGATAAAAAGAAGGATCTAAAAATTGATTATTATGGAACAGAAATGAATCAATTTTGTTTAGAGGCATTGCAAAAAAATGTATTTGATTTTAAAAAGATAAACCTTTTCTCTGAAATTAAAGATATTCCAAATGAAAAATTTAATTTAATAATAATTGATGGCTCAGATGATAATTTAAATTTCATTAAGGAAAAAAGTGAAAAAACAACCATTTTTTTTGTAGAGGGGGATAGAAAAAGTCAAACAGAAAAAATTTTGGAAATTTTTCCAAATCATTTATATGTGAATGTAATTACCTTAAAGAAAAATCCTCCATATGCACATGAAGGAAGAGATTCAAATACATATATTGGTGGCGGGCAGTTAATTTTTATAAATCCAACTTTAAAAATGAGAATTTATTGGCTTAAGGAAAAAGTTGCTACTTTTATTAAGAGAAAAATCAGAAGATGGAACAAATGATTTTGTCTTTGAGAAATTAAATTGTAAAAATTAAATAATACAATGAATCCATACATAGAAATTGCTGGAAGAAAAGTTGGAGCAGATTTTCCGCCTTTTGTTATCGCCGAAATCGGAATTAATCATGAAGGTTCTCTACAAGTAGCTAAAGAAATGGTAGATGCAGCTCATAGAGCTGGAGTTGAGGTAGTCAAACATCAAACACATATTGTAGAAGACGAAATGTCTGGTGCAGCAAAAAAAGTGATTCCGGGTAATGCCGATGTTTCTATTTACGAAATCATGGAACGTTGCTCGCTAAATGAAGCCGATGAATTAGAACTTAAAAATTATGTCGAAAGCAAGGGAATGATTTTTATTTCTACACCATTTTCAAGGGCTGCTGCTGAGCGTTTACGCAAATTTGATATTCCGGCTTATAAAATAGGTTCGGGCGAATGTAATAATTATCCTTTATTAGAACATATTGCTTCTTTTGGAAAACCTGTTATTTTAAGCACAGGAATGAATACGATTGAAAGCATCCAAAAAGCAGTTACTATATTTGATAATCATAATATTCCTGTCGCTTTATTGCATACTACCAATTTATACCCTACGCCCATTCATTTGGTTCGTTTTGGGGCAATGATAGAGATGCATCAAGCTTTTCCTGATAAAGTATTTGGCTTGTCTGATCATACTTTGAATAATAATGCCTGCCTGGGAGCTGTAGCTCTTGGTGCAAGTATTTTAGAAAGACATTTTACAGACCACATGCAGCGTACAGGTCCGGATATTGTGTGTAGTATGGATGAAAAAGCTTGTCAGGAATTAATAGTTTTCAGTGCCGAAATAGCACAAATGCGTGGCGGAACCAAAAAACCGGCGGAAGAAGAACAAGTGACTATAGATTTTGCTTTTGCAACGGTTTGTACTATTGCTCCAATCAAAAAAGGTGAAGTTTTTACCAAAGAAAATATTTGGGTAAAACGCCCTGGAACCGGAAAAATTTCAGCAGAACATTTTAATGATTTACTTGGTAAAAAGGCTATTCGAGATATTGAAAATGACGAGCAGTTGAGTTGGGAAGACATTTGCGAGTAAAAAGGTCTCGACTGCGCTCGACCTAGAAAGAAGGTGATTTTATTGTCACCTCGAGCGCAGTCGATAGGGAGAGCAGTCGAGAGAGGTTGGAGTCGAGAGGGAGCGGAGTGGAGATTAAGTTTAGTTGTGGATTTTGGGATCTTAAAAAAGTCTCGACTGCGCTTGACCTGACAGAGAGGTTTGATAAATGATTTTGTCAAATCGAGCGCAGTCGAGATTAATGATAGTCCAGAATCATTTTAAAAATTAGAATTATGAAATTCTATTATGTTTATATTTTAAATTGTAACGATGATTCTTTATATGTAGGAATAAGCTCGAATATTGAGAAAAGATTAATAGAACATAATGAAGGAAAATATTCAGACGCTTATACACATTCCAGAAGGCCAGTTACATTAGTTTTTTATCAGGAATTTTTAGATCCTAATCAAGCTATTGAGTTTGAGAAGAAAATTAAAAAATGGAGTAGAGCCAAGAAGCAAGCTTTGATAGAAGGAAATTTTGATAATTTGCAAAATTTATCAGAATGTAGAAATGCGACTCATTATAAATACAATCCAAGTAATGATGAAATTTAGATTGAAAAGCGTCTCGACTGCGCTCGACCTGACAGAGAGGACTGATAAATGATTGTGTCAAATCGAGCGCAGTCGAGATTACATCTATTCAAGGTTGAGTTTATAAACAAGTACTAAATGAAAAAAATCCTTTTCCTTACCGGAACCCGCGCTGATTTTGGAAAAATAAAATCATTAATAACAATTCTGGAACCTCAAAATGAATTTGAGGTTTTTCTATTTGTTACCGGTATGCATTTACAGGAAGAGTACGGATACACTTTACTGGAGATTGAAAGATGTAATTTTAAGAATATTTATACTTTCGTTAACCATACCCATGAAACCACAATGGATTTAACTTTGGCTAAAACTATTGAAGGGTTTTCGAATTACGTCAAAACAATTCAGCCGGATATGATTGTAGTACATGGAGATCGGGTTGAAACACTGGCCGGTGCTATTGTTGGTTCATTAAATAATATTTTAGTTTCGCACATCGAAGGCGGTGAAATATCAGGAACTGTTGATGAGTTAATAAGGCATAGCGTCAGTAAATTGAGTCACATCCATTTTGTATCCAACAAAGAAGCTGAAAAAAGACTCATTCAGATGGGAGAAATAAAAGAATCGGTTTTTACAATTGGGTCTCCGGATATTGATATTATGTTTTCTGATCAATTGCCTGATTTAGAAGTTGTAAAAAAATACTATAATATTTCTTTTGATAAATTCTCTATCGTAATGTTTCACCCGGTGACGACCGAGATTCAAAATATGAAGCAATATGCAGAAAATTTTGTTTCAGCATTACTAAATGACAGCCATAATCATGTGGTTATTTTTCCAAATAACGATTTAGGAAGCCAATATATTTTAGAAAGTTATGAAAAGCTAAAAAAGAATGATCGTTTTAGAATTTTTCCATCACTTCGGTTTGAATATTTTCTGACCCTTTTAAAAAACAGCCAATTTATAATTGGCAACAGTAGTGCAGGTGTTCGAGAAGCGCCTTATTATGGTATTCCAATTATCAACATTGGTACAAGACAGCAAAATAGAGCTGTTCATGCGGATATTATAAATGTAAGTTATTCTGAAAAAGAAATAACTAAGGCACTTTGTAGTATTGATTTCCATAAAATACAAAAAACAGATAATGATTTTGGTAAAGGAAATAGTGCAGAATTATTTCTTAGTTGTTTACAGAAATCGGATATTTGGCAGCTTAATCACCAAAAACAATTTAGAGATAATTAATGCCAGACAAAAAAATATTCATCTTATTGCCAGACGGAATCGGACTTCGGAATTTTGCTTTTTCTGATTTTTATAAAATTGGATTAGAGAAAAATTTTGATATCCAATACTGGAATAACACACCGTTTGATTTAACAACATTAGGTTTTGATGAAATTAAAATCAAAAAGGCAAAATTAAATCCTTTAACAGATAGTTATAAAAACGCCCGTAAACATATTGAACTTAATTTGAGCATAAAAGCCGAAAAAGATTTGGTTTATGACACATATCGATTTCCTTTTACGTATAAAAAATTAAAACCAGCGTTAAAAAATATTTACTCCAAGTTTTTAATTTCCACACATTCTTCTCTCAAGGGCTTGGAGAAAGTTCGGGAAAAGATTAAAAGTTTTGAAAGTAACACTTCTTACTTTAATGAATGTCTGGAAACGCTTCAGAACGAAAAACCAGATTTTGTGTTTTGCACGAATCAGCGGCCTGTCCTGGCAATCGCTCCCATATTAGCAGCAAAAAAATTAAATATTCCTACGGCGACATTCATCTTTTCCTGGGATAACTTGCCAAAAGCCACTATGGTGACCGAAACTGATTTTTATTTTGTGTGGAGTGAACACATGAAAAAAGAATTACTTCATTATTACCCTTATGTGAAAGAAAATCAGGTTTTTATTACTGGAACGCCACAATTTGAAAACCATTTTGACAGCAATCTGCGTGTTTCAAAAGAGCAATTTTATAAGGATCATCAACTCGATTTAAATAAAAAATACATCTGTTATTCCGGTGATGATATAACAACCTGTCCGGATGATCCGCAATATCTGAGTGATGTTGCAGAAGCTGTGAGAAAGTTAAATGGAAAGGGATATTCTCTGGGGATACTTTTGAGACGCTGCCCTGTCGATTTTTCAGCTCGATATGATGAGGTTTTGAAAAAAAACAGGGATATTATCACTCCGGTTGCTCCTGCGTGGAAAAAAGTAGGAGAGGGATGGAATACCATTTTGCCAACCAAAGCTGATATGGTTTTGCAGACCAATACGATACAACATACCGAAATGGTTATAAATTTAGGCTCCTCAATGGTCTTTGATTATGCAGCTTATAAAAAGCCATGCGCTTTTATTAATTATGACCTAAATGCTAAAATCGATAAAAGTTGGTCGGTTTCGAAAATATACAAATACATTCATTTTCGTTCAATGCCAAATAAAAATGCGGTGATTTGGTTAGACTCTGCAAATACAATCGCTGATAAGATTGAATTTGGTTTACAGCACCCAAAGCATAGTATTGAAGATGCACAATTATGGTTTGAAAAAATTAACAGACACCCTCCGCAAGATTCTTCAAAACGAATTTGGGACCGAATTATGAGCATACTTTCTGAGAAATAACCTTTCTTTGCACTTCAAATTAGAATAAATATTACAGTCAATTATGTTTTTTAACTCCATAGCGTTTGCTATTTTTTTACCAATTGTTTTCTTTCTTTATTGGTTCGTTTTCAATAAAACAAAAAACACTCAAAACGCTCTGTTAATAATTGCCAGTTATTATTTTTATTCGTGTTGGGACTGGAGATTTCTTTTTTTATTAGTCTTTTCAACTTTTCTGGATTATTATACCGGAATTCAAATCGAAAAAGGGGAATCAGAAAAAAGCAGAAAATTTTGGTTTTGGCTGAGCATTCTGGTAAATTTAGGATTTTTAGGGGTCTTTAAATACTATAATTTTTTTGCTGCTTCATTTTCAGATTTACTAAATGCTGCGGGTTTAAAATCGAGTCCACTTCTATTGAATGTAATTCTGCCGGTAGGAATTTCATTTTACACTTTTCATGGTTTATCGTATGTAATTGATATCTATTATAAACGAATCAAAGCCGAATATAATTTTGTAGATTATTCATTGTTTGTAAGTTATTTTCCGCTTCTTGTCGCCGGTCCAATCGAAAGAGCGACTCATTTACTGCCTCAGGTAAAAATAAAGCGAGAGTTTAATTTTGAAAAAGCCAAAGAAGGTATTTACCAAATCATCTGGGGATTAGTTAAAAAAGTAGTCATTGCAGATACTTGTGCAACTTACGCAAATGCGATTTTCGATCATTATACTTCAATGAATTCTTTCTCCCTTATGTTAGGGGCAGTTTATTTTGCATTCCAAATTTATGGAGATTTTTCAGGGTATTCAGATATTGCATTAGGAACTTCAAAATTGTTTGGTTTAGATTTATTACGAAACTTTAACTACCCTTATTTTTCAAGAGATATAGCCGAGTTCTGGCGTCGCTGGCACATTTCCCTATCTTCCTGGTTTCGTGATTATTTGTACATTCCGTTAGGTGGAAGTAAAGGCGGACTTTGGATGAAAATCAGAAACACTTTTATCATTTTTGTGGTTAGCGGTTTTTGGCATGGAGCCAACTGGACCTACATAGCCTGGGGATTTATCAATGCGGTTTACTTTCTGCCTTTGCTTTTGCGTAATAGTAACCGAAACAATATGGATGCAATACACCTTTCATGGAACTTTAATTCCGTAAAGACAATATTTAGTATTCTTTCGACCTTTTTGATAACCTGTGTGGCCTGGATTTTTTTTAGAGCTAAAACCATAACTGATGCTGTTTTGTATATAAAAGGAATTTTTACTAATAAAGATTTTGGCTTTCAGTATTTAGACAACGAGCGTTATAATTACGAGCTCCTTCTTTTGATTGGATTATTTGTTTTGGCAGAATGGAACAGCCGAACTAAAATTGAGCCTCTTTCAGGTAAAAAAAGCATGTTGAAATTAACTTTGGCAATTATGGCAATTATGGCTTTTGGTACTTTTTCAGATTACAAAGAATTTATATATTTTCAGTTTTAATGAAGCATTTTCTAATTTATACAATCAAAATCTCTGTTGTAATTCTGCTAACTGCTATTGCTTTAGATGGATTATACACGTATGTTTTTTTACAATCCAAAAACAGAGGGAAAATTGAAACTGTTTTTAATTCAAAAGCTCAAAAATATGATGTTGTAATCCTGGGCTCATCAAGAGCCAATAATCATTTTGTTTCAAAAATGTTTGAAGAAAAAGGATTAAAAACATTTAATTACGGAATGAGTGGAGGTCATTTGTTTGAAGCGTCATTGTTGTTGAAATTAATGATTGAAAGGAAATACACAATTAAAAATGTCATTCTGGAAGCTGATCTCAATCTTTCAAATGATCATCAGGCAGAAGGAATAGCAGCATTGTTCCTGCCCTATATTCATAATTCTGAAACGATTAAAAATCACTTCCAATCGCAGGAAAATTTTAATGAATTGTATTACATTCCTTTTTACAGATACATAAAGTATGATGGTAAAATAGGGTTTAGGGAAACATTTTTTACTTTAATTCATAAAAAAACAAATGCTTTAGATAATCAGGGATATTACCCGTTGAAAAAACACAAAAACGGGAATATGAAAAATAATATTGTGAATCTAAATCCACTAAAACACAATAAATATTACGAAGAAATTAAAACTATTTGTAAAGCTAATAATATCAATTTTATTCCTGTAATGACACCAATGTGTGAAAATGTAACCGGGATGAATTATTTTGATAAAGTAAAAAAAGCTTATCCTGAAATTTATAATTACGAGAATGTGGTTGTTGAAAATAAATATTTTTCTTCCTGCGGACATATGACAGATAGTGGTGCCAGATTGTTTACAGCTATTATTTTAAAAGACTTTTTTTAAAAAATAAGAATGAAAATAGCATTTTTAACCCCGGAATATCCACACTCCAAAACAGGAAACTCAGGAGGAATCGGGACAAGTATAAAGAACCTGGCAATCGGACTTTTAGCCAAAGGAATTTCTGTAAGGATATTAGTATATGGACAGGAGCAGGATGATACGTTTGATGATGACGGAATTCTTATTCAGCAAATAAAAAACATTAGGTTTAAAGGTTTATCCTGGTTTTTGACAAGAAAAAAGATTGAAAAAATAATCAATCAATTGCATGCAAATAATGAAATTGATTTGGTTGAAGCAGCAGACTGGACAGGTATTTCATCATTTATAAAACCAAAATTATGTCCTTTGCTTATCAGATTACATGGGTCTGATACCTATTTTTGCCATTTGGATAATCGGAAAGTAAAATGGATTAATAAGTTTCATGAAAAAAGAGCATTAAAAAAATCAGATGGATTATTGTCTGTAAGTCAGTTTACAGCTGATACCACAAATATGATTTTTGGTTTGAAGAAGAAATTTACAATTATTCCAAACCCTATTGATGTTAATTTATTTCAGGTTGATAATGAAAGCGACCAGAAGCGAAAAACGATATTGTATTTTGGAAGTTTAATTAGAAAAAAAGGGCTTTTAGAATTGCCGTTGATTTTTAATAAAGTAATAGAAAATGACCCTGCTGCTAAATTGATTTTAATTGGTAAAGATGTACCCGATATTATTTCAGGAAATCCTTCAACCTGGAAAATGATGCAGAAATTATTTTCAGAAAAAGCGTTCCCAAATGTTACTTATTTAGGAAGCGTTCCGTATATTGAAATAAAAGAGAAAATCCAGCAGGCAAATGTTTGCGTTTTTCCTTCTTTTGCAGAGGCTTTCCCGGTTTCGTGGCTGGAAGCTATGGCAATGCAAAAACCAATTGTAGCCTCAAATGTTGGCTGGGCAACGGAAATGATTGACGAGGGTAAAAATGGTTTTTTAGTCCATCCAGCCAATCATAAGGCTTTTGCACAAAAAATTAGTGATTTTCTGGAGGATGAACTTTTGTCCCTTAAATTAGCAAAAGCAGCGAGAGATAAAGTAGAAAAATATTTCGATATACACGTAATAGCCAATCAAAATATAGAGTTTTATAAAAAAATAATAAGCCAAAAAAATAAGTAAAAATGGTAATTGTTTATCATGAAAACAATAAAGTAATTAGCGTTTGGAAAGCGAATGAAATCATACTTTTTTCAGGTAAAAATATTGTAGCAACTTTATTTGAAATTGCAAGTGCTTTTCCAAATGAATTATTGATTTGGTGTCATTCAGATTTTAAATCTAATTTGAATTTTCATGAACTTGAGTCCATTTTTCACCATAAAAGGATAATGGCTTCTTATAATCCTTTCCCAAATTCATTTTTATCAGACGGAATTGGTTACGTAGATGAATCTGTTTTTATAAATGTAAATAAAAAAGTTACTTATCCCACCTGGCAGATGAGTAGCATTGCCGGAGGTATTGATGCGTCTGTTTTATTAGCTTTAAAAGATAATATCAATGTTTCAGATAATCTGGATTATTTCCTGCACTCTTTGGCAAAACTTACAATGCACATAGGAATTTTGTGTTATTCGGAGCCAAAATTATTAAAAGAAATTCCGAATCAAACCAAAATTAATAACTGCAGCAATTTCGTTTTATTTCGGTTTGTAAAGCAGCACTACCGAACTCGCTGGGTGTTTTTATTGTTTTTGAATCTGTTTTTATATGAAAGAAAAATTGCTCTTTTGCCTTTCCTATTGTCCTTGTTTTATTTTCAGCGAAAGTTAAAAAAAAGTGTGTTAGACAATATTGAGATTCAGTCAACAAAAAAAGTAGTGGAACTGGGGACGATAGATGTAATTATTCCAACTATAGGGCGGAAAAATTATTTGTATGATGTTTTAAAAGATTTATCAAAACAGACTCATCTTCCTGAAAAGGTTATAATTGTAGAACAAAATCCTAATCCTGATAGTGTTTCAAAATTAGATTATCTCGCAAGTGAAACCTGGAATTTTGAAATAAAACACATTTTCACACATCAGGCAGGTGCGTGCAATGCCCGAAATTTAGCGTTGGCCGAAGTAAAAAGCGAATGGGTTTTTATGGCTGATGATGATATAAGAATAGATAAAATTTTTTTTAAAAATGTATTTTTAAAAATTAAGGAATTTGGAATCGACGTAATGACACTAGCTTGTTATGGAGAAGGATATCTATCCGGTAAAAAACATGAAATACAAATGCAATGGGGATCGTTTGGTTCTGGATGTAGTATTGTAAAAAACCAATTTTTAAGAGGCATGAAGTATGATAAAAGGTTTGAATTTGGTTATGGAGAAGATAGTGATTTTGGAATGCAATTAAGGAATTTAGGAATCGACATTTTGTATGTGCCAAATCCGGAAATCATCCATTTAAAAGCACCTGTAGGCGGATTTAGGACCAAACCAGTTTTAGCATGGCAAAATGATGTAATAAAGCCTAAGCCATCGCCAACAGTTATGTTGTATAAAATATTGCACTTAAATGAAAAGCAAATCCGGGGTTATAAAACTATTTTGTTTTTAAAATTTTATAAAAAACAGTCAATAAAAAATCCAATTAGATATTTCTCTAAATTACAAAAGCAATGGAATAGAAGTGTATACTGGGCGAATCAATTAAAAAATCAGGAATGAAATTTTCGTTAATCATTTGTACCTACATGAGACCGGAACCTTTACTGAAATTATTGCATTCAGTGAAGAGACAGACTTTATACCCTGATGAAATTTTAATTGTTGATGGTTCTCTAAACAAGCATACAGAAAACATTCTTATTCAAAATCAATTTCAGAATCTAAAATATTTTTTAATTGATGAATCAGACAGAGGTCTTACTAAACAAAGAAATTTCGGAATTAATAATATAAGTGAAACTACTGAAATTGTTTGTTTTCTGGACGACGATACAATTTTAGAAATAGATTATTTTGAGAATTTATTGGATACCTACAAATTGTTTCCTGATGCATTAGGAGTTGGAGGTTATATTTCTAATGAAGTAAAGTGGGAAAATGCAGGGCCAAATATTATACCTGAAATAAATGAATTTTATTTTGACGGATGGAAACGTAAAGATGGCAGCAGGTTTGTTTTAAGAAAAAAGCTGAATTTAGATAGTGATCAGCCACCTGGTTTCTCTCCTTCATTTTCACATGGAAGGAGTGTTGGTTTTTTGCCGCCTTCAAATAAAATATACCAGGTTGAACAATTAATGGGAGGAGTTTCTTCGTTCAGGAAATCTGTATTTGAAAAGTTTTTATTTTCTCCTTATTTTGAAGGTTACGGTTTATATGAAGATGCTGATTTTACTTTGAGAGTTGCTAAAACAGGAAAATTGTACTTAAATACTGCTGCCCGATTGTCCCATTTTCATGAACCCTCCGGTAGGCCTAATCAATATAAATATGGAAAAATGGTCGTTAGAAACGGCTGGTATGTGTGGAGGGTTAAAAATCCGAATCCAAATATTGAAGATTGTCTTAAGTGGAATGCCATAACCATTTTATTAACTCTAATTCGTTTTACTAATATAATAACAGAAAAAAATAGAAAAGAAGCTTTTACAGAAGCAGTCGGCAGAACTGTTGGTTGGTGGAGTTTACTCTTTAATAAGCCAAAACAAAAATGATATTTTTATTAAAAAAGAAGATTCTAAAAAAGTTAAAAGAGTTTAAGTCAAATTATTCCTATATCCGGTTTTATAATCAGGACAAACCGGTTATTTATATCAATTTAAACCATCGCACAAAAGTCAGGACTTATCTGAATCTTTTTTTTAGAATTCATAACGTTTATAATGAACCAATAGTCATTAAATTTTCATTGTTAAGAATGATTTTTTTGGCAAGATGGTTCAATGAGCTTGATTATATTTATTTTGCAAAACCATTTTCGAAAACAATAAAATTCAAAACTTTCAGTCATCATAAAAAAGCAGATTTCAGGGTTAATTACAATTACAAAAAAATATATTCATGTGATGAATATCAGGAAAATGCATTGCCATACATTATGCATCCTGTTAATTATTTACATCCAGAAATTGAAACCTTACCTAAAAATATTGGAATTTTGATGAGTGGGAATTTTGAAGAAAAAATATATAATACAAGCGTGATTCAGCATAACTTTGGATTACTTAACAGATGGGAGATTTGCAACGAAATTGTAAATCATAAAAAAGCGCTTTCAATTTCAGGGGACGAATTGGTTAAAGATTTATTCACCGGACGTTTTAAAAATAATTTAGTTTTAATGAAATGGCAGTCAGGAGCAATTCCCACAGAAAAGTGGAGGCATTTTCTTTCATCTGCCGATTTTATTTTTTGTGCTCCGGGAATGACAATGCCTATGTGTCATAATGTTTTAGAAGCAATGTCCGTAGGTGTAATCCCAATTTTAAATTATCCGCATTGGTTAAATCCTTCTTTAAAAGACAATTCTGATTGTTTGGTTTATAAAGATGTTTCAGATATTAAAACTATAATTGATAAAGCACTTTTGCTGTCTGATAATGAAAAAAAAGAAATGGCGAAAAATGTAATCGAATATTATAAAAGATATTATGAAAGTTATGTTTTTAACGAAAATAAAAACAGTGAGTTAGTTGTTTTAAATGAAAATATTAAAGATTTAGTTTGATGAAATTTGCAATCATCACACATGTTATTCACCAACAAAAAGGGAATCAATATTTTGGTTATGCACCTTATATACGCGAAATGAATATTTGGTTTAAATATACTGATGAGGTCATTGTGGTGGGACCATTGGAGAATAAAGAAATAACAGCTATCGATTTGGCTTATAATCATGAGAAAATTGATTTTAGGATTATTCCGAATTTCAATTTTATAGGTATTAAGAATATCTTTTCTGCGGTATTTAAATTGCCTAAAATTTTCTGGAAGATATTTTGGGCCATGAAAAATGCCGATCATATTCATTTGAGATGTCCCGGGAACGTTGGTTTAATAGGTTGTTTTGTTCAGATTTTGTTTCCCCATAAAATAAAAACTGCAAAATATGCAGGAAATTGGGACCCGAAAAGTAAACAGCCGTGGACGTATCGTTTGCAAAAATATATTCTGAGTAACACTTTTTTAACCCGAAATATGCAGGTACTGGTTTATGGAGCTTGGGAAAATGAATCAAAAAACATAAAGTCTTTCTTTACGGCTACCTATTCAGAATCAGAAAAAGAAACAATTAAAAAGACAAGTCCAGATTTAGGAATTCATTTTGTTTTTATTGGGAGCATAGTTTTAGGAAAAAACCCGTTATATGCTGTGAAATTAGTTGAAAAACTGATAGAAAAGCGTCATGATGTTACTTTAGAATTGTATGGAGAAGGTTCAGAAAGACAGAAATTAGAGGATTACATTAAGGAAAATCAATTAGAGCATAATGTAATTTTAAAAGGAAATCAGAATCAGGAGATTATAAAAAAGGCATGTCAAAAAAGCCATTTTGTAGTTTTACCTTCTAAAAGTGAAGGCTGGCCAAAAGCTATTGCCGAGGGTATGTTCTGGGGATGTGTTCCTGTTGTAAGCAAAGTTTCTTGTGTTCCCTTCATGCTCGATTATGGAAATAGAGGTATTCTGTTGGAGATGGATTTAAAAAAAGATGAGGAAAAAATAAATGAAGTTGTAAATGATGAAAATATTTTCTTTGCTAAAAGCGAATCGGCAATTAATTGGTCACAAAAATACACTACAGATGTTTTTGAAACTGAAATTAAAGAGCTACTAAAAAAATGAGAATATTACAAATTATAGATTCTCTGGAAGCAGGAGGAGCTGAACGTATGGCTGTGAATTATGCAAATGCTTTAGCAAAAAAAATAGAGTTTTCCGGATTAGTGGCAACTAGAAAAGAAGGGGTTTTGAAAAACCAAATTGATTCGAAAGTGTCTTATGTTTTTTTGGACAAAAAGAAAAGTATCGATTTAAAAGCCGTTTTTAAATTAAGGAAATTTATAAAAAATAACAAAGTAGATATAGTTCATGCGCATAGTTCTTCTTTTTTTATTGCTGTTTTAGTAAAATTCACTTTTCCTAAAGTAAAAATCATTTGGCATGATCATTACGGGACTCGCGTTAAAGAGTCTGGCAGGCAAAATAAAGTTTTGATTTTAATGTCTGTTTTTTTCTCCTCTATTTTTGTTGTGAATCTTCAATTAAAGGAGTGGAACAAAAAAAATATGAAATGTTCTAAAGTAATTTTTTTACCAAATTTTGCAACTTTTCAAAATGTATTCGAACAATCAACTATCTTAAAGGGCAATGTGGGTAAAAAAATTGTTTTTTTGGCAAACTTAAAAAAACCTAAAAATCATATTTTGATTTTGAAAGCTTTTCATGAATTAAGATTAAATGAGTTAGGATGGAGTTTACATCTGATTGGTAAAGATTATTTTGATGCTTATTCTGAGGTAATAAAAAAATTTATAGAAATTAGTTCATTGAGTAATGATATACATTTGTATGGTGAAAAAAATGATATAAAATTTATCTTATCTCAAGCGTCAATAGGTATTTTAGCTTCAACAGACGAAGGATTTCCAGTAACTTTATTAGAATATGCTTTAGGAAATTTGGCTGTAATTTCAACAAATGTAGGGTATTGCTCATCGGTTATTAAAGATGAGTTTACCGGATTGCTCTTCGATCCTTCTTCAAGTTGTGAAGTGAGAGATCAATTACTTAAATTAATTATGAATGATTTGCTCATAAAAAAACTAAGGGATAATCTAAAAGAGTATGTAACCACAAATTATTCTGAAGAAATAGTAATTGAAAAGCTAATACTCGAATATAAAAAAAATACTTAATGAAAAATATTTCATTGACTTATATTTATCTCCTGATAATCCATGCATTAATTGCCTTGGCGATCTTTTTGGTACCCTTTTTATCAAAAATTTATGCACTTTTAATTCCTGCTATTGGCTTTTACGTTGTTTATATAACAAAGAATAAAAACCATGAAGTTCTTTTGGTTGCCGCATATATGGTTGGCGTTGAAGTTTTTTTGCGGATGACAGGAGGCAATTTTAATAACGAATACATAAAATTAAATGTTGTTTTTTTTATGTTATTGGGGATGGTTTACAAAGGGTTTTCAATGAACTCATTTATTTATTGGATATTTCTCATATTCCTGATACCGGGTATTTTGGTAACTTCAATGACTGATTTTTATTCTGTTGACATAAGAAAAGCAATAGTTTTTAATCTTTCCGGGCCATTTTGTCTTGCCCTCTGCGCAATTTATACTTTAAACCGAAAAATTCTTTTTTCAGATTTGCAGCATATTGTAATTGCTATGGGATTGCCTATCATTACTACAACTGTATATCTGGTTTTGTATAATCCCAGCGTTAAGGATGTGATAACTGGTACACAGTCTAATTTTGAAACATCCGGAGGATTTGGACCAAATCAGGTATCGACTGTTTTAGGATTGGGTATGTTTGTGTTTTTTACACAGTTTATAATTTTCTCCAAATCGAAATTAATGTGGTTTGTAAATGGGAGTATAGTTGCTCTCATCAGTTTTAGAGGCATAGTAACTTTTTCCAGAGGAGGTGTAATAACAGGAGTCTTTATGATTGTGATTTTACTATTGTTGTTGTATCTTTATTCAGATGCAAAAGGAAAAGCAAAATCCCGAATGGTTATTATCCTGTCTGTATTTATGGGACTTGGGATATGGGGTTACACTTCTTTGAAGACATCAGGACTCATAGATAAAAGATATGCCAATCAGGACGCGGCGGGAAGAACAAAAAAGGATAGACTTGGCGGACGTGAAAAAGTAATGAATAATGAAATAAATCTGTTTTTAGAAAATCCGATACTGGGTGCAGGCGCAGGTCTCGGTAAACAGTTCAGGAAAGAAATGATTGGTCAGGAGGTTGCTTCTCACAATGAAATAACAAGAATGTTAAGTGAACATGGTTTATTTGGAATTTTCGGACTATTGATACTTTTTGCCACACCCTTAGTGTTGTTCATAAATAACCGACAGCATCTGTATTGCCTGTCATTTTACTTTTTTTGGCTCCTGACTATTAATCATGCAGCGATGCGAACAGCTGCTCCTGCTTTTGTTTATGCTTTATGCCTTCTTTCGGTACAACTGAAAAAACCTGAAAAAGCAGTAAATTCAGTCAATTAAATTCTGTTTTTTATAATACATTTGCTTCCGGGTTATAGCTCAAAATCAAGATACAATATATGCAGACAAACAAAAAAATGCATTTTGAAATTTCAGAAAGAAAAGTACTTCTCAGGCTTTTTGATATTGCATTTGTTTTGTTTGCGCTGTATCTAATGGATGAGTTATTTTATTATTCATATTTCAATTTGGATAGTGCAGATTATTCCAGACCAATTTTATTTATCGTTTATCTGAGTGGTTTTGGGGCAATCTTCGAGATATACAATCTTCAGATTGCAAGTAATCAGTTCCAGATTCTGCGAAGTGTTATCTTAACTGTGACAACAGCTACTTTAGTATATTTGTTTACACCTATATTGTCGCCTGAACTTCCAAAACAGCGTTTGGTTATTCTGATTTTCTATTTAATGATTCTGGGTGCTTTATTGTTTTGGCGCTTTTTTTACGTTTTCTTTTTAGCGACTCATCGGTTTTCACAAAACGTCATTTTAATATGCAATAAGCATCAGGTCGATGAACTCGTTTTAGGATTAGAAAACGTTGATCCGCATTATAAAATCATTGGCTTTGTAAATTCAGATATTCTGGCTGAACAGGATTTTTCCTTAAACTATATTAAAGAAATTGAAAAAGATCATTTATTGTCTTTTGTAAGTAAAAATAATATATCTGAAATTATTATAGCTTCTCAAAAAACAGATGGTATTACGGCCGATTTATATCAGCATTTGCTGCATTTGCTGGAGAAAGGAAATATCATCAGAGAATATACACAAGTATATGAAAGCAAAACCCAACGCATTCCGGTTCAGTATATCGCCAGGGATTTTTATCGATTTTTTCCTTTTAGCCGTAGTAACAACAATAAGTTATATTTGCTGTTAGTAAGCTTTCTTGAATTTGTTTTTTCACTAACTGGTTTAGTTCTTTGCGCCTTTTTCATACCATTGATTTTTATTGCTAATGTGTTTTGGAATAAAGGATCTTTGTTTTATACACAGGAGCGTGTCGGCAAAAACGGCAGGGTATTCCAAATTTACAAGTTCAGGACAATGGTTGAAAATTCTGAAAACAATGGTGCTGTTTTTGCAAAACCAAATGATAAAAGGATTACACGATTTGGGAAATTTATGCGCAAGACAAGAATTGATGAATTTCCACAGTTCATAAATGTTTTAAAAGGAGATATGGCTGTTATTGGCCCAAGACCCGAAAGACCGTTCTTTGTTAAGGAAATTGCAGAAATAATGCCGTTTTATGAAACCCGCCATGTTATTAAACCGGGACTCACAGGCTGGGCACAAGTAAATTATTCATACGGAGAATCTATTGAAGAAAGCCTTATAAAATTACAGTATGATCTATACTATATCAAACATCGAAGCATATTTCTGGATTTAAGTATTACCTTAAAAACCATAACAACAGTTCTATTTTACAGAGGGCAATAATTTTAGATTATTATCGGTATTCTTTTTTTATTTCTAATCGCTATCCTTGCCAAAACAACTCCACTCGTAATAATCATTGGCAGAACAATAAAAAAGTGAGCTTTATTAATTATGAAAAGGGTATAAATTATTAATAAAATCAAATGCAGCACAGCGAATTTATAAGTCCATCTTTTGTTGTTAATCGCTGAAAAAATAATCAAAAACAACAACAAAGGACTAAATAGTAAGACGTTATAATTCAGTGCTAATTCTCGATGGAAGGAATAAAATCCCATTGAAATAAAAAAGATACCCATCAAGGATAAAATAAATAAATAGATATTATCAACAAATCTTTTGTTTATCAGGATAATAAAACCAAGAATAAGAATATAGCTGTAAACGTTATTCCACCAGGAAATTGGAGTTACTTTTTCAAAACTTAATAATGTTTTACTCTTACTGGTAAGTGGATGATTTTGGAAAGTTGTTTTTTCTAAACTGTTTTTTAATTCGAAAGGCAGGAATATTTTAGTACCTGACTGATCTACTTTAGTCCCAAAAATAATACTTGTTCCTAACTTTTCATAAAAATGCCCGTCAAAGTAAGGAAATAAGATGCTTCTGTATGTTATGTCGGTATCTCCTTTTTTGGTTATTACTTTTTCGTTTAATGTTTTATTAATGATATCAACGACCATAGAAGTGCAGTTTTTATCAATAAATTTATAAGTGTAATAACGTTCATCAGAAAGCAAAGTAACATTTAAGTTGTCAAAAAGCTTTTGCCTGGCCTCCTGCGGAATAAGCAGTTTTTGTTCATAAACACTTCTTTTTTCGTAATCGTATTCCTTTATAAAATCATTATAAGAATGTGCAATTACAAAATATTGTAAATCACCTTTTGCAAATTTGGCCACAAAATTTGGAGTTCTGAAATCAAATGCGCCATAATTGTACACGACATCAATATTATTTGCAGGATCAGCAACACGAATTGCAGTATGTCCGAAAAATGAATAAGATTCGTTGCCTAACCCGCAAGTCAATACACTTACATGTGCATCTTTGGATAAGGGTAAATTTTGTCCAAAGCTAAAATTGGATAATAGTAACAGGAAAATTATCTTTCGAAACGCAAAACCTCTCATGTTGATTTTTTATAATAGTTTTTATCTAAAGATACCTAAATCTACTTTAAGCGAAAAAATATTAGAATATAATGCAGTGCTTTGATTGCCTAAATCAGTCAGGGCATAATCAATCTGAATCCCTTTATATTTAAAACCAAGTCCAATATTAGGCTGAAAATTTAATTTTTCGGTATTGTCTAATTGCGTTACATTCTGAAAATTTCCTGCTCCTGCCCTTAAAAAAACAAGCTCTGTATAACCAAATTCAAAGCCAACTGCCGGATCAATGCTTACAATATTTGATGAAATAATATCGTTGGTCTGTTCAAAGCGCATATTTAAATTTGTGGCAACCAATAGACTGGTGTCATTATGAAATTCAAATTTTTTTGAAATTCCTAATTGTGCTTTTGGAAGTGTAATTTCAGTGCTTTCCGGTAATTCCTGATTTTCTCCGGGAATAGCATCAGAGATTTTTTTATATTCTTCCTCGTCAATATTCCAGACATTGTAAGTAGTTGTAATATCACGTAACATCAATCCGAATTTCCAGTCGTTTCTCTCAAACTGAAGACCGAAATCAAATCCAAATCCCCAGGAATTAGCAAATTTTCCAATTACACGACGAATGATTTTGGCATTTACACCGTATTGAAATCCTTCGATTGGTAATTTTCTGGCGTATGAAAATGTAAAACCATAATCTGCAGTAGAGAACAAACTGATGCGGTTATAGTCAATATTACCCTGATTATCGATTAATTGTGTGGTGTCTAAAATATCATCAACCCCAAAACGGATCATCGAGATTCCCCAGGCACTTCTGTCGTCAATAGTGTTTGCATATCCGATATAATCGTATTGTGCAATATTGGCAAAATAACTGGCGTGCATTAAGGATATCTGATGGTCTTCAAGATGCGTTAGTCCGGCGGGGTTCCAATAAACAGAATTTACATCATTAGACGAAGCTACAACAGCACTTGACATTGCCAGAGCAGCTGCATCTACACCAATATTCATAAACTCATTCGAATATTTTCGAACCGTTTGCGCATAATGAGAAGTGCAATTCCAAATCAATAAAAAGGCTAAGATTTTTTTCAACGTATTTATTTTTTCAAACCTGGGCTTGCTTAATTTTTTACCAAAAATATAATTTTTTACTGAGCTTATTTCTTCCTTTCGATAAATAATACGAAAGTCATCTGTTTGTATAAAAAACTCTATTAAAAACGCTTATAAGAATGAGTTATTATGCTAAATTTGCTCTTCAATCTTCAAAAAATATAAAAGATGGATATCAAAAAACATATTCCTAATTTAATTACGCTTATCAATCTTTTTTGTGGCTGTGTAGCTGTAGTTTTTGTCTCTGAACAAAATTATGAAATGGCTTTTTATTTGGTTTGTCTGGGAATCTTTTTTGATTTTTTTGATGGTTTTTTTGCGAGGTTATTTAAAGTATCAAGCCCTCTTGGATTGCAATTGGATTCTTTAGCAGATATGGTAACCAGCGGAGTAGTGCCCGGATATGTTATGTTTTCGATGTTTACAAACAGTGCCCACGAATTAGGAACAAGCTCACTGATTCCGTTTTTGGGATTTATTGTCACTCTGGGTTCTTGTTATCGATTGGCTAATTTTAATATTGACACCCGCCAAACCGATTCGTTTATTGGTTTGCCAACCCCGGCAAATGCACTTTTTATTCTGAGTTTACCTCTGGTTTTGCTATTTTCAGACTCATTAATAATCTTGGAAATTTTAACCAATCAATGGGTTTTACTTATGATTACTTTATTCAGTGCATACATTTTGAACGCAGAAATTCCGCTGTTTGCTTTGAAAATTAAAAAGTTTACTTTAAAAGATAATGTACTTCAAGTTGTATTTTTAGCCATTTCTATTGTTTTGCTTTTGTTGCTTCAATTTACCGCAGTTCCTGTGATTATCATTTTTTATGTATTGCTATCTGTCATAAATAATAAATTTTTGAAAAAGTAGTTTATCCGAATGGCAAGAAAAACCACTTATCGCAAAACCACTTCCAGAAAAACAGGCAGATCTGCTTTCAGAAGGATATTACGTTTTATTTTTTTCTTAGTTTTTACATTACTTTTCGTTGCAGTAATCTATCACTATCGCAGAGGATTGGCTTATTATTTAGGTTTTAAAACCAATAAAATGTCTGAGAAAGAGGTCGAAGATAAGCGATTGTCTGATATTCGTAATTTCCAGGTTCTGGCAAAACATGAAGGTAAATCAATTGGATTGGATGTGTCTGAATATCAGGGAAAAATTAGCTGGTCGTATGTAGATACATTAGAGCAGAAGTATCCTCTTGATTTTGTTTTTATAAGAGCAACTGTGGGCAGGGACAGAAAAGATTTTCAGTTTAAACGGAACTGGATTGGAGCCAAAAAAAATAAAATGATCAGAGGAGCTTATCACTATTACAGGCCAAATGAAAATTCTATTGAACAGGCCAATCTTTTTATTGAAACAGTAAAGCTGGAAAAAGGTGATTTGCCTCCGGTTCTGGATATCGAAAAATTGCCAAAGACTCAATCTTTGGATAGTTTGAAAAAAGGATTAAAGCGATGGCTTCTAAAAGTAGAAGATCATTATAAAGTTCGGCCTATAATTTATACAGGAGAGCGATATTATTCAGATTTTTTGAAGGGTGAATTTGGTGAATATCTGTTTTGGATTGCCAATTATAATTTTTATAGAGAAAAAATTGAAGATGACTGGCTGTTTTGGCAATTCACGGAAAAAGCCAGTGTGCCGGGAATTGAGCGCACGGTAGATATAAATATTTACAACGGCGATTTACAGCAATTGCAATATATTACAGTTGATTAGCTTTTTTGTAATGTAAATTTGATATGTAAAAAGCAAAACGGGTATTTTTACAAATTTTAAAACTCCAGTTTCTTTTTACGAAGCTCGAAATTTTGCCCCAAATAAACACGACGAACCATTTCGTCTTCAACTAATTCTTCAGGAATTCCGGCCTTTAAGATTCCTCCTTCAAACATTAAGTACGTTTTGTCGGTAATGGCCAAAGTTTCCTGAACGTTGTGATCGGTAATGAGGATTCCGATATTTTTATTTTTTAGCTGCGCTACAATTCGCTGAATATCTTCAACCGCAACCGGGTCAACTCCGGCAAAAGGTTCGTCCAGTAAAATGAATTTTGGGTCTGTGGCTAATGCTCTGGCAATCTCGGTACGGCGACGCTCCCCTCCGGAAAGTAAATCACCACGATTGGTGCGAATGTGCTCTAAGCTGAATTCGGCAATTAATTCTTCCATTTTTGCAATTTGCGCTTCTTTTGAAAGTTTTGTCAATTGCAAAACGCTTAAAATATTGTCTTCAATGCTTAATTTTCTAAAAACAGAAGCTTCTTGTGCCAGATAACCAATTCCCTGTTGTGCGCGTTTGTACATCGGATAATCGGTAATGTTCAGATCATCCAGATAAATATTTCCCTGATTTGGTTTTACCAATCCTACAATCATATAAAACGAGGTTGTTTTTCCGGCACCATTTGGTCCTAGCAGTCCAACGATTTCCCCCTGGTTTACTTCAACAGAAATTCCTTTTACTACACTTCGGCCTTTGTAGGTTTTGATTAAATTATCGGCTCTTAGCTTCATTTTTGTTTAATTAGGTAATGTGTCAATTAGATAATTTGATAATTCAAATTCCTTTAGAAATGTATCTTTCATCTTTTGAGAAAGGCAAAATAAGTTAAAATAAGTCAATCAATTAAAGGAATTAACATATCCTGTTGAAATTACCTCATTGACTAATTATCTCATTTTCTAATTTGCAGCTTCCTCTTCAAGCGCCTCCCAGAATTCGTAAGCTCTTCTTAAATGCGGAATAACAATTGTTCCTCCAACCAAAGTTGCGATTCCCATGGCTTCCATCATTTCTTCTTTTGTAACGCCTTCTTTATGGCTTGTTTCTAAATGATATTTTACACAATCATCACAACGCAAAACTGCAGATGCCACCAAGCCCAGAAGCTCTTTCGTTTTTACATCCAAAGCACCGGGTGCATAAGCATTAGTATCAAGATTAAAAATTCGCTTCACAATTTTATTATTGTCAGCGAGTAGTTTTTCGTTCATTTTAGAACGATAGTCGTTAAATTCTTGAATAATATCAGACATTTTCTTTTTCTTTATTTTTATAAACAACCTTTGAGATCAGGATACTTACTTCATATATTACCAACATTGGTATTGCTACAATTGTCTGGCTTACAACATCCGGAGGCGTTACGATCGCTGCAATAATCAGGATTAGGATTACGGCATATTTCCAGTATTTTCTTAAAAAAACCGGAGTCACTAACCCTAATTTGGTCAAGAAATAAATGATGATAGGCAGTTCGAAAAACAAACCACCTGCAAGAACACTCGTTTTTACCATTCCCATATAAGAGTCCAGGGTAAATTGATTTTTTACTACATCACTCACTGAGAAAGTGGCAACAAAATTCACAGACATCGGAATTACAATAAAATATCCAAAAATTACACCTAAAAAAAACAGGAGAGAGGAAGTAAAAATAAACACTTTGGCATTTTTTCTTTCATTCTCATATAAAGCAGGGCTGATAAATTTCCAGAGTTCCCATAAAATATAAGGGAAGCCTAAAATGAAACCGACCAAAATACACATCCAGACAAAAATATTGACCTGTCCTTCCATTTCAGTATTCTGAATAATGAAGTTAAGTTCAGTAATGCAGATGCTGTCTGCGATCCCTAATTGATGAGATAAATCGCAAAACCAAACGTAAGTAAAAAAGGTAGGTCTTGTGGGTCCTAAAATTATTTCATCAAATAAATAATCGCTAAAAAAATAAGTGATAAAAGCCATTACAAGAATAGCGATTGTACTTCTGACTAACAGCCATCGTAATTCTTCGAGATGGTCTAAAAATGACATTTCGCCAAGGTTTTTCTTTGCCATTATATGATTCCTTCTTTTAAAATGTCATGTAAATGTAAAACTCCTTTGTATTCGCCATTGTCAGCAACAATCAATTGAGTTATAGAGTAATCTTCTAAAATATTCAATGCATCTACTGCCATGGTTTCAGATGAAACTAATTTTGGGTTTTTACTCATGATATCTTTTGCAGTTAAATCAGCAATACTGTCACGGTCATTCAGCATTCTTCTAATGTCTCCGTCAGTAATGATTCCGACTATTGTATTGTTCTCAATTACTGCTGTGACACCCAGTCGCTTTTCTGAAATTTCAAAAATTACTTTTTTAACAGATGTGTCTGGTGTGACTGTAGGTTTTAATGAATGTTCAGTCATATCCTTTACACGAAGCAATAATTTTTTTCCTAGTGCGCCTCCCGGATGATACACTGCAAAATCTTCCGGTTTAAAATCACGCATCTCCATAAGGCATACTGCGAGTGCGTCACCCATTACAAGCTGTGCCGTTGTACTGTTTGTTGGCGCAAGATTTATCGGACACGCTTCCATATCAACAGTAGTATTCAGAACGTAGTCAGAACCTTTTGCTAAAAACGAAGTAATATTTCCTGTCATTCCGATTAATGTGTTTCCAAAACGCTTCAATAATGGCACTAAAGCTTTTATTTCAGGACTGTTTCCACTTTTTGAGATACAAATAATGATATCGTCGTTTTGAATCATTCCTAAATCGCCATGAATTGCTTCAGAAGCATGAAGAAACATAGATGGTGTCCCGGTTGAATTGAACGTAGCAACTATTTTTTGTGCAATGATGGCACTTTTTCCAATTCCCGTAACAATTAATCGGCCTTTTGTTTCGTAAATACGTTGGGCTGCGTGGTAAAAATTTTCGTCAAGAAAATCAATTAGCTTTGTAATTGCTTCACTTTCAGAGAGTATTGTCTTTTTTGCAATCGCTAAAATATTTTCTTTTGTAATCAAAACAGAAAAGTTAAAATTTGTGAGTGTGAAAGAAATTTGTATCTTTATGTGTTGCAAATTTATACAAAATATCCATTAATATAAAGAATGAATTCAAACGAAATTGAAATACATAAAGAATTAAAGAAGTATTTCGGCTTTAGCCAATTTAAAGGCTTGCAGGAGCAAGTCATTACTAGTATTTTAGACAGGAAGAATACTTTTGTAATTATGCCTACGGGCGGCGGAAAGTCTCTTTGTTATCAATTGCCCGCTTTAATTCAGGAAGGAACAGCTATCGTTGTTTCACCTCTAATTGCTTTAATGAAAAATCAGGTCGATGCCATTCGAAGTCTTTCTTCTGAAAATGGAATCGCTCATGTACTGAATTCGTCTTTAACAAAAACAGAAATTGCACAGGTTAAGACTGATATCGCATCCGGTTTGACAAAACTTTTATATGTTGCACCGGAATCTTTAACAAAAGAAGAATATGTAGCTTTTTTGCAGAGTGTTCCTATTTCATTTGTAGCAATTGATGAAGCTCACTGTATTTCCGAATGGGGGCATGATTTCAGACCTGAATACAGGAATCTTAGAAATATCATTAAACAATTAGGTAAAGTGCCAATTATCGGTCTTACTGCAACAGCTACCCCAAAAGTTCAGGAAGATATTCTGAAAAATCTTGATATGGCTGATGCAAATACTTTTAAAGCATCATTCAACAGGCCAAATTTATATTACGAGGTTCGTACTAAAACTAAAAATATTGAATCAGATATTATTCGGTTTATCAAACAGCATAAAGGGAAATCGGGAATTATTTACTGCCTGAGCCGTAAAAAGGTAGAGTCTATTGCTGAAGTTTTACAAGTTAACGGAATCAGTGCTGTTCCCTATCATGCAGGCTTAGATGCTAAAACGCGTGCTAAACATCAGGATATGTTTTTAATGGAAGATGTTGATGTTGTGGTTGCGACAATTGCATTCGGAATGGGAATTGACAAACCGGATGTTCGTTTTGTGATTCACCATGATATTCCAAAATCACTGGAAAGTTATTATCAGGAAACGGGGCGTGCAGGACGTGATGGCGGCGAAGGCCATTGCCTGGCTTACTATTCTTATAAAGATGTAGAAAAGTTGGAAAAATTCATGTCAGGAAAACCGGTAGCAGAACAGGAAATAGGTTTTGCGTTATTACAGGAAGTGGTGGCTTATGCTGAAACATCCATGTCAAGAAGAAAGTTTCTGTTACACTATTTTGGTGAAGAATTTCCGGATGATGGCGACGGAGCTGATATGGATGATAACGTTCGTAATCCAAAAAATAAAATTGAAGCAAAAGACCAGGTTGTTAAATTGTTGGAAATTGTTCGCGATACCAAACACATTTATAAATCAAAAGAAATTGTATATACCTTAATAGGACGTATCAATGCAGTTATCAAAGCACATAAAACCGATACACAATCTTTTTTTGGATCAGGTTCAGATCATGACGAAAAATACTGGATGGCATTATTACGACAGGTTTTAGTGTCTGGATATCTATCAAAAGATATTGAAACTTATGGGGTTGTTAAAATAACTCAGCAAGGCTTAGACTTCATTAATAAGCCGGTTTCATTTATGATGTCTGAAGATCATGAATACAGCGAAGCCGATGATGAATCTATTGTGGCATCATCTAAATCTTCCGGTACTGCTGATGAGGTTTTGACGGGTATGTTAAAAGAACTTCGAAAAAAAGTAGCCAAAAAACTGGGAGTACCTCCATTTGTGGTTTTCCAGGATCCTTCTTTAGAAGATATGGCTTTGAAATATCCAATTACATTACAGGAATTGTTTAATATTCATGGGGTCGGTGAAGGAAAAGCAAAGAAATACGGTGGAGATTTTGTTGCTTTAATCAGTAGATATGTTGAAGACAACGATATTATCCGTCCTGACGATCTGGTTGTAAAATCTACAGGAGTCAACTCAGCCAATAAATTATATATTATTCAAAATATCGACAGAAAGCTGCCTTTAAATGATATTGCTTCCGCAAAGGGACTAACAATGGATGCTTTGATTAAAGAGATGGAGCAAATTGTTTATTCCGGAACCAAATTAAACATCAAATATTGGGTTGATGACATGCTTGATGATGATCAGCAGGAGGAAATTCATGATTATTTCATGGAATCAGAATCGGATAAAATTGAAGATGCACTTAAAGAATTCGATGGAGAATATGATATTGATGAATTGCGATTAATGCGTATTAAGTTTATCAGTGAAGTAGCGAATTAAAGTTAAATTCCAAAACATAAAATCCAAATTCCAGGTTTAAAGACAATTGGAATTTGGATTTTTTTATTTAAATTTTCCAGGTATTGGAGTTTGGTTGGAATTTAAAAGATAGAAGTTTTATTCAGTATATACTTCCCCGCGATGGGGTTTTAAAGCATCTCTTACCTGAATCATATTTTCATCTGTTACGACCATAAAAGCAGTGGCATGCATGTCGCTTATGATTTTAAATCCCGTAATATTCAAGGGTATCTTTTCAATAGTAATATATTCTTTTAAATGGATTTCGTGGTGCTCAGCTGTTTTTGCAGAGGCCGGACCTCTGAAATCCCAAATTAGTTTTATTTTTCTGGACATTATTACAAGTGTAAAGTTTCAAAGAGCCAAAGGTACAAAGTCTCAGTTCAAAATGTTATTTTTGCCTGTTCTTTTCATAAATAGAAAAGCTAATCGATTAAAAAAGATACAATGCCAAGAGAACTTTTACTTCAGGTAACTCCCGAAATTGCAGCAAACGAATCGTTGCTTAAAGAATATTTGTCTAAACAAATTAAAGTTTCTCCCCACGAAATCCAACACACTTCGATTTTGAAAAGATCAATTGATGCCCGCCAAAAAGCGATAAAAATCAATTTGAAAGTAGTTATCTATTTAAAAGGAGAGCCTTTTCAGGAAACTAAAATTGGACTTCCTGTTTATAATGATGTTTCAAAAGCGCAGGAAGTCATTGTTGTCGGAGCAGGGCCGGCCGGATTATTCGCTGCATTACAATTAGTTGAATTAGGCTTAAAGCCAATTGTACTCGAACGCGGGAAAGATGTTCGCGGACGCCGTCGTGATTTAAAAGCAATCAATCGGGAGCATGTCGTAAATGAAGATTCTAATTATTGTTTTGGGGAAGGCGGAGCAGGAACGTATTCTGATGGAAAACTATATACGCGTTCTAAAAAACGAGGCGATGTCACACGAATTTTAGAACTTTTAGTCGCTTTCGGAGCTTCTGAAGATATTTTGGTAGAAGCACATCCGCATATTGGAACTAATAAATTGCCGAAAATTATTGAAGATATCCGCAATAAAATTATCGAATATGGTGGACAGGTTTTGTTTGATACCAGAGTAACAGATATTTTAGTGAAAAATAATGAAGTAGAAGGAGTAGTAACCCAGAATGGAGATAAAATCCTGGCCAGCAAATTGATATTGGCAACGGGACATTCAGCCCGTGATATTTTTGAATTACTAGATAAAAAGAAAATTTTAATAGAAGCTAAACCTTTTGCTTTAGGTGTTCGGGCAGAACATTCACAGGAATTAATTGATAGTATTCAATACAGTTGTGATTACCGCGGTGAACATTTGCCTCCGGCTCCATATTCTATCGTAAAACAGGTAAACGGTCGTGGTATGTATTCATTCTGTATGTGTCCTGGTGGTGTAATCGCACCATGCGCTACAAGTCCGGGTGAAGTGGTTACAAACGGATGGTCGCCATCTAAACGTGATCAGGCAACTGCAAATTCAGGAATTGTGGTGGAATTAAAATTAGAAGATTTTAAACCTTTTGCTAAATTTGGTGCCCTTGCCGGAATGGAATTTCAGAAAAGTATTGAACAAAAGGCATGGCAGTTAGCAGGAAGAACTCAAAAAGTTCCGGCACAAAGAATGATTGATTTTACACAAAATAAAGTTTCAGCAGATATTCCTAAAACATCCTATGTTCCCGGAACGACTTCAGTAGAAATGGGACAGGTTTTTCCTGGTTTTTTATCGCAGATTCTGCGTCAGGGTTTTCAGGAATTTGGAAAATCAATGCGGGGCTACTTAACCAATGAAGCCATTTTGCATGCACCGGAAAGCAGAACTTCATCTCCAGTGCGTATTCCTAGAGATCCTTTGTCTTTTGAACATTTACAAATAAAAGGTTTATATCCTTGCGGAGAAGGAGCGGGGTATGCCGGAGGAATCATTTCTGCTGCAATTGATGGGGAAAAATGCGCCTTGATGATTGCTGAATCTTTAAAATAAATTTTCAGTAAAAAAACTTCTTTTCGAATAATTTGGTCAAAATAAAAGTCCGCAATCTATAATTTCTTGTGATGTAATTGATTCAATTTAAGCATGCTTATATCATGAGTCCAATAAATTGAATTAAATATAAAAGGAGTTCACGATTCTGTTTGGGTAACTTTATATTCTTTCCAACTTCATTTAATCATGAAGAGGCAGGAAGAAATCAAAAAGAAGGTTTGGAAAACGTTTATTAAGTTTTGAATGAGCTTTATAAAAAAAAACTTGACATTGGAGTTTTGTCTAAAGGGTTAATGAGCCAGGAATTAGAATATGTTTATTCACATTCAGTTTTATTTGAAGCCTGCTCCGGATTTTAAAAAATATTTTAATCATCTGCTGAATAATTTCTTATTTTTTTTGCTGCACAATAGTTCGGGTAACAAAACAATTTTAGGATTTATCATAGTGTAACATACCTAAGGTTTCAGTTTTACGTCAAGTACTTCTATTGTATTTTGTGTTTTTTAAATTTAATCCTAAATCAAAACCATTTTTTTTGTATGTAATTACTTTGTAATTCAATGGTATATAAAAAATAAGAAGTTTTTTAAATCATTTCGTCGTAAAATTCTCTTTGAAAATCTTCAATGATTTGATCTTTATGATGTTTTTTTCTTATTTAAAATTGCTATGTTTTGACTTTTTTTTATAAAAAAACATTTTTACGCTTATTTTTTTAAGAAATAGAAAAATTTTTTTGAAAAAATATATTGAAATTAAAAAAAAAATATAATTTTATGCAATCGATTACAAAGGCATTTGCATATTTTTCTTTGTAGAACTTTCAAAATGTTTTAAAATTATTACTGCATTTTCTTTGTGTCGAGTTTACAATTTATTTTAATCCAAAAACAGCAAAAAATGAAAAAAATTAGAACTTATCTTTTATTATTATTAACAAGTACTACTTTTATACTTCATGCTCAAAAAGCGCCGAAAATAGATTTAACCTTATGGAAATTAACAATTCCTGAAGGATCAGTAACAACTTATAAGGCACCAAAAATTTTGGATTATGCTGAAAATGTAGAAATTACTAAATTTATGTTTAATGATTTGACGGATAGATCTTTAGTTTTTTATGTTTATCCATCTATTAAGTCTAAAAGATCTTTTAATAAAACAGATTTAAAAGAACAAAATTCATTTGGGGGTGATGCAGGCTGGTCTTTTAAGCAAGGGGCTAAATTAAAAGCATCAATAAAAATGGGAGAGATTTCTAAAAAAAATGATCAGTATCCACGTATCATATTTGCTCAGATCGGAGGAAGACTAAAAGAAGATCAGGTTAACCAAATTGGTGCAAAGGACAAAAGTGCGCCTTCGATTTTAAAAGTTTTTTGGGATAATGGATATGTGAAATTAAGATCAAAAAGATTAGCTGATCCATCTATTACCGGAGTTGACATGTTAAAAGAAGATTCCTGGATTGATGATGACGGCTATACTTTTAAAAATAAAGTAGATTTTGATAAATTTAATTTTCAAATTGAAATTTCTGACGGCAAAATGGAAGTCAGTGTGAACGGCGAGAAAAAGGTATACTCAGGAGGAGACTACAAGTTATGGAATTCATTTGATAACTATTTTACTGTAGGATGTAATCTTCAGGGTGATGAAACTGGCGCATTTGCAAATGTCAAGTTTTACTCTTTAGATGTTAGTCACTAAGAAGTTCTCGTATATAATAGAAAAAGTCTGTATCAAATAAAACGATGCAGACTTTTTTATTGATACTAAAATAATAAAGGAGTTTTTTTATGACTTCTTTTTTAATTTAGTTTTAAAAACTTTTTCAAATTTTTCTATTTTAGGCTGAATAACCATTTTGCAGTACGGCTGATTTTTGTTATTTGCGTAATAATTCTGGTGATAATCTTCTGCCTTGTAGAATTTTGTAAAAGCCTGTATTTTTGTTACAATCGGATTATCATATACTTTTGCTTTATTAAGTTCTGCAATAATACTCTGAGCGGCTTTTCTCTGTTCATCATTTTTGTAAAAAATCACAGACCGGTATTGAGTACCAACGTCAGCACCTTGCCTGTTAAGTGTTGTAGGGTCATGAACAGTAAAAAAAACCTTAAAAATTTCATTAATGTCTGTTACATTTTTATCGTAAGTAATCTGCACAACTTCAGCATGACCTGTGGTTCCAGTGCATACTTGCTCATAAGTTGGATTGGTGACATTACCTCCTGAAAAACCCGATACAACAGATTTAACTCCGTCCAGGTTTTCATAAACGGCTTCTACGCACCAATAGCATCCTCCTCCGAGTGTTATGGTTTCCAGATTAGAAACTTTTTTTGAATTAGAGTTTTGTGAAAACGCATTTAAGGATAATAGAGAAAGGCAAACTAATAAGATGTTTTTCATTTTTTAATTATTTAGAATCAGGAATAAAATCAAGAGCAATCGAATTCATACAATAACGTTTTCCTGTTGGTGCGGGCCCATCATCAAATAAATGACCTAAATGTCCGCCACATCTGCCACAAAGAGCTTCAATTCTTTCCATTCCTAAAGAATTATCGTTTTTGTAGACTACACTTTTTTTGTTCTCTTGTTCAAAAAAGCTTGGCCATCCACAGCTGCTGGCGAATTTTGTTGTCGATCTGAAAAGTTTATTTCCACATGAAGCACAATAGTAGGTTCCTTTGTCATCGGTATTCCAGTATTTTCCTGTAAAAGGCCTTTCTGTATCTGCTTCACGCATTACAGCATACACGTCTTCTGGCAGGACTTTTTTCCATTCGGCATCAGTGATATTTAGTTTTGTTGAATCAGTATTCGAATAATAAGGATTTCCGGGTTTATCTATTTTATTTTCCATAGCAGCTGATTTTGTACTTTGCTTTTTTGTTGACTGTCCGCAAGCCTGAAAGATAAACAGCGACATTAAAAAGCAAAGGCTAAAGATTATTTTTTTTGTTTTCATAGTTTTCTAAATGAATTAATCTGATTTTCAAAGATACGATGAGATTTGAAGGATAAATGACTGTAAATTACAATTCAGATATATTTAAGTATGTTTTAACTTTTTGTTTATCTACGTATATTAAAGGCTTATAGTTTTAAATACTGTTATTGAAGGCTTTTTTGTAAAAATAGAATTGTATGGTGTTGGAAATAAAATGGATGCAAAATTTCCTGTCAGTTAAACTTTTCACAATCTTTTCTAAGATTTTCCAGCCAATTCTTTTTTCGTATTTTTGTTAAATCAACACGCCCTATGACAGAAGAAAACGTAATATTAGTTAATCAAAATGATGAGCAAATTGGCTTAATGCCAAAATTAGAAGCACATGAAAAAGCAGTTTTACATCGCGCATTTTCCGTTTTTATTTTAAATAATAAAAATGAAATTATGCTCCAGCAGCGTGCTCACCAAAAATATCACTCACCCTTGCTTTGGACCAATACATGTTGCAGTCACCAGCGTGAAGGAGAATCCAATATCGAAGCAGGAAGCAGAAGACTGTTTGAAGAAATGGGTTTTCAGACAGACTTAAAAGAACTGTTTCACTTTATATACAAAGCACCTTTTGATAATGGACTGACTGAACATGAACTTGATCACGTAATGATTGGCTATCATAATGAAAATCCTGCGATTAATCCAGAAGAGGTGGAGGATTGGAAATGGATGAAAATAGAAGACATAAAAGAAGATATTGAAAAACAGCCCGAAATTTATACTGTTTGGTTTAAAATAATTTTTGATGAATTTTATCATTATTTAGAGGGCCATAAGATTTAAAACCTATTAACCATAACCAAATGAAAGTAACCATATCAAGAAAAGCGCATTTTAATGCTGCACATCGATTGTACAGGAAAGACTGGACATTTGAAAAAAACGATGCCGTTTTTGGAAAATGTAACAATCCCAATTTTCATGGTCATAATTATGGTTTAACAGTAAGTGTTACAGGAAAAATTGACCCGGAAACTGGTTTTGTTTTAGATGTGAAAGTATTAGCGGATATTATACTCGAAGAAGTAGAAATTCCGTTTGATCACAAAAACCTGAATCTGGATGTTCCGGAATTTCAGGATTTGAATCCGACTGCAGAAAATATTGCCGTTGTGATATGGAATAAAATTAGAAAAAGAATTCAACCCGATTTTGATTTGGAGATCGTTTTGAATGAAACGGACCGCAATTTTGTAACTTATAAAGGAGAATAAAGAATGTCGTTAAAAATAGGAGATATAGTTCCGAATTTTACTGCAAAAGATAGTCATGGGGAAGTTTTTGAAAGCCAAAGTGTTTTGGGCAGAAAGCCACTTGTGATTTATTTTTATCCCAAAGATAATACACCAGGATGTACAACAGAAGCCTGTAGTTTCAGGGATCAATATGAAGATTTTAAAGATCTAGGCGCTGAAGTGATTGGAATTAGTGCTGATAGTGTAAAATCACATCACAAATTTGCCAAAAAACATGAATTGCCATTTATTCTGCTTTCAGATCAGGATAAAAAACTGAGACATCTTTTTGGGGTTAAAAACAACTTATTTGGACTTCTGCCAGGAAGAGTGACGTATGTAATTGACAGAAATGGAGTGGTGATTTTGATTTTTGACAGTTTAAATGCTGCAAGCCACATTCCAAAAGCTTTGGATACAATTAAAGAATTGGTGTTGTAGATTTGAGAAAATAATAGTACCTTTTTATTTAATTATAAATATTAGCCTTAAAATAAAAGTATGAAATCTAATTTATATCCTTTGCAATTCCAGCCAATTCTAAAAGAAAGAATATGGGGCGGGGAAAAACTTAAAACGATATTAAATAAACCAGTCTCTTCAAAAATTACCGGCGAAAGCTGGGAACTCTCAACTGTAGAAGGTGATGTGAGCATTGTGGCAAACGGTGTTTTAAAAGGAAAATCTTTGATGGATCTTATCGAAGAAACTCCAAACGAAATTCTGGGAACAAGTGTTTACCAGCGTTTTGGAAAACAGTTTCCTCTTTTGTTCAAATATTTAGATGCAAGGGAAGATCTTTCGATTCAGGTACATCCAAACGATAAATTAGCAAAAGAGCGACACAATTCTTTTGGTAAAACCGAAATGTGGTATGTAATGCAGGCAGATGCTGATGCCAGAATTATTGTTGGTTTTAAAGAAGATTCAGGGAAAGAAGAATATTTAAAACATTTAAACGACAAAAGCTTAGTTTCTATTTTAGATACTGTTAATGCGAAATCAGGAGATGTTTTCTTTTTAGAAACCGGTACAGTACATGCAATAGGAGCAGGGTTAGTTGTGGCTGAAATCCAGCAGACATCAGACATAACTTATCGTTTGTATGACTTTGATCGTAAAGATGCACAGGGAAATACTAGGGAATTACACGTGGATTTAGCGCTGGATGCAATCAATTACAATAAAGTAGATACACAAAAGAAATACGAAACAAAAACAAATACATCTAATGTAGTTGTTGATTGTCCTTATTTTACAACCAATTTTATTCCGTTAGAAAATAAAGTTGAGGTTTCTAAATCTGGTGAAACATTTACTGTTTATATGTGTATTGAAGGGAGTTTTGAAATTCAATACGATGGTTTTAAAGAATCATATATAAAAGGTGATACTGTTTTGGTTCCTGCAGAGATAAATGCATTTGTTTTGAATGGAAATGCTTCAATTTTAGAAATTTACATTTCTTAGCTTGTAATATAAAGATTATGTGTACTTTTGCAGACGCAAATTAAAATTAAAATAAAAATGGCAAACGTTAAAAATTTAAAGAAAGACATCAATTTCGTATTAGGGGATATTATTGAAGCAGTTTATTTGTTTGAGATGTCTACAACGGGAAATCCTACTCCGGAAACGAATGCTTTAATCGATGAAGCTATTGCTGCATTTGATAACTTGATTACAAAAGTGAACGCAAAAAACGTTGAAAATAAAAAAGCACATTTTAAACAAATCAACGTTGAATTAGAACAAACTGCTAATCAATTGATTGAAAAAATCAACGCATTATAAGCGAAAAAAAGTATAAAAAAGTGCAGATTTATTTTGGCAAAACCAAAAACCGCTTTATATTTGCACCCGTAATGAGGCCGATGTAGCTCAGCTGGCTAGAGCAGCTGATTTGTAATCAGCAGGTCGTGGGTTCGAGTCCCTCTATCGGCTCAAACGAAAACCATCACAGAAATGTGATGGTTTTTTAATTATAAAGAGAGGTGCAAAATTTATTTTGGAAATATAAAAAACAATTTTATCTTTGCACCCGTTAAACAGGCCGATGTAGCTCAGCTGGCTAGAGCAGCTGATTTGTAATCAGCAGGTCGTGGGTTCGAGTCCCTCTATCGGCTCAAAAAAAACCATCACTTTTGTGATGGTTTTTTGTTTTGTGTCAAATCAAATTTTAATGTGCTTCGAGCCAGTCACTACCTAAGCCAATTTCAACCTCAAGAGGAACCGTCATTTTAAAGGCATTTTCCATTTCGTATTTGATCATTGGCTGGATTTTATCTAATTCGTCGTTATGAACGTCGAATACAAGCTCATCATGCACCTGAAGCAGCATTTTTGACTTCCAGTTTTCTTCCTGAAGCTTTTTGTGAATGTTAATCATTGCAATTTTAATCACATCTGCGGCGCTTCCCTGAATTGGAGCATTAACGGCATTTCGTTCAGCAGCACTTCTTACAACAGCATTTGCAGAGTTGATATCTTTCAAATAACGACGACGGCCTAAAATCGTCTGCACATAACCATTTTCACGGGCAAATTCAACCTGATCTGAAATATATGATTTTAACCTTGGATAGGTGTTGTAATACGCTTCAATCAAAGCAGCGCTTTCACTTCTTGATAAAGAAGTCTGATTGCTTAATCCAAAAGCTGAAACACCATAGATAATTCCGAAGTTTACAGTCTTGGCATTGCTTCTTTGTTCGCGTGAAACTTCATTTAAAGGAACATTAAAAACTTTTGCCGCTGTTGCTCTGTGGATATCCTCTCCGTCCTGAAACGCTTTGATCATATTTTCTTCGCCACTTAATGCGGCAATGATTCGTAATTCTATTTGTGAGTAATCGGCAGAGATTAAAGTGTGGTTTTCGTCACGTGCGACAAAAGCTTTACGGATCTGACGGCCTCTTTCAGTACGAATCGGAATGTTCTGCAGGTTTGGATTGTTAGAACTCAAACGTCCTGTAGCGGCAACAGTCTGCATATAATCAGTATGAACACGTAAAGTTTTTTTATCAACTTGTTCCGGCAAAGCAAGAATGTAAGTGCTTTGTAGTTTTACCATCTGACGCCACTCCAGAATTTCTTTCACAATCGGATTGTCATTTGCCAGATAAGTCAAAACTTCTTCTCCGGTAGCATATTGCCCAGTTTTGGTTTTCTTTTGCTTTGCACCTCCAATTTTTAGTTTGTCAAATAAAATATCACCAAGCTGTTTTGGAGAGGCCAGATTAAATTTCTCTCCGGCAGTTTCGTAGATATTTTGTTCCAAAGTTTTAATTTCAGCATCCATTTCAGTAGACATTGATTTTAAAAATTCAACATCCAGACGAATTCCTTCTGTTTCCATTGCAGCTAAAACGCTTACCAATGGAATTTCAATGTCTTCAAATAACTTTTTGGTTTCTGTTTTATCTAATTCCGTGGTAAAAATTTCTTTTAATTGTAAAGTCACATCTGCATCTTCTGCAGCATATTCCTTAATTTCTTCCAGAGCAACATCGCGCATCGAAATTTGATTTTTTCCTTTTTTGCCAATTAAAGTTTCAATTGACTTAGGAGAATATTTCAAATAAGTTTCTGCTAAAATATCCATATTATGACGCATATCCGGATTGATCAGATAGTGCGCAATCATGGTATCAAAAAGTTTTCCTTTAACGGTGATACCATAATTAGAAAGAATTTTCAAATCGTATTTTAAATTCTGACCAATTTTTTCAATATTTTCGTTTTCAAAAAAAGGTCTGAATTTGTCAATTAAAATACGAGCTTCTTCCTGACTTTCAGAAAACGGTACATAGTATCCTTTTCCTTTCTCATAAGAAAATGAAATCCCTACCAATTCTGCATGTAAAGCGTCTAAGCCAGTTGTTTCGGTATCAAAACAAACAGAACTCTGCTTTTGTAAATTTTGCAGGAGCAGTTTAATTCCTAAATCACCCTGAACAAGCTGATACGAGTGAGGTGTGTTTTCTAAAGTGTTATAAAACGAAGTCCTTTCCGTTTCGGTATTTTCATCAGAACTTCCTGCTCCAAAAAGATCAAATTGGTCTTCATTTTTGGGTTGTGGTTTTTTGTATAATTTGTTATCAGCAGGTGTGTTGTTTGCTAATTCATTACTGCCGCCAGTTTTAAACAAATTATCAAACTGTTCCGCCATTCTTCTAAATTCCAATTCCTGAAAAATAGCATCTGTTTTTTCTATATCGGGGCGTGAAAGTTCATAGTCGTCTTCATTAAAAACAACATCGCAATCGCAAATTATGGTAGCCAGTTTTTTAGAAAGAATCCCTTTTTCTTTATTAGCCTCAATGTTTTCTTTCATTTTGCCTTTCAGTAAATGTGTATTTTCCAAAAGGTTTTCCATCGAGCCGAATTCTTTGAGGAATTTTTTAGCAGTGACTTCACCAACACCGGGTAGTCCCGGGATGTTGTCAACTGCATCGCCCATCATTCCCAGAAAATCTATTACCTGCTCCGGTCTTTCTACCTCAAATTTTGCCAGAACTTCAGGGATTCCCCAAATCTCAATTCCGTTACCCATTCTGGCAGGTTTGTACATGAAAATGTTTTCAGAAACCAACTGGGCAAAATCCTTATCGGGCGTTACCATAAACACTTTGTAATTCTGCTTTTCGGCTTGTTTGGCAATGGTTCCAATCAAATCATCAGCTTCACATCCGGCAATTTCAATAATGGGAATATGCATGGCTTTTAGTAAATCCTGAATGTATGGAATCGCAATTTTGATAGCCTCAGGAGTTGCGTCACGATTGGCTTTATAGTCAGAAAACATTTCGGTTCTTACAGTGCTTCCCTCTTTATCAAAGGCTACGGCCAAATGATCCGGCTTTTCTCGTTTGATGACATCCAAAAGTGAGTTCATGAAACCCATGATTGCTGATGTATCCATGCCTTTGGAGTTGATTCTCGGATTTTTTATAAAAGCATAATATCCACGAAAAATTAAAGCATAAGCGTCTAAAAGAAAAAGTCGTTTTTGAGTTGACATATAAAAAATATTAGTCTGTAAAAATAAACAATTGGGTTTTAAAAAACAGTTTGTTGTTTGAATTTATGTTGAGGTCTCGCTGTTAATTTAAATATTGAAATAATATTATAAAATCGCTTCTCATAGTAGTTAAAATTTTGATAATAAAAAGCGTTAAAATTTTCATTCTTTGTTACTTTGTTTAAAACTGTAAATAATGATTCTTCGTTTTGTAATTCTGTGTGCTCTTTTTTTACTTATTGAGTTCTATTCCTACCAGGCCTTTCGTACTTTAATCAAGTTGAGATGGGTTTTAATAGCTTATCAGGTTATTAGTGTATTACTTTTAGTTTTTATTGTCTATTCTTTTACGCAATTTGACCGTTCTGTTGGTCAGACCAGATATACCATGTTTACCATGGGGTTAATGTTGTTGGTGTATGTTCCTAAAATTGTAATTACGCTAATTTTATTTGGAGAAGATATTTTTAGAATTGGAGCCAGCATTTTGAACTATTTCATGTACAATGTGCCAAGAAGAGAAATGATGCCTGAACGGCGTAGATTTGTGAGTCAATTGGCTCTGGGTTTGGCAGCTGTTCCGTTTCTGTCTTTGATTTATGGGATTTTTGAAGGGAAATATAATTTTAAAGTATTCAAACAAACCATTCTTTTTCCTGATTTACCTGATGCTTTTGACGGATTTAAAATTACTCAAATTTCAGACGTGCACAGCGGAAGTTTTGATAATCCTGAAAAAATAAGTTATGCTATTGACCTCATTAATGAACAGGAATCAGATATGATTTTGTTTACAGGGGACATTGTGAATACACATGCTAAAGAAATGCATCCCTGGATTGATGTTTTTAACCGAATTAAAGAATATAAATACGGAAAATTTGCTATCTTAGGGAATCATGACTATGGTGAATACGTTACCTGGCCATCGGAGAAGCAAAAGAGTGAAAATTTTCAGTCGATTAAGGATCTCTATGGACAAATTGGATTTAGATTAATGCTTAACGAACATACTTATATTCAAAAAGGGAATGATAAAATTGCTTTGATTGGAGTAGAGAACTGGGGAGTGAATTTTAAAAAAGCCGGTGACTTAAATAAAGCTGCTGCTGAAGTCGCTCAGGAAGATTTTAAAATACTGATGAGTCATGACCCGAGTCATTGGGACGCAGAAATTAAAGAGCATCCTAAAAATTTTCACTTAACGTTCTCAGGACATACGCACGGAATGCAGTTTGGTATTGAAATTCCGGGTTATTTTAAATGGAGTCTGGCACAATATATTTATAAACAATGGGCGGGGTTATATGAAAATTTAGGAAGATATGTTTATGTGAACAGAGGATTTGGTTTTCATGCCTATCCTGGGCGGGTTGGAATTATGCCTGAAATCACAGTTGTTGAACTAAAAAAGGGCAACAATGTGGCTTAATTCGGTAAAAATGCTACATTTGTATAATGGTAATCTCTTTTTAGTAGATTTAAAAATTTAAATTTTTGGTTTTATGTCAAAATTTGGAGAACTAATAAATGCACAGGTTCCTGTGTTAATCGATTTTTACACAGACTGGAATGAATCCTCAGTTTCTATGCATCCTGTTATTAAGGATGTTGCGGCTGCACTTGGTGATAAAGCCAAGGTAATCAAAATTGATGTGGATAAAAATCAGGAACTCGCAGAAGCTTTAAGGATAAAAGGACTTCCTACCCTGATGATCTATAAAGAAGGGCAAATGATATGGAGGCAGTCAGGTGAGCTGGATGCTAATACCATCATAGGAATTGTTCAGGAACAATTTGGTATATAATAATTCTATTGTTTGTTATTGTGCTTATCTGATAACATCAAAATCATATCCATTTTCTTTTAAAAAATGTAAAGTTTTAGGAAGTGCAAATTTTAAGTTCTGCGAAGCCTTTATACTATCATGAAATACAATCACACTTCCTGATGTTACATTTTTTATAACATTTTCAAGACATTTTTGAGGAGTAATACTCTGGTCAAAATCGGCGCTTAAAACATCCCACATTACAATTTTGTAACCTAATTTTCGTAGAATTTTAGATTGCGCTTTTTTTATCTTCCCGTAAGGAGGGCGAAATATCAGGTTAGATGTTTTCTCTTCTTCTAAAACAGCAGCACAATTTTGAACGTTTTCAATGTAATCATCAGTATGGCTTTTCCAGCCGTTTACATGATTCATAGTGTGATTGCCGATAGAATGCCCGTCGGTTATTAATTTTTCAAATAAGGCTAAGTTAGCTTTGATGTTTTTTCCAATACAAAAGAATGTGGCTTTTGCGTCAAACTTCTTTAATTCAGTTAGAACCCAATCCGTAATTTCAGGAGTTGGCCCATCATCAAATGTGAGATATATTTTCTTTTCTTTGTTTGGAATATCCCAACAATATTTAGAAAATATCCTTTTAATGAATGAATTGGTTTTGACCCAGTAAAAACTCATTTTGGAAACATTTTAGAGATATGTAAAATTAAAAAATGCAGCGCTATTTAACTAACAGCGCTGCATTTTTTTAATTAATATATTTTTCGTATATTATTATTCTTTTTCACGTCCAAAACGTTCAAAAACATTTACATAAGTATTGAAAGTCTTTTTGTGATTCTCGTAAAAAAGCAGGTCTTTGTTTTCTTTCATAACCTGAAGCAGGCTTCTGTAGCGTTCAATATCTGTTATGATATCAATGGCTAAATCAGACTGATCAGCTCCGCTTAGAGTTGCATAATAATTAAGATTCTCTTTGTATTTCTGAACCAGTTTGTTTAACAAATCCTGTGCTTTTCCTTTTTCTCCCACTTTATAATAGCCACTTGTAAAAGGTTCTACTAAAGAATAGTATCCATATTGATTCAATGGCATTTTTGTCATAGCAAGATTGATGATGTTTTTCGCTTTATCAATTTTACCTTCAGCAATAAGCTGATTCATTAAACGGGAGAGATTTGTTCGATAAGTAATACTGTTTCGTCTTGTTTCAGGATCGTGATAAATATTTCCGTTACTGTTGCCCCAATCCCATTTTGTTACGATGTTGTACATTTTATCAGCGTCAATCTGACCCATGTCCATTGGGCCTCCGTCTTTTGAAGGAGTGTTTTTTATTGGGACCAATTTATAAACCATTCCGTCTAATTGAAGATAATCTTTCAGCCATAAATAATCTTCATCGTCAAAAGCACCACCGCTAAAATAGATTGGTCTTTTCCAGTTGTTGTTTGCTAAAATATCCAGCATCATCAAACGATTCTTATATATAGCACTTCCTTTGATGTCAATATCCATATAAGGCACAATAGAGTCGTTATATTTAGGATTGACTACTTTGTTTTTGATGATGGTATTCTTATCAACAGAAATTCTGATTTTATTTGTTGGAAAAAAGTGAATGGTTTGTCCATTTTGTAACCCAACAGTTGATTTTGGGTGTTTAATAAAAGTAATAAAGTCATTAATATCCCAACGGGTTTCTACTTTTGGAATGTGGGCTACATAATCTAATTTATCACCAACATACTCATCATGTTTGAATGAGATTGGTAATGGGTCGGATTCGTACGCCTTAGCTTTCATCTGATCGATATACCAATCAGTCATGAAAAGACTTGTATTTACAATTTTTACATCAGTGCGAATACCTTCGATTTCTTGTGCATACCATAATGGGAATGTATCATTGTCTCCAATTGTAAATAAAATAGCGTCTTTATCGCATGAAGTCAGATACGCTTTTGCCATTGCTACAGCTGTATATTTGCCTGACCTGTCATGATCGTCCCAGTTTTGAGAAGCCATTAAAACAGGAGCTGCTAATAAACTTCCGGCAATAATTACCGGACCTGCAATTTTTGGTGCTAAGTATTTTTGAATAGTTTCATATAAAGAATAAACTCCAAAGCCTATCCAGATTGCAAAAACGTAGAAGGAGCCCACCAGGGCATAATCCCTTTCACGAGGTTCAAAAGGTCTTTCGTTCAAATAGATTTTAAGTGCAATACCCGTAAATAAAAATAATACTAAAAGAACATAGAAACTTTTAAGATCTTTATTAGCATGATACATTATTCCGATTAAGCCTAAAATGAAAGGAAGGAAATAATAAGCATTACGTCCTTTATTATTTAAAACGTCTGAAGGTAGATTATCCTGAGATCCTAAATGCAAGGTGTCTAACGGTTTAATTCCGCTAATCCAGTTACCGTCTAAATTGTCATATTTCCCCTGAACATCACTTTGACGTCCTACGAAATTCCACATCAGATATCTCCAGTACATATATCCAAACTGATATTCAAACATAAAACTGAAATTATCAACGGTTGAAGGTTTTTCGATGATTAAATAATCACTATAGCTTCTTAAGAATTTCACATAACCTTCGTTGTCAATTTGTTTTTGTGCATAAGCCTGTCTGAATTCGTGGACTGTTTTTTCAACTTCGTTACGTAATTGAGCAATGGCTTTATTGTATTCATCTTCACTCAACTGATTGGCATCAATTCCGTATTTTCCTAAATCCTCTTCGTAAGGGTAGTTCGGATTTATTCTGAACTGAGGCGGATTAGTGAAATTGATATAATTCTGAATGTGTCCATTTTCGGTACTCCACATTCTAGGCAGAATTGTTTTTTGATTATCATCGCTATTTTGCTCTGCATTTTTGTAATTGTTGGTAATGATGTATTTGCCGGTTTTATAATCTCTTTCGTAGTTTGGTTTTTTATCCAGGTAAGGCGTTTTTTCATCCAGTCCGGCAAAAACTTCAGTGTATTGTGGACCATAAAACAATGGATTTACACCGTATTGCTCGCGATTGTAATAAGCCAAAACTTCTGTGGCATCGGATGGTTTATTTTCGTTGATAACTGTATTGGCGTTGGCACGTACAGGCAGCATCATCCAGGTAGAAAAACCAATTAAGATAAACAGAATGCATAAAATAATGGTGTTATAGAAAATAAATCCTTTTTGTTTGGTGTATTTTAATCCAAAATAAAAGAAAGCAATAAAAAGCAACGCAACGAAAATGGTTCCTGAGTTAAAAGGTAATCCCATGCTGTTTACCATGAAAACTTCGGTTTTGCCAAAGAATGCCATAGTTAATGGAAGAAGTAATTTGAAAATGAATAATAAAATTGCAATAACTACGATGTTGCCAATAATGAAATTTTTTATAGTGACTTTTTCATAATGCTTAAAGAAGTAAAGGAATCCAATTGCAGGAATAGTTAATAATGCCATAAAATGAACTCCAAACGAAAGACCTACAACAAGAGATATAATGAGCAGCCATCTGTTTCCTTTTGGTTTGTCCATATCTTGCTCCCAACGAAGTCCCAGCCAGAAAAGCAATGCTATTAATAAGGATGCCATCGCATAAACTTCGGCTTCCACTGCATTAAACCAAAAGCTGTCTGAAAAGGTATAGGCAAGAGCTCCAACAAAAGAGCTTCCTAAGATTACAATTGAATTATTTTGATCGATTTCAGCAAAACGGGCTACAATTTTTTTCAAAATCATTGACGATGACCAAAACATAAATAAAATCGTAAAAGCACTTGAAAAAACAGACATCATGTTTACCATTAGTGCAATATGCTGATTGTCGATCGCAAACATGGCAAAAAACGCACCCATCATTTGAAATAAAGGTGCTCCGGGAGGATGGCCAACTTCAAGTTTGGCAGCTGTAGCAATATATTCGCCGCAATCCCAGAAGCTCATGGTTGGTTCAACAGTTAGTGTATAGGTGATTAAAGCGATTGCAAATGCAAACCAACCAATAATTGTATTCCATTTATTGAAATTGAATTGTGCCATATTCAGGTGTTAAATTTTGTATGTTTTCTATCTTACAAAGAAAATGTTTTTTTGTGTAAAGAAACGAGCATTAACAAAAAATTCTACAAAAGTATTTGATAGAAGTAACCTGTTGTTTTTTAAATATTTGCAGTGATGTGGCGGGTTTAAAAGAAAAAAAATGATAAAAAAATTGATTTTTTTTACCAAAAAGTTTGCGCAAACTAAAAAAAGCTTTAAATTTGCACTCGCTTAACCGCACTACTTTATTGGTCTATGGTGTAATGGTAACACTACGGTTTTTGGTGCCGTCTTTCTAGGTTCGAGTCCTAGTAGACCAACAAGTAAAAATAAATCCTGTAAGTTTAATGCTTGCAGGATTTTGTTTTTTATAGGATGCTCCGAACAATTGGTAGTGGATTGCTGAAATAACGAAAGGCCCGGAAAATATTTTCCGGGCCTTTCGTTATTCTTTAAACATTATTTCTTTTCTTCTTTTTTAATTTCATTTACATACTTAGTAAGTTTTTTACCGTAGAATGATTTTGCCACTTTAGGTGTCATCGATTTTTGAATGGTGTCCAGGAATTTAATATTGATATCGTAAATTTCTGCTAAAGCAATATAGGGTGCTATTTCATGATCTTTATTGTTGATTGCAAAGTTGGTAGCAAACAAATATTTTCGTTTGATATTTGAATCACCTCTTGCCATAATGCTGTCAATAGCTTTTTGATCCTGTCTTTTCAGTGCTTTGAATTTTGCTTCAATCAGGGAAAGGTTCTCATCTTTAAAACGAGAAGCTACTTTTAGGTATTCTTCATATAATTCATGGTTTTTTGAACCCGTAATTTTGGCACCATTTATAAAATTATCAAGATTTGCATCGATGTTTACGTTTCCTGGTTCGGCAAAAAACATAATGTTATTATCTAATGAATTAGTAACTCCACGATCCAGAAATAGATACAGCATTTCTGGTGATTCTAATTTTATATTGGTTTCAAAAGCTGAATTCCCATCAATTTTAATACTGTCGATAGCTACCAAAGCTGTGTCATTATATCTTTGAATGTATAATTTTCCCTCTTTTAATCCTTTTATGTTTCCTGTAAGATGCAGACCATCAGTTGATTCTTTTTTATCACATCCGACAGCTAATAAGCCAATTGCAATAAATGCAATAATTGATTTTTTCATTGTTTTTTCGATTTGGGTGCAAAATAAAGAAATTTTTTAAATGAAGGAGATTGGAGGTTTTAATTTTTAAGAAATAAATTCAATTGGTCTTTAAAGTTAAATTTTTGCTTTCTCAATTTTTAACACTGAGCTAAAAACTATGCACTATCTTTGTTGGCTGAATTTTTAAAATCAAATAAAGATGTCACAAAAAAATGTTCTGAGAGGAGTTTTTCTGGTTGCTTTAGGCGCTACAAGTTATGGTATGCTGGCAACTTTTGTAAAAATGGCTTATAATGAAGGTTTTACAACTGCCGAAGTTACAACCTCTCAGTTCATATTAGGGATTATAGGTGTTTTGCTAATTAATGCTTTTCAAAAAGTAAAACATAAAGAAAATGTAGTAAAAGCAAAGACAAAAAATATATTTAGTTTAATGCTGGCCGGAACTTCACTTGGTATGACGAGTTTGTTTTATTATCTGGCTGTAAAGTATATTCCGGTTTCTATTGGTATTGTTTTGCTGATGCAGACCGTCTGGATGGGGGTTTTGCTCGAAATGATATTGGAAAGGAAACTCCCGTCACGTCAAAAAATAATTGCTGTTATAATAGTTTTTATGGGAACTGTGCTGGCAACTAATATTCTGAAAAACGACATTATATTAGACTGGAGAGGAATTGGCTGGGGAATTCTGGCTGCTGCATCATTTACTACAACCATGTTTACGGCAAACCGTGTTGCTGTTGAAATTTCATCTGCGCAACGAAGTTTGTACATGCTTTTAGGAGGCGCGGTTATTGTTTTTTCTTTTGCATTAGCAACACAAAATATGCCTTTTAATTTTTCAATTTTCCTGAAATGGGGCATTGTGCTTTCTCTTTTCGGAACTATAATACCTCCTATGCTCATGAATGCGGGCTTTCCGTTAACGGGAATTGGATTAGGAAGCATTGTTTCGGCACTTGAACTGCCTGTTTCTGTAATGATGGCTTTTGTTTTATTAAACGAGGAAGTAGTTTTTTTGCAATGGATTGGAATCGTGCTGATTATTTTAGCTATTGTTATAATGAATATTAATGTCAAAAAAAATAATTGACCTTCGCTATTTGTAAAAAAAATCACACTTTATAATAAAAGTCCTGGAAAATTATTAAATTCGTGTAAAAAACTGATTATCATGAATTTAACCTGGCATTTATGTTTGATGGCTTTTCTTTATATTATTGCCGGAATTAATCATTTCAGATCTCCTGGAATGTATCTTAAAATCATACCTCCTTATTTTTCAAACCCCAAATTATTAAATATTTTAAGTGGAGCTGCAGAAGTAATTTTGGGCATTCTTCTTATCCTGCCACCTTTGAGACATTTTGCAGCATGGGGAATTATAGCTTTGCTGATTGCTGTGTTTCCGGCAAATCTTTTCATGTACCAAAACAAAAAGGCAGGTTTTGGTTTACCAAAATGGATTTTATTGCTACGTATGCCATTACAGCTTTTGTTGATTTTGTGGGCATACCAATATACCCTTTAATTATTAACCATTAATTAAAATTATTTATTATGAAAAAATTATTTGCAGAGTTTTTCGGAACGTATTGGCTTGTTTTTGGAGGTTGTGGAAGTGCTCTTTTCGCGGCTGGAATTCCTGAGTTGGGAATTGGATTTGCAGGTGTTTCATTAGCATTTGGTTTGACAGTTTTAACAATGGCTTACGCTGTTGGGCATATTTCAGGAGGACATTTTAATCCGGCTGTTTCAATTGGATTGTGGGCCGGAGGAAGATTCCCGGTAAAAGATTTGATTCCTTATATCATTTCGCAATGTATTGGTGCTCTTGCTGCTGCAGGAACATTGTTTATAATCTGGTCAGGAAAAGCGGGTAATGCGATAGATAATACAAAAGCCGGAGCTTTCGCCTCTAATGGTTTTGGGGCATTTTCGCCGGATGGGTATTCTATGTCATCAGCTTTCATAGCTGAATTTGTGCTTACCTTGTTTTTTCTATTGGTAATTTTAGGGGCTTCAGATAAATGCGCAAATACTAATTTTTGTGGTATTGCCATCGGTTTAGCTTTAACATTGATTCACTTGATTAGTATTCCAATTACGAATACTTCAGTAAATCCGGCAAGATCGTTGTCTCAGGCAATTTTTGCTGGTGGAGAACCCTTGTCGCAGGTTTGGCTGTTTTGGGCTGCACCAATATTGGGAGCAATAATCGCAGGAATTATTTATAAAACTTTATTGCAAAATAATTCAGATGAATAATTTTATAATTTAAAAAACAGGAGGAAAATCCAGACGTATAATTGGGTTTTCTGTTTTTTTTGGAATGTAGATTGCCAAATCTGTTTAAAATTACATTAAGCCTGTATTTAAAACTGCATACCAGTAAAAGAAAAAACGTAAAACTGAAAAATTTACAAACATATTTCTTAAAATTCACATACTGTAAAAAAATATTAAAATGAGTAAAAAAAATATACTCAATCTGATCAACTAATTATTTTTTTTATTAATATTGATACTGAAATTGAAAATCAATCTATTAATCATTAACCTCTATTTTGAATTAATTTTCACGTGATGAAAAAGAGTAACCGCAAAGAGTTGAATTGGGAACAAACTGAAAAGCTTGTTTCGTTGGCATTAGAAGAGAGAAATCCATTCGAAATTATAAAGAAAGAATTTGGATTGTCAGAAAAAGAAGTTCTGGAAATAATGAAAAAGAAAATGCCTCTTGAAAAATTTGAGATGTGGAAAAAGAAGGCAATCGCAAATAAACCAAAGCCAAAACCAGTAAAAATAGACGATTTTGATGAAGATTTGGACGGAAAATATTATATAAAAAATAAATTAGACTAAATGAAAACTCCTGAATTTCAGGAGTTTTTTTATTTATATCTTTACTGTAACAGTTTTGCGATTTGTAAGACTCATATAAAAATTAAACTTTTAATAAATGAAAAAAATAATTTGCACATTAGCTCTTGCAGTTGCATTTTGGAGCTGTAAAACAGGGACTTCAGGTGCCGGGGTAAACAATGTGGCTGTCAATATTAATCTTACAGATGTTAAAGATGACAAAGTTTTGGTAACAGTTACTGCACCTGAGATAAAAACGGATGAAATCATTTATAGCATTCCTAAAACAGTTCCGGGAACATATTCTACGGATAATTACGGAAAATATTCAGATAGTTTCAAAGCTTTTGATGTTAAAGGAAATGCATTAACCGTAAAAAGAATCGATGATAATTCCTGGTCCGTTTCGGATGCAAAAAAGTTAAAAACAATAACTTATATGGTTGGTGATACTTTTGATAATGAAAAAGGAACCGGTTTTGGTAATGATGATGTGTTTTCACCTGCAGGAACAAATATAAATGCAGGAGTCAACTTTATGGTTAACACACATGGATTTGTTGGATATTTTCAGGATAAATTAGACATTCCTTATAAAGTTACCATAACACATCCTGAAACACTTTGGGGAGCAACTTCAATGACTGATGAAGATGCAAGCAAAACTAGCGATGTTTTTACAACACCTCGCTATGCTGTTTTGGTTGAGAATCCAATTATGTATTCGAAGCCGGATTATACAACTTTTAACGTTAACGGAATGGATATTCTTATTGCTGTTTATTCTCCAACCGGAAAATTTACTGCCGAGAGTATTACGCCGGAAATGAAAACAATGATGACGGCACAAAAAAACTTTTTGGGCAAAGTAAACGCTACTAAAAAATATACAGTCTTACTGTATTTGTCAAGTATGGCAAAAGATGATGCGCATGGTTTCGGAGCTTTAGAGCATCCAACAGCCACTACGGTTGTTTTACCTGAATCGATGCCGAAAGACAAATTGGTTGAATCGATGAAAGATGTGGTCTCTCACGAATTTTTCCATATTGTAACTCCATTAACTATTCATTCTAAAGAAATTCAGTACTTTGATTACAATGCTCCAAAAATGTCTGAACATTTATGGATGTATGAAGGTGTGACGGAATATTTCGCCAATCTTTTTCAGATTAATCAGGGCTTGATTGATGAAGCTGAATTTTATACCCGTATTGCTGATAAAATTGAACAGGCAAAAACTTTAAACGATACCATGTCTTTTACAGTAATGAGTAAAAATGTATTGGAACAGCCTTATAAAGACCAATATTTGAATGTTTATCAAAAAGGAGCTTTAATCGGAATGTGTATCGATATTATTATCAGGGAAAAAAGCAACGGAGAGAGAGGAATTCTTGATCTGATGCATAAATTATCTGAAGAATATGGTGTTGAAAAACCATTTAACGACGAAGACCTTTTTGATAAAATTACAAAACTAACGTATCCTGAAGTTGGAGAATTTTTGAAGACTTATGTTGCAGGAACGACTCCGATTCCTTATGATGAGTATTTAGCTAAGGTAGGCGTGACAAAAGCATCTGAGAAAAAAGCCGGTTCAGTTTTCCTGAAAGGACAGGTTCCGTATATAGGAGTAGATCCAAAAACAAAAGAAATAAGTGTTCGTCCTGATGTTGAGTTAAATCCGTTCTTTACTAATCTGAATTTAAAACCGGGAGATGTTATTTTGTCAATAAATGCTAAACCATATTCATTAGATAATATTTATGACTTAATAGGTGAGAGCGAAATCTGGAAAGAAAATGATCAGGTAACAGTTAAGATAAAAAGAGCAGGAGCAGAGCAAACTATAAAAGGAACTGTAAAATTACCTTACGAGGAAGCAGAAACATTTAAAGCAACAGATGCTTCAAAAGAAAAACTTAGAAATGCCTGGCTAAAAGGTTAAAAAAATAAATTTATAAGAGAAACCCCTAAATTGTTTACTATTTAGGGGTTTTTGTTTTGTCTCATTTTGAGGAGGCAGTCTCTAAAAATGGGTTAATTTAAAATAAAATGTTTTTTAAGATAGTGAAAATTGTCAATCGCGAAAAAAATGGTAATTTGTCCACCAATGTTTTAAAGTATAATTAAATTTGCAATCCAGTTTTAAACAAATAAAAAAGTGAGTATGTATCATTCAAAAATAGCGGGCTTAGGATATTACGTTCCTTCAAATGTGGTGACAAATGAGGATTTGTCTAAGATTATGGATACCAATGATGAATGGATTCAGGAACGGACCGGAATTCAGGAGAGAAGACATATTATTCGAGGTGAAGATACCACAACTTCAATGGGAGTAAAAGCGGCAAAAATAGCAATTGAGCGTTCAGGCGTTGCCAAAGAAGATATTGATTTTGTAGTTTTTGCTACATTGAGTCCTGATTACTATTTTCCTGGTCCGGGTGTCTTGGTTCAGCGTGATTTGGGATTACGAACAGTTGGAGCATTAGATATAAGAAATCAATGTTCAGGTTTTGTTTATGCTATTTCTGTTGCAGATCAATACATTAAAACCGGAATGTATAAAAATATTCTGGTTATTGGTTCCGAAGTGCATTCAACCGGATTAGACATGACAACACGAGGACGTGGGGTTTCAGTTATTTTTGGAGACGGGGCGGGAGCGGCAGTTTTAAGCCGTGAAGAAGATTTATCAAAAGGAATTTTGTCCACACATTTGCATTCAGAAGGCCAGCATGCCGAAGAACTGGCTTTGCAGGCACCGGGAATGGGCGCTCGCTGGGTAACTGATATTATTGCTGATAATGATCCTGATGACGAAAGTTATTATCCTTATATGAACGGACAGTTTGTGTTTAAAAATGCAGTTGTTCGTTTTGCCGAAGTGATCAATGAAGGTTTGGAAGAAAATGGTTTGAATGTATCAGATATTGATATGCTGATTCCGCATCAGGCGAATTTAAGGATTTCACAATTCATTCAGAATAAATTCAAATTGACAGATGACCAGGTGCATAATAATATCCAGAAGTACGGAAATACAACTGCAGCATCAATTCCAATTGCGTTGACAGAAGCCTGGGAGCAGGGGAAAATCAAATCTGGAGACACTGTTGTCCTGGCAGCGTTTGGAAGTGGATTTACCTGGGCAAGTGCCATTATCAAATGGTAGAACTTATATTTAGAAATAAGCCCCTGAGATATACTTTTTCTCAGGGGCTTTTTATTTTTAATGTTTCGGTTCATAGATTAGCCTTAAAAAAGTACTGAATCTTTCGTTTTCACGACTAATCGGAATTCCTGTAACAATGCCTATTAACAGATTTTCTGCAACACCTACTCTCATTTGTGGTCGTATGGTCATGTCAAAATCTTTTTCATGAACTTCTTTATTTAATTCGACACCAATAAAATTTTTGGTGCCCGGAATCATGTAATGAAAATTAGTGTTTATCTGCCAGGAGTTGGAGATGGCATTATCTTCAAAATGATGTTCTACTACGGGACCTGTGTAAAGAAGTGTATGAAAATTGCTTCCCCATCTTTTTGCAATCACAAAAAATGGATTATAGCTGTTCCCTGTAAATAATTTGCTTTCACCGTATCGGTTAAATTCAGTCAGTTCAAATTCATGAATATATCCGATAGCCATTGATGTTTTGAGTTTTTCGGATATAAAAAATGAATATTGTGCAGCGAGTTTCAATCCATTAAGTTTGCTCCCCGGGACATCTGAATTTTTACTGGAAGGATAAATGGTAAAAGGCAATTCTACTTCAAGTCCTAATCGGTTTACTGGCGCCCATTCGTACTCTATGAGTGTCTGATATTCGTCGTAATAATTTTTATCAGTAAGTCCAAAACCTACATTCCATTCTTTTTCACCTTTTCTGGCTCCAAGATCCCGTATTAAGTCAATGTATAAAGGTTCAGCATGTAAAATTTTTACAGGTTCTTTTGTGGATTCTACTTCCTGAATATAGAGACTGTCAAGTATGTTTTCATTTTGGTTTTTAATTTGAGCATTTGCAGCATATGCAGATATAGCCATGATAAAAAGCATGGCGTTATTGAATGAATTATTTTTCATTGTAATAAGTTAATTTGTTAAACATAAATTCGCTTTGATTTCCTGCCTGGAAAACAAAATCAAATGAAATAGAAGTAACAAATTATGCTTCGGGTGGGGGAGAATGAATTTCTAAATACGTTTTTAAATGAGATGAATTAGTAAAACAAGTGTTTTTAGTTTCCAAATTACCGTAGGTCTGACTAATATTGATATTGAAATAAGGAAGCATAAAAAAGTCTAATGCTACAGTTTTCTTTAATATTGTATGATCATCAGAATCACAGTCATCTATTTCAGGAATAGCATTTTGATAGCCTAAAACTTTTTCTACAACAAGTTCTATAATGCTTTCCTGATCGTTAATTGATAAATTTTCCGGATTAAAACTAGAATTAAAATCACTGGTGTCAACACTGCAATTAAGAAGATACAGTGCCATAAAAGCCCAAAAGAAACTAAGTTTTTTGTTTTGTCTAATTGAATTCAGCATCAGGCAAAAATATAAACTTTAGGCTGAATGAAATTTTTATTAGCATTTTATTATGAGATTTTAAAAGTGTGTAAAATGATAATTTATATTTTAGCGTTTTAATTTCTGTTATAAAATGAAAAACCAGCTTGAAATAGCCTGCTTTAATTACGAATCAGCATTGATTGCACAGGATCATGGTGCTGACCGAATTGAATTGTGTGAGAATATGAAGCTGGGCGGCACAACCCCAAATTACGTCTTAACGGTTAAACTTCGTGAAAAACTTACTATAAAAATGCATGTTATGATAAGACCGAGAGGTGGGGATTTCGTTTATGACGATGAAGAAATTGCCGAAATGAAGCAGGATATAAAACAGTTTAAAAAATTAGGAGTTGATGGTTTTGTTTTCGGAGTTTTAAACGAGGATGGCAGTGTAAATAAAAGAAAAATCAGGAATTAGTCAATTTAGCCAAGCCGCTTTCCTGTACTTTTCACCGGGCTTTTGATGTGGTAAAAGATGTCGAAAAATCTTTAGAAGATGTTATAGATTGTGGTTTCAAAACGATTTTAACTTCCGGTCAGGAAATAAATGTTGAAGAAGGAATTTTCAATCTGGAGAAAATCCAAAAATTAGCAAACAGCAGAATTGAAATTATGCCTGGCGGCGGATTGCGATCCTCAAATATAAAATTATTGCAGGATAAGTTAGAGCCTACTTTTTACCATTCGTCAGCTATTACAGATAATACAGAGAAAGCAAATCCTGAAGAAGTAAAAGAAATTCGAAATTTTTTATAAATGGTTATAAGTAAAAAGGACTGAAGCTGGCAAACTTCAGTCCTTTTTTCTACAAGTACTAATTAAAAAATATTCAAAAATTAAAAATGGACTAAAACATTCCGCCCCCGCCTTTATTAGTGTTATCTTCTCTTTGTTTACGCTGTAGGTTTTTAATTTTTGCACCTCCAAAATTGTAGGTTAGTCCTAAATAAACGGTTTGACTTTCCCACGTAAATTGTCCTGATTGCGGATAAGGATATTGGGTGTCAAAAGCATATTTCATAGTATTGAAAACATCATTAAAACGTAAGCTCAGGTTCATTTTATTGTCTAATAAAGTGTAGCGTGAACCTATATCTATTTTGTACATTTCATGGCTGTCATTTTGTATTCCTTCAACTGCTCCTCTGTAAAAACCGAACAATAAAAAGCTTAATCGTTTGTTTGCCTTAAAGTTTGAATTCATACGTCCATTAAATGCCGCAACAGTAACTGTTCTCTCTTCTGGTTTGCTACTATTTTCTACAGGATCATATTTAGATACAACTCCTTTTTGGTTAATACTTGAAAAATCAACAGAAGGCTGAATATCCCACCATTTTGTGATTTTATAATTGAAAGAAACTTCAAATCCGTATGAAGTATTGTGATCATAGTTGGTAAAAGTCATAATTTGCTTATTCGGATCGGATTCATCTGATTCTAAGACTCTGCCAATCGGGTCATGGATACTTCTAAAAAATACTCCTGTAGTAAAACTTCCTTTTTCTAATGTTTTAGTATAATTTAATTCAACAGAATTGGTGAACTGAGGTCTTAATTCAGGATTTCCAAAAGAAGTAACCAATGGAGTAGAAAACTCACGAATAGGTTTTGTCTGCTCTAAACTCGGACGATCTACACGACGGCTGTAGCTTAGTTGTAAAGTGTTTTTCTCGTTTAAATTATAAGTTAGATATGCTGATGGATATAAGGTAATATAATCATCGTCAAATTTTTCCAAGCCATCATTTAGGTTAGCAGCGACCTTGTAACTCTCGAAACGAAGTCCTGCCTGATAACTGAATTTATTGAATTTCTGTCCAAAAGTTACATAAGCTGAATAGATATCAATATCATAAGTATAGTTAGAAACCGGTAATTCAGCAAACGGATTACTTGTGTTATAATTGTTTTCTGTTCTGGTGATTCTGGCTTCAGCACCTGCTTCAAGTGTGGTTTTTTCGTTTAACGGATTTACATAATCAACATTCAAAGTGCTTAATTTTCTTTCGTCTTTTATAAAATCATTATAAACAATGTTGCTGGATGTATTATCTGTTTTTGTAGTTTCAGTATCAAAACTGGCATTTTGAGTTTCTTCAGTGTCACTATAATTTCCTTCAAAATCTAAAGTATGACCTTCTTTTTTAAAGATGTGTTTGTAAGCTAAATTGTAGGTTCCGGTTTCGTTTGGTCCCTGATATCTTGCTTTCTGAAAGATATTGCCGATTCCTTCTGCTGAATTAATATAATCAATATCAGTATCTATCAATCCAAGACCTGTGGCTTTGTTTTGAGTAGTGTAAAAAGACAAAGTATTGTGGTCATCTATCAAATAATCCATTCCGATTTTGTAGAGATACGAATCATTTTCATTAGAAATTTTCAAATCCTGAACAATAGTATTATCCGTTTTTGTGATATAACCATCATTAAAATAAGTTCCAAAATTAGTTCCTCCGTTTCCAAAGAAATTCACTTTGCCGGTTTTGTAATTCAGGTCTAAAGACTGATTGTATTTGGCCGTTTCGCCAAAGGTAATTCCACCGCTATAAGTTCCGTTGAATCCTGTATTAGCATTTTTATGCAACACAATATTGATGATTCCCGACATTCCTTCCGGGTTGTATTTGGCACTTGGATTGGTAATCAGTTCAATTTTTTTGATCGAAGTTGACGGAATCTGTTTCAGCAATTGTGCCGGATCAAGATTTGTTGGCCTTCCGTCAATTAACACGCGTACATTGTCGTTTCCGCGAAGCGAAAGCTTTCCGTCCTGATCTACATTTACAGACGGAATATTATTCATGATATCAGATGCAGATGCTCCGGCGGTTGTCAGGTCTTTTCCAACGTTAATTACTTTTCGGTCAATTTTCTGCTCAATAGTAGAACGTTCAGCCACAATATTTACTCCTTTTAGCTGTGTAGCTTCTTCTTCAAGAGATACATTAACCGTAGCCGATTTTTTATTGTCGCTCAAAAGTACAGATCCAATGTATTTTCTAAATCCTATATACTGAATTTCGATTGTGTAGCTTTTAAGGGCAAGGTTTTTAATTGTAAAATCTCCGTTGTCGTCTGTGTTTATTCCGGAAACGACTTTTCCGTTGTCTTTAATAGAAACTGTAGCATAAGAAATGGGAGCCTTATTTGATTTTTCAATAATTTTCCCCGAAACAGTTCCCGTGTTCTGGGCCTGAGTTGTTGCAATTACGCCCAGTAATGCGAACAAAAAGAATTTTAATTTCATAACTTGTTAATTGATTGTTTTGATTTGATTGATGATGCTTGTATTAAAATTTGATAATAAGACCTTTATATTAACGATTTGTTACAGAAATTTTATAAGAAAAAATCAAAACACTCTTTGATGTCTTGTTTTATAATTGATTAGCCTTTTTATTTTTGATATTTTTAACAATTGAGGCAAGATTGTTTTTAAGAATTTCTAACTGTTTTCCGGTATTTAATATGTTTTTCATTTTCTCTAATTGGTGAATAAGCAGTATATTTGCTCACTTTAAAATAAGTTTACATGTCATTATCACAAATTCTTACACCTTCTATACAAAAAGCTATTCAGGCATTATTTGATGTTACTGTTGATAAAATCGAATTTCAGGCTACGCGAAAAGAGTTTGAAGGCGATATTACCATGGTACTTTTTCCTTTATTGAAAGTGATTAAAAGCAATCCTGCCGAATTAGGAAATAAAATTGGAGATTTTCTCGTTGAAAATGTGGCTGAAGTCGCAAGATTCAATGTTGTTTCTGGCTTTCTTAATATCGTCATTGCAGATAGTTATTACCTGAATTTCTTTAATGAAATAAGAGCTAATAATAAATTTGGATATGTAAAACCAAATCCGGGAGATAAGGCTGTAATGGTGGAGTATTCCTCCCCAAATACCAATAAACCTTTACACTTAGGGCATGTTCGTAATAACTTATTGGGTTATTCTGTTGCTGAAATTTTGAAGGCTTCCGGTAAAAAAGTATACAAAACCCAAATCATCAACGACCGTGGAATCCATATCTGCAAATCGATGCTTGCCTGGGAGAAATTTGGAAATGGTGAAACTCCGGAAAGTTCTGGTTTAAAAGGAGACAAATTAGTTGGTAAATATTATGTTGAGTTTGATAAAGCTTATAAAGGTGAAATTAATACACTAATAGAAGCAGGTAAGACAGAAGAAGAGGCAAAAAAGCAAGCGCCAATAATTATTGAAGCGCAGGATATGCTAAAAAAATGGGAAGCAGGAGATGAAAAAGTAATTGCACTCTGGGAAAAAATGAACCAATGGGTTTATGACGGTTTTGCTACAACATACACCAATCTTGGAGTCGATTTTGATAAATATTACTACGAAAGCAATACCTATTTATTAGGAAAAGATGTGGTTCAGGTAGGACTTGACAAAGGGGTTTTTGAAAAAGATCCTGATGGTTCAGTCTGGATTGATCTGACGGATGAAGGTCTGGATCGTAAAATTGTTTTGCGTTCTGACGGAACTGCAGTTTACATGACACAGGATATCGGGACTGCAATCCAGCGTGTAAAAGACATGCCGGATGTTGGCGGAATGGTTTACACTGTTGGTAACGAGCAGGATTATCATTTTAAAGTATTATTCTTAATTCTGAAAAAGTTAGGTTTCGACTGGGCTTCAAACTTATATCATTTATCATACGGGATGGTTGATTTGCCCTCCGGAAAAATGAAAAGCCGTGAAGGAACAGTGGTAGATGCTGATGATTTGATGTATGATATGACGGCAACAGCCAAACAAATTTCTGAAGATTTAGGTAAATTAGACAGCTATTCAGTTGAAGAAAAAGCCAGATTATACAAGACAATCGGACTTGGGGCTTTGAAATATTACATTCTAAAGGTAGATCCAAAAAAACGTATTTTGTTCAATCCAGAAGAATCTGTTGATTTTGCAGGTAATACAGGTCCGTTTATTCAATATACATATGCAAGGATTCAATCTATCATTCGTAAAGCTGACTTTGATTTTTCTGAAAAATCGGCAATTGAACAAATGCATGAAAAAGAAAAAGAACTGGTAAAACAAATCCAGCTTTTTCCTGAAATAATTCAAAATGCCGCTCAAAACCATAGCCCGGCTTTGATTGCCAATTATACGTATGATTTGGTAAAAGAATATAACTCATTCTACCAATCGGTTCACATTTTGGGTGAAGCTGATATGACTAAAAAAATCTTCAGGGTGCAGCTTTCACAAAAAGTCGCTGAGGTTATAAAATCAGCATTTTCATTATTAGGAATTGAGGTTCCGGAAAGGATGTAAAGTTTATAAAATTAAATTTCAAAGAGCCAAATAGGTGTAAAAAGCTATTTGGCTCTTTTTTTTGGAATTTTCAGGTACTAAATGATGTAATTAATGTAAAAATATTTGATGATTTATGATTGAAATTTCTTCTAAAAAATATTTTTTTTTATTTGTATATATGCTTTTTATATTTATGTTTACAGTAGGAAAATATGGTTTAAATTTTTCTTAGTGTTACTGTTCTGAAGTAAATAATTGACGATATCGAGTAAGCTGAAAATCGTAAGAGTAAGCAATAATTTTAAAACCAAAAAAATGATTAAAAAACAAACTTTTAAATTGCTTACACTTTTATTTGTGTTTGGTACAATTTCAATTAAAGCGCAAGACTTAGTTGCGCCTTCTTATGGTTTTTCACATAGTGAAACAGCCTATATTACTTTAGCGGATGGTACTGAAATAAATGGAACAATTAAAGATATCGACAGAGATGAGGGATTGATCGAATTTATAAAATTACAAGACGGAACCGGAAAAAAACATAAACTAAAACCTGAAGATATTAAATTCATGTACCTGCCACCAAGCGGTCTTGACAATTTAGGAAAGAAATTAAATTTTGCTTCTGATTTCAAAAAATGGAATGATGAAAAATTAAACGAGACACACTTAAATGCCGGTTATGCTTATTTTGAAACTACAGATGTAAAGATTAAAAAGAAAAACACTAAATTACTTATGCAGCTTCTTAATCCTTCGTTTAGTAAGGAATTTAGAATTTATTGCGATCCTTACGCCAAAAAAACAGCTTCATTAGGAGTAGGAGGTATGAAACTTGTTGGAGGTGATATTAAATCTTTTTATGTAGCAAAAAAGAATGAGCCTGCATTTTTACTAAAGAAAAAAGATTACAAAAAAGAATTTTTGCCTTTGTGGAAAAGCTGCGAGAAATTGATTGCAGAGTCTTCTGCAGATCCAAAATGGACAGATTTAACGAAACATGCAATTACTTATTCTGAGTGTGCACAATAAATAAATTCGAAAAAAGCCGGTAACTTTAAAAATTACCGGCTCTTTAACAACTAACACAACTATTTATTTTACAAACTTTTCGATTATCGCATCAGTTTCTGCTTTTGTCGCATTTGGTTTCAAATCAAACAAAAGTGAGTATAATGCTTTTTTATTGACTTTAGCTTCTAAGTTTAAGTCTTTGTTCCTTTCAAAAAGGGTTTGCCATTTGTCACGAACATTTTTCCAAAGAGTATTATTTTCCTTCCACCATTTTTGACCGGCAATACATTTACTATCCGGAACTTTAGTGTAAACGTCCATTCCTTTTTCTTCAGCTAACAAAACATCTTTTCCGTTTTCATCCCTGATCAGTTTTTGGTTATCCTGTTCGTGATTCCAGCCTGTTGAAGTGATTTCGTGAATGTTTCTTCTTTTTAAGACATTATAGTCATTACGCTTTGTCTGCTCTCTTCTTGGCAGCGGGGCGTCAGTTACGTTTGCCCAGTAATCCTGACCATCAACGTGAACCCATGTTGCAGTTCCTTCGTATCTTGGACTGTCATCTACCTGATATACTTTTTGAGTCCATTGTCCTTTAACCGCTTTTTTATCGAGTTTTTTGTACTTCCATGACGTGTTTTTGTCAAACAAATATAAATCGGTGTTTTCATAGAGCCAGTCCTGCCTCCAGTGTTTAATAATCATATCATCGCTTACAATCAATAAATGCTGCATTGAGATTTTATTTGGAGTGTCTTCTATTAATTCTACCCATTCCAGAGCCGACTCGTGTTTTGTCTGTGAAGGTTTGTAAGAGGCTGAATCCTTCGCATACTGAAAAGTTTCTGCAAAATTAAATTTCACTTCATAGCAGCCGCACATTGATTTAATAGATTTAATATCCTGCTGTTTTTTATCCTGGCTAAAACCAAGACTGCAGGCTAAAGCCATTACGGCTGATAAATAGAGGCTTTTTGTAATCATAACTTATATTTATTTGTTTTAAAATTTTTTGGCAAATATATAAACTTTATTTAGAATAAATAAAAATAATTATATATTTGCAGCATTATTAAGACTGAATAAAAATAATGAAAATTAGAATTACTCTTTTTGTGCTGTTTGTTTTTTGTCAAATTTCGTTTGCTCAGAAAGTGCAAAAAGATAGTGTTGAAACAAATGAATTATCCGAAGTTAAGGTTACCACTGCAACCCGAACAGAAAGGGTACTTTCGTCATTGCCATTACCGATGACAATTATCACATCCGAAGCAATTATAAAATCAGGTGTTACCAGATTAAATGAAATTCTAAGTGAACAAACAGGAATTATTTTGATTCCTGACGAAAGTGGTTTCGAAGGAATTCAAATGCAGGGACTTGATGCTGCCTACACTATGATTTTAATTGATGGTGTACCACTTGTGGGAAGAAGTTCGGGCGTTTTGGATTTGTCCCGGGTTTCTGTTGGAAATATAGAAAGAATCGAAATTGTAAAAGGGGCTTCGTCTGCCTTATATGGGTCTGAAGCGATGGGAGGAGTAATCAATGTAATTACAAAAAAACCTGGTAAAGATATGTTTTCTGGAAGCCTTTCATACAGGTATGCTACATTTAACACTAATGATGCCAATGCAAACCTTCTTTGGAAAAAGAAGAAATTCTCTGCTAATCTGTTTGCTAATTTTTATGCTACAGATGGTTACGATTTAGACAAAAACACACCTCTAAAAAATGTAGAACCATTTTACAATTTTACCCTTCAGCCTAAAATATACTATGACTTCTCAGAGCATTTGAAATTAATAGTGAGCAACCGTTTTTATGATATGAAAATGGATAATAAAGCTGTAATAGAGTCTGAAAATTACGAAGGTGATGCGACAGAAAAGGAGTGGAACTCACAAGTTAAATTAGAGCATAAATGGAATGATAAGTTCTATTCTGAATACGAATTATATGCTACAAATTATAAAAATGATTCCTTTTTGAATGACCAGAATAATGTTCGTTACGAGGATGCCTATTACAATCAGTGGCTTTTTCGTCCCGAAATCAGAACAACCCTTTCTCTTAAAAACGATAAAATTACAGGAGGAATTGGGTTGAATTATGAGACTTTAGACAGAACTTATTTTGATAAGAATGTAAAGTTTAATTCCCAATATGTTTTTTTACAATATGATTGGAATCCAACAGAAAAATGGAATGTTCTTGCCGGATTTAGGTATGATAATCATAGCGAATACGCCTCGCAGTTTAGTCCTAAACTGGCTGTCAATTATAAAATCAATAATAATTTTTCTTTAAAATCGTCTGTCGGATATGGTTACAAAGCACCGGATTTCCGTCAGCTGTTTTTCGATTTTACAAATCCGTCAGTGGGCTATACGGTTTTAGGATATAATGTTGCCGAAGCACGTTTGAATCAATTAGAAGAGGAAGGTCAGCTTTTATCAAGAGTGGCAGGAGTTAATTTTGACAAACCACTGGAGGCAGAAAGCTCGATTAACGTCAATTTTGGAACTTTTTACAAAAAGAATAAACTCAGAATGGATATTAATGCCTTCTATAATTCAATTAGTAATTTGATTGATACCCAAATTGTAGCCACAAAAACGAACAGCCAGAATATTTTTAGTTATTCCAATTTCAATAAAATATTTACTTACGGTATTGAATACAATTCGATGTATAGTTTTACTAAAGAATTCTCGTTATCATTAGGATACCAATATTTAATTGCTAAAAATAAGGATGTTGTTGACAATTTTGAAGACTATCAATATATCCGCAATTCAGAATTACAAACGGTTGAGATAAGTAAATCAGATTATTTCGGATTATACAACAGATCCAAACATACAGCGAATATAAAGTTTGCTTACACTATTCCGAAAATCAAAACCGATATCAATCTCCGTGTTTTCTACCGTAGCAAATATGGACTTTATGATACCAACGGAAATCAGATTCTTGACAAATATGACACATTTGTAAAGGGTTATGCATTAACAAATTTATCAGTTTCAAAATATATAGTTGATAAAATAATGCTTCAGGCCGGAGCGAATAATTTATTTGACTACACAGACCCGGGACAGATTCCTAATCTCGCCGGAAGACAGCTTTTTGCACGAATCCAATATAATTTTTAATCAATATTTATTTAAACACTTTTTACCATGAAAACAAAATTCTTAAAACTTTCACTTTTAGCATTATTTATTTTTACCGCATCTTGCAGCAGTGATGATAATAACGATAACACGGTTCCGGCAGTTGAAACTAAAAAAGTTTCTGATCTTAATGCGTCAGCAGGTTATACGAAATTCAGTTTTTCGGAAAATAAAGTCGTTACCAATGATAATTGGGACATAGCTTTCAATACTACAACTATTATCGTAAATGGAGGAGTTAAAATGACTGATGCTGAGCCAAACAGAACAGGATCTGGTGCAGCCAGTATTGTTTCGGGAACATTCTCCAGCGTAACTTTATATCCTGCGGCTTCTGCTTTTGCTCAGGATGCGGCTACCGTTTATGCAATTCCTAAAGGGAGTGGAAAAGGTTGGTATAATTATGATATGAACTCACATATTGTTTCTCCTATTGCAGGAAAAGTTTTTGTTATAAAAACTCACGATGGTAAATATGCAAAATTAGAAATTTTGAGCTACTATAAAGGAGCTCCTGCAACTCCAGATCCATTAAAGGCGGAAGATACTGGTTTTTATACTTTCAATTTTGCTTATCAGGCAAATAGTACAACAACATTCTAAGAGATTACAATATTTAACTTTTCAATTAGTTAATAACTTAGTTTTTTTTATTTTTTTTTTGATAGAGGTTAGAGTTTTTTCTAACCTCTTTTTTATGAAGTATTAATTGATTTTCAGAAATACGATAAGCAGAAATTACAGATTAAAACTTTAAACCTTTGCGCCTCTGAATCTTTGAAACTTTCTAACTTTGTTCTATATTTGCAACTTCAAAAAAAACAAAATTATGTTTGATAATTTAAGTGATAAGTTAGATAAAGCGTTCCATATATTAAAAGGACACGGTAAAATTACAGAAGTAAACGTTGCCGATACCTTAAAAGAAGTTCGTCGTGCATTACTTGACGCCGATGTTAACTTTAAAATTGCTAAAGATTTTACTGCAAGGGTAAAAGAAAAAGCAATCGGTCAGGATGTATTGACTACACTTCAGCCAGGTCAGTTATTAGTTAAACTTGTTAAAGATGAGTTGACTGAATTAATGGGAGGCGATGTTGCCGGCGTAAATCTTTCAGGAAATCCGACAGTGATTTTGATGTCAGGATTGCAGGGTTCCGGTAAAACAACTTTCTCCGGAAAATTAGCTAATTTCTTAAAAACTAAGAAAAATAAAAAACCTCTTCTTGTAGCGTGTGATATCTACCGTCCTGCGGCGATTAACCAGCTTCATGTTGTGGGAGATCAGATAGGTGTTGAGGTGTACTCAGAGCCGGAAAATAAAAATCCTGTAGAAATTGCTCAAAACGCAATCAAACATGCCAAAGCAAACGGTTTAAACGTTGTTATCGTCGATACAGCTGGTCGTTTGGCAGTAGATCAGGAAATGATGGATGAAATTGCACGTGTACACAAAGCAATACAGCCTCAGGAAACCTTGTTTGTTGTCGATTCTATGACAGGACAGGATGCTGTAAACACCGCAAAAGCTTTCAACGATATCTTAAACTTTGATGGGGTTATCTTAACGAAATTAGATGGTGATACACGTGGTGGAGCAGCCCTTTCGATTAAATCTGTTGTAAACAAACCAATCAAATTTGTGGGTACAGGAGAGAAAATGGAAGCAATCGACATTTTCTACCCGGATCGTATGGCTGAGCGTATCTTAGGGATGGGAGACGTTGTGTCTCTTGTTGAAAGAGCTCAGGAGCAATTTGACGAAGAAGAAGCCAGAAAACTTCAAAAGAAAATCGCTAAAAATGAATTCGGTTTTGATGATTTCTTAACGCAGATTCAGCAGGTGAAAAAAATGGGTAACATGAAAGACCTGGTCGGAATGATACCAGGTGCTTCAAAAGCCATGAAAGATGTTGAGATCGAAGATGATGCTTTCAAACATATTGAGGCAATCATTTATTCAATGACACCTGGAGAAAGAAGCAAGCCGGCTATCATCGATGTAAAAAGAAAAGCCAGAATTGCAAAAGGTTCGGGAACTAAAGTTGAGCAGGTAAATCAGCTGATGAAGCAGTTTGACCAAATGAGCAAAATGATGAAAATGATGCAGGGGCCAGGCGGAAAAAACCTAATGAAAATGATGGGAGGTATGAAAGGTATGCCGGGCGGAATGCCAAGATAAAATAAAATTTGTTTAAGGTTTAAAGTTTCAGGTTATTTGAAGTTTTAGACCTTAAATTTTATAATAAGATTGATTAATAAAAAAGAGTTTCTGCATTTAGAAACTTGAAACTTTAAACTTAAAACCTTTTAAGAAAATGCAAATACTAGACGGTAAAAAAACATCTGAAGACATTAAAAACGAAATCGCAGCCGAAGTTCAATCCATAAAAGCAGCAGGAGGAAAAGTACCTCATTTAGCAGCAGTATTAGTTGGAAATAACGGAGCAAGTTTAACTTACGTGGGAAGTAAAGTAAAATCCTGTGAGCAAATTGGTTTTGATTCCACTTTAGTTGCTTTGCCTGAAGATATTACCGAAGCAGATTTATTAGCAAAAATTAAAGAACTAAATGAAGATGACAATCTGGACGGCTATATTGTTCAGTTGCCATTACCAAAACATATTGATGAGCAAAAAATTCTTTTGGCAATCGATCCGGATAAAGATGTAGATGGATTCCATCCAACAAACTTCGGAAGAATGGCGCTTGAAATGGAAAGTTTTATTCCTGCAACACCATTCGGAATTATGGAATTGTTAGAGCGTTACAAAGTGGAAACTTCAGGAAAACATACAGTTGTTATTGGAAGAAGCCACATCGTTGGTCGCCCAATGAGTATATTAATGAGCCGTAAAGGAAATCCTGGAGATTCGACAGTTACCTTAACACATAGCCGCACTAAAGACTTAGCAGAGTTTACTAAAAATGCTGATATCATTATTACAGCTTTAGGGGTTCCGGAATTCTTAAAAGCAGATATGGTAAAAGAAGGAGTAACCGTTATCGACGTTGGAATTACCCGTGTGGATGATACTTCAAACGCAAAAGGATATATTATCAAAGGTGATGTTGATTTTGACGGAGTTAGCAAAAAAGCATCATTCATAACTCCTGTTCCCGGAGGAGTAGGACCAATGACCATTGCAATGTTATTAAAAAATACGCTTTTAGCACGCAAAATGAGAAGCGCAAAAAACAAATAATTTTATTTTAAATATAGATCAAAGCCTGTTCGTAAGAAGAGGCTTTTTTCGTTTTATATAATTTGGGCGTGACCTTATTTACAAAAAGGCGCTCCAATCTTTACACTTATAAGCGCCTTTCTTTAAATAAGGTCGGGCTATCCGCGCTACTTCGGTAGCCAGCTCCTATCCCTCACGCAACTCGTGTTTATTAAGAATACACTTTCTACGAGGTTTTCAAAGCCCCGTAGAATAAATTTTCACATCAGTAAAATAAAACTCAATTTTTATTTGCCAATTCAAAATAAATAATAACTTTGTAATGCAAAGTACTTTAATTATGAATCAGAAGCACCAGGAAGATTTAGCACATATTCGTTCTATGATGGAACGCTCTTCAAGATTTATATCCTTAAGCGGACTCTCTGGAGTTTTTGCGGGATTGTCTGCCCTTATCGGCGGATTGTACGTTTATCAGTTATTTAAGGCCAATGGTCTTGACTATTTTGATGGGTATCATAAATTGTATTCAGTTAATTTGGTATCTGAGTTAATTTGGATTGCGCTTATTATTTTGGTGGCTGCACTTACGTTTGGAATTTTTTTCACCATCAGAAAAAGTAGAAAATATCATTTGCCAATCTGGACATCTGCCACAAAAAAGATGCTGTTAAATTTGGCAATTCCTCTTGTGGCTGGCGGTATATTTTGTCTGGCGCTTTTATACCATGAAATATATGTTTTAATTGCCCCGGCAACTCTAATTTTTTACGGTTTAGCACTTGTCAATGCTGAAAAATATACATTTTCTGATGTGAAGTATTTGGGATACTGTGAATTGGTTTTAGGATTTATTTCTATGTTTTATTTAGGATATGGTTTGATTTTTTGGATAATTGGATTTGGTATTTTACATATCTTGTACGGATTAATAATGTTCAGAAAATACAAATAACCCGATGGGAATTATTGATAAATTAAATAAGGATTTCGAAAGCCGTGTCAGATTAGGTATAATGTCTATTCTGATCGTAAACGAGTGGATTGATTTCACCGAAATGAAAACACTTTTGAATATCACAGATGGTAATTTAGCAAGTCATTCCTCTGCTCTTGAAAAAGCACAGTATATTGAAGTGAAAAAAGAATTCGTAGGTAAAAAACCCAGAACATCTTATAAAGTTACCGATCTTGGGCGTGCTGCTTTTAAGGAGCACCTTAATTATCTCGAAAAATTAATGAAATTCTAATAACTAAAATTTTTTATTCAAAAACTTTGAAATACAAAGTACTTTTAATTTTAAAAACAGTAAATAATAATTTTAAAATCATGAAAACACACCAATTTATTCTGGCCAGCAGTTTGATTTTTACATTGCTTTTTTACAATGAGACAGTGGGTATTAATCTGGCTCTGTTTGGGTTACTATTAACTACTGCAATCTGTTATTTTTTTCAGGACAAATTTACAGACAGAACCCATTTAATATTAGTAGTTACTTCTATATTGTCTTGTCTGGCATTTGCCTGGTACGGAGATTTTGCTTCTTTTTTGGCCTTGGCATTGTCGATTACCTTTTTACAATTTAAAACCCATGAAAGAGAACTCAAAGTAATTCAGGTGATACCGTTGATCTTCATAAACGGATTTGCATCTATAGGCCGTATTTTTATGTTTAATCAATGGCTTCCCGAAAAGAAAATTCATAACAATTTTGCAAAAAAGCTGATAGCTTTTGTTGTTATTCCAGCTGTTTTTCTGGGATTGTTTTTTATTGTCTATTCTTTTGGGAGCGATCATTTTTCTTCTTTCTTTACAGATTATACTTTAGATATTGATCTTTGGCAGTTAATCGTCATTTCTGTTTTAGGATTTTATATTTGTTTTAGCTTTTGGAATTACTGGGTTCCTGAAGTGTGTTATGAAAAAAAGCACCTATTGGATAATGATTTTAGTAATACAGCTAAAATGGAAAACCAAAACACATTTTCTTTCCTTGATGTAGATTTTGAAAGAAAGAGCGGTGAAATTACACTGGTACTTTTAAACCTGATGCTATTGGTGTTCATTGGAACCTATAATTACGAACAGTTTTTTGAGGTGGTCGAAAAAACAAATTTAAGTTCTGATACACACGAACGCGTAAATGCTGTAATCTTCTCCATCATTATGGCTGTGGGAGTAATTCTGTTTTACTTCAAAGGAAGATTCAATTTTGATGAAAAAGCAAACCGCCTAAAAAGACTTGCCAAAATCTGGATTGCATTAAACTGTGCTTTGATTATAAGTGCTTTTACTAAAAATACAGAATACATTGCTTTTTTTGGCTTAACCTACAAAAGACTGGGAGTGTATTTGTTTTTAGCTTTAGCGATTATTGGATTAATCCTTTCTTTTCAAAAAATTATCAGGCAAAAAACAAACGCTTATCTTTTTAACCACATGATTTGGTACTTGTACGGAACGATCTTGATTTCCAGTTATTTTAATTGGGGCAACCTGATTACTACTTATAATATTTCTGTTAATAAAGGGGTTGAACCTATTTTTTTAAGTGATTTGAATTTTAACGATGAAGCACGTAATGATTATTTTTTGCAAAATAAAATTGAGCATAGAAATATTGATTTACACAGAGAAAGCAATATCCGCAGCTATCAGGAAAAATCATTTTTGTCGAAAACTTTGTATTATGAGTTTTTAAAAATTGATAAATAAAGCAACAATAAATTCTGTTTCTAAAGAGTAGGATTTGTTTTATGAATTATGCTTAGATGTTGATAATGTGAGATTTATTTAACGTTAAAGAGCGAATAATACCGTTTAATAACACGTTTTTCAAAACTTATTAAGAAATACTTTGTTATATTTGACAACTGAAATTTGTAATTATTTTCATCATTAAATTTTAATAGTTGCAAAGAAGTAAATTATTAATCTAACACCTAAAAATGATACCATGGAAAAAACCACCCTTTATTCACCAACTTCAAAAATTTACCCACCAGGCAAATGCATTAAAAAAGCAACTAAAAATAAACTAACGCAGAAACCTGTAAGCTTTCCAGAAAACAATACACAAATTCCTTTTTCACCTATAGTTCAGGCTACTTTTACAGATTCTGAAACACTTCAGGTCAGAGCTGTTTTTTTGGTGTCAACCAATACAGAACTAAATAATGATAAATTAGATTTTATGATTTATCAAAATTGGTATGTAGATCTCGATGGAAAGCGTCAGTTGCAATTTTTTATAACGTATGATATTGAGGATACTATAAGTACAGACTTTGATGTTTATGAAATAAGTTTTAAAGCTGAACAAGATCCTTATGGAGAAGATGCATTTAAAAATGTTAACATAATTCAGACTTTCCTTTGGGATATTGATCCGGAGACTTCAAGAGGAACTGAGACGGTTGTTACTACAATATAATGTATGTTTAAAAAAAAAATAGGCGTAAATTTTTTGACTTTTTTATTTTTAATTTGTTTTTCTTCTATTCTTTGTTCTCAGAGTTCTAAAGAGGATCTGTTAAAAACTCAAATTAAAAATAAAACAATTAAGTTTAAAGAAGAAATTTATTTTGATAAGGCTCAGAATTTCTTTTTTGAAATGGAGTGGGACTCAACTTTAGTCTATTCTATGAAGCAGCTTAGTAAAAGAAATGTTGTTGAATTAAAAGATTATTGCCATTATTTTAGGGGTGTTAGTTTTTTAAGAAAAAAGCTTTTTAAAGAGGCAAAAAATGAATTGGGATTTATTTCTAAAAATTTTGCATTTTATTATAATGTTATCTTTTATTTTGGAGAAATAGCTTTACAAAAAAATGAGTTTGAGTTAGCTTTGAAATACTTTAATTTTATTAAGGATGCAAATGAAAAACAGTATTTTTTTAAAAGAAATGCTGTTTTACAAGACATTGGATTATGCTATTTACATCTTAAAAAATTTCATAAAGCAGAAGAATATTTATTTAAAAATTCTAAATTAAATGAAATTGAGAAAGATACATTAGCTCTTATTGAATCTTATTTGTCCTTAGCTAATTTATATTATATACAATACAAAGATAATCAAGCCATTCCTTATTTTGAAAAAGCCTATCATTTATCCAAAAGAGTAAAATCCTTTGATTTAAAAAGAGCAGCAGCCAAAAATATGGCAGCAGTAGAAGAAAACAGAAAAAACTTCCCCTTAGCCTTAACTTACAGAAAAGAATACGAAGCCTGGAAAGATTCCTTAAACGATCAAAACAAAGTCTGGGCGATTGCAGATCTGGAAAAGAAATTTGCAATCAAGCAAAAGCAAAAAGAAGTTAACGTTCTCGCTGCAGAGAATAAAGCAAAAATAGCCGAAAGAAATGGGTTTCTCATTTCTTCGGTTTTATTGTTTGTACTGTTAGGTACAGGAGTTTATTTTTACAGGCAGAAAATAAGGAACAATAAAATCATCTTAGCGCAGAAAAACGAACTCGATGAGCTTAATGCTACAAAAGACAAGTTGTTTTCCATTGTAAGTCATGATTTGCGTTCTTCCGTAAACGCATTAAAAACGAGTAATGGTAAATTAATCCAGAATCTGGAAAGTAAAAACTATGCAGAATTAGATGTTTTGCTGCATAAAAACAGTTCAATTGCCAGCGGGGCTTACAATTTATTAGACAATCTGCTTAATTGGGCTTTGCTGCAAACACAACAGGGTTACTTTTATCGGGAATCATTGCATTTGATTAGAATTGTAGAGCATGTAGAGTACAATTACAAGCCTTTGATGCTAAACAAAAATATTGATTTTAAAAGCAGTGTTTCGGCTTCAGATTATGTGTTTGCAGATATGGATTCACTCAAAATCATTATTCGGAATTTTTTAGACAATGCGATTAAATTCTCTAAAGAAAACGGAAAGATTTCTATTTACAGTCGTCCTGCATCAGAAGATTTTTGTTATCTGGTCATCGAAGACACCGGATTAGGAATGAACGAAGCAACAAGAAAAGAATTATTAAAAGAAACCGTTTTGCTTTCTAAAAAGCAAAACGATGATATTGTAGGTACCGGATTAGGAATGCAGCTGTGCAAAAGCCTGATTCGGAAAAACGAAGGAAAACTCGATATAGAGAGTGAAGAGAATGTAGGAACCAGAATTATCATAGCATTACCAAAGTTTAAAAATCATGGATAGTATTAATGTACTCATTGTCGAAGATACACCGGAAGAAAGCGATGCACTTATAAAAGTACTTTCAGAAAACAATTACAACATTGCCGGAATTGCCCGGACCTATCAGGAAGCATTAACGCTGTTTTATGAAAAAGAAATTGACATCGTGGTTATCGATGTTTTTTTAGACGGAAAAGCGGACGGAATTACATTTGCAGAAACCATAAATATTGTTCCTAATAGTGTAAAGCCATTTGTTTTTTTAACCAGTTCAAAAGACCGCCAGGTTTTTGAAAGGGCAAAATTAACGAAGCCTTTCAGTTTTTTATTAAAGCCATTCAACGAACTGGAAATTTTGTACGCACTCGAAATGGCTGTCGAAAAATTTTACGGACAGACGAATGCTTTTCACAGCGAAGACCAAAATGCAGTAGTCAGTAACGACTCGCTGTTTATCAAAAAAAACAAATCCCTTAAAAAAGTACAAATAAAGGACATTGTGTATATAGAAGTTGAAGACCGCTATTGCAACATCATAACCGAAACGGAAAAATTTGTCATTTTAATTTCTCTTACTAAAATTATTCAGCTGCTGGATCCTGCAAAATTTTTTCAGACGCATCGGAATTATATTGTAAACGCAAGTAAAATAGAAGAAATAATTGTAAACGATAATTTGATTGTCTTAAAAGGAAAGCACAAAGTTACCTTAAGTGATAAATACAAAGACTTTGTAAAGCACTTTAGAATATTGAAATAAATTATTACTTTAAAAAAAAAGACACTATCCCAAAAAGTGTGTAAGTTGAAAAGTTTAGGCTTCGGTTTTTATAATCGGAGCCTTTTTTCAAATATAA
>NZ_JAADZW010000016.1 GCF_010645065.1 Flavobacterium fluviatile | reverse complement strand
TATATTTGAAAAAAGGCTCCGATTATAAAAACAGGAGCCTAAACTTTTCAACTTACACACTTTTTGGGATAGTGTCTAAAAGAATAAAGAATATGAAAAACGGCGCTGAATCTGAGCGCCGTTTTTGTTTTGTATTATTTCAGATGACTATAAATATAGGTTTCAATTGCTTTTAGTTCTTGATCAGACATTGCCTGGGTTACAGGAAAATTAGTTTTCATAACAGCAAACTGACCTGGATCAACAATCGGTTCACCATTTCCTTTTAGGAAAGTAACGATGTCTCCTTTTTTGTCTTTGTAGATTTTAGCAATTTCCTGAATACTTGGTCCAATTACTTTTTGATCCACCTGATGGCAGGAAGTACAATTTCCTTTTCCTTCAAAAATTGATTTTCCTAATTCTTCCGGTGTTTTGACTTCTGCCGATTCTCCTTCAGAATAAGCTTCCGTGCTTTCTGTTGTTTTACCAAAAGGTTCCTGACTTTCTTTTTTACAGGATGATAAAGTTAAAATGGCAAATAAGAATACTATTTTTTTCATAATTAATTTTACCAGCCAATATATTTAGGAGGCTGAATTTGATTTAAATTTAAATAAACTATTAATTGTCCACGATGATGTGTGACATGATCTTGCATTAAATTCAGAATTTGAAGTTTTGTTTTCGGTCCGGCAAAAAATTCTACTTTTTGACTTAAATCAATTCCCTTATTAGCTTCAATTATCTTTTTTGCTTTATCAAATGAAATTTCAATTTCTTTCAGGATATCTTCTTTTAGAACAATCGAAGAATGGTCTATTTTAATGTGTTTTTCATTGGTAAAATAAGCCTTACTCAACCAAGACATATTATCCAGTATATGAAATATTTGATCTTTAAAACTCATTTCTCTTTGGGTAGGCTTATAATCAAGCTTTTCTTCTGGCATCATTTTTACAATATCTAAAAGATACGTTTTAGAATTATCCCATTTTTCCACAAAAGCTTCATTTACTAAATCCTGTGCCGTAATTAAATTTCCATAAAGAAGTACAATCAAAAGCAGAATCTTTTTCATGATAATTTATTTAAAATTGCAGCAGCTTCTTTGGCGAAATAAGTAGAGATAATATTAGCTCCTGCACGCTTAATGCAATAAAGTTGCTCTATCATAATTTTGTCGTGATCCAGCCAACCTTTTTCAGCTGCGGCCTTTACCATTGCGTACTCACCAGATACCTGATAAACCGCAACAGGTACATGAACGGCATTTTTTACTTCACGAACAATGTCCAGATATGCCATTCCCGGTTTTACCATTACGATGTCAGCACCTTCTTCAACGTCTAATAATGCTTCGCGGATTCCTTCAATTCGATTAGCATAATCCATCTGATAAGTTTTCTTGTCTTTTGGAATATTTTGTGAATCTACAGGAGCAGAATCTAAAGCATCACGAAATGGTCCGTAAAAAGCTGAAGCATATTTGGCACTATAACTCATTATCCCCACGTTATGGTGACCGTTTTCTTCCAAAGCTTTTCTGATAGCCAAAACCCTTCCGTCCATCATGTCGCTTGGCGCTACAAAATCGGCTCCGGCTTCAGCGTGGCTTAGGCTCATTCGGGTCAAAGCATCAACTGTCGCATCATTAATTAACTGGCCGTTTTCTATAATTCCGTCATGACCGTAAATGGAATAAGGATCTAAAGCGACATCCGGCATTACAATCATTTCCGGAACAGCATCTTTAATAGCACGGATAGTCTGTTGCATCAAACCGTCTTTGTTCCAGGCCTCAACGCCTTTATTGTCCTTAAGATGGTCGCTTACTTTTACATAAATATTCACCGCTTTGATTCCCAGATCCCACGCTTCCTTTACTTCTTTTATGGTATTGTCCAATGAATGGCGGTAAATTCCGGGCATCGACGGAATGGCGACTTTTACATCTTTTCCTTCGGCAACAAACATCGGAAGCATAAAATCATTTGGACTTAAAGTAGTTTCACGAACTAAAGAACGAATCGACTCATTAGTTCTTAAACGGCGGTTTCTTTGTAGTGGGAACATAGTTGTTTTTTATAGGTTCTAAAGGAAATATTAAGAGCTTATATTCCTTCCAGAACTGAAATTAAAATAAGTGGCGCAAAGTTACAGAAATATCGGCTAAATAATAAACCTGTAATGAGTTAGAATTCGTTAATATTATCTAAATTCGTATCACTTTTTTTAACTTCTGTCAGGAATCTTCTTACGGAATGAATTTTTCAAATTTAAATTTCTCAAATGAAGAAAATATTTGCATTGTGCTGCTGTTTACTCTTAACTGGCTGTTTTGAAATAACAGAAAGAATCAAACACCATGATGATCAAAGTGGCGAATATACGCTGATGGTTGATTTTTCGCAGTCGTGGTTAAAAACAAAATCGGCTATCTGGCTGGAAGAAGTAGATGGAGTGAAAATTCCAAACGAACAGGAAATCACTCAGAAAATGGAGGAATTTAAATCAAAAGTTTCAAAAATAGATGGAATTTCAAATGTAACAACCAAAACCGATTTTGACAGATATGTTTTTATCATCAAATTAGATTATAAAAATCCGAAAGCGTTGAACGAAGTTGTAAATACTTTGAACAAGCAAAAAAATCAGATTCATTTTGCGGCAGATTCAAAGAGTTTTGAGAGAATTGCATCGTATCCAATTACTGAAAAACTGATTAAGGACGAAAAGAAAAAGGAAGATCTGGAAAAAGCCAGCATTGTATCAATTTACACTTTTGATCATGATATTGCATCGACATCCAATGCTAACAGCAAAATTTCCAAAAACAAAAAAACAGTGTTCTTAAAACAAAGCATGTACAGTGTCCTTAAAAAATCATCGCTGATGAATAACAAGATTCAATTAAATCAATAATCATTATACTTCCCCATGAAACAATTTTTTACATTAATAATTTTATTCACATTCAGCTTAATCCACGGTCAGACACTTTCAAAAAAACAGGATTATTTTGTTCAGTTTAATGGAAGTCAGCTTTCTAAAAAAGTTAACGTTGCTGAGGTTTTAAATCATTCTCTTTTAAAAAATGCGAAAGATAAAATGAAACTGGACGTGAATGAATATGCAAATCTTATAAAATTAGACCAGAAAATAACGGTCCACGGGAATTATTCAGATAGTATTCCCTATTATCAGATTACAATTCCAATTAAAAGCAGAAGTGATATTAAAGCCTTTTTAATTCAGCAGGACAAAGGAAATGATTCGCTTGCAAAACCTCTAATCGAAGATTTTGGACAGTATTCTGTATATAATTCCGGCGATAAAAAAACAACTTTGGCGTGGAATGACAGCCATTTGGTCATTTTCGGATTAACCAAAAGATATTCTTATAATGATTATACTACTGCTCCACCCATTATGGATTCAGTAGCAGTGGAAGCTACAGATGTTGTTATTGATGTACCGGCTGAATCTTCAGTAGATACAACTTACGCAGATTATTCAGATAATTATTATGCTAATTACCAAAAAGAGCAGACAGCTTTTGACAGCATTCAGGCCATCAGTCAAAACAGGTTTATAAAATTGCTTTTTGAAAACGGATTTACGGTTCCGGCTTCAGATAAAGTACATGAAAACGCTGATATTTCCTGCTGGGTTGATTATGGAGCGGCATTGAGCGGTTTCAATTCGGCTTATATGGCTTTGGCACAATTTACAACTTATAATAAGTTTTTTCCAAGCCAGAAAAACTGGGGGAATTTTGTAAAAGGGATAAATGTCGATTTTTATTTTGATAATGATAATGCACGGATTGAGGAAATTGTAGAATATTCCAAACCAATTGCAGATTTGGTGGGGAAAATCAGTAACAGGAAAGCGAATAAAAACATCTTTAATTATTTTCCAGCTCAAAAACCGCTCGGTTACATGACCTATCATTTTAATACAAAGGAAATGCTCAATAGTTTTCCGACACTAAGCGCTGAAATTTTCAATAATCCATATATCCTGAAAGAGGATATTGGTGTTGCAACTGACATTATTTCGACCATTATTGATGAAGAAGCTACAGCTACTCTTTTCGATGGGGATTTAAGTATGTTTCTTTATGATGTTTCCGAAAAGAAAGTAACCACAAAAACGTATGAGTACGATGAGAATTTTGAGTCCAAAGAGGTAGTGAAAACCATAAAAAAACAGGTGCCGTTATTTTCAGTGATTTTTACTTCAACACACCCGACTTTTGGTGAAAAACTGATTCAATTAGGCGTTCGTAAAAAAGGACTGACTCAAAAAGGAAATTATTACGAAATAAAAGGAACCCAGGAATTTGGTAATTTGTTTATTTTTAAGGACAAAGATGTGGTGATTATTGGAAACAGTATTGATCATATTTTTCCAAAAGAGAATTCATTTTCAAAAGAAGTTAAAAAGGAACTGAAACAAAATTATTTTGCAGCCCGGGTGAGCATGGATAAATTGGTTACAGCTTATTCTAATTCAGGAGAAGCTAAACCATCTGATATAAAAAGCCTGAACAGACTAACGCAGCAGTTTACAGATGTGACTTTATATTCGGCAAAAAAACTGGTTGATAACAAACTCAAATTCGAGTTAAAGCTAAACTCCTCTAAAGCAGATAAAAATATCATTCTGCAGACTTTAGATTTAGTTGACGAACTAAGTACGAAATAATTTAAAAAGACAAAGCCCTAAAAATATCAATTTAGGGCTTTTTTATGCTTTGTAGTTAAATCCAGTCTACGGGATTTTCCAAAACTTTTATCAGTTTTTCTTCCTCGCTTCCTGCTTCAGGATGATGGTCATAAACCCATTGTACGTGGGGAGGCAAACTCATCAAAATACTTTCGATTCTTCCGTTGGTTTTTAAACCAAATAATGTGCCCTTGTCGTGAACCAGATTAAACTCCACATAACGGCCACGACGAATTTCCTGCCAGTTTCTGTTTTCAGGAGTGTATGAAAGGTTTTTTCTTCTTTCTACAATTGGCACATACGCTTCGAGGAAACTATTTCCAACTTCGGTAACGAAATCATACCAGTTTTCCATTGACATTTGGTCATTTGCTTTGCAATAATCAAAGAATAAACCGCCAAGTCCGCGTGCTTCGTTTCGATGTGCATTCCAAAAATACGAATCGCATTGTTTTTTATATTTCGGATAAAACTCCGGATTGTGTTTGTCACAGGCAGTTTTGCAGGTTTGATGAAAGTGTTTTGCATCTTCTTCAAACAAATAATAAGGCGTTAAATCCTGTCCGCCGCCAAACCATTGCTGAATTATTTTAGGCGAACCTGTACTGAGCGGAGTCGAAGTATCGTACATTTCAAAATAGCGCCAGTTTGCGTGAACTGTTGGAGTCATTGGGTTTTTCGGATGTAATACCAAACTTAATCCACAGGCAAAAAAATCAGCTTCACCAACATTGAACATCTTTTGCATGGTTTCCGGAAGTTTTCCGTGAACGGCTGAAATATTCACGCCACCTTTTTCGAAAACAGCTCCGTTTTCAATAACGCGTGTTCTTCCGCCACCGCCTTCAGGACGTTTCCATAGGTCTTCACGGAATTTTGCAGTTCCGTCAACGGCTTCTAATCCTGTGCAGATTTGGTCTTGTAATTGTTGTATGTAGGTGTAAAATTTATCTTTCATAATTTTATTTTTCTGGAAAAGTATCATGATATTTGAATGCAACATTCATATCAATTACTATTGTAGTATCTTTTTTAAAAATTTTTATAAATCTTGAATTTGCTTTTTTTGATAATGAATCTCCTATTTCGGCTTTTTCCCAAAAAAAAGAATAAACATATATTTCACTAGAATCCTTTAGTTTAAAAGTGGGAGTCATATGATTATGTTCATCTTTATATTTCTTTATTATTAATCCAGAAAAACTTTTACTAGACATTTCTTTATATCCATCTTTACTAATTTTAGCATCGTTTGAAAAATAAGAGCACGTACTAACAAATATTGCCAAAAAGCACATAACAAAAAAACCTTGATATATTGGATTCAAGTTTTTGAAGTCAAAATCTAAGATATCGGTTAAAATTTTTTCGAAAGAATTCATTTAGTTTTTTAATGAAATAATTTTAGCATTAATCCCAAAAGAAAAAACTTTACTTTGCTGTTGAATATATTGATAAACGGCAAGCGCTTTATCAGTAAAATTATAATTTTCGTCTTTAGAGAATTCGATCAAAATATCTCCGAATTGTTCTAAATGTTCAAAATCAAAATGAAGTCGCATTAATAATGAAATCAAATCCTCATTTGTATAACTGGATAAAGTTTCGAGATTCAAGCCAATTTCTTTCAGCTGATTTTCGATGTTTTCTTTTTCAATATTATTCAAAGGGTAAGGAACATAAACAAGAGATCGTAACGTTTTGAGGACGTTATCAATTCTAATTTTTTCTTCGTCTCTTAAGCCTTTGTTGAGCATGATTTTCTCTTATTTCTTTATCCTGCAAGGTTTTCAAACCTTGTAGGTATTTTTATGTGTTTTTATCTAAATTCATTTCCAATTAGCTCTTCAAGGTTTCGAAGACCTTAGAAGAAAAGCCGTGATTACTCAAAAGTATACGTCTCATTTAAAAAGTCATTCTTTTGATTGTGACAAAAAATAAAATTTTCTAAATCTCCAAATAAATTTATAATCTCATTCCTCTCTATTTTTGTCTCTTTATCAGATAAATAGGTCTGATATGATGAAAATTTGAAACTTTTGAAATCTAAATCAAAATGATGTTTGGGATTCAAATGGATATAAACAATCAATTGTTTTAAATAAGTTTCGTCTTTTAATTTTATTCTTTTGAAATGTTTTTCAAATAAACTTCCAGTTCTGTTAACTTGCTTATTGAATGCTTTTGCATAAGAATTAAACAAATTTGAAAATGCCTGAGTAACTTCTTTTTCTTCTGAATTAAGGCGAATAATCAAATGAAAATGATTAGTCATCAGGCAATAAGCAAAAATTGAAATTTTATCTGTTGAATATTTAGCTAATTGTTTTAAGAAATAAAGTTTATTAGCTTCATTTTCAAAAACAGTTGTTCCATTAATGCCTCGATTATAAATATGATAATAACAGTCTTTTTGCAATACTTCGAGTTTCATTCTCAAGTTGTTTTCATTTTAATGTAAGTTTTTACTGTAAATATAAAAACAACTTTTAAACCTACAAGGTTTTGGAAACCTTGCAGGAAATCACGCAGAATATTTTCAATTATTTACTGTCCGTATTCCTTCACCGCATCAATAAACGCTTTTGCGTGATCTACAGGGATATTTGGTAAAATTCCGTGACCCAGATTCACTACATATTTATCTTTTCCGAACTCGTCGATCATTTCGTGAACCATTTTCTTGATAGTCGGAATTGGGGAAAGCAATCTTGAAGGATCAAAATTTCCCTGTAAAGTAACATTTCCACCAGATAAATATCTAGCATTTCTTGCAGAGCATGTCCAGTCCACTCCTAATGCAGAAGCTTTACTTTTTCCCATTTCACCCAAAGCAAACCAGCATCCTTTTCCGAAAACAATTACGGGTGTAACTTCAGCCAATGCTTCAACAATCTGATTGATGTATTTCCATGAAAATTCCTGATAATCAACCGGAGAAAGCATTCCTCCCCAGGAATCAAAAATCTGAACGGCATTCACTCCTGATTTTACTTTTTCTTTTAAGTATAAAATGGTCGTATCAGTGATTTTTTGCAATAAAGTATGTGCTGCAACCGGGTTTGAAAAACAGAATCCTTTTGCTGTATCAAAACTTTTAGAACCTTTTCCTTCAACAGCATAGCAGAAAATGGTCCAGGGCGAACCTGCAAAACCAATTAACGGAACTTCATCGTTCAGCATTTCTTTAGTTAATTTCACAGCGTCAAAAACGTAACCTAATGTTTCATTTACATCCGGAACAAAAACCTGGTTTACTTGCTCCATAGTACGAATCGGATCCGGAATAATCGGACCTAAATTGTCTTTCAATTCTACGTGAATTCCCATAGCTCTTGGAACTACTAAAATGTCTGAGAATAAAATAGCAGCATCAGGAGCAATTCTGCGAATTGGCTGAACCGTGATTTCAGCAGCTAATTCCGGAGTTTCGCAACGCGTAAAAAAGTCATATTTATCACGAAGTGCTCTGAATTCCGGCAAATATCTTCCCGCCTGACGCATCATCCATACCGGTGGTCGCTGAACTGTTTCTCCTTTTAATGCTTTTAAAAATAGGTCGTTTTTTAACATGAGTTTCTATGTTTAAACCTAACAGGTTTCAAAAACCTGTTAGGTTTGTTATTGTTATTTATATTCTTGAATTACATCTTCGATCACGTCTTCAATTGTAGGCTGATCTGCTACGATAATGTTTTTGGTAATTTTAGCTAAAGCTTCTGCGGTGGTGTCGCCAATGCAGAAACAGATTTGTTTTTGAATTTTATTGTCTTTCAGATAACTCTTAACTCCTGACGGACTAAAAAACAAAATCGCTTCCGGATTTGCTTTTATTTTTTGAGGCTGCAGCGTAGTTTCGTAAACCTTAATTTCATTGAATTTAATGCTGTTTTCTTTCAAAGCTTCCGGCAAAGTATCTCGTCTAAGATTTCCGCTAAAAAAAGTATAGCTCTCACTTCCGTAAATCAAAGAGATGATTTCGGCTAAATCTGCGGCATAACCTGTATAAGCAACAACGTTGAATCCGTTATCTGTCAATAATGTTTTTGTTTTCAGTCCAACGCAGTACACGTTTTTCTTTTTCAGTTCTTCCGATTTTGGATGAGATAAAACACTGTGAACGGCATTCTGACTTGTAAAAATCAAATTTTCGTTGAGGTCTTTTAGTTCGAAAGGTCTGTTTTCGGTTTTGATGAAATCGGCTTCGATTACTTCAATACCGTATTTCATTAACTCTTGCTTATGAAGCGGAGATAATATTTTAGTAGATAATATCTGAACTTGGTTTGCCATTATTTTTTCAGGGATTCTTTGATTTTCTGCATTAATTCGGTTCCGCCATTATTCAAAATTTCCTGAGCTGAGTTAAAACCTAGTTTTTTCCATTCAGAAATGTCAACCGTTTTATTAATTTCCAGTTTTTGTTTTCCGTCAATAGAAAGTAAAACGCCTTGAAAGTGTAAAGTGTCTTCGTCTTCATTATAGGTAACCAAAGCTCCAATTGGTGCAGTACAACCGCCTTCAAGCGTTCTTAAAAACTGACGTTCGATGTATGTACAAATCTCAGTTTCGATATCATTTAATTGCGAAAGCGCATCAAGAGTATAATTGTCATTTTCCATTGCCACAACCAGCATTGCTCCTTGTGCCGGCGCCGGAATCATCCAGTCTAAATTGATGCAATTTTCTGGTTTTAAATTGATTCGTTCCAAACCAGCAGCAGCAAAAACAGCTCCGTCCCAGTTGTTATCCTGTAACTTCTGCATACGTGTATTTACGTTTCCGCGTAAATCAACTACGGTATGATTCGGATATTTATTGAACCATTGTGCCTGACGACGCAGACTTCCGGTTGCAATGGTGCTTGGATTTGTAAAATCAGGATTTCCTTTATGGACTAAAATATCTAAAACATTGGCTCTTGGTAAAACTGCTGCCTGAACAATACCCTTTGGCAAAGCAGTAGGAACATCTTTCATCGAATGTACCGCAATATCAATATCACCATTGATCATGGCAATGTCTAAAGTTTTAGTAAAGATTCCGGTAATTCCGAGTTCGTAGAGTGGTTTGTCAAGAATAATATCCCCTTGAGATTTTACGGCAACAATTGAAGTTTTAAAGCCTAAATCATTTAATTTTTTTTCGACGGTATGAGCCTGCCAAAGTGCGAGCTCACTATCGCGGGTTCCTATTCTGATAACTTTTTGAGCCATATTTTTTTGGATCCTTAAAAGTAAGGAACATTCTGTTTAACTATTATGAGAGGTTGATTTTGTATTTTTCTTCAACTGGGGAAGGAATATTTTTTGGCGCAAGCTGCCCAATTTGAAACACTTTTTCAATAAACTCAATGCTTTCGTCGATAGAAGTATTTTCGTCTTTTAAGTGACTGGCAAACTGACTGGTAATTTTTTGTATAATTCGGGAACTGATTAATTCAGCCTGTTCTTCATCAAAATTAAGCATCTTCTTTTTTTGAAAGGCCAGTTCTCCGGCAACCATATCGTTTAGTTTTGCTTTTAACGCATGAATAGTTGGCGCATATTTACGGCCGTTCATCCAGATGTTGAATTCTAATTTCATATCCTCGATTATCGCCTCGGCAGCAGGAATATGCTGTTTTCTTCTTTCAAGTGTATCATCTGTCATCTGTGACAAATAATCTAAATGTATTAAAGTAACACCCGCAATTTGTTCTACATCAGGATTTACGTTTCTTGGGATAGATAAATCCAGAATCAGTAAAGGTCTTTTTAAATTCAGTAATGTTTTGTCAATAGTTGGGTTTTTTGCCCCTGTTGCTACAACCAAAACATCGGCTTGTTGTATTTCTTCCTGGAGGTTAGCGTAGTCTTTTACGATTACATTTAGTTTTCCGGCCAGGATTTCGGCTTTGTTTTTGGTTCTGTTGATAAGCGTGATGTGACCGTTTTTAGTATGTTTTACTAAATTTTCACAGGTATTGCGCCCTATTTTTCCGGTTCCGAATAGCAGAATGTTTTTGTTTCCAATATCTTCTACGTTTTTAATGATATATTGAACCGATGCAAACGAAACCGATGTTGCACCGGAAGAAATTTCAGTATCTGTTTTGACCTTTTTGCTAGCCTGAATAACGCTATTGACAAGGCGATCAATAAAAGTATTAATTAAACCCTCAGATTTACTAAGGTTAAAAGCGATTTTAATCTGGCTGATGATTTCAAAATCACCCAGGATCTGACTGTCTAAACCTGTTCCTACGCGAAACATATGGTTTACGGCTTCCTGATTTTTGTATATGTAGGCAACTTCGCGAAATTCCTCAACAGATCCATTACTGTTATCGCAAAGTAATTTGATTAATTCGTACGGATGATTCGCAAAACCATAAATTTCAGTTCTGTTGCAGGTAGAAGTGACAATTAATGATTCTATTCCTTCGGTTTTTGCCTGAGCAAGTAAATCAGATTGTGCTTTAGCATCTAAACTAAATTTTCCCCTAATTGTAGCATCTGCTTTTTTATAACTTAAACCTAAAGCGTAAAAAGTGGTAGTTCTGGACATATTAAAATTTTCCATATTATACTTTCGTTAAAAAGTGCAACAAAATTATTACTATCTAATTTATAAAAACAACGCTAGAGGTACTTTTTATATCGCTATGGAATAAATTGATTCATTTTGGCTGTTCTAAATAGGACTTATTGCCTTTTATAATGATATCAAGCATTCAACAACCTGTTATGTATATTTGTTCTAAATAACAGCCTGGCTTTTGTTTTAAATATTGTACGAAAAAATATCGCTATGAGTTCGTATAAAATGCTTTTTTGGGTTTATATCCCATTCACTTACATGAGTCTGGAAAGTTGAGATATAAAAACAGCTTCGTTAAATGAAGCCCTGCCATGAAATTAAGGCAGGGTCTCATAAGAAATGAATTATTTTTGAACTATTGGTGTTCTTAAAGATTCTAATACAGCTACAATATCAGTATAAAGTTCTGTATTTGAAGCTACTCCGTTTGAATTTGCCGCAGCACCAACATAACCTACAAATTTTGTATAATCTGCACTACTGGATTTTGTTCCCATACGAGGGTTTTTTGCCGGATCATGTGCTGCAACCATATTCAAGCCAGAATAGGTATTAACCGCATTTGTGCCTCCTGTATTGAATGAAAAGAAATCAGTCAGGTTATCAGACAATCTTGCAATACTGGTTGCCTGGGTATTTCCGGTTTCTGCTAAAACAGGAGCAAAATGTGCCTGCAAGTTTCCGGATGCATTAGACTGAATATCGGCTACAATCAAACCAATAGTTGAGTTGACAACTTTACGGAAACTCAAACGCCCCTGTTCAATCATCTGTCCTGAGTTATCCGGATCTGCAACCATTTTTGTACCGCCCAGACGTTCATATATAGATGCTTTTACTGGTGGTTTAGGATCGTCATCATCATTGTTGCAGGAAGTTAGGGCTGCCGATGCAATTATCAATACACTAAGTGTAATTTTAGAAAGATTTTTCATAATAAAAATATTAAAGGGTTAATTAAAAAACTGATTTACTTTTTGAGATAATTTGTAGCTCATACTGTTTTGATTTACAGGGCAGACTTCTTTGGTGGCTAAGTGTGCCGGCAGAATATAACGTTTGGCATCATAAGGTCTTTTGCTCATCAATTCATTATATACTTTTTCAGAATTAGTGATTTTATTGTTGTGGAAATACACTACCACATTTTTTTTCACTATAATAGAATCTGAAGTTAGTCCTTTGATAGATCGTAAATCTGAACAAATTTGTTTAGCCTCAACAGAATCTATGTCTCTTTTAAAATCAATACGGCTTACCTGCAAATTCGGACTTTCATAAACAGCAGGTTTTGCGGTAATGATGTGAAAAAGCAAAATGCCAGTAAATAGCAGGATGACTATCAATCCTGACCAGAGAATTTTTTTTATTGTTTTATTCATTTTCATATCGATAACTTTTAAAATGGTTAGATTGTAAAAATGATATACGGTGGTTTTTTCAGGATGGTTTTATTTTATATAGGAAAAGGATTAATTTAGAATTGTTATGAATAGAAAGGGGTTATAGTCACCCACTAATCCCGTACAACAAATGTTTGCTTTTTAGAATACCCTTGAGAGATTAAATCCAAAAAACACATCACCATTTTTCCAGTCGCCCGTTGTTCTGCCCAGGTAACTTGCTTCATCAATGCCCTGTGAACTCGTAAAATGCATCTGAAAAACATGTCCTCCGGTTTCTAAGTCAAAACCTATTGATAATGGATTGTTATAAAGTGAATTTGCCGATCTGTTGAGGTGTGCTGCATAATCAATATTTAATGACCAGCGTTTAGAAAATTTATATCTTCCGCCAAAACCCACAGCGTATTGCGAATTATCCTGGTCTGTGTCTTCAACAAAATTTTCATGAAAGAACGTCGGAACCACTTCTAATGACAGATTTTCAGTAAACTTCCTTGAGATTAGTAATTGTGCGACATAAGTAAGCCGGTTTTTAAATTCAAGCTTTGGGTACAGGTTTTCTTTTAACTTGTTGTTGATTGACAAACTGTTGAAACCCGCAATAGTAACGGGAAAACCGTCTTTTATTTGAGGAAACAAAGTATATTTTGCAGCAAAATCATAAGCAAATTCACTTCGGGCGGCGCTCATATTAATTGTGTTTGTTATTCCGTATATAAATTTAATCTGGGTATTGGCATTATCAAGTCCGTAGAAACCTTCAAAGCCATCTTGTACAGAACCAAAACGGTGTGCAACAACAAAATACAGGTCGCCTTTTGCCGCTAGTTTTGTCGATTCGAGATTGACAATTTTCAGTGCTTTAAAAGCAGAGGTCACTTTTTCTTTTTGAACAGGAGTATCAATTCCGGTTAATAAATCTTCTTGTGAATAAGTTATTATAGGAAATAAAAACAATAAGAGGATAAGATTTTTCATAAGGTTAGTTTTAAATTGTTATTGGTTAGCGTACTACTGAGGTCTGATCTATTTTGAATTCCTGCAATAATTCATCATATCCTAAAAACCGGCCTTTGATCGTTAGTGTTTTTCCCGGGTTAATGTTTTGTGGCAGGTGACTGCTGAATGTTGCAAATATTTTTTTACCCAAAACGATTCCGTTACTTGTGTAATCTATAGCAGTTATCCGGCCTGTCAGTACAATTGTTTTGTCCTGGTATTTAATGTAAGCCAGACTATCATTAGAACTAAATTCTTTTTCAAGCCCGGAAACGGTTACTTTGTAATCTGCAGTTTCTGTCTCGATGTTGCGATGCTCTTTGTAAGTGTAGCAGTAAATCGAAATTCCAGTTAGTAAGCAAATGGATACTGCGGTAAGTATTTTTTTTGTCATTTTTTTAGCTTTTCAGTTATCTACGTTAAAAACAAACTATTGGATTGGTTTTTAAAATGTCGCTTGAAAAAATCTATACCACACATTTTTCCGTATATGTCTGAAAATGCTTTTACAAACCATTTCTTCATTTATAAATTAAAAACCAACCATTATTATGAATTTGAAAAATCTTTTCATCGTTTTATTATTTGCTTCAGTTCTGGTAAGCTGTACCGATGATAATCCGGATACTTTATCTGATGTTGTGCCGGTCACAGGTTTGGCCACTTACAATCAGAATGTAAAATCTATTATTGATAACAATTGTGTGGTATGCCATGCTGCCACTCCGGTAAATGGCGCGCCTATGTCATTAGTAACCTATGATCAGGTAAAAAATGCAGTTTTAAACCGGGGGCTGCTTACGAGGATCTCTTTAGAAAATGGCGACAGTTCATTAATGCCAAGAGGCGGACCCCGATTACCACAGGCAACAATTGACGTTGTTAAAAAATGGAATGAAGATGGATTATTAGAAAAATAATTCATCATAAAGCATGAAAAAAACTATACTCATTCCACTGCTATTATCTTCATTTATTGTTTTTGCACAGGAGAAAATGATAACCAAATCATCTACAATCGTTATTGAAGCTTCTGTACCTTCGTTTCAACCGGTTAAGGGAACCAATAGTAACGTCACTTTTGTGCTGAATGAAAGAACAGGTGAAATTGCAAGTCTGGCATTAATGAAAGGATTTCAGTTTGAAATGGCTCTGATGGAAGAGCATTTTAACGAAAATTATATGGAGACGGACAAATTTCCAAAAGCAGTCTTTAGAGGGAAAATAGAAAAATTTGACACAAATAAGTTAACTGCAGATTATCAGGATTACGTAATCAACGGAAAATTAGAACTTCATGGTAAATCAAAAGACGTGACTGCAAATGCAAAAATCACTAAATCTGGTTCCCGAATAACTATTCTTTCAGGTTTTTCAGTAAGTGCAAGTGATTTTGATATTCCGATTCCATCCCTTATAAAGTATAAACTTGATAATAAAGTTACAATTGAAATTATTGCAGTTTTGAAGTAAAACAGGAAAATTGGATTAATTAATACAAACCAAAATCATGAAAAAATTTATTCTCATATTGCTTATTGTTTCATTTACCGGCAATTCGCAAGAAAAAAAAATCAGCAAATCAGGTAAAATTACTTTTGAAGCATCAGTGCCTTCTTTTGAAGAGGTAAAGGCTGTTAACAGCAATGTTACATTTGTACTCAATCCTGTTACAGGCGAAATAGCAAGCTTGGCGATCATGAAAGGATTTCGATTTAAGGTGGCTTTAATGGAAGAACATTTTAATGAAAATTACATTGAAAGCGATCAGTATCCTAAAGCAGCGTTTAAAGGAAAAATAGAAAATTTCGATGCCAAGAGCCTGACGGAAAGCCCTAAAGAATTTATTATTAACGGAAAATTGGAACTACATGGAAAGTCTAAGGAGATATCCATACGTGCTAGAATAAGCAGACCGGCATCTGGAATTAGTATTTTGTCAAATTTTAGTGTAAATGCCAGCGATTTTAATATTATGATTCCGAGTGTTGTAAAAAGTAAGGTTTCTAATAAAATCAATATTCAGATCGAAACTATTTTGAAATAATCATTAAAACAATAAAGATTTTATAAATTTAGAAGGAAGTAAACAAAAAACCGCTAAAAAGATTTAATTTTGAAAGGCAATTATTCGTTTGATAAACGAGAATAATAACTTGTAAAAGCAAATCAAAAAATGGAGGAGGAAATAAAAATTGAAGACGATTTTACACTTATACGTTTTCAAAACGACAGTTCAGAACCTTTTTTTGCACAACGTGAAGTAGGCAGCGGTTTGATACAGTTTCATTTCGGACTAAAAGGGAATGCGAAATTTTTGTTCAATCAGGGCAATTATACTTTAGAACTTAAAGAAGAAAAATCGTTGCTTTTATACAACCCACAGAAAGAATTGCCGCTGAATTTAGAATTGGCTCAAAATTCCTGGGTGATTTCAGTTATTGTGTCCATCAAAAAATTTCACGCTTTATTCTCTGCAGAAGCAAATTATATTACTTTTTTAAGTCCTGACAATAAGGATAAAAAGTATTATAACGAAGGGAATATCAGTCCGTCAATGGCGATTGTGCTGAGTCAGCTGTTTCATTATAATCTTCATCCATCCATAAAAAATCTGTATTATAAAGGAAAAGGATATGAATTATTAAGTCTCTATTTCAACAGGACCGAAGATCCAAACGCAGAACAATGTCCGTTTTTGATTGATGAAGACAATGTTCTGAAAATCCGAAAAGCAAAAGAAATCGTAATTGCTAATATGGCAGAGCCTCCGGGACTGCAGGAACTGGCAGATGAAATTGGCCTGAACCTGAAAAAGCTGAAAATGGGCTTCAAACAAATTTACGGCGATACGGTTTACGGTTTCTTGTTCGATTACAAAATGGATTTCGCCAGAAAATTGTTAGACAGCGGTTCATATAATGTTAATGAAGTTGGACTGAAAATCGGCTACAGCACCGGAAGTCACTTTATAGCCGCATTCAAGAAAAAATTCGGAACAACACCTAAAAAGTATTTGATGTCAATTAATGCGAATGTTTAAACACGAATTTCACGAATTAGCACAAATTAGAATCTACTTTAATCTGTGTCAATCTGCGTGAAAAATTTCCCGAATTGTTTAAATCAATTTTGAATATCCAACAATAATTAAAAACTAACAATTATCATATTTCTAATAAAGTAGAGTGTTTACTTTTGCTGAAAATTTTAAAAACAAACAAAAGCTTAAAGCAAAAACAATAATGAAAGGCGTATTATTAGTAAACTTAGGTTCTCCGGACAGTCCACAACCAAAAGATGTAAAACCGTATTTAGACGAATTTTTAATGGATAAATACGTAATCGATGTTCCGTATTTATTGAGAGCATTATTGGTTCGCGGCATTATTTTAAGAAAAAGACCCGAAGAATCGGCACACGCTTATTCAAAAATCTGGTGGGAAGAAGGTTCACCGTTAGTAGTTCTTTCAAAAAGAATGCAAAAAAAAGTACAGCCTTTAGTAAATGTTCCGGTTTCCCTGGCAATGCGTTACGGAAGCATGACAATCGAAAAAGGGCTTCAGGAATTAAGTGATAAAGGGGTTACAGATGTAATGCTTTTTCCGCTATATCCGCAATATGCAATGGCTTCAACTTTGACTATTTTGGTTAAAGCAGAAGAAATCCGAAAGAAAAAATTCCCTCACATGAAATTTACTGATGTTCCGGCATTTTACAACAAACCGGATTACATCAAAAACTTAGCAGATTCAATCCAGAAACACTTAACTGGATTTGAATACGATCATTTATTGTTTTCATACCACGGAATCCCGGAGCGTCATATCCGCAAAACCGATGTGACCAAATCTCATTGTAAAATTGACGGTTCCTGCTGCAATACGCCATCTCCGGCACATGAATTCTGTTACCGCCACCAATGTTATGAAACAACAAGACAGGTTATTAAATTATTAGGACTTCCTGAAGATAAATACAGCCTTACTTTTCAATCGCGCCTGGCAGGTGATAAATGGTTAGAGCCTTACACGGATGTTGAAATTGACAATATGCCTGCGAAAGGAATCAAAAAATTAGCGGTTGTAACCCCGGCATTCGTTTCGGACTGTTTAGAAACTTTAGAGGAAATCGCTATGCGCGCCAAAGAAGATTTCGAAGCAAACGGAGGAGAAGAGTTTTTGGCAATTCCGTGTCTGAATGATGATGATGAATGGTGTGAAACTGTTTCTAACTGGATCAACGACTGGGCGAAATAATATTTTTGTTTCAGGTTTTAAGTTTCATGTTCCAAGTTAGCCAACTTTGAGAAAAACCAGAAACTTCAAACCTGAAACCTGAAACAAAACAAAATGGAATACTACAACTATTTAAAATCACTGCATCTAATATTTGTAATAACCTGGTTCGCCGGTTTGTTTTATATTGTGCGTCTGTTTGTGTATCAAATCGAAGCCAGTGAAAAACCGTCTCCTGAAAAAGAAATCCTTCAGGCACAGTACAAAATTATGACGTATCGCTTATGGTATATCATCACCTGGCCGTCAGCGGTTTTGGCGAGTACTTTTGCTTTTTGGATGCTTTTTTTTACAGATTTAGGAAATGCATGGCTCAAAATGCCCTGGATGCATGTAAAATTGTGTTTTGTTTTCCTTTTGTATCTGTATCACGCAAAATGCCATCAGATTTTCAAACAATTGCAGAATAACGAGGTAAAATATTCTAATAATTTCATGCGTTTATGGAACGAAGGTGCAACGATTATTTTGTTTGCCGTTGTTTTTTTAGTAGTTTTAAAAAGTGCCATCAACTGGATCTACGGCGTAATCGGAATTGTTTTATTTTCAGTTTTAATTATGCTGGGATTTAGGTTTTACAAAAGAATTAGAGAAAAAAAGTAATTAGTTATTAGTAATTAGTGAATAGTAAAAGCTTGAAACTAATTACTAATCACTGTTCACTAATCACTAAAAACATGCTAAACTTCAAAATGTCAATGCTGTCACTTCGTACCAGGATTTTCCTGTCGATGATTGTATTGATTGTTGTAGCATCTTGTTTATTGGCTTCCATTTCTATTATTCAGTTTAAAAATGAAGCCAAGGAATACCATCAGGAACGATTAGAACGAAAAGAAAATGCGGTAAAGGAACATATCAATTACGTTCTTTCAACTACAACTTATCCGCTGAAAACCCAAAATCTGGATTTGATTTTTAAGGATAAAATCCACGAATTAGCCCAGATTCACAAAATTGAAATCAATATTTTCGGCCTTGACGGAAAATTATTAAAATCATCCAAAGAGTCTTTTGCCGTTGATAAAGCACCACCTCCAATACCGGATTTCATTTTAAAGCTGGTTCGTTCTTCTATCGAAAAGCGTTTTGTAGATATTAAAACCATAGACGGAGTTAAAAACCGGTCCTCCTACAGTTTAATTAAAGATGAAAAATTCAAGCCTCTCGGAATCTTAAATCTTCCTTATTTAGAAGACGATGGTTACTATGATAATGAGCTGAATACTTTCCTGATTCGCCTGAGCCAGGTGTATTCTTTTATGCTGATTGTCGCTTTTGGATTGGCGTATTTCCTTTCGACCTATATTACAAAATCGCTGAAAACCATTTCCGATAGATTAGAGGAGACCAATCTGGATCAGAAAAACGAGAAGATTGTTTTGGAAGCGAATAGCAAAGAAGTCAATTTTCTGATCAAAGCCTATAACGGAATGGTAGACAAACTGGAAACCAGTGCAATAAAATTAGCGCAAAGCGAACGTGAAGAAGCCTGGCGCGAAATGGCAAAACAGGTCGCACATGAAATTAAAAATCCGCTTACGCCAATGCGTTTGACGGTTCAGAGTTTTCAGCGAAAGTTTGATCCGAATGATCCTGACGTTAAGCAGAAAATGAACGATTACTCGGAAACTTTAATTCAGCAGATTGATACGATGACGTCTGTTGCTTCGGCGTTTTCAAATTTTGCTTCGATGCCGGCCCAGCAAAATGAAACGTTAAATGTAGTTGAGGTTGTGGAACTGGCACTTGATATTTTCAACGAAGATTATATTTCTTTTGAAAAAGAGGAAGAAGAAATCATTTCCAAAATGGATCGCACGCAGCTGATTCGTGTGATTACCAATTTAGTTAAAAATGCAACACAGGCGATTCCGGAAAGTCAATTTCAGAAATCAATAGTTGTTTCGGTAAAACGTCGTGACGGTAATGTTGAAATTGCAGTAAAAGACAATGGAATCGGTATTCAAAAACTGGATACAGGCCGAATTTTCGAACCGAAGTTTACTACCAAAACGAGTGGAATGGGACTTGGTCTCGGAATTATCAAAAACATCATCGAAAATTACAAAGGAACAATTACCTTTGAGTCAGCTTACGGAAAAGGAACTACGTTTACAGTTTCTCTTCCTATTACAAACTCTTAAAATAACGGTCATGAATTACGATAATATTATAATTTCAATCGAAGAAAAAGTTGCTACAGTAACCATTAACAGACCTGAAAAGCTGAATGCTTTAAACAAAGCAACTATAAATGATCTTAGTAAGGCTATTAAATTATTAAACAAAAATGAAGAAGTTCGCGTTATCATTTTAACCGGTAGCGGTGAAAAAGCTTTTGTGGCAGGAGCAGATATTTCTGAATTTGCAAATTATACCATTGAGGAAGGTACACAATTAGCAGCAGAAGGACATGAGTCACTTTTTGATTACATCGAAAATTTAAAGAAACCTGTAATTGCAGCGATAAATGGTTTTGCATTAGGAGGCGGTTTAGAGTTGGCCATGGCCTGTCATTTCAGGGTAGCTTCGGTTAATGCCAAGATGGGATTGCCTGAAGTAAGCTTAGGACTAATTCCGGGTTACGGAGGTACACAGCGCCTGCCTCAGTTAATAGGAAAAGGCCGTGCAATGGAAATGATTCTGACCGCAGCAATGATTTCTGCCGAAGAAGCGAAAGAATTTGGTTTGGTAAATTACGTTGTTCCGCAGACCGAATTATTAACTTTTACAAGCGTAATTGCTCATAAAATCATTAAAAATGCTCCATTTGCTGTAGGGAAAGCGATAAAAGCCATCAATGCAAATTTTGAAGACGGAAAAAATGGTTTTGATACCGAAATCAAGTCATTCGGAAAATGTTTTGGAACGCAGGATTTTAAAGAAGGAACGACTGCCTTTTTAGAAAAAAGGAAGGCAGAATTTACAGGGAAATAATTTTGCTTAACCGCAAAGTTCGCTAGGAATGACGCAAAGCACACAAGGAAAATTAAAAAACTTAGCGAACCTTGCGTAAATCTTAGCGCCCTTTGCGGTTAAATAATAACACAAAGAGGATAAACTTAGAACCTCAGCATCTCAGAACCTTAGCAACTTAAAAAAATGTACGAACCAATATTTGCCCTTTTTTGTGAACGGGTTAAAGAAAGTATCCAGGCCGGCACTTTCGCAAAACTCACTTTGGCCAAAACCATTGGTGACACCGAGATTAAAAACATCTATTTCAGATTGGTTTTAAATGAAGATAATACGTTTTCCATTTCATTGACAACCCGTTACAAAGCAGAAGAAATTGAAAGCATTCATACATTAGATGAAGCTTTACTAATCTTAGGATCCTACATCAAAAAGCCATTTTTAACCGCGTTGCTTTTTACAACAGAGAATGATGTAACGTTCAAAGTAAACAAAAAGAACGCCGGAAGTATCATCGAACAGCCGCCAACATTCAAAAATGCATCACCGGTAATGCTGGAGATGATTGAGAAGGGGATTGTATAATATCATGTTATTAGCTTTGTCAGGCTGAGCAGAGTCAAAGCCCGCAAAGTGATTCAGCAAACGGGGCTTCGACTCCGCTCTGCCTGACAAATGAATAAATTTTCGCAAATCTCTGCGGAATATCCTCTAAACCAGCTTCACAAACAAATTAGAAGCTATTTTGTTAGAAATGGACAACTCTCTGTTGTCAATTTTAATTTTTACAGATAAATCAAAAGATTCTTTCGATAAGAATTCAATTTTAGAGCCTAAAGCAATTTCCTGTTTGTTCAGATATTTCAAAAACTCTGAAGAAGTGTCTTTTACACCAACGCAAACGCCAATTTGGTTTTCGGACAATTCAGAAAGCAATTGTTTTTCAATTTTAATAATTCGTCCATTGGCATCCGGAATCGGATCTCCGTGCGGGTCTTCAGTTGGATTTCCCAGAAAATCATCCAGTCGGTTAATCAATTGCTCAGATTTGATGTGTTCCAGTTGTTCAGCAATATCGTGAACTTCATCCCAGCTGAAATTTAATTTCTCTACTAAAAAGACTTCCCACAAACGATGTTTTCTAACAATCATTTTGGCAGCCAGTTTTCCATTTTCGGTTAATGAAACTCCCTGGTATTTTTTATAATTCACCAAATCTTTTTCAGACAGCTTTTTCAGCATATCCGTAACAGAGGAAGCTTTGGTTTCCATTATTTCGGCAATGGCATTTGTACTCACTTCTGTTTCCAGGGAAGCCGTAAGGTGATATATAGCTTTTAGGTAGTTTTCTTCTGAAAAAGTCATTTTTTTTAAGGTTCAAAGGTCCAAAGCTTCAGAGTTGCAAAGTCTTTGACCCTTTGTTCCTCTGACCCTTTGCTCCTTTATTTAACAATCAGCAAAGGTATCGAAATTTTATGTCTCAGTTTGTCTACGGTTGTACCAAATAAAATATCTTTTAAGCCGGTATGACCATGCGTTCCCATAACCAGTATATCAAAATTGCCTTCATTTATGATTTTCGGTATTACGGAGTTTGGTTTTCCAAAACCTAATTCGGTTTCGATTCTGAATCCTTTCTGCGAAAGCATTTCTTTATATTCCAATAATAATTTTTCGTCGATCGTAGTTTCATGATCGTGGATATGAACTCCGTACATTAAAGCTCCTACAGTTTCGACAACGTGAATTAAAGTGTATTGCGCCTGGAGGCCTCCTAGTTCAAAAGCTTTATTCAGGGCAGCACCGTCAGCATTTGAAAAATCTACTGAAACAGCAATGTTTTTAATACTTTGGCTTTCTTTTGGAGTGAATTGCAGCTGAAGATTATGAGGCGAATGATTCAGTGTTTTTAACTTGGCTTTAGCAATAAAAGGCTTAAAGACAATGTAAAGCAGCAATGCCAAAAGACCCACTGCCAATGGAACTACAGTAAGCCATAAGAAAATCGGATTATCTGAATTTTCTAACCATGAAGTGATTTCATCATACACTAATTTAGCATTGAGCGATACAATAATCAAAGCAATAACCCAGGAAACAAACTGTGTAAGCTTTGAGATATGGAAACCGTTCATTTTCGATTTATCGCTCACAAAATGAATTAACGGAATGATGGCAAATCCTAACTGAAGACTCAGAATAACCTGACTCAAGATCAATAATTTGCCTGTTACGCTTTCACCATAAATCAAAATTACAATAACAGCCGGAATAATCGCGATCAAACGCGTGATGATTCGGCGAACCCAGGGTTGTATCCTGAAATGAAGATAACCTTCCATTACAATTTGTCCGGCTAATGTACCGGTTATTGTGGAACTTTGCCCGGCAGCAATTAGCGCAATAGCAAAAAGAGCCGGTGCCCACTTAGTTCCTAAAAGAGGCTCCAGAAATTGATGAGCATCCTGAATTTCTGCAACTTCGTACATTCCGTTTTTGTAAAAGGTAGCAGCAGCGAGAATCAAAATTGCCGCATTTACAAAAAAGGCAAGATTTAAGGCAATTGCAGAATCGATAAAGTTATATTTCAAAGCTTGTTTGATTCCGGCAGCAGTTCTGTCGAATTTTCGGGTTTGTACCAAAGAGGAATGCAGGTAAAGATTGTGCGGCATAACGGTCGCACCTATTATTCCAATGGCGATATATAATGCCGCAGAATTCGGAATAGAAGGTACAAGTCCGCCAATTATTTTATGGATTTCCGGTTCGGCAAAAATCATTTCGAAAATAAATGAAAATCCAATAATCGCTACCAGAGCAATAATGAATGCTTCCATCTTTTTGATTCCTTTATTAATGAGGAAAAGCAATAAAAACGTATCTAAAACGGTAATTAAAACGGCTTCTAAGAGCGGAATTCCAAAAAGTAAATTAATTCCGATTGCCATTCCAAGCACTTCTGCGAGATCACAGGCGGCAATAGCTATCTCGGCCAGAAAATATAAAATATAATTGATCGGTTTTGAATACGTTTCTCTTGAAGCCTGTGCAAGATCGCGCTGTGTTACAATGCCGAGACGGGCGCTTAAACTTTGTAAGAGCAAAGCCATTAAGTTACTCATGAGCAAAACCCAGACAAGAGCATATCCAAACTGACTGCCTCCGGCTAAATCAGTTGCCCAGTTTCCCGGATCCATATAACCGACACTTACTAAATAGGCAGGCCCTAAAAAAGCAAGAATTTTTCTAAATCCTGTTTTTTTATTTTCGGTTGAAACCGATTCATGAACTTCTTCTAATGACTTTGACATTCGTAAAATATTGGTTTTCCAAATATATAGAAAAAATAGCTTAGAAAAACAATATTTTTAGGCAAGTCTAAATATTAAATGTTTGAATTTAAACAATTAGGACATAAACCTGATAATGTAAAATTTATATTATTGACTTTATAATTATGCGGCATAATATAACTTGGTTTGACATTTTCAAGGCAGGTTATTTCAAGGCATTTTTCGCAGCTGAAATGAGCGTGGTTATGGATATGGACACGCTGCGCATGATGATGGCACTTTGCGTATTTTACGGTTCCATCAAGGTCAACAATTTTATGTACGATATCATCATTTACGAGACGGTCGAGTATTCTGTAAACAGTAACGCGATCACATACATCTTCAATTTGTTTGTAAATTTCTGTATGGGAGAGCGCGGTTTTTGATTTGCCAAAAATCTCTAGAACGGCTGTCTTTGCTGTAGTATTTCTTGTTGTTTTCATTTATTTTAGGAATAAAAAATAATATCGCAACATTGTTGCAATTTGGTTTTTATGTGTATATTTGCAACAAAATTGCATTAAAGCAAATGTACACGAAATGAAGAAAATCACAACACCTTTTTACGATATTTTAGGATTATCATCCGCAGCTATTTGTTTGATGCATTGTTTGATTTTTCCACTTTTAACAATCCTTCCTATAGGAATAAATCATAATCCGGTAATTGATTTATTATTTGCTTCAGTTGGTGTTTTTGCCATTTTCAAAATTATAAAAAAATCATCTCTTTTAGTATCCTCAATTCTGGTTGTTTCAATGAGTCTGATTTTGATCAGTATTTTGGCTGAATTTCTATTTGAAATTCATATCGGTTTAATTTACTTCGGCGGAATCGGGATGATCATCGGACACTTATTAAATTACAGATTGCATAAAAAACATTATCATTAAAAATTAGAATTATGAAACAAAAGAATTTTGAAGTGATTATCATTGGTGGCAGTTACAGCGGATTATCTGCTGCAATGAGTTTAGGACGTTCTTTACGTCAGATTTTGGTTATTGATAGTGGTATGCCATGCAACAGACAGACACCGCATTCTCATAATTTTATTACGCATGATGGAGAAACGCCGGCAGCTATTTTGGCGAAAGCCAAATTACAAGTCGGGTTTTACAAGACGGTTCAGTTTTTTAGCGGACTTGCCATTGATGCTATTAAAACAAACGATGGTTTCGAAATTAAAACAGAATCCGGAGAACTATTTACTTCTAAAAAGCTATTATTTGCGACAGGAGTTAAAGATTTGCTTCCGCAGATCAAAGGTTTTTCAGCATGTTGGGGAATATCGGTTTTACATTGTCCGTATTGTCACGGTTATGAAGTCAAAAATGAAAATACGGCAATTATTGCCAATGGCGAAATGGGTTTTGAATATGCAAAACTAATTTCAAACTGGACTAAAGATCTGAAATTATACACCAACGGGAAATCAGAATTAACTTCGGAACAAACACAAATACTTAGAAATCATGGCATTTCGATTCTGGAAGAAGAAATAGATTCTCTCGAACATAGCTCAGGTTATATCTCAAATATTGTTTTCAAAAATGGAGAAAAGACTGCTGTAAAAGCCGTTTATGCAAGACCAAAATTAGAGCAGCATTGTCCTTTACCGCAAATTTTAGGCTGTGAGCTCAGCGAACAAGGATTGATAAAGATTGATTTTATGCAAAAAACAACTGTTCCCGGCATTTACGCAAGTGGAGATGCTACTACCCAGATGCGTTCTGTGGCTTTGGCGGTTTCTTCCGGATCTTTTGCAGGAGCAGCAATCAATAAAGAACTTATCGATGAGAACTTTTAATACCCTTTTTTTAACGGATTGAAATTGTAATGTTTTAAAAAATCTATTTCATAATAATTGTATATCAAATTTAATTTTTAGTTTTGTCTAAATTTAATTTTAAAATAATGAAATATTTATTTTTGACAATATTAATAATTTCAGCTAAAAGCATTTTTGCTCAAAATATTTCCGGAAAAGTAGAACGTTCATTTTCTGCTAATCAGGAAAGTACTATTCGTTTATTGAATACAGACTTTAAAACCCAAACCGATTCCTTAGGGTTTTACCAACTTCAAAATATTCCGAAAGGCACTTACAAAATACAAGTGACCTCGACTGGTTTCAAACCACAAACCCAGAAAATTTCGATTGGGGACGAACAGGATCTGATTTTGAATTTTGAATTGCACGAAGACAAAAACGAATTGAATGAAGTTGTGGTTTCCGGAACTTTAAAACCAGTCAAACGACTGGAAAGTGCTGTTCCCGTTGAGGTGTATTCACCGGTTTTTTTCAAAAAGAATCCAACGCCAAGCATTTATGATGCGCTACAAAACATCAATGGAGTGCGCCCACAGCTCAATTGCGGCGTTTGTAACACAGGCGATATTCACATAAACGGTTTAGAAGGACCTTATACTTTAGTTTTAATAGATGGAATGCCAATTGTGAGCAGTCTTTCGACAGTTTACGGATTATCCGGAATTCCTAATTCACTGGTAGAACGAATTGAAATCGTAAAAGGCCCGGCATCTTCTTTGTATGGAAGTGAAGCAGTTGGCGGATTAATTAATATTATAACTAAGAATGCATTAAATGCTCCGGTTTTTTCTGCTGATTATTTTACAACTACTTATTTCGAAAGCAATCTCGATTTAGGAATGAAGTTGAATGCCGGAGAAAAAGCCATTTCAATTTTAGGCGTAAATTACTTCAATTATGATCAGGTCATCGATAAAGACCACGATAATTTTACCGATGTAACGCTTTCAGAACGGATTTCGGTTTTTAATAAATGGAGTTTTCAGCGAAATAAGAATCGGTTATTTACTATCGCAGTCCGCGGAATGTATGAAGATCGCTGGGGCGGAGATGTGCGCTGGGAAAAGCAATACCGTGGAGGGGATGAAATCTATGGCGAAAGTATTTATACAAAACGCGGCGAATTAATAGCAAGTTACCAATTGCCATTTGAAGAAAAATTAATGCTTTCGTTCTCCGGAAACGTACATTATCAGGACAGCCGTTACGGAACTACATCCTATATCGCTAATCAGAAAATTGGTTTTTTGCAATTAACCTGGGATAAAAAATTAGGCAGAAATGATTTACTGGCAGGAATAGCCGGTCGTTATACGTATTACAACGACAATACTCCTGCAACCAGAGAAGCTGAAAATACATGGCTTCCCGGAGTTTTTGTTCAGGACGAAATTACATTTTCTCCCAAAAGTCAGGTTTTGCTTGGAGCGCGTTACGATTACAACTCGATTCACGGATCTATTTTCACACCAAGATTGGCGTATCGGTTCAAAGCAAATGAAAACACGATTTTTAGGCTAAATGCAGGAACAGGTTTCAGGGTTGTGAATTTATTTACTGAAGATCATGCAGCGCTTACAGGTTCAAGAGATGTTGTGATTGAGAATGATTTGAAGCCGGAACGTTCTGTAAATGTCAATTTAAATTATATTCAGAAAATTAATTTTGGCAACGGAACTTTTATGGGAATCGAAACAACGGCTTTTTATACCAGATTCAGTAATAAAATCGTTTCAGATTACGAAAGTGACCCAAACAAGATTATTTACGATAATATTAATGGTTATGCTGTCAGTCAGGGAATTAGTACCAATGTTGATGTGAATTTTACAAATGGATTAAAATTTATTCTTGGTGCCACGGTTTTGGATAATAAAAATGTCGAAAACGGAATTTCAGAAAGACCATTCTTGACTGAAAATTTCACAGGAACCTGGAGTGTCTCCTATAAAATACAGCCTTGGAATTTATTACTGGATTACACCGGAAATGTGTACAGCCCAATGAAACTCCCTTTGCTGAGTGAATACGACCCAAGAAATCCGGAATCGCCCTGGTATAGTATTCAAAATATTCAGTTTACCTATTCGGGATGGAAAGATTTTGAAATATATGCAGGTATTAAAAATTTATTGAACTTTACCCCAAAACAGAACAATCCGTTTTTGATTGCAAGAACTAATGATCCTTTTGATAAAAATGTGCAATATAATTCTGCCGGAAAAGTAATGGTAACACCTGATAATCCGTACGGTTTGACTTTTGATACGACTTATGTTTACGGGCAAAATCAGACGATTCGTGGTTTTTTTGGGTTGCGTTATAATTTTAGATAAATAATTAGGCCACAGATTTGCTTCCTCGTTCGCTATCTCGGGTCATAGATTATAAAAAGATTTTTTTGCCACGAATTACACGAATTTTCTCGAATTTAATTTGTGTAAATTCGTGTAATTCGTGGCAACCTTTTTAAAATCGTTCTTAATCTGTTGCAAAAACTAAATGCAAATGAAAAAGCTATCGTTACTTATCTTCTTTCTTGGAATTACTTCAAACGGGTTCTGCCAGCTTAAAAACAGAACCTTTGAAGAAATTGACGGTTTACAACAAATCCAAAAGCGAAAAACAATCGTTTTCATCCATACCGACTGGTGTCAGTATTGTCAGCGAATGAAAAGCACAACTTTCAAAAACAATGAAATAATTGAAAGCTTGAACTCTAATTTCTATTTTATTGATTTTAATGCTGAGGAAAAAAGAGATATTACTTTTAACAAGCAAACATTTAAATTTCAGCCTACAGGAAATAATGTAGGCGTTCATGAACTGGCTTTGCAACTCGGAACATTAAACAATCAAATTGTATATCCGGTTTTGTGTGTTTTGAATGAGCAAAATGAAATTATTCTGCAATACAGCAATTACCTTAGTCCTGGAGATTTCAAGCAGCTTTTAGAAAAATTGAAAGAATAAATTTCCGTATTTTTGAGGATGAATTCTTCGCAAATCCAACATTTCGACTACATTTTTACCGGAACAGGGCTGTCTTCATTGATGACCGTTTACAAAATGGTATTGTCCGGAAAGTTTACAGACAAATTAATTTTGCTGTTGGATGAGAATGCAAAGAAAACCAATGACAGGACCTGGTGTTTTTGGGCAAAAGAAGAGACTTTATGGCATTCGATTATTTCCAAAAAATGGGACTCGGCATTATTTGCCAATGAAAATTTCCGAAGAGAATTAGATTTAAAACCTTATCAATACAATCAAATTCGGGGAATAGATTTTTATAACTTTGTTTTTGATAAACTTTCAAAGCATTCCTATATTACTTTTCTAAATGAAAAAGTAACCGACATCAATGAACTCGAAAGCCACGTTTTTATCGGTACAGAAAAGAACAGATATACTTGTAATTACCTGTTCAACAGCATTTATACGAAGGCATTCGCCGAAAGTCAATCGAAATATCCCGTTTTGCAGCAGCATTTTGTGGGCTGGTTTGTAAAAACGGATAAGGAAGTTTTTAATCCGGAACAAGCCACTTTCATGGATTTTTCTGTTGAACAGAGAGGAAATACGCGTTTTATGTATGTTTTGCCAACTTCTAAAACTCAAGCTTTGATCGAATATACGCTGTTTTCTGAAAATTTGCTTTCAAAAGAAGAATACGAAAATGAGATTCAGATTTACTTAAGAAATTTAGGCGCTGATCAGTATCAAATAGTTGAAAAGGAACAAGGAAGTATCCCAATGACATGCTTTCCATTTTGGAAAAAGAATACAAAAAGAGTGCTGAATATAGGAACTGCGGGCGGCTGGACCAAAGCAAGTACAGGTTATACGTTTAGAAATTCAGATAAAAAATCAACCAAATTGGTCGAATTTCTTCAAAATGATACTTCGCGGCTCAGTATGAAATTGTTTCATAAAAAAAGCAGATTCTGGTTTTATGATTTATTGCTTTTGGATATTTTGTATCGCCATAATGAACTGGGAAGTTCTATTTTTTCTTCATTATTCAAAAAGGGGAATCCAAAATTAATTTTTAAATTTTTGGATGAAGAAACAACTCTAACTGAAGATTTAAAAGTGATTTTAAAATGTCCAAAAATTGCGTTTATAAAAGCTTTATTCTGCAGGATTTTTATGTAAAACGATTTTTGTTTCACGCAGATTATTGCAGATTTAAGCAGATTTGTTTGTATCATTGGCGGAAAGTTTGTAAAAAGATCTGCATTTATCTGCAAAATCTGTTAAATCTGTTAAATCTGCGTGCAATTTCCGAACCAGTAAATAGCAATCCAACTATAACAAAACTTTATACTTCAAATTAACTAGTTGCGTGTAAACTTTGTAACTTTGCAAAATCAAAAGTAAAATTTAAAAATAAAAAATATGTATCCAGAAGAAATGGTAAAACCAATGCAGGCTGAATTGACAGCTGCGGGTTTTCAAGATTTACATAGTGCAGAAGCTGTAGATAACGCTATAAAAGCTGAAGGTACCACCTTAGTAGTTGTGAACTCTGTTTGTGGTTGTGCGGCAAGAAACGCACGTCCGGGAGCAAAAATGAGTTTAGAAGGTGCTAAAAAACCGGATCACTTAATTACAGTTTTCGCTGGTGTTGACAAAGAAGCTGTTGATGCTGCAAGACAGCACATGTTTCCTTTTCCTCCATCTTCGCCATCTATGGCTTTGTTCAAAAACGGAGAATTAGTTCATATGTTAGAGCGTCACCATATTGAAGGACGTCCTGCTGAAATGATTGCTGAGAATTTGCAGGACGCTTTTAACGAGTTCTGTTAATTCTTAAGCTTCTAAGTTGCTGAGACACTAAGTTTCTAAGGTTTTAGGGACAGACAGAGGTTCAAAGTAACAAAGCGACTAAGATTTTGAAAAGCACCGTCGGGTGCTTTTTTTATGGATAAAAGTCAAAAAACTTAGAACCTTAGAAGCTTTGCCGCTTTGAGCCTTTTTCCTTACCTTTGCCACTCGAAAAAATTTCTAAACTTAAACTGTTTATAGCATGCAACTGTACAACACCTTAAGCGCAGAAGAAAGAGCCATCATGATCGATGATGCCGGTAAACAACGACTAACGTTGTCTTTCTATGCGTATGCCAAAATTCAGAATCCCAAAAAATTTCGCGATGATTTATTTCTAGCCTGGAACAAGCTCGATGCCTTAGGCCGAATTTACGTTGCCACCGAAGGAATAAATGCTCAAATGAGTATTCCCGAAGAAAATCTGGAAGCTTTTAGAAGCACTCTTGAAGTATATGATTTCATGAAAGGCATCCGTTTGAACGAAGCAGTAGAACATGATGACCATTCCTTTTTAAAATTAACCATTAAAGTTCGCGACAAAATTGTTGCCGACGGTTTAAATGATGAAACTTTTGATGTAACCAACATAGGCGTTCACCTTAAAGCTAAGGAATTTAATGAAATTCTTGATGATCCAAATACAATTGTAGTGGATTTTAGAAACCATTACGAAAGTGAAGTGGGGCATTTTAAGGGAGCCATCACTCCCGATGTAGAAACATTTAGGGAAAGTTTGCCCATCATCAACGAGCAGCTTCAAAATCATAAAGAAGATAAAAATCTGGTCATGTATTGTACCGGAGGTATTCGCTGTGAGAAAGCAAGCGCTTATTTCAAACACCAGGGATTCAAAAATGTATATCAATTAGAGGGCGGAATTATCAACTACGCGAAACAGCTTAAAGAAGAGGGTTTAGAAAGCAAATTCATCGGAAAAAACTTTGTATTTGATAACCGTCTTGGAGAAAGAATCACTGATGATATTATCTCACAATGCCACCAGTGCGGAAAACCATGTGATAATCATACCAATTGTGAGAACGACGGCTGTCATTTATTGTTTATTCAGTGTGATGAATGTAAAGCGGCTATGCAAAACTGCTGTTCTGCAGAGTGTCTGGAAGTTGTAAATATGCCTTTGGTAGATCAGGTAAGATTAAGAGCAGGAAAGCAGGTTGGAAATAAGGTTTTCAGAAAAGGAAAATCAGAAAATTTAAAATTCAAACATTCAGGTGAACTAACAGATACTGTTTTGGCTGCTGCACAAAAGCCTGCTGATATTCGTCAAAAAGTAAAAGTCAAAAAAGTATTGCTTGGAAAAGCAGAACACTATTACGTAAAAGCGAAAGTTGGACAATTTACGGTTGAAAATGGTGAACTGAATGCAGGTGACAAAATCCTGATTTCAGGACCGACAACAGGGGAGGAAGAATTAGTTTTAGAAAAATTAATTGTAAACGGAGCTGAAAATCAATCTGCTAAAATTGGGGACAGAGTTACTTTTGAAGTGCCGTTCAGAATTAGATTGTCTGATAAAATATATAAGATTTTAGGATAATTCTATTCTATACTTACTTTTAAAAAACCTGTTTTGTGTCATGCAAAATAGGTTTTTTTAGCATCCAATAGTTATATTTGTTAAAATGCATATCGCGATATTATGAACGAGGATTCTAAAAAATTTATATTATACACAGCACCAAGCGGAGAAATTCGTGTTGATGTTTTGCTTCAAAATGAATCCGTATGGCTTTCGCAAAAAGCGATGGGAATATTATTCGATTGCAGCACTGATAACGTTTCATTGCATTTAAAAAATATTTTTGAAAGTAATGAGTTAGAAGAAAATTCAGTTACCGAGGTTTTCTCGACAACTGCATCAGATGGCAAAACTTATAAGGTTAAACATTATAGTCTCGATGCCATAATTTCTGTTGGTTACAGAGTAAATTCAACAAAAGCCACACAATTTCGTATCTGGGCTACTCAAACTTTAAAAGAATACATTATCAAAGGGTTTGTTTTAGACGACAATCGTTTAAAACAAGGTCAGACCATTTTTGGTAAAGATTATTTTAAAGAATTATTGCAAAGAATTCGTTCGATTCGAGCGAGCGAAAGAAGAATTTATCAGCAAGTAACCGATATTTTTGCGGAGTGCAGTATTGATTATGACAGCAATTCTGAAATAACTAAAGATTTCTATGCAAGCATTCAAAACAAATTTCATTTTGCAATAACAGGCAAAACAGCTGCAGAAATCATCTTTAAAACAGCTGATGCTCAAAAAGAAAACATGGGATTAACAACATGGAAAAACAGCCCAAACGGACGGGTTTTAAAATCAGATGTAGTGGTTGCTAAAAATTATTTGGAAGAAAAAGAAATCAAACAATTGGAACGTACAGTAACAGGATATTTTGATTATATAGAAGGATTAATCGAAAGACAAAATACTTTCACAATGAGCCAATTATCAGAAAGTGTCAACAAATTTCTCACCTTTAACGATTATAAAATTCTGGAAGGAAAAGGGAAAATTTCTAAAATTCGGGCAGATAAAAAAGCAATAATTGAATATGGTGTATTCAATAAAACGCAAAAAATCATTTCTGATTTTGACAAAGAAATAAAAAAACTAAAATAACAAACTAAAAACCTCAATAGCCTATTTTGCTTCAAACAGAATAGGTTTTTTTTATTTAACAAACCATTAGTTTTAATCCATAAAACGCAAACTAAAAAAAATACTATCTTTACCGATCAAACGTTTATGAACTTAAGTTGCACTTTTGCAACACTACATATATAATTATGGCATGTACAAGTTGTTCAACCTCAGATGGCGGCGCACCAAAGGGTTGTAAAAATAATGGGACTTGCGGTACCGACAGCTGCAATAAATTAACGGTTTTTGACTGGCTTTCGAACATGAGCCCGGCTAATGGAGAGGCGCTTTTTGATTGTGTTGAGGTTCGTTTTAAAAACGGACGCAAGGAATTCTTTAGAAATTCAGAGAAATTAACTTTAAGTATTGGTGATATTGTAGCTACTGTTGCATCACCGGGACATGATATCGGAATTGTTACTTTGACTGGCGAATTGGTAAAAATTCAAATGAAGAAAAAAGGGGTGAACCCTGACAGTAATGAAGTCCCAAAAATTTACAGAAAAGCATCCCAAAAAGATATTGATATCTGGTCGGTAGCACGTGATCGTGAAGAACCAATGAAAGTTCGTGCACGAGAACTGGCAATTCAGCATAAGCTGGAAATGAAAATTTCGGATATTGAATTTCAGGGAGACGGATCAAAAGCAACATTTTATTACACGGCAAATGATCGTGTAGATTTTAGGATGCTGATTAAAGATTTTGCTAAGGAGTTCAGTACCAGAGTCGAAATGAAACAGGTTGGTTTCCGTCAGGAAGCAGCCCGTTTAGGTGGAATAGGTTCCTGCGGCCGTGAACTATGCTGTTCTACCTGGCTGACAGATTTTAGAAGTGTCAATACATCGGCGGCCCGTTACCAGCAATTATCCCTGAATCCTCAAAAATTAGCCGGACAATGCGGAAAATTAAAATGCTGTCTAAACTATGAGTTAGATACTTACATGGACGCATTAAAAGATTTTCCGGATTATGACACCAAACTGATTACGGAAAAAGGAGATGCAGTTTGCCAGAAACAGGATATTTTTAAAGGATTAATGTGGTTTGCTTACACAAATAACTTTGCAAACTGGCATGTATTGAAAATTGATCAGGTAAAAGAAATTATTGCCGAAAACAAACAGAAAAACAAGGTTTCTTCTTTGGAAGATTTCGCTATCGAAGTGACTTCAGAACCCGAAAAAGACTTCAATAATGCAATGGGACAGGAAAGTTTAACCCGTTTTGATCAGCCTAAAAAGAAGAAAAAACCAAACCGCAAGCGTAAACAAAATGCTGAAGCTACTGTTCTCGCACCGCAGAAACCTCAGCAGGAAAAAAACACTAATAATGCTAAAGCTGCCGGAAATAATAATCCGAATAATGGCGGTAATGTGAACAAACTAAATAAGCAGAATCATAAGAAAAAGCATAATTCAAAAAACAATCCAAACAAACCACATTCAAACGAAAGTAAACCAGCTGAACCAAGAAAACCTATAATTATTACTAAAAATGAGAATAAAAAATAGCGGAATTCTTCTTTTGGCAGCTATACTTCTTTTTTCGTGTGATAAAAAAAGAGTATTTGATGAGTACAAATCTGTTGGAAGTGCCTGGCATAAAGACAGTATTGTAACCTTTGATCTGCCGGTTTTAGATTCTACAAAACGATACGATTTATTTGTAAATTTGAGGGATAACAACAATTATCCGTTCAGTAATTTATTTTTAATTGTAGCCATTGAAATGCCAAACGGATTTACAAAAGTCGATACACTTGAATATCAAATGGCCAATCCTGACGGAACACTTTTAGGAAACGGTTTTTCAGATATTAAAGAAAGCAAACTCTATTTAAAAGAAAACGTCAGGTTTAGAGGTAAATACAAGGTACATATCAAACAAGCCGTCAGACAATCCGGAAAAATTCCGGGAGTCCAGGAACTGCAAGGTATTACGGATGTAGGTTTTAGAATAGAACAAAAAGATCAGAAATAGTTATGGCTGCTAAAAAAAACAAACAAACAAACAGTACAAAAGATATTAAATACTATCAAAAAAAATTCTGGAGAATCTTTGCTTATGGATTATTAGGGGTTTTGGCCTTCTTTCTATTTGCATCATGGGGACTTTTTGGCTCCATGCCTTCTTTTGAAGATCTGGAAAACCCGGATTCTAATTTAGCTACCGAAATTATTTCTTCTGACGGAGTGGTAATTGGGAAGTATTTCAAAACCAACAGATCACAGCTTAAATATTCTGATTTGCCAAAAAATCTCGTTGATGCTCTGGTTGCTACGGAAGATGCCCGTTTTTATGAGCATTCAGGAATTGATGGACGTGGAACTTTGCGTGCTGCTTTTTCTCTTGGAACTAATGGAGGAGCCAGCACCATAACCCAACAATTGGCAAAACAGTTATTTCATCGTGGAGGATCCAGCTTTCTGCCTTTCAGGATAGTACAAAAAATAAAAGAATGGATTATTGCTATCCGACTGGAAAGACAATATACTAAAAATGAAATCCTGGCGATGTACTGCAACGTTTATGATTTCGGAAATTACGCAGTTGGGGTAAGTTCTGCAGCTCAGACATACTTTTCCAAAGAACCTAAAGACCTTACTATAGATGAATCCGCAATTTTGGTGGGAATGTTTAATAATTCATCTCTCTATAATCCTTTACGTAATCCTGAAGGTGTTAAAAACCGTCGTGATGTAGTACTGGGTCAAATGGTAAAAGCCAAGATGATTACAGAATCGCAAAAAGATAAATACAAGGCGCTGCCAATAGCCTTGAAATTCAAATTAGAAAGCCACCGTGAAGGTATGGCAACTTATTTCAGGGAATATCTTCGTGATTACATGAAAAAATGGATGGCTGACAACAAAAAACCTGACGGAACAGATTATGATATTTATAAAGATGGTCTGAAAATCTACACCACTATCGATTCAAGGATGCAGGCTCACGCAGAAGAAGCGGTTTCTGAACACATGAAAAATTTGCAGCAGCAGTTTTTTATTGAGATGAAAACCAATAAAAATGCACCTTTTGTAAATATTACCCAGGCTGAAACTGACAGAATCATGATGCAGGCCATGAAAAATTCTGTTCGTTGGGCCCAAATGAAAGAAATGGACAAAAGCGAAGATGATATTATTGCTTCGTTTAAAGTAAAGACAAAAATGCGTGTGTTTACCTGGAAAGGTGAGCGCGATACGACTATGACTCCAATGGATTCTATTCGTTATTACAAGCACTTTTTGCAATCCGGTCTAATGGCAATGGAACCACAAACAGGTGCAATCAAAGCATGGGTTGGCGGAATCAATTATAAATATTTCCAGTACGATCACGTAGGGCAGGGAGCAAGACAGGTAGGCTCTACTTTTAAACCTTTCGTTTATGCTACAGCTATTGAGCAATTGAATATGTCTCCTTGTGATTCAATTTTAGACGGACCGTTTATGATTCACAAAGGCCGTCATCATGTAACAGAGGATTGGGAGCCAAGAAACTCTGATTACAGATATCGCGGAATGGTTACTTTAAAACAAGCTTTAGCAGCTTCAATCAATACAGTCTCTGCAAAATTGATAGACAGAACCAGTCCGGAAGCAGTTGTAGAACTGACAAGAAAATTAGGTGTTAAAACTGAAATTCCGGTACAGCCTTCAATTGCATTGGGTGCAGTCGATATTACTGTAGAGGATATGGTAGCAGCTTACAGTACATTCGCCAATCAGGGTGTGTATGTAAAACCTCAGTTTTTAAGCCGTATCGAAAATAAAAGTGGAGAGGTCATTTATGAACCAATTCCGGAATCACACGATGTTTTAAACAAAGATATTGCTTTTGCTGTAATCAAATTGTTGCAGGGGGTTACAGAAACCGGTTCAGGTGCGCGTTTGCGTACGCAGGGCGGAGGTAACGGAGACAATCGCTGGACAGGTTATCCATACATGTTTACGAATCCTATTGCGGGTAAAACAGGTACTACACAAAATCAATCTGATGGTTGGTTTATGGGTATGGTTCCAAATCTGGTTACCGGAGTCTGGGTAGGCTGCGAAGACCGTTCAGCGCGTTTCAAAAGTCTGACTTACGGACAGGGTGCTACTGCTGCATTGCCGGTTTGGGCTTACTTTATGAAAAAATGTTATGCAGATCCGGCACTTCAGGTCTCAAAAGCAGAGTTTGAGCGTCCGGCCAATCTCTCCATCAAAGTAGATTGCTACAGCAGACCAGCGGCTGTTGTAAAAGACACCACTCAGACAGAACAAAATACAGACGAATTCGAACTATAGTTTTAACTTTTTAGAATATAAAATATCCTTTTGTTGCCATCTTAAATTGAGATGAATACAAAAGGATATTTTTTTTGATATTTATATCAGTGGATGAAATTAAAACATTAAATGTCAGGCTGAGCCCATTCGGTTTTACTCAGGATAAACTTAATTGAAGCCTATTTTGTTTTACGAAATCGTTATAATTTAATCTAAAAATGGTATTTTTATAAAAATTACCCAGTAATAAAGACAGTTTGTTATGATTGCAAAAAAAGTAAACAATGTTCAGGACGCTATAACAGGTATCGAATCTGGAATGACCATCATGTTTGGCGGATTTGGTCTTTGCGGAATTCCTGAAAATACCATTGCAGCCTTAGTAAAAACCCAAATTTCAGATTTAACCTGTATTTCTAATAATGCAGGCGTTGATGATTTTGGTTTAGGACTGCTTCTTCAAAAAAAACAAATCAAAAAGATGATCTCCTCTTATGTTGGTGAAAATGCCGAATTCGAGCGTCAGATGCTTTCAGGTGAACTGGAAGTTGAACTCACACCACAGGGAACTTTAGCGGAAAAGTGCCGTGCAGCCCAGGCCGGAATTCCCGCTTTCTTTACTCCCGCTGGTTACGGAACCGAAGTAGCCGAAGGAAAAGAAGTACGTGAATTCAACGGTAAAATGCATATTATGGAAGAAGCCTTCAAAGCCGATTTTGCCATTGTAAAAGCATGGAAAGGTGATGAAGCCGGAAATCTTATTTTCAAAGGTACAGCCAGAAACTTCAATGCCTGTATGGCCGGTGCCGGAAAAATCACCATTGCAGAGGTAGAAGAATTAGTTCCGGTTGGGACTTTAGATCCAAATCAAATTCATATTCCGGGAATTATGGTACAGCGTATTTTTCAGGGCGAAAAGTTTGAGAAGAGAATAGAACAACGAACAGTAAGACAGAAAAATTAGATAATGAGATAATTTGTTAATTAGATAATTCTTTACATGTGTTTTAAAATTATCTAATTATCAAATTGGCTAATTGGCAGATTTAGAAATTAGAAAATGTGGCAATTAGATAATTCTTCACGATTTTTGAAAATTATCTAATTATCAAATTGACTCATTATCAAATTGACTCATTGGCACATTGACTAATCGGCACATTTACAAATTGACACATTTAAATATGGGACTTAGTAAAGAAGATATTGCAAAACGAATTGCAAAAGAAGTAAAAGACGGCTACTTTGTAAATCTTGGTATCGGGATTCCGACTTTGGTGGCGAATTACGTAAGAGACGATATTTCAGTAGAATTTCAAAGTGAAAATGGCGTTTTGGGTATGGGACCTTTTCCTTTTGCCGGAGAAGAAGACGCTGATATTATCAATGCGGGAAAACAAATTATTACAACGCTTCCGGGAGCGAGTTTCTTTGATTCGGCTTTTAGTTTCGGAATGATCCGAAGCCAGAAAGTGGATCTGACAATTCTGGGTGCTATGGAAGTCTCAGAAAACGGTGATATCGCCAACTGGAAAATTCCGGGTAAAATGGTAAAAGGAATGGGAGGTGCTATGGATTTGGTGGCTTCCGCCGAAAATATCATCGTTGCCATGATGCATGTTAACAAAGCAGGAGAATCGAAAATACTTAAAAAATGTACTTTGCCATTAACCGGCGTAGGCTGCGTTAAAATGGTCGTAACTGAGCTTGCTGTTCTCGAAGTAACAGAAAAAGGTTTTAAGCTCTTAGAACGTGCGCCAGGCACTTCTGTCGAACATATCATTGCTTCAACCGAAGCTGATTTGATTATTGAGGGGGAAATTCCGGAAATGGTGTTTTAAATTTGCAAGCTTAATTTGATTAATTCTAAAACAAATAGTTATTAATGAAAATGTTTTTTATTTTAATGTCATTTCTATTTCTGATCAATACAGATGTAGTTCATCAAGATACACGCTTACAAATTGACAACAAGGGAAATATAATTGGCTTACCTAAACAATTTAATCCAGCAAAATTTGACTGGAATAAGAAAACATTGAGAATAAAGAACAGAGAAGTCATTTTCCCAAAATGCATGAATTACTATTTTGCGCAAAATAAAAATACGAAACTGAACTTATCAGCTTCCTAGTATCATTCAAAAGATATTATGCCATATTATCTGAATTTTGACATTTCTGATGAAAGTGTAAATTATGGGTATACGATTTTGATTGACTTAGAAACACTTGAATTAATTGATATAAACAAATCAATTACAAAAGGGAATACAACTTACAATCCTAAAGTAGAATTGGGCAAAAAATGTTTAACAGAATACAAAAAAGGAATTAAAATTCTGGATTAACTACAATTTTCATCCGTTAGCAGTTCGACTAGACTGTTGATTTTGTTTACGGAATTGTTTACAATGCTTTTTTCGTTCCTCGCAAAGACTTGCGTTTTCTGAAAACTAAAGCCCTAGCCCAGATGGAAACGGCATCCTTTTGTGGCGGGGTTCGCCACAAAAGATACAGTGTACAGCTGGAATAGCTTCTAACATTGGATACATTCCAAATAATAATCAATCAAACCCTCCCGAAACACTTATTTTTTGTCCAGTAATCCATGAAGCATCATCAGAAGCCAGAAAAACGGAAAGTTTCGAGATGTCTTTTGGCTGACCCACTCTTCCAAAAGGAGTATTGGCTACAATGTATTGTTCCATTTCTGTTCCTAAAACGGGATTACCTGCCGTTTCTGTTGGTCCCGGCAAAATAGAATTCACACGGATTTTTTTTCCGCTTAATTCTTTTGACAATGTTCTTGTTATAGAATCGACAGCACTTTTTGTCGCAGAATATAATACCGTCATAGGAGTGGCTTTGATGCTGGCAACTGAACTGATATTAACAATGCTTCCGCCATTTTCACTAAAGTATTTCAAAGCTTCCTGAATCGGTAAAAGGGTACCCAGAACATTGCTGTCAAACTGACGGCGAAACTCTTCTTCGGTAATCATTTCCAAAGGTTCAAATTTATAAACTCCTGCATTATTAATCAGCGTATCTATTTTTCCGAATGTTTTATGGGTTTCTTCAAATAATCTCTGAACATCTGTGCTTTTGGTCACATCAGCCTGAATAGTTATTGCTGTGCCGCCATTTTCAGAAATTGCTGCTGATAAAGCTTCGGCTGCATTTTTATCTGATAAATAATTTACAACTACTTTGGCTCCTTCTTTCGCCATTTCTAATGCAATTTCAGCACCAATTCCTTTTGATGCTCCGGTAACCACGGTTACCTTGTTTTTTACTTTGCTCATTGTTTTACTATTTTCTGAAGTAAAAGTAGAGGTAAGCAAAAACAAAAAAGTTGACATAAGGCAAGAAATCAGATTTTGGCTCTGATTCTGCTTAATGTATGTGGCGTTATGCCCAGAAATAGTGCAATCTGATTCTGCGGAACGCGCTGAATGATAGAAGGCTGCCTGAGCAACAGTTTGGTGTATTTGGTTTCGGCATCATCGACAAGCATTTCGCTTTTTAGCTTAAACTTTTCGATAAAAGCTTTTTCTTTTAATAAATGAATGATTTTCGAAAAGTTGACAATTTCTCTTTCAAATAAGTGAAAAGCAGAACTCGTAATTGTAACAACCGTACAATCTGTTACCGCTACAACTGATTCATCCGAAGGCGTTTTATCTGAAAAACTTTCCATTGCAACAGCAAAGTGTCCCTCGCTCGTAAAGTACGGAATGTATTCATTTCCTTCGGTATCCACTTTCATGACTTTAAAAACACCTTCAATAACAAAACCGATTTTAGTGCAGATTTTGCCCTGTTCGCAGTATTTTTCGCCTTTTTTCAGGGTTTCCGTAAACAAATGCTGCTTCATAAACGTTTGCTCTTCTTCTGAAATAGGAAGAATGGAATTGAAAATAGTGATTAACGGATTCATGGTTTAGATAGAAAATGAGTTTTTAAAGGCATAAAAATACCGCAAATTCGCCAATTTTAATCTTTCATATTGGAATATGGAAGATTAAATATGTTTTAGGCTGTAATCTCAAAAATTATAATATTTATTGGAAAATATTTGTAAATAAAAAATCCTGTCATTGAACAGAATTCGTTGACAGGATTTTTTTCATTTTTGTGTTAATTATAAATTTTCAAAGAAATCATTCCCCTTATCATCTGTAATAATAAATGCAGGGAAATCTTTAACAGTTATTTTTCGAACGGCTTCCATTCCTAATTCTTCAAAATCAACCACTTCTACTTTTAAGATATTGTCCTGGGCCAAAATAGCGGCCGGACCTCCGATTGAACCCAAATAGAATCCGCCGTATTTGTTGCAGGCATCCGTCACTTGTTTTGTACGGTTTCCTTTTGCCAGCATAATCATACTTCCGCCATGTTTCTGGAATTCATCAACATACACGTCCATACGTCCGGCTGTTGTTGGTCCAAAACTTCCTGAAGGCATTCCTTCCGGAGTTTTTGCAGGACCTGCATAATACACCGGGTGATTTTTAAAATATTCCGGCATTGGTTTTCCGGCATCTAATAATTCTTTGATTTTTGCGTGGGCGATATCACGGGCTACAATAACAGTTCCGTTTAGTTTCAAACGTGTTTTGATTGGGTATTGTGATAGTTTTGCCAAAATATCTGCCATTGGCTGATCTAAGTCAATTTCAACCGGAGCTTCCAGATGTGGAGCTGTTTCCGGTAAAAATTGTTTTGGATTCGTTTCTAACTGCTCAAGGAAGATTCCGTCTTTAGTGATTTTTCCTTTGATATTTCGGTCTGCAGAACAGGAAACCCCTAATCCAACCGGGCAGGAAGCTGCGTGACGAGGCAAACGGATTACACGAACATCGTGCGTAAAATATTTCCCTCCAAACTGAGCTCCGATTTCACTTTCCTGACAGATTTTCTGAACACGCTCTTCCCATTCCAAATCACGAAACGCCTGACCGGCCATGTTTCCTGAAGTTGGAAGATTATCAAAATAACCCGCAGATGCTTTTTTAACAGTAGCTAAAGTAGCTTCTGCAGAAGTTCCGCCAATTACTAAAGCCAAATGATAAGGAGGACAGGCAGAAGTTCCTAAATCTTTGATTTTTGCACGAATGAAAGCATCAAGGGATTTTTCATTCAGCAACGATTTTGTTTGTTGGTATAAATACGTTTTGTTGGCAGATCCGCCTCCTTTTGCCATGAATAAAAACTCATAAGAAGCTCCTTTTTTGGAATAAATATCGATTTGTGCCGGAAGATTCGAACCTGAATTTTTCTCTTCAAACATTGAAATCGGTACAATCTGCGAATATCTTAAATTACGTTTTTGGTAGGTATTGAAAATTCCTCTGCTCAGCCATTCAGCGTCATCAACACCGGTAAAAATGCTTTCGCCTTTTTTGGCCATTACAATTGCCGTTCCGGTATCCTGACAGCTTGGCAATTGCCCTTCGGCAGCAACCGAGGCATTTTGAAGTAAATTGTATGCTACAAAACGATCATTATCTGTCGCTTCAGGATCATCCAGAATGTTTCTTAGTTTTTGTAAATGTGTTGTTCTCAACATAAACGAAACATCTGTTAAGGCTTCTTCAGCTAGTAATTCTAATCCTTTTGGATCAACAAGAAGAACTTCTTTATCTCCAAATTGTTCTAATTTTACAAAATCTGAGGTAATTTTGCGGTATTGGGTTTCGTCTTTTAAAATAGGATAGGGATCCTGGTATATAAAATCAATCATTTCTTTATTTTTGGCAAAGTTAAAAATTATTTGCCTAAGAAAGAATTTGAATTATACGTGTTTCGGGGTTTATTGTTGATTATGAAACTCATTGAAATTTGCAAATATTATATGATCCGTTCCTACGGAACTTATTGAAACGTCGAAATCTGTTTTCAACGGATTAAAATCCGTCGCTACAATATGATTCATTCCTACTGAATTTAAAAGATAAATTAAAAGTCAATCGTTCGATCTAATTATTACGGCATAATTTTATTACTCCCTAAAATATTTATCATTCACAAGAAACTTTAAAAACCCAGAACAGAGCCATCGGCTCGACCAATATTGTAGGGCCGGATTTTAATCCGGTTAAATTACTCAAATCTTGAATTGGTTAAATTATGATCGTTAATATATTTTGATGATTTTGCTTTTACGATTTTCATTAATTCCGAAATCGTAACAGTAGGTTTTAAACCTAAAAAACAATGAACATGATCTTCAACACCATTTACGATGATGGTTTTACAACCAGTTTCATTTATTAAATTTCCGATAACACCTAATAATTGTGATTTCCATTCTTTGTTAATAACAGCTTCACGATATTTAACAGCAAAAAAAGCCTGAATGTATATTTGATGATAGGTGTTTGGCATTTAATCTTTTTATTAGTTAACTAAATGTTTTATATGAACCGTTCCTACGGAACTTAAACGACATGCTTTATGTCCCAACGGATTAAAATCCGTCGCTACAATACATATTCATTCCTAAGGAATTTTAAAAACCGAAAACAAGAGCCATCGGCTCGATTCAATATTGTAGGGCCGGATTAAAATCCGGTTTAATTGCGTAATGTCAATTAATGTTTAATTAAAAAAACCAGCTAGCGACAAAAATCGCTGTGATGACACATATAACATCCACCAAAAGCATTGTGCCTAATGCGTAACGAGTATTTTTGATATTTACAGAACCAAAGTAAACCGCAATTACATAAAACGTACTTTCGGCGCTGCACTGGAAAATACTGCTTAGTCGGCCCGTCATAGAATCGGCACCAAAAGTATTCATCGAATCAATCAGAAATCCTCGTGAACCGGCAGAACTAAAAGGTCTTAGCAAAGCTACCGGAAGTGCATCAACAATTTCTTTATTCACACCCATATTCGAAAAGAAAAATCCAAGTGCATTGCTGATAATTTCAAACAATCCGCTGTTTCTGAATAAAGAAATCGCTACTAACATCCCTAAAACATAAGGGAAAATGGTAACTCCTGTTTTTACACCGTTATTGGCTCCTGACACAAAAGCTTCATAAACCGTAGTATCTGCCTCAATAAATTTCTTTTCTTTTAGAAATGAAAAGATCAAAGTAGCGACAATAATTCCGACCAATATTAAAGCTGAAAGATTAGAGGTGAAATAATTTTTACCAATTAAATCTAAGTGATTTACGTACATTAATAAACCTACAATTGCTCCAATCAAAGCCATTAATCCAATAACTAAAGAAGCACTTTTGAAGTTGATTTTTTGTCTGATTCCCACAATCAAAAAGGCAGCAATAGTTCCAATGAATGAAGTAATGATACAAGGCAACATCACATCGGCAGGATTACTAGCTCCTGCGGCAGCACGGTATCCGATAATTGAGGTTGCAATCAGCGTCAATCCAGATGCATGCAAACACATAAACATAATCTGTGCATCGCTGGCTTTGTCTTTTTCAGGATTAATTTCCTGTAAACTTTCCATTGCTTTTAATCCGAATGGTGTTGCAGCCGAATCCAATCCTAAGAAATTAGCGGCAAAATTCAGAGTCATGTATGAGATAGAAGGATGATTTTTTGGAATGCTTGGAAATACTTTTACAAATACCGGACTTAACACTTTTGCCAGTTTTTCAGACACTCCCGAAATTATAAGCAATTCCATCAATCCGCAGAAGAAAGCCAAATAGGCAATAAGTGGCAAAATCAAATCCAGTAAAGTGCTTTTGCACGTTGGTAACAAACCATCCGATTTTTGAACACCACTATAAATCTTAACCACTTTATTTTTGTAAACATAAGTAGTGTCAGCATTAAGTGTGTCTCTATTGATGATAAAGGTTTTCTCTTCCGATTTATTGATGCTGTCTTTGATAAATGCAGGAATCTGATCTATATATTGTTCGGAAATTAAAATAGGATCGTCTTTTTTCCCATTTAGAACATTATCAATCGAATAACTGTTGCCGGAAAACAAACTGAAAATCACAAATGCAATCGATGAAATGAAAATGACAAGCCAAAATCTACTTAGTACCATAATTTATAATTTTTGTAAATGTAATAAATCAATTCTAATGACAATTACAAAAGTCAATTTCGTAGATTAGAGAAATTGATGAAAAAGATCAATTGGAGAAATAATGTCACCCTGAGTCCATTCGGCTTCGCTCAGGATAAACTTAGTCGAAGGCTTTTTAACCTTAATGGGCTTCGACTCCGCTCAGCCTGACACTTTTAATTTTTCATTCGATAATAACTTTCGCTTCCAGATACTTTTCAAAAGATTTTATCCCTTCAAAAAGAATCTGCTTTTTGCTCATTTCGGTCTGAGTAAAAAAGTCAGTTTCAATCTTGATATGATCTTTTTTAATGTTCTTTTCCAAGTTCCGATAACTTTTCCGTTTTCTACAATTGTCGGTTTGAAAATGCCGTTTTTGGTAAAAGCTTTTGGCTGATGTTCTAATAAAATGGAAGATTCACGGTTTTTATACGAAATTAAATATTCATCAAAAGCTGCAAGGAAATGTATGCTTTCGCGAAAACTATCCGGTTTTGAATATTCTTTTTTGAACCAATATTGATGATTATCAATAGTTATACTATTTAATTGTAACGAAATTGCATTGATGGCAGATTTGCAAATTGTTACAGAAAAACCCGACCAGTGTGAAAAATCTGCGACTGTTGCCGGACCTCGGCTTTCAAAATAGCGTTGTGCAAGTTTGGCCAAGGCTTCTTCTTGGGTTAATTTGGTGGGAGGTTTAGGAACTCTTTCTTCCAGTAAGGCATACGTCATTTTTTTGCCTTTCATTTTGCCATTGCAGACTACGCCATCTAATTCTGCATACATCATGATCAGAACAGGACTTAACTTGTAATCGCTGGAAAACCTTTTGATAGAAAGTTCCTGTATGATTTCTTCACGGGTTAAATGATTGTTTCCGGCAAGTATTTTTTCTATTGCTGAGTTGATCTTGTCAAATTCTTTTTCGTCACAGCCATATTTTTTGGTTTCGGCTAGAATAATACGTTTGACCTGTGGGCCCGAAACATCAAGCATCCAGTAAATATCTTCGGCAGCAACCAAATGCCAGGTGGGACGTAAAATATGTGTCCGGATTATTTTTCCGGAATTAATAGCATCTTCAATTTCTTTTTCTGTAGCATCACATCGGGAACCAATCGCCCATTTTGCCATTGCATAATCCTGAGCCTGCATGGCACCAAGATGTTGTACAATTTCTTCGGGTGAATTATGATTTGTTTTATCAAGCTTTTGAGAAATGAGACGATGATTTGAAATTTCGTGATGTGTCATCTTTTGTTTTTTTAAACCATATAAGTTATGTAAGTTCATTTAAACTTTGCAACTCAGAAAAAACTATACATTAACACGTTTGGTTGTAATTATTAAAACGTCAGTTCGAGTGTTTTTTGTGCAGAGAAACGGAACAAAAAATATATCGAGAACCGTTTTAATGATAACTTTTCTGTTCTCGATACAATCCCGATGAAAAATCGGGATTACTCGAACTGACGAAAAATTATTATCAAAAACTAATTACACCAACGGTTATACATGAATAATTTCCTCCTCAATGAGTAAATCTTCCCTGCGCAAGCGAAGGAAAATCTGTGCTACGGCAATTGTATCTTTTTCACAATAGGTTACAATTCGGTCAATATCTTTCTCCACATAAAACACATGTGCCACCTGGCTTCCGTCAATATCACCTTTTGGAGAGGGAACGCCGAGAATTTTAGTCAGCAATTTTAAAGAAGTAAAATGTTTGTAATCGCCAAACTTCCATAATTCTAAAGTATCCAGATGCGGAATTTCCCATGGCTTTTTGCCGAATAAATTCAGTTTGTCCGGAATTGCAATTTGGTTGATAATCATTCGGCGTGCGAGAAACGGAATATCGAATTCCTTAGCATTATGCCCACACAAAAGATGCTGCGGCTGATTAAAATGATTGTTCAGCAGATTATTAAAGTCTTTCAAAATCTTTTTTTCTTCTCCGAAAAAAGAAGTTACCCTAAAATTCCGAATATCACCGCGAATCGTAAAATACCCAACGGAAATACAGATTATTTTTCCAAATTCTGCCCAGATTCCGGCACGATCGTAAAACTCTTCGGGCGTAAACTCGTCTTTTCGCTGGTATTGTGTTTTTAAATCCCAGAGTGACTGCATTTCTGCGTCAAGCGAATTGAAATTTTCCTCTTCGGGAACGGTTTCTATATCAAGAAATAAAATGTTGTTCAGGTTTATTTTTTCAATCATTCAGAAAAATTTGAAAATGAGATAATGTGACAATTTGAAAATTACTCAAATCTAATAATTTAATTAGAGAAAATTCGTTCAATTCCTATTTGTTTCTAAAACAAACTTTGCTGAGCAGTTGGGCTTTCATGTTCCAAAAGCCATTTTTTACGCCATATCTCTCCGGCATAACCAGTAAGGGATCCGTTTGTACCAATAACCCGATGGCAGGGAACTACAATCCAAAGCGGATTTTTACCATTTGCCGATGCTACAGCCCTAATCGCTTTTATATCTCCAAGCTTTTTAGTCTGATCCATGTAGCTTACCGTTTTTCCGTACGGAATTTCGAGTAAGGCTTTCCAGACTTTTTTTTGAAATTCTGTTCCTTGTGGATTAAGTTTTAAGTCGAAATCAGTTCTTTTGCCTTCGAAATATTCATTGAGTTGTGAAACAGCTTCTTGTAAAACTCCGGGAATAGTTTCTGAAACTTCGGTTGTACCCAGATCAGAAACAGAAATTACTGAAATACCGTTTTCATCTCCAATGATTTTGGTGATTCCCAGAGGCGAATTGATATAAACTGTTTCCATAAATTTTAGTTTTTAACCGCAAAGGCGAAAGGGCATACGCAAAGTTCGCAAATATTTTTTGAACCATATAAGTCATGTAAGTTCATTTAATTTTTTCCTGTTAATTGACCCAATTGTCATCCTGAGTCCATTCGGCTTCGCTCAGGATAAACTTTGTCGAAGGCTAATGAAAACAGAAAGGGCTTCGACTCCGCTCAGCCTGACATAATAACGCTTTAATAATTTTCTAATTGAAATTTATAGTTTAAATTATTTTCAATTTTATCACTTGAAATAACCTTTCTAATATTCGATTTTTCAGCACTGAAATTTGGCAAAATCAGGTTTTGATCTTTTGCTTTTTGCGTATAATAATCTTCTCTGGTTGGATGAAAAGGCGCAACAGCGTTGAAAACTTCATTCCATTTAGATTGGTTTATGATTGCTGAGATGATGCCGATGCAGTCCTTTTGATGAATCAAATTTACGGGAGCATCTGCATTTGCTAAGTTTTCCTTTCCTGACAAAGAAGTCACGGGATGACGATCTTCGCCGATTAGTCCGCCAAAGCGCAGAATAGTGGTTTCGAAATTTTGATTTTTCTGCAAAATTTCCTCTGCCAGAAGCAACTGTTTTCCGCTTTCTGTTTCGGGATTTGGAGTTGTTTCTTCTGTTATCAAATCGTAATGATCTCCATAAACTGAAGTTGAACTCACAAAAAGGACTTTTTTAACCGAGGAATTCTCAACAAACGGAATCAGGTTTTTGATTTTTTTTACGAATGTCATTTCGAGCGGAGTCGAGAAACTTTGGCTTGCCCTCAGTTTTGGCGGAATATCAATAATCAGGATTTCGCTTTCCGCTAAAAACATATTGATGCTTCCAGAGATACTTTCGCTTTCAAGCGCAACCAAAAATGGATTTATCCCGGCATCTTTTAAAATCGGAAGTTTATTTTCTGAAGTTGTAGATCCGTTTACTGAATTTCCTTTTTCGATTAGTCTTTTTGCTAAAGGAAGTCCAAGCCAGCCACAACCAAGTATACTTATTTTTGTCATTGTTTTCTAAAGTTGCAAAGGTTCAAAGTCACAAAGGTACAAAGTAGAGAACTTCAAAATTAATTTATCTGAGTCTTTGCTTCATGTCCTGAGTGTTTTCGGGATTAAATTTCAATTATTTTAAATCCAGAAAAAAACAAACTTTGTCTTTTCCTTTTGCACCAATTCTGTTGTAGAATTTTATAGCTCTTTCGTTAAACTGAGGTGTACGCCATTGCATGTTCACACAGTTTTTCTCTTTTCCGATTTGCTTTAATGCATTGATTAAGACTTCGCCAATTCCAAAATTTCTGGCACTTTCTTCTAAAAACAGGCAATCCATGTAAATGTAATCGCCGGCACTCCAGGTCGAATAAGAAAAATTATACGTTACATAGCCTACAATTTCTGTCCCAGCAGCTACAACTAAGCAAAATAATTTGGGATCATCATTAAATAATTCTTTTTTTAAGCCTTCTTCTTTTCCTTCAGGATCGTATTCAGCTTGCTCAAATTCGGCATGTTTTTGACAGAGAACAATTAGTTTAGGCAGATCCGTTATTTCGCAGTTTCTTATTGAATATTCCATTGCAGATTGATTTCGGTTTGCAGAAAGTTGATAAAATGATTGAAATAATCCGGATAATTTTCATTGGCTCTTGTGGCGATAAAATGTTTTCTCTTTAATCCGTTTTTCCCAACTTTAATGGCTTTTATCGGACTGGTTTTTAAATGTGGCTGAACGGCCCATTTTGCCATTGACATCACGCCCATATCGGCTTTTACCATTTCCAGGGAAGCTTCTGTTAAAGGCATCGGTGTTATTTTCTTCGGACTCACTTTGGCTGGAGCCAAAAGAAACTGATGAATCGTAACGGTTTCCATCGGAAGTGAATGAATAATAAGATGTTCATTGATGAAATCTTCGGCAACGACAAACTTTTTATCCGCCCAGGCATGGTTTTCAGAAACTACCATCATCACTTCGTCCTGAAACAATTCGGTATATTTGATATTATTGTCTTTGATTGGATCGCTTATAATCGCAATATCAATGGTATTGTCCAGAAGTTTCTGCAGCGGAATATGAGTGGCTTCGATGACAATTTTCAGTTCCACATTGGGATACAAAAGATGAAACTGTTTCAAAACCGACGGAAGCCAGTGATAACTCGAAAAACATTCGGTACTAATTCTGATTTCGCCATGTTCGCCAAAAACCATCTGTTTTATTTGGCTTTCTGTTTCAGAAAGTTTATTGAGAATTTCATTAGCGAGATCGTAGATTTTTTCGCCTGCTTTGGTCAAAACCAGTTTTTTATTGGTTCGTAAAAAAATGGCAGTTCCCAATTGATATTCTGCTTCTTTGAGCTGGTGACTCAAAGCCGATTGCGTCAGATGAAGTTTGTCGATAGCTTTGGTGATGCTTCCTCCTTCGACAATTGCTTTTATCAATTTTAAGTGACGTATTTCCATTTTTTTTTTGGTGATTAATACACAAAGAAACAAAATTTTTGACTGGCATTTGTATGAAAAAAAGTAATGTTCTGTATGAATTCTTTTCGTTTTTATGAGAATGTAAACCATCCTACTTTTGAAAAAACAAAAAACTTTAAACGATAAGTTATGGAAGCACAAATTAAGCATTACGAGAATAAGCTCGCCTTTGAAATGGATCCGTCAGATTTATTTGAAGCCCTGAACAATGGAGAAAAAATAGTGGTAATCGATGCCCGGAAAGTTTTTGGTTATGATGAAGAACACATTCCGAATGCGATTAATATTCCGCATCGTGAAATGAATTTAGAAACCACACAACATTTGGATAAAGAAGTTTTATACGTCACCTATTGCGACGGGATTGGATGCAACGCTTCAACAAAAGGGGCCTTAAATATGGTGAGGTTAGGATTTAGAGTAAAAGAATTAATTGGCGGACTGGAATGGTGGAAACTTGATGGATATGCAACTGAAGGTGCTAAAGGAGTCAGATACGGACTGAAGGTTGAATGTGCCTGTTAAAATATAAAAAGGCAGACTGTTTTGATAAGTCTGCCTTTATTCTTAGAAATTACTCTTCATTTATAACTTCTTTTTTAATTTTCATGACCGGTGCTGCCAGACTGTCTATTTTAACTGCTGCACTGTCAATAACCGGAGCAGTTTCCATAGGTTTTACAGGTGGTGTATATCTTTTAATTTTTTGCTGAACCAAAACAGCATCATTCAGAACAAAAGGAGTTGGCATCATCCAGTCGCTTCTTGGTTTGATATTGAACAGCGGATTGGTCATTAAATCGAAAGAGCTTTCAATCAGATCCATATCAAAAACAGACGATTTATTAATAATGAATTCCATAATAAGCGGTTCGTTTCCTACGACATAGTAGCATAAGATTTTGCTGTCCTGTCTCTCCAAAAGGTTTCCTTTTTGTCCGGAAGCCGAAACGCCATTGGCTTTAAAGTTATAAAAGGACATTTTTGGATTGGCATAAATATCGTAACGATTTACTTTACGGTTTGGCGTGATTTTTATTTTCAGATATCTTTTGCTTCCTATTACGCTGTCTCTTACAAAGGAGATAGTTGGTTTTGGAACTTCAATTTTAGGAGCAATGGCACTGTAAGTAAAGGGAGTGTTGTATTTGCTGGCTATTGGAAGACCGTTTAAACCGACAGCTTTCTGATTCATATTTCCAAGATATGATTTGGTCCAGTCGTCAAGATTGGTATCATAAGTAGTCCAGACAGCAGAATCTGTATCGGCATTATAAACGTACAATAAACTGTTTGATTTTGCTTTTCCGGGTTCATAATCTGAATGTATGCCGGCATATACAAAAAAGCTGATGGATATGACAAAGAAAAGCATGGTCCAGACTCTCTTTCTGACAAAAGAACCAAATACCGGAAGGAGTAATCCGAAAAGCAGAACTGTCAATATTGCACTTCCGAAAAGGATTTTTAAACCTAAACCAATCGGGAACATAACAATAAACGGTGCCACAATTGCCAGGGCAGGGATACTGAATAATAAATTTAATCCAGTACTGTAATGATGTGTGAAGACAAAAATTCCCAATAAAACAACTCCAAAATAAACCGGGATAATGAGAAAACCTGCGCCCGTTAATTGATTGGCTAAAACGATATTGATGATAATCCATAGTAATAACGGTGCTACGAAATGGTTCATCGTAATTTTTTCTTCCGAAAAATGATGGTAGAAAGCAAAACAGATCGCAATGCTAAGTGTTACAAAAGCTCCTATGTAAGCATGACCGTTGTAGGTAAAGCCATTCAGCAAATCCGAATATTGCGGATAAATTTGCAAAATGATTTTCCATCCCAAAAAGGTTACCAGACCTGCAATGATGATGGAGCCTAAGAAAGGAACAAATCCTTTAAAAATTTCCCTGAAAGAAATGAGATGCTTTACTTTTCCAACGAAAATAAAGAAAACAAGTAGTCCTAAAGCAATAACGCTCATTGGGAAAACCCATGAAAAAGGATAATTGATAAAGAATCCGAACGGAACACTAAAATAAACATTGTCTTCTGTGGTTTGAGTAGAATTTAAATCAATATTAGAAAAGTATTTTAATAACGGCATCAGATAACTTCCCTGATGTGTTAATGTCGTTTTATTTAAATGCTGAATATCGTCTTGTTGCGTATGGTAATTATAATGACCATCAATAAAGGCAAAATTGAAACCCTGAATATTTCCCTGTTCCCTGAAAACTGTTAGATCAGTGTCATTTGGAAGCATTTTGTAAATGCTGTACATCAGCGAGTTTGAAACCGGATACTTTGTTTTGGCATTCGAAAATTCTTTTACAAGAGCCTGATTTCCTTTATTCGTTTCCATCAGCATATAACTTGGCCCTGAGGAACCTCTTGCTTCAAAATTTAAGACCAGACCAACGTCTTTTGCCCATGGATGCTGATTCACAAATAGTGCAGCACCATTTAAACCTAATTCTTCAGCATCAGAAAAAAGAATAATAATATCGTTTGTATGTTTTTCATTGGCGTATAAAAAGGCACGAACACCTTCAAGTATTGTGGCAACTCCCGAGGCATCATCGCTTGCTCCTTTAGAAAACGAGTGAGGTGCGCTGTCATAATGCGAAAGCAATAAAAGGGCTTTAGAACTATTAGATCCTTTTATACGGGCCAGAATATTTTTAGATTTTACCAAAAGACCTTTGTCATTCAGTGTAAATCCTTCCTGAATCGAGGTTTCAAGACCAATTCTGTTTAGTTCAAGCTTAAGGTAATTGGCAACTAGTTCATGATTAGTAGAGCCTACAAAATGGGGTTTTTGGGCTATAATCCGAACCTGATTTAGAGCTCGTTCAGTTGAAAATTCGGCAAGAGCTTCTTCATCTTTAGAGATATACTGGGGCATCATTGAGGCATAGATGATGGACAGAATTCCTAAGACTCCTAAGAAAGCCAGAATTGAAGTAGGATTTTTTTTCATATTGTGGTATTAAATTTCTTTTTTTACGAGCATAAAATAATCATTGTCCAAAGACCGATATCCCTGATCGTACAGGAAATAGTAGGTATTCCCTGTTTTGGTCTGCAAGATATTGGTAAAGAAATCAAAATCAAAACCTTTATTGAGCATTTTTTCTCTGGTTGCCTTCGATTTTCCTTCTGTGTTTAATTCAGACAAAATTCGGTAATTTTTACGCAGCTTGTTGTTTACATTCCGCATAAAATTGGTGCTGTCTTTGTTTATTTTATTGTTGTAAGCATTGCGGCAACTGTCTGAACAGAATTTTTTGTCTTCGCGGCCAACAATTTTCTCAGCACATTCGAGGCATGTTTTCATAGATTTTTCTTAATTTAAATAGGCAATTTGGTTTTATTTTATACGAGTAATAGTTTTGATTTCGTCTTCAGTTCGAGTGGTTTTATAAAATAGCGACAGCATTTTTATAAAATCGTATCGAGAACTCTTATGTAAACGAGACTTCTCGATACATTTTTGGCTATTCAACCTTTGTTTTCAAATACAAAACAATAAGCCAAAAACACTCGAAGTGACGTTGTATCTTAGTTATTAAATCTTTTTTTAGCCAAATTAACTAAAGCGTCAAAGTCACCATTAATCAAGGCCTCCTTTTTCAGCCTTGACCATTTTTTAATTTGTTTTTCTTTTTCAATTGCTAAATTAATATCAGTGAACTCGCAATAAAAAACTAATTCTATTGGTCTTTTATTTATCGTATAGCAATCCGGATAATATCCAACCTGATGTTCATAAACTCTTTTTGTAATGTTTGAAGTTACTCCTGTATAGTAACTCCCATCAGAACATTTTAATATATAAACATACGATTGTTTCATTTTATCTTTTATTTTTTCTTCTATTCGTCAGTTCGAGTGGTTTTATAAAATAGCGACAGCATTTTTATAAAATCGTATCGAGAACTCTTATGTAAACGAGACTTCTCGATATATTTTTGGCTATTCAACCTTTGTTTTCAAATAACTCCAGAAGCCAAAAACACTCGAAGTGACGTAGGTTGTTCATAATTTACTTTTTTCTATTTCGTCAGTTCGAGTGATTTTATAAAATAGCGATAGCATTTTTATAAAATCGTATCGAGAACTCTTATGTAAACCAATACTTCTCGATACATTTTTGGCTATTCAACCTTTGTTTTCAAATACAAAACAAGAAGCCAAAAACACTCGGAGTGAAGTAGGTTGTTCATAATTTACTTTTTTCTATTCGTCAGTTCGAGTGGTTTTATAAATAGAGACAGCATTTTTATAAAATCGTATCGAGAACTCTAATGTAAACGAGACTTCTCGATACATTTTTGGCTAATGAACTTTTGTTTTCAACTACAAACTCAAAAAGCCAAAAACACTCGAAGTGACGTAGGTGTTCATAATTTACTTTTTTCTATTCGTCAGTTCGAGTGGTTTTATAAAATAGCGACAGCATTTTTATAAAATCGTATCGTGAACCATTATGTAAATGAGAACTTCTCGATACATTTTTGGCTATTCAACCTTTGTTTTTCAAATAACTCCAGAAGCCAAAAACACTCGAAGTGAAGTAGGTTGTTCATAATTTACTTTTTTCTATTCGTCAGTTCGAGTGATTTTATAAAATAGTGGCAGCATTTTTATAAAATTGTATCGAGAACTCTTATGTAAACGAGACTTCTCGATACATTTTTGGCTATTCAACCTTTGTTTTTCAAATAACTCCAGAAGCCAAAAATACTCGAAGTGACGTAGGTTGTTCATAATTTACTTTTTTCTATTTCGTCAGTTCGAGTGGTTTTATAAAATAGCGACAGCATTTTTATAAAATCGTATGAGAACCATTTTGTAAACGAGACTTCTCGATACATTTTTGGCTATTCAACCTTTGTTTTCAAATACAAAACAAGAAGCCAAAAATACTCGAAGTGACGTAGGTTGTTCATAATTTACTTTTTTCTATTCGTCAGTTCGAGTGGTTTTATAAAATAGCGACAGCATTTTTATAAAATTGTATCGAGAACTCTTATGTAAACGAGACTTCTCGATGCATTTTTGGCTATTCAACTTTTGTTTTCAAATAACTCCAGAAGCCAAAAACACTCGAAGTGACGTCTCTTACTTATTAAATCTTTTTTCCATCAAGGATTTATCTTCCTAACTTCATACAAATCAGTCCTTCTGTCTTTCAGCGTATGCACACTTCCATGTTCATGTAATTCTTTCAGTAAATTCAAATCCACATCAACAATTAGGGTCATTTCGGTGTTTGGAGTGGCTTCGGCTTTAATACCGTTGCTCGGAAAAGCAAAATCCGAAGGCGTAAATACTGCTGCCTGTGCATATTGGATATCCATATTATTTACTTTCGGAAGATTCCCCACACAGCCTGCAATCGCCACATAACATTCATTTTCAATGGCACGCGCCTGCGAACAATGTTTGACTCGGGTATAACCATTTTGCGTATCAGTTAAAAAGGGCACAAAAAGAATATTCATTCCCTCGTCTGCCAGTAACCTGGAGAGTTCCGGGAATTCGACATCATAACAAATGAGGATTCCGATTTTTCCGCAATCCGTATCGAAGGTTTTAAATTGGGAGCCTCCTTTCATTCCCCAGTGCACCACTTCGTTTGGTGTGATGTGAATTTTGGTGTACATTTCAGAAGTTCCGTCCCTTTTGCATAAAAAACCAACATTATACAAATTTCCATTTTCTAAGTAAGGCATACTACCGGTAATAACATTAATGTTGTATGAAATAGCCAATTCCTGAAAACGTTTTCTGATGGGATCAGAATGTCGGGCAAGTTCCCGAATAGCTTCAGCTTCAGACAAATGATTGTAGTCAGCCATCAATGGCGCAATAAAAAGTTCAGGAAAAAGGGCAAAATCAGAGCCATATCCTGAAACCACATCGATGAAAAACTCAGCCTGTTCAAAAAATTCTTCCAGATTGTTTAATTGACGCATCTGCCATTGTACAAGCCCAAGACGGATGACACTTTTTGCGAGGTTAATCAGTTTTGGACTTTCATCATAATAAACGTTGTTCCATTCGAGAAGTACAGCAAATTCTTTGGATTCTTCGTCTCCTTCCAGATAATTTTTGATGATCCGCAAAACGTGAAAGTCATTGCTAAGCTGAAATGACAATACAGGATCGTGTAATTCTTTATGTTTTACTTTGTCGATATAATTTTTCGGCGTCATTTTTTTGAAATGCTGCGCATAATTCGGAATCCTTCCGGCAAAAACAATAGCCTTTAGATTAAGTTGCTCGCACATTTCCTTGCGGGCATCATACAAACGCCTCCCTAAACGCAGTCCCCGGTAATTCGGGTGAATGAAGACATCAATTCCGTATAAAATTTCCCCATCCGGATTATGAGTTGAAAAACTGTAGTCATCCACAATTTGTTTGTAATTATGTCTTTTGTCAACTAATTTCTCATCAACTATCAAAGATAAAGCTGATCCTACTACCACACCATCGACCAGAATAACCAATTGTCCTTCCGGAAAAATAGAAAGCAATTTTTTAATATCCGCAGATCTCCAGTAGGAATTAGCCATTTCAGGATACGATTTTACCATCGAATCTTTTAACTGTTTGTAGTCATCAAATTCTAAATTCCGTAATTCTACTTTGTTGATTTTTGTTTGCATTTTTGTATGATTTCTCTCAAATATACTAATTAATTTCCATTTACAAACGGTTACAAACAGTTACAACCGAAAGTAAACAGTTGCCAACCGAATAATTTTTGATAGCCACCGCATCTTTGCAATGTTGAATCTGACGAACGATTCAATTTATATAAACCTTTAAAAATAGTATACGCCATGAAAAACAAAGTACAATTAATCGGTAACGTAGGTAATGACCCTGAAATCAAAACATTAGACAGTGGAAGAAAATTAGCGCATTTAAGTATTGCTACCAACGAGAAATACACCAATGACAAGGGTGAAAAAGTGGAGCAAACCGAATGGCATCGTGTCACTGCCTGGGGCAAAACAGCCGAAATTATCGAAAAATATGTAGTAAAAGGAAGAGAAGTCGCCGTTGAAGGAAAACTGACCCACAGAAGTTACGACGATAAAAACGGCGAGAAACGCTACGTTACAGAAGTTGTGGTAAACGAAATCTTACTGCTCAGTAAATAAGATATCATTTGTTGGTTAAACTTCAGCCCCGACAGACTAAAAAACTGTCGGGGTTTCTATTTTAATTTAGACAAGTGTCATCCTGAGCGCAGTCGAAGGCTTATACGTTGAGAGGGCTTCGACTAAGTTTATCCTGAGCCAAGCCGAATGGACTCAGCCTCTCACCGTTTTAAATTAAAATTACAATATCGAAGCGCCATTAATATCAGTAGTAAGTATTTCACTCATATAATCAAAAAATGGTCTCATGCTCTGCATGGTTTCCAATGCCTGTCCCAAAAATTGTGGACTCAATACTTCATCATCACTAAATCGCCTTATAATCAAAAACTGTTTAAATCGTAATAAATCAATGGCTTTATGATTGATGTCAAAACCTTTTGGAGCTGTTTTGAGCTGCTCGCCCTGCAAAGTACCAAAAGTATTTCTAAAAGTTTTTGAATTTAATATTTTTTGAAATGATTCCGGATCATGATCAAATTCAGCCCGGATGCGTTTTAGATCTGCCGCATTCGGTCCCCAAAAACCGCCTGCAAAAAAGCTGTTTCCTTTTTCAAGATGAAAATAGTAACCACCGCGTCTTGAAGCTGTTGCACGTGTATAACTGCCTCCCCAAAAAGTTTTAAAAGGTGTTTTATCTTTAGAAAAACGAATATCACGATAAATTCGGTAAACACTTTTTTTACCTGATTTAGTTTCCATAACATCTGTTTTAGAAAGTTCGTGAAGCAAAGCCTCTGCAAAAGTTTCAATATGATTTAACTCGGTTAGATATTCCTGTTTATGTGCTTCGAACCAGGGTTTGTTATTATTTTCTTTCAGCAGCTGTAAAAAATCAAGAGCAGATTGGGGAATCAGGATTTGGTTTTCCATATAAATTTTAGTCTTTTAAAATCAGAAAGTGACCGCAATTTAAAACTAAAAAACCCACCAAAGAAATCTGGTGGGTTTTTGTATATTTTGTTAAGCAGTCTTTTTGAATAAATCAAACATTGGACAGCGTGAGCAGCGCTTCTTTTCACTTTTTTTATATTTCTCACAGCAAGAAGATTTACAGTTTTCAATCTTCTTGATTTTATCAAGGATATCTTTGTTTTTCTTTTTCTTTTTATCCTTTTTCTTGTCCTTGTCTTTTTCTTTCTTGCCCAATTTTCCTCTGTATTAAAAACAGAGACAAATATAATAGAAAAAAGTTATTTTTACATATTCTAAATAAACTTTAACTTTTTTATTTCGGATTAATTGCAATTGAGCTTGTAACGGTTAACTGCTGAATGTCACGGTCAAACAAGTAAAGTCCGCCCTTGTCTTCACCAATTAAGTTGATTTTGTCTAAAATAGATTTGGCTGTAGCTTCTTCTTCGATTTGTTCAGAAACATACCATTGTAAGAAATTATGTGTAGCATAATCTTTTTCTTCAAAAGTGATGTGTACCAATTCGTTGATCGATTTAGAAACAAAAAGTTCATGATTGTAAAGCTCCTCAAACATTTCTTTGAAAGTTGAATACGATATTCTGGGTGCTTTCAGATCTGTAATCTGTGCGTGTCCGCCACGTTCGTTAACATATTTTACCAGTTTAAGCATGTGTGCACGCTCTTCGTCTGACTGAGTGTACATAAACTGGGCGATTCCTTCTAATCCGTGTACCTCAGCCCAGCAAGCCATTGAAAGATACGTTTGTGAAGATTCTGCTTCTATGCGAATTTGCTTGTTTAAAGCCGTTTCAATATTTTTTGATAGCATAATGTGTTCTTTTTTGTAAAATTAACCAAAATAATTCAAAACATTTTTGGGCTTCCCCAAAACATAAATAACATTTTTGGTTAATTCTTAGAAAATTTAAGGTTTCCAAACTGATAAGGTTTTGAAAGTGAAGCTTTGTTGATAATCGGATTTCTTTCTTCGTAATAATACCCGTCTGTAAATTTCCGCATGATGTATTGCCCTGAAACCACATCATAATAGCCCAAAATGTAGTAATTTTTTAGTTTAAGAATATTGTGCAGCGAAATGTTTTTATTGGTATTTAAATAATAGAAAAGATTATCAATAGCCAAAGGTTCTGATTGTTTGCTTTTTACAAATTCTAAATCCTGATTGAGCATAGTATCAAAATAGGCCATTTTACTTGAATATTCAGAATAGCCGCCATAATCATTGTCAAAAAAGTCTGCCAGTAAATTCGTCTGGATATAGTCATAACCAGAAAACTGATACTCTGCGAATCCACCCAATGATATAAAAGTATTTGTCTTATTTTTAAAAACTGAGATTCCGGTATTTAATGCTGATAACTGTTTTAAAAACTTGGCCGTGGTTTTTATTTCCTGAGGTTTTTTATCATTTATCTGAACTAAGAAAGGGGAGTTTTTAAAATCAATTGAATCTTTTTTTGATACTGCCACACTTTTAAGCGTTTTACCTGAATCAAAATCTTTAATATCCAGCAAAAGTTCTTCTTTATTTATGTTTATTTGAAATAGTTTGTTTTCATAAAAAAAAGAATTTGAAGTTTTGGATGATGCTTTAGAAACAGGCTGATTAAAATTCTTTTCGGTAACATCAGTAGTAATAAGATTCAGATCTAAAACATGTGTCTTTTTTAAGCTATAATCAAATGTCAAAAAAATATGGTCATTTGATACATACATCTTGGTTTTATTAACCGTTTTGTCTAACGAATTAAAATTTTCCGTGTCCATTTTTTCAATAGGATAATATCGGATCATAGTTTTGAAAGCCAGATTCTGTCCTTTGTCATTCTGAAACAGAATTCCGGATAAATCAAACATTTTCACTTCGGCCTTTCCGTTGTTAAACTCATAAAGTAACAGATGCTGTTGGTTGGTTTCCTTGCACAGCATATAAAACATATTGTTTTTCTGGAAAGTGGTAATAATATATTCTGTATTTGGAGGTAAATCGAAATTTAAAGATTTTGACGTTTTTGTTTCCAGATGATATTTAATAATCCGGATGTTTCTTAAATTATTGGTTGCCCAGTAAAGAAGCGGATTCCCGTCATCGCTGATACTATGACCGATTAAAGTCCTCTCTCTGATATTTTTTATAGAATCTTTAAATTGACTTTTTAGAAAAAGTGATTTATTGTATTTTAAGATATTAATATATTCTTTATCTGATGCAAAAACATAGATGTCGTTGGTTTTTACATCTTCAATATTGATAATCTGACCATTTTCTAAAGGTGTGTTCAGATTTAAGGAAAAAGAATTCAATACCGTCTGGCTTAGCAGGACCGTATTATAAAAGACACAGAAAAGAAGTAGTAGTTTTTTCATATGTTTTTGCCTCCAAAAATCATTCCAATTATTTGTTATTCAGTTTATTGCTATTGGTCCATAAATTCCTGAAAAAGATCAACAAACTGACCAACATGCAAACCGTCCATCAATCCGTGATGTACATGTACAGACATTGGCATGGTTTTTTTCCCGTTTTCTGAAGTCATCATTTTTCCAAAAGAAATTTTAGGGCAGCTGTCCGGATAAGAATAACTGCGTGCATGCGAAATCGAAGTAAAATTTAACCATGGAATTGCCGAAAAATGAATCAGGTTATCATCATCAAATGATCTGGTAAAAAGTCCGTTAGTATTTTGGATACGTTCAATTTCAGCATAAGCATTCTTTTCAAAAATCTTAAAAGCCGGATTGTATTCCATTAATGAAAACCCGAAAGTGCCATCTTTACGGCCAATTGTAGCAGAAACATCTACGCGGCCATGAATGTAAATTTGATTTTCAGCAATTCGGTATTTAAAATTTTCAATCGAATTTACCGCTACCAGAGTTTTATGGAGATAAAAGATAAAAAAAGAAGTCTTCAGCTTTTTCGCAGTTTGATAGGCTTTTGTACAATCAATTTCGACGGTTACCCCAAAAAAGGGTTCCTCCATTTTGCTGAAATGCTCAAAATGTTCTTTTCTGTTCCAGTTTTCTAAGTCTAAAAGGGTTTTCATTATAGTAAATTAGGTACAACCTCTGCAATGGTTTCGAAGGAACTAAAATGCTCGTGTTCTACTTTATGATTGATTTTTTCATGTTCCCAGGTCGTATGAAACGGAATATGAACTGCATAACCTCCAATCCCTAAAACCGGCAATACATCTGATTTTAGCGAATTTCCAATCATCAAAAATTCATGCGGCTGAATTTCTAAACGTCCTAACAATTTCTGATAATCAATTTCCTGTTTGTCTGACATGACTTCGATATGGTGAAAATAATGTCCAAGACCCGAACGGTGTAATTTGCTGTGCTGGTCTTTCAGATCGCCTTTTGTGGCTACAACGAGTTTGTATTTTCCGTGCAAAGCCTGTAATGTTTCTTCTATTCCGTCTAAAAGTTCGATAGGTTTTTCCAGCAGTTCTTTTCCGTACTGGATGATTTTTTCAATGACTTCAACCGGAATTGTATTGTTCGAAATCGTCATCGCAGCCTCAATCATCGACAAAATATACCCTTTAATTCCGTAACCGTATAAAGGCAGATTTGCTATTTCGATTTTAAACAATTCCTGAGAAATTCCCTGATGTGAAAGATAATCCTCCATAAGGGCGCAAAACTTATGTTCTGTTTCCTGAAAATAAGGTTCGTTCACAAACAGAGTATCATCAGCATCAAATGCAATTACTTTTAAATCAGGTATTTTATTTTTATGTAACATCTTGTTTTTTATAATTAGGTATTTGTAAAGTTATTTCTTCTTAGTGCCATTCACAATATTTAATTCAAATTTTAAGAATAGTGTTTAAAAAAAGTTCTTTAATTTAAAGAAGCAAAGTTTAATTTTTATCCAATTATATACAAAACAGCAAAATAATGTCTTTTTGATGTTTCATTTTATAATATGCAACTAATTCAGCAGCTGTAAAAAGATTACTTAAACTCTTTATTATTTAATTTTGAGGGTATTGGAATATACATCAGCTGAAACTTTTTAGTAATATTTTCTAATTTTTGTTATGAAAAAAAAAGCATTTATAATACCGGTTTTGATTTTGTTATTTATTTCCTGTAAAAAAAGCGAAATCCATTCAACAAGTACAGATACTATAGATAGTACAACAACAGTGGCAACAAGCCCTGATCCGTTACCAAGCTGGAACGATGGTACTCTGAAAAAAGATATCATTGCTTATGTTGAAAAAGTAACAAAAGAAGGAAGCCCTGATTTTATTCCGGTTGAAAGCAGAATTGCAACTTTTGATAATGATGGAACACTTTGGTCAGAGAAACCCCTGCCTCAGGAATTATTTGCCTTTTATCAGGTAGAGCAAATGGTTAAGGCCAATCCCGAACTGGCCAAAAAACAGCCTTTTAAAGCAGTGGTTGAAAAAGACAAAGCTTATTTTGAAAAAGGAGGGATGAAAGCTATTATAGAGCTTGTTGGAGCTACACATACCGGGATGACAGAGGATGAATTTGAAAATTCCATCAAAGCTTTTTTTGCCCAAGCAAAAGTTCCGGGAAGAAATGTTCCTCTAAAGCAAATACGCTATCAGCCTCAATTAGAATTGCTAAACTATTTAAGGGCAAATGGTTTTAAAACTTTTATCGTATCAGGCGGCACAGTAGAGGTGATACGTGGTATTTCTGCCGATTTCTACGGAATTCCAAAAGAGCAGGTTGTGGGAACCTCATTTAAATATAAATATGATCCTGAAAAAAATGTAATTATTCGGGAATCCGATTTAAGTCATTTTGATGATAAAGAAGGGAAGCCTGTTGCCATACAATTGCATATTGGTCAGCGTCCCGCTTTTGCCTGTGGAAATGAGGGAGGAGAAGGAGACCTTGCTATGCTGAAATTTTCTCAGGGAAATAAATATCCCTCCTTTCAGCTGATTGTCAATCACAATGATTCTATCAGAGAGACCTATTATCAGGAAAAATCAAATCTTTCGTTAAATACGGCAGCAAAAAATAAATGGCACGTTGTGGACATGAAAAAAGACTGGAAAAAAGTTTTTTCAGATAATTAGATTGAGTTAGTTAGTGATTAAAGTGAAACAACTTTCATTGTTTTAGTTGTTTCATTTTAATCTAAATCAAGAATCTTTAAATTGAAAATATGAAATCTATCACGTATAAAGTTTTTAAATGCCTTTTGTTTAAACTTTTTTTTATTTTAAGTTTCAATTCTTATGCTCAGGAAGAACCTGAAAAACCGGGAAATAGTGCTCAGGAGCTTGCAGACAAACTGGCAAATCCGGTGGCGAGTTTAATTAGTGTGCCTCTTCAAAATAATTTAAATTATGGAATAGGCGCTTTTAATGGTTCGAAGTATGTGATTAATGTACAACCGGTAATTCCTTTTAAGCTCAGCGATAACTTAGATTTGATTACCCGTTATATTCTTCCTGTTGTGGATCAAAGGAATATTACTGGTGAAAACACACATGAGTTTGGACTAAGCGATGCTACAGTCACAGCTTTTTTTGCTCCTAAACCCAAAAAACTTATTACAGGATACGGACCGGCATTTTTGATTCCAACAGCTACAGATAAACTTCTGGGAACACAAAAGTTCGGACTGGGGCCAAGTATCTTAATTATGCATCAGGGAAAAGGCCTTTCGGTAGGATTTCTGGCGAATCAGATATGGTCTGTTGCAGGAAATAGTGAGCGTAACGACATCAATCAATTTTATACGCAAATATTTTTATCCAATAGTTACAAAAGTGGGGCAAACTGGGGGGCAAATGTAGAGATAACACAAAACTGGGAGGGAAAAACGACCCTGATTTCTTTCAATCCTTCTCTTGGGGGCATAACAAAATTTGGGGATCAGATTGTGCAGTTTTCAGTTCAGCCCTTAATTCCCATTGTAGGGCCTGACGAAATAAAACCCGATTGGGGGTTAAGAGCTGTTGTAGCTTTTGTGTTTCCTCAATAAATACAAATGAATTTGTAAAAAGTTTCATTAACGTTTTTTATAAGTCTGTGGTATTTCTACTTTTTTGTTTTTAAAGGTTTTGAAATTAGACAGAAAGGGCTTATCGTAAAAAGTAATGCGGATTCCAAAAAGCAAAATGATTCCACCCAAAACCATTTGTAAAGTTATTTTTTCTTCCAAAAGCAACCAGGCCAGAATGGATGTAATCATAGCCTGACTTAACAAACTAAGCGAAACTCTCGTAGCACGCATGTGTTGTGTTGCATAACTAACCGAAAGCCACGCACACAACTGGCAGATTACAGCCTGTAAAACTAATACGAACCAGCCGGCATCAGAAAATCCTGTAAAAGAAACATTTAGGAAATAACAAATAATTGCCAAATAAATACTCGAAGCGATCAAACTGATGGTCATAAACGTTAACACATCCACTTTTGAAAGTACATTTTTACTAACAAGGAGATAAATCGAATATAAAACGCCCGACAAAATCGCAAACAGAAAAGCCTGATCGAAATTCAGTTCTACAAAAAATTCAAAACCAACCAAAGTCACCATTCCGAATAAAGATACCACGGTCCCAATCCAAAAGTTAGTTGCCGGTTTTGACTTCAGAAACAAAAAAGAACCAATTCCCACCCAAACCGGAGACAAATTGGTTAATAATGAAGCCTGAGTAGCACTCGAATCCTGAATGGCGATATTCCAAACCGCAACATCTGAGGCAAATAGAATTCCGCAAAGTGCTGCCAAAAGGCTGAATTTTAATGTTGGTAGCTTAAAGTTTTTGCTCAAAAGCACATAAGGCAAAAGTAAAGTAACCGCAAAAAACATTCTGTAAAAAGCAGAGATTAATCCGGGTGTTAATTTCAGTTTTACCAGTATCGGAAAAATAGAGATGCAGAGGATACCGCAGATTAGGGCTAATCTTGGTTTGCTGAGTTTCATTTTATTTTTATTAAGCGAAATGCAAAATTAGCATTTTGAAAGCGTTCTTAGACAAAAACTCCCGAATTGTGAAATCGGGAGTTTTTGTTAGTCTGCAAATTTTCGAATGATATATTCTTTAGTTTTATTGTCATAATATCCCAGATAGTAAGAGTCGATTCTAAATAGTGTTTGTGAGGAAACATCATTATTCTTATCAAAAAATGTTCTGATTTTATCAAATGCTAATGGCTGTAATTCTCCTTTAATATGATTTCCGTCCGTGTCGAATAATCCTTCAATTTTAACAACTTTTCTGTTAGAATAGGCATTAAAACTGGTCATTGTTGGATTATACATTGCAGCTGAGGCCAAAGCACCAATTAAGCCAAACTGACCTAATGCTATTTGTCCTGTAGATTGCTGTACTGCTGATACACCACCAAAAGTAATCAGCGTATTTTGCCCAATGTGATAGCAGGAAAGTCCAGAATTCAGGTTGTTTATCTTTCGAATAAATTGAGAAGTAGTTTCTAAAATTCTCTTTCCGCCTCCAAAATCTCCTCCTTCCTGATAAATCTCCGAATTTTTGAAATCAATAGGTGTTGCTGAATTAACGACATATTCTTTTAAAAGATTGCTGTCCAGATCCTTAATTGTAAAGTATAATAAATCTGATGAAGATTTTATCTGATATAGCTTATTTTCAAAATAAAAAGAATTGGAATTCAATGACGTTCTGTCTCCTGCGATAAATTGTTTTTTCACCATTTTTTCAGTAGCTGTAAAATCTTTCAGATCAATTATAATTACTTGGGTAAAATCGATATTGGTGTCAAAAGTTAAGGTTAATTTTTTATCATTAAAATAGGATTTTCTTTTTTTGGCAGCATCAGTTAATGATGTCGGATTTTCAACAGTAATATTTTGCAAAGTGAAAGGCGCTTCAAATGGCAGTAAATTTTCTCCTATTACTCCGTATAAATCTGACTTTTGATAATCCGATTTAAAAAAATGAAATCCTTCTAAAGTAATAATTCTTTCGGTGTAATTGCCTTCTTTATCAAAAACATGAAATTTAAAATTATTACTGTTTTTTAAAACTGTCAAAATATAAAAATTTTCGTTTTCACTGAATTTTTGTAAAATCTTTTCGTTTTTTAAAACTATTGTATATTCTTTAGTTATGGTTTTACGTGTATCAAAATCATATAACTGTGCAAAAATGTTTTCATAGTTGTTTGATGACCAATATAATCTTGTATGATTATTACTAATATTGTAACCAATCATGTTGGCGTATTTTTTGGTATCCGGTCTTGCTGTAGAAATACTGTCAGTAATTTGCATTTTCTCGTTTAACTGAATAGCTTTTACTTTTTCTTTATCGCTTACAAACAGGGTGACTGTCTTTTTTTCATTGTTAACCGTTTGAAAAACATCACGATTCTTTTTTAAATCAACAACAGTTGAGCTTATAATATCTTGAGAATAAGAAATTAAACTGCTAAAAAACAAATAGGTAATAAATAGCTTTTTAATCATGATCTAAGTTTTGTTTAAAATTTATTTCTGGCGAATATCTTACTTTTTTTTCTAAATACAATCGAAGTAATATTTTTTAAAACAAAAAGCGTGAATCAATTAATCTCTTAACCGATTCACGCCATTTTTATATTATTTATAAAACTTTAGTTTACCGTCGCTCCATTCGGCGCATCAGCATCCGGATTTACAAACACAAGTTTCCCTTCGGTATTTGAAGTCATCAAAATCATTCCCTGGCTCTCAACGCCACGTAAAGCTCTTGGTGACAAGTTTACCAAAACAGAAACACGTTTCCCAATAATTTCTTCCGGAGAAAAACTCTCTGCAATTCCGGATACAATCGTACGAACATCGATTCCTGTATCTACTTTTAGCACTAAAAGTTTATTAGCTTTTGGCATTTTTTCAGCTTCAAGAATAGTTCCGATACGAATGTCCATTTTAGCAAATTCCTCAAACTGAATCAAATCTTTCTGTGGTTCTGCTTGTTTGTTTTCGGCAAGATTAGCGGTTTTTGTAGCTTCCAGTTTATCTATTTGTTTTTGTATTTCTTCGTCTTCGATTTTTGCGAAAAGTAGTTCCGCTTCTCCAATTTTATGTCCTGCCGGAAGTAAATCTGAATTTTCAGCAATGTCATTCCAGCCCAGAGTTTTATCGATAATGATGTCTTTTGCATCAGGATGATTCTCTTTCAAAAATTTACTAAATCCTTCAAAATGTTCTTTCAGATCACTCAATTTAAGAATTCCTGAAAGCTTTGAAGCTGTAAAAGGCAAAAACGGTTCGGCCAAAACGCTCAATGCAGCAGCAATCTGAAGAGCTACGTACATTTGGGTTTTCACACGCTCCGGATTGTCTTTCATCACTTTCCAGGGTTCTTCGTCTGCCAGGTATTTATTTCCTAAACGGGCCACATTCATCAATTCGCCTAAAGCTTCACGGAATCGGTAACGCTCCACTGAACTCGAAATCACAGCCGGATACGCTTTTAATTCGGCTAAAGTATTTTCGTCAATTTCTGTAAATTCGTTTGGCGTTGGGATAACACCTTCGTAATATTTGTTGGTTAAAACCACAACACGATTAATGAAGTTTCCAAAAATGGCAACCAGTTCATTATTATTTCTCGCCTGAAAATCTTTCCAGGTAAAATCATTATCCTTAGTCTCAGGTGCATTTGATGTTAAGGCATAACGCAAAACATCTTGTTTTTCCGGAAATTCTTCTAAATATTCGTGCAGCCAAACCGCCCAGTTTTTAGAAGTCGAAAGTTTATTTCCTTCCAGATTCAGGAACTCATTTGCAGGAACGTTGTCCGGTAAAATGTAGCTTCCTTCTGCTTTTAGCATTGCCGGGAAAATAATACAGTGGAAAACAATATTGTCTTTCCCAATAAAATGGACCAGTTTGGTGTCCTGATGTTTCCAATACGGTTCCCAGTCTTTTCCTTCGCGTGCAGCCCATTCTTTTGTAGAAGAAATGTATCCGATAGGTGCATCAAACCAGACATATAATTTTTTTCCTTCGGCACCTTCAACCGGAACATCAATTCCCCAATCCAGGTCACGTGTTACGGCACGAGGCTCTAATCCGGCATCAATCCATGATTTTACCTGTCCGTAAACGTTCGTTTTCCAGTCGTTTTTATGACCTTCCAAAATCCATTCACGTAAGAAAGCATCGTAACGATCCAAAGGTAAAAACCAGTGTTTTGTTGATTTCAAAATTGGAGTCTCTCCAGTAATTGTCGATTTTGGGTTAATCAGATCGGTAGCGTTCAAAGTCGAACCGCATTTTTCGCACTGATCGCCGTAAGCTTCCGGATTGTCACATTTTGGACATGTACCTACAACAAAACGATCTGCCAGGAACTGATCTGCTTTTGCATCGTATAATTGTTCTGTAACCTCTTCTATAAAATCGCCTTTATCATACAATGTCCTAAAGAATTCCTGAGCCGTTTCATGATGAATTTTAGCCGAAGTTCTGGAATAATTATCAAACGAAATTCCGAAATCAGCGAACGATTTTCTGATAATTCCGTCGTATTTGTCTATGACTTCCTGAGGTGTAACTCCTTCTTTTTTGGCTTTCATCGAAATGGCAACGCCGTGTTCATCGCTTCCGCAGATAAAAGCAACGTCTTTTCCCTGCATGCGCAGGTATCTTGAATAAATATCCGCAGGCACGTAAACCCCCGCCAAATGCCCAATGTGAATTGGTCCATTCGTGTAAGGCAATGCCGCTGTAATGGTATATCTTTTTGGATTTTGTATCATCTTTCAAATTTATTGAGTGCAAAAATAAGCAATAGAATTGAGATTTTGTTATTGCGCATTGATTCGCAAAGGTTTTTCGCAGAGATTCGCAGAGAATTTTTAATCTAGCAGACTCGCGAAGTCACATAATTTAAATTAAACAATGAATTGCCTCCTGCTTTAGCTGGAGGTTTGCAGGATGTCAATTTATTTGGCTTTAGCCAAAATGAGTGGTTTGGCTAAAGCCAATTTGGAAGTCAATTATAGTTTCATCCAGCTAAAGCTGGACGCAATTCAATAAAAACCTTTGTGTATTTCTGCGGAATTGCCCATTAAAATAGAACCAGTTTAAACTAACACTACAAGCGAGATCTTCAAAATATATTTCGCAATCTTTGCCATCCAAAAAAACAATAAAAACAAATTTTTTATGAGCAAGACTAAACTTATTATCAATAAAAACGGATCAATCAAAATTGAAGGTGATTTTGAAATCATGGATCCGGAAGGAACTCTTTACGGGTTACAGGGACGATCAGCATTAGGCCTCTGCCGTTGCGGATTATCAAATAATAAACCATTTTGCGATGGAGGGCACAGAAACAACTTCGAACATGATTCTGTGGCATTTGATTTGCCTCCGATGAAAACGAATTAAGGATTTTGTCCAAACATAAAAAGCGGTAATTGTAAATGCCGCTTTTTTTATATGTAAAGTTCCCCTTTCATCGTAACAATCGAAGAACCACCCACCAAAATATCATTTTCACGATTCATTACTTCAATTATTGAAGGCTGGTTTAGCTTAACGCCTTGCAGAATTTTATATTCCTGATTGGGTTTTGTGTATTTCTTTTGAGTAAGAAACCCAATTAAGGGCCCGGCAGCAGTTCCCGTTGCAGGATCTTCATTGATTCCGATTACAGGGTTGAAAAACCGGGTTTCGGCAATGTTGTCATTCTGATCTGAAATAGTAAAGCAATAAAACCCGTCAGAGTGGTATTCTTTCGAAATCCCGATTAAAAGTTTGTTGTCAGGAACGATTTCATTAAGAATCCGGCTGTTTTTGACAGGAACCATCGTATGGGCAACTTCTGTTTTTACAATCGTCGGTACAAAATCATTGCTGTCTAAATCTTCGATTTTTAAACCAAGTGCAACAGCTAATTTATATGTAGGAATTTCTTCTTTGACAACTGCTGGTTTTTGGTGCATCTGTACTACCGGATATTGCGTAACCGGATCAAAACTTACTGTTACCGGAATCGCAGAATGTTTCATGATCACAAACCGACTGCTTTCTGATTGTTCTTCAAATATGGGCATTTTTTTGAATAAGGCGCCACAGACTGCACCCAGCAAATTGTGTCCTGCGCCGTCAATTTCAATTCCGTTAGAGGTAAATGAACGGACGTTTAATGCTTTTTGCTCTTTTGAATAATAAACGAAAGAAGTCTCAGAATAACCAAATTCTTTAGAAATATCCTGATAGGTTTCGATTGGTAAATTTCCGGTAGTAAAAACAACAGAAAGCGGGTTTCCTTTATAACTTTCGTTCGAGAATACGTCTAAAACATAATATTCTAATGCTTTTCTTTCCGTCATACTTTTCCTTTTTAGAGCTGAAATCTTTTAGAAGGAATAAAATTACAGTTTATTCTTGTATTTCGATTATAAGATTAACCTTTCATACGTTATTTTAGCATTACTTTAATATTAAAAATTTAAAGAATGCGTTTTTGCTGTGCACTTGCAGCTATCGCTTTTTCAAGTCTCGAAATTCTGGTTTTTTCCTGTTTGGCACTCATTATTATATGAATCACTACTCTTTTGTAAGATGGAGCCTGTTTTTCAAAAAAATCCCAGGCGATTTTATTGGCTCTGAATTGTTTTTCTAATTCAGGGTCGAGTATATAAGCTTCTTTTTCGTGTGAATAAATTCCGGATCTTTCTTCAGATTTTAATTCGAAAGCTTTTAGTCCGGCTTCTTTCATGAGTCCGGCTTTTGTAAGCTGTTCGACTTTTTTGATATTGATAACACTCCAGATACTCGATTTTTTTCTTGGCGTAAACCGAATCGAATAACTTTCGTCATCAATAGTTTTGCGGATACCGTCAATCCAGCCAAAACAAAGTGCCTGATCTACAGATTCTGACCAGGACATGGTTGGTTTTTTGCTGCTCACTTTATAGAAACCAACTATTAATTCGGTTTCGGTTTGATAATGTTTTTCCAGCCATGCTCTGAAGTTTTCCTGGGTTGGGAAGAAGGTTGCTTTCATATTGGGCTAATCATTTAATCCTTTTCCGTTAAGAATGTGCGGAATTGCTTTTTCAATTCGTGACTCTCTGGTTTTAGATTGCTTAGGTGCAGAAAAATGAAGCATATAGGCTCTTTGTCGTCCCGGAGTCAATGCCTCAAAAGCGGTTTTTAAATCCGGATTTTCATTTAATCTGGTTTGAAATTCTTCGGCGACAGCGAATTCTTGCGTTTTTTTGAATTCAAATTTCAAACCAGCTTTTTCTACTTCAACAGCTTCATAAATATAGGCTTTCAGGACAGGCTCCAGTTCGTTGATTTCCTGAATATTGGTAAACCGGATCTGGCGTGCCGACTGTACATTGGCGGTTTGCTGTACCAGAATATGGTCTGTGTCTTTTAATAAAGCACCTTTGAAAAACAATAGCGCACAATATTCCTTAAAATCATGAATCAGAACGATATTTTTGTTTTGGAAAGTATAGCATGGAGTTCCCCATTTCAATTCTTCGGATAACTGGCAGTCCAGAACAATGGTTCTTAATTTTTCGGTTTCTTTCTGCCATTTTTCGTTTTTGCTAAAATAAAAATCAACTTTAGGATTCATTCTATATCATTAATTTTAGTAGTTTGTAAAAAGGCTAAGTTCCTGTAAAGACTTATTATACAGAGTCTCTGCAGAAACAAAAATACAAATAAATCAGAAATGGATTTGACTTGTAAATTATAGGATTATCCTTTTATTTAAAAACTACTTTTTTTGGAGACTTAGCTATTTTAACGATATGATAAGGCTGCGTTACCACTGTAGCAATGTTTCCTTTGAGCAATTTTTCCACGTGCACGAATATGCTATTATTATTTTCAGTGATTTTTGTGATGTCAATCGAATGCCCGCCGTTGCCATATACCTGATCAAAAACAATAATGATCTGATATTTTGTAAAATCAATACTGGTTTCCGTAAATTTAGAGGTTTCGTAGCTGCTCATTTTACTCAGAAAAGCGTTCCAGCTTTCGGTATTTTTTACGACAAAATTTGATTTAGAAATATTTTCTGTCTGAGAAGGACTTGGGTCTCCCTGAGCAATAACTTTAAATTCAACATCGGACTGACCTGAATCGTTATTGTCATTATCATTGCTGCAGCCAGTTAATAAAAATAAAATAGTAAAAAGGGTAATAATCTGTTTCATGGTTTTTAGTTTTTTAGTTTTGAGAATTGGTTAGTTATTCTCTTTGTTAACAGATGTTTATTTTTTTAAAAGGTTGCGTTGAGGTTCTGGTCTTTAGGATATTTAATTAAAGAGATTCTTTTTAATGTCGCATATTAATCTTTTAAAACTAAATCTTCTTATGAAAACGAGATTGCGTTAGGGATAGAATTCAATGTCATTAAATTAAGGGATATTGTCGTCAGTTCGAGTGTTTTCTTTAAAAATGCGATAGCTTTTTTTAAAGAAAATGTATCGAGAACCTTAGTATTAGAAAGCTTCTCGATACAATTTTTAATAATAAAGCTATCGCATTATGATTAAAAATCACTCGAAGTGACGTTAACTTAATGACATTGGGATAGAAGTGGAAAGCCCGCAGGCTGACGAAGGAAGAGTGTGGACTTGCAACGGATAGCCCGGCCCGGAGGGAAACGCCCAAAAATTTATTGCCAATTTTATCATTATTTACCCGAAATTTGCAAAAAACAAATTGTATCATGGCAAAAGGACCTGAAAAAAATACAAAAAACAAGGCGTTACACACCAAATTGCTAAACCGGAAAAAGGCCAGAGTTCAGGAAGAGAAAAAAGAGCGTGCCATGCGTTTAAAAGCTTTGGTGGCAAAAATGAATGAAAAGAAGAATAATGACGAGGGTGTCATATAATCAGATTGTGCAAAACAATCCCTAAACAAATCAAAATGGAAGAATTCGGCAGAATACAAGTTTCAGAAACGGCTATGGACAGCAGCAATCCACAGGATATAATCAATTCTAATATTTCCGTAATCAATTTAATGCGTGAAGAAGGCGTGGGCGACGAGTTTATTCACGAAGATGCTTTGATGAGTTATTATCTTGACTTTTATGTGTCTAAATATACTGAAGGTAATTTTGCAAAATTTGTATATGATTCCCGTTGGAATAAGGAACTTAATGAACTTATCGAAGAAGGTCTTGCCCTGATTGGTGCCGAAAAACATTTAGAATTATTTCAGGCTCAGGCCAAAAGGGTTAAATTATTAAGCAGTGTAAAAATTGGTAAATTCTTAAACGGAAAGTTTGAAGGCATCAATCCAACCAGGGATTTACTGAACAATAATGCCTTTTTTGAATTGAATGAAAACCTTACTGAACTCAATGCAGCCTTCTTAAAAAACCATCCCGATTTTGAAGTGCTTCCGGTTGACGATATGTTTGCTGTTTTGGAGGAATATTTGGGTCATGAAATTAAGCGTTCTTAGTTGTATATTTCGATTAGGGTTGTTTTTGTATTTAACTTTCTTGTAACTTCGCTTTCAGTGAATTAGTTATTAAAGTCAAAATGAAGTGCACATATTCCAAGATTGTCCTGATTGTATTTCTTTTTAGTTTTAAACCAGGAATTTCTCAAAATAAAATCAGTCTTTTCTCTGAGATTAGCTACAATTCGATTCCGCCCGTTTCTTTAAGTGAATATAAATCGGTTCAGGAACGCGATAAAGACTTCCAAAATCCCAATATTGCTTTAGGAGTGGCTATTTCAGGCGGGGGTTCCAGAGCACAGTTTTTTAGTATGGGTGTGCTTTTGGGATTAGAAGAAATCACAGAAGACAATTCCCATCACAAATTTTTAAACGAAATCGATTATTTCTCAACGGTTTCCGGAGGCTGTTATTCGGCAGGTTACTATTTGACGATTCTGAAAAACAAACTCTATCAGGAACATCAGTCCTTTAATGATTTTTACTTTTCCAAAGCCGATGCTTATAAAGATTATGTGAATAAATCGGCCAGTATTTTATCACTTCTCAATAACAGTAAGAACGAAAAAGGTGATAAAATATCGATGAGTCAGCAACTGGATCTGGAGGTTTTGCAATATGACAGCACTAATCCTGACAATCCTGATAAATGCAAAACCCAAATGCTTTTGTCTGATTTTTTTGTTCCAAAGGGCAGCACTTTACAGCCTTTTTTGCCGATGATGGTGGCCAATGGAACAGCCTATAACAACGGAGAACGAATTGCGTTTATGCCGCACGTTATCAGAGGGCTGCATATAAATTCGTCTCTGGCTCCCAATAAAGCTTCGATTTGTTTAGACGAAAACGATGTAAACGATGGTTATGGTTTTCCGCTTACATTCGGAATTACTGCGAGTTCTGCTTTTCCGGGAGTGCTTCCAAAAACGAAATTCGGAATTAAAGGGCAGGATAAAATATTGTGCATCATAGATGGAGGCGCCTCGGATAATATGGGTTATAAAACTTTAATGGAGCTCCTTCAAGATGATACTAAAGTGAATAATAAAAACAAAAAAGCACTTTTTATCGATTGTCTGGGTCAGGGAAAAAAGGAACCTTATATAAATGATGAAAAAATTAAACTGATTTCATTGCTTGAAACCGCTTCCTTATATACGGTTCAGACGCGATACATGACTTTTGAGAGCGATATTGAAGATGCATTTGAAAGTTATAAAATGCCTTTATCAAATTATCAGATAATTGGTTTTACGACCCTGAAAGATCATTTGCTAAAACTTAAAAAAGACGAAGCATATGAAAAAATCGTTACAGAACTGAAAAATGCTGATGATGATTATAATAACTGGCTCAAATTTTATGACAAGTTCAGACACGATTTAACAGAACAGTTTGGAGAACTTAGTTTTACACGTGACAAAGACGGAGAAATAATCCTGGCCACACTTACCCGTGATAAGTTTAACGAATTAACGGCATCCAATATCCTGATTTTATATGAATTTGCTTCGCATGTTGAAACCAAACTAAAAATAACGCCCGAAGAAAGAGAAATGCTCTTGTTGTCCGGACGTTTTGCTGCCTTTTTAAAAGCCAAAGAATTAAAAGGTTTGCTGACCGAGCATAAATAGTTATGTATCAATTAATCTGGTTTTATTTAAAAAGCTTAGTAAGAATATTTTATATTTGAAAGCCCCTAATAATAAAATCAAAAAATGATGAAACTTAAAACCTACCTGATTGTCATTGGCGTTTTCTTATTTTTAAGCTCCTGCGAAGAACATAAAAAACAAACCATTGGTGAAAATTCCACTCTTGTGGAAGATGTGCAAACTGAAAATGAAAAACCAAAACCAGTCGAAAAGCTTGTTTTTAAAGACAATGAAAATATACTACTGTCTGATGAACTGGATTTGGATCTCTTGAAAAAAACAGCTACAAGTCTAAATATCAGCTATTCTGATTTAAGAATCAATGAAACAACTTCTGTTACTTACAATGATAAAATTACCTTTTTTGTCATCACTTATTTAGTTGATACCGAAGAACACGGTCAGGAAGCAGAAGAGTATGATTTGGGTGATTATTTTGAAAGAAAATACATTTTTGTTAATAAAGAAGATGGTAGAATAATTGCGCAGGAAGCCGATTTTAATCTGAGTTACAATGAAAATGAGGGAATGAAGTTTTCGAAAACCTATATTCTTAAAGATTTGATTCAGCTTAATGAAAATACAACAGGTGTAGCAATTTATACCGAGGAAGCTTCGGGTAGTCGTGTTAGTTTATATTCTCAGCAAAAATTTACGATTTTGGCATTAGTAAATAACAAAATCAAAAAAGTGTTATACGAATATCCAATCAGAAAAACGCAGGGTGATTCAAACGGAAGAAGTTCTTTTGAATTGGAGACTTTAGAAACAGGTTTAATAGTTTGTAATGAAGAAACAAATGGTTTTCTGGATTTAATTGTTTCAAAAAACTTTTTGTATGAAGTTGCTGTAGAAGCAGACGAGGAAACGGGTACGGAAGAAAAGTCTACTATCAAAGTAAAAAAGGAATCCGAAAGACTAAAATACGACGGTCATGCTTACGTGTTTAAAAAGGATGACCGATACAGGTTTCTGGATTATAATTAAGAGTTCGAATTTAAATTGTAAATTGATTTTTAGTTTGCCACGATAAAATTTTGCCAATCTCTGTATAACCTTCGTGCAACTTTGCGAAACAATCTTCTGAACACATTTTCCCCTGAAACTTTGTCGTAATCTTAGGAAACATTTCCTTAAATTTGCTTCCGTTATAAAAAATACAATAGTTATAAAAACCAAGCTATGTTACAAATCGCATTTATTAGAGAAAATCAGGAGAAAGTAATCAAGGCTTTAGCAAAACGAAATATCGATGCTAAAAGCGTTGTGGAAGAAGTGGTGCAATTAGACGAAAACCGTCGTGCAGCTCAGGTAGAATTAGACAATACTTTATCTGAATCTAATAAACTGTCCAAAGACATAGGCGAGTTGATGAAAGCTGGTGAGAAAGCCAAAGCAGCAATTTTAAAAGAAAAAACGGTTTCATTAAAAGAAAAAAGCAAAGAATTAGGAGAAAAAGCAGAAGCTCTGGCAGCTGAACTGACCAATAAATTATACACGTTGCCGAATCTTCCGGCTGATATCGTTCCTGAAGGGAAAACACCGGATGATAACTTAAATGTTTTTGAAGAAGGTGATATTCCGGTTTTACACGAAGGCGCACAGCCTCACTGGGAACTGGTAAAAAAATACGACATCATCGATTTTGAACTGGGTGTAAAAATTACAGGTGCAGGATTTCCGGTTTATAAAGGAAAAGGTGCCCGTTTACAGCGTGCTCTGATCAATTATTTTTTAGATAAAAATACGGCTGCAGGTTACAACGAAGTTCAGGTGCCGCATTTGGTTAACGAAGCTTCAGGTTACGGAACAGGGCAATTGCCGGATAAAGAAGGGCAAATGTACCATTCAACTGTTGACGATTTATATTTGATTCCGACAGCCGAGGTTCCGGTTACGAATTTGTTCCGTGATGTGATCTTAAACGAAAGCGATCTTCCAATTCTGCATACCGCTTATACACCATGTTTCCGTCGCGAGGCTGGTTCATACGGAGCGCACGTTCGAGGATTAAACCGTTTGCACCAATTTGATAAAGTAGAAATTGTACGAATAGAGCATCCTGATAATTCTTATGCAGCGCTTGACGGAATGGTGGAGCACGTAAAAAATATTTTGCAGGAACTGAAACTGCCATACAGGATTCTTCGTCTTTGCGGAGGCGATATGGGTTTCACTTCAGCATTAACGTATGATTTTGAAGTGTTTTCTACAGCTCAGGATCGCTGGTTAGAAATCAGTTCTGTTTCTAATTTCGAAACATTCCAGGCAAATCGTCTGAAATTGCGTTTCAAAGACAAAGACGGAAAAAACCAACTGGCGCATACGCTTAACGGAAGTTCATTAGCACTTCCTAGAGTTTTAGCCGGAATTTTAGAAAATTACCAAACGCCGGAAGGAATCGTAATTCCAGAAGTTTTACGCCCTTACTGCGGATTTGATATTATAAACTAATTTTAGTAATTTAGAGTTAACCTAACAGGTTTTTAGAATCTGTTAGGTTTCTTAAATTGCAAATCCCCCACATTAAAAACTGAAATATGAAAAACATCTGTATCTATATCGTTTTATTGTGGTCCCCTTTTGCATTTTCTCAAAACGAACAGCTTGCTCAGTATTACTATGATAAAGGCGATTTCGAAAAAGCAAAAATCAGTTATGAACAGCTTTTAAATGCCTCGCCATCCAATACCCAATACTTTTTAAGAACTGTTGAATCTTATCAGCAGCTGCAGCAATTTGCGAATGCCGAAAAAATGATTCAGGAGCGTTACAATCGCTATAAACAAGGCGTTTTTTTAGTTGAACTGGGATATAATTTTCAATTGCAGAAAAACGAATCGAAGGCTAAAAATTTTTACGATCAGGCAATTGAAAAAATCAAAACCAGTCCGAATGAAGTTTACGGAATTGCCAATTCTTTTGAGAAAAAAGTATTGCTGGAATATGCTTTAAAAGCGTATCAGACAGGAATGCAGATGCAGCCGAATTACAATTTTAATTTCCAGATTGGAATGCTGTACGGGCAATTGGGGAAGACTGACCAGATGATTGATCTTCTGCTAACCGAATCTTTTCAGAATCCGCAGAATACGAATCTGATTCAGACACAATTATCGCGTTTCATGAACGGAGAAACTGATAATACCGCTTTTAAGGATGCGATGCGGAAAGCCTTAATCCTGAAAACACAGCAAAATCAGGATGTATTCTGGAATCATTATCTCAGTTGGTTTTATGTGCAGCAAAAAGAATTCGGAAAAGCTTTTATTCAGGAAAAAGCGATTTACAAACGGGAACCTGAATCTTTAATCAGCATTATAAATTTAAGTCAGTTTGCACTGAACGAAGATGATACTGAAACAGCGGCAGAAATTTTGAATTTTATTCTGCAGAACACAAAAGATCAGGATTTGCTGATCCGTACGAATGCCAGTCTGATGCAGATTAAAATTGATAAAGCATCAGAAATGGATTACCCTGCCATCGCTGCTGAGTTAGAACATTTGCTTGCAACTTACGGCGTGACTCCTTTTACCTTACCTTTACAATTAATTCAGTCACATTTCCTGGCTTTTAATTTAAAAAAGACAGAAGAAGGCAAGACAATTATAAAAAAGGCTTTAGAACTGAATTTAAATGAATACCAGAAAGCGGATGCAAAAATGGAACTTGGCGATATTTTGCTTCTGGAAGAAAAATTCAATCAGGCGCTGATTTATTATTCGCAGATTCAGCTGGATTTAAAGAACGATATGATGTCACACGAGGCAAGTTTAAAAGCGGCCAAAACAAGTTATTTTAAAACCGATTTTGAATGGGCTTTAAAACAATTCAAAGAATTAAAGTCGGCCAATACACAATTGATAGCAAATGATGCCCTGGAATATTTTTTACTCATCAATGACAACACCGTTGCCGATTCAACACAAACTGCTTTAAAACAGTTTGCAAAAGGTGATTTTTTACTTTATCAGAATAAAAAACAGGAAGCAATTACACAGTTTCAGAACATTCTAAAGTCATTCAAAGGGCAGGAAATTGAAGCTGTAACAATGTTGCGTTTAGGTAAAGTCTATGAAAGCCTGAAAGATTATAACCCGGCTTTAAGCCAATACCAGCAGGTGATTGACCATCATAGCGACGGAATTTATGTAGATGAAGCACTTTTCTTTTCGGCAGAAATTTACAATCATGATCTGAAAGATACCGAAAAGGCAAAACCTTTGTATGAAAAAGTAATTTTTAACCATCAGGATAGTATTTACTTTGTCGATGCGAGGAAAAAATACCGCGAGTTGAGAGGAGATAAGAATTTATAAAATTTCAATATTTTAAATTGCTTCGCCAGTTCGCTGTCGCTCGAGTCTAAATTCCAAAAGCAAAGAATTAGTAATTAAGATAATTTGTTTTAAGTTTTGAGTCAAAAACTCATGACCTTAGAAGCTTAGTATCTCAGAACCTTAAAAAATATGATTATTTACAACGTTACCACCAATATACACGAAAGCGTTCATGACCGATGGTTGAAATGGATGCAGGAAAAACATATTCCGGAAATTCTGGCTACCAATAAATTTTCTTCCGCACGAATTGTAAAAGTTTTAGTAGAAGAAGAAATGGGCGGAATTACCTATTCTGTTCAATATACAACTGACAGTAAGGATACTCTGGAGAAATACTATCTTGAGGATCAGCCACATTTTGATAGGGAAGCACTTGAATTGTTTGCTGATAAAATGCTTTCTTTCAGAACAGAGTTGCAGGTTATTTCAGAACATTAATTGATTTTCAATTAGTTTTTACTCAAAAAAGGGTTATGGAAATTCGATTTCAAACCAAAGAAGAAAGTAATAAGCAACGGCAGGAAGACTTTTTGAAATTATCAAAAGTTGAGCGATTTTATAGTTTTTTACGATGAGTGAACGAATAAGTAGGTTTCCTGTAAAAAACAAGGTTGATAAAAACAAAGATAATTTCCAGATTATCATCGATTCAGGAGAAAAATGAACTTTGTTTCTTAGTGTCTTAGAGGCAAAAAAAGCGAAATAAACTTTAGTCTTCGCTGCAAAAACAATACTTTTGCGCCCTCGTGGCAAAACAAGAAAGAAAATGGAAAAAGTAAAAGCCAAAAAACATTTAGGACAGCATTTCCTTAAAGACGAAAGCATCGCAAAAGCAATTGCAGATACTTTAAGCTTAAAGGGATACGAGGAGGTTTTAGAAATAGGACCGGGGATGGGTGTGCTTACTAAATATTTACTTGACAAACCAGTTACGACCCGGGTAATCGAGATTGATACTGAATCTGTAGCGTATCTGGATGCCAACTATCCAAAATTAAAAGATAAAATCATTTCAGAAGACTTTCTGAAATACAATATAAACCAGGTTTACGAAAACAAGCAGTTCGCCATAATTGGTAACTTTCCTTATAATATCTCTTCACAGATTGTTTTTAGAGCATTAGAATTCAGAAATCAGATTCCGGAGTTTTCAGGAATGTTTCAAAAGGAAGTTGCAGAGCGGATCTGCGAGAAAAAAGGATCAAAAACTTACGGAATACTGTCCGTTCTGGCACAGGCTTTCTATGATACTGAGTATTTGTTTACTGTTGATGAAAATGTTTTTATTCCTCCGCCCAAGGTGAAATCGGGTGTGATGAAAATGACCCGAAAGGAAGATTATAGTCTTCCGTGTGGCGAAAAGTTATTTTTTACAGTGGTAAAAACGGCTTTTCAGCAAAGACGAAAAACATTACGTAACAGTTTGAAAACATTAAATTTAACTGATGATTTGCGATTAGACACTATCTTTGATAAACGTCCCGAGCAACTTAGCACAGAAGAATTTATTGAACTGACTCAAAAAATAGAAGCCGATGGAGTTCAAAGTTAGTAAAGAATTAATCCAGCAATTAGAAGAACAAATTGTTCAGAAAAACGACAAAGAACTTGAAGTTTTACTGAATGATCTGCACCACGCTGATATCGCCGAAATCCTTGATGAACTGGATTTTGATGATGCGACCTATATTTTTAAGGTCTTAGATAGTGATAAAACCGCTGAGATTCTCCTTGAATTAGAAGATGACCTGCGTGAAAATATCTTAAGCCGACTTTCACCAAAAGAAATCGCCGAGGAGCTTGATGAGCTCGAAACCAATGATGCGGCAGATATTATTGCCGAACTTTCGCAGGAAATTAAAGCTGAGGTAATCTCAGAATTAATTGACGTTGAGCATGCAAAAGACATTGTCGATTTATTGCGCTACGACGAAAATTCTGCCGGTGGCCTGATGGGGAAAGAGCTTGTAAAAGTAAACGAAAACTGGAATGTTCTCACATGCGTAAAAGAAATGCGTATTCAGGCTGAAAATGTGTCCAGAGTGCATTCGATTTATGTAGTAGATGATGAAAACCGCTTAAAAGGAAGATTGTCGCTAAAAGATTTACTGACTTCTTCGACCAAAACACAAATAGGCGATGTTTATATCCGTAAACTGAATTTTGTAAACGTTGATACCGAAGACGTTGAAGTAGCCCGTATCATGCAAAAATACGATTTGGAAGCAATTCCCGTTGTAGATGAGCTTGGGCGTCTTGTTGGAAGAATCACTATTGACGATATCGTAGATGTAATCAAGGACGAAGCAGATAAAGATTATCAGCTTGCAGCGGGTATCACTCAGGATGTTGAATCAAATGATAGTATCCTGGAATTGACCAAAGCACGTTTGCCATGGCTGCTTATTGGGATGGTGATAGAAATTGTTGCTTCAAAAGTTCTTGAAGGCAATCAGAATTCAATGCAGCCTTATTTTACTTTAATGATTTTTGTGCCTTTGCTTTCAGCTACTGCAGGAAATATAGGTGTTCAGGCATCTGCAATTGTTGTTCAGGGTTTGGCAAATGGAACTTTAAAAGACTTCAGCAGGGCATATCTTACTAAGGAGCTTTCGGTGGCATTGATTTCAGGAATGATAATTTCCTTATTTTTATTTTTGTATCATTCTGTAATGTATCAACAATATCTGGTTGGATTTGCAATCTCAATTTCTATGCTGGTAGTAATCATTTTTGCTGCGACATTAGGAGTATTAGTTCCATTATTTTTGAATAAAAACAAAATTGACCCGGCAATAGCAACAGGGCCTTTTATCACTACTACCAACGATGTCTTTGGAATAATGATTTATTTTGGCATAGCCCGATTAATCTTAGGTTATTAAAACGGTTTTTGCTTTTAGATATAACAATTATTCCAGATTTATTTATAATTTGAAAGAATAGATTCGGGATAAATCATGTAATTTGTAGCTCCATTTTAAAAAACTACAATTAGTAATTAATAAGAATAAAGTAAACCGGAATGAAAGTACATATTATAGGCGGAGGAAACCTGGGAGTTTCTGTTGCCCTGGGGATTGCAAAATTTTCACAAAACCATAAAGTAACGGTAACCAGAAGAAATACTGCCAGTATTCAGTATTTAACTGAATTAGGAATTACGGTTTCGTCTGATAATAAACATAACATCCAGGAAGCGGATGTGATAATTTTAACAATAAAACCGTATCAGGTTGATACTGTTCTTGCTGAGATTCTACCTGTTATTCAGGGAAAAACCATAGCTTCTGCAGTAAGCGGTTTGTCTTTGGATATGCTTCAGTCTAAAACAAATAATGAATACCCGGTAGTAAGGATCATGCCAAATATCGCAGCACAATTTGGGGAATCAGCGACTTGTATTTCGTTTCCTGAAAAAGACAGGGAGAAAGCTTTGCCAATTGTAGATCTTTTCCAGGATTTAGGAACTGCTCCGGTTATAGATGAAAAATTAATGGACGCTGCAACTGTTTTAGGTGCCTGCGGAACAGCTTATGCTTTGAGATATGTTCGTGCATCAATGCAGGCAGGAATCGAAATTGGATTTGACTCTCAGACTGCGCTCGCCATTGCGGCACAAACGGTAAAAGGAGCAGCCAAAATGCTATTGGAAGAAAAAGTTCATCCGGAACAGTTAATCGATCGCGTTACAACACCTCAGGGATGTACAATTGTCGGTCTGAATGAAATGGAACATAATGGCTTCAGTTCTTCATTAATCAAAGGAATCAAAACTTCTTTAAAACAAATTAAAGGATAGTTCAAAAAATCATTTAAAAAAATCCAAATTTCAGTTTAATTTGAAATTTGGATTTTTTTATGGAATTACTTTTTCTTCTTCTTTTTGTTTAAAATATATTTCAAATAAACAAAGCCAAAAATTCCTGAAAGTACAGAGGCAATTAAAATCGCAACTTTTGAAAATATAATGGTTTCATGGTCTTTAAAAGCCAGAATGGTTATAAAAATTGACATTGTAAAACCAATACCTCCAAGCATACCTGCACCTAAAACATGCTGCCATTTTAAGTTATTTGGCAATGTGCAAATTCCTGCACTTACTCCGATAAAAGAAAAAAGCAATATACCTAAGGGCTTTCCGATAATTAGGCCTAATATAATTCCAAATGTATTGGGATGATTCAGACCTTCATGCCAGTCTGATTCAATGGCTATACACGTATTTGCCATAGCGAAAAGTGGCAATATTGCAAAAGCTACCGGATAATGCAAAAAATGCTGTAATTTATAAGATATAGATTTTTCATCACCTTCACCAAACGGAATAACAAAGGCCAGTATGACACCTGTTATAGTTGCATGGACACCTGAGTTAAGCATAAAATACCACATAACTGCCCCGCCAATCAAATAAGGAATCAAATTGTAAATTTTCATTCGGTTCAAAATAAATAAAAAGATCCAAATTCCCAATGCGATTCCCAGATTTATAAAAGAGATAGACGCAGTGTAAAAAACAGCAATTACAATTATGGCTCCCAAATCATCAATTACGGCAAGAGCTGTCAGGAAAATTTTTAAAGAGACAGGAACTTTTTTACCTAAAAGTGATAAAATACCAATCGCAAAGGCAATATCTGTTGCCATAGGGATACCTGCTCCGTTTTGCGTTTCGGTTCCGTAATTTAAAGTTAAAAAAAGCGCGGCAGGAATTATCATTCCTCCTAATGCAGCCATTATGGGTAATGATGCATTTTTTATACTGGACAATTCTCCGTTGTAAATTTCACGCTCAAGTTCTAATCCTATTAGTAAAAAGAAGATTGTCATCAAGCCGTCATTGATCCAGTGAGTTACAGAATGATGACCAATTGGGGTTTCCCAGAAAGAAAGATAACTGGTTTTGAAGACAGAATTTGCGAGATATAGAGAAATAACAGTTACAAAAAGCAATAACAGACCTCCGGATTTTTCGCTTTCAAAAAATGCTTTAAAAGTTTTGGTTAATTTCATTTAAGATATTTTATGCAGATAAAGGCCGAATCTTGTAATTACACCTTTCTTGCAGTGTTATTTTCAAAGTTAAAGAAAATCTTCTCAATAAAAAATTTATGATACCCTGATGAGCATCGAAATCCTTATAATAAATAATAAACATTATTTTTGTTTTTCTAAATCAAAAAAATGAGCATAAAAATTCTACATATTGACAGCAATCATCCGATACTTTGGAAACAATTAGAAGAAGCAGGTTTTGAAAATCATGCCGATTTTACCTCCTCAAAAGAAGAAATTGAAGCCAAAATTCAGGATTATAACGGAATCGTTATCCGAAGCCGTTTTAAAATTGATAAACACTTTATTGATAAAGCAGTCAATCTTCAGTTTATTGCCAGAGTAGGAGCAGGCCTTGAAAGTATTGACTGTGAATACGCTTTGGAGAAAGATATCCATCTTATAGCGGCTCCGGAAGGTAATTGCAACGCTGTTGCAGAACATACTTTGGGAATGATTTTGTCTCTTTTTAATAAACTGAATCAGGCAGATAGCGAAATTCGCTCAGGAGCATGGAACAGGGAAAGCAATCGTGGACATGAACTTGACGGAAAAACGGTGGGAATTATCGGATACGGAAACATGGGAAAAGCCTTCGCCAAAAAACTGCGTGGTTTTGATGTTGAAGTCTTGTGTTATGATATTGCAGATAATAGGGGAGATCAAAATGCAAGACAGGTTTCATTACAGGAATTACAGCAAAAAACAGATGTCTTGAGCCTGCATATCCCTTGGACGCCTGAAACCGACAAAATGATCGACTTGAATTTCATTAATGCATTTGCAAAACCAATTTGGATCATAAATACTTCCCGAGGTAAAAACATCGTCACAGCTGATTTGGTTGAAGCCATGAAGTCCGGAAAAGTTTTAGGGGCAGGTCTGGATGTTTTGGAATATGAAAAACTTTCTTTCGAGACACTTTTTCAGGAAAAAAATACCCCGGAAGCTTTTCAATACCTGCTGGATGGGAAAAAAGTAATTCTGACTCCTCATATTGCAGGCTGGACATTTGAAAGCCATGAGCGTTTGGCGCAGGTAATTGTTGATAAAATAAAGGTTTTGTACTCAAAATAAACAACATAGGTTTAGATTTTAATAACAGGTTTTTTCTGTAAAATTTATTTCTATAATTAGTTTTTGAAGTTATTTTTTTTTAATATTGTTGTTAAATTTAACAAAATTTTTAAAAATGAAATAAGTAAAGGCTTACATGAGTGAAGATTAAATAAAATATTTTTTATGATTGAATGGTACAAAAAAGTAGTTTTTGAAAACTATGCAAATTTTAATGGTCGTGCAAGAAGATGTGAATATTGGTATTTTGTACTGGCGCAAATTTTAATTGTTTTTGGCATTTTAGCTATAGGATCTTTTTTAGGAATGTTTTTCGATAATAGTGAAGATGGGTTTTCGATAGCTTTTGGTTTTTTTGTTATTTATTTTTTGGCAATTTTAATACCATATTTAGCATTAATTGTAAGAAGAATGCATGATATTGGGAAAAGTGGATGGTTTTATCTTGTTCGTTTTATACCTGTTGTAGGAGGTATATGGATACTTGTTCTATTGTGTACAGAAGGGAATTTTGGTTCAAATGAATATGGTCCGGATCCTAAAGAAGAGTTTGACGAGATCAATAAAATTGGAAGTGTAGAAGAATAATTAATTTATATTTAAAAAAATGGAAAATACAAAAACAGAAGACTGGAATAATCCTCCGGTTCGCAGAGAAGAAAACAAAAAAGTTCTTGCCGGAGTCCTCGGTATCGTTTTAGGGGGATTTGGAGTGCATAAATTTATTTTAGGATATACTCAGGAAGGGATAATCCAGTTAGTAGTCACTTTAGTTACTTGCGGATTCGGGAGCCTAATTGGTTTCGTTGAAGGCATTATCTACCTGACTAAAACAGACGAAGACTTTTATCAGACTTATCAGGTTGGTAAAAAAGGCTGGTTCTAAAACATAAAAAACCCATTTCAAACGAAATGGGTTTTCTTTTTTGTGTAAAAAAATTTTCTTAACTGATATCTTCTTTTTCAGATAATTTGCGCTCCAGTTCAATCTGAAACTCTTCGATTACTGGTTTCATGGTGCTTTCCGGTATGTCTGCAATCCTGATGTACATTAAACCATCTACAGCGTTATTAAACAAAGGATCTACGTTAAAAGCTACTACACGTGCATTTTGTTTGATGTATTTTTTAATTAAAACAGGCAAACGTAAATTTCCAGGTTCAAGTTCGTCAATAATTTTATCAAACTTGTTCAGGTCTGATTCGGCTTCATCAAAAATGAAGTCTTTGTCAGCATCCTTCAGTTTTACCTTATAAGCCTTTTTTGGGTGGATATATTGTGCAATATACGGATCGTAATAGTTGGACTTCATAAATTCAATCATCAACGATTTTGAGAAGTCTGAGAATTGATTGCTGATACTTACTCCGCCCAATAAATATTTATGTTCCGGGTAACGCAAAGTGGTATGGATAATTCCTTTCCATAGCAAGAATAACGGCATTGGTTTTTGCTGATAATCTTTAATGATAAAAGCACGTCCCATTTCGATAGATTTGTGCATCATATCGTGTAATTCAGGTTCAAACCTGAAAAGGTCATTGAGATAAAAACCTTCAATTCCGTATTTCGGATAAATTTCAGAACCTAATCCCATTCGGTAAGCTCCGGCAATTTTTTTAGTATCCTCATCCCATAAAAACATATGGTGGTAATATTGGTCAAACTGGTCTAAATCTATTGATTCGTTTGTGCCTTCACCAACTTCACGGAAAGTAATTTCACGTAAACGCCCAATTTCATGTAAAATATTCGGAATTGATTTTGCCCTCGCGAAAAAAACCTCATAATTTTTACTTTGCAGTAAACGGCAATTGCTGTTTCTTAATGCCTGAACCTCATCAATCATTTTTGCTTCGTTGGCAGCAGTAACAATCTTTTTAGGCGCTTTCGGAATTTTTAAATTGGCTGTATCCAGTAATTTATGCTCTTTTTCGAAAGGATTGGCCAGCATATAGGTTTTCTTTCTTAAAAACTCGGAGTATTCTTCAAAAGATTCGATTTCGTTTTGCTCGTTCACTGAAATTGGTTTTCCAATACGAACTTTAATGACACGGTCTTTTTGTGTAAGAAGCTCCGATGGTAATTTGGCAGTACGCAAAGTATCGTCAATTTTAGAAAGCCAGTAGAATAATTTGCTGTTTTTGGCGTGAAAATAAATCGGTACAACCGGAACTTTTGCTTTTCTGATTAGTTTTATAGCTCCTTCTTCCCATGGTTTGTCAACTACTAATTTGCCGTCTTTGTAAGTCGAAACTTCACCTGCAGGAAAAATCCCCAAAGGTTTTCCGTCGCTTAAATGACGCAAAGTTTCTTTGATACCTATTACGCTCGATTTCGCATCCTTATGATTTTCAAAAGGATTAACCGGCATAATGTATTTTTTCATCGGGATAATTCTATGTAACAAAAAGTTGGCGATAATCTTGAAATTAGGTTCTCTTTCAAGCATTAATTTCAAAAGTAAAATACCATCAATTCCTCCAAGCGGATGATTTGAAATCGTAATATAAGCACCATCCTTAGGCAGACGTTTTAAATCTTCTTCAGGGATTTCGAATTTAATTTCCATCTCATCCAAAATACCGTTTAAAAAAGCAACATCTTCTAAATGTTTATTGTGATCGTAAATTTTATTGAGGGTCGATATTTTAAGAACCTTCATGAGAATCCAGCCAGAAAAAGTACCGAAAACTCCGTACTTGTCAACATTTATTGCCTTTGCAACTTCTTTCGCGGTAACTAAACCCATGTACTTTTTTAATTTATTAGAACAGCGAACAAAGATAACAAAAAACTCTACTTTTAGTGTTTGTTAGGTAAACTTTCCGCATTTTTATTACTTTTGAAAATCTAAAAAAATCGCATGAAAATTATTTCTTATAATGTAAACGGAATACGCGCAGCTATTTCAAAAGGGTTTATTAACTGGCTTCAGCATGCCAATCCTGATGTAATTTGTCTACAGGAAATTAAGGCTACGAAGGAACAAATTCCCACAGAAGAGATTACCGCTGCCGGGTATCCGTATCAATATTATTACCCTGCAACCAAAAAAGGATACAGCGGTGTCGCCATTTTATCTAAAATTGAACCCCAGCAGGTGGTGTATGGAACCGGAATTCACCATATGGACTTTGAAGGCCGTAATCTCCGTGCCGATTTTGATGATGTTTCGGTAATGAGCCTTTATCTTCCCTCAGGAACCAATATAGAAAGATTAGACCATAAATTTATGTATATGGATGATTTTCAAACTTATGTGACCGAGCTAAGACAGTCTATCCCTAACATCATTATTTGTGGCGATTACAATATTTGCCACGAGGCAATCGATATCCACGATCCCGTTCGAAACAAAACCGTATCCGGATTTTTGCCACAGGAGCGTGCATGGCTGGACGGTTTTATGAAAACAGGCTTTATAGACAGTTTTCGCCATTTCAACAAAGATCCGCATCATTATACCTGGTGGAGCTATCGTGCAGGGGCCAGAGGAAATAATAAAGGATGGCGTATCGATTACAACCTGGTAAGTCAGCCTTTAGAGCACAGACTCAAACGTGCCGTTATTCTTCCTGATGCCATACATTCAGATCATTGCCCCGTTTTGGTTGAGATTGAGTAATTCTGGTATTGTTATTGTTAGAAAAAGCAACGTTCTAAGTCCTGAATAATTGTCATTCTAAGCGAAGTCGAAGGCTTTAAAGCGAAGGGCAGAATTGTTAGCAGAATAAAGGTAAGGAGCTGTTTCCTGCTTTCCATTGCAATCTTTGTGTTTTTAAAGAAAAAACACAAAGGATTTCCATTTCAATCAGGGCTAGGGCATCGCGGTAAGAAGAATATTTAAAGAATAATAACCTAATTATAAATACCATAAAAATGATTAAAAAAGCCTCACTTGGATTGCTTGTTCTGGCATTATCAACGTCTTGTGTTTCCAAAAAAATCTACAATGACCTGGAAACAAAATATTCAGACTTAAAAAAAGAAAACCGTTCTATTGCTGATGAAAACAGTGAATTAAAAAAAGATAAAAATCAGTTAGAATTAGACCGTGATAAATTAACCAAGGATTTAGCTGCAACAAAGGATGAATTAGCAAAACAAAAAGCGGATCTGGCTGCTGAGCAAAAAAAGTACAAAGTGCTGCAGGAATCTTATAATGCATTAGAGAAAAACAGCAACGATGCCTTAGAAAAAAACATGGCTAAAAACCGTGAATTGTTAGCGCAATTAGAAGCCAAAGCCAAAGCACTTGCCGATGAACAGGCTCGTTTAGACAAAACGGCAAACCGTCTTAAGGAATTAGAAGATATGATTGCGGCTAAAGAAGAGGCTATGCGTAACCTGAAAGAAACTTTATCTAAAGCTTTAAATGGTTTTGAAGGTAAAGGTTTGACTGTAGAACAGAAAAACGGAAAAGTTTATGTTTCTATGGAAAACAAATTGCTTTTCAATTCAGGAAGCTGGGCAGTCGGTGCAGAGGGTAGAAAAGCGGTTGTAGAGTTAGGAAAAGTATTGGGCGATAATCCGGATCTGTCTGTTTTAATCGAAGGACATACAGATGATGATCCGTACGGAGGCTCAGGTCCAATCGCCAACAACTGGGATTTATCTACTAAAAGAGCAACAGCAATCGTAGCTATTTTAAGTGAAAACGGTAAAATCAATAAGCAGAAATTAACAGCTGCAGGTCGTGGGGAATTTTCGCCATTAGCAAGTAACGCAACTCCGGAAGGAAAAGCTAAAAACCGCAGAATTGAAATCATCTTAACACCAAGATTAGATGAAATCGCTGACATGCTGAACAGTATCAACTAAGCGGAATTTTATAAAATTCAAAAGGCTCAGAGTTTTTAACTTTGAGCCTTTTTTAATTGATATGGTTTTATATTATGCTTTTTCTATCAATATACTAACGGCATTTCCTCCAAAACCAACGGCATTAATAAGTATCTTTTTTATGGTTTTCGCCTGATTTTGAGATTTTGAAAAAGGGACATTGATAAATTTATTGTGCTGGATCATCAAAAGCGCCAATTCTAAACTCAAAATTCCTGAAGCTCCAAAAGTGTGGCCGATTTTCCATTTGTTGGTGGTCAGCAATGGTACATTTTCTCCAAATACTTTTTCGATTGCACGCAGTTCTGTTAAATCGCCTTTTATAGTCCCTGGTGCATGCATAACGATAACGTCTATCTCTTTTAAATCGGTTTCTTGTAAAGCCATTTTCATCGATTTCTGAAAACAGTCCGCTTCTGCAGAAATCGAAATATTATGTTCCAGGATTTCAGTTGCATATCCAACACCGGTTATGTAAGCTATTGCATTGGGTACATCACCGGCTTCAAGACAGCAAACCCCGGCTGCTTCACCTAAAATCATCGTATTTTGCGTTTTCTCAAAATCAAAAGCCAGATTGGGCCACGATTCTTTCGTTTGGTCAATACGCGAATATATTTTTAAAGCCCGCATCTGGGCAATCGTAAAATCGGTTAAAGGGGCTTCACTTCCGCCTACTAAAAACTTATCTGCCATTCCCGATTTTAGCCAGGCAACACCATTTAAAATCGCATGAAGCGCAGTAGAACATGTAATAGAATGTGAAATTTCAGGGCCTGTACTTTGCAAATCATGTGCAATCCAGGAAGAAATATTTCCTAAAGTGGTGGTAGGTGAGGCGAGGGTCTGTGCTTTTCCGGTTTCTGTATATTCTTTAAAATGCTTTTCGAATAAATCTGTTGCCCCGCGTGAAGAGCCTATGTTAATTCCGAATACGTGATCAGAATTCCAGCCTGCCTCTTTGATAGCCATTCGAGAAGCCGCCAAAGCAAACAAAACAGAATCATCCAGAAATTTGTATTTAGGATCTGATTCCCGGATCTCATCAATAATTCGCTTAGAATCATCTTCAAGAGCTGCTACAGAAGTTTCCTGATGATCTAAGAATTGCTGCGAAAAGCAATGCTGATCGTTTAGGTATTTTTTCCAGACTTCTTCAGGATTATTTCCTAATGGAGAAATAGACGAAAATGCTGTTATGGAGATTTTAGTAGTATTCAATTTTTTTTATTTAACCGCAAAGTTCGCAAAAGTTTAGGCAAAGTTGGCAGGCTTTTAAATAAAAATTAAACCATAAAAGTGATTTAAGTTTATATACAATTCTATGTCTGGCTGAGCGTAGTCGAAGTCTTTGTTTTCATAAGCGTTCGACTACATTCAGGATAACAGTAAGGTATTCGAGGCAAAGTTAAATGAACTTATATCACTTATATGGTTAAAAAATTATACCATTTCAATAGCCTCTTCGATGGTTTTATAAACCTTTTGAAGCTGTTCGTCTGTCATTATGTAAGGAGGTAAAACATAAACGATGTTTCCTACCGGACGTAAAACAACACCTTTTTCGATAAAAAAATTATACAATTTGGTACGCATCGAGCCATAATAACTTTCCTCAGAATCAGATTTAATTTCGACTGCGAAAATAACTCCTAATGTTCTGGCGGTAATTACTTTGGGATGATTTTCAATTTTCTTCTGGAATGCTAAATGATTCTGGGTGATTCTTTGAATATTAACCTGCATTTCATCTTGTTGTAATAACTCGATACTGGCCAAAGCCGCTGCACAGCCTGTTGGGTTTGCTGTAAAAGTATGACCGTGAAATAGAGCTTTATTGATGTCGTCATCATAAAAAGCATGAAAAACGTTCTGAGTAAAAGTGGTTATCGCCATCGGAATTGTTCCTCCTGTCAGTGCTTTGGATAAACACATCATATCCGGAACTTCAGCAACATAGTCCATTGCAAAGGTTTTTCCGGTTTTTCCAAATCCAGTCATTACTTCATCAGCAATGGTTAAAACGTCGTTTTTTTTGCAAATTGTAATCAGTTTTGCCAAAGCTTCGGGTTCATACATTACCATTCCGGCTGCGCCCTGAACGAGAGGTTCAAAAATAAATCCGGCACAATTATGATGCTGAATTGCATTTTCCAGAGCCTCAAAACTTACTTGTTCCTGACCTTTTACCGGAACCGGAATCCGGACAACATCTATAAACATTCCCTGAAATGCCTGGGTGTAGAAAGAAATTCCGCTTGCTGCCATTGCCGCAAATGTATCGCCATGAAATGCATTTTCAAAAGCGATTATCGTGGTGCGTTTTTCGCCTTTATTGAAAAAATACTGTAATGCGACTTTTATGGCAACTTCGACTGCAGTTGATCCATTGTCAGAAAAGAAAATTTTCTGCTGGTTCTTTGGTAAAATTTCCATTAATTTTTCGGCTACTTTGATGGCGGGTTCGTGCGTAAAACCACCAAACAGTACATGTTCCAGAGTTGTGAGCTGTTTGTAAATTGCATCGGCAATAAATTTGTTACTATGTCCAAACGGATTTACCCACCAGGAAGCAATGGCATCGATGTATTCTTTGTTGTTTTCGTCCCAAAGCAAGGCGCCTTCACCTCTCGAAATAACGATTGGTGTTTGCGAAGTTTTGTGCTGTGTATAAGGATGCCAGAGATATTGGCTGTCTTTTTCCTGTAAAGTCATACGATTGATGATTTTAAATTTTTGATTAACGATTTCAGATTCGAAATTGATTTTTGAAATTGTTATTGAAGTTGTAAAAGATTTTCCCGAAACAAATCGGCATATTCTTTAATTATATTTTCGTCGAAATACGGTTCTTCGTCAATTCTTCCAATGCATTTAATTCCGGTTTTATTTAGGATCAGGCTTTCGGTTGATTTATTTTCGCTTCCGCTAAAGATGATTCCGGAAACCTGAAAACCCCTATTCTGAATGGCCTCAATCGTTAATAGTGTATGATTGATGCTGCCTAAATAATGTCTTGATACTACAATTACTTTATAATCGGGCTGAATCAAATCTGCAATAGTATCTTTTTCGTTTAGCGGAACAAAAATACCACCTGCGCCTTCAATAACGAGATGGTTCTCAGTTACAGGTTCCTGAATTTCATTTAAATCAATTAAAATTCCATCAATTTCAGCAGCCAGATGAGGACTGGCTGGTGTATTTAGTTTGTAACTGTTTTCGAAGATTTTTGTTTTTGAATTAGAAATCCGGGCTTTTATTTTATGACTGTCCGAATTGTCTAAATCGCCGGCCTGAACCGGTTTCCAGTAATCTGCTTCTAAAGCCTCAACTACGATAGCAGAAGTTATCGTTTTGCCCACATCAGTTGAAATTCCTGTAATAAATATTTTCATGAGATTTGTTGTTTCGCAGAGATTCGCAAAGAAGACACAAAGCAACACAAAGCATTAATAGTTTTTGTGAATCTCTGCTTCTACTCTGCGAATCTCTGTGTAATATTTCCCGCAAAAATACCAATAAAAATACAAACCCATCAATTACGATGGGTTCTGTTTTTATTCTTCTTTCAGTTCGTCTATGACTTTTCTAATTTCTTTGGCATATTTTCCGTAGAATTTATGAACCCACCATTCTAAAATAATTCCCATAAAAAGCATGCTGAAAACCACAATCGAAAAAAATGCTATCAATTGATAATTAGTAAATTCTTTAGAGATAAAACCCGGAATTTTAGAAAATTCAAAATAAAGAAAACTTATCAGATACAGAATTAAAAATGGCGTTAAGGCAAATCCAAAGGTTTTATACAACTCCATATTTAACCTTATATCGAAGTAAGTTTCATATAAATTGTCTTTTGTTTTTAAGGTAAGTGAGCTTAATCTTTTGTAAAACACATAAAACTTAAATAAATAGTAGGCACATACAGCCACATAAAAACTAAAAAGAAGGTAATATAAGGTTGTCATTTTTTCTGGAAAATCGTACATTAAAGGAACAAATCCAACTAATACAATTGAACAAATTTGATAAATAAATTCATTTTTTAAATTTCTTCTGATTCTGTCTAATGGCGTATTTGCCGATTGTATTTTTTCTAAATTATCGGGAAGAACAACATTATCGGTCTTTTCGTTATTCCATGCGTTTTGTATATCGTTAAAATCCATATCCCTGATTTTTAATTATTTCTTTTAATTTTTCTTTTGCCCTATTTAGCTTGACTCTGGCATTTCCCTCTGAAATTCCGAGATTCTCGCCAATTTCCTTATGAGAAAATCCCTCCAGTTGATAGAAAATAATAGCTTTATCAATCTTTTCCAGTTTTTGAACTGCCTTATAAAAATGATCGATCTGACTTTCTTTGATATGGGAGTCGCCCTCATCATCTTTGATGTTTTCTGAAGCAATTTCATATTTGTCCACTTTTCGCTTTTCTTTTCGAAGGAAAACAATAGCTGTATTGACTGCCACACGATACATCCAGGTCGAAAACTGACTTTCGTTTCTGAAGGAATCATACGATTTCCAAAGCTGGCAAACAATCTCCTGAAACAAATCCTGCTGATCGTCGTGATTGTCCATATACATCCTGGAGACTTTGTACAGAATTCCTTTGTGATTTTCTATCCGGTTTAAAAACGCTTGTTCTTTTTCTTTCAAAGCTGTTCTAGTTCATTACTGGTTTAACGGTGTAACCCGCTTTTCTCAATAAATTAATCAGGCCTAAATCACTGGCTAAATGTGCTGATCCTACTGCGATGAATGTGCTTTCTTTTTTAATTACTGCAGGTATTGTTTTAAGCCAATTTTGATTCCTGTTGTCTAGAATTGCTTTTTTGGTTTCTTCAGTTATCATTTTTTCATCAGTAATCATATCATACAGGGAATTGATGTTTTCTTCTTTGTATTTTGCTACCAGTTTATCTGTTTCTTCTTTGCTGAATTCTTCCAGCATTTGGATCATTTCAGTATCAGAATAAGCATTTTCAAACATATTCATTTGCTCTTTCACGGTTTCAAGGCCCATAATTGGAAGGTTTCGTTGTTTGGCTGTTTCAATAAAGTTCATTTCATAGAATTTTAAATCATTACAGCCAAAGCTTTTCACCATCACTAAACTCATAATCGTGAATAAGCTATAACTATCCACTTGCTGAATGCTCATTCCCGTCTTTTTTTGCAGTATATTATCCAGTTTTAATAAATCCGGAGCACTTAGTGTTTTGCTAAGAGGTTCTTTTCCCATTGCCATTTGCTGCATATCATTCATTTCTTTAGGATCAGACATATCAATTTCTAAAACTAATTTCTCTGATGCTTCAAATGCTTTCTTCGTTTTATCTGAAAGAAAATAATCTGATCCGCAAATCATGTGTATGGTTCCGTACAAATAGGAAGGTTTTGATAAACCGTTCCCTGAAATCTCCCACAAAAGAGAATTTTCAAGTTTTGGAGATTTTGTTTGAGCCTGAATTGATAAGCCCAAAATAATTGCAACTACAATTATTACTGATTTAAGTAAATTTTTCATTTTATTGATTGATTTAAGTTGATGATAGAAACTCTTTTTATTTTGATTACAACTTGTAAGTGATAGAATAACAGAAACGTTACAAAAAATTTAAACTTTTTGAAAAATTTAAAGCATACGGTTGGTTCGCAGAGATCTACGAAGCAAAAACAGAGATTCACAAAAAATATTTGCGTATCTCTGTGCTACTTTGTGTAACTCTGTGAAATAATTTAAACTAAAAAACGAAATCCCTCAGAAGTTCCAAAACCTGATTAATTTCTTCCTCCGGGTTATAACTGTGGATACAAAAACGAAGACGTTCCTGACCCTCCGGAACAGTTGGAGAAAGAATTGGTTTTACGTCAAAACCTTTGTCCTGTAATTGCTGGGCAATGTGTTTTACGTTTTCATTACCAGGTATGATGGCTGATTGAATAGCTGATTTACTGCGAACAAAAATTGGCTTCAAGCCCAATAAATTTCTCTGCTGATTAAAGAATACAATATTTTGACGGAGTTGGTCAATTGTTACTTTTTCAGTTTCTAAGTGCTGATACGCCACTAAAATTGTAGAGACAGAATGTGGAGACAATCCTGTTGTGTAAATAAAACTTCGGACAAAGTTTACAAGGTATTCTTTTAGTTTTGTACTTCCCAAAACAACAGCGCCGTGACATCCTAAACCTTTTCCGAAAGTCATAATCCGGGCAAAAATTTTACTGTGTAAGTTAAGATACTGTGCGAGTCCTTCGCCTTTTTCTCCAAAAACGCCCAATGTATGTGCTTCGTCAACTACCAGATAACAATTGTATTTTTCGGTGAGCTGCACTAATTCTTCCAGGTTTGGGCTGTCACCATCCATTGAAAAAACCGTTTCTGTAACAACGTATATATTGGTTGGAATTTGGGTTTTAGAAAATTGAAATTTAGTGATCAGCCGTTCTAAATCTTCAAAATCATTATGATTGAATTTGTATGATTTAGCGTTTGACATTAAAATTCCATCGCGAATTGAAGCATGACTGAGTTCATCATACAAAATAACATCATTTCGCTGCGGGACAGCGCTAAAAAAACCAAGATTGGCATCATAGCCTGAATTAAAAATTAGAGCTGATTCTGCTTCATGAAATTCTGCTATAAGACTCTCTGTAATTTGATATAGATAATGATTTCCGGAAATTAATCGCGAACCTGTTGCGCCATTCTGAATAATTTCATTTTCGACTAAATAATGATGTGCCTGTTTGAAAATAGCCTCAGATCTTGAAAATCCGATATAGTCGTTTGAAGAAAAATCAACCAGGTTGTTAAAACTTGGTAATTGTCTTAACGAATTGTTTTGCTTTCGTGCTTCAAGTTTTAGAATAAGATTTTCAGGTAATTTCATAAAAGCAAAGTTATGAATTTCAGATTGAACTTCTTAGAAGTTCTGATTTTTAGCCCAGATGGAAGCGGCATCCTTTGCCTGCCTCCTTTAGGCAGGCAAAGATAAAGCGGACAGCTGGAATTGCTCCTAAAACAAAAAGCCAAACATTGCTGTCTGGCTTTAAATTTTTTATTTATAAATTGTCTTAGTCTGCTAAAACAATTATTTTATTGTCTTTCATTTCGATAGTACCTGACGTGATATCCAATGTGTATGTCTGGTCGTTTACTTTCGTGAATTTACCCGCTACTTCCTTAGAAAAATTAAAGCTTGCTGCTGCAATTTTAATAGTCCCTTTTTCCAGAATAGAAACAATAGGTGCGTGATTATTCAAAATCTGAAAGCTTCCATCAACTCCAGGCAATGTAACAGAGGTTACTTCTCCTGAAAATAATTTTGCTTCTGGTGATACTATTTCTAAAATCATATTTTTTAAGTTAGAAGTTATTTGTTAAAAGTTAGAAATAAAAAACATTTTACTTCTAACCTCTAACGTTTAACTTTATTTTTATGCTTCTGCCAACATTTTTTCTCCGGCTTCGATAGCATCCTGAATAGAACCTTTCAGGTTGAAAGCAGCTTCCGGAAGGTGATCTAACTCACCATCGATAATCATGTTGAAACCTTTGATAGTATCTTTAATATCAACTAATACACCAGGGATACCTGTAAACTGCTCAGCTACGTGGAATGGCTGAGACAAGAAACGCTGAACACGACGTGCTCTTGATACAGCAAGTTTATCTTCTTCAGATAACTCTTCCATACCTAAGATCGCGATGATATCCTGTAATTGTTTGTATTTTTGAAGAATTTCTTTTACTCTTTGTGCACAGTTGTAATGCTCATCTCCTAAGATATGTGGAGTTAAAATTCTTGAAGTAGAGTCTAACGGGTCAACCGCAGGATAAATACCTAACTCTGCAATTTTACGAGACAAAACTGTAGTTGCATCCAAGTGCGCAAAAGTTGTAGCCGGCGCCGGGTCAGTTAAGTCATCCGCAGGAACGTAAACCGCCTGTACAGATGTAATAGATCCTTTGTTTGTAGAGGTAATACGCTCTTGCATTGCACCCATCTCAGTTGCCAATGTTGGCTGGTAACCTACCGCAGATGGCATACGTCCTAAAAGCGCTGATACCTCAGAACCTGCCTGAGTAAAACGGAAGATGTTATCAACGAAGAACAATACATCTTTCCCCTGATCAGATCCGGCTCCATCACGGAAATATTCAGCGATAGATAATCCTGAAAGTGCCACACGTGCACGAGCTCCAGGTGGCTCATTCATTTGTCCGAAAACGAAAGTAGCTTTAGACTCTCTCATTCCTGGCATATCTACTTTAGACAAATCCCATCCTCCATTTTCCATAGAGTGCATGAAATCTTCACCATATTTAATTATTCCTGACTCTAACATCTCACGAAGCAAGTCATTTCCTTCACGTGTTCTTTCACCTACTCCAGCAAATACCGAAAGTCCACCGTGACCTTTAGCGATATTGTTGATCAGCTCCTGAATCAATACTGTTTTACCAACACCTGCACCACCAAACAATCCAATTTTTCCTCCTTTTGCGTAAGGCTCGATCAAATCAATTACTTTGATACCTGTGAATAAAACTTCAGATGAAGTTGATAAATCTTCGAATTTTGGCGCTGGTCTGTGGATAGGCAGACCGTTTTCTCCAGTTTTAGGCAATTCTCCTAAACCGTCAATGGCATCTCCAACAACATTAAATAATCTTCCATATACATCCGGACCGATTGGCATTTGGATTGGATTTCCTGTTCCAACTACTTCATATCCTCTGGACAAACCGTCCGTAGAGTCCATAGAGATTGTACGCACAGTGTTTTCTCCAATGTGAGATTGTACTTCAAGAACTAAAATTGTTCCGTCTTTTTTTGTGACTTCTAACGAATCATAAATTTTTGGAAGTTCAACATCCTTACCGTTGAAAACTACGTCAACTACTGGTCCAATGATTTGAGCAACTTTTCCTATTACTTTTGACATTACTTATGTGTTTATTAAATAGCTATTTAGGTTTATCGAAAATACCTCTTTTTTCAGAGCGCAAAGATAATTTTTTAAAATATAAAATCAATATTTTTTTTATAAAAAATACTTAGTTTTTTGTTATACTATTAAAACATGGATCTCAAATGTCTAATAATATAAAATTTACTATTACTAAAAAAACCACTGCATTGTAAAAATGAGTGGCTTTTTCTATTAAAAAAAATTGGCGTTATTGTATTACTGCCGGATATTGAATGGGGTATGAAGCCAAATCAACAGGACGCAGTGTTGAACCATATTTTTTATTGATCGCATCTATAAAAATATTAGCGATTAAACCATAACCTCTCGGACTTGGATGAATTCCGTCTAAAGAAAAAGCCCCGCCCACTGCATAGGAAGAAGTCATTACAAAAGTTCCAAATCTAATTCCTCCACTTGATAATTTTTCTAAGGTTGCTTTCGTATCAACAAAAGCCAGGCCTTTTGCTTCTGCAGCAGTAGAAATGATAGTGTTATAAGCATCTGTAGCTTTTTTGATTTCATCAATTTCCGTCGGGATCAATACGTGTTTGTCTTGTAAAGGATAAGAGATCCCAAATGCATTTAACGGAGCTGGAGGTGCAATTCCAATTCCAGAATTCGTAGCTGTTGGTGCAGTACCGATATCTGCTCTGGTAGTCAACAAAACTAAATCAGTTGGTTTAGCTTGTCTGGTTTGTCCAAAAACAAGACCATAAAAAGCAGCGTTTTGCGCACCGACTAACGGCGTAAATTCAGCAATTAAACCTGCAGTCAAATTTTCAAGTGATTCATCTTTTATTAACATAGGACTTGCTCCTGTCTCAGAAAGGAGATTAATCCTGTCTCCGGCGCCTAACTTAGTCAAAACTAACTTCAAAGGCCCGTATAATTGTGTGTTAAGGGCTTTAATCGTAGCCACACCTACAGCCTCATTATTTTTTCCAATCAATTTTGCCGTTAGCGGATTATAAGGAACAGTTGTAAAATGAGGCAAACTTGTAATGTAAGGTAAATTTGCAACAACACCTTTTGCGCCATTTGCAGTTAAAGTTGTAATAAGTGTATTATATGCAAAATTAAAAGTTGCTGCCGGTGTAATATCGTCACCCAAAACCGGATCTTGTGAAGTAGGAACACCGCCATTTGTAGCATAGCCTAAAACATCATTACCACCTATGAATAAAGAAAAAAATGTGGGCGCCTGAGCCATAGCATCAGCTAAAATACTTGTTGTTGGAGAAGAAGAAAAGCGTGCAAAATACGGATTAGCAGTCGCAGGGGTTGTAAATACACCAGCTAGATTTCCATATCCCGGGGCAATCAGATGGAAGCTTTTCGCACCCGGAACTCCCATATTGTTAAATGTACCTGATAAATGAGCTGTAATTGCTGTACCAGAAACTCCTGGAACATTTACTGGCGAACTTGTCTTTGGATCAAAAATAAACCTTGTAGGGAACTTAGGAATCTGAACCCCTCCGGAAGAAAAACCTCCAACATTATCAACCATCATAGGAGTTGTAAAAGCGCCGCCGCCTGCAGCCACAAATTGTTGTGACAATATATTTGTATAGGAGTTAGTCTGCCCTTTTGCAAACAAAGCACCATCACTATAACCTGCGGCAAAAGAATCTCCAAGCGCTACATATTTTGTGAAAACTGCTGATCCCGGAACAACGGGTATTTCTGCTGGGGAATCATTATCATCATTATTACATCCAATAAAGGTTAATGAAACAAATAAAAGCCATATTATATTTTTTTTCATGTCGTTGAAGTTTAAAAATTATTACTTCTTTCTAATTTGTTTCTTTAGAAAATAGAAAGAAAACTTACTTAGTCAGATTAGTTGCTTTTAATTATGGATTTATTGTCCAGGAAGCAAATAACATCTGGCCAATCATACCTGCACCCACTACCTGAAGATAATCTTTCCCGAAAAGGTTGGTTGCTCCAACTTTAATAACTGATTTTAATTTCGGAATACCATAATTTATCTGGGCATCAAGAACTGTATTTTCCGGAATCATTCCGTCTCCAAATGAAGATTGCCATAAGTATTCTGTATTCCATCTTACATTTACATTGAATCCAAGATTTTTAGTCACATTCGCATTACCAAAGGAGCCTTTAATTCTATGTTTTGGTGTATTAAATCCAGCAACAAAACTTGGATCTTCTGACTGGTCAAAATCAAATTGTGCATAATTATAATTAACTCCTAATTCAAAGTCCTTGTACACTTTTTTAGATAAACCAACTCCAAAACCTAATGAAGTAATTTGGGCAGTAGTATTAGTATATACCTGATAAACTCTTCTGTCGCCAAAAGCTAAAGCCTGATAGCCTAACTGAACGCTGGCATCTGCAGGATTTGTTCCAACTGTTCCATAGTAAGGTGTAATTACTCTGGAAGTATTCATGAAATCATTATAAATATTGTAATACGCATTCATATCAATCGACAAGTCGTTTTGAATTACTGTACGATATCCTGCTTCAAAAGCCTGTACTTGTTCCGGTTTTACCAATGAAGGGTTTGCAACTTTAAGGTCATTTGGATTTGATGATGCAGCGAATGCCTGAACAGAAGCTAATGTATAAGAGTTTTCATAGGCACTACGTCCGGATAAATTAACAATTGGACCGATGCCTGCGCCCGGAATAGCCTGACCTGCAGCGCTAACTGGTTGAGTCTCCTGAAAACGATCTAAATTTTCAGCTGCGGAACCGATTAATGCAAACGGTCCTAAGTCTAAACCAATGTATTGGTCTTGTGTAGTTGGGTTTCTGAAACCTGTTTGGTAAGAAACTCTGAAGTTATGTCTTTTTGATTCGCCTGCAGAGTAGACAAAAGAAATCCTTGGTGAAATATTACCATCAAAATTCTGGCTTTTGTCATAGCGAATAGATCCTGTAAATTTCAATCTGTCATCCATCCATTTTTTTTGCAATTGTGCATAAGCCCCATATTCCTTGTAATCGATTGGACCATCATAATCTGTAAAAATTGTTCCTTCTGAATCCATGATGTATTTTCTCCACGAACCACCTACCTGAATTTCTGCAAATTTGATAATATCCCTGAAATTGTAGTTTACATCAGAATGATACAGTTTTGAATGATCAATAAATTTAGCTCCCTGAGTTAAGTCAGGATTAGAAACAACTGTTGATAATGCATTATTGAATTGTGCAGAGCCCGGCTCAAATCTAGGGGATCTTGGTGCATCTGGATTAAGAGGGTCAGTATTTGGTGTTAATCCCAAAATTGGCGAAACATTATAATCTGCAAAATTTCTGGCATAATTTGCTGCATCATTCGCATTAAGGCCAAGTACAGCAGAAGACAACTGAAATGCAGTTCCATAATCTGTAAACCAGTTTTTGTCTGATTTAGCTAACCTGTTAACATTCCATCCGGCAAATCTCATATCGTATGAATCTCCAGCATCCTCACTGGTAAAATAAACCCTTCCGAAAAAGTTTTTGCCTTTTATTTCAAATTTTCCCTGCTGCATCAGGAAGTTTTTTAAGGCATATCTGTTTGCTCCCTGATAAATTGTGCTTCCTGTACCAATTTTATATTGCAATATGATTTCGGTATCGTCTGACCAAGGTTTAAAATGTGCGCTAAAATCAGCTTTCATACTCTTGACTTTATTGTCAGTTAAGTCTTGTTCTCGATATCCGGTTCTGCTAACCTGTCCAACATTTGGAATAAAGGTTGTAACCTCGTCCCCATAGATATTCAGTCCATCGTAATTTTGGTTCATAGCATGTCCAACAGATCCTCCTGTCATACTTCTGGTATCGGCTGCAATCCATTCAGAAGCTTCCATATATGTGAAGTTTGCTTTTAATGCAAAATGCTTCGTAAAGGCTTTTGCTGCCCTAATGCCAAAATCATTATAGTCATTTGTTCCGGCAGCATCCTGACTTGTTTGCCCATATTTATAGTAAACACTTATTCCTTCATTCGTAAAAGGACTTTTACTGGTCATAAACATGATACCGTTAAAAGCATTAGCGCCATAGAGTGCAGAAGATGCTCCGGGCAAAAGCTCGACGCTCGCTACATCGATATCAGAGATGCCAATTAAGTTGCCTAATACAAAGTTTAATGCAGGTGATGAATTATCCATTCCGTCAACTAACTGCATAAAACGAGTATTTGCTACCGTAGCAAAACCGCGTGTATTTATTGATTTAAAAGAAATACTGCTGGTATTAAAATTAACCTCTTTTAAATTCTCCAGACCATCGTAAAAAGTAGGGGCAGTAGTATTTTTAATTTCCTGAAGTCCCATTCTTTCAATGGTAACAGGAGATTCAATTACGCGCTCCGGCGTTCGGGAAGCTGAAACCACAATTTCATCAAGTTTAGTTTCTTCCTCATTCAAAACGATGTTTACATTTTGATTTGCCGATGTGATATTGATTGATTTGGTTTCGAATCCTACAGCAGATATCTTTATTGTAAAGGGAGGTTTGGCGGGAGTGTTTAATTTAAAAGTGCCATCAAAGTCTGTGGAGGCTCCGGTTGAACTTCCAACTACATTAATATTGGCTCCGGGAATTGATTGTTTGTTGCTGTCTGTAACAGTTCCTCTAATGGTACTTTGTGAAAAAGATAATCCACTGATAAACAACATAATTAGTAAATATGCTCTCATTGGTTAGTTTTTTGTTAGTTCGTATAGCCAAAATACAAATAATTTTAATATTAATAAAAAAACGTTTAAAAAAATTAATATATATCATAAATACACGATTTTTTTATGTATTCAATATTTGTTTTTATTAAATTAAAATCAAGAAATAAATACTAACAAGGTAAAATAGTATGCATACATAATAATTTTAAGAAAAAAGATGAATTAATCTTAAAAATTAAATAAAGAAGAAAAAAATATGATAATAAAAAAAAGCGAGATAAAATCTCGCTTTAATCATAAGGTTGTATATTAAATTACTCTACTGTAACTGACTTTGCAAGGTTTCGGGGCTGATCTACATTACACCCTCTCATTACGGCAATATGATACGATAAAAGCTGCAAAGGAATTGTAGTAATTAATGGAGACAAGGCATCCGACGTTTCCGGAATTTCGATAACATAATCAGCTAATTCACGTACCTGGGTGTCACCCTTGGTAACGACAGCTATGATTTTGCCGCTTCTTGATTTTATTTCCTGAATGTTACTTACAATTTTATCATAATGACCTTGTTTCGGAGCGATAACAATAACAGGCATTTGCTCATCAATCAAAGCTATTGGACCGTGCTTCATTTCTGCTGCAGGGTATCCTTCTGCGTGGATATAGGATATTTCTTTAAGTTTCAATGCGCCTTCTAAAGCCACAGGAAAATTATAGCCTCGTCCTAAGTACAAACAGTTAGGTGCATCTTTAAATGCAGCTGCAATTTCTTTCGATCTTTCGTTTGTTTCTAATGCTTCTGCTACTTTTTCCGGGATTATTTCTAATTCCTGTAAAAAAGTATGGAAGTCTGTATTTGTCAAGGTACCTTTAGCTTTTCCTAATCTCAAGGCAATCATTGTCAAAACAGTGATCTGAGTTGTAAAAGCTTTGGTAGAAGCTACTCCGATCTCTGGTCCTGCATGAGTGTAAGCACCTGCATGACTTTCTCTTGAAATTGAGGATCCGACAACATTACAAACTCCAAATACAAAAGCACCATTTTCTTTTGCTAATTTAATAGCAGCCATGGTATCAGCAGTTTCTCCGGATTGAGAAATAGCGATAACAACATCGTTTTTATTTATGATTGGATTTCTGTATCTAAATTCAGATGCATATTCTACTTCAACAGGAATACGGGTAAATTCCTCAAAAATATACTCTGCAACCAAGCCTGCATGCCATGAAGTTCCACATGCCACAATTAAAATTCTGTTGGCGTTGAGGAATTTTTCAATATTATCTTCAACACCGGCCATCTGAACGATTCCTTCATTTGCATGAAGTCTTCCTCTGTATGTATCTTTGATAACATTTGGCTGCTCATAAATTTCTTTTAGCATGAAGTGATCGTAGCCGCCTTTTTCAATTTGCTCCAGATTCATCTGAAGTTCCTGTATGTATGGGTCAACCAATGAATCGTCTTTTATTTTTCTGATTTTAAGAGGTTTATGCAATCTGATATTTGCCATTTCACCATCTTCCAGATATACTGCGTTTGAAGTGTATTCAATGAATGGGGAAGCATCAGATGCAATAAAAAATTCATCTTCCCCAACACCAATGGCTAATGGGCTTCCTAATCGTGCGGCAACAATCTCATCAGGGTTTTTTTTGTCAAAAACTGCAATGGCGTAAGCACCAATTACTTGGTTTAGAGCAATTTGAACTGCTTTTCCAAGTTTTATATTTTCGTTTTTCTGAACTTCTTCAATAAGATTTACTAAAACTTCAGTATCAGTATCCGATTTAAAAGTGTAGCCTCTCTTGATTAATTCTTCTTTAAGAGGAGCGTAGTTTTCAATAATTCCATTGTGTATGATAACTAATTCTCCGGAATTTGAAAAGTGCGGATGAGAGTTAACATCATTAGGAACTCCATGAGTTGCCCAGCGTGTATGCCCAATTCCGATAGTTCCGTTGCTTGTGAAATCTGTTTTTGCTTTTTCCTCAAGATCAGAAACTTTTCCTTTTGTTTTACAAAGTTTAATGTTTTCCTGGTCGTACAACATGACGCCCGCACTATCATAACCTCTGTACTCCAGACGCTTTAATCCTTTGATAACAATAGGATAAGCCTCTCTGTGACCTATATATCCAACAATTCCACACATATATTATTTTTTAATTTGGTTTCGTGTAGTAAACTTCAAGTTTTACCCTTTTGTCATAATTATCCACATCACTTTCGGGAATATTGCCTCCAAACAATACAGTTCCTAATGGATTCAGTACTGATGCAGTCGGTACTGCAGATATTACGCTTCCAACATTGATTTTAGTTGGGTCTAATTTATTTGATGTAACTATATTGATGTCTTCAGTAACAACTAAACCTAATTTCACGTTCTTAACATCAGCATTTTTAATCATATTTCGGATATGATTTGTAATTCTTATTTTATATGTAGTACCTCTCCCGCTTGTTGCATCTTTATTAATCATCCCATTAAAAACGGTTCTGTTTTTTTTAGGATCACCATTAAGTGCGGTAGTTCGATCTGCACTATAATCAGCAAGTACTGTGTTATTGTCTAAATCATACAAATAGATTCTGCCCGGTTCGGTCGCAACGGTTTTTGGGTCATTTCCAATTAGCGTAGCCATTTTTTGAGAATCAATAGTAAATACTAAATTAGCTTCATTGGCCAGCCAGTTTTTAGAAGTAACATTATTTCTGATTTCGTCTAATTCGTCAGGTACTTGGTTAGGATTGGCTACCCATTTCCCTTCATCATCATATCTCCCCAAGTCGGTTTTGTCAAAAAGTTCAATTACTGCCATTGATCCCTGGCCGCCTTTTAGATATAAGCGTTCGTCCGGGACAGGGGGATTTTCTTTTTCGGTTGCCGTTGCATAATCAGTATTTGAATTGCTTTCTTCTAAAAGACTGACAGTATTTCCTTTTAAATTCAGCACCAGTGTTTTGGAATCCATTGTAGTAGCTTCGGCGTTAGCTTTTGATTTATAAAAAACAGTTATTGTTCCCCTGCTGAAATCCATCATGGCCATACTGCTTGATAAAGTCCCTGACTTTTCTACTTTAAAATACAATCCTTTAAAATAATTTTTAAATACATCATCAGATGCTAATTTGTTTGCCGGGGCATCAAATATTTTGGTTTTAAAAAAGTTCTTATCCAAATGCAGACGCATTTCAGGCTTAATTCTTTTGGTGGATAGAGGTGTTGTTTCTGTTGCTGGTGTTGTTTCTTTTATTTCTTTCGAATTAAAAAAGAATCCGTCATTTTCAGCTGTATTGGATGAGTTGTTTAATCTCTGTCCAAATACGCTGGGGTTAGTATTAGCCTGTGTTTGAAAATCACTATTTTTGTCTGTATTGTAGAATTGGCTGATGTCATAATTATTAGCATTATAAGTATTTAGAAAAATACCCGATTCGTAAACGCTTAACTTTATTTTTCCGGTTTCAGGACCATAAATAGAATCCAGTTCATAAGTTGTAACGCCTTGAGAATCAACAGATTTTGCTGTACTAAAATAAGGAATATTTAAAGTAACACTGTCAATAACAGCTTCTACTCCCAGTGTTGGGGGATAAGTGGACAGCGCAACCTGAGTATTAAAATTTGCAGTTGTTGTGCCAAAAACAGGATTATCATATATACCTAATGCATTTACCGGTAAATTATTTGAGGCAACAGGGGTTACTTTTTGATTATAAGCTGTAACACTGTACTCTTCTGCTTCCAGATCAAAATGATTGTCCCCAATTAAATCATCACCAATGGCATTGAACTCTTTATCGCAGGAATAAAATACAGCAAAAGTTGCTATTAAAAGAATTTTCTTAAAAAAAGAAGTATTGTACATGTTTAATAATAAAGTTAAAATTTAAAGCCCCATAGTTCGGTAGAAATTTGTATACGCTTCTGCGAATGCATCTTTCGTGGCGAAAGGTAAAAAAGGTTTTCCTGAAGATTCTATAAATTTTGTTAAACTTGGGGATACATTTTCTGAGGCAATTATTACCGCATCAGAATGTAAAATGCTCGCTTTTAGGATGTTTTCGTAGTTTGGGGTTTCTAAATCTGCAACACTCTCATGCGGGACACCGTCAAATTTTATTTTGTTGATCATTTCTATATCCAGATTTTCATCAAAAGATTGTCCGTAAACAGAGGTTACAATTTTAGTTTCAGAGAACAAGGCTTCATTTTTATAATAATGTTTCATGTAAATTGGCAGCATAGCAGCAAGCCATCCATGAACGTGAATGATATCGGGTACCCAATTCAGTTTTTTTACAGTTTCAACTACACCTTTTGCAAAAAAGATGGCTCTTTCATCATTATCAGGGTATAACACACCCTCTTCATCAGCAAAAGTTGCCTTGCGTTTGAAGTATTCATCATTATCGATAAAATAAACCTGAATTCTTTCTTTAGGAATTGATGCTACTTTGATAATCAATGGCATATCTAAGTCGTTCACTACCAAATTCATCCCTGAAAGTCTGATCACTTCGTGCAATTGATGCCTTCTTTCGTTAATGTTTCCATATCTTGGCATGAAAATTCTTATCTGGCCGCCCTGATCATTAATCATTTTAGGCACATCATAAGACATTAATGAAACCTCATTTTCCGCCAAATAAGGCACGACTTCAGATGATACATATAATATCCTCTTATCTTTCATAATAGTATTTTACTTAATTTTTGGTAATAAAAACGATGCAAAATTACAAAAATTTATGCAGTTTATAACTAATATATTATGTTTGCACTAAATTTTAATAATACCGCCATGCATATTTTCTACGGCAAAGTAGCCCTGATAGCCTATTTGAAAACTATCAAAACATCAAATTCGACTATAGGGTTTGTACCAACAATGGGCGCTTTGCATCAGGGTCATCTTGCTTTAATGCAACGCGCGCTTAAAGAAAATGATGATACTGTTGTGAGTATTTTTGTTAATCCTACACAGTTTAATAATCCTGAAGATTTAGAAAAATACCCCCGCACATTAGAAGAAGATATAAAAAAAATGCGTGGTTTAAGTGATAAAATAATCTTATATGCTCCTTCTGTGGATGATATTTATGAAGGAAAAACAATATCACAATCATTTGATTTTGACGGTTTAGAAAACCAGATGGAAGGAAAATTCAGGCCCGGCCATTTTGATGGTGTCGGAACCATTGTTAAACGGTTATTTGAAATTGTAGCACCAACAAATGCATATTTTGGAGAGAAAGATTTTCAGCAGCTGCAGATTGTAAAAAAGCTGGTCGAAAAAAATAACTTACCGGTTCATGTGGTGGGTTGTCCTATTTTTAGAGAAGAAAACCAGTTGGCAATGAGTTCGCGTAATGAACGTTTAACTTCCGATGAACGAAAAGAAGCAGCGATTATCTACAAAACCTTAACTGAAGCTAAAGAAGTATTCAGGACAAAAAGCCCTAATGAAACTATAGAATTTGTAGAAAATGCCTTTAGGGATAATGAAAGATTTGATCTGGAATATTTTGTAATTGCTGACGAATCAACATTATTACCAATTGAGCATAAAATTGATGACAAAAAATACCGCGCCTTTATAGCGGTATTTGTTAATTCTATAAGGCTGATTGATACCATTTCATTAAATTAATTTACCTTTGCAACATGCAAATTCAAGTTATAAAATCAAAAATTCATCGTGTTAAAGTAACCGGAGCTGATTTAAATTATATTGGCAGTATCACTATCGATGAAACTTTACTGGACGCCTCAAATATCATTGAAGGAGAAAAAGTATCTATTGTAAACATTAATAACGGTGAACGTTTTGAAACTTATGCTATAAAAGGCGAGAGAAATTCAGGCGAAATTACCCTGAATGGACCTGCAGCAAGAAAAGTTCAAAAAGACGATATCATTATTATTATTTCATATGCAACCCTGGAATTTGAGGAAGCTAAAACCTTTAAACCATGGATTGTTTTTCCGAATGAAAATGATAATTCGCTAACCTAAATTTCTTAAGTTTTATAGATTCCTGATCGTTTGTCAAATTCATTTTGAACAAACAGGAAATTTTTTTGTCTTAAATTTCGCTGCTTTTTAAAAACTCTCTTAAACAAAAAGCAAATAAAATGCTATATTGCCATCTTATTTCTAATACTTTTTAATCTTCCCCAATCATGAAAAAAGTTTGTTTATATTTTGCTTTATTGATTTCTGTTTCTGCTTTTGCGCAAAAAACATTTGAAAATATTAAATCCGAAAAACTTGGTACAGACAGAAGAATAACTATTGGTCTTCCTGCTTCCTATGAAACCAATCCAACTAAAAAATATCCCGTTTTATATTTGCTGGATGGCGATTATTTATTCGATCCTTTTTTAGGGGCAATAAATTATGGCGTTTATTGGGATGATTTACCTGAAATGATTATTATAGGAATTCATCAGAACCATGATGGAGAACGTTTTGATGATTCTACTATCGACCAAAATGTAGGAGTGCCGTTTGAAAAAGGAGCAGAGTTTTTTGAATTTGTCGGTGGAGAATTACTTCCATACATTGAAAAAAAATACCGTACTGCACCTTTCAAAATTATTGCAGGTCATGATATAACAGCAAGTTTTATAAACTTTTATCTATACAAAGAGAGGCCGCTTTTTAACGGATATATTTGTTTAAGCCCTGAGCTTGCACCAAAAATGGAAATACGTATCCCGGAGAAACTTGCTCAGGCTAAAGAGCCTTTTTTTTATTACTTGTCTGCAGGTGACGGAGATATAAAAAAGATAAAAGAACCAATTGAAAAATTAGACAGCAATATCAAAATTGCTAATAATCCGCTGGTACATTACAAATATGATGTGTTTAAGAACGCTACCCATTATACGGAAGTTTTGCATTCGATTCCAAGTGCCCTATATCATATTTTTGATGTTTATAAGCCCATTAATTCTGCTGAGTTTAAAGATAAAATCGCTGTGCTTAAGTCGGGTTATGCAGATTATTTAGAAAATAAATATAACATTATGTCAGAAGTTTTAGGAATTGATATTCCGGTCAGGATGAATGACTTTAAGGCTGTTGAGAATCTTATCCTGAAAAATAATGCTTACGATGAATTGGGGAAAATGGCTGAGATAGCAAATGTTGATTATCCAAGAGCAATGTTAGGCGAATATGAACTGGGTCTGATGCATGAAAAAATGGGTGAACCTAAAAGAGCATCCAAAAGATATCAGAATGCTTCACAAATGGAGCCTATTGGCGAATTGACAAAAGATATGATGTACGAGAAAATTGATGAAATGAATACGCTTGCAAAAAAAACAAAATAATGTCTAAAGTTAAAACTTCCTTTTTTTGCCAGAATTGCGGAACACAATATGCCAAATGGCAAGGACAGTGCAATGCCTGTAAAGAATGGAATACTATTGCCGAAGAGATTATTCAGAAACAGGAAAAAGTAGCGTGGAAAAGTGAACCTGTCCCAGCAGGTAAAGCACCACGGCCATTAAAAATTAAAGAAATCGATTCGGCTCAGGAAATTCGGATGGATACTACTGACGGTGAATTAAACCGTGTTTTAGGTGGTGGAATTGTTCCCGGATCTTTAACACTTTTAGGAGGAGAGCCCGGCATTGGTAAAAGCACACTTTTGCTGCAGATTTCGTTAAAATTACCTTATAAAACCCTTTATGTTTCCGGAGAAGAAAGCCAGAAACAAATTAAAATGCGTGCCGAAAGAATTACTCCAGACAGTGACAATTGCTATATTCTGACGGAAACCAAAACACAAAATATATTCAAACAGATTGAAGCGATTCAGCCTGAAATCGTAATTATTGATTCCATTCAGACCCTTCATACTGATTATATCGAATCAACTGCCGGAAGTATTTCGCAGATTAGGGAAACTACTGCAGAACTTATAAAATTTGCAAAAGAAACCAGTATTCCTGTTATTTTAATTGGGCATATTACTAAGGACGGAAACATTGCCGGACCAAAAATCCTGGAACATATGGTCGATACCGTTTTGCAGTTTGAAGGAGACAGAAATCATGTTTACCGAATTTTACGTTCGCTAAAAAACCGTTTTGGATCAACAGCCGAATTAGGTATTTACGAAATGTTAGGAAGCGGTTTACGTGAAGTAAGCAATCCGTCTGAAATATTGATTTCGCACAAAGATGAAGAGATGTCCGGAACTGCGATTGCCACAACGATGGAAGGTATGCGCCCGTTGATGATTGAAATACAGTCCCTCGTTAGTACAGCTGTTTACGGAACTCCACAGCGAAGTACAACAGGTTACAATGCCAAAAGGCTCAACATGATTCTGGCCGTTTTAGAAAAAAGAGCCGGATTCCGCCTTGGCGCAAAAGATGTTTTTCTTAATGTTACAGGCGGAATTTCGGTGGATGATCCTGCTATTGATCTGGCTGTTGTGGCTGCTATTTTATCATCCAACGAGGATATTCCGGTTACAAAAGGTTTTTGTTTTGCCGGAGAAGTAGGTCTCTCAGGAGAAATTCGGCCTGTTAACCGTGTAGATCAGCGTATTCAGGAAGCCGAAAAATTAGGTTTCAACACTATCTTTGTGTCCAAATACAATAAAATTGCCCTGAAAAATACGGGTATCAAAATTGAACTCGTGGCCAAAATTGAAGATGTGGCAAGTATCCTGTTTGGTTAATTTTTATAAATTTCTTTATGCAATTTCCAAAACAAAAAATATTCAAAGCCTTAAAAATACTTATCTTAATATTTATACTGCTCTGTATTGCGCTTTACTCTTTTCGAAATTCGCTTTTAAAACAGGCTATTGCGAAAGTAACTCATAAAATGGCAGTCGATTATAATAGTGATTTTTCTATTAAGGAAGCTTCTTTTGATGGCTTCTCAGGAATTAAATTAACCGATGTGATTCTGGTACCAAAAAATGCTGATACCCTTTTCAATATCAAAAACATAGAAACGAGTATTAATCTTTCTAATCTTTTGGTTGGTGATGTTCAGGTGGGAAGTTTAAAAGTTGATAAGGGGTATATTCAATTCGTTAAAAAAGGAAAAATCAGAAATTTTGATGCCTTTCTGAAAAAGAATGATACTGAAGAAAAATCAGATGAAAAACGTAAATACGCTGATTTTGCTTATCGTATTATTTCAAAATTGCTGAATTTGGTTCCGACCGATATGAAATTGCAAAACCTTAATTTCAAAATCGATGACAATGGTAAAAAAGCAACTATTGCTGTTAGTAAACTGGTTTTGGCAAACAAACAGCTTACCACAAATTTACATGTTCAAAGCAAAAATTTTGATCAGCGCTGGAACATAAAAGGATTTGCCGATCCGAGAAATAAAAAAGCTGATATTCGGTTTTTCAATCTGGATACCGGGGCAATCAGGGTTCCTTATTTGGATGAACGTTATAATCTGAAAGCAAGTTTTGACTCGATACGTTTAAACGTTGCCAATATTGATAAAGACGGAAGCGAATTGCATATTGACGGTTATACTTCTATCACCAATTTAAAAATTAACCATCCAAAGATTGCCAGTAAAGATGTAGTAATAAAAAATGCACGATTCGATTATCGCTTTTTATTGGGTTCCGATTTTATTTCGATTGACAGCACTTCAACGATGCAGCTCAACAAAATAAAAGTGAAGCCGTATGTTTCGTATAATACAGAATCGGATACGGTTTATACATTGAAAGTGGAAATCCCTAAAATGAAGGCGCAGGATTTTATCGTTTCATTGCCTGGTGGGTTGTTTACCCATTTTCAGGGTATGGAAGCGACCGGTAATTTTAATTATAAGCTGGATTTTAAATTCAATAAAAACAAACCAAATACTTTAGTTTTCGATAGTAAATTAAATAAAGAGAATCTTAGAATAACGAAATACGGAGAAGCTAACCTGAATAAACTAAATGGTGAATTTGTGTATCGTGCCATTATTCAGAACGTGTTGCAGCGTCCGGTTTTAGTAGGGACTGCAAATCCGAATTATACTCCTTTGGATCAGATTTCGCCTTATTTGCAAAAATGTGTATTGACTACCGAAGACCCTTCTTTCTTTTCGCATCGCGGATTTATCAATGAAGCTTTCAAACAATCGATTCTAAAAAACATCAGAACCAAAAAATTCTCTCGTGGCGCCAGTACCATTAGCATGCAATTGATCAAAAATGTTTTCCTGACACGTGAAAAGACACTTTCGCGCAAGCTGGAAGAAATTCTGTTGGTCTATATTTTAGAAAACAACCGAATCGTAAGCAAGCAAAGAATGCTGGAAGTGTATTTCAACATTATTGAATGGGGACCTAATGTGTACGGAATTGGCGAAGCAAGCCAGTTTTATTTCCAGAAAAGCCCTTCGGATTTAAATGTTGATGAATGTTTGTATCTGGCAACTATTATTCCGAAGCCCCGAAAATTTATGTATCAGTTTAATGACGAGGGGAATCTGAAAGATTATGCCTTGCAAAATCAAAAATTCTTAAAGAACTTAATGTTCCGTCGTGGTCTTTTGATTCCGGAAGATACACTTGGACAGCTGCCGGTTTACATATCCGGAAATGCGCGTTCGTTATTGCGAATTAAAGCTCCTGATTCTACAGCTGTTCCGGTTGATTCTTTGTCGATAAATGATGAGTTTGATTTGTAAAATTTAAAAAAACAATGATATAGTTTGTCATTTCGACCTTTTGGGAGACTCGAGCGATAGCGACAGACGAAGTAAATCACACTCGGGATTCGACAAAGATTGGAACCATACTTTATGGAGTTTCTGGTGTGATTTCTCCCTCCGGTTGAAATGTCAAGATTGGGTTTAAAACTTTGTGTTTTGCTTTAAAAATCACTTAAAATTCTTCAAAAAATCATCTTTATAAGTTGGCGAGACTTCAATTTCAGAACCGTCGTTAAGCGTAATAATACCGCCTTTGTTATACGATTTTACACAATTGATATTGATGATATGTGATTTGTGAACGCGAATAAAAGGCAATGGCAAAATTTCTGAAAAGTGTTTTAAAAACCGGCAGACCATTTTTTTACTGCCGTTATTCAAATACAAATCGGTGAAGTTACCGTTACCGCGGAGGCGGACGATTTCTTCCATTTTAACTACCTCAAAACCTTCCAGTGTTGGCAGTATTACCTGTTGTTTCTCGGGTTTGGATTCATGGAAATTCTCGACGATGATTTTATTTCTGTTGAAGATTTCATGATTCATAATTTGATGATGTACCTTGTTTACAGCCACAATTAATTCTTCAATAGAAATGGGCTTTAGCAAATAATAAGCAGCACTTTGATTTAGTGCTTTTAGGGAATATTCCGAAAAGGCCGTTACAAATATGGTTTCGAATTGCAGATCTTTGCAGGCTTCCAGAACATCAAAAGCATTCCCGAAAGGCATTTCGACATCCAGAAAAACCAATTGTGGCCGAATTTCATGTAACAACGGAACCGCTTCTTTTATATGCTGTGCTTCCCCAGCCACTTCTACCTGCGGACAATATTTGCTCAGGTAATTTTTGAGCACTTCGCGTGCTGCCAGTTCATCTTCGACAATTACACTTTTTATTTTTTGAAAAGTCATCATATCGTATCGATTAATGGAAAAATGATTTCGACTACAGTTCCGGATTCCGGCAATTCTTTTTCTTTGATTGCAAACGAAATGTTCTTTTTATACAATTCATTCAGCAAAGCAATTCGTTCTTTGGTATTGTTGAGGCCTCGTGATTCATGTACTTTCTGATTGCTTGTTTTGAGTTCCCCGCTTCTTGTTAAACCAATTCCGTTGTCTTCAATACTTACTTTTACTTTTCCGTCATTCAATTGAAACTTGAGGTGTAAAAACCCTTTTTTATCGAGATAGCGCAAGCCATGCCAAATCGCATTTTCGAGATGTGGCTGAATAATCATATTGGGTACAAAAACTGTTTCGGCATCAAGATTTTTATCGACCGTAATTTCAAAATCAAATTTATCCTGAAAACGCAAATGTTCTAAGTCTAAATATTTTTTTAACTGCTCGACTTCTTTATCCAGTATAATGAAATCTTTATTGGAGTTTTCCATCATATCACGCATCAGGGTAGAGTAGGAAGTCAGATATTTATTGGCTTCGAGTTCCTTGTTTTCAGAAATAAACTGGTTCACACTATTTAGACTATTAAAAATAAAGTGAGGATTCATTTCACGTCGTAACGACTGCAATGCGATTTCTTTGTTTTTTGTTTTGATGGAATAGAGTGATTTTACAATAAAAAGAAACAGGACCAAAAGTAACATAACAGATCCTATTAAAAAATAATTGAAGGTGTTTTTCTTTGTGATTAATTCATCTTTAAGAAATTTTTCTTTTTCTAATTGCCGAATTTTGCCCTCTGTAATCTGGAATTTTTTAGTATTAATTAAGGTAGTGTCAGACTGAATTAACTGATCGAAATTTTTAAGAAACCCTTCATAAAGCGCCATGCTTTCTTTTTCATTTCCTTCAGCTTTATAATATTGTACCAGCTCGGATAATGTTTTTTTTGCTTCCGCCGAATTTCCTTTACGGGAAGCTAAATCATAAGCTTCTTTCAGGGAAGTAATTGCTTTTTGGGGTTCTTCTTTTTTAAAATAAAGAGAAGCCAGCGATTGTAATTGCTTTATCTGGGTATTAAAATCCTGTTTAATTACGGCTTCTGCCAAAAGCTTTTCGTTGATGCCAATTGCTTTTTCAAACTGATTATCTGATGCGTAAACTTTGGCTATTTCGTTTTTGATTTTAATTACAGATTCAGGTTTGTCTTTTGCATACACGAGGGCTTTTTTATAGCTTTCTATGGCAACCTTTTTATCTTTCAGGTCTAATGAATTCTTCGCTTTCTGAACATAAGCTTCCGTAACTTCCTTGCTTTTCTTTTCTTTTTTCAGCAATTCAATATTAGAATCGACGTAATCGGTCTGACTGGCGGGATTTGCGCTATTACGTAAACGATTTGCATCATTTAAATTGATTTTTTCTTCAGAAGCATCTTTTGCCAATGAACCAGCGACTTCGTAATTTTTAATTGCCGATTTAAAGTTTTTTTGATCTTCCTGTACTTTGGCGAGACTTCTTGTAACACGGCTTTTATCTTCAGTAAGTTTTAGCTTTGTATAACTGTTTAAAGCTTTTTTAAAATATTCCTCTGCTTTGGTATTATCCCCTTTATTTAGAAATTCGTTAGCAAGACTTTCATAATTTCGTGCAATTTGACTCTCATCATTAACATCAAGTGATTTTTCCAGTTTGCTCGCCACTTTGCTGATTTTGCCTGATGGTGCCGCTTTCTTTTTGGCAAGGGAATCCTGTGCAGTCATTCCAAAAGGAATCAGCAGTAAAATGTATAAAGATGTAATAATTATTTTTCGCATTCTTTACTTTTTAACAAAACCGCAAAGGTTTCAGTTAATATTGTAAAGTAAAGTATTTTAAACTCCTTTTACAACTGGTTTCACCAAGTCAGAATATCGTTTCACCATTTCTTCAAAAAACGAGGATTTTAAGTTTTTAAGTTTGATCTGTAATCAACCTTTAAAATCACAAAACCATGAAATCAAACTTATTTATTTCGACACTTTTGGCAGCAATAATAAGCTTAGTAAGCTGTAATGCATCAAATGCGAATCCAAAAAAAAATACCGGGATTGAAAGACCGGCTTCAACAGAAAATGCAAAAATACAAGTTGCCCTTTTATTGGATACTTCCAGCAGTATGGATGGATTAATCGATCAGGCGAAATCAAGGCTCTGGAACATCGTCAATACATTAACAACATTAAAATATGAAGGAAAAGCGCCGGATATTGAAATTGCTTTGTATGAATATGGCAATGACGGACTATCGAAGCAATCCAATTATATCCGACAAATAACACCGCTTTCGACAGATTTGGATTTAATTTCAGAAAAGTTATTTGCTTTAAGAACCAATGGCGGCAATGAATATTGCGGAGCTGTAATTCAGGATGCCACCAAACAATTAACATGGGCGAGAGAAAAGAGTAATATGAAGCTCATTTACATCGCCGGAAATGAAGGCTTTGATCAGGGTGGAATCAATTATAAAGAAGCCATTAGTGATGCTTTAAAAAGAGATATTTATGTCAATACTATTTTTTGTGGAGACAAAACAGAAGGCATTAACACCTATTGGAAAAATGGTGCAGATTATGGAAAAGGCAAATATTTTAACATTGATTCTAATGAGTCTGTAAGGTACATCGCTACCCCGTATGATGATGAGATTTCAAAATGTGATGAAAAGATCAATAAAACTTACATTAATTATGGTTCAAAAGGCTATGAGAAAAAAAGGAACCAAAATCTGCAGGATCAAAATGCAAAAAAAGTTTCGGCTGCAAATTATACGGAACGTGCCGTGAGCAAATCAAAAGCAGTTTATAAAAACGAAAGCTGGGATCTGGTTGATAAAGTAAAAGATGATGCAGCTGCAATTTCTAAAATTAAGAAAGAAGAATTACCGGAAGAACTTCAAAACAAATCGGCGGAAGAAATAAAAAATTTTGTAGCTCAGAAAACAAAAGAAAGAGAAACAATCCAAAAAGAAATTGCTGTCTTAGCCAAAAAACGTCAGGAATACATAGATGCAGAGTCTAAGAAAACCAAAAAACAGGATGATTTAGGGAATGCTATCAATACCTCGATACTGGGTTTTGCTCAGGTGAAAGGTTATACAGTTGAAAAATAAGAAGTATCCAAAAGCCAATCTGTAAAATATGAAAAAGAATATTTTGATTTTGCTTTTAATTGGAATTTTTGGCGCAAGTTTTGCATGCAGAAAAGACAAGGAAAAGACTTTAAAAACTATAAATACAAAATCGGTTTATTCCTTCGAAGAGAAATTAAAAAGTGAGGTAGCTGTTATAAGGAGATTTTTGGGGAAATCTCCTAAATATAATTCAGATGTTGCCTTCTTTTTAGATATGAAGATTGAATCAGGAAAAAACCGGTTTTTTGTTTACGATTTAAAGTCTAATGAAATAACCTCCAAAGGTTTGGTGGCTCATGGTTCCGGTTCAGAAACAGGAATTCGGGGAAAACTAACCTTTAGTAATGTGAAAAATTCTAACTGCAGTTCCTTAGGTAAATATGCAATTGGAAGTTCTTACTCAGGAAGTTTTGGAAAAGCTTATAAATTATATGGTTTAGACAAAACAAATAGTAAGGCTTTTGACCGGAATATAGTTCTGCACAAATATTTTGATGTTCCTTTTGAAGAACAAGTGTATCCTATCTGCAACAGTCTTGGCTGCCCAATGGTGAATGAAAAGTTTTTTGGAGTTATCGAAAAACTCATTGACAGTTCAAAAAAGAAAATCATTTTGGTTGTTTATTATTAAAGTAACCCATTGGGTGAAATTAAAAATAAGTGTCAGGCTGAGTCCATTCGGCTTCGCTCAGGATAAACTTAGTCGAAGCCCTTTCGTGTTCAAAAGCCTTCGACTACGCTCAGGATGACATCAATTCCTTAAGTTATAAATGATGTTTTACTCCCGATTTTATACTTTTTATAAGCAAATCAATTTTTTTAATCAATTTCACCCAACGGGTTAAAGTAATTATAAAATAAATCCCGATGACTTATGGTTATCGGGATTTGTATTTTGTTTTTTGTCAGGCTGAGCGGAGTCGAAGCCTTTTTTTATTCGCAAATTTTCAACTTCGCTAAGTATGGCACTTGTATTACGGAGCCGGATCCGGAATAATATTCTGAACTTCTTCAATCTCTGCTAAGATTTCTTTTGACAGCGTTACGTCAATAGTGGCTATGTTTTCTTTTAACTGATCTAATGTCGTAGCGCCAATAATAGCACTTGTTAAAAAAGGCTGTTGTAGTACAAAACCTAAGGCCAGTTCGGTTAAAGTCAATCCGTGTTTCTGGGCAATTTGCTGATACAAACGGGTTGCCTGAGTGCTTTGATCGCTGTTGTAACGTTTGTATTGAGGAAAAAGATTGATTCTGGCTTTTGGGTGAGGTTCTCCGGTTAAGAACTTACCTGATAAAACGCCAAAAGCTAAGGGCGAATAAGCCAGCAATCCCACATTTTCATGTATAGAAACTTCGGCAGAACCAACCTCGAAAAGACGGTTTAATAAATTATACGGATTTTGAATCGTTTTAATTCTGGGTAAATTTTGGTATTTGCTTTCTTCCAGAAAACGCATCATTCCCCACGCATTTTCGTTAGAAACACCAATATGTTTTATTTTGCCTTCTTTGATCAGACCATCAAAAGTTTCAAGAACTTCCCTGAAATTATCCTCCCAGGTTTCATCCTGAACTTTAAATCCGCGTTGTCCAAAAGAATTGGTTTTGCGTTCCGGCCAATGCAGCTGATACAAATCGATATAATCAGTCTGAAGACGTTTTAAGCTGTTTTCTAAAGCATATTTGACACTTGCAGGAGAGAAATCTAAGTTCTCGCGCATGTATCCAAAATTGGGGTTTGGTCCTGCAATTTTAGATGCTAAAACAATTTTGTCCCTGTTGCCTGATTTCTTAAACCAGGTTCCGATAATTTTTTCTGTACTGCCGTAAGTGGCTTCATTTGCCGGAACAGAATACATTTCTGCCGTATCAAAAAAATTGACGCCATTTTCAAAAGCATAATCCATTTGCAGGTGTCCTTCTGCTTCTGTATTCTGCTGTCCAAAGGTCATGGTTCCCAGACAGATTTTGCTCACTTTGATATCGGTATTGGGTAAAGTTGTGTATTTCATTTTTAAAGTGGTATTATTTTTCAAATGTACGACCGTATTTTTTAAATTAGAAATGAGCAAAAGTTAAAAAACGCTTAAGCTTTTTTACAAAATCAACATTTTTGATTTTTTTGGAAATTTACTTTCTTAATAAAAAACATTGAATATTGAAAATCAGATGTTTTGTGTTTTTTTATGTAGTAATAAACTTATTTTTTAATTTAATTTTCTTAATCTTAATTGTAAGTAAATACTTCTGATTCTTACTTTTATTAAATCAAATTATGTCACTCATCGACTAATACTGCATTTTATCTAAAAGGTCTGAAATTTCATTAAAAACCTGATTTTACAAGCTAATTTTGTATGATATATGAGTTCAAAAAGATTACAAAATTAAATCCTTCCTACGGATTTTTACGTAGGTATAATGGAAACAAAATTCGAAGAATAATTCGGTTTTTGATGCTACTGAGAATCAGGTAGTAATGTTAGGAAATAAATCAACAAAATATAGTTTTTAAAAACTACTATTTATAAGATTTAAAAAATTTTTTATGAAGAAAATTTTACTTATTCTGTTTGTGGGTCTCTTTCAGAATTTCATTTTTGGATATACAATTAGCAGCAATGTAACAGGAGTGAAGTGGAAAGGGACAATGTCAGGTTCATCAGATTATTTTGCACCCTCAGCACCAACTAATATTAGAGGGGATAATGCCACTTGTAGTGGTTATACAGCGAGGTGGGATGGATCTGCAACTAAATTTTATATAGATGTTGCAACTGCAAATACATTTGCATCCGGAACTATTGTTTCTGCTTATGATAATAAAGATTTAGGGAATGTAAGTAGTGTAAACTTAACAGGTTTAAATCCTGGCATCACTTATTATTTTAGACTCAGAGCATGGGATTCTTCAGGGTATAGTAGTTATTCTTCTACAGGTACTTTTACTACTTTGTCTGTGGCTGTTCCAACAAATCCTAGATCAGATAATGTTAATTGGTGTACCTCCACAATAAGATGGGATGGGTCTGCAACAAAATTTTATTTGGATGTAGCAACTAATAATACATTTTCTGTGGGTAGTATTCTTCCAGCATATAATAATCTTGATGTTGGAAACGTAAATAGTCTAACTTTATCCGGTTTATCACCAAATACAACTTATTATTTTAGGGTTCGTCGTTTAGAAGCTTGTGGTTTAAGTGGTAACTCTTCAGTTAGTAATTTTACTACTATGACTATTGCATCTCCTGTAGCCACTTCCGGTTCTGCCAGTTGTAATGATTGGGTAGCCCAATGGAATGGTGTTTATAATGTGAGTGGTAATCAGGTTGATGGGTATTATTTAGACGTGGCAATTGACAATGCATTTACAAATTATGTTTCAGGATATCAAAACTTATATGTAGGGAATGTTAATTCTCATACTATAACAGGATTGGCACGTGGAGGAGTTTATTACTATAGATTAAGAGCCAGTACAAGTTGTGGAATTGGAGGATATTCAAATGTTGTTAGTTTTACTGAAAAAGGAAACAATTCATCGAATCCTGGAACAATTGGTGGGGGAGCTTCTTCAATTTGTGTTGGTGGGACGACTACATTTACAAAAGATCCCAATACCTGGCCTTCAACAGGTACTTGGTCAATATTTAATCAAACAGGTAGTGCTACGATAACGCAAGCTGGTGTTGTAACCGGAGTTAGTGCTGGAACTGTTCTAGTTGTTTTTACTACCTATAATGGTTGTGGTACTTCAACCTCCAGATCATTAACTATTGACGGAGCGACTTTTACTACATTTCCGTCATCACCTGTTTGTACTAATGTTGATGTTACTTACACAACACAATCTGGCAAAAGTAATTATGTTTGGACAATTCCGGGTACATTAGGCACAGATTATACAATTTCTGCAGGTTCTACAACAACTAATTCCGTAACGCTAAAATGGTTAACATCGGGTTCAAAAACGGTTACGGTTAATTATTCAGGTGCCTGTTCAGGGCCACCAGCAACTAATACAGTTATTGTAAATTCGCTTCCGGCAGCAGCAGGAACAATTACTGGGGCATCAAGTGTATGTCAAGGACAAACAAATGTAAGTTATTCAGTTCCTGTAATTGCTAATGCTACATCTTATATATGGAGCTATTCGGGAACAGGGGCAACAATTACAGGAACAACAAATACACCTACAATAACATTTGCTTCAAACGCTACTTCTGGTAATTTGACTGTTTATGGCGTTAATAGTTGTGGAAACGGAATTGTTTCTGCCAATTATGCTATTACAGTAAGTAATTCAGCTCCTGCAACACCAGGGACAATAACACAACCAATAAATAAATGTGCTGGTTCAACTGGAAACATTTTTAGTATAGTAGCTGTAACCGGTGCTACATCTTATAGCTGGTCTGTAACAGGAACAGGCTGGGCAATAACAGCAGGAGGTACAACTACTTCAGCAGCTATTACAATTGGTTCAGGAGTTGGGACAGTTTCTGTAACAGCTACTAATGCTTGTGGTACAAGTTCTACGTCAACAACTGGAAATATTACTCCTAACTCACTATCAGTAGCCCCAACAGGAATATCCGGAACTACTACAATTTGTAATGGAAACTCTACTACACTTACACTAACCGGAGGAACATCAGGATCAGGAGCAACAGCCCGATGGTATTCAGGTTCTTGTGGAGGAACTTTGGTTGGCACAGGAAATAGTATTAGTGTATCGCCAACAACAACTACAAATTATTATGTAAGATATGAAGGTACATGCAACACCACTACATGTGCATCAACAACAGTAACAGTAAATTTTCCTTCAGTAGCCCCAACAGGAATAACCGGAACTACTACAATTTGTAACGGAGGCTCTACAACGCTTACAGTTAATGGAGGGACATTAGGGACGGGAGCAACCGTACAATGGTTTACAGGGTCTTGTGGAGGGACATCAGCAGGAACCGGAAATAGTATTACGGTTTCTCCAACATCTAATACAACTTATTATGTGAGATATAGCGGGACTTGCAATACAACAACTTGTGCTTCTCAATTAGTAACAGTAAATTCTCTTCCGGGAACTCCAGCTGCTACTGCTGCGACAGATGTTACTTGTTCTAGTTTTCTAGCCAATTGGACAGCAGCTTCTAATGCAACAGGCTATTATTTAGACGTATCAACAGTTAATAATTTTTCAGGTATTCTTCCTGCTTATAACGGTTTAGATATTGGACTTGTAAGTTCTTATAATGTTACCGGATTAGATAAAAAAACTACTTATTTTTATCGATTAAGAGCATATAACAGTTGTTCTTCAAGCGTAAATTCTAACTATATTCAGATAAAAACACTCGATGTTCCTAAGGCTACAATAAGTGGAACAACAGCTGTTTGCAGAAATGCAGCTTCGCCTGTTATAACTTTCTCAAATTCTGAGGATAGTCCCATAACGGTTACTTATAATATTAACGGAGGTGCAAATTCCACAATAAATGTGGGTGCAAACGCTACAGCAACTGTTAGTGTCCCAACCGGCGCCTCGGGAACTTTTACTTATAATTTGGTTAGTGCCGCTTATCAGTCGGTTACAAGTTGTCTTACTAGTTTGTCAGGTTCTGCAACAGTAACGGTTAATCCAACACCAACACCAACATTTACAACCGCTGCTCAGGCTCAGACATGTGCCGATACACATATAACTTATGCTACGCAATCTGGACAATCGAATTATGTGTGGACCGTTTCAGGAGTTCTTAATACAGATTACAGACTAATCGCTAGAGGTACAAGTACGAATCATGATATTGTAATTGAGTGGTTAACTGCTGGTTCTAAAACCGTTACAGTTAATTATAATAATTCGAATGGCTGTAGTGGTGCTTCACCAGCAACTTATACAACAAATGTACAAGTAGTAGATAGAGGACAGGTAAACGGAGGAAGAGAAAATCTCTGCAAAGGAGATGCTTTGCCAACATTGACCCTGCATAGTATTGCCGGAAATACAATTGCCTATCCAGATGCTTCATTGGTTTTAAAATGGCAATATAGTGATAATGCTGATAATTCAGATTGGCAGGATATTGCTGGTACTGCAGGACAAATCTCCTATTCACCCACTGCTTTCCCGGGAGCTTTTAGAACTTATCAGGTTGTACTGCAAAGTTCTAATGGCTGTACAAAGACATCAATTCCATCCAGAATTAGATTTCAGGCTTTTTCCCCTCCAACTAATGGTGTTGTAATAAATACGAGTTGTACGGGTTCTACGGGTAGCGTTGTATTAAACGGATTACCTACTGGTAATTGGACTTTATACAGAACGGGTACTTCCAATGCTACTATTACCGGAACAGGAGCAAGTATTACTATTTCAAATTTAGCTGCCGGTAGTTATTCTTTTACATATAGAGAAGGTAATTGTACTTCTGATCCATTGGTCGTTACTATTACCAGAGCAGCGAATACGTGGGACGGTACAAAATGGTCTAAAACTAATAATACTACGTTGCCAACAGCAGATGATAGCATTGTATTTGAAGGCAATTATACACTAACAAGTGATATATCGGCGTGTAGCTGTACTGTAAACTCAGGAAGTGTTGTTGTAAACTCAGGAAGAACATTAACCATAACCAATGAAGTAACAGTTAATGGTGGTTCTTTGACATTCGAAAACAATGCCAGTTTAATTCAGACAACAAATGCGATCAACTCTGGATCAATCATCTACAAGCGATCTTCTCAGCCGATGAAGCGTTACGATTTTACGTATTGGTCCTCGCCGGT
>NZ_JAADZW010000015.1 GCF_010645065.1 Flavobacterium fluviatile | reverse complement strand
AATGCCTATTCAAAACTGGGGTATTGTTTTAAACCAATTTACCCTTATATTTGAAAAAAGGCTCCGATTATAAAAACAGGAGCCTAAACTTTTCAACTTACACACTTTTTGGGATAGTGTCTCTGAAAAACTACTCAACACATCTAAATCCGATGTGATTAGCAGATGATTTAATTTCCCCATGTCCACGTGTACCTACCATGTATCTGGTGCAATATTCATCGGTACATAAAAAAGAGCCTCCCCTATGAACTTTTTGTAACGAATTTGGTTCATTAATGTAATTACTAATCTCAGGTCCTTGAGGATTTGAAGATACTCTATAATTTTGTGCTAACTGACTATAATAATTCTCATCATACCAGTCGCTTACCAATTCCCATACATTTCCAGCCATATCATAAAGACCATATCCATTAGGTTCATACTGACCAACAGGAGCAATTCCAACAAAACCATCTTCTCCTGTATCCCCTTTTTCAACAGGAAATTGCCCTTGATAAATGTTTGCCTGGAACTTACCTTGTGGTTTTAAAATACTGCCCCAAGTATAAGTACTGGCGGTTTTCCCACCTCTAGCTGCAAATTCCCATTCTGCCTCGGTTGGCAAACGTTTTCCAGCCCATTTAGCATAAGCTACTGCATCTTCAAATGAAATTTGAACTACAGGATAATTATCCTTACCAATCAAATTACTGTTATAACCCATAGGGTGTCTCCAGTTTGCGCCTTCTACATATTTCCACCACTGCAAATAATCATCTAATTTGACTTTGCTTTTTGTTGGTGTAAAAACTCCTGAGCCAGCTATCAATTGCGATAAAGGAACACCCGGAAATTCTTCCTGAAGAGGTTTTCTTTCGGCAACAGTAATGTATTTTGTGGCATTTATAAATTTAGCAAACTCCTTATTGGTAACTTCAGTCTTATCCATCCAAAAACCATCCACATATACTCTGTGAATTGGTCTCGCATCATTTGTCACTCCTTTTATAGTGCACAAACTTTCATCATTAATATTACTGCCCATCGAAAACTCACCTCCAGGTACCCATACCATTCCTTCTCTTTTTTGATCAGTCTTCCTGTTTTTATTTTCGACTGTTATTTCAAACTTCTCTTCCTCTTTTAGTTCTTTAATTTCATTATTGGTGAGTTTTTTCACCTCCTCTTTTAATAAATTAGAATTTGTCAATAAATACAACAACCCTACTAAAGGAATAATTATAATAAATCCTATTTTAATTATTTTTCTTTTTCTTTCCTTCATATAAAAATTATTTAAAAATATTATTTTTCTTTAATTTTTATTTCCTTTTTTTTTATAATAAAATTAAATACATACTATATAATTTAATTTGAGTAGTAAATTGAGCATTTTAATCTCTTTTTTTGTTTATAATCCTGGTTCCGATAATTATGAATCGCATCGATAACGTTTTGAATAAAACTAGTATTGACTTCATAAAAAATGATTATTATTTATGTTTCAATTTTTACAAATTATTTAGTTTAAAATCATTTCAATTTTTCCAGCCTTCGATTCCTCATTTTCTGCATTTTCCCTTTAGTAGTTCCGGTATGCTACCACAATACTGCAAGTTTGTGGTGTGATAAAACTTCTTTTACTTGGTACTATGCCATTCAAATAATCCCTTAGATGTAATTACATTATTCAATTACACCCGAGGGATTAACTATATTTTACTTCATAACAAATTAGTCAAATTTCTATTTTATAGTTACAATTAACGGATTATTAACCTTTCTTGAAAATTTGCTTAGGTAATCTTCCCACTCTTTCTTAGTGTTAAACTGTTTACTTCCTGTCCACCCAAATCCTGCAAAATAAACGACCTTACCGTCCTTAACTTTTAAATTGGCATAAACGTTACTTAAATCCACTTGTTCAGTCTTGTAAACAACGAAGTCTGTAAAATAATTTGAAGTTCCCACTATAGCTGTTCCCACGTATGAGTCTCCGTATTTTTCCCAATACGAAACCCACCCATTTTTATTATTTTCTGTAATCTCTCCTTTATTGTCATGCAATGTTAATCCTGCTGAAATATCTTGCGTTCCTTCAATTGAAATTTCAAACTTTGATAAATTATTACCCAAATCCAAACTGATAATATGTGATTCTTTAATTTCATCACCATCAGCATTCCAATTAGCATACTCTACAAAAAAACTAGTTCTAATTGGCCCCGTTGTTATTGTTCTGTAATTGGTATAATTTTTCGAAACATAGTAAGTGCTATCTCTCTTTACTGCGATACCACCCACACCTCTACTAGGTCCAACGTGATAAGCATCCATTCCTTCTCCTGTATCTTTATGGTAACTACCTGTTTTTCCTAAATCTTTTTTGTACCACTTATCAATAATAGGGTAATTTACTTTTTTAAACCAAGCATCTACACCACTGGATAATGTTCCTGCCGGATTACCGTTTTCATTCATTTTTTGTGCAGTCGGGCCATATACTCTAAAGGCTACTTTGTCATTTTCCCAAGTATAATCATCTGTACGTTCAGGTACGAAACGGGAATAACAGTATTCTGGTGCTTTAGGTCTTCTTTCATTTGTGACTTTTACAACTTGATATTCTCTCTCTGAATTTGGCTGCAGTTTAGGTTGAAAAAGAAGATCGTCCATAATTCCGTCTCCATCATTATCTACCATCTGTGTCACTTGTAATTCATTTGTTTCTGAATCTTTCACACCAATATCAGTTAATTCTGATACATTTAATTGCTCTTTTGAAAGCGTAATCGTTTCAAAAGTTCGTTCGATGTCCAAATCGTTTTTAACGTGAATTGTTACGTTGCCTTCTTCTTTTTTACAGGATTGCAGACTTAATAAAAGTACTGCTACTCCTAAAATTTTAAACTTATACATATTGTCTTTTTTTAAATCTCGTTAGACGGTTTCCCGATAGTTGCTAAAATTCCCCCATCTACATACAAAATATGACCGTTGACAAAGTCACTCGCTTTAGAAGATAAAAAGATTGCTGCACCAGCTAAATCATCAGGATCTCCCCATTTTGCTGCAGGAGTGCGTCCTATAATAAACTCATTAAAAGGATTCCCGTCTACACGGATTGGAGCCGTTTGTTCCGTAGCAAAATAACCTGGTCCAATTCCGTTCACTTGTACATTGTATCTCCCCCATTCCGTAGCCATGTTTTTAGTCAACATTTTCAAACCACCTTTGGCTGCAGCATAAGCCCCAACGCTATTTCGTCCTAATTCGCTCATCATTGAGCAAATATTGATGATTTTTCCTTGTCTGCGCGCTACCATTCCTTTAGCAACATGCTTCGAAACAATAAAAGGACTTACTAAATCTATATCAATTATTTGTTTAAAATCATCCACTTCCATTTCTAAAATTGGAATTCTCTTGATGATTCCTGCATTATTGATCAAAATATCAATAACTCCAACCTCTTTTTCAATTGCAGCAATTGCGTCTATTACATCTCCTTCGTTGGTCACATCAAATTTGTAACCCACTGCTTTTATTCCTGCAGCCGTAAAACTAGCTACCGCTTCGTCAATTTTAGTTTGTGATGAGTTTCCGTTAATTACAATAGTCGCTCCTGATTCACCTAGACCTTTGGCCATTGCCATTCCTAAACCGTGTGTGCTTCCAGTAACCAAAGCTACTTTTCCACTTATATCAAATAATGAATTTGTCATTGTATTATTTCTTCTCTTATTTTAAGTCTGTTATTTTAGCTATATCCATATCTCCGTAATCTAAATTCTCACCGGCCATTCCCCAAATAAAAGTATAGTTGGAAGTTCCTGCTCCCGAGTGAATTGACCATGGTGGAGAAATTACCGCTTGGTGGTTGTGCATCCAAATGTGTCTTGTTTCTTGCGGTTGTCCCATAAAGTGACATACAGCCTGGTTTTCTGGAATATCAAGGTAGAAATATACTTCCATTCTTCGATCGTGTACGTGAGCTGGCATGGTATTCCAGACACTTCCTGTTTTTAATTCCGTCAGTCCCATTTGCAATTGACAGGTTGTTACAACTCCACCAATAATCATTTGGTTTACGGTACGATGATTGGCTGTTTCAAGTGTACCTAATTCTATTTTTTTTGCTTCAGCAAGACTTACTTTTTTATTTGGAAATTTACAGTGCGCTGGAGCAGAATTAATATAAAACTTTGCAGGATTGTTTGCGTTATCACTTTTGAAAACCACATCCTTATTTTCGCATCCTAAATATAAAGCATCTTTAAAACCGAGTTCGTAAGTGACCCCATCCGCAACGACAGCGCCATTCCCTCCTACGTTAATGATTCCCATTTCCCTTCTTTCCAAAAAATAAGAAGATTTCAGGGGATCAATTGTTTCCAGAATTAAAGAATTTAATGGAGTTGCTGAGCCCACAATATACCTGTCATAATGAGTATATGTTAAATTTATCTCATTATTCCTCATCAAATCATCAATTAAAAATTCTTCTCGTAACCGTTCTGTATCATATTGTTTTACAGCAGTGGGGTTCGAGGCATACCTACAGTTAAATTTCATCATAATATCTTGTTTTAAAATCATCTCGCTATGCTAATATTAATTTAACTAACACAACTTGTATCAGACACTGTAAAATCCAAAAAAAAATTGACCATTTAATTTAGATTTAAAATGCATTTATTAGTGCAAAAATACACACAGTAAGAATGTTGATTGATAAATTATAATTCAAAAACTATAACACATAATTAAATAGGCAATACTTACTCATAAAACTTATTTCAATAACATGACTTATAAAGTAAGACAATTTATTTTGTTTTTATAAAATTGAAGTAAGCTAAAAATACATTTCACACATAGAATTATCCCAATAATTTTTAATAAAAACTATTTTTTATAATCATCGCATAATTAACATTCTAATTAACCTCATACTTAAACAATTACCAAGTGTGGAATTTATAATATTGGATAGAAGAAATAAGGTTTTAGTTATTATAAATATTAAGCTGTGACTAAAAAAAAAGAACCATAAATTATCATTTTTGAGTAATAATTTATCATCTGAGGATTTCAATATAATTAACATTGCATTAACTATTTGAATAAACTCATTAACTAACTTTAAATTAAACTTTATGCTTAAACCAAAATTAAATCAGTCCAAACTGAGTTCGTTAGCAAATCCATATTGGATGGTAGGTTTGCTGATTATCTGTTTGTCCACTCAAATGTATGCAATTTCGCCTACAAATAAACTTGCTGTAAAAAGCGCTACATTTAATTCTCCCCAGAGTAAAACAATAAAAGGAAAAATTGTAAGTGCATCTGACAATTTAGGAATTCCTGGTGCAAATATTATGGTCAAGGGTACAAAAATTGTAACTACTACCGATTTTGATGGTAATTACTCGATTAGTGTTCCGGACAGTAATGGCATTTTAGTCGTTAGTTATATCGGATATATCACTCAGGAAGTAAAAATTGGAACTTCAACTACTGTAAATGTTTCACTAAAACAAGACATCTCAAGTTTGAATGAGGTAATCGTGGTAGGTTTCGGAACTCAAAAAAAGACTACCCTTACAGGTTCTGTAACCCAATTAAAAGGAGATGATGTTACAAGAAGTAAAGGTACATCGAGTGCCGCATTAGCTTTACAGGGAGAAGCACCAGGGGTAGTGGTTACACGAACATCTTCACGTCCTGGAAATGATGGTGTAAATATTAAGATTCGTGGTGACATTTCTGTTAATGACATTGGCCCTCTTATTTTATTAGATGGATTAGAGATTCCTGAATGGCAGCTTTCTACTATTAATCCAAATGATATTGAAACCTATTCAGTTTTAAAAGATGGGGCGGCGGCTATTTTTGGAACAAAAGCAGCTGGAGGAGTTATTTTAGTCACAACCAAAAAAGGTAAAAGAGGGAAAATGCAAATAAGTTACAGAGGTGAAACCCAAATTAATTTCCCAAAAGATTTTCCCGTTACTAATCTAAAAGATTGGGCAAAAATGTGGTTAGAAGCAGGCGATAATGATGAAATTGAATATATGGATGCTAATGGTGTTACACAGTATGCTGCTGGTAACTATCGTTTCTTTACGCGACCAGAGTTACTTTCAATAATTGATGGAACGATGCCTATGGCACCAGACACTTACAACTGGAATGGAAAGGTACATCGCTTTTCGGATGTAAACCAGTTTGATGCTGTTTACAGTCCAACTTTTTCTCAGAGACATGACTTATCATTCTCCGGTGGAAATGAAAATGCTACCTATAGAACTTCAATTGGATATTCTAATGAGCGTTCACCTATTGCTTTTGTATATGATGGAGCCAAGAAAATTAATTTTCGTACCAATTTGAATTACAAAATAAGCGATGTAATAAGTACTGATTTTATTGTATCGTATGATAATCGTTTAGTAGACGAACCTACTCAAGGTGTGGGACACGGTATACAAGATATGTATCTTTTCCCATTATACAATCCTCAGGGACAATATTATGACATTTTTGGAGGGAATAACTTATTAGCTAAACTGGATGAAGGAGGGCGGATTGAAAATGTTGAGGAAATTATACGTTTTGGAACTACATTAAATCTGAATTTCAACAAATATGTAAAGGGTTTGTCATTTAAATACAATGGAAATTTTAGTTCAAGGAATGGAAATAAAAATGCCAGAACCACTTCTGTAACAATGTATGACTGGGATGGGAACGTTTCTTATACCCCAACTACTTTACTATCTTCTAGCGTACGAATAAATCAAACTAAAATTAGTTTTCAAAATCATGTAATACAAGGAAACTATTTGCGCTCGTTTGGACAACATAATATTGGTTTATTAGCTGGGATAACAGCTGAAGAAACGCAAACTAACAACTATGAAATGTTTCGTTCTAATATGACTGATGATGACTTAGATGATTTAAATACTGGCGATGTTACTACTCAAACTAACAAAGGCGGGAGTAATGCAGTGGGTTTAGTGTCTTATATAGGTAAAATCAACTATGACTATAATGGCATTTATCTATTAGAGGCTTTAGGCCGTCGAGATGGATCTTCTCGTCTCCACCCTGATTTTAGATGGAAAAACTTTTACAGTGCATCAGCAGGTATTCGTCTCTCTGAAATGAATTTTATTAAAAAAGCCAATGTTTTTGATAATTTGAAGTTACGGGCTTCATATGGAGAGACTGGTTCAGTTACAGGAATCGGAACTTATGATTACATCTCTAATATGAGTACAGGATCCACTCAATTTGGTTCAAACCCTACCTTGGCTAATACTGCGTGGATTGGAGCCATTACATCAACAGATCGTACATGGGAACGTGTAGCTACGACAAACTTTGCCCTCGATTTTGCAGCATTAAAAAATAGATTGAGCGGGACGTTTGAATATTTTATTCGTAAAAATAATGATATGTTAGTCAATATTACCTATCCTCAGGTTTTGGGAGGAACTGCTCCAAAAACCAATAGTGGTGATTTTACAACTAATGGCTGGGAAGCTTCTTTGAACTGGAAGGATAAAATTGGAGAAAATTTTAAATATAATATAGGATTAATGGTATGGGACAGTAAAAGTGAGGTAACCCGCATGGAGGGAAAAACTGCCATTGTAAAAGGGAACAATGCAATTGTAGAAGGTAAACCTTTAAATTCAATATATACTTACAAAACAAATGGTGTTCTAACCACGGAAGATCAGGTTTTGGCTTATTATAATCAATATGGTTTCGCAGATCCTTCGAATCAGAATGTAATGAAGGCAGGGACACTGCTTCCTAAATACAGAAGTGCAGACCGTTTAGTTCCTGGAGCCCTCAACCGTGTTGATGCAAATGGTGATGGGATAATAGATACAGATGACTTAGTTTATTACGGTGATGCAAATCCTCATTATAGTTTTGGTCTGCGCTTAGGTATGGAGTATAAAGGATTTGATTTTAGTGCATTCTTTCAAGGTGTAGGCCAGCAAAATATTGTAAGAACCGGAGCCTTATCTGCTCCATTTGCAAGCTGGTTTACCAACCAAAACTCAGCTTTCCTGGGAAATACATGGTCTGAAAATAATACTGATGCACAATATCCTGCTATGTACTATAACACGGCAAGAAGAATATGGAATTATGATCAGAACAATGATGTTAATGTTATAAAAGCTTCTTACATGAGAGCAAAAGTACTTTCAGTAGGATATAGCCTGCCGAGGTACTTGCTGGATAAATCAGCCATTAAAAACTTACGCATATCGTTAACTGGAAACGACCTCTTTGTTATATCCAATGTAAATGACGGGATGGATCCTGAAATGGTATCGGGAGCTTCTCAGGGATCAACAGTACCTTATGTTTCAACAATGTTATTAGGCTTAGACCTTACTTTTTAATCTATAATTTATTTGAACAAAATATGAAAAATACAATTAAATATATCAAAAAAATTGGGCTTGCCATTCTATTACCTTTACTTATCTTGACAGGTTGTGAAGATTTTCTGGATCAGCAACCACAAGATGTGGTAAGCGAAGCAACTTATTATGACACTCCAGCCGATTTTGTAAAAGCATCAAACTATTTTTATACGCGATTGGGCTTTGATTATGAGGGACATGAATCAAATGAAGGAGATGACTCATCTGATTTGTCAGGAAATTTATCCAGTTTAGATGTATATGGCCGTGGAACTTCTGTAACTCCAACAACTGACGATATATGGAAAAACAACTATATTTATCTTAGAGCAGTAAATCAATTAATTGAAAAAGGACAAATTTATACTGGTGATAAAAAACAGATTGTAGTCCCAGTAGCTACTGCTCATTTTTTCCGAGCGTGGCATCACTACCTTTTATTGAAAAGGTTTGGCGGTGTTCCTATTATAACTCGTTCGCTTGATGTAAACTCTCCTGAGTTATATGGCAAAAGAAATAGCCGATATGAAGTTGTCACTCAAATAATTAATGACTTAAATATTGCAATTGAAGGTTTACCTGCAGCTGCTTCAATGGGTACAGCTACTCAAGGTCTATTATCTAAGGAAGCTGCAAAATCTTTAAAAGCTAGGATTTTACTTTATGAAGCAACATGGGAAAAATATGTTGGCGAAGATACAGATGGTGACGGCGTAACTGTGGGCGCAGGCTCTAATAAACCTGCAAATTATCCAAGCATTACAACTATGTTAACTAATGCCAAACAGGCATCGCTTGAGGTAATGAACAGCGGGGCTTTTGAGCTATGGGACCAACGTGCAACTATGGGCGAAAGACATTTGTTTTACCTATTTAATTTGGAAGATGCCGGTTCAAATCCAGCCAGATTAACTAAAGCCAATAACAAGGAATTTATTTTTCAAACTGTTTTCGATTTTACACTTAGAAAAATTAATCAAAATCTTACTCATGCACGACCAATTTGTCCTTCAAGAAAATTGATGGATATGTATCTGTGTACTGATGGGTTACCTGTTCAATATTCAAGTGTATTTAAGGGATATGCAAAGATGACAGATGAATTTCAAAACCGCGATTACCGATTAAGAAGTTTTGTTAGTGAACCTCTTAAGGAATATTGGGGATGGGGATCCAGCACTAATGGTGGCGGAGCGCAATATGGTGTGCCATTTGCAAACAGTGGAATCAATTTCGATTACAGGTATGTCCCAGTTTTAACATCTCCTGGCGGAGGTCGTGATGTAGGTTATGAAGGTAGAAAATTCACAACTGAGCATAAACTGCGTGAGACTAGACAAGAATCTTACAATTATCCACATATCCGCTTGGCAGAAGTGATGTTAATTTACGCAGAAGCGACATGCGAGTTAGGAAACGGTAGCATATCTGATGCTGATTTAAATATCTCAATCAATAAGATACGCATCCGCTCTGGAGTTGCCCCATTAACTCAAACATTGATTGCTCCTTATAATGATTTAAATATGCTGGGCGAAATACGCCGTGAAAGAGCTATCGAATTAGATGGAGAAAATTTCCGTTTTGATGACTTAAAGCGTTGGGGTATTGCTGAGGCAGAGCTGAACCAAAATGTTTGTTTAAATTATATTGCAGGAACAGAGTATGAAACTGCTAATAATCCAAAATTTCCTAGCCAAAAGATTTACACTCCAGGCGCTTTTCCATATGGATTAACCACAACTGTGCAAAGCACCTCTACCTATTCTGGGATTGCCAAAACAAAACCTGGAGCACTGATTTTTGATATTGCAGGAAATAGATCATTCTCTAAAAAGAATTATGTAGATCCTATTCCGACCAATGAAATAAAAATAAATCCAAACCTGGTACAAAATCCAGGTTGGTAAATAAGTTTAGTTTGGTTTTTTTAGCGGCTGTAAGTACTATTTTTGCTTGCAGCCGTTTTTTTATTGCTGGAAAAATTCTGACACCTTTTTAAAAAAAAACATACAATATTCCATCTTACCTCATTTTTTTTAACGAAGCCTTTATGTACATTTTTCAATGAGACTTTACAACATACAATATGTGTGGTGATTAGTACTACGAAAAAATCTATATTTAAATTATAATGCAGATATATAAAAACGTGCGCAACAGTTATCCTATCAATATTGCATGTTGGTCGGTACAATAAAATACAGATTTAATGTTTTGAAATAGCATTCTAAACGCAGTTCTTTAATTTAAAGAAACATCTCAAAAGAATAGAAATTAAAAGGAAATGCCTGTTCATCCTCATTAACATGCTAAATATCCTCTATTAAATCGAATGTAAGTTCAACTCTAAAATAACCGAACATTTTCGCTTACAGGTTAATATACAATGATTTTCAATATAAAGTTTTAATAAACTATATATTAAAATAAATTATTCTGTTTATTGAAACGAGCTATGCCTGTTGCACTACTAATTTTCTTTTGTATTTTTATTTTCTTCTATAGCAGTTTCAATAAACTCTGTAGGAGTAACATTGAATAATTCTTTGAATGTTTTACTAAAATATGCTGTCGAGTTAAAACCACACAGATGGGTTACTTCTTTAATGGAATAAGTATTTTGTTGTAATAGCTCTGAAGCATATTTAAGGCGAATAGTTCTTATAAAATAGCTAGGGTTATTTCCAGTTAAGGAATTAATTTTTCTATAAAACTGAGATTTACCAATTCCTAAACTTTTTAATAAATCTTCTTGTTTAAAATCTATATCACTTATATTATCCATCACAACCTTCGTTGCTCTATCCAGAAAAACTTCATCTAAATTATTTGTGGTAATTTCACGCGAAGGAGATATACCTCCTATTTCAGAAAATCTTTTTCTTAACCGTTCTTTTGCTTCTAAAAGATTTTGGATCCGAACTTTTAATACCTTCATTTTAAAAGGCTTTGGCAAATAAGCCTCTGCTCCGTTTGTATATCCGGATATTAAGTCTTCTTCTCTATTTCGTGCTGTCAGTAAAATAATTGGAATATGACAGGTTTCAAATTCTGATTTTAAAATTCTGCACATTTCAAATCCGTCCATTTTTGGCATCATTACATCACTAATAATAATGTCCGGAAAATATTTACGTGCCATTTTTAAACCTTCTTCTCCATTTACAGCTTCTTTAACAGTATAAACATCCTTTAAATCATCTTTCAGATGAGCTCTCAACTCTCTGTTATCTTCAACTATTAATACCGTTAATGATTTAGATGTTATGAGGGTGGTTTTGGAAAGTTCGCGAGTAATATTTTCATTGGAAATCAACATTTCATATTCAACCGATTTCATCGAATTAATAAGGAACTCATTTTTTATATTTTCAACATCATTTGACTTGCCTTTATTATCAATTGGAATTCGCACCGTAAATTTAGTTCCTTTTTTATGACTACTTTTTACCGATATTTTTCCTTTGTGCATTTCAACTAAGGCCTTAGTAAAATTAAGTCCAATTCCCGTTCCGGATTTTGAAACATCTAAATTGTAGAACCTGGTAAATACATTTTCTAGTTGTTCTTTGTCCATTCCAATACCTGTATCTTTGACAACAATCTTTACATGGCTACCAAATCGATCCGTTTTAAACCCAAAAAGCATAGGTTTTTTGTCCATAAACGAATCTACTTGTTCTACCGACACTTTAATTTCACCGCCATTATTGGTGAATTTGATTGCATTCGAAATTAAATTGGTTATAATTTTTTCTACTTTGTCAAAATCAAATAAGGAAACTATTCTTTTAGAACCACTTTCAAATTTATAGGTAATTTCTTTTTTCTCGGCTAAACCTTTAAAAAGTACAAATATATTTTCAGTAAATTTTACAAAATCGCCTCTTTCTACCTGTAGAGGAGCCATTCCAGCATCCATTTTTCTATAATCTAATAGTTGATTAACCAAATGCAAAAGCCTTCTCGCGCTACGCTGTGCAGATAAGGTTGAAGATTTAATGATATCGGGATCCGTAATATTACCTAAAATTTTATCTAATGGGTTTAAGATTAAAGTTAATGGTGTTCTAAATTCGTGAGACACATTAACGAAAAACTGAATTTTCATCAAATCAAGTTTATGCTCCTGAGCATCCTGAATGTATTTTTGATATAAATTCATAAAAAACCAAACTAAGCCCATACCAAAAATGATGTAAAGCAAATACGCCCACCAGGTTTTCCACGGAGGAGATAAAATTTTAAAAGTAATTTGAGCTGTTTTAGCATTCTCCCACTTTCCGTCAATACTGGCTTTTACTTCAAATGTATATTCGCCTGGTAGTAAATTGGAATAGTTAACATCTCTTCTGGAACCTACATTTACAAATTCTTTTTCCAGGCCCACCAATTTATAAGAATACTGCACCTGCTCAGGATTCTCAAAATACAAGGCTAAAAACTCAAACGAAATATAATTCTCATTATAGTCCAACACCATCTCATCTACCTGAGTAATAGATTCTTTAAGTAGTATTCTACCATTTACAAGGTCACCCGCTTCAATTTTTTTGTTATTTAACCTAAAGCTTGTGATTTTAGGAGTAAGTTTTACAGATGATTTTATTGTAATATCTTTTGGATTAAAAATATTAAAGCCATTAATTCCTCCTACAATTATCCGTCCGTCTCTTGTTTTTTCGATGGATTTACTTTGAAATTCAGTCCCTTGTAGTCCATCATGTATATTAAAATTTCTAATATGTCCTGTCTTTGGATTTAACAGCGACATACCACTTTTGGTTGTAATCCACAAGTTATGTTGATTGTCCTCTTTTATACCCACAACTAAATTATTGGGAAGTCCATTTTGAGAATTGTAAGACTTTACTAATTTCAGATTGGCATCCAACTGATAGATACCGCTATCTGCCCCTACCCAAATATTCCCCAAATGATCTTCGGTAATATAATTGATACGTTGCCCTTTGATTCCGTTGACATTAATTTCTGAAAAATTTATCTTCTTAGGAATAAATCCATTTAGTTTGTTTAAATAGACCATATTGACGCCCAAAGTAGTACCTACAAACAATCGGTTTTTGGAGTCGATAAATAAAGAAAAAACAAAATTGCTTAATAGATTATGCTGTGCATTCAAATCGCTTTTGTAACTATAAAACTTCTTGTCTGCTGGATTGTAAATGTTCAAACCTTCCGATCGTAATCCCAACCAGATTCTTTTTTTATTATCTTCTACTCCTGCCCAAACCGAATTTTGACCAATAGAATGAGGATCACTTTCGTTATGATAAAACCGCTGTACCTGATGTGTGTCTGGATTAAACTTATTTAAACCACCATCAAGTGTACAAACCCAAATGTTTTTATCAGCACTTTCAAAAGTGTATAAAATTTTATTAGAGCTTATAGAATTGGGACTTGCAGTATGTGCAAAATGTTGAAAAGAATTGTTTTTTTCGTCAAAAAGATTCAAGCCTCCATTGTAGGCGCTTAGCCAAATGCGGTTTTTAGAATCCTGTAAAACAGATTGGATAATTTTTCCATTAAGGCCATTGATATTGTTCGATTTGTAATAATAATGTCCGAAGGAATATTTCGATGGATCCAATTTACTTACTCCTTTGTCATAACTTCCTATCCAAAAAATGCCTTTGTGATCTTCGTAAATAGTAGAAGGTTGGTTATTAGGCAGCGAAAAAGCATCTAAAGGATTATTAACCAAATGTTGCTGCAAACGGCCTTGCTTTTTATTGTACAAAAACAATCCCTCTCCATCTGTTGAAGCCCAAAGAATTCCATTTTTGTCTTGGTATAAGTCCTGAATTGGTGCTTGAACCTTTCCTATAGCAATATGTGTAAATATACCTGCTTTTGGTTTCCATAAAATGATATTCGAAATATCATTTCCTATCCAAAAATCGCCATCAGAATCGATATAAACTCTTTTTGCTAAGTGGTTTAACTCATATTGTTTTTGCTTTTGAATGTAAATCCTATCAAAATTATTTTTAGTAGGATTGTATTTGTTCAGATGCTCTCCATTGGTACCAACCCAAATTGTATTGTTTTTATCTTTTACAATAAGATTAACCGTATTATTATCTATTGATTTCTTGTTTCTGCTCTCACTAACAAAATGATCCTTTTTTAAGTTATTTAAATTGGTATAATCCTTTGCCAACGAAATTTTAACTAAGCCGTTGTTCGTCGCAACCCACAAAACATTTGTGGAATTGTCAAACAAAAGTTCGTTTATTACTTCACTAGTATTGGAAGCAACAGAAGTTTTACTGTAAATATTGACCCTAGAAAACTTATTTGTTTTTTTATTTAAAAAATTCAATCCATTGTTGGTTCCAATCCAAAGATTTCCTAAGCGATCCTCTGTAATGGCATTGACCCTAATACTACTAATTGAAGTTGAATCATTAAGGATAGGTCTAAAAATTTCAAAATTATATCCGTTGTATTTGTTTAACCCATCGATAGTACCAAACCATAAATAGCCTTCCTTATCCTGAAAAATGTCCAAGCAAGTACTACTTGAAAGTCCATTAGGCGTATCTAAATTTTCGAATTTCAGATTATCGAATTGAGAAAATACATTAAATGAAATAAAACACAAAAAAATTATATAATTAATTCTTGAAATCATTTTATTTAGAGATTTTGGAAATTTTATAGAAAACGAAGTTACAATTAAATATGAAATACGAAAATAATTGGTTAACCATTTTTGGTAATGGCATAAACCTAAAAAATCCTGGATAGCTAGTTCACAAAAACTAGTCATCCAAGATGTTTAAACAAAAAATATTTTTTAAAAAGACTGCTTCAAATCGCTACTTTATTTTATAATGAATCGATTTGCTTAATAAGTAAAACGCTCCAAGGCGCCAAAGTTTGCTGGATTATTAAATTACCGTTTTTATCCGCTTGTACTAGTTCTGTTTTTAAATCCATTGCGACTTTTTTCAATTCTTTAATTTGCACCCGTGTAGGCGGTTCGGGTTTGCCCATATTTTCCCAGTAGTTTACAATATTGCCATGATCTTTATCCAAAAGTTCCATTTGAAATTGCGTTCCTGGTTTTAAATTCGATAGCTTAATATTAATTTTTTTTGAAGAACCTTTGGATAAATCAGCATAGGATTTATAGCCCGATGGAACTGCACTTTTACTTTCGTCTGGATAATTGTAAGCCAGCGCCACAATTTTTCCGGTTGCAGCCTGACGACTTACAAATAAATTATCATTTTTAAACAATTGCTCATTTCCTAATTGATGCAACATGGCATAGGCATGATAAGAAGGTTTTACCAAACCTTGAAAATTGATCATTCCGAAACCGCCATGAAAAATACTCGAAGCGCCTCCTTTTTCTTCAAAAATATCAGTAAATGTCCAATAGGACAACGAATGGGTCAAACCTATACAATCTAAATTGGCTTTTACAATATAAGCCGCTGCTGGCAGCAAGTCATGCGCTCTATCTCGGCTGCTTGGGCTGGTGCTCCACTCGGTAAGGTGTAATTCGGCATTGGGATAAGCACTTTTGGCTACCATTTTATTCAGCCATTCCAGATCTTCTTTGGTTGAATTCACATAACGTGTTAGCCCTCTTCCTCTGCCCGTACTGGCATCCAAAGCATAATCAGTTGGATACGGATGACAGCTAATAAAATCTACAGGCAGTTTTTCTCTGTCACAATATTTTAGAAAATCTTCTACCCAAACCGCATGCCATTTTAGCGTATTGATATCTTTTGTTTTGAATAATTCTTCCGAAGCTTTTTTGTCTTCTATTTCGCCATCAAAGCGGGTATCGGGAACAAAATTACTAGTCGCTGGTCCACCAATTTTAAATCTTTTATCCACCGATTTGACTGCAAGTGCTGATTGTTTGTATAGCTCATAATATTGTGATTTTTTTCCATCCCAAAAAAACGGGTATAGATTCGGTTCGTTCCACACTTCAAAATACCAGGTCAATACTTCCTCCGTTCCGTATCGATCTACACAATGTTGTGTAAACGCTTTTACCAAATCATGCCATTTTTCAAAAGAGTCCTCAGCAGGCGTTACGTTGGCTTTCCACCAAAAAACCGTTTTAGAATCTTTGGCCGCAATACTAGTAGGAAAAAAAGCCAGCTCTACAAAAGGCTTCACTTTCATATCCAACATTCTATCAAATAAATCATCAATGTATTGCCAGTTGTACACTGTTTTTCCTTTTTCAATTAAAACAGGAAACATATCATCGTGAAACAGTCCATGAAAACGCACGTATTGAAAGCCACAATCTTTTTGTACTTGTTGCAATTGCTCCAGCCATCCGGCGCGCAAGCCTTCGTTGGCACGCCCTGCTCCGACGGACTTACTCCAAAAATGATCGAATTTGGCGCCTTTGGCCGTGGCATTCACTTTTACTTCCTGTGCATGCATCAAGGCGGTTGAGGCCAGGCAAAGTGCCAAGAATAATGATCTGAATTTATTCATTCTATTTTTTATTAGAAATCTTTAATGTGGTTTATTTTAGTCGGTACACTTTAAAATTATCGATAGTCATGTGGTTGTCAACCGTTCTAAAACCAAAATGACCAGAAGTGTACGGATTAGCATCTTGGTAATCAAAAAATCTTTTTCCGTTGCAATAAAATTGAATTTTACCGCCATTGGCAATGATTTTTATGTGGTATAAGGTGTTGCCTGTTAGTAAAAATTCAGGAGCGCTCAGGTCGTGTTCTGGTAGTACGGGTCTTTCGCCATTGCCTACGTATCTTCTGAATCGGGTACTCGAATTATCGTTGCCGCCCATACCTACATAATACAATCGTAGACTATCATAATTAGAGAACTTCCCGCCTCTTTGTGCTCCGTTTGCAAATAGATTGTTGGGACTTTTCGGATCTTGCGCCATCCAAAAACAATTTAAATCCGATACTCTATCATGAGGCCCTCCTTTTTGTATAATAAACGCATCATACTCAATCATAATAGGACCTTGTAGTTCTTTCTCAAACCATACCGTACAGCCTTTAGCATCTTCAATTTCTAATTTTTCATCTGTAATTTCAACTTTTCCGTTAGGCATCTGCTCTACTTTCCAATTCGACATATCGTTGCTAAAATCTTCGCTATAGAGCAATTCTTTTTTGGTGTTTACGTCAGTTTCCACGGCTTTTTTGTCCTTATGCACCGCACAGGCTGCCAGCAACAGTCCTAAACTTATATATCCTATCAGTTGCTTTTTTGCAAATTGTATCATCTTCCTTATTTTTCGGCTATCAGTAAGGTATTAATAGACATCGGTTTTAATTCGGCTGAAATGGTTTTATCCCCTAGTTGGATGTTTACCGATTTTAATTTATCCTCAGCATTATTAACTAACAACATGGTACGACCGTCTTTCAATTGAAAAGCCAAATGGTCTTTTCCAGAAGACGATTTTAGATAATGATCCCCAGGCTGTACAAAATGAGACAAATGTTTGAACAAATAAAACTCATCGGTGTATTTGACATTTTTGGTTTTTCGGTCAATCACCACCATCGAGTTTTGTGGCCATCCCCAAGAACTTTTACCTGTTTCATCCAAAACCATATTCCAATACATATAGGAACCCGATTTGTTATTGAAATAATGCACCATACTTTCCCAAGAAACCTGCAGAGAACTCCAATTGTTTTCGCTTTCGCCGCATTTATTCTCCGTTTGCATGTATTTTACACCAGTGTAATTTTTGCTAATGTCCGGAATAGCATTCGATCCACCCCATTGGAATCCAACTCCTTTTATAAATGGACTTGCTTTTTTGTCGTCCAAAATAGTACGAACATAGGCTGGCTTCCCAAAGTTAATGGTTCCCAACCAAATTTCGGTTTTCAATTTATCTTGTTCAAATTGTGGCCCTAAATAACCGCCAATAAAATAAGCCATATCTTCAGCCCTCCAGGTACAGCTTGGCCAGTTTGGCGAATAGGCAATTTCGTTTTGTGGCATAATAGCAAACAACGGAATTCCTTCTTCCTGATAAGCTTGTACAAATTTTGAAAAATACAAGGCGTAGGCTTTTAAATATCTTTCCTGCATTTTGAATGCTGTTGCATTGTTAAAAATTTCGGCACCAGGCGTCATGCGGTTTCCTCCTGCTCTATTTTCCCAATCGCCGCTACGGGTCGAATAATGTTCATTGACCTTCATCCAAGCGGGCGGCGTCCAAGGCGAAGCCCAAATTTTTAGATCAGGACGTACTTTTTGTGCCTCTTTTACATACGGAATCAGTATAAATTTATCTCGATCAATATTAAAATCACGCATGACAAAATCTTCTGGGACATCATTGGACGAATAATAACTCAATGAATAATCACTAGCACCTATAGGAATGCGGCACATCGAAAAATTACAGCCTTCTTTTGAAAACAGCGCGTTATAAACCTCTTTTGATTTTTCGCTTGGCAAAGTTTGCAGTGCGGTATAGCCCAATTCGTTAAACGCACCGCCGATGCCATCAATCTTTTGCAAAAGGCTATCTTTATATATGGTAATTGTTTGCGCATTTTCGGATTTGCCCTTCGTGTTGATACTTTTCTTAGCATTAACCCAGCGTTCTTTGGCTGTGGTAGAAATAAAATCAATTTTTTGTGCGGTTACCGAATGGAACGCCACAAATGAAGCGAATAATAAAATTGACCTTTTGTTTTTTAAGTGCATACAATCCTTAAAGTTCATGATATGATTTTTGTTACGGGTTTGTGGTTGATTGTTAATTAAGTTTTACGTTTTAGTTATTACCATTAAAACTTGAAATTCATATTCTAATTCTTATTTGTCATTACATTATGATGTTGCTCATTTCACTGTAGTATAAACAGCTATAAGGATGATGCAATTTGGCAAAAAAGAAAGTTTTACGCTATAACTAATTATGCATAGGCTATAAATGATGGTTCATTTCAACAAAACTATCTTCGTGCTTTCCCGAAAACACAGATAAAAAACACTAATAAGCTAAAAAATATAGTATGACTTGTAGATTAAGCTATCGATCTGATCATTGTATAAAAAGCCGAATCTCAAAATAAATGATTCGGCTTTTAAATAAATTAAAATTTATTATAATATCGTTTTGATAATTTACTATTAGAAAGTTTACTAGAAACTTAATATATGGACTTGAGTGTTATTAAAATAAATTACAAAATTTTCTGTTTTTTAAGTTCCGTCCATTACTTATGGTTTCATTGATCACTTTGTTCTTTATTATTTGAAATAACACAATTTTAGTTCTTTATAAATTTGGATTTCTTTTTTGTATTACGTCCTTCCAATGTAATAAAATAGAAACCCTTTGAAAGACTAGTTACATCGATATTTTCAGTTTCAAGAGCAGTCTTAATTTTACCCTTTAAGGTTATTTTTCCACTACTATCAAATATAGTGTATTGATTAAATTCTGAGTTAGGTGCTACAATTGATAAGGTATTTTGAACAGGATTGGGGTGAATAGTAATCCTATTTTCATCGGTATCAAAATCCTTTGTTGCTAAGTTTACATTTTTAAACTCAAACCAATTGATATTAAAAAGATAACCGCTTCCACCAGTGAAAACTAAGTACACGTCATGAGCGCCATTTGTTGCAGCTATATTTATTGACTTCGTTTGCCATTTCTGACTATTTCCTGTGCTCGTAACAGGCACAGTTCCAATTAATGTTCCAGTTTCACTACCCAATCTAACTTCTATGTTTCCAGTATTTGTTCCAGCAACACGCACCTCTAAAACAGATGTGCCAGTTAAGCTTACATTGGGATACATCGCCCAATCACCATTATGAATCCATCCCACATTTAAAACGCCATCCACATCTTTAGTTGTTTCGGTTTGAATTCCGTACATTTTTTCGTAATCTTCGGCTTGAATGCGACCTACTAATTCAGGTTTAACTTCTTCTGGATCCGCCGCTACAAGGGCAACAGAAATAGCGTTCAATTCAAATGAAGCATCGGCTCCACTGAATAAAACTTTCATTGCCTGCACTCCTTTTGATAGTCGAACGCCTCTTATAACGAAAAAATCTTTCCAATCGGTTAAACTTGTGGAATGGGAATCCCCAAAAGGCACCTCCACTTCATTAGTCACATCGGTTCCTCCAAAATTAAATTTAATTTTACCATTCCCATTAGTAGCAGCATATCGTATGGAAATATCATAAGTCCCATTTGAAGGTACACTCACGGTATAAGTAAGCCATTCTCCTGATGCAATATTGGTAATAGCATTTCCCCCTTCACTACAAGCTTTAATATCAACCTGCTCATTTGGTCGGTACGTACCTCCTGAATTTACAGGTGTGGTGTCATAATACGTCCGGTTTTCACCAGTCGTTACAAAATAATCAAAGTTTTCTGCTTCGATAGTCATTGGCAATACATTCATCGCATAATTAGGTAATCCTGATGAGTCAAAACCTGTTATTGGATCTCCAAAACAATAATCGGGACGACGAAATGATAATCCGCCAAAACCAACATAGGCTCCACCTGAAGGCCCAGTTTCGTACCTTCCATTTGAAACAATCGAATAATCTCTGGCTCGAATAGTCCATTTGGCGTCTATTGGATTTTTTAATCCTCTTCCTATATAGTGCGCAATTGGTAACTCCCAGGTGTCTTCATTCATAAAAGTTCCACGCGTTAAACAGGTTTCACAATTATCTACAACAGGACATATTGCCAATGATTTTGTACGCAAGGTTGCATCATTACGTTGTATAAACTCCCCTGATTCTGCAGTAGGTTCCCATGGTGAAGTTTGATCAGGATAGGAATTAACATAGGAAACATTGTACTTTAATGTATATTCTAAACCTAACAATATTCTATCGTTTACCTTTCCCCAAAGATCATCCCCTTGATTCCAAGCTATTTCTGCGATAGAAGAAAGTACTCCTAAACCAAAAGCGGTATGCCCTTGGTCTCTTGAACTTTCTTGACATTGTCCATTTTCCCAAACATAATTAGTCAAAGCACCATTACCGTGAAAATTAGGTTCTGTTGCTAATTCAGTCATGTTATAAGCTATTCGATATTTATTCTCGTCAATCACCGTGGTTTGTACATGCGGTCCTTTAGGAAATGCAATATCATCCTCACGACCAGGCATCATATTTATATACCTCCATGCACGATCATATATTCTTTCATCGTCAAGAAATACTCCGATAGCCATAGTTGTTCGAATACCACACAATTCCTGATTACCAGCACGAACAGGATCGAACTTGTATGCGCGCCAATACCAAGTCCCGTCTGTACTTAAATTAGATGGAATTGTGGTATTTGAATAGCCTGGATATACTAACATATCTTTAAATTTCTGAATATCCGAAGCAGCCCAACCTGGATAAGTGCTTTTTATGAGCTCAGCAGCTTCTAGCATAATAATTATAACATTTGAAGTCAAGGCAGCTGTTCCATTGTACTGGACATAAGTTAATCCTGTCCATGCATTTAAGCATTCCACTGCTTTTTGTGCATACCGTTCATCTCCTTCTATATACCAACGTAATGCGTTATAGTAGGCCGCACGACTGTCACTTTCGAAAATAGTTAAATTAGTTTTTGGCGCATCACGATAAATCTGTTTTAAAGAAGTATTCCCTAGCACTTTGTAATTATAACTTGCTTGTGTTTTACCAATCATATCTATATAAGACGAGTAATAAGGTTCAATTTTAGCCTGCACCATATATTTCATCCGGTCCAAATCTGATTTTTTGTGCGACAATCCCGGATGCACCATTTGTGCCTGGATTGAAATTGATGAAAATAAAAGCAGAAACAAATAACAGAGCTGCCGTCCTATCAAAAAAGATTTTTTTTGTATTATTAAATGGTTCATTTTTTTGTGTTTTTTGTTATTAATTAAAAACTAGCTAATTGAAGACTACACTGAAATATGTAAACGTAAAAGCATTTGTTTCACTAATGAATTTTGTGCCAAATCAAGTGCCATAAAAATTCGGTCGTTAACCTCTAAGTATATATGGTCACTGTTCCTAAAACAGTGACCGATAATAGTAATGTTTTTTATAATAATTTATAAATTTTCATTCAAAAAGCGATTACAAAAGGTCAATTTTGCTTCTTTGAACTTTCAATCAAGCCTTATTTATTTTTTAATGATTTTTTGATAAAAACTACTACCTTCATTGTAAAGTTTTACAAAATAAATTCCACTTCTAAAATTACTTATATCAACTTGTTGACTGTTCTTTTCAACTGTCCTTTTCAAGACCATTTTACCTGAAACATCATAAATTTCCACTATGGTTTCTGAACTGTTCATAATGTTAAAAACATCTCTTACAGGATTAGGATAAATTATAGGTTTGTTGACCAATTCTTCTTTCAAACCCAAATTAGCAGTTCCAAATACCTCTACCTCAGCCAATGCAATACCATTGTCTGATATTTTTGAAATTTTAACAATCCTACCCACTACATCCCCTGTATTAATGATTAGTGAAGGGTTGGGATGGCTAATAAACGTTTGTGAAAAAGTGACTTGTCCATTGTTATTTAATATTTCAACCGTAAAATTATTCAGGCGTACCCCATAATTGCTTCCGGTTCTGTTGTGTATAACAATATCCATAATCGTCTTATCAGAACCTAAATCTACTTGCCACCATTTTAGCGTATTAGAACCAGCAGCACCATTCTCTGTGTGTGATACTGAGCCACTAGCAAAATTTCCATTTGTATTTCCATCGTTTGCACGAGATGCTGGTGCATCATAGGCCGTGGTAGATTGTGAGGCTACTCCACCATTTGCTGCTAAGGCCAGATTATTTGAAACAGCATAACTTACTGTGATATGAGAAGTATCCATTAGATTTCCATCCTCTGAATAAATATTCACAAAAGTATTACCCAGTTTTTTAGCAGTAACTAATCCGGTAGCATCTACAGAAGCGATAGTAGGGTTGTCGCAAACATAAGTGACATTTTTATTAGTAGCATTTGCTGGATAAACAGTTGTGGTTAATTGTTGTGTTTGTCCTACGTTTAGTGCCAATTGATAGGGTGCAATGGCTACCCAACCCACGGGAACATGATCAGTACCTTGCTGTATTAGATCAAACCAATTGATATTCCAGCCACCCGATTGCGCATATAGACGAATGTTTTGTAAACCCGCTGTTAAAGATACAGATGAAGATAAGGTTGTCCATGTTTGTAGTCCCCCAGTTGCTGATATATTAGTTGTAGCAAGCGTATTGCCATTGGATTGAAGCAATATTACTCCGTCGCTAACTGCACTAGCAACACGATAATTGACCGTGTACAAACCAGTTGAAGGGACATTAATAGTATATTCAATCCAGTCGCCAGTATCTATACTTTTTACATTCAAATTTCCATTAACATCGGTAGTAGTTTCTGTTTCTGTTCCGTTCATTGTTGCATAGGCCTCTGCTTCATAATACAAAGTAGAGGCACTGCAGCTAGGCTGAATGATGGTATTGTTACTTCCCGTATCAGTTACAAGTCCACATGAATTAATGGTATTATTGCTACTTAAAAAATCACTAATTACTGGATTGAGTGTATAATTATTCAGCACTACACCCGATGAATTAAAACCCGTTGGATTTGTAGAGCCAAAGCGCAACCCCCTACGATCTCCAGATAGCACGATATCCATTTGCTTATCTGAATACGATTGGGTATTTCTAAATGTTACCTTATGTCCTTGTCCGCCAAAATAAGCTAGCATATCATTGCCATAAGCTCCTTCGTTACTGAGAACAGTTAAATCCACTGTATTGTTTTTATCGGTGTCATATTCATCTACATACAAAGGACCATACTTTGTATCTCCCCTGGAGTTTACAATGGTTGCCCCCGACCCCACACTGTACTGGGTTTCGCATTCGATTGTAGTACAATTATCAACATACTTAGTATCGTTAGCAAATCCGATGACAACGCCAGATCGCATCCGTTTTACTGTACAATCAATCACATTCATGTTGCTCGTACTTGTTGTAACTCCTGTTTGCCAATGCGGTCCATCATTATAGGCACGAATACCATCTTCCTGTTTACTAAACATCCAGCCCGCTGGCACTTTATAGCCATATACTGTCATAAAATTAACCCCATCAGCAGGAGAACCCGTTCCGGCCTCAGCCAGTACATCATCTGTTGTACGTAATTCACCTTCTAAATAACAACCTTCTATAGTGGTGTTTATCCCGCCTTGCACAAAAATTCCATGACCATAAGCATGGTGCATAATAGTACAATTTTTTACATAGTTGTTTTCTCCTCGCACTAAAATCGCGGCGTGCTTGTTATGCCCAATTACGGAACCAGCTCCTTTCCCAAACATGTCTCCATATCCATAGGGAAACGAACCTCTGACTGTCATGTGAATTCCTTCTAAACGGTTTCCTATACCGTCCAAAGCAATTCCTAAAGCTGTTTTACTGGGTTTATTCCAACCGATATCTTCCATTGTCAGATTTTTAATAACCACGTTGGAACCCGTTACATGGACTTCATTGACGTGATTGCTACCAAATTTTGAAAAAACAGCGGTGTCAATATTTAGTTTTACCCCAGTAAAATCATAAGTACTATTAGAACCAGAAAAATGAAGCAGCATCGTGTTATCTGTAAACACAGGATGTACTGTTCCGTAAAGACCATTATCAATATCGGCTGCTGTAATAGAATAGGTACCTGGTGTCATTACAATATTTACACCGCTGTCATCTAAATAGGATAATAATTCTGCCATAGAATTTACCGTTTGAGCCTTAGCTTCGAATTGAAAGGCAAAAAAAGTTAGGCATAGGCCCACGATCTTTATAACCTGTACTTTTGTTTTCATTAATGATAGATTTATTTGACAATTAGTTTAGTGGTCTGCGAATTATTTATTTTAACCAAATAAATTCCCGCTTTTAAATGATGTTGAATACTACTATTTTGGGTAGCTATCGGGTAATTTTCCTCTAAAACGAGTTGCCCCTGCATGTTGTAGATTTTAATATTAAACAACAAACTATTTTCGACATTGCATTCGAAACTTCCATTTACAGACGGGTTTGGGAATAGTTGTAATTCCTTGTTGCTAAATTCATTAGTAGGAGTACTTAAGGTGCTTAGCGATTTTTGTAGCGCGTCTAGGCTGCTAAAGGTTTTGATAAAATCAAATTTCATCACCGTTACAGGGTTTACTTCCTTGGTATTAACACAATTCATCCCGCTTAAAGTCCATGTTTCTGTAATAGGCATTATTTTACTTAAATCCCAATAATACACATCGGTAGTACCAGGCAAAAGCTTTGAAATGGCAAGGGTTTCTACCCCATTAACTGCTTTTCCGTCTTTAAACTGCACATCATTTCCTGTCCCGTTGGTATTGTTTTTTAGATTAAGAACAAAGTTGTCGTAGTTGGCAGGCCTCTTGCCTTTCATCACAAGAATAGGGTAATTGTTCGCATTAAGTTTATGTAAGCTAGGATCGGCTTTTCGCAAATAAAAACGTATATAACCTGCACCATTATCTTCGTAAGTACAAACCAATTGTTGGTTTACTTCGTCAATAGCCATATAACCAAAGGTTCCATCTAAGTCTGGATTCCAACCATAAAACGGATCAGGGTTGGTAGAACTTGCAGCGATGTTATAGTTTTCATCAATCAAACCTTCGGCTGTATTTCCGGTATCTGGTACAGTAATAGTTCCAGTACATTTCGTTTGGTCTACTGTATTTCCGGTTCCGTTATTGGTCACGGTTCCAAAGCTATTTATCACACTCGAACTGACTGTCGGCATAACCTCAACAGGCATGTTGGTACAATTATTCAAAATAACGCCTGCCGTCGCTTCGGAGCCTAAAGGCGAAAACGGATTCGTCCCCGTAGGTCGAGTACCTCCTACTATAATTTTATGTTCTTGTGCCCGAGGGGTGGCATCATCAGCATTTTTTATGGAAACCTTTTGATTCGTTCCGGAAACCGTAGCAATAGCATGCAAAGTGGTTACCGGAAGAGTTGGCATTAATTCCAAATCGACTTCAGAACTAGAACCGCTTAAATACAACAACGGTCCATTTACTGCATCACCTCGACTGTTCTCTATTTTTACATCACTGACATTATAGCCTGCTTCACAACCCGTAGCTTCACAATTTTGAATTAAAATAGGTCCTCCTACTTCTAAAGCAAAACCCACACGGGCATTTCTGGCAGTGCAATTGATAAGTGTCACCCCTGAAGTGATATTGCCACCGCCTTCACCATAGGTACGAAATCCACATTCGCTTAAAGATTTGGTATAGCCAGGAGTGATCACATTATCGCCATTGTAATTGGGATATACCGCCTCAAAGTTTAAATTAAAGGCTGGTCCCGATGTTTCTGCAAGCATACTATCGGTGGTTCTCGTTACGGCTTCTGCATAACAGTCTTGAAAAAGTACGTTTCGGCCTCCTTGCACAAAAAACAAATGTCCGAACGATTGCGAGTAAATAGAACAGCCTATAATTGAATCATTTAGTCCTTGTACCAGCAAGCCGCTATGTTTTTTCATAGCAACCAAACTTCCACCGCCTTTACCTAACAAATCCCCATATCCATAAGGGGATGAGCCATTCATATTTAATCTCACATTTTGTACTACAATATCATTTCCCGTCACTACTAAGGACTGGCCGCCGCCTGCCGTGGGGTAGTTTCCGATATCCGTAACTGTCAATCCCTTAAAATTGATATGGTTTCCTGTGAGATGAAATTCGATCACATTTCCTCCTAAATCATTTAACAACTGCGTATCTACATTAATAGTTACGTTGCTAAAATCAAAAGTATTGTCGCTTCCGCTAAAGCGAATCATGGCTCTGTTCCCAAAAGCATCTGCGGGTGTACTGGAAGCAATAACAGCAGGCGTAAGATAGTCTGTCATGTTGTAAACCCCAGGGGTCATAGTAATAACTTGCCCAGATTGAGCGGCAGCATCAGCCAATTCAGCCAAGCTGGAAACCGTAATTTGAGCTGAAGACTGTAAAGTAGAAAACAAAGCCAAAATCCATAGCAAAACCCTTTTTTGCATAAAAGAATAGGCTGTAGCCGTTTGTATTGATTGTAATTTTTTTTTCATTTTTTTTCTTTTAATAAAAGCTACCTACGCTATCGTTTGGAATCACAAATCAGACAACTTATTGCTACAGCCGATATAAGTAGGTAGCTTTTGGAAATTGTTTAAAAATTAGAACTTAATTATTTTCTGAGTAATTGTTTTAGAAGCATCTTGTAGTGTTAAAATATAAACACCGCTGGTCAAATGGGATAGATCTAAAGTCACTTCAGCTGCATTTGATTGGGTTTCCAAAACTTTTTGACCGTTCATCGCGCACAAGGTTATGGCTGTTTTAGTACTATCCAACTGCGCAGATGCTAACGAAATGTGCAATTCATTAGCCACTGGATTTGGGTAAATCGCAAAAGGAATTTCTTTTTTTTCTATACCTAAATTCGTAGGATTAGCGTATTCGATAATTAATTCGGGAACATTTGTGAGATTTTCTTTGGCAAAAAAATCGATTCCGAAGGCACTCACACTTTTGGCATCGTTGATAACCATTGTTATCATTTTATCGTTTGCATATTCTTGGGCTACATACGATGACACATCCCATTCGTTCCAAGTAGATTTGCTTGTTATAATACTCGCTCTTTCATTTTCATAAGCTGGCTTATTGGTCCAGTTCAAAGTAGATTCTGACCAATTATCATTGGCTACATCATACACATTTCGTATCTCGGCATTAGATGTTCTTTGATACAATCGTAATTTTGCAGAAACAATTGGGCCTGGAACAGAGCTTAAATCAAATTTAAAATAGGCATATCGACTGGTGGCAGCAGCTTTAGTCACTAAAGAGGTGGATGTGCCGTAATTAGCAGTAATAGCACCTCCATTTACATACGAATCGTCTGTTGCATTTAATTTTACAGGATTAGCAGCAACAGCACTCACCACAGTTAATTCCTGGGTAATACTTGGTGCTGCATTAAAATTTTCATTTCCGTCTTGCATTGCCGTAATTACGGTACTTCCCGTGCCTACAAGATGTATTTTGCCGTTTACAATAGTGGCTACAGCAGGATTGGAACTAGAATAAGTCACAGACAAACCAGAACTTGCTGTTCCGGCAGGATCAAAATCGGCGGTTCCTAGTACCTTATGAGCTATAGTAAAAAGTTTTAAAGTTTGGTCTTGTTTGAATATACCAGACTGTATAAGAGTAAAATTATCCAACTTAAAAGCGTTCGAAACTCCTCCAAATGTCAACTTCAAACTTTGAACGCCTTTTTCTAAAACTACATCTGTCGACACAACCAATTCTTTCCAGTCGTTTGCTGCAGCCGAATTTGGCATTCCAAACGGAATGGCAATTGCTGATGTTTTTTCAACGCCTGCCGCACTCAATTTTAGGGTTCCACCCGCTTGAGAAGCAGCATAACGAATTTTTAAACTGTAAACCGCTGTTTCAGGAACCGCAACTGTATAAGTAAGCCATTCTCCAGCCTCAATATTAGTTAAGGCATTACCACCATCGATGGATTCAATATCTACCTGATCCATTGTACGATAAGCGCCTCCCGTATTAGTGGGACTCACATCATGATACACGCGGCCTTCCCCTTGCTGTATCGGATCATAATCAAAATTCTCTGCTTCAATAAGGTTTGGAATCACATTCATGGCATATTGTGGTAAAGCACCAGAAAATCCGCTGATGGGATCTCCATAGCAAAATACGGGTCTGCGTGCGGTAAGTCCTCCCCAACCTATAGCATCGTTGGTCCATCCTGCTTTTTCGTAGCCGCTTAATTCAATTGATTTGTCTCTGGCGCGCAGGGTCCACTTAATTTCCTCTTCCGTTTTAAACCCTCTACCAACGAAATGCGCTACCGGCATTTCAAAAACAGTTCTTACACCAGCAAAATCACCTCTCCCTTCGGGGCTTATTGCTTTAGAAAACCAACGAGCTGTTCGATCAAAACGCTGAATAAATTCACCCGATGCTACAGTAGGCTCCCATGGTGAAGTTTGGTCGGGATAGGATTGTAGGGCAGAAATATTGTACTTCGTATTATATTCCAGTCCAAGTAATAACCTGTTGTTGGCATGACTATATAAATCTACCCCTTGGTTCCACGCCATTTCTGCCATGGAGGTAAGCAGACCAATTCCAAAAGCCGTGTGTTGTTGGTCCCTAGAACTTTCCTGACATTGGCCGTTTTCCCAAATATAGTTGGTCATCACTTCATTATACCCATAATTTTGAATCGTTGTGCTATTTGATGTGTTATAAGTATCGAAATATTCCGTCGAGGATGCTAAAGTAGTACTAGTACGCGGACCTGCTGGATAAGGTATATCATCCAAATGCAAAGCCAAATCTCCCTGAATGTATTTAAGTGCACGGTCGTACATTTTTTCATTATCCAAAAAAATACCCATGGCCATTATCGTACGCCAGCCAGATAATCCTTGGTTTCCGTGACGCCCGGGATCTCCTTGATAGGCCATCCAATAAAATGTTTTATTAGGGCCTGTTACTGCTATGGTTGAGGAATATCCCGGATAAACCAACATATCCTTAAAAGCCTGCATATCTGCTGCTGCCCAGCCAGGGTAAGTACTTTTAATAATTTCGGCCGCTTCAATCATGATATATGCAATACCACCACTTAAAGAATCCGTTCCTCCACTCGTAACCGAAGTAAGATTGCGCCAAGCCTTAAAAATTTCGATTGCTTTTTCTGCATGCCTTACATCGCCCGTTATATACCAGCGAATAGCATTGTAATAAGCCGCTCGGATGTCGTTGTTCCAAGCACCTTCATTCACTCCGGAATCTCTGCCTAACTCGGTAAAAGTTTCGTTTCCTTGAACCACATAATTAAAACTCGATTTCGAATCGGCTACCATATTTTGATAAGAAGTATAATAAGGCTCTACTTGCGTGGCCACCATATATTTCATACGGTCTAAATCGGATTTTTTGTGTGTAATTCCAGGATGAACGAACTGTGCTTGAACGGAACTTACCGCAGCAAATAAAAATGCAACACAGCATAGGGATTTCTTTTTAAAAAGCGGAATAAACATTCCCTTTTGGGTAATTTTTTTCATTTTTTTTTGGTTGATTTAAAAATTAATTGGTTGTAATAGCACTGCAATAGGGTTTCGAATCTCTCTGAAAGAGTATCGAAAACGAGATTTTACTATTTGAGAGTGGTCTTGTTTTTAAGGAACACTTAAAAGAAATGTTCCTTAAATAAGACCTAATAAAATGTTATTCTTTAATTATTTTCTTAGTTGAAATTGTACCGTTGTGATCCATCTTTAGGAAATAAAAACCAGCTGCCATTTTGCTCATATCAATAATTTCAGCGTCTGTTTTGATGGTTTGGGTTACCACTAGTTTTCCTAAGCTATCAGATAATTGTACGCTTGCACCTTGCGCGTTGGCAATGGTCAATACATTTGAAACGGGATTGGGATAGATTGCTGTAGCTTCTTCTTTATCAACAGCCAAAGTTTGCGCAAGCTTTGCAGTACTAGCAGTTGCATTTGAAATAATGATATTATTGATATTAAACTTATTACTAGTTCCAGATATTAGGATTTTCATGCTTTGCACTCCTTTAGAAAGGCTTGCCGCCGATTTTACTACCAGTGTTTGCCAATTTTGCGCCCCTGAAGTACTAGGAATAGCAACCTCTCCTGTTTTGTCTGCACCGCCAAACATAAATTTTACTTTTCCTCCGCTGGCACTTGCAGCATAGCGAATACTAATATTATAAGTTGCCGCAGAAGGTATATACACGGTATAAGTCAGCCATTCGCCATCTGCCATCCAACCTACGTTATACCCGCCCTCGGAACAAGTTTGAATGTCTACCCCATCGGCAGGACGATACTTACCGCCCGAATTACTGGTCGTTACATCATTATAAGTTCTGCCTTGGGCACTTATTGGAGTATAATCGTAGTTTTCTGCTTCAATGGTTCCTGGTAAGACATTCATCGCATAAATAGGCAATCCATTGGATGCAAAACCGCTAATGGGGTCTCCGTAACAGCCTGCTGGTCTTCGGAAAGTGAGTCCACCCCATCCAATAGCGTCATTGGTCCAACCGGCTTTTTCATAACCGCTTAATTCTATCGATTTATCGCGAGCGCGTTGAGTCCATAACGTTTGTGCTGCGGTCTTAAATCCTCTGCCTGCGTAATGGGCGGTTACCATTTCCCAATTAGGACGCTTCGCTGTAAAACCCCCTCTACCCACCGGACTCATGGCTTTGGAATACCATCTTCCTGTTCGCTCAAAACCTTGAATAAAATTGGTTGGTGTCCAAGGTGTCGTTTGATCAGCATACGAAGCAATGGCCGAGACATTGTATTTCAAATTAAATTCAAGTCCCGTTAACAATCGGCTACTTTGATGGCCGTACAAATCGTCTCCTTGGTTCCATGCCATTTCGGCCATAGAGCCTAATAGTCCGAGTCCAAAATGCACATGATCCTGATCTCTGGAGGACTCTTGGCATTGTCCGTTGGAGTAAATATAATTGGTCAATACATCATTGAATCCATAATCTGGAATCGAAGTTCCTTTGGTAAAATTGTAGGTATCAGCGTAGTCTCCAGTTGCTAAAAGCGTCGTGCTGGTGTTGGGTCCGGAGGTATACGGCAAATCATCGGAACGGTGTGTTTGACCTTTTACATAGCGAAGCGCTCTATCGTACATGACTTCGTTGTCCAGAAAAATTCCCATCGCCATTACAGTGCGCCATCCCGACAAACCTTGATTACCATGTCGCGCAGCATCTCCTTGATAGGATTTCCAATAAAAAGTAGCATTTCCCGTTGGTACTGTGGTTGTAGAATATCCTGGATACACCAACATGGCTTTAAATTTATTGATATCCGATGTAGACCAACCCGAATAGGTGTTTTTGATAATTTCGGCCGCTTCAATCATAATATAGCCCACGCCTCCACTAAGGGATTCTGTTCCACTACTCGTTACAGAAGTGAGGTTAGACCAAGCCTTAAAAATTTCAACTGCCTTGTCTGCATGTCTAGAATCGCCCGTAATATACCATCGAATGGCGTTGTAATAAGCGGCGCGAATGTCACTGTTCCAAGCAGAATAATTGACACCTGAGTCTCTACCCAATTCAGTAAAAGTAGTTTTGCCCAGAACCACATAATTGTAACTCGATTTCGAATCGGCTACCATATTTTGATAAGAAGTATAATAAGGCTCGACTTGAGCCGCGACCATATATTTCATACGGTCTAAATCGGATTTTTTATGCGATATTCCTGGATGCACAAATTGTGCTTGCACAGAACATACTGCAAATAACAATAAAGCGATACTGCTTATTGTTTTTTTTCTGAAATCAGGGGTGGTTAATCCCTTTTGAATGCATTTTTTCATTTTTTTTGGGTTTAGTTAAAATTAATAGTGTTTAATTTTTGGCATTCCATACCCTTCACCGATAGAATTTGACTATAATTAGCCTTGCCTATTAGTTGGGTACAGTTGCTTTGAAATGAATGAATTTGAAATGCGGTATTACCGTTGAAGTAGTGGTAATTTTTACTTTCGAAAAAGCTTCTTACTTAAATTGGTTTCTTTCATAATAAATTGGTTTGATGGTTAGTAAAATTTCTTTATCTATTACAAATGAATCACTTACTAAATTTTAGTTTGGTTCAAATAATAAAAAATAAAGTGTAATATTATTATTTACTAATCAATAGGAGTATAAATTATTGTTCTTTAGCAATAACACATCTCCCTTTTTATAGGATTATAGCCATTATTCGATACTATTTTACTGAGAAGCAAAAAACCAGTAAACAACTAGTACATAGCAAGTTGTGATCTAAAAAATCAGCTCCGTTTTTACATAAAAAAATGAGCCCGGTGCGATACCGAACTCATTTTTTTTGCCTTCTAGAATTCTATTTAAATCTGAATTTACTCCACCTCAATTAGAAATTCTTTAATTTTTTCTCTACTACCCTCTGATGTTGCATTTACCGCTACAATAGTAGCTTTATAGGTTCCTGGCTGTTCATATACATACGAAAAAGAAGTAGGCGTAAAACCTGTATTCAGTGTTCTAAGGGTAACTACGCCAGTAGCATCTCCTACAGCACTTTTAAGATTAATTGCCTTAGAAATAGCCCAATCGTCATCATCTTCACTACCCGCAGCCAAGCCTACATGTGTTAATGTACTAGAATTGACAGTCCAACTTGCCTGACCACCATTTAAATCTACGCTAGTAAAAGCGGCATCGTAAAAGGAGGCGGCGTTTACATACACTTCACCATCAGGATGCTTCGTTTTGAAAGAAAATAAACCCACTGTCCAAGCTTGTTGTTTTAAGGTTGTATTATTTTGTCCTAAATATCTATAGGCAATAAACAAAGGTTTATCATCAGCTTGATAAGGTGTCAAATCGACAACACCTGATACCACATTATTAGTGCTAGTTCCTAATTTTACTTTATCAGTAATATCTACCCAAGTAGCTTTTTCTACATTGGTTTTATCGTATAGACTATTAAAGTTATTAGAAACGAGAACCCTAAGGTTATTCACGCCAGCATCTCCCGGAGTAACATTACTATTAAAAGAAAATTCAGCATTACCATTTACATCATTTTCAAAAATCGCACGCTTACTGTATTCTTTTCCTAGTTCTCCAGAAAAAAAGTAGGCATAATCTGTACTACCTTTAAATGAAAAGGTAACTGTATCTCCTGCTTTATAATTCAGTACCTCTAAATTAGCTTCAAAAGAGGGTGTGTCTACTTCGATATCACTGCAGGAAGCAACGAGGACACCCATCATTAAAACTGTAAAAATTAATTTTTTCATCTTCTAATTCAATTTAATTATTTGAAACCTACATTTTGCTTAGACAATCTATTGTTTGATATTTCATCGAGTGGAATTGGAAGTAAGTACCAATAATCGGCAATATTATTTCCTGGATTTGCAGCAATTAATCTGAATGAACCAGCAGTTTGTGCAGGCTGAATAATTTGTACATCATTAGGAAATCTTTCCAAACTTCCGTTTGTAGCTAAATCAGCCATTTCTTTAACTTTCTCCACTAATATTCCCCAACGAATTAAATCTCTTTTTCTAACTCCTTCATAACACAATTCTCTCATACGTTCGTCTTGAATGACCTTTTTAAAGGATTCTTTCGTAGCTGTCTCTGCAGCTGTAAGTTGTCCTGTGAGTTTTACTGCAGTAGCAGTAGCTGCAACACCTATGTAGGTAAATACCGCACCTGTAGAAGTGGCCGTAGAAGCTCCTGAGGTATGAGTAGGTGGCACCGCAGTAGTTGTTCCTGCAGTTGTCACTCTGTATAGCAAACCATTATTAGGATTTACAACATTGGTATTAATCAAATAACTTTTAGAAGCTTCCCATGGTGTTCCTAAATAAATGGTACTGGGCAAAACCGAGTAAGCTCCTGGTACACTCATTGTTATAGAAGTTACAACACCACTAGAGATTGTAGTTCCAATAGTTGCTTTTTCTGTAGAAACAGCTCCAAGAGTAGCAATTTCAGTTGGAGCTATTGTATACCCACTTCCTCCTGTTGTTAATGTTAGCTCAATACTATTTGTTCCCATTAAAGAGCCATAGCCTCTAGCCCTAATTTGATTTACGAAACTAATAGACTCCACAGTAGGACCATTTAATTCGTTATCAGCTTCAGCATACATTAAGAGCACATCTGCATAACGAAGGATAGGCCAGTTTTGCGAGGACTGGTTATTAAAGGCTACTAATTCGTTTTCTCTTTTCCATTTTCCAGGCCATCTACCCCACCAAGAATTCCAAGCCACCGCATTTTTAGTAGCATCTGTTGTTGCATTTCCACCACCGTAACTCCAAGGCGTTAAGTTAAGGTCTCTTCTTTTATCAGGAGATAAATCGGTTGAACGTATAGGATTGTAATAGGATTGATAACCTCTATACAATAGTGCTGTCCCTAAAACCGGACACAAGCCCTTACCCATACTTGGCGTAATACCGTTGTACTGTGGAACAATCATCGCGTTTGCATTCATTCCTTCTCTAAGGTCAGCATTTGATGGATCTGCGTGAAATTCTACTTCCCACATACTTTCCTTAAAGGCAGCATCGTAAAGATCTTGCGAGTGATTTATAAATATTTGCTCGTAATTTGGATTCAATTTATGAAAACCTGAGGTAATTACCTTTTGCGCCCATAATTTTGCTTCTGCATAGCGCTTAGTATCATTTATCGGTCTACCAGCGGCATAAAGACAAGCTCTTGCCAAAATACCCTGAACAGTGGTATTGGTAATTCTACCGCTTTGATAAGGTATAATTGTTCCTGGTGTTTGACTACTAAGTAATTGCTCCGCTGCAGTCATTTCGGCAATTACAAAATCGTACACCTCCTTTTGAGGAGTGAAAGCAATATGGGTATCGGATGGAGTCGTTACCGATTTGGTTCGTAAAGGAACATCTCCAAACCACTGCGTTGCTAAAAACAGGTAATAAGCCCTTAAAAATTTTGTTTCTCCTAAAAATATATTCTTACGATTAGGTGTCAAATTAGGCACCTTATCAATGTTTTCCAACAAGGTATTGGCTCTATTAATTCCGATGTATAAACGGTTCCAAAAGTTAGCCAAATCTGTATTAGAAGTAAGTCCATTATAACTTGACACAGTTGAAGTATTGACAGCAGCACGGTTGTAAGCCTCATCGGTACTTTGTGCCATGATTACCTGATAATTCGACCCATAAAAAGAAGCATCGTTCATTGGATCGTATACTGAATTTAAAAAAGTATTGAGCTCTTTCTCGTTATTAAAATACGTTTCTAAAGTTATTGATGTAGGCTCAGTATCTAAATAGTCTGAGCAGGAGCTGAAGCTAAAAATACTGCTTAAAGCTATAAGTGCTATAATTTTATTTTTCATTTTGGTTCGTTTTTATAATGAAATATTGATACCAGTTGCAATTGTAAAAGCTCTAGGATAGGCTGAAAAATCATACCCTGCGGTAAGTGTACTTCCTTTGGTTGCATTTTCTGGATCTGTTGAGGAATACTTCGTCCAAGTGTATAAGTTTTGTGCCGACATGTATAAACGTAATGATTGTAATCTCAATTTAGAAACCAGTTCAGGTGCAAAATTATAACCAATTTGTAACGTTTTAAACCTCAGGTAAGAAGCGTCCTCAACAAAACGTGTTGAATATACTCTTGTACCAGTTGCATTTACTCTATACATCGTATTGCTTCTGTTTTCTTCTGTCCATCGGTCTGCGTAAGAGGCGAACTGATTTGAATTGAAGGCTACTGGAGTACCACCTTCCATATACAAACGGTTCGCATTATAGGTATCATTTCCATAAGACCATTGGAAAAAAATGTTCAAATCGAATTGCTTGTACTTGAAATTATTGTTTAATCCACCAATATGTACTGGAAACGGATTACCAATAATTGTTTTATCATCATTATTTATTAAACCATCACCATTAACATCTTTGTATTTAGGGTCTCCTGGTTGCACTGTAGTAGCAGACTGCCCAATCTCTCCTCCAATTCCATAAGGCACATTTGGTTTTAATAAATAAGAACCATTCGGTTGTATATTAAAATCTTCTACCTGATAATTTCCTTCATATACAAAACCATACATTGCCGTAATGGGTTTTCCTATTTGAGAAATGTAACCTATAACAGAGTTCATTGCGCTACCGGCACCAGGTACATTTCTTTGTAAATAATCATCGCCCCCGCTTAACTCTTCAATTCTATTTCTATTGAACGAGATATTAAAACTAGTGTTCCATGTAAAATCTTTCGTACGAATATTTGTTGAGTTTAAGGTAAACTCAAATCCTTGATTGGTAATGGTACCAATATTATTGATAATATTTGTCGGACTACCAACACTTCCTGCCAATTTAGAACTTAATAATAAATCATAGGTAGTCTTTTTATAATAGTCGATTTCAACGAATAATTTATCTTTGAAGAAGCCAATTTCAAGTCCAGCATCAAATTGTCTTGTGTTTTCCCATTTCACATCCTCATTTCCTAAAGTAGTTATAAAATAAGCCAAATTATCACTACTGATATCAGCGCCAAATCCGTAATATTGCGGTCTTCCTCCAGCAAGCTGAGAAATTAAGGATACATAAGCAAAATCTCCTACTCTATTATTCCCTACCACACCGTAACTTGCTCTTAATTTTCCACTTGAAAAAACATTTAAGTTTTTAACAAAGTTTTCTTGACCAAACCTCCAAGCTGCAGATCCTGATGGGAAAATACCATAACGGTTATCTTCTGAAAATTTCGAAGAACCATCGGCACGAAGACTAGCTCCAAAAATATATTTACCACCCGCTAATTGATAAGCAGCTCTTCCTGCAAAAGATTGTAACCTGTAAATAGATGAGTTGGAATAAGTTTGAGAGTATGTATTTAAAACTCCTCCTAATGCCGCCATTCCTAAGTATTCGTTTTCAATATGGTTGGCGCTATAACCATATCCTTCTGTTTTAGTTGTTTGAAAACTATATATACCTGTTAACGTTAAACGATGGTTCTCGTTGAATGATTTATCATAGGTCAATACATTTTCAACAGAGTAATCTTTTCTATCTCCAAAACCAATACTTCCATTTACGCCAAGATCTCCAGATCCTCTACGGGTCATTGAATTATAAAATTCCTCATTTCTGGTATTAGTAAGGTTAATTCCTCCTGTGACTCTAAAAGTCAGCGGTTTGCTAAATTTAAATTCTGCGAACAAATTACCTCTAAAATTATTATTATATACACCTCTGTACTCGTTCTCAAAGGAAGCAACGGGATTAACTAAATCTCTTGTGTACACTCCTGGGTCAAGCGTTTCTTCGTCAATAAACTCATCATACAAATCATCTGGATTAAAAGAAGAACCTGTAATAGGACGGTATGCCCAAATGTTATACATTAAATTGAAGGCCACATTATTTCCACCATTATTGTTTTGTTCTCTTGGTGTTTGACCGTATGATTTTGTAGCTGTATAAGTAAGATTAGTACCTACTTTAACACTTTTACCAATCTGCTGCTCTAATGTTGCAGTACCTTGATAACGTTGGAAACCACTATTAATTATTACTCCCTCTTGATCTGTGATTGATCCCGAAACTGAGTAACGTGTATCCTGATTACCTCCTGTTAAGGATAGAAAATGGTTTTGAGATCCAGCGGGTCTAAATACCTTAGTTTGAAAATCGGCACCTTCAACTCCTCTATAAGACTCTAATGTTTTTCCATCTTTAAAATAGGTATTCGCTGCTCTAGTAGGATCTATTTCTGCTTGTAGTTTTACAAACTCGTACGGATTCATCAAGTCTACTCTTTTTATAACTTGGCTGATACCGTAAAATTGATTGTAGGTTACGGTTGGAGCCCCAACTTTACCTCTTTTCGTCGTAATAACAATTACCCCATTTGCTCCTCTTGATCCATAAATCGAAGTAGCAGAAGCATCTTTCAAAACATCAATCGATTCAATCTCTGCTGGATTAATCATATTATTGTCTGGGTTTTCAAGTGGAAAACCATCGATCACATATAATGGTGAATTACTGTTATTGATGGAATTATTTCCTCTAATTACAATATTCAATGCGTCGCCAGGCTGACCATCGCCCGCAATTACTTGCACCCCTGCAACCCTTCCTGCTAGCGCCTCTTCAAAAGAGCGCACAGGAGCTTTTTGCAAATCATCCACATTAACAGACCCTACCGATCCTGTCAAATCAATCTTCTTGGTTGTACCGTATCCGGTTTGAATAACAACTTCATTAAGATTTAAAGTTTCTTCTTCTAAGGTTACATTTACGGATTTTTTATTGCCGACTAATACTTCTTTCGTTACAAAACCAATAAATGAAAATTGTAAAACCGATTTACTATCCGCTTGTATGCTGAATTTCCCATCCATATCCGTTAGCGTATTTGTCTGTTGATTTTTAATTTTAACCCCAGCACCTGGAACAGGTTGATTTAAATGATCCACGACAATCCCTGTTACTGTCTTTTCTTGTGCGGTCGAACTATTGATAGTAAAAAACACTACTATTGCCAGTACAAGCCAATTTTTCGAGATGCTAAAAACAGCTCGATTATTACTTTTAAATTTTGCTTTTATACTCATCTTTTATAGTCTATTTGATAATTTGATTAATAATATTAAAGACCCCGTTTGCTCTTATCTCATTCTTTGGAAAAATAGCTCCAAATACGTCATTAAGGGGACCTTTGGCGGCATAAGTACTGGTAGTTACAGTATTGTCAAACTCAACCGATACACCATTAATACTTAGTAAGGTATAGGTACCACTTGGATAAGAATCGGAATAGATGGCACCATCAAAAATATGCTTGGCGATTAATTCGACTAATATATCCGCATTAGTAGCATTAATAATATCAATAGACTCGTACCCTTCATCTCTGAATGACTGATTAGTTGGCGCAAAAACAGTTATAGTTCCTGGTGACGATAATAATCCTTTAATATCCACTCCTGCAGCACTCACTTTTTCGATAGCAGCTTTAAAATAGGTCAAACTAGTATTCGATTCAATCGATTGATACAATGTCTGCGAACTCGGTACTGCAAAGACAGTGTTCACCCCATTAACAAATCCATTATAGACTAGCTCGTCGGCATTATTTTTTATCAGCAAACTGCCGTTTACAATAGTTGACGTGCCTGCACCCGAATTAGGAGCACTAAAATAGGTTGTTGAACTTGAAGTAATTCTACCGCTATTTAAAGAAAAAAGGCTATAAGGTAATTTATAGGAAATGTAAGCTTTATCCACAATGTGATTTCCCACTAGTTCTGATCCTACAGTATCAGGATCTATAGCATCAATTTTAGCTACAGTACTATATTTACCTGATAAAAAATCCGCAAGTGCAGTATTCGTTGGTGCAAAGACGGTATATTCTCCCGCTGAAGCTAATGTTGCAGCATAATTTCTACTTCCTAAACTTGCTCTGTTAATCGCTGCAAGAAATAAGGAATATTCTGCTCTTCCAGCAAGTGCCTCCATTATAGTAGTGCCTTTTTTAGGAACTAATACTTTATTAATGAGTTGCACCGTACCATTTGTAGCTTTATTATCTTTTCCAAGAATATCTGCACCATTTACATAATAACTAATATTGTCCGTTATGACTTGTTTGTCCAAATACAATTCGTTACCATCCATTGCCGCAACCACTTCGGGACCTTCAATACCAGCAGTTTCTACTTTATTTTCAATAATATGATAACGAAGTATATTTTCTAATACAACTGGATCTGCAATTCTAATAGCATTTACACTTGCAAAACCAGCATTTATAAAAGCCTGATCAGTTGGAGCCAACAACGTAATATTATTGCCATTTTCCAAAACATCTTGCAAACCAGCTCTGTCGATAGCAGTCGCTAAATAACTATAATTACCTACATCCTCTTTTACTATTCTGTAAACACTTACAGCAGTGGGCGTTTCTCGTTTATCATCCTCACATCCTAAGAGCGATAAACCTACTACAAAACAAAAAATTTGTAGCAGTATTGATTTTGACTTTAACATACTATTGAATAAAATGATTAGAAATTGATAACTTTTTGCTTATTAATAGAAGTTTTACATTTTGCGCACTCCCAAAAATCAAAGAACTAAATTGGTGCATTCCTATAAATTTTATTTTTTGAAATAAAAAAAAGGATAAAATCAAGTTTTGTAAATTTTTATTTTGTTTCATATTCAAATAAATTAGTTAGTGGTTAGTTATTAGTTTTAATTTTATAGATATTTTAATTTTTTCTTAACATTTTCAACATTGTATTTTAACATTATTTTAATGTTGTAATTTTACTTCAAATATTATTTTACTCGTATAAATTATTGCTCATAATACATCAATTATTATCCATATACCTTTTGTTTTTCTAGATTTTAGGGGCTATGTAGTGGGAGTTATCTTTTTTATCGGTTTTCTCAATATTCTTTATATCTAATAATACTTCAATAAATAATTTATTTTTAAATGTGTATGAAAATAAATTAACACTAAAAAAGCATATAATATAATTTAATAATTCACAGTTTATAGAGATTTAAAAAGTAAACAGTGAGGTTACAGAACTTGGATATGCTAAAATCGTTTATCATTACCGAGCAAACACTCCATAAAAAAACGACTTAAAAACAAAAAATTGTTTTAAGTCGTTTTATAATTATTTCCTAAACAGTTGTTAATATATTTCTAAAAAATAGCGCTATTTATTTATGAGAATCGTGCATATTAAAATTAATGTACGATAGTCGAAGTGATTTTAATTTAAAGTCATCCAGGTTAATTGTTCCCAGTTACCTTTGACAAAAGCTTGTGGTTTTCCCGCGGTAGAACGGCCATTTTTGATAATCTGGGTGATTTTGGTTTTGAGTTTTTCTACTATTTCGGGATGTTCAAAATAAAGGTTAGTGGTTTCGCCTGGATCTTTTTCTAAATCGTAAAGCTCGTAAACTGCTTCTCCAGCTTTTGGTTCTATGAGCACCGGTTTCAAGGAACCGCCCGAACCGCGCAGCATGTTTAATTTCCATTTCCCTTCGCGAATGGCAAAATGTCCCGTAAAAGAATGATTGATAAGAGTACGATCGGTGCTTTTAGCATTGGGATTCTTCATTAGCGGAAACAAACTATAACTATCCTCACCCGCATTCTCAGGAAGTTTAGCTCCTACTATTTCGGCTACAGTATCCAAATAATCGGTTTGGCATACGGGCGTATTTACTTTTCCTCCTGCCTTAATTACTTTTGGCCAACGCATCACAAAAGGCACTCGGTGTCCTCCTTCATAAATATCTCTTTTTCCACCTTTAAAATGCATCGAACTATAATGCTGATAGGTGTCTCTTTGGTATTCGTAATTACTCTCGGCACCATTATCCGACGTAAAAATCACCAAGGTATTTTCTTCAAGTCCATTGGCTTTCAAGGCATCCAAAACCTGACCTACACGGTAATCGGTTTCTTGCATAAAATCGCCGTAATTGCCGCAGTTACTCTTTCCTTGAAAATCAGGATGCGTACAATGCGGCAAATGTGGACTTGTTAAAGGCAGATACAAAAAGAAGGGTTTATCTTTTTTTGAAGCACTGCCAACATATGCTACGGCCTTGTTGGTCAAGGTTTCCAATACCAATTCATCGTTAAAGGAAGGAGCCACTTCTACATAGCCTTTTTTCTTTTCTGTTTCGTACGGAGGCGTCATTCTGTAAGTGCGCGGGGTAATATCCATTTTCTTTTTGGTAAATAAAGTAGGTGGATCCAGCACGCGATCGTTTTCTAAATAAGTTAATATTCCGTAATTCATGGAAGCCGGAATGCCAAAAAAATAATCAAAGCCTTTTTCAATAGGCCCATCCGTAAATGGTTTTGACCAATCACGATTCCCCTTATTGATATCCCCTACAAATTCCATTTGCAAGTGCCATTTGCCAATCATAGCAGTAGCATAACCATTTTCGCGGAGTAAAGAAGCGATGGTCATTCTGTCTTTTTCAATCAAACAAGGGCCATCAGCATGCAACACATTTTCTTTTAGACTCGTTCGCCAACTGTAACGACCGGTTAACAAACCATATCGTGAGGGGGTACACACCGCATCGCTGCTGTGGCCGTCCATAAAGGCAACTCCCTCGTTTACCAATCGATCCATATTAGGCGTTTTAAATTTTGCTTCGGGATTTAGCGCCCCAACATCGCCAATACCCTGATCATCGGTATAAATAATAACAATGTTGGGTTTGAGTTGTTGCCCTTTGGCAAATTGCACACTCAACCCCAGTAAAAAAACAGCAATAATGTGGGGTATTTTAGAATAGTTTTTCATTTTAATTACAAACTTTTAAGCTAATTAATTTTGTCATTTTCGAGCACTTAGGCCGAATCAAAACCTAAATTTTTACAAATTTTTATCGTTGTATTTTTAAGTTTTAAATAAACAATACTTTTTTATAAAGGCCAAACTTTAACTTTATTCTTCCCAATTTTTAAGTTTTCCAATGGACCAACAAAGGGGCTGCCAGCAGTTCTTTTACTACCGAAATAATCCCTATCTATAGTAAGTTCGGAGGCATCGGGATTTTCAAAAGGTGTTTCCGACTGAAAAGCGGCACCCAGCAAAGCCGTATTAACAAATCGGGTTGTAACTTTTTGAAAGCTATCATCAATAGTGATATTCAAATAATAGCCATCATTTTCTTTAACCAAACTTAATTCGGGATTCAGTTTTCTGTTTTCAACAAAATTGGTCTCTATAGTGGATGGCAAAGCTTTATTCAAATAAAGATTATCAGCTATAAACACGGGAAACTTTTGTTTGTTATACGCATCCATTCCACCAGGAGATTTCCACTCATAAGTTGCTGAGGGAAAATCGTTGTACCCATTTAAACCGTAATATTGTTCTTTTTGTAAACTACCCTTACTCGCAGCAAAAATATTATTATAAAAACGATCGTCGCCCAATACAATAGTCATCATGCCCAATACTTGTGTTGAATGCGGAAAATGATAATGTGTGAATCTATTGTAAGCCGGACGTAATTGTATGTTTCCCGCTATTAAATTGTTCACAAAAGCTGTTCCTTGTGAAGCATTGAGAACACCTCTTTCGGACAATAAAATATTATTATCAATAATCATAGGACCATGATTTACTTCAATAAAAATATCTTGATCTTCATTGTCATTCAATAAATTGCCTGTAATACGAGCGCCTTGTGCCTGCCAATCGAGCCAAATTCCTCTATGATTATTATGTATGAAATTGTTTTTGATTAGTACATCAATAGCGGCATGCAATTTTATCCCTGCAATTTCCCAACCCTCATATTGTTTTTTGACATTGATGTTGTAGATATGATTGTTGCTTATTTCGCTAAAAACACAGCCCATGTGCCCGATAATTCCGCCTTGCTCACAATCTTTAATTGTATTGTTTCGGATAATATGCGACCCTATTGTTTCTTTAGACCAACCCAATTGCAATGCTTTAAAAACCACTTCACGTTCACGCTGCGTCCCGTGTTTTTTTTGATCATAACTCCATAAATTTTGACCCGATGCTCTTTCTTTTCCAATCACAATTCCGGAACATTTGGAATCGGAAATCAAATTGTTTTCGATAATCCAGCCTTTGCTCCAATTGGGGCCAATTAAACCTTCTTGCTCCGCTGTTGGTGGCGCCCATTGTGTGGCGGCATGACACATTTTGAAACCGCGTACTGTAATGTAATCCATTCCTGTGTTTTTAGGAAAAAATACAGTCGGACGTACATTTATTTCAACCAATTCCTCATTTGGATTTTTACCTCGAAAATTAGCGTAAATTGTGGTGCTTTCCTGATTGCTTTCACAATACCATTGGTACTTCGACCCTTCGGCATCTACAGCGCGTTTTAAAGGTTTTTCGGTAAATACTTTGGAAAGACTATCAATTTCGTACAATGCCTTTCCGTTTACATACACTTCTCCTAAATGATGCTTTCTGCCGTAGGTTTTCGTAATCCAATCGCCAAATAAAACTTCTTGATAGGGGTTAAATTCGCCAAAAAAGGCATTATCCAAAACTACTTTCCAAACTGTTCCCTTGTGTTTTTTCCACGTTTTTATTTGTTCCGAACCTTTAATCCAAACTTCTTCGTTTTCGGCAGCTTGGTAAACAATTCGATTGTTGTTGTTCCTTCCTGCGTGCAGTGGATTCACCCATTCGCGATACACCCCTTGATGAACCGTTATAACATCACCCGCTAGCGCTACCTTGGCCGCTTTAGTAATAGTTTTAAAGGGACTCTCTTTTGTACCAGAATTAAAATCATTCCCTGTTTTGGCCACATGATATTCTTTGGCTTGCAAAAAAACGGAAAATAAAAGGCAGATAATTTGGATATGAGATACTATTTTTTTCATTGATTTCTTCTGTTTTTAATTAACTAATACGCTCACTTCCTATCTAAAAATCCCTCCTGAACCTTTCTTAATTTGGCGGCTAACTCTTTCGCTTTATCAGGGTATTCAGCCATTCGATTTTTGGATTCTACTTTATCCACTGCAAGATTAAAAAGTTGCTCGGTATTTTTATCTTTCACATATTTCCAATCCCCAACTCTAATGGCATCCCCCCGGTATAAAAAATAGTCACGCTGTATGCTTTTTGTATTTTTTCCTTTAAAAACAGCACTTATATCCAAGCCATCTATAATCCTATCTTTAGGAAGGGCAGCGCCAGCAATTTTGGCAATAGTTGGCAATAAATCAAGTGTTGTTGTTTGCTGGTTCGACACTATGCCTTGGGGCACTGTTCCTGGCTGCCAAACAATACAAGGCACTCGGGAGCCGCCTTCATAAGGACTGAATTTACCATCCCGAAGTGGTCCAGAACTTCCGGCATTAGCTTTTTTTGCTAACCAGGGGCCATTATCTGAAGTAAAAATGACCAATGTATTTTTGTCTAATCCTTGTGTTTTCAGCGTTTTTAAAATTTCACCTACAGACCAATCAATTTCTTCCAATACATCCCCAAATAATCCGCGTTGGGTTTTCCCTGCAAATGAAGCAGAGGTATACAAAGGGACATGCGGCATACTATGGGCGAGGTACAAAAAGAATGGTTTTTCCTTATTTTGAAGAATAAATTCCTGCGCTTTTTCTGTATATCTTCGGGTGAGTTCGGATTGATGAACAGGCCATTCAATCACTTCATTACCCGATACTAAAGGGACTTGATTTCGGCATTGGGTTTTGGCGTTTGCATTTTTATAATCCTGAAGCGTTAAACCATCATTAAACAAATGGTTTTGGGCTAATGGCATCTCAATAGCCTGCCACATATCATTGCTATACGGAATTCCGAAATACATATCAAATCCTTGCGCCAAAGGCAAATATTCGGATTGATGTCCCAGATGCCATTTGCCCACGATACCCGTTTGATAGCCTTTTTGTTTTAACACTTCGGCAATCGTAATTTCAGATGCAGGCATTCCGTCCTTACTGTACGGGTAATACACATTATCATTATGCCCCCAGCGTTTGGCGTAGCGCCCCGTTAGCAATCCCGCTCTGGAAGGCGTGCAAATAGAACTTGAAACGGAAAAATCGGTAAAACGCATCCCCTCTTTCGCCATCGCATCCAAATGTGGCGTTTGATAGCCCTGAGCGCCATAACATCCTAAATCCCCATAACCCAAATCATCGGTAAAAATTACAATGAAGTTGGTAGGCTTTTCCTTTTTTGGGGTAACCGATGCAAAAATAGTCGGTGCCTGTAACATCATAATAACAGTTAGAATTGTTATCCATTGTCTATTTTTCATAATGTATGCTATTTATTTATAAAAAGTAATGAAGTAATTGCTAAATGCTCTATTGGCCCTATGGCAATCACGGACTTTTATTTTTTCACAATATTATTTTTAACCCCGTTATCCACCACAATTCCAACCGAAGTACCGCTGCAATTTTTACTGTTATCATCTAATACTATAGGGTAATTGGTAAAATTCTCGATTACAATGTTGGAAGCGGCATAATTTTCATCTTTAGCCAACATTCCAATGGTTTTATTGTCGCCTCCAATGTTTATTTTCAAATTTTGGTCGGCATTTTTAACGGCATTATGAAAGGTAATTTTGTGATGGCTGCCAATAATGATGGCTGCATGACCACTTCCATTATACGATTTTCCTTCGTAAGACAACAAAGTAATTTCGGCCGTCATGCCTTTATCGGTAGGGTAATCCACGCCAAGAGCGGGTCCGTGCTGCGTATCGGCAAAACAATTTACGATATCACCTGTTCCTATACAAAATCCTCTTTCGCAGCCAATCGCTGTAGTGCCTGAAACATATTTTTTTCCGGTGGCATGTGTGAGAGTTACCCCTGCGCGCATATTTTTCACCGTGCAATTTAGCACTGTAGGATTTGAAGTACCTCGTTTGTATCCGACACCATCAATAATCGTTTCGCCTCCATTATAAGCGCGAATCCCTTCTTCGCCCAAACACATCATGTATCCTTTGGGTAATTTATAGCCAAAAGCCGTTACAAATCCAATTCTATCTGCATCGGTGCCTTTGCCTTCTTCTTTCCACATCTCGTGGGTAGAACGCATGGCTCCCTGTACATAACAGCCTTCAATCGTAGGCCAATCAGCAGCTTGCATAAAAATGGCATGACCATACGATTGATGGATAATGGTATCATTCTTAGCGTGGTTTTTATATCCTCGCACTAAAAAAGCCGAATGCTTTCTGTGGCTGATTACGTTTTTTCCTCCTTTGCCAAAAGCCTCTCCATAGCCATACGGATAGGAACCTCGGGTGGTGATATGAAAGCCTTCGATTCTGTTGCTTTTTCCATCCATAACGATATTTGTAGCACGTCGTTTAGGCGCGTCGTGTACCGAACCGTCATCGACCAGCTTCAGGTTTTTAATCACATTATTATTCCCTATCACCTGCACCTCGTACAATTCTCCTTTTGGGGTAGTAAAAGCATTTAACACTTCGGTTTTGACATTAACCGTTACTTTTGTAAAATCGTATTCACTGTTATTTCCTGAAAATAAAAACAACACATTTGCAATGTTTTTTTCGCCAGAAGTTGCGGGAAAATTTCCTTTTTGAATGTCTTTGGCAGTGATGGTATAAATGCCCGGTTTGAGCTTGACCTTTACATTACTTTTCTCTAAATAAGGCAGTAATTCTATTAAAGAGTTCACCACGATTTGCGAGTGTATATTCGAACAAAAAGAAACGAAAAACAGCAGTAAGAAGAAGTGTCTTTTTGACCCTGAACAAATTAGGTTAGTTACAATTTTTTTCATGTATTTTTTGGTTACAACAATTTTGGTATGTAAAAATACATTGGAACAGCAGATTTCAATATAAAATATGATGCAACTACTATAACTTTAAATTCAAATGGAATAAAAAGTAAACCGAAAGCTTACTAGTACGAACTAGTTTGACGATTTGCCCCCGTTTCTTAAAAATAAGACTGTTCTTAAAACTAAATGTAATGGCTACAATTCCCCATCAATCAAGGGCCAAGAATCAAAGTCTCGGTCTAAAGCTTTTCCGTTTTGAGCAACCATTACCCATTGGTCTTTTTTAGCCAAAACATCATAGTTAAGTTTGCTTCCATTGGGGAATGTAAATGAGGTAAGAAGAACGTTAGGATTGGCATTAGCTAGTACAACTTCGTTAAAAACAACCAGTGGTGCTACGTCTTCAAAAACTGCCATTAGTCCTAATTTTTGGGTAGAATACACCATGACCGTCACGTTTTTGGACGCTGCATATACCGCCCAGTTTCCTTCCTTGGCAACAGCAGTCATCCCAGTAGGAATTAAAACAGGCCCCGCTGCACAAGCAAAGTTTTCATACACTCCCGTATTGTTCCACTCCATAAAATCTGTTCCAGGTCCAGCAAGATGTATTATTTCGGAAATATTTTTGGCCTTATCATCCAAAAACAAACAAATAGGTCTGGCAACTATTTCCGATTTTTTTCCTCTATTGACACCGCCTGAACTAATTAAAAAATGTTTGCCCGCACCGCTTATTTCGGGTGATGCTTTTGGTCCGTGGCCTTGACGTACAAAGTAACCGTCAACTTTGTCAAAAAGCAATTGAACTACTCGATCGGCAGGACGGTAAGGCATACAAGCACCAAAGGCAGCATGCTCCTTTCCGATTCCCATCGTAGTATCAAACGTTACTCCTTTTAAATAGCCGAGCCACGATTTCATAAAAGCGGTGTTGTAATCGACGCTCAACTCTTGTATACCCGCCTTATCGTATCGCCTACGCATGGGCGGATAATGTTTTAATTGGTAACTGCTAAGCGCATAACTAAAATTAATATAATCCAACACATTTCGTGCTTCGCTGCGCACTTTCTCTGAGGCAAAGGCCTCCAAATTTAAAAGCGCCGTAATGGTAAATCCTAAATAAGGAATAGAATTGAATTCGTACAAGCCGTTTTGCTTCATTTCTCCCAAAAGAGAGAGGAGTTTTTCTTCAAGTCCGTTTTGCACGTTATCATAATAGTCATCCCTGTTCCCATGTTGAGCAATCCATCGATTCTTGAGATATCTTGACCCTCCTGTCATGAGCATATGGTTTTCAGTTTCTACGTGCAGCCCCAGTGTTTTGGGTGCGGTGTAACAAAATTTACCGCCATCTTCAGACAAAAGGACGTTCTGTAAATAATTTTTTGTTTCGGGATACAAAATATCGGGTTGGTCGCCAAATTTCCAAAGAATTGTAGTTAGTATTGTTAAGGGAAAATCATAGTCCCCTTTGGGATTCAATGCCCACGAAGAGCCGCAATTGCCCCACACCATCAATTTTTGTATGGTTTGGTTTACTTCGGCAATATTTTGTTTCAACAGTAATCGAGCGAGTAAAATACGAGGCGCCGCTTCTTTGGTCACCATCATTTTAGCTGTAATCTTCTTGTCGGCAATCGCTTTGTACATTTCCTGTGCAAAGGCAGAGGTGTTTGTCCACTCCAAGGTTCTTTCATAAGGAACCGCGATAGAGCCTGCTGTCATTGCTATATTTCTGTATTTTTTGGGCGGATGCTGCGACCATACAGCAGTAGAAAAACTCATCGCAAACAAAACGAAGCAAACCACACAAAAACCGAAAACACTTATTTTTTTATTTTTTTTCATTGTTATATAGAACTCTGATAGGTAGTTACTGGGATTCCTATTTTTAAATCGTTGATTTTCTTTTAAAATGATTATTTAAAAAACATTGATCGCCTAATCTTTTTTTCACGCAGATCTTAAAGATTTAAAAAATATTTAAAAATAATTATCATACTTAATTCATTCTATCTAACCTTTTTTTAAAAATGTGTTCGTCAATATTTCATTTAAAAATCTGTGTAAATATATCTAAATCTGCGTGCTGATTTTTTTCACGCAGATTTTGCAGATTTTGCATATTAAAAATTTTATTTTACACTTAATTAACCTGCTCTATCAACAGCATACTCCACGGACTCATTTCGCGATTTAATGTAAACGTACCGTTATTACCTACTGTGAGGAATTCCGTTTTTAAATTTTCGGCCATTTGCTTCATTACTTTAATTTGTTCACGTGTTGGAGGTTCTGGTTTGCCCATTTGCTCCCAATAATTGTAAATATTTCCGTGCTCTTTGTCTAGTGTTTCCAGTTTGAATTGCGTTCCTGGTTTCAAGTTTGTCAGCTCCATTTTTAATTGTCGCGTTTTCCCTTGCTCGTATTTTTCGATTTTTTTAATACTTGCCGGAACGGCTTTGTAATGGTCTTCTGGATAATTATAGGCCAAAGCCACCACTTTTCCGTTAGCTGATTTACGGCTGACAAACAAATAGTCGCTTTTGAATAATTTTTCGTCACCCAACTGGTGTAACATTCTGTACGCGTGATACGATGGTTTTACCAATCCTTGGTAATTAATCATTCCAAATCCACCGTGAAAAATGCTTTCTCCACCGCCTTTTTCTTCAAAAATATCGGTAAAAGTCCAGTACATTAACGAATTGGCCAATCCGATACAATCCAAATTCACCTTAGCAATATAGGCTGCTGGAGGTAAGAAATCGTGCATCGCATCACGACTATTGGGGCTGGTGTTCCATTCGGTCAAATGAATTTCGGCTTTGGGATAAGCACTTTTCTTGATGACTTTATTCAGCCATTCGATATCATCCTTAGTCGAATTCACATAACGAGAAAAGTCTTTTCCTTTTCCAGTAGTAGGATTAAAAGGATAATCGGTTGGATACGGATGGGTCGAAACAAAATCAACTGGTAATTTTTCTTTTTCGCAGTATTTCAAAAAGTCTTCGATCCAAGAACCTTTCCATTGCAAATTATTGATATTTTCTGCGGTAAATGTCACCAGATTTCCATCACGATTTTCAACTTCTCCGTCATAGCGACCATCTGCCACAAAATTACTACTTGAAGGTCCTCCTACTTTTAAGCGTTTGTCCACCGAACGAACCGCTAAAACCGATTGTTTGTACAACTCAAAATATTGCGATTTGGTGCCATCAAAAAAACCATAATGTAAGTTCGGTTCGTTCCACACCTCAAAATACCAAGTTAGTACCTCATCAATTCCGTAACGGTCCACACAATGTTGGGTAAAAGCTTTTACCAAATTATGCCATTCACCAAATTTAGCTTCATCAGGTGTAATGTTGGCTTTCCACCAGAATTGGGTTTTGCTGTTTTTGGCAGCCAATGGGGTTGGAAAAAAAGCCAATTCTACAAAAGGTTTTACTTTCAAATCCAGCATTCTATCAAACAATTCGTCGATGTATTGCCAGTTATACGAATATTTTCCGTCCTTTTCAAAAACAGGAAACATATCATCGTGGAAGATGCCGTGAAAACGTACAAATTCAAATCCGCAGTCTTGTTGTACTTTTTCCAATTGTTCCAACCAACCCGCACGCAGGCCTTCATTGGCACGCCCAGCTCCTACGCCTTTGCTCCAAAAATGTTCGAATTTTTCTCCTTTTTCTTTCGCATTCACAACCACATTTTGCGCCACAGCCGTTGCAACTTGCGCCAACAAAAATGCTAGTAGTAGTATTTTTTTCATATGTTACTATTTATTGTTTTTTTATCGGTCATATGTAATTCGCATATCATCATTAGTGTTTGCGACCAAATTTTGAGTCATGCTCATTTCATATCTAATCGCTTTATTTTCGAAATTCTTATCTCTTGGTTCGGTTGCTTTCGTTGATTGCATTCTCCGAATCCGTTGCTTCACGCACTCCTCCTGCACTCTTTATTTCGGCGTTCTTTGTCCCCTTATAAGTGATTACTTTTGTCATCGTTTTATTGTCTAAACTAATATTAGTTGCATGCATAGTCGCTTTTTCATCAAAATTGCCATAACCTTCCCAAACCGATAGTTTAATTGCCATGGCATCTGGAATCCATTCGGGATTAGCGGTTGAAATAACCACCTTATGCCCTGTCCCATTGATTTTGGCTAGCAAATTGTTCGCTCTTCCATTTCTGCTATCTAAAATTTTGATTTCCACCTGCGCATTTTTGGCATTCGTATAAGGAATACAAAAAGCTTCCCCATATTTGGCATCGGCGCTGCAATTAATCACTTTATCTTCGTTTCCTATATTGTAACCTGTAGCCACGCAATCGCGCACTTCACAGTCGATTACCTGGTCTCCCGAAGTGCTCAATCCCGTACAAATTCCTCTTCGCATTTGGGTTACCTTGCAATTTTTTACTGTTGTATTTTTAGTTGGGTGTCCCTCATAATCAGGGTACATTCGAATGCCATCTTCGCTTAATGAAATGATTTCTCCTGGTAAAATTTTACCGTCTTCGCCTACAATTGTCCCCTCGATATAATTGTTTTTGCCCGCATAAAACTTTTTATCAAAAGCATAACCCGAAGTCTCAGCAAGAATCGCATCAGTGGTACGCAACAAACCATCCACCTGACAGTTTTCTATCAAAGTATTTTCGGCTCCTTGCAAGAAAATAGCGTGTCCCATCGCTCGCATGTGTACCTGACAACCCAGTACTTTTACATTTTTGGCAGGATAGCCTATTCGGATGCCGTTCATTTTACGCACATCATTTCCGCCTAGACCGTATAAATACCCAAAACCCCAAGGGCTTGAGCCTGTAGTTCGCACTTCCACATCTTTCAAGGTGACATTTTCCCCTACAAGGTTAAAAATTTTGTTCTTGCTTTGTCTGCCCGGTGTATCGCCATAGGTCTCAATATACAAGCCTTCGAATGTTACGTCTTTACCCGAAATTTCGATAGCACAATACATGCTGTTTCCATCGTTGCTTTTAGTCAAATCGTTGCGGCTAAACAATTTCGAATCTACCATAAATCGCACTCCTCTTAAATCATAATAAGAATTGTGGCCCGTGATTTCTATAAATCGGTTTTTTAGCGCCGTATCAATTTGGTAATTTCCGGCTTTCATTTTGACCTTTACGTTGTCCTTATCCAAATAGCTTCTGAACTCCGAAAGGCTGCTTACCTCTATAACTTTGTTAGTTGTATTTGCCGATTGTGCAGGGCTTGAAAAAAGCAATACCAACAACGTAAATGCAACATATATTTGTTTATTCATTTCTTTATTTTTCATTTATTTAAATTGAACATCCTTTACAAACTCGTTCATCGTAACATTTTTAGCCTGAACCTTTTTACCATCGAGTAGTACATTTTCAAATCGAATTCCTTCTACCAAATGCTCGGCATCATATCCCACCAATTCCATACTGGCATGGTCTTTTATAATGTAGGGTTTCCAGTCGGTGCCATCTTGAAATCTAGTCAAGGTTGGGTCAATAGGCGCCGAAGTGGCCGTAATATTTTTGAAAGTTACATTTTTAATATGTCCTCTTTCTTCGGTTTCTGTCCATCTCGTTTTTCCTATCCAGCACGAAATTAATCGGCGGGCTTCTTCGATTCGGATGTTATCAAAAACCACATCGCTAATTACCGCATCATCGCAATGATAGACTCTCAAAGCCGTTTCCCTACCCACATCGTGAATCACATCACAGTCTTCAAAAAGCACCTTACTGATGTTTTCGTGCACCTCAGCACCAATGCTTAAAGCATGTGCCAATTCGTTCCAAACCACACATTTGCGGGTATGCACATTTTTCACTTCGCCAAAACCACCAAAAGACTTAATCACCACCGCATCATCAAAGGTTCGCATAAAACAATTTTCGACCAACACCTCTCGGCTACTGGTAATATCCACGCCATCGGCATTACCGCGCCATCCAATGATTTTGATGTTCTCCACATGCACCTTATCACAACTCTGAATCGGTATCGTCCAATGACTTGGGTCAAAAATAGTGACCCCTTCGATGGTTACGTTTTGTGCATTTTGTGCCAAAATGGTATAACGACGAATCTTCTTAGGCACCATGCTTTGATCAATAATACCTCTTCCGCGAATGCTCACATTTTTCCCTCTTAAAATAAACGTAGGCGGTTTTCTTTTAGCTCCTCGAATTTCAACTTCTTCCTCATTTTCAAGCGTACCACAACGCAAATAGGCACCACCCGCCAGGTAAATGGTTTGACCATCGCCAACCGTAATGTTAGTGACCTCATGAATACCTGGTCCAAAATAAATAACATTCGGGTCTTTCGGATTTGGTATATTTTTTTCGAATGGATTCACCAAAATATGCAAAGACTCGTGCCATTGCCCATTAATTTCCACCGTGATATGCCCAGGATTTTTTACTTGGAACTGAATGGTATTGCCTTTAATAGTAGGTACAATTCCGTACGAAGTGGGTAAAATTTTAACTGATTGCACTTTATCAGGAATCGTAACCGAAACGCTAGCCGACGCATTCATATCAAATGAAGCCACCGAGGCCAACCCAAAAGTTCCTATAGGTTTTAACCTCGGAATGGGTTCTGAAGGCGGAATTTTGGTTTGATAGACCGGCACCGTTTGCCCTTCTACCTTTACAACATAGGCTTTGGACAATTCAATTCCTGAAGGAGCAGGATAGACTTTTACTTTTTGAGCAAAAGAATTCCATCCTAATAGCAACCCCAAACTGCAACCTATGATTGCTTTTTTTAGATTATTAATCATTTTTTTTATTCGATTTGAATTAAAGTCGTTACTTTATTTTCACGATTTGATTGTTTTTCCCGTTATCCTTCACCTCTCCATTGGTGCTAATTTTACAAGAAGAGGAAAACGAATTCAATTCGACTGGCATACTTGTTAAGTTCGTCAACACAATTCCCGAAGTAGGCGCAGTTCCTAATGGCGAAAAACCGTTATTCGCGGGTGGCGTAGTGGCTCCAATTTTTATCGGAAGAATTTTCCCTTTGCTCAAATCTCCCTCTTTTTTAAGCGTTACTTTATGATTGTCTCCTGAAATGCACGCCAAGGCATGAACTGTAGTTTTAGAATCATTCGAAGTCAAGGTTAGTTCTACATCCGAAACTTCACCTTTGGTCACGTACAACAACGGTCCATTGACCATATCCCCTCGACTATTTTCAACTTTCACACCTGTAATATTATACCCCACTTCGCAACCCAAAGCTTCACAATTTTTGATTAAAACAGCATCGGTTACTTTCCCGAAAGCAAAACCAATACGGGTATTTTTTGCCTTACAATTTACAGCCGTAACCGCTCCTGTTGTTCTCCCGTCCACGCCGCCTTTGCCGTACATACGAAAACCACATTCATTTAATGACTTGGTATATCCCGGTGTTATGACTTTCTTGCCTTCATAATTTTTATAAACAGAAGCAAAACCTACTTTGTGCGCCAATCCTGAAGTTTCCGCCAGCATTTCGTCTGTGGTTCTTGTCATCCCTTCGGCATAACAATTCTCAAAATACACGTTGCGCCCTCCTTGTATAAAAAAGAGGTGACCAAAGGCTTTCGAATAAATAGCACAGTCCACAATGGTATCGTTAGTACCTTCAATACACATTCCACTATGTTTTTGTAGCGGAGCTAAATTAGCATCGCCTTTTCCTAATAAATCGCCATAACCATAAGGCGAAGAACCATTCACATTTAGTGTCACTTTTTCAATTTTGGCATTATCACCAGCCACCGTAAACGTATGCCCTCCTTTTGAAGTCGCAAAATTCCCTAAATCAGTCACGGTTAATCCTTTGATATGCACATTTTTTCCCGATAGATACAACTCACTCACTCGGGCTTTAAAAACACCCAGCAATTTGGTATTAATCTCAATGGTTACCCCTGTTAGGTTAAAAATATTGTCGCTTCCGCTAAAATGAATCATCGCATACCTTCCAACTTTATCGGGTATAGTATTTTTGATCACATCAGCAGTGAGGTATTCTTGCATCGAATAAACGCCGGGTTTCATGGTTATGGTATTCCCACTTTCGGATGCGTATTTTGCTAATTCTTTTAAAGAGCTAATTTTTATTTCGGCTGCCTGACTACAATAACAACAGCATAGTAGGGTAAAAATCAATAGTATTTGTCGCTTCATCATATTTTTATGTTTTTAGTATAATTTAAATTTTAGAAAGGTATTTATTTTGTTATAATTTGATTGTTATCGCCTTTATTTTCGCTTATTTTTCCATTGGTTTCGATACGACAATTTTTTGCCATCGCTCCAATAGAAATTGGCATGCCGGTTTCATTTTTTAAACGAAGATTAACTACTTTTTCTTCACTATAAGGAGACATCGACTCACCGTGCATTGGAGGAGTAAATCCCACTAAAATAGGAAGTTCTTGCTTTCTTTTCTTTCCATCTGCTTTCAGGATAATATTGTTACTTTCTCCAAAAACCGTCATTAAAGAGTGTACCTTTCTGTCTGATTCGGTAGGTACTAGGCTTAATTCCACCTCCACATTATTACCCTCTACAAACAACAGCGGCCCGTAGTTAGCATCTCCTTTGCAATTGCGCATTACCGTTTGGTCTCCAATCCAATACGCACGTTCTGTGCCAGTAGTGGTGCAATTTTCCAAATTCGCCTGATTAAACCGAAGTTCAAAACCGCCTCGGGTATTTTTGGCCGTACAATTCTTAAAGGCTATATTTTCACATTTCCCATAAGTTCGAAAACCATCTTCGCAAAGCGATTTCATATAACCCGGAGTTACAATATATTCGCCCTCGCGGTTTTGTGTCCAAGTTTTGAATTTCACATCAAAAGCAGGGCCGGATGTTTCTGCCAATATAGCATCGGTAGTACGCACTTCACCTTCGGCATAACAGTCTTCGAAATACACATTCTTGGGATTTTTTTGAATAAAAAAGCAATGCCCAAAAGAACGGCTAATCACTTTGCAGCCGTAGAGTTTGGTACTATTTCCGGTGACCAACAGCCCGCTGTGTTTTTGGTGTTTAATGGTCGTTTCTTTCTGACCGCCTTTGCCAAATAAATCGCCATAGCCATACGGATACGAGCCTGCTACATACAAACTGATGTTTTTCAGAATATTCGCTTCGCCCGCTACCTGAAGCACTGTTCCGCCTGGAGAAATTCCATTGCCAATACATCGGATGCTAAGTTCCTCAAAAGTATTATTGGAACCCGTAATCAAAAACTCATCGGAATGAATTGGTGGTTTTAAAGCTGTTCGAATCTTTGTATCCAGTTCAATTTCAACTCCTTTTAAATGAAAAACATTGTTACTTCCGCTAAAAGTGATATACTGATATTCTTTTCGATTACGACGATCGGTAATAACATCGGTAGTCAAATAGTCGGTCAGACGATACACGCCCGGCTGCATACTAATGGTATTACCACTTTCCTTAGCATATTTGGCCAACTCTTGTAAGGATTTGATTTTGATTTCTCTGGCATTTATAGCATTACCAATAACTAATAATCCAACTATAAATAATCTTGCTATTGCTTTCATTTATTATTTTATTTTATCTCAGATTTAAAACTACCGTTTCTTCTGCCTTAATTTTTAGAGTTTCTTTAAACTTAATCGCATTAGAATCTTTTAAAGAAAACCTTTTTAACTCAAGTGCCCCTTCTTGTACCGATAACTCCACGCTTTCCTTATCAATTTTGCAAACGCCCCAAGCACTTCCATTCGACCAAAAGTAAGTTCCTGGAGTCGCTGTAAACGCAATGGATTTTTCTACTGCCGAATAATTAAATCCAGAAAGCGCAATCACAGCTCCCCAACTCGCCATGGCACGGGCATAATTGTTTCCGCATTCTGCTTCGTTAAAAGGATTACGTTTTAAACCATCGTATCGGTCTCTGATGTTTTTGATATTCGATAAACCTTGTTCTGTTTGACCTTCATACATCATGCCTATCGAAGCGGTGTATTCAAATCCTGTCATTGCCTCAGTAAAATAAGGAAAAGGAAACAAGGGTCTCTCTCCTGGATAGCTTGCCATGACCAATGATTTTTCGTCCCCCAACACATACGAACGCATATTGTTAAAACCAGAGCTGCTATCGTCTCTCAAGTTGTATTTCATAATGCTGTTTAAGGCTGTTTTTACATGCTCCTCTTTGGTTAAATAGCCTAAATCACAAATATGAGCCATGAACTGTCCCACCAATTGATCCACCAAACAGCCTTTTCCCAATTGATACGCAGGATTTTCTAAATCTTTGGATTCTAAACCTTTCAGTAAAGGAGCCGCAATTTCTTCGCGACTTTTGGGAGGTTGGATAATGTGAATGTAATATTCGCCGTTAAAAAGATTTTTATCCATCCATTGGCTTCCTTTTTCAAAAAGACTGTTACAGGTTTTAGCAAATTGCTTATCCCCCGAAAAGGTTGCCATTTTTTCAGCAGCTCGAAGCGCTCCCAAATACCAAATTCCCATTTGAGGATTGGGGCCAAAATACTGTACATCCATGGTATTGTGCTGACAACCATCCATCACGCCGTCCTTATTAGCGTCCCATCCTCCTTTTATCCAGCAGAATTCCATGGTTTTTTTCACCTTTGGCCACAGCTTTTTGAGTAATTCGTTATCACCACTCAGTTGCCAATCGCGATACATTTTCATAATAGCACCTAATTGCCCATCGGCTGCGGGTCTGCCAAATTCGTTCGCACGTTCTAAGGGCAAATTCACTCGAAAACTCATCATCCCTTTGTCATCGGTAGCATGCGCAAATTCAATCTCACGCATCGAACGCGCTAGCTCTCCAAACAAAAAAGGGGTGGCTTGGTCGTAATTCCATACATGGGTACAGTTTCCATGGCAAACTCCCTTGGTGTCGCTCGTACCTTCCCATCCGTAGAAATTCCCATCCGCAGTACGGAAACAGGTTTGGGTTCGAAGCGTAGAGGTATTATTCAAGGCGGCTTCTTTTACTACATTTGGCAAATCGCTATTCACAAAAGCAGTTACAAATTCTTTTGTTTTAGATTCCAGATTGGGGACTTGTGGCATTGTTTTTTCAACTACATCCCAAGCATCCTTGTACTGGGTGCTGTAATAATTGGTTAACATATCACTTAATCCATCCTCTGCAGGTGTCCAAGTTTCCCGATTAGGAAAATGCCAGCTAATGTAAAAGCTAACTTCACGAGTACTATTGGCAGGAACCGATACCTCAACCGCCATCGATGCCATCGGTCGGTCTTCTCCATTGTGTTCTCGATTTTCTAAACGACCATCAGTGCTATAATCATCCCAAAAATCAAGGCGGGAATTCCCCCAAACTTCTTCACTCCAAGAGGTACGGTAGCTAACCTTTTCGTTGCTGGAAGTAGATAGTGCCATGGTTCCCCATGCTACCGCATTCTTATCTACCCCATCCGAACTCATAAAAATACCTTGAGCGTTTTTTCCATTTCTGAAAACATTTTTATTTTTTTTGGCTCCGACAGGAATTAAAGCACTTCCTCTTCCAATAGGTTCCCGTACCGAACCATCTTCTCCAATAAAATTGGGCATGTTCGCACAAACGGAGGCAAAAACAGCTTTATCAGTTGTATTCGTTAACTCGTAGGTAATGACTGCAATAGGTATTCCGCTTGCCTTGGCATCCCCAGGAATGAAGGGATTGAATGCTTTAATACGAACAGTAAGTGGCACTTTTTTATCCGAGAGCAACACTTGTCCAAAAGGATAGGCTGCCTTAAAAGTACAGGTTTCAAAGCGAGGAAAACCATGATTCACTGCTGTACTTCCAAAAGCACCTTCATAAAGCGAATAATCCAAGGGACCTTCGAGTACTCGGCTATCTTTTTTACCATCGGCAGTTTGGGTAAACAATGCAAAAAAAGGACCGATGTACCTCAATTTTTCACTCGTTGGAATATAGCCTTTGGCAGCAGTATTCATAATTTCCCAATCTTGCAAATTACCACGTCCTCCTAGGGATACAGTTCCAGTTCCTATTCCGCCAATTGGCATCGATATTTTTGCCAAATGATGCGCATCATAGGTCGTCAAAACGGGCCAGTCAGTGGTTGTAGCTTGCGCCGTTTTCTTTATTATTTTTGGAGTAACTCCTTGAATTACTTTCGCCCCTTGTGCCTGCAAAAGCAATCCTTGTAATAGCATTACAAAGATTACTACCAAGCGACTATTTAGGAATTTATTTTTCATTTTTTTAATTAGCATTTGAGATGGAATGTTTTTTCAGTTTAGCTTCCATTTCTTTTCTACATGGGTGACTTAAATCATCGATACAAAGAAACAATGCCTTCTTTTTGTCGTTTTTTTTTGCCCCCAATTGTTTCTTTTTCTTGACTTATAACGGATGTTACAATAAATAAAAACAGTTTCTTGGCTTGTACCTCATCAAACTAAAATTATTTCAAATTAATTTTAGATTCCTTACCGGTAAAAACTACTTTTTCCGTTTTTCCTTTACCAACTAATTCCACTACGAAGTCCATTGGTTTTTGTTTAAAATCAATGAAATTTCCTTGACCGTTTTTAATATTTAATTCTTTTTTAGCTTCTGAATAAGTAAAAACAATTTCCGAATATTTCCCTTTTTCATATTCATAGGACTCATTATCATCCAAATACAATACAAACTGCGCGTCTTTTCCTGGGTAAACTTTAATTTGCAAGGGCTCCGTTGTTTTTTGAGTAGCATATTGCACTTTTGGGCCTAAAGGCAAGATTGTTCCTGCTTTCACAAACATCGGAATTTCATTCAGTTCCGCTTTAACTTTAATGGTTTTACCACCTTGCATTTTTTCGTTTGTCCAATAGTTGTACCAGTCTCCTTCAGGGAAATACATGTCCTTTTCACGTTGTTGGTATTGGGTAACAAAACCTACCATAATCGATTCGCCAAAAAACAATTGGTCTTTTATTCCCCAAGTGTTTTTATCATTCGGGTATTGATAGGCTAACGGACTCATCAATTGGCGGCTGTTATTGGTAATTTGCCAAGCTTGCGAATAGATGTACGGTATTAATTGGTAGCGCAAATCAATAAATTTACGAGCAGTACTTTCAAAGGCTTGGTTGTATCTCCAAATTTCGGTTTCGGACACATACCCATGAATTCGGAAAATGGGACTAAAAGTGCCAAACTGAAACCAACGTGTCAACAACTCAATGTATTCTGGATTGGTGTACTGGCTGTCAAACTCAGGATTTATCGATTTTGAATCTCTAAAGAATCCCCCAATATCGTGTGTCCAATAAGGTACACCTGCCATCGTAAAATTCAGACCAGCGGCAATTTGTTCTGAGAATTGTCTCCAAGAGGCTTCCACATCGCCCGACCAAGAAGCCACACCGTAACGCTGCTGCCCTGAATAAGCCGAACGCGTTAAATTGAAAACACGCTCCTTAGGATAATCGGCTCTTCTGCCTTCATACATGGCTCGGGTTACTTCCAGCGAATACGGATTTTGCACTTCTTCATATGAACCCACTGCCGTTTTCACTTTTGTATTGTTAACCCCTTCTGGTTCGGTTCCGTCTAACCAAATCGATTTTACGCCCAATTTGAACATCGAATCATTAATCATGCGATAAAAACGCTCGCTCACTCCTTTGTCATAAATGTCCACATTGTTGCTGCCTTCAATTTTGGTCAAATTGTATTTTTTTTCCAAAGCTGCGTTTTTGACCTCAGGCCAAACCGAAACCATCAAATTCAGATTCATCGCTTTCAATTCGTCCACCATCGCTTTTGCATCTGGATATTTAGCTCTATCCCATTCGGGACCTTTGGTTTTTTCTGGCCAATAAAACCAGTCTTGTACAATGTTGTCAAAAGGAATTTGACGTTTTCTCATTTCGCGTGCATTTTCTAATAACTCGGCTTGATTGTGATATCGCTCACGACATTGCCAAAAACCATAAGTGCTTTTAGCAAACATAGGTGCTTTTCCAGTCAAATCTTGGTAGTTTGCAATCACCTCGCCCGGATTTGCTCCTTGAATCAAATAATAATCAATCGTGCTTCCTTTGGTACTGCTAAAAACGGTTTTGTTGAAATCAGGTTCGTTATAAAATAATTTACCTGGGATTTTAGCTCCTGTATTTTGAAATACGATTTCATACGTTTTGCCCGCTTGCAAGTATTTTTTACCCGAATACCTTCTTGGCATCCAAATGGTAGAATAATTGATGATATCCTCTCCGTCCACAGTCACCTTGATTTCGCCACGCATGCGTCCGTTGTTATCGCTTAGCGCTAAAAAAGTATATTCTCCCGATTTTTTAGGAGTGAAAGTGGTCTCGCGAATGTTTTTATCTAAATTTTCTTTAGAAATATAAGCGGCTACATTTTCTTTTTCCCCTGTTGCCACCGCCTCTTTAGTGCTGGCTGTATTTTTAAAATCGCCTGTATTGGCAAATTGAATTTCGTTTTGCGGTTCGTTAAAATCGGTCAAACTGTAGTTGTGCCAGTAAATACCATAGCCTTTGGTCGAAATCAAAAACGGAATGGCAATTTCCTGATTGTATTGTTGCAAACGCATTGGAACATTTTTCCAATTCATAATGCCGCTTTGAAATTGTCCCAAACCGTACAAGGCTTCATCGCCTACGGTAAACGATTGTGACACGGCATTGCCTTTGTCATTATTGGGTTTTATATAAGTGACCTCTTGGGTTTCACCTACTAATTTTTTATTGTCTTTCGTTTCATATCCAATGTTTCCCGCTTTATCCACAACTACTTTTAAATTTGCCGTGCTTATCAAGAGTTGGTCTTTGTTTTGTTTTAAATTCCAACTTACTTTTTGCGGTTTTAAAATGGTCACATAATCCGGAATCACGGAAGGCTTGGTTCCTGTCAATGTTTTTTTGACGTGGATAATAGACGCATTCACGATTTCGATTTGAATGGTTTCTTTGTCTTTTTGGATATTGACCCCATTAGCGTTTTTTTCAAATGCAAATGGGTATCTATTTTGTCCTGTTGCCGTTAAAATCACCAATAGGAATAGGCTTAAACTGAAAATAGGGAGGTTCTTTTTCATTTTTGGTCTTAAAGATTTTGGTTGGTACACTAGCAATACTTTGCTTTTTAATTTCGTTGCACTGCCGTTTGGTACAATTCTTCGGTTTGTTTTCGAAGTTTTTTCAAAATAGTACTGTGTTTCGAATCATTAACAAGATTATTTTGTTCTAAAGGATCGTTGTCCACATCGTATAACTCTTCAATTTTTGGCGTATGCTCATAATACACAATGTACTTCCAACGCGCGGTTCTAATACCACGGCTACGGTAGGATTTATTGGCATCAATTAGATTTTTATTGATTTCGTCCACGTTTTCTTTATATCTCGAACCAAACATATCTGCCAGAAATAAGTCTTCCATAAAAACGGCATCACGCCATTTGGATTTGTCTTGGGTTTGATTCAAAACTTTGCTAAAATCCTGACCTTGCATACTCGATGGGATTGACAAACCCGCTAGCGAAACAATGGTAGGCGCCATATCTACAGAGGAAATAAGTGCGTCTTCGCGTCGTTGTCTTTTGGCTGCTGGAATCCGTCCGTCATACACAATCAAAGGCGCTTTTACCGACTCTTCGTATAAAATACATTTATCGAACAAACCGTGGGAGCCTTGAAAACGTCCGTTATCACTGGTGTAAATAATGATGGTATTTTCTAGCAATCCTTTTTCTTTCAGCATTTCAACTAACAAACCTACTTGTTGGTCCACGCTGTAGCCTTGGGTGGCAAAACGACGCACCAAGCGTTGGTACAATTCGGGTGTCGAGGAACGCGCGGCATGTAATTTTACGCCACGGGCATTTTCTTTTACTACTTTTGGCAATTTATCATTCGCACCTTCAACCCAATTGCCGGGAACTGAAAATTCTTTGTCTTTAAATTGCTCAAAATGCGGCATGTACATGTCCTTGTTGTTGTCGTGCTTCACGGCATAAAAACTCACAGACAAACAAAAAGGCTGTTCTTTGGGCTGGGTTTCGATAAAATGTAGCATCGCCTCCCCTGTTCGTAAGGTTCTGCCTGAGTTGATTCGTTCTTCTTTATAAATTTCATGTAATACTTGGTCTTCTTTGGGCCAAATAACAAAGTCTTTTCGATCGTAGGTTTCGCTGCCTGCAAAATAATCAAAGACAACCTTCATGTTTTCTTCGTAGAACTGTTCTTTTGGAGTACTTGGTCGAGTCGCTTCGGGTGTTACGGTAAAGCCTACTTTGCCAATAAAACCCGTTCTATAACCTGCTTTTTTAAGAATCGCAGGATAACTTTTCGCAAAATCAGCTTGGGACAGCGTATAATCTTCGGGAGCTACAAAACCCACTTTATGACTGGACAAGTGGCGCCCCGTTAGCATGGTTACCCGACTGGGCATACAAATCGCCACGGCATAGTAGGCCTTATCAAAAGTAACACCCTGAGCCGCTAATTTGTCTATATTGGGTGTATTGAATTCAGGTCGACCATAGCAACCCATATTATCCCAACGCTGGTCATCGGTCATTAAAAAAATGATGTTGGGTTGTTTATTATGAATGGCTGTTTCTACCTTTTTTGACTGTCCGCTCACTATCAAAAAAGAAAGCATAAAAACGCTCCAACGTAAATTGTTTATCATATCCTACCCTATTAAAATTCAGATTGCGCTGCTAAAAAAGCTATTCGCATTTCCAAAAATAGACAATTGGTCTAGGGTATAGTATAAATCATGATTCATACTATATAAAACATGATTGATTATAGTACCTACAGGCGATTGCCACAGCAAACAAATGAGACTTAGCTAGAAATAACGGGCTAAAAGATTTCCACTAAAAACACTTTTTTGATGGGATTCGGCAATGAAAAAATGGTTGTGTTTTTACTTTTTACTCTTTTTAATTTTATCAAAATGAACATAATTATAATACACAGCCCCTTCAATTTCGCCCGCTGAATTGTAAAACCAAGTTTGAATAAAAGCAGGACCCTTTGGTATATTTTTAATCGTAAAATTGACACCATCTAGATTAGGATTGGCGATTTTCTTTTCGTCTACATACACGGTGTCCCCGTTCCAAATTTTAATTCGGGCACTAGCAATTTTCAATGCTTTTCCAGAACCAGCAGACGTTAAAGTCGTTTCTTTTTCAATCTCTTTTGGCCAACGGCGTAAATCAAAATGATAAGTGCCTTTTTTATCAAATTCTACCGCGATAAAACCACTTCCAGCGCTTCCTTTTTCGACATCGCCTTGATGCCAAATCACAGTTCCGTGAAAATCGTGTGCATGCAGTACAGATTCCGGTTCTTTGGGGCTTCCTATAATTATTCGGGTATATTCCGAAGCGCGTTCTTCGACTAGTTTCCACCAGTTTTCATATTCTTGTTTTAATTCGGCCACCACGGGAGCATAAGCAGTATTGGCTATGATATTGTTTTGCTGTTTCTCGTCTACTAAAACATCATACAATTCCCAATCCGAAGTACTGCTGATACGGAGCAAACGCCATTTGTGTTGGATAACATCCCCTTCCCAGTCGTCTTTTTTAACCGATAATTTTTTATATTTTTCAGCAAATTCCGTCCACATATCGTTAATAACCACCGCTCTGTTTTTATACTCCAGAGGGTCATTAGTGGGATCGCTATCCAAAAAAGCCTTAAAACTTTTGCCTCTAATTTTTAATTTTTCCGGTCGATTGGGCACATCTTTTAAGTCCAATAGATCCATAAAAGTAGGCAGCCAATCGATATGAGCAGTTAATGCAGCCACTTCTCTCCCCTTACCTTCGCCTCCCAGATTTCCTTTTTCCCATCGAATGAAACAAGGCACACGCGTACCCCCATCATAATTAGACCCTTTTCCGCCTCTCAAATAACCGCCATCGCCATTATCGGTGGTAAAAACCAAAATGGTATTCTCGGAAATGCCTTTGTCTTCTAAGAATTGTATTAAGCGACCCATATTTTTATCAATATTTTCGATGGTTCCCGTTTTAGCGCTGACCCCCTTGCGTGCATCGGACGGCAATACATGTGGCGCATGAGCAGTACCAAGCGGAATATAAGCAAAGAAAGGTTGGTTCTTTTTGATGTTGGCTTCCATAAAATCCATGGCTCGATTCATAAAGAAATTGGTCGTAAAAGCACCTTCAATGCCATCATTTTCATCGGTCATTTTTACCAAAGTATCATTCACCCACATACTAGCGCTGTTGTTGGTATTTCCCCAATAATCGGGTTGTTGTCCCGTTCCTCCGCCTTTAATCCAAGCTACATATTCAAAACCACGATCTTTTGGCCGAAACGGATAATTGTCTCCCAAATGCCATTTGAAAAACAAACCTGTAGCATAGCCATTGGCTTTGAAAATATCAGCCATCGTGATTTCGTCAGCGCGCAGCATATTGCGGCCGTTAATCGTGTGCCAAACCCCCACAACATCACTAGGTCGGCCTGTTAAAAGCGCCGCTCTTGTGGGAGAACAACTAGGCGATACATGAAAATCGGTTAAGCGAACGGACTCTTTGGCCAAGTTATCTATATTGGGAGTTCTTGCACCATTTTCTTTATAATAGGAAAAAGAGCTGTGACTGATATCGTCAGGCATCACAAAAATGACATTGGGACGGTCTTTGGATTGAGCTGAAAGATGTAAGTTCCAAAGTAAACTTAACACCAGTATACTAGATTGTAGTAATTTCATATCTCTTGAGATAATTTTTTAAAATTCGATTTAAACCAGAATCCTCATTTAGATTCTGTTATTTTCTTTCGCACAGATTTTTTAGATTGTAATAGATATCAAACTAAAAAAAAATCCAATACATCGCAATTTCCATCCGAAATTCTATCTAACTGTTTTTTAAAAGCAATAATCAAACGCTTTTATTTTAAATAAAATCTGTCAAATCTTCGTGTAAAAATAAGCACGCAGATTTGGCAGATTTTTGCAGATAATTTTTACAAATTCATGTAATTCAATTTAATATATTTCTGAATTTGTCCATCTATTTTCCTACCAAAACAATTTCATCACCTACTTTTGTTGGAATATCTAGCATGAAAGTTGGTTTTAAAACTGGTTTTTTCAGCGAAGACTCTTTAGCAACTAGCGGCTCTTTTATTGCAGCAATGGCGAAAAAAGGATTCGGATTTACTTCTGAAGTTACTGCCGCAGCTTTACCTTTTTGAAGCACTAATTCATTGTACGAACGAATGCGGCAGTTGCCACCTAAATTAGATTTCAGCACTACTTTAGACAATTTGCCTTCTTTCCATTCCATCGATTTAATTTCGAATCCACCGCGAGCTCTAAAACCCGAAACTGTTCCTGCTTTCCAAACATCAGGAAGTGCCGGAATCAAATGAATGGCGCCATCATGGCTTTGCACTAACATTTCGGTCAAACCAGAGGTAAATCCAAAATTTCCATCAATTTGAAAAGGCGGATGTGCATCGAGCATATTGGCATAGGTTCCGCCTCCTTTTGGAGAATCTGCTCGTCCTACCAATTTGATTTGGTCGCCCATTAATTTATAAGCATGGTTTCCGTCTAGCAATCGCGCCCATAAATTGATTTTCCAGTTCATCGACCAGCCCGTTGAGGGATCGCCACGCTGAATCAAAGTGTTTTTTGCCCCTTCAAACAATTCGGGATGGCGATAAGGCGAAATTTGATTTGATGGATACAAGCCGTACAAATGCGAAACGTGACGGTGATCCTCCGTCGGGTCGTCCCAATCTTCTAACCATTCTTGCAATTGGTTGTGTTTTCCTATTTGCATTGGAGGCAATTGCGGCAAGGTGTTTTCGATCTTTTTTACGAATACCTCATCTACATTCAAAATCTTTGCGGCTTGAATGGTTTTCACAAAAATATCGTAAACCAATTGGTTGTCCATCGTCGTCCCGTCTTGGATGTTCACACTTTTAGGACGACCCGCAGGTCCATGCTCGGGCGACATCGATGGAGAAATAATCAGCCAATTGTGTTGGGGTTCTTTAACTAAAAAACTCAAACAAAATTCGGCTGCCCCTTTCATCGCGGGATAAACGGAGCGCAAATAATTTTTATCCCCATTAAACATATATTTCTCCCATAAATGCTGGGCTAACCATGTACCTCCCGTAGGCCAAATTCCCCATGTAGCGCCATCAACAGGGCCCGCAATACGCCAGATATCGGTATTGTGATGCGCCATCCAACCGTCGGCGCCGTACATTACTTTGGCGGTTTCGGCTCCCGTTACCGATAGTTCTTTGACCAAATCGACTAAAGGTTCGTGCATCTCGGTTAAATTGGTCACCTCAGCAGGCCAATAATTCATTTGGGTATTGATGTTAATGGTATAGGCACTTTTCCAAGGCGGTAATAAGTCTTTATTCCAAATCCCTTGTAAATTAGCCGCTTGCCCGCCAGGTTGCGAAGAAGAAATCAGCAAATAGCGGCCAAATTGAAAATACAATGCGGCCAATGAAGGATCATAACTCGTGCTAAATTCTTTTATGCGAATATCCGTTGGCTTAGTAACCGCGTCGGTTTGTCCCAAATTCAGCTGTACTCTATTGAAATATTTCTGATAAAAAGCTGTATGATCTTGAACCAATTGGTGGTACTTTTTCTTTTCGGCTTTGGCGATATAATCCACCGCTCTTTTATGAGCATCGGCACTAATATCATGGTAATTCACAAAATTAGTTGCTATTGATAAGTACATCAAGACACTATTGGCATTGCTAACTACTATTTTATCAGTCTCTGCGGTTAGTTTCCCGCCCTCAGGCATGATTTTTAAACGAGATTCAAAAGCCACCTGACCTTTAATCGGTATTCCGTTTTTAATGCGTTTGCTCAGTCCATCACTACTTAGCCCCACCATTTTTAAAACCGAATTGTCCTCTGTAGCAACAGTTACTTTTGCCGGAGCTGGACGATCCATGCCTGCTGTAAAGCTGATTTTTCCTTTCTGGCTAGCGGTTATTTTAATTACGATAACTTGATCGGTAAACGAAGTGAAGATTTCGCGTTTGTAATCGACCCCGTCTACCGAATAAGTAGTGATTGTTATGGCCTTTTCAATATCGAGTTCACGACGATAGTTGCTGAATTTTTCCTGATTCACAAAATCAAGTCGCAAGTCGCCCACTGTTTCATAACACATGCCGTGTGAAATATCCGAAATAAAATTGTTTTCGGCTACATTATGCGCCTCTTGGTATTTTCCTTGAAACAACAACTCGCGAATAGGAGTCAATTGATTTTTTGCTTTTGGGTTGTTATTTTGATGTGGTCCGCCCGCCCAAAGCGTATTTTCGTTTAGCTGGATATCTTCATGAACCGGATTTCCAAAAACCATGGCACCTAAACGACCGTTCCCTATTGGTAAAGCTTCATTCCAGTCGGTTGCTGGGGCATTGTACCATAATTTGAGTGCTGCGTTATTCTGAGCCATCGTGTTTCCTAGCCCTAGACAAAATAAAACAAAAACGTTTACTATAACTTTCATTGGTTATTTTTTATGTTTTTTGGTTGTTAGCTCCTAAAATACCCAAGAGAAATTTAGGATTGATTGGGAATTTATTTTTCAAAATAGCGAAAATATTCCTCAAACGAAATTACTATTTTGTCCATTTTAAGCTATAAATTAAAATTCCTTTTCTATAACACATAACTCATTTGGTTTGTATTATAAAAAAGGAGAGCAAATGTCTAACGTAAATTTAGATTGCAGCTAAATGGAACGCAGATGATACAGATAAAACGGATTTACACCAATTTTTTAATTCAACATTCGTTTCAAAAGAAATCTGCCGGCAAAGTTTTTAATTATCATAAAAGTAAAAATCTGCAAAATCTCCGTGACAAAAAAAAAACAGACTTCCAGGATTCTTTTCAAATTTAAACCTACAAGGTTTTAAAAACCTTGCAGGATCCCCATCAAAAACCTCAAGTTAATTGTTGCTTATTTTACTTTGGGATTTTCAATTTGAGTCACCTTGTTATTGGTTCCCTTATCTGTTACTTTTCCAAAACTCACTACTGTATTGCCACTCGATGTTTCTTCTAAGATAATTGGATATTCCGTTTCGTTTTTAATCGTTGAATTAGCGTCTTTTACAATAATCGGACGCAAATTAGTATCCAACGGTCCATCGGCACAGTGAAAAACAATTTGATGATTGCTTCCTGAAACATCCGCTATATTATGATCTCCGATAGCATTGGGCGAAGGAAGAATCGTTAATTCGATATTTTGATTGGATTTAGACAATCGAAAATCATTTAGAGGCGCGTATGAAAAGTTGCCTGTTGAACCAATTATAGTTCCTTTTTGAGGCACATTAAAGTTGGTTGCACCACAATCAATAGCCTTCGAATTGATTACAGTTGCACTAGATGCCAAATACAATCTGATTCCGCCTCTCATTTTTTTTACCGTGCAATTTTCTACTGTAACACTGCCGCCTTTGGTATAGACTCTAATGCCATCTTCAGAAAGTGGGTACATCACATTTTTGGGTATAGGCTGCCCCTCTGTTTTGTATTCGGATTTAAAAGGCAAATCTTCTGGATCTTTTTCTAGATATAAATCGGCACTAGGGCGCATTCTCCCTTCGACCAAAGTATTTTTAATCACCGACTTATCCGCAGGTTCCTGCATATAAATACCATGACCAAAGGCTCTTTGTTGCACTTCGCAATTGTCAATCGTATTGCGTTTTCCTTTGAGTAAAATGCCGCAACGCTTGTTCAAACCAAAAACATTGTCTTTTCCAATTCCGTAGATGCTTCCATAACCATACGGAAACGAACCCCTCACGGTTAGCATCACTTTTTCGATTAGGTTATCATCTCCCGAAACCGTTAACACCGCCTGCCCTTTCAGTCCGCTGGCGTGGGTAGCCCTATTTTTATTATAACTGCTAAAATCGGTTACCTCTTCCAATCCATCGATATAGGTATCTTCAAAAGTGGCGCCTTTCAATACATTTTGATTTCCCGAAACCACTATATACCCTAATTTGGTACTTCCTACCGGAACATTGACAAAAACGCCTGTTAAGTCAATCGTATTATTTGAACCCGAACACTCTATTTTTCTGCTTTCTTTCGGCAGTTCCGTCAAATCATATTTTCCGGCTTTGAGGATAATGTTTTGATTGCTGTTTTTTACCACTTCGCAAAGTTGTTTCAAATTCGAAACTTTTACAGTTGTTTGGGCCATTAGAGTCAAACTTGAAAACAATACAAGGCATAGTAGAAATCCTAGCCTAATGGAAAAGTTTTTAACGGATAAAAACGGATTTTGATTTAGCATAAGATAGAGCGAATTATTTTAGATGTTTTAATATAAAATTGGCGGCATAATCATTCAATTCTTCGATGCCAGGAGAAATGTTTTTCCCGCTAAAACTATGTCCTGCGTTTTTGATCGTTAACAATTCCACATCGGCTTTTTTCTTTTTGGCCACTTCCATCATATAGATAGAATTGCTGATAGGAAGTGTTTTATCATTATCACCGTGCAATAATAAAATAGGCGGACTTTTTTCGGTTAAAAGTTCGGTAGGACTCAGTAATCTTGCCAACTCTGGTTTTTCTTCTAAAGGAGCGCCTAACAAACGAACAAAAAGAGTTCCATCGGCAAAAATAGAATTGGGTCTGATGTCCGGATTCAAGCAAGAGGTAAACGGAAAATAAGAAACCACACATTTGAATTTAGGCTTTACTTCCGAAAGTTGGGTCTCTCCTTTAAAATCAGCATCAGCGCCTAAAGCGGTAATCAAACTCAAATGCCCTCCTGCCGAGCCACCCCAAACGCCGTATTTATTTTCGTCTAATTTGTATTTCTTAGCATTTTTCAATAAAAAACGAGCTGCATCTTTAGCATCCACCGCCGAATCATAAGCAGTAGAACCGTTCTTAGCCAAACGGTATTCGATTGTGGCGCAAATTACTCCTTTGTCTACCAAACTGCGTAAGGTTCCTAAAAAAGGTTTTCCAAAAATATTAAATGGAGAACCACCAGCCCAACCACCGCCATGTACATACAGCATCCACGGATTTTTAGATTTCATTTTATCAGCATCGGGATAAAAAATGACCATATCTAATACGGCACCATTTACTGTTTTGTACACCACCGTCTCTTTATTAGCAAAGGAATCTAGGATTTCTTTTTCTTCTGGTTTTTGGGCTAATGCCGTTAAACTGAATAGAAAAATTCCCAAAACCACTAAGGAGGTAGTAAAGTTTTTTAAATGATTGTTTTTCATTATGTTCGTTTTATTTAAATTTTAGTTGCACTTGAAATTCGTTTCCTACCACGCTTTAGATGGATTTTAAATCGCCAATTCGAGTGATTTTAAAGTAAAAAGTACCTATTTCTTTTTTATCGCCATCAATAAACCAAGAACTCATTGCGGTTTTTCCTTTGGTAAAATTCCCTTTAAACAAAACAGATGTTGCGTCTGCCGAAACGGATTTTTCTTCTTTCCAAGCGCCAATTTTAAGCACGGCTGATTTGAAATTCATTGCTTTTCCTTCGGATACAGCGTCAATATAAGTAGTGGCTTTTCGACCTGCCACGCCTTCATTGATTTTCAATCCCGATTCAAATGGCCAACGACTCACTTCAATTTCATACACGCCATCGCGATCAAAATTTAAAGTAAATTCGCCCCCAATAGGATTTAGTTTTCCTTCTCTGATATAATCCTGATTCCACGGAATTGTCGAATCGTGTACGTGTTCGTCATGACAAGTAATTTCAACTGGATTTTGTTTTTCAGAACCTACAATGATTTCGGGAAAAATATTGAATTCGGTTGAAACCGAGCTCCACCATTCTTCATAATACCCACGCATTTTCGCTACCACATCTGGAAATTGAGCGGCGATATTGTTGTTTTGACCTGGGTCTTTGGAAATATCATACAATTCGGTACCGTTTACCAATCGCATTTTATCCGACATCACGGCACTTTTACGCCATTTGATTGGCTCTTGTACTCGTTGGGAATCGGTGATTAAATAATCGCGTTTGAAAACCGCATTTTTATCTAATAATAACGAAGAAATATCACTTCCGTCCAAGTCTAATTTGGGCATTTCCAACTTACAAATGGTCGCTAGCGAAGGCAAAACATCCAAATGGGCCAACATATTATTCACATCTCTACCACCAGAAATTTTCTCCGCAGGATACGAAATAAAGAAAGGAACCCGATGTCCGCCTTCGTATTCGCTGTTTTTAATCCCTTTCATATTGGCATTATAACCGTACATTTTTCCATTGGTTTCTTTGTAACCGCTGGCTGTTCCGTTATCGGTCATGTAAATAACGATGGTGTTTTCGTCCAGTTTCAACTGTTTCAATTTGTCTTGAAGTCTTTTGAAATTATCATCGACATTGGTAATCATCGCATAAAACTTTTTCAACTCCTCAGGAATCGCTTCGTTTTTGTACTTGTTGTAATAATCGGCCGGCACATTAAACGGAAGATGAGGTGCATTGGTCGCGATGTAGCAAAAGAAAGGCTTGTCTTTGTTGGTTTCAATGTATTTCATGGCTTCGTCAAACCACACATCGGTACAATAGCCTTTAACTTTTTTAGGCACGCCATTTTCTAAATAAGTATCATCAAAATAATCATTATTCCAATAATCAGGGGTTTGCCCTACGCCACCGCCGCCATGGATCAACGTATGTTTAAAACCTTTGTCTTGTGGACGTGACGGATAACTATCACCTAAATGCCATTTGCCAAACATGCCTGTTTCATAGCCGTTGTTTTGAAACACATTGGCCATCGTCACTTCTTTTTCACGAAGTATAGACACCCCGCCAATGGTATGCCACACTCCGACTCTATCGGCATAACGCCCCGTCATCAACCCCGAACGCGAAGGTGCACAAGTAGGTGCGACATGGAAATCGGTTAGCCGAACCGACTGTTTGTAAAACTTATCAATATTGGGCGTTTTTACGATTGGGTTTCCGGTACATCCCAAATCGCCATAGCCCTGATCATCGGTAATTACAATAATGACATTGGGTTTCTTTGTGTTTTGAGCCGCTGTTTTGGATGCCTGGAATAACAAAACCAAGCCCAAACACCAGAGTCCTTTTGGTATATAATTTAATTTCATTTATGGTATTGAGCTAGTGATTGATTTATTTCCAAGTGATTTTTGCTTTTCGTGCCTCCGTATCCAACCACACACTGGCGTGTTCGAACTCGCGAGTAAATTCCCAACCATCCGCTTTTACACGATTAAAAGCGCCTTTAGGACTCCCTAATGGTTTTTGCAACGCTGGATAATCGACTAAGTTTCCGTCTTCTAAATTCCATCCCCAGTTCCATTGAAAATACGAATAGGGTTGCGCGCCAATCAGGTAACAAGCATGGTAAAATTCCAGCTGCTCATGTGATTTCTGTTCAATTCCCGAAGTTCCAGTTGCGCCCATGGTGATATCGGCTTTGCCTTTTCCTTTGGCACCAAAACGGTAAATGGACATTTTTCCAGCCTTGGCAATACGCTCCATATCTTCCCAATCTTTCAGCAATCGTTCTTTGCTCATCACCTCTTCGTTATAATGCTCAAACATAAACGCATCGCAAGAAGGAAAAACTTCCTTGGTGTTAGCCGCATTGTTGCCCACCAAAATTTTGTTAGGCCCCATTTGTTTTTTCAATTCGGCCATCATTTCGCCTTTGGCTTTGGCAATTTCGGCTAATTTATCTTTTGGATAATCTGCCTTGGCATCCACGTTCATACGGTCGATAAAAATTCCATCAGCTCCTGAAATACGAACCCCCTCTGCTGCTGAAGCGACCCACCATTTGCGGAAATCGGGATTCAAGGCTTCAAAATAATAGGTAAAAGCAGGACCGTTTGTTTTTTCCATGAGTTTTCCGGTCTTTGGATTAATGGCTAAGAATTTGGTTAACTCTGGATTTTTAGCAATGCCTTCTGGCGTAAATTCTTTATTGAATTGGGTAAAAGGCCAAGCCACATACGAATTGTAGTAGAACAATATTTTAATTGATGGTTTTTCTTTATGAAACGCTTCGACCTCGTGTTTGGTTCCTAAAACCGCATCACCCAATTGCTTGTAAGCATGCGATTTTTCCATACTAATAAAATCACTTCTCTTTGCAATAAACTCCACCTCTTTTGGTTCTAACACTCGATTTATATCCCCAAAATGATAATACATAGGTGTGGTTTCCCAACTGAATTTTGGAAAAAATTGTTGGGCTTTAAAATTCGACCCGTCCGTGAGTTGGAATGTTTCTTTTTTTTGTGCGTGTGAGCAGAGGCTTATTAGAATTAAACTAAAAAATGCCAAAACTTTACTATGTTGATTTGAGAACGATTCTATTTTATTCATCTTAACTTTATGTATTAAATGCGATTTTACTTTTTTTGATTCCAAAGCGGGTACGGATCATCATGGGCTTTCATTTGCTCTGCCAACAACGCTTCCATTTCGGCTAATTTTTTAGCGTATTTAGGATTAGTTGCTAAATTGGTTTCCATTTCGCCTTTTTTATGATGCTCTGGTAAATATTCGTTTGGATTTTCTTTTAAATTAAACAATTGTGTTTCTCTCACTGTGCCATCCATCACATCATATTTAATTAGCTTCCAGTCTCCTCTTTTAACCGTGCGAATACCGGGTTTTGAACCTCCTGCATACACTCCATACATTACGTCGCGAACTACTTGTTTTTCACCTTTTAAAACAGGTACAAAACTTTTGCCTTCCACGGTTTTCGGAATTTCAATTCCCGCTAAATCGCATAAGGTAGGCAATACATCCAAGAGATAAATATTACCCTCCACACGTTTTCCTGGCTTGATTCCTGGGCCTTTCACAATAAACGGAACTCTCCATGTATGTTCGTATAAATTTTGTTTCCCCATCAAACCATGTTTAACAATAGACATCCCATGATCTGCAGTATAGATGATATAGGTGTTTTCTAATTCACCCATCGCTTCTAGTTTTTTTAGCACTTTTCCTAATTGAATGTCTATGTTTTCGCTGCAGGCAAATTCACGTCCTACTTCATTTCGAATGGTTTGTTCGTCTCTATTTTTCCAAACCCCACTTACCTTTTCTTCATCACGAAGATCTACGTGACCGTGAAAAAAAGGATGTTTGGATAAATAATTATCTGGTAATTGAGGTTGTTTTGGATTGGCAGGCGGTAAACTGTTTTGATCTTTGTGATTAGTTGCTCCGTATTTTGCCAAAAGCTCCGGTGTTCCATCGCGCGTATCGTGTGGATGAGAGAAACCAAAATAGATAAAGAATGGGTCTTTTTCTTTTCCTTGTTCTCTATCCGCTAAATATTCCAATACTTGTTTAGAATGCCAGGCGCTGCCAGACTCTTCTGTCCCTCCTCTTTTAGTGGCGTCTTTAACGACAGTAAATTGTTGGTTTGCTGCTGCGTAAGAATTTCCTTTTTTGCAAGTGCGCATGGTTTTATATCCCGCTCTATTGAATACCGCACCAATCGTTTCTTGTTCTAATCCAACAGGTTCATCAACATTTTTGTGCCCCGCACTAGGAGGCAAATGCCATAAGGTTCGTCCCGACATAATCATGTGGCGTGAAGGCGTACAAACCGCTCCCGTAGCCGCTCCCATGTGGCGCGCGCCATCGAAAATTATTCCTTCTGAGGCCAATTGATCAATATTGGGTGTATCTAAAATAGATTTCGCATTGTAGATTTTTAAATCAAAAGGCGATTGGTCGTCTACCAAAACAAATAGGAAATTTGGTCGCTTTTTTTCGGTTGCTTTTTTTTGAGCAAAACCAAAACTTAGGATTGCCAGTAAGCTGATTGTTAATAGTGTTTTCTTCATTATTTATTTTTTATCATTCATTTTTATAGTATGAGGAAATCCCTCTGGCAGAGGCGGAATAACCAATACCCCTTTAGGATCTGGAGTTCTATTGGAAGTTGTATTGACATCTCCATACCAGTACATGCCTACACCATAGCCCATATCGCATTTAGTTCCACTCCACACTTCCATATCCAGAACTAATGAACTTTCAAAAGGCATTCCATCCAAAGCACGAGTACGCGTTTCCGTACTGTATCCCGACGTATTTTTTTCGTTTGTCGTCTTTGGATTTAGTTTATTATATACATACGAACGAGGTTGTGCATGAAAAGGATGTTCATAGAACTCGGTGCTTCTACCACCCCAAGAATAGGCATAATAATCCTCCGTTCCTGTTCCAAAAAGCGATGGGAAATCTTCACCATCCACCCAAATTTTTTCATCACCTTCTCCCCACCATTTCGCTACGGGATTCATAATCGTCAAAGCATCACCCACATAAACGCCACGGCCTTTCAGACTCACATAATTCCAATCAGAAAACGGACGCGTTGGCACTGGATATTGTCCGCGCCAAGCCGCATTGAAATAGAGGGTTTGGGCATCCCATTTGTACGCTCCAACCCTTGCTTCTAACTGTACATCCACTGATTCTTTTCCTAAATTAACTACTGTAATTTTACCCGATTTTTTATAAGGCATCACCCAACGGCAAGACATTGTTCCATCAGCATCTACCGTTTGATTCCAACCTTGCACTGGATTTAACCCAATGCCTGTACCAAAGAAATCACCAATAGGCGTCCAAACGGTTTGTTGCCCATCAAATTCCATTTTCAAAACTACCGAACGGGTAACTGCTGGATTTTTATAATCGCCTAATTTTAGCACCAAAGAACGGACTGCGCCTTCGCCGGTTGGTAAACTAATTGATGCTTCTTTATTTGTTTTTACGCTTTCTTTTATCGCTACTTTTTTTCCTTCCTTCGTGTTTTGAGGGTTCAAAAGTTCTTTTCCTATTTTTTCAATAAGGGGTTTAGCATTATTAAAATCCTTCATTGTAAACGTCTTTACAGCAGTGCCTTGATTGTATTTTTTGTAGGTATACTGGAAAAAGAAAGGTTGTTTCAGAGCTGTTATTTTACAACTTTTTGCATAAGGAATTGGGAAAAACGAAACTCCCGAACGCAAGGATTGATGGGCAAATGGATATGGAAAAATACCTGTGCCGTCAAAAAGGCTAATCATATTTCCTTCCAATACTGGCTTAGGATTACCGTCTAAATAAATGCGAATAATAATATCACTGCCTGGTTTCAATTGATCGAGCCACGGAGACCAAACACGCACAATAGCACCGGGACCCGAATCTTCCATCATTACCCATTCTTTTTCACCTTTATTCTCCTCTATTCGGATAAAATTGATACTCTTTTCTCCTTTATTAAAATCATTATTTGTAAACCAGCCTACCGTATCTTTAGGTGTTTTGGAAGCTCTATTGTAGCTGCTCGCTTGCTTTAATCTGAAATTATTTTGGGGAAAACGACTAATAGCATCTCTATTTACCATTTCGGTTAATAATGATTCGATAGAAACCTGCCCTTGGGCAGACATCAGAACCGATACCCCTAACGCCAATAAGCAAAAAAATTTTTTAATTTTCATTGTTTTTCTGACAGTTAATAGATTTAAGCAACTAATTTACAGGCGTATATTGTATGCTAATACTTCCGTTGGTCAGTTCTTTTTCAAAATCAATTCCTATTCTATAAGCGGTACCACCTTCTCGCAAAGCTTTTACTGGAACTTGCTCGTCAGTAATTTTTATCTTCCCACCTTTACCGATGATTTCGGCCTTTACTTTTTGATTTTTTGTTGTCAAAATAACCGTGTGATTATCCAGAATTTCATATTTGGCATAGGTCATAATCGCTGTACCAAAAGGTACTGGCTTGGCTGCTGAGAACTGATCTTCTACCGTAATGCTTCCGATGCCCGATTTATCGTTCGTCATCGTTCGCAACAATGTAGTTAAGACTGGAATTTGATAAGCAGGTTTAATATCCATCACCAATTTATCAGAATGGGTTGTGAAATCAGTAGCTGTTATGATTCCTCTAAACTCGATTCCGTTGGATTGAAGGGTATTGCTAATGCGAGGAACCGGATGCCCCCAAGAGCTGCGGGCTTTATTGTCTTCAGAAAAAGCGCCCGCCGTATACGAAGGTGCTCCAATATCACCCGCTATAATATCACTACCCAATACTAAGCTATAGGTTCCTACATCGCTATGGTTGTGGTTCTCGGCATTATGCCCTGCTTTAATCGCAATCGAAAAAGGGTTGGCTTGTTTGCCGCGTGAAATAAGCATTCCCATATCATCAAAATAAGAATGGTCGGGCAAGGTAGTCGCTGTATTTTTGGAATTTACCTCAAAAAGGGCTGGTTTTTCCCAAGCAATTAATTGTTCGGCAGCTTCTTCCATTCGTATTTCCGAAGGCATAATTGCGCCATAGTGTTTTGCCGATAAAACATAAGCAAAGTTGCTTCCGCTTTTGGATATAGTCGAAACTCCATCGGCAAAAGGAGCGCATCTGGCGTTTTGAATTTCAAATCGCTCTGGGAAATTGCCGATATTCTCTAATTTGGTTGGATTATCTGCTTTAAACAAATCAATTTTTCCTCCGGTATAATCAGAAAGAATTTGGGCTAAATACAAATAATGCCCAAAACCATATCCCCAATACCCCAATCCTTCCGAGCAATAGCCATCGGCACCAAATCCGCTCAGGTAATATTTCATGCTATTCAAGGCACTGCCTACTGCTCCTATTCGCTCTTCGTAATTTTTTGAAGTAGTTAGAATAGTAAGCAACGAGCCGCTAGTACATACGGCATTCCAATTGCTGGTGGCTTTTATCCATTTGTTGTTTTCATCATTTGTTCGGCAGCTTTTTAAGTAATTATCCGTAATACGCCATTGCAATTGCTTTGTGATTTGATTTTTTACTTCTAACGATAATTTATCATCCAAAAGCGATTGGGTAAGCGCCAAAACACCTCCAAATTTTCGCGCTCCTAAATCAATTGACACTCTTTTGCCTTCCAAAACTCCATTTTCTTTATCATCGTGATTGGGATGCAGCCAGGATTTCATTTCCATGATAGCTTGCAAATAGGTATTAATCTGTGGCAGAAAACGTCCTTTGTTTTCGATACACTCGGCCAAAACAAAATGCTCTAAATGTTCCATCGAGCGGTAATAGCGGGGTTTATAAATGCCGCGATTTCCCTCTAAATTGGCCTTTCTATAAATTTCGTCCGTAATAGGCACTTCTGGCTTTTTGCCGATTAAGGCAAGCGATTCCGCCAAATACTCCTGACCTGATTTTGTCGCTGCAATTTTATTCCAATATCCTCTATCCTTAATAGTGGGCGCGGGTTGGAAAGTGGACTTCGGCATGACTTTTTTAAGCATTTCAATTTGCTTGTCCGAAGGATAAATGATATCGGCATTGGCCTGCTTAAAATAAGCAACCAAATCTAAGGTAGGCTCTTTAGGAAAGTTAAAACTAAAGACTTGAACGAAACACATCAAAAAACCGCAACAAAGGGCCGTTTTAAATTTTCTACTATTATTCATATAATGGGTTAGTTATTTATTGAAGCAATTTATTTGTTTTAAATAGGATTACATATAAATCATTATTCATCTTATATAAATCATAGCCGATTTTTAAGAACAAAAAGCCGAAAAGGGATTTGTTTTAAAATAACAAAGGCTTCAGCCGAAAGGATTCTTTCGGCCAAAGCCTTTACACTGCTGTAAAACTTTCTTTAGCTAACGCTAAAGGCAATTGCACTATGGCATCAATCGATATTGCCCTACACTCAATTGTTTTTCTTCTTTATTGTGAGTAATCGTAACAGGCACTTCGTTATGAATATACAGTTTCCCCGCTTTGCTTTCGACTACCACATTTCCTTTTTCTTTAGCACTAATGGTAAAATTCTTTGTTTTTAATTCGGTTCCATTTCCCATAAACAACACAAAATCACCATTTTTTTCTGTCCCAATCAAAGCATACGCTGCATTGGAACTCATACCATTGTATTTGGCCATTTGGTCGTGGGTCGAAGAGAAAACAAAATCTTCTCTACCGGATTTGTGCGTTACTTTCAGACCTGCAAAATCGCTACTTTTGTTCTCATCCTCAAAGCTTGAAATGTTGGCTATGCTTTTCCCATCAGCCGATGTAAATGGTTCGTAAACAGAGATAAAAGGATGGTTCCATGCCTCGCCATGCTGACGCGCTGCAAAAGTGAGGTAGGGTTCTTTTTCTACGTCATAAGGCAAACCGCCACCACCGCCATGATAGGCTTTGTTGGGTGGCGATTTTATAGTAAACACTTCTCGTCCTTCCGTTCCTTTCATCCACAAATTCATGAAAATATCTTCTTTTCCTTCGGGCATGTCAATTTTCCATTCTACCTGATAATCTTGGTTGGTTTTTACCGATTTTTTGTCCCACATATAATCAAAAGCATACAAATGACCGCCTGCAAAGCCCATTTCTTCACTTGGCGTAAGCTTTAAAGCCTTGCCAGACCCATCCGAGATTTGCATGCTTTGTCCTAGATTATGGTAAAAATAGTCGTGAAATTTATCGCCTTTGCGTTGTTTTTTAGAACGAAAAACATCAACATAATAACCCGTTGTTGCAGCTGTTTTGACGATACTCACCAAACGACTTTGATCGCTGCGGGTTTCGGGTTCTAAAAAATACACATCCGAATAGGTAATATTAGGGTAAAATCCTTGTTTTTGTTCTGATTTTGGATATTGTCCCATTAAATCAAAATCATGATAACTCAACATTTCCGTATAAGAGGAAACGCCGTCCACCATTACCGTGTTATGTGCCGGAAATTGCGAATAATATTCCAAATAAATCGGTTGCAAATAACTGGCCCCTTTGCCTGGATCACCGCCTTGCACAAATCCTTTTCCGTACAATTCCATGTTGATTCCGTTGGCATGCATATGATTTCCAAGTGAAGCATTTAAAGACACCATCATTCCATCTTTCCCAGTCCCCATACGTTGTACATGCCAACTCACATTGGGCGCATAAAATGTTTGGGTAATATAATCTTGAATGTTTCCGGTTTTAAATTTCGGATTCAATTCTAAAGGTTTACTGGCAAAAAACGAAGCTACCGCTACCTTTGCTTTTCTTTTATGCTCCGAATCTTCGTTGCTCTTTGAAAAGAGTCGGTACATGCCTGTAAATTCTTCTTCCAGTTTGCTGTCTTTGTTCTTTTGGGCAATGCGAATCATATCACTCATCGCTTCTGTTGATAGCGGTGCATAATTAGAGTCTCCAAACGCAACGGTTTCGCCATTAGGAAACAAATACTGCGGCAGCATTTTTACTGCTTTAGGGATCACAGGAGTATAAGGCAATAGATTTTCGTCGAAAGTAGTGTCAAAATCCCTGATAAAATTGGTTAAATCTTTGGTCACCCCTTGTGAATAACCTGGACATTCCGCCCAAACACCATTGTTTTTATCATACCCATAATCGATAAACTTGGTTAGAGACCATTGTCGAGGCGAAGTCACATTCAAGATATAATTGATATAATATTCGCGTCCTTTTTGGTCTTCATAATGCTTGTTATCCTGCAAAACCATAGCTGCTTTCAAGATGGTTTTGGCTTGGTGTAAGTTCCAATTGTTTTGTGGCACTCCATTTTTGATAATTTGGTCAATCCAACGTTTTAAAGTAGCATCGTACATTTTGATATCCGATGGATGTTTGGCTTCGATATATTGATGCAAATAGTCATAAAGCTCTGCAATATCTATCAACACCCCTTCGTGAATGACCTGAAAGTTTGTAAAACCCACCAAGGTTTGAATGTGTCCGTTCATCAAATCGATAGGTTCGCTTCGGTAGGACATCCCTTCCATATAGGTATGAAAAATATCATGAGAAAATTGGGCAAAACGCTCGTCATTTTCCAACCAATACAAAAAAGAAGCCTCTTTGGCCAAGCCGATAATTTCTTCATTAATAGAGTAAATGGCTCTTCCGGTTTGTGCAATTTCAGCCCATTCAAACGGCGATCCTTTTTTACTCTTGTTAGGCAAATAAATACCTCGCGGATCATCCATATAAGGCATCACGTCTTCTAATTTTGGCTTTCCGTAGATACTAGTATAATCGCGAGAACCAACAAATTTAACGGTTGGTACGGGTGCTTCTCCATCGGCATGCGAATAGTTAATTCCGTTTACATAGACATTGGTCGCTTTCGTTTTCCAATACATTTGCAAACGCGACACCATCCATTCCTTATCTGTGACATGACGCTCTACATACTGATCTACATTTTTATGCAAGCCTTTGAGTACTTCTTGCGCCCAAGCTTCCTGTTTGATGGTTTTTTGAAGGTCTTTTTTTCCTTTTTGCGTGATATAAATGCGGGGGTAGCCTTGCTCTAACTGCTGCGGAAGCGGAATCTGTGCATGCGTGGCGGTACTTATGGAAATGAATGCTATTAGTAATAATGCTTTTTTCATCTTTTTTTGATCTTTCTTTTTGGTTTTAATTATCGTGCTAAATAAAAAGGCGATAAACGCTTTTTATTGGATTTGCTGCTTTTATGTTTTTAAACTCCCTTTTAATTCGACCTTCACAACACTTACTCTTTCCTCATTGCTTATCGATGGTATTGTAACAACAACACCTGCTGTTGTTTCTTCTTTTTTTAAGGATTTATTGGTCGAGAGAAGGCTTACTTTCTTGATTGTATTGGAAAATTTAGGCAATGGTATTTGGCCATTTGTAGGTCTTTTGAAAACCGAAAAATAAAGAATGGTATTCCCGTTTTGCTCTTTTTTAGTGCAGCGTCCCCAGTCTAGAATTCCAAACGGACTGGAAGTAGTTCCATTAATCGCTTCGCCATTCACTTTGAGCCAGTCCCCCACTTCTTCCAAACGCTGAACCGAACGTAATGGAATAATTCCTTCGCCAGTTGGCCCTACATTCAGCAACAAATTACCGCCTTTACTAGCAATGTCTACCATACTGTGTACCAACGAATCCGCTGATTTCCAATTGGTATCGGTTTTGTGATAACCCCAAGCTCCGTTCAAGGTCATACAAGTTTCCCACGGGTCTGGCTCACCGCCTACTGGAATTTTTTGCTCTTTCACGGCATAATCGCCCAAACGGTTTCCTACTCGTTGGTTTACAATACATTTTGAATCAATAGAACGTATCAAGGCAAGTAATTCCCGACTTTGGTCTAAAGTAATCAATTCGGGTGTGCCAAACCAAATAATGGCCGGATGGTATTGCTGCATCAACTCGGTAATTTGTGGTTTTACTTTTCGCTCAAAATATTTCGAAAAATCTTTCTTACCTTCCTCTGGAAAATCCCATGTATTACTGCGCCAACCGTCTTTTGAATTGCAATCGGGATCATGCCAATCGCGACCTAACGAATAATACACCCCAAATTTCAAATTTTGTTTGGCACAAGCCGCAGCTAATTCTTTGATTGGATCCCGCTTCCAAGGCGTTTGTTTGACAATATTATAGTCAATACTGGGGCTATCAAACATGGCAAAACCATCATGGTGTTTGGCGGTGATAACCATGTATTTCATTCCTGCATTTTTGGCTGTTTTAGCCCATTCATCAGCATTGAATTGAATGGGATTGAATTGAGTAGCAATCTTTTGATACTCGACAATTGGAATTTGTAAATTTCGCATCATGTGTTCTGAGCGACCGTCTTTTCCGTTCCAGAAACAGCCATCCTGAGCATAAATGCCCCAGTGAATGAACATCCCAAAACGGGCATCGTTCCACCATGCTAAGCGTTTCGCAACTTTTTCAGGAGACTCCTCTGACCTTAATTTATTATTTGCAACTGTATCGCCTGTATCAATAGTACCATCAGGATTCACTTGCGCCGAAGTAGTATAAGTCAACACCAAACATAAGCTCGCTAGTACAATCGTTTTTCTAAAAATCTGGATTTTTTTCATATACTTATTTGCTTTCAAAATTTTTAAGTTTTTTCATTTTGAAGAATACTAACTAAAAGACAGGGTATTTTGAAATGCATTTTTATAATGTCGATTTGTTTAATAAAGGTTCAATTATAGTTTCATTTTTCATTCCTGACTTCAAAAAAAAATAACATTGAATACAACAGAAATTGCTGAAACAATGTTATTCTATTTTAATGAAAATCCTTTTAAATCATGGTTCAATTCCTGTAAACTATGATTTTTTACGTTCTATTTTACTCAAAGGGCAGTCATTTTGGGGTTTTCGCTTGTTGTCTCCTATCGGAGGATGCACTATTTGATCATTTTTATGAAATTTGTAAAAAAATGGATGTTGTTCAAACTGTTCCTAAATCAATAATTCTCCACCATTTGATTTTATCATTCGGTTAAATTCAGATGGAAATTTTACATTTAATTCCCATCCGTTTCATCTATATATTTCTTGTCTAATGGAAATGGTATTTTGAAGGTGGGTTAAATTATGCAAAACGGTTTGCGACTTTGAGATGATGGGAATTCATAATCGCTCATTTTTCTGCTTTACGAAAATTTGATGCGAAACTGTAATTCCCCGAAATTCGCAAATGGCGTAAGAAGTGTTAAGGGCAGTATTTCCTAAAAGGTCTGATTTAACTCTCTTAACATTTGGATAGGAGTTAAATAATTTATTCCGAAATGCATACAAGGTTCAGGTATTTTAATTCTATTTCTTCTCAGTGGTTGGCTTATTTCATGTGTTACAATTATGCAATCGTTTTTCATAGCATAAGCAATTAGCCAAGGGTCAGCTAAATCTGTAGAAAGAAATTCGTCTTTGGCACTTTGTTGAAAATGAGGATGATTAGCAGTCCATTTTGCTATTTCTGAATATTTATCTACACATATTGTTGAATCACAGAAAAAAGAATTATTAATTGTTTGATCACACCATTGAGATAATTGGTCTTGATTAGAATTGTCACAAAGTTCTTTTTTCACTTTGTCAATACTTATTATAATGCCGCTCTCTGATAATTCAAGAAGTTTATTCCAAAAACTTGGAAAAACATCGAAAGGATAATACATTCTATGAGCTTGAATAAAAATATTGCTATCTAATAAATACTTTTTCATTAATAAAGATATTCAGTTACAAACTTATTATATGTTTCACCTTTTAAGTTTGTTAATTTATAAGCATCACGGTAAAGCAATTTGTTTTCTTTAACTGCATTATTAACAAAAGAAGCAAATCTTAAACTTACTCTTTTTCTTGCAGTTGCATAGAAATTCCCCCCTGAACCTTGATTACTTTTTTTGAATTTAAAATCTGCCATATACTGATTATAAAATTCGAGGAAATTGATTTTTGTAATCAGATTCAAATCTAATGCTCTTCGAGCAATTACAATTTGACTTACTTTAAAAATTCTACTAAGAATTCCAAAGTCCTTAACAACTTCCCATTTATTCATAAAAATAATCTCTGGAACTAAAAATTCAGCAGCAACTTTGTCGCAAAGAATTTCAATAGGGTCATTTGCTGGAATTAAGTTTTGATTATCAAATCCTGCACTCTTTCCAAGCCAAACATGAGCTAATTCATGAATTAATGTAAACATTTGTGCAGCTTTGGCATCAGCAGAATTAATAAAAAGGAAAGGAGCTTTACTGTTAACTAAAACAAAACCTCTGCATTCATTCACATCAATTACTCTTCGTGTATTTGTTCCTACAATTCCATTAAATGTCACAATAATCCCCGCTTCTTCAATTTGGTTTGTTAAAAAGTCAAGAGCTTGTTCCCATGTATTATGTTTACTTGCCCAATCCAAATCTAATTTTAAAATATTTCTAATGTCATTTACAATGACTTTATGATTATCGTCAATATTATATTTACCTATAAAATTAAGATTTGGAAAATCTAATTCATTTAGATATTCTGTAAGCCAATTTTGTCTATCTAGAATATTTTGGATTGTATGAAAAACATTTAAACTGACCTTGTTTGTTTCATTAACACTTCCAGTTCTAAAAAAAGGCAATGGGACCTTTTCAATTGGAGGATTTTCTAAAAACATGTAACCAAAAGGGACATGAACCTTATGAGTAAAATCTTCAAGTTGTTTTACTGTTGGATTTTTATCTCCTTTTGTCCAACTTTCGACATTCGGGTTTTGCTCATAGAATTCTTCAACGCTATTACCATTTCTGACGATAGCCCATTCTATAATATTTTTATTGATATTTTCAACCCTAGTACTCATGATACAAATCTAATTGTTTTTTTTAATACCGAGTATTGTGGGAATAATATTGCCCATCACTCGTTTTATACCCGCTACAAAGTAGCACCATCGATCCAAATTCGGGTTTATAGGCCACCCGGTAGCCTAATAGCTCCAAATATAAAACTAAAATTGTTACTATAAATCATCAGAAAGAAATTTATTACTCCAATTAGAATCGGTTCCTATCAGCAACGCCAATCGAGATGAAATCATAAAACGCCAAATAACAGTACGATTTGACACTAAAAACCTCCTGCTTTTTATTTTTTTCCCTAAAGCCTTATTGATGGCTGCTTTTGCCAAAGGTTCCATCACTTTATATCCTTCTAATTAGGATGCAGGGTATCGCGACCGTAATCTTTTTTCAAACCTTTTTCATCGTTTACCAAAGCCGAATTTTTTTGAAGTTCGGTTAAAATGTGCAATGTTCCTGCGCTACATGCAGGCTGGAATTATGGAAACCTAAACTTTCGGCTAAGAACAAATTTCCAAATACAAAATCATCTTCAAATTAAGCCAAATGCCCAGCTTGCTTGCAGCGTGTGCTATGTAAGGTTCCTTATATTCTACTTTTTAAATCCATCATTCCATGAAGAATTCTTGCAATTTCTATTTCGGTTTTTGATATAATTGAGTAGAAAATAATATGCTCACCTGATTTAAAACCTAATATTCCTTTAGTTACTATATCATAGTTTCTACCAAGTTCGGGATTATTTGCTAAATCCTTACATGATGCCATAAGTAATTCGTAATACTTCTCAGCTTGAATTTCAGACCATGTTTCGATTGTATAATCCCAAATTTCAGACAAGTCATCAACAGCTTTATTCGTTAAATAATATTTAGCCATTTGATTTTCTTCTTGCTTTTAAAATGTCAAGATGTTTTTTTGCATCAAAATCTACTGCACGTCCACTTTCAATTCCATCATTGATTGCTTTTCTTAAAGCTACAATTTTATTTTCCTCATCTTCTAAAAGTCGAAGACCGGCTCTGATAACTTCACTAGCGTTATTAAATCTTCCATCATTTACACTTTGTTCAATGAAACTTTCGAAATGATTACCAAGCGATATAGAAGTATTTCGTCCCATAATTTTTTTTGCTAAGTTACCAAAAACTGGTAACTTTTCAAATTATTACGTTTTTTTATGGAATGTCAAATATTTCATTATACCCGCTAGATAGTAACGCCATCTACCCAAATTGGGTTGTATAGGCGTTACTCGGAAGTATTAGAATCGGTTCCTTTCAGTAACGCCAATCGAGCTGAAATCATAAACACCCATTAACAATACTAAAATCCCCTAGATTTATTTTTCTCCTAAAGCCTTATTGATGGCTGCTTTTGCCAAAGGTTCCATCACTTTATACCCTTCTAAATTAGGATGCACGGTATCGCGACCGTATTCTTTTTTCAAGCCTTTATCCTCATTAACCAAAGCCGAATAATAATCCAAATACACTAGTTCGTTTTTTTGGGCATAGCTTTGAAGCAAGTTATTTAGCTCCGTGATTTTCGCAACGGGTTCAATAGAAGGACTCCAAGAATAACTGCTGGCCGGCAATACCGATGCTACTATGACTTTTATGTTATGGGCTTTAGCCAATTCGGCCATAGAAAAAATATTTTCGGCAATTTCAGCTACAGTAATTGGCCCTGTGTTACCCGCAATGTCGTTGGTTCCAGCATGAATGACCACTGCTTTCGGATGCAATTGAATCACATCTTGTTTGAATCGCAACAGCATTTGAGAAGTCGTTTGTCCGCTAATACCGCGACCGATGTAATTGTTTTGAGTAAAAAAATCAGGATCAAAATCGACCCATCTTTCGGTGATGGAATTCCCCATGAACACTACGCTATTCTCCTTCATTTCGTTTTTTTTGAGATCGCTATTCGCTAATTTATATTTATTCAGATTCGCCCAATCGTCATTCGGAATTAATTGAATTTTGACTACTGTAACTTCAGCGCTCCTTGCCTTTTCTGGCAAAAAAATAGTCAGTTTTCCGTCGATTAGTACTGTTTTTAGTTTTTTTGATGGTTCCGCTAGTAACGTTGCCTGTCGTGGTTTAATCGCTCTATCAATTACTAATTTACCATCTTCTGGCCAATGCATCACATTCGCCAACACAAAACCATCTTCGGTAGCGGAATAGGTTCCCCAGTCAGGTTTTGCATAAGTGATATGCTGTGCCACTGTAGTACTTATTTGAAATACAAAGCCCATGGCAATCATTAAAAATTTCTTGTAAATTTTCATTCTGAACATTATTTTCGTTTGTGTAACTATTGGATTTTTATGAAAAAAAAGGCAAACAACTCATCGCTGTTTGCCTTTTTTAAGCTACCGAATGCTTTTATTATTTAGCCAACTCAATTTTCACAACCGTAACGGGAGCGTCTGGAGACATCATTGGTACATCTACCACTACTTCGCTTGAAGTTTTTAGTGCATTCAACGCTACTCCTGGATTCGTCAACAAAGTCACTTTTTTGAATTTAATGTCTTTATTTAGTTTTAACAATCCATCTTTTGGCCAGTTAAAAACATGAGCATATAGTACATCGCCTTTTTTAGTATAGCGTCCCCATTTTGGTTTTTCGTAAGGACTGGCCGAAGCGCCATAAATAGCTTCTCCGTTTTTCTTGGTCCATTGTCCCATAGCCTCTAAACGGCGAATACTTTCTGCTGGAAATCTTCCGAAACCGTCAGGACCGATGTTCAATAAAAAGTTACCGCCTTTAGAAACAATATCGACTAATTTTTCAATTAAATCTTCACTGCTTTTCCAATTCGTATCGGATGGTTTATAACCCCAAGTGCCATTCATTGTCATACAAGCTTCCCAATCAGTAGCAATTCCTGTATCTGGAATTTCTTGCTCAGGCGTACCAAAATCACCCGCAAACTGTCCCGGTTTGTTGTTCATTCCGTCCATTCCGGTTCTTCCTTTATCGACTCTATTGTTTACAATCGTATTCGGCTGAATCTCACGAATGAAATTGTACAATTCTTTCCCCATCTCCGTCGTATAATCTGAAATCCAATCGCCATCGAACCAAACCACGCCTATATCGCCATAGTTCGTTAATAATTCTTTGACCTGAGGTTTCATGTAGTTTTTAAAATATTGTGGAAATTCAGGATTCACTACCGATGGATCATCATGTTGAGCAATGTTATAATTAGGATACAAATTGCCTTGCGCTTGCGGATGATGCCAATCTACAATCGAATAATACACACAGAAAATAATCCCTGCTTTTTTACAAGCGACAGACAATTCTTTGATCACATCCCTTTTGAAGGGTGCCGTATCCATCACATCATAATTAGATACTTTTGAATCCCATAACGCAAAACCTTCGTGGTGTTTTGAGGTAATGACAATATACTTCATCCCCGCGTCTTTGGCCATTTTTACCCAAGCATCGGCATCAAACAAGGTAGGGTTGAACATTTTAGGAAACTGTTCGTAATCCTTCACGGTATAATCCAGTTTGTCCATGGCCCACTCTGCGCCACCGCCTGCAATTTTAGTACCGCGTTCCCCCCCAATAATCGAGTAAGCGCCCCAATGGATGAACATTCCAAATTTGGCATCGCGCCACCACGCCATACGCTCGTCGTCGGACAGCTTTTTTACTTTTGATTTACTTTGAGCAACTCCCGTATTTACATTTAATAACGTAACTAATACAAGAACTACTAATCGATTAACTATTTTCATTTTCTTTTGTTTTTAAATTGATTCTGGGTTTATTTTGTTTTAATAGTGATTTCTTTTTCGGCTTGATTTCGCATAACTACCAAAGCCAGTTGGTCTGTTTTGTTTTCCAAATTAATTTTGAAAAAATCTTGTACGTTTTTGACTTTCTTGCCTGCTGCTTGTAGAATTACATCGCCTTTTTTGATGCCATCATTTTTTACCGCTGGACTTTGATTCCAAATACGCAATACAATTACCCCTTCTGGCGAATTTAATCCATAAGCGGATTGTTCCTGCTCTGAATCGACACTTTTAAGGTTATTGCGCAACCAAGCCACCTCTGGACTGCTTTTCTTTTCAGATGGATCTTTGATTACGGGAACTTCGGGCGTTTTGGCTATTTTTTTGAAAGCTTCTTTTTGAACCCCAAACTGATCCATCGGGAAATTTTTGAAACCAATTTTTAACGCAGGTGAATTAGCTGCCACGCTAAAATCCATTTGGGCGGGATTTTTAAATTTTGGATCGCCATAGGCACTGTTTTTATCCCTGCCATACAATTGCGATTTCATCATCGATTCTTCATTTGGAAAAAAATTATAATCCATCTCTTTTCCCCAACCCAACAAACCTACATCCTGGTACGCATCGCTAACAATGTTGTGTTTGAAAACGTCTTCGCTTTTGGCAAACCACACATGCGGATGCAGTGAATTGTTGACCATGATATTATTCTCGGCCACACGGTAAAAACCTTCTCTTAATTTCAATCCGCTATTCAACAATAAGTTATTGTAAATATGATAATTCGACGAACCATCATCTAAATCGATATCCCAGCCGTGGTCACAACGAAAACGGTTGTTGCGGATAATCGTTGTTTTAATCGCATCCCACTTGGGCATGTTCGGATTGGCGGTGGTTAGACTATCCATCACATTGCGTTTGGGGTGCCAAAAACGATCCCTGCCCCAAGAATTGAACGAACCGTGATCGCTGGTTTCCAATACCGTATTGAACACATCATTAAATTCTAAAATATGACCTCCCCAAGTCCCATCGCCAATATTGATTCCTGCTCTAGGCACATCGTAAATACTGTTATGACTTACGGTAATGTCCATAGCCATCGATATTTGAACGCCTGCAGTTTGTTTTTCGGTTCTACCTATTCGGTGAATTAAATTATCTTTGACCAAGCATTCACGCGGATACAATTCGTTTTTAGGTCCTGAAAGTGTATCCATTTCGGCCATAGGCACAAATTTTCCGTAATTGAACGAAGGGGAACGCACTGCCGAAGCATCTCCAACAAAGGAAACCGCACTGGCGCCATTATCGTGAATATGGTTGCCTGTAATTTGCAATCCTTTGTTGTATTTGCTTGCCATGATGACATTTCCGCCTAAATAAGCAAATTCGCTGTCCTTGACCACGCAGTTTTCGGTTCCTTCAAAAAACAAGACACTACCACGGTAAATAGACCAATCGCTGCGCAATAATGGCTCAAATTTTTCCAGAAAGGTACGCTGCGTATGACTAAAGGTAATTCCGCTAATGGTTACATTTTTCACTGGATTTTCCAATGTGCCTACTAACTGAATCAAATCTTTTAGTACAGATACTTCGATTTTCGCATCTGAAAGCGCTACTTCTTTTGTTGGCCAATAATATAATAGGTGTTTTTGTTTATCCAAAAACCATTCGCCCGCGCTGTCTAACTCTTCAAAAACGTTTTCCACCATACGGTATTCTTCGTGTGGTTTAGAACCTCGGTTGTTTTGTTGACCGCCCTCTAAAATAGCTGTTCCATCTTTGTTTACGCCGGTGATAACGTAATGAAAACCGCCCCATTTACCGCTATGCAGTGCATGAAAATAAGCGCCTTTGGGATTTTTCCAAGTAGCGATGCGTTCTTTCGAAATGGCATCGGCAGCAAAACCTTGCCAATACTGCGCTTTTTCGTCATAATTGGGATAACGCGCTAAAATTTGAGGTTTGTTATTGACAACCAATTGGTCGAAATCCACATTTTCAGGAACTGCCGTTACATAGATGTTTTGGTTGTATTTTTTCCATTTTGTTTTCAGCACCACCGAACCTTTGATGCTCACTTCTGAAGCATCGGTTCCTTCTATTGTCAGTCCGCTTAAGGCGGGTGGAATCACAATCGCTTCGGCCAAGCGGTATTCGCCAGGTAAAATATGAATTATAACTGCGGCATTTGCCTCTTTTGCTTTTACATGGCTTGCTTTGGCAATGGCCGCTTGTAAGGTTTCAAAAGGTTTTTCCTTGGAACCATCGCCTTTTGTAGTGCTTTTTTGCGACACATAAATCGTCACCGATTGAGGCGGTATGGCGTATGAAATACACAGCGCAAAAAGAGCCATTATCGTACTTATTCTTTTCATTTATTGCAATCTTGGTTAGTTATATAGTGGGTTTTCCTTTTAAAAAGCCTAGGGATGCTAAAAACAAATCCGATTGACGAACTGTTTCGATATAATATTTATCGCCTTGTTTTTTTCCTTTATTAAAAAAACCATGTTCTTGATTTTCATAAAGAAAAAGGTCACAGCGGCTACCTATGGCTTCCATTTTTGCTTTATATGCTTCGGCTGTTGCAACCGGAATATGCTTATCCTTAGTACCTAAAAAGAATATGGTAGGCGGCGCCCCTTTTTCAATAGCATGAAGCGGCGAAATTTCCATATACCTATCGCCAATTCGCTCGTATCCATAACCATTAGGCCCATTATCAATCACGGGATTAAACAAGACCAACGCATTGGCTTTTGTACTAATGGAAACATCTTCGCCTTCTTCGTTTAGTCCCGAAAGTAAAGTGGTTGCTGCTGCCAAATGACCGCCCGCAGAACCGCCTGCTGCGACGATTTTATCCGTATCAATATGCAATTCGTTTGCATGTATTTTAATATACCTCATCGCTGATTTTGCATCTTTTACTGCGTCAAAAGGGCTTGTATTGTCCGTTTTTTTTACTCTATAATCGGCTAAAATCGTAATCATTCCTCTACTAGCAAAATAGAGGGCTTGGTCTTCAAATTGGGTGATGCTTCCTCCAATCCAGCCGCCGCCAAAAAAGAAAATCATTGTTGGGTATTTTTTGTTGGCATCAAAATCAGCGGGGTGGTAAAAACTCAGTTTTAAAAGTCTACCGCTCGCTTCTTTATACACCAATTCCTGAACAGGCTTTGTTTTTAAAGCTGTCTGGCTTTGACTTTTTGCTGTTGTAAAAGTCAACACACTTAGAATGAGTATCGTTAAAAATTTATTCATGTAAAATAGTTTCTCTTTTATCATTAAAAAACAATCACGGCTTTTTTAGTGGCTTTGGACAATCTAAATTCGAGTTGCTCTGGATTGGCTCTGTTGATTTGCCCTTCTCTGGTATCGACTACTGTATCATTTTCATACACATTGATTTTTGCCAATTTTTTACCTTCTAAAAAAGGAACTTGCAACAACACAGGCCCATCGCTTTCTATAACGAAGGAATTTCCAGAACGTTCAATCGATACCGAAACAGCTTCACCCGAAGCCGTAATGCCCCAGCCATTTTGCTCGAACTTATACATCCCCGAAACAAACAAATAGCTGATTGCGGTAGCCTCTTTTTCCTTTCTACTAATAGAAAAAAGTCCTTTTTGGTAGCAATGATCTTGTGCTGTTATCGCTTCATCATTGGTATTCAAAACAATAGTATCCACTGTTTTTTTATCATCTAAAAGCACTTCAATCAATTGCGTACTAGGGTTTTCTTTAACCGAACTGTATTTTACCGCCGTAATCGGATTTTTTTCTCCCTCAATATACGGATTATACACTATTGCAAAAGGATTGTCCCAAGCCGAATCTTCACGCTTTATAATCAACGTTTGCATCGGGTCATTCAGCACTTCCGATGGTGCAGTTCCTTTGCTAATCGCATTGGATTTGGGTGCCAAGGCTGTATAGATGCTTTGATTATCACTGCCTTTTATCCACAATTTCATCAAATGATCTGCTTGTCCTTTGGCTTTTAGTCTAAAAAGAGCTTGTACATCATTAGCCGTTTCGATTTTCTTTTTCTCTTTTAAATAATCGTATGCTTTTAAGTCGCCATTTTTAGAACCAAAATCATCGGTATTGGTCAAATTAACAGCTTTTGAATTGTTGTCTAATATTTCAAGTGTTTGCCCTAAATTATGGTAAAAATAATCGTGTCGTTGTTTTCCATCATTTTGTTTTTTCGACCGAAAAACATCTAGAATATAACTTTGATTCGAGTTCGATTTGATTATCGCCGTAAAGCGCTGTTGGTTTGCTTTAGCTTTGGGTTCAAAAAAAGAAACATTAGCAAAGGTTAATTTATCAAAAGCAGGAATCTCACCTACTTTAGGAAAATAATTCTCCAATTTAAACGGATGCCACCCTCTCATCGCCCCATAATCGGAAATTCCATCGACCACTACGGTGTTGTGAGCTGGAAATTTCGAATAGTAATTGTTATGGTCGGTGTGCCAATAACTAGGCCCTTTACCAGCATCTGGCCCTAAAACATATTGATTGGCATACAGCTCCATCGCAATTCCGTTTGCATGCGAATGATTTCCGTAAGACCCGACTGTCGAAACCATTGTAGCGGCTTTTCCAACACCTACTCTTTGATTAAACATACTCACATTCGAAGCATAAAAAGTTGGCGTGGTCAATTCGGCCAAACCGTCTTTTGAGCTAGCAGCTTTTAAATTGTCTACATAAAAAAACAATTCAAACAAATCATCTGCTTTTCGTTTGTATTCGCCATTGGCAATCATTTGCTGTAGCAAACCGGATAGCAATGTTTCTTTTTCTTCGTTTTTATACTTTCGATAATTTGAAATTAACAATTCGAAATTTTCAGGTGGCAAAGGTTTGTGACTCGAATCGCCAAAACCTACCATATATCCATTCGGAAATAAATATTGGAACGAAGCCAAAGCAGCTTTTTCGACAATTGGATATTGGGATAATTCATTGTTATTAGTGTAATGATCCAACAAGGTAAAAATATCCAACAACGACTGAATCACATGCACCGAATAAGTGGCACATTCCGGCCACATTCCGTTTTCTTGGTCGTAAACCAACAAGGATTCTTTGATAGACAACTGTCTTTCGGTAGATGTGGTGAAGGTATGGTCTAAATAATATTCACGGCCTTTACCATTTTTATAATGGCTGTTATCCTCTAGCACCAGCGCCACATACATCAAAAAACGCGCTTGGAATAGGTTCCAATTGTTGTCTGGAATTCCGTTCACGATAATTTGGTCTCCCCATTTTTGAAAAACGGCTTCACAGTGCGGCATATTGACTTTTTCTTTTTTTATAAAATCATACAAAAAGTCGTAAGTCGTGGCCAATTTCACCAATATTCCTTCGTGAATCACCTCAAAGGTGGTTAAGCCCGAAATGCGTTGTTGATTTCCATTTTCCAAATCAACAGGCGCTTCCAGATAGTACATACCTTCCATGTAGGTCTCGAAAACCGGTTTGGCAAAACGAGCGTATTTTTCGTCACCCGTAACCCAATATAGGAAAGCGGCATCGGCTGCCAAATCCATAATTTGTTCGTTGATTTTTTCAATGGTAAAGCCCACTTTTGACGGATGAACCCACTCTTTAACCCCTTTTTTATTTGCTAAAAAAAGTCCTCTCGGATCGTCTAAATACGGAATCACATCTTCCAACTTCGGACGTGCATAATCCGAAGCCCAGTCTCTTGTTCCTGAAAAACGAACAGTCGGCACAGGAGCTTTCCCTACAGAATGGTCAAATTTTCCACCTTTTAAAAATATTTTGCTGTGCTTGGTTTTCCAATTCATTTGCAAGCGAGACACTAACCAAGTAGGATCTTTTTCGCAAATAGCGATGTACTTTTCAACTTTGGCTTTTTTAGATTCCACTAAACTGTTTTTCCAAGCCACCGTTTTTAAGGTTTCTAAAAACTGGGCTTTATCGGCATTGGTGGTAAAAATTCTAGGATGCGAAGCCGTTTGTCCCATAGAAAATAATGGAATCATCAACAATAACACCGCTAAAAGGGGCAATAATTTCTTCATTTTTAGATGGCTCTTACTTAATTTCAATGTGATATCCCGCTGGATATTCTTTGGCTTTACCTTTTTTCAACTGAATCAAAACCGCTTGGTCAGCTGAATAATAATATTTACCACTTTCAAATACTAATTCGGCTGAAACGGTTTCGTTAACCGCTTCTAGTTTGAAACCGTCTTTTTCTAATGCTTTTCCTTTTCCTAAATACAAATATTGGAATTTTTCATTTTCGTCAGAAGCGATTCCAAAAACACCTTGAAATTTTAACCCTTTCGTAGGTTGATACAATTGGTTGTCCGTCGCATTGCAAATGAATTGGGTACTGTTTTTAGAAGTCACCACAATACTCACAAAATGATCTGAATTGGCGATTTTTTCAATTTTATCAATGTTTTTTTCGCCTTCATTATAGTTTTCAAAAACAGCAACAAAAGGATTTTTTTCACCGTTATTATTGTTTTGACGCACGATTAAAGTAGGTGTTGAGTCAGGACTTTTGTTCACTTGCCCGGGCGTAACATCCGTACGCAGGGTAGTCGGAGGAGCATCTACCAAATACAATTCTCTGTTTTTTTGTCCCATCATCCACATACTCGTCTGCAAAGCGGGAGAAACCGCTGTTGTGGTCCAAGTAGCGCTGAAATCATTTGAATAAGTCGCTTTTTGTTGGTTCGTAAAAAAAGAATATTCTTTGGCATATTTGGTTCCTAAATCATTTGTTTTTTGCAAAGCTAAGGGTGTCTTTTCGGCTGTTTCTAACACTGCAGAATTCCCTAAATTATGATGAATATAATCATTATCTGCTTGATTGCTTCTAAAAATATCTACATAATAACCCGTAGTTTCAGAAGTGCGTACCATAGCCACCAAGCGACGTTTTTCGTTGGCTGAAACATCCGCAAACGAACAATGATTGGAGATTGTCGCGCTATTATAAAAAGAACCTTTATCGGTTTTAGGATCCATCGCATTGATGGTAATTTCGCCTTCGGCATAACCCGGCACAATAGTATTTGAACCTAAAATCCCACGATGATAAGGCGCATCCGAAGACCAATAGGATTCGTAAGCCGAAGCATCGGGCGCCATAGCCCAACCTTTGCCGTAAAACTGCATCGCTAAGCCATTTGCCGTAAGGTGTGATTTGTTTTTCCCACCGTATAAGGTAAACATCAAACCATTTTTTTCGTCATTGCCGTTACGCATAATTAAGTGCCTGTGAAATTCTGAATAAGCCGCATTGTGGTACGGCAAATCGCTAGGAGATTCGGGTAAACTTTGGTTTAAAACAATCCCTCTCCAATCGGATTTATTACGGTCGTATTGCCCTGAGGCGACGCTTTTGCGAATAACAGTTGCCACTGTTTTAGCCGTTTCAGGGTCTTTTTCCCAGGTCGAATACGTCAATAGCGATTCAAAAGAAGACATATCGGCCGCTCCCCCACGCATATCACCAAAGACGACCAAATTTCCGCGAGCGTCCAGCCAACCTAAATTAGCCATAGCGGCTTTCAATATAATAGGATTTCCTGCTAGCGTATTGACTCCTGCGCGATACAATTGCAATCCCATATCCAAAACCGTAGGAATCATGCCCGTAGCATAACCCGGTGATTCCGGCCATAAACCAGTTTCTTTGTTATAGAAATCCATAATAACAGGCAAACCAGCAAAATTATCCGACGGTCTATCTTCAGTATAAAACGGGATGTAGTATTCTTTTCCTTTTTTGTCCGCATAAAAATCATTGGACTCTAAAACGAGCATGCTTCCGATGATGTTTTTGTAACGATTCACGTTCCAATTCCCAACCTTACCACCACGAATCAAGTCGATTTCGATAAAACGTTTAAAAACCGTTCCCGCTACCTCTTCGGTCGATTTTTGCATCGATTTCAAATGCGGATGCGGATGTTGCACCATATAATCGTGTACAAAATCATAGATGGCCGCTGTCGGAATTTGTCGGTCGTCATGAATTACTTCGTAATCGTAATATCCTAAAATTCCACCTTTTTCATAACCACCACGACCACCCGAAGATTTTTGTGGGTCAAGGGGTGGATTCATATAATAGGTCCCAAGCAACCACGTCCATAAAATATCGGCGGAGAATTTAGCGTATTTTTCTTCCTGGGTTACGAAATAAGCAAAAGAAGCTTTTTCAGCCAATTGCAAAATCTCCATATTATTGGCACGTATCATGTGCCCCGTTTCTTTATACGGAATCAAAACCGGTGTTTTATCGCTTTTCGAACGACTGATCCCTAACAAATCCCCAGTTTCATTATACGGAATTCGGTCTGCTAAAGGCACATTCACATAATCATTCCAGGTACGCATACCGGGTAGTCGCACTGTAGGAATAGGTGCGTTGCCTTCGCCGTAATCCCAATTTTGGTTTTTAATATAGCATTGGGTGTAATGTTCGCCTTTTTTCCAATACATCGCCAATCGCGAAACAATCCACTCGGGATCACTCACATGGCGATTGACATAGGGATTAATTTCGGATAATAACTTTTCCCATGATTTTTTAGCCCATTCTTCTGTTTCTATTTTTTGCAATACAGCGGCTTTGTCATTTTGTTCCACAAACAAACGCGGATGACTGCCTACTTTTTGAGCATGGCTGTTGGCTGTTATAAAAAACAGGGTACATAGGAAAGAGGTTAGTTTTATCAATCTCATGGGGAGTAATAATTATCTTTTATTATTAAAATTAATATTGATCAGGGTGTTCGTAATCTCCAATTCTATGGAATACATTGCGTTTCAACGGAATTTGCATTCCATCGGATTTTTCTAACCAATCGTATAAACTATTGGCATATTCTTTAATTAAGGATTGCAACTCTGGTTTATCGATCAAATTGACCAATTCGTTGGGATCATTTTCAAGATCATACAATTCATTCGTATCCCAAATTCCGTTGTAGCGGATGTATTTATATTTATCGGTACGTACACCAAAAACCGTTGGTGTCATTGGGAAATCATACTCCCAATAATACTCATAAAATATTTTGTCGCGCCAGTTTACCTCTCTGCCCTGCAACAATTGAACAAACGATTTTCCAGGCATATAAGCGGGTTTTTCAAGACCTGCACATTCTAAAACAGTCGGAGCAATATCGATATTTTGTACCATTTTATTCACCGTAATTCCGCCTTTAAAAAGTTCAGGACAACGTACTAACATCGGTACTTTAACTGACTCTTCGTAAAAATGACGTTTGTCAATTAAACCGTGTTCGCCCCAGCTAAATCCATTATCACCCATATACACTATCATGGTAGAATCGTCTATGCCATTGGCTTTCAACCATTCTAAAACCGTTCCTACGCTGTCATCAACACCCATCAAGGTTTCGCAATAGCGTTGTACCAAGTCGTCAAAAGTTCCGTCTGCCGTTCCGTGATACATGTAATCCACACCGTGCCAGCTATCACGTTGTCTTTTTACCCAATCCGGCCAGTTTAATTTTTTATATTCAGAACCAATCGTTTGTGTATAGCTATCTGGTTTATCAATCTTTTTCCCTGCATACATGCCGTTATGGCGCTTGGCTGGGAAAAACATCGCATGAACCGCTTTGTGTGATAAATACATAAAGAATGGTTTTTCTTTATCTCTTTTATCCAACCATTCTACCGCATGTTCAGTCAATAAATCCGTTACATAGGTATTGTCATCATACTGAATGTTTTTACCGTTGATGTTCAAATTAGGTGCATAATAATCGCCTTGTCCTGCAAAACTTTCCCAATGATTAAAGCCCGGACGCGGTTTGTCGTTATGGTCGCCCATGTGCCATTTTCCAAAGAAAGCCGTTTGATAACCTGCTTTTTGCAAATATTGTGGAAAATAGGCTAAATTTCCTGGATCCGGCGCCACATTATCCACAATGGTATGCACGTGAGAATATTGTCCTGTCAAAATACTGGCGCGGCTTGGCGAACATAAAGAAGTGGTTACAAAGGCATTTTTCATGTGGGCTCCTTCATTGGCCAATCGGTCGAGATTAGGTGTTTTTAGCCACGGCACTTTTCCAGTAAACCCCATAAAATCGTAGCGATGGTCATCTGTTAAAATGAAAATCACGTTGCGTTTTTTGGTTCCTTTAATTTCTTTTAATTTTAAGTCTATTGCTTTTTTATTTTGAGCATTTGTTAGGTGGTTCACTCCCAACACACTCAAACTTAAAACGGCGGCGGTTACAATATTTTTTATTTTCATATGTTGATATTTATTGTTTTTTTTATCGGTCATATGTAATTCGCATATCATCATTGGTGTTTGCGACCAAATTTTTAGCCATGCTCATTTCATACTCCTATATATTAAATCAATATTTATTTCTATTTTTTAATTAATCGCATTATAAAACCATTGTTGCTTTTCAAGGCTAGGTCTAAGTTGGACGTTCTGGTCAACTCTTTTTCCTCAATTTTGACATGCGTTCTGGTTTTTACGGCTTCATCATCGGTATAAAGGGTCGTTTGATAAACCTCATTGGCATCCAAAAAAGAAAAATCCAAAGAAAGATTCGATGCAGTTTTCCCGTTGATGCCACCGATATACCAATCGTCTCCTTTTCTACGAGCAATGACTCCTAATTCGCCTATTTTATCAACCAATACTTTAGTTTCGTCCCAAGTGGTTGGTACGTTATTGAAAAACTCTAATTCGGGTTCGTTGCCAATGTGCTTGGTATCGCCCCAAAGTCCGTCTAATTTTTCAGGAGAGGCCGCTGGTTTATCATACCAATACAAATGCTGCAACGGACTAAACAAACAAATCGTTTTGGCCAATTGCGAAGCATTAGAACCCATTGCTTTCACTTTTGGACTATAATAACAAACGGTATTATCAGCCGCTCCGGCTAACATACGCGTAAACATCGTGATTAAAGTATGTTCGTTAGGAACGGTTTCCTCGTCCCCTCTGATTCCTTCTTGGGTCAATAAATTAGGATAAGTTCTGGAGAAACCTGTAGGTCGGTATTCATCGTGAATGTCTAATACCATTCCGTATTGGGCTGCTTTTTTTATCGCTTCGTGTAGCCATTTGGTCGCGTCTTGGTCGCCCACTCTCACAAAACCATATTTGATTCCTGCTACACCCCATTTTTTGTACAAAGGCAAAATTTCGTCCAATTGTTTTTCTAATGCCCTGCGGTTCACATACAAAATGATTCCCACTCCTTTTTCTTTGGCATATTTGGTAATTGTCTCAATTTCGAAAGGTCCTTTGGAACGTTTTGGGTCTAAGGTAACCGTGGTAGCATCGGATTTATCATCCATTTCGTTGCCGTACCAGCCCGCATCAAACAACACATATTGCATGTTATGACTCGCCACAAAATCGATAGCTGCCAATCCTCCTTGGGTAGTTAAGGTCGTTTCGCGAAGTACTTTTCCTGGTTTAATCCAAGAGTCATCGGCTATTTGAGAAGGATCGTTTAGATTTTGAAGGATATAATTGTTTTCTAACAATTCGCCTCTACTTTTCCCCATCATAATCACGCGCCAAGGCGATTGGAAAGGCAATTTTTTATAGACTTTATTCCCGTCTTTTTTAGCTTCCGAAATCACCGCTCCCGAAATAGTATCTTGTTTAGCTTTGCCCATAATGCCATCCAAAGAAGATACAATACTGTATTTAGAAGCCGAACTTTTATTGTAACTCAAACGAGCATAATCGACTAATTTGGCTTCTGCCAAAGCTACTTTAAGATCCTCGCCCATTTCAATCAACAAAGGGCGTTCAGCACCTTCTTCCAATTGAGTCATTGGAATTTTTCGGTATTTTCCTTGAGCAGTTAGCACTGCTTTTTCTCTTTTGGGTGTAGACCAAACCGGATAATCTTCTTTAAAATTGTAATAAATATTTTCGCTCAAGCCAATTTGAGTAAGATTTTGCTGTTTTGGAATCTCATACGAAAAAGCAATTCCTTCGTTATAAGCTCTAGCAATCACCGTCAATTGGGTTTCCCCTAATTTTACAGAAACTTTTATTTGATTGTAGTGGTCTGGAATGGTACTCAGTTCGCTAAATCGGGAAGTCCAATTCTCGTTAACCGTGGATTTTTCTACGTTTAAAATGGTACATTTTCCTTTAAAATTCAATTCGGTCGAAATCAATTCCAGTATAGACGGCAAAAGCACTTCTTGCTTTCCATAGTTTACTGAAAATTGAATTCCGTTTTCATTTTTGGATTGATAAAACGTAATTTTTTTATCGGTATCAGGTGATTTTAATTCAATAGTATCCGAAGCCGTTTTACAGCTATTGAATACCATTAGCGTAAACACAATCAGCGCACTATATTTTAGGTAGGTTTTATTCATTTTATTTTTTTCTTGGAATAGCAATTTAACTATTCATTACGGGTCCAATAATGGCTTTCGTTTACTAAATCCTTATATTGCTTTTCTACTTCTTTTTTCATTTCTGTAAAAATCTTAGGCTCTTTTGAAGATACATCTTCGGATTCGCTTATGTCTTTTTTCAAATTAAACAATACAAAATCGGTCAATTTGGCGTTTTTCATTAAAGCTTCGTTTCCATCATATAAATTATGGATATTCGGTATGATCTTACCATCGACTTCAATACTAGCCATGATTTTCCAATCGCCTTTTCGCATGGCCACTTTACGATCGTTGATAGCATCATAAAAAGCCCAAATAAGCGGTTTACTACGGTTGAATTCCCCATTTTTCAAAAGGGAGCTAAACGATTCGCCATCCAAGGTTCTGTTTGGCAATTTGGCTCCAGCCAATTCTGCAAAAGTGGGCAAAAAGTCTAAGGCAGAAACCACCTTGTCCGAAGTACCCGTAAAGGTTTTATGACCTATCCAGTTAATGATTCCTGGTACTCTAAAACCAGCTTCATTCGTCCATAATTTCATTCCTTTTAATTCTCCTGGCGAACCGTAAGAATGCTTGGCTTTGTCGCCATAGCGCAATAAGGTTTCAGGACCGTTATCCGAACTGAACACAATTAAGGTATTCGTAATTTTATTTTTTTCGAAATAGGCAATCAAACGACCTACTGCAATATCTACATTTTCTACGTTGGCAAAATATTCCGCTTGTTCCCTGGTTTTTGCGAAAGGCAAATATTTTTGAACCAAATCTTCTGGTGAAGCCACTGGCTCATGCGGCTCATGAAAAGTTACTTCTAAGAAAAAAGGTTTTTGATCTTTTTTATTATCCAGCCATTTGATGGCTTCGCTCACTATAATTTGGCTGCTAAAGCCTTCTATTTCGCCCACCTCTTGACCGTTTCGAATAAAGTTATTGGGATTTTTATGACTTGGAACCGCATTGTTATGGGTTGCCATCCAATAATCAAAACCAAAATCGTTAGGTTGTGGTTGTGCTTTCGAATTAAAGCGAGAACTGCAATGCCATTTTCCTACCAAACAGGTCGCATAACCCGCGCTTTTAAGCATTGCAGGAATGGTTTGTTCGTGTGCTTGAAGGTGGACTAAATCTCTTAGGTCGTCACTTTTTTTAACACCTGGAATAAAGTCATATACCCCAGCCTTGTTTGGACTTCTACCCGTGAGCAAGCCTACGCGTGATGGTGAACAAACCGGAGCGGTCGAATAAAAATTAGTCAGTTTTATTCCTGTTTTGGCTAACTTATCCAAATTAGGCGTCTTGATGATGGGATGTCCAAAAGAAGACAAATCGCCATAGCCCAAATCATCGCACAACAACACCACAATATTGGGTTGACTCCCTGCAGCAGTTGTTTTTTGTTGCGAAAAACAAACCACGGTAATTAGAAAAAAAAGAGACGCTATTTTAAGTTTCATATGTATAAATTTTAATTTTCAAGCGGTCACATATGTTATCGCCCTTTTACTCATTGGTGTTTGCTTGCGCAAACTGCTAGTTAATGGCGATTTCATATGTTGATATTTATTGTTTTTTAACGGTCATATGTAATTGCTTCGCCTTTTCGCAAAAGCTCGGGTCGCATATCATCATTGGTGTTTATCTCATCGGTTAAAATATTAATATGGTATTCGATGATTTTCAATTGCGACCAAATTTTGAGTCATGCTCCTTTCATAATCTATTATTTTTTTGCATTCTGAAAATAAGTATTAAAAAAAAGAAAATGGTAGGGTAAGGAATTACTCCAATACGCATTCGTATGTCCGCCGGGGCGTTCTATGTAATCATGCGGAATGTTGCGTTCCAATAACTTATGGTGCAATCGTTTATTGGCATCATAAAAAAAATCGTCTACGCCACAATCAAACAGCAATTTCAAACTTTTATCATTTAGCAAATGAACCAGATTGATGACGGTGTTGTTTTCCCAGTTGTCTTTATATTCCGCATAAGAACCTAATCTTTTGGCAATATCCCAACGTAACGGAAAAGGCCTAATATCTACTCCGCCGCTCATACTTGCCGCTGTTCCCCAAATGTCTGGATGCTTAAAAGCCAAGTACAAAGCACCATGACCGCCCATACTCAAACCCGTTATGGCTCTGTTTTGAGCAGCTGGTACTGTGGCATAGCTCTTGTCTATCTGTGCTACTAATTCTTTCGAAATATAGGTTTCATAGCGCATGCTGTTATCCATTGGACTGTCAAAATACCAACTGGTTTTACCGCCATCGGGGCATACTAAAACCACATCGTAATCATCGGCATATTTTTTAATTTCTGGCGTTTTAGACAACCACGACTTGTAATCGCCACCAGCGCCATGAAGCATATAGACCACATTATATTTTTTTCCTTTTTGTTGATACGAATCTGGTAAGATAACAACATTTTTAATGCTTTTATTCATAGACTTGCTGTGCACCACAAGGGTATCTACAGTCGATGCAAAAGCCGTAAAGACAACATTCAAACACAATAAAAAGGAAAACCATTTTTTCATTTCAGTAACGCTTATTTCTTTTTTGACTATCCGCTAAGCGGATCCAAAAACATTCTATTTTTAACCATTAAGAAAATTAAGTTTATTCATAATGAAATTTAATTCCTTAATGGTTCAAATGAAAACAATTTTATTTTTTCAACATGATTTCTTCTAACTCTTCTAATGTTTTTCCTTTGGTTTCAGGCATCATGAAAGCCACAAACAACAATTGAAGTACCATCATCATTGCAAAAACCAAGAATACAACTCCAGGACCAATAATCGGGTGATTGAATAAAAACGGAATCAACGACGGAATAATAGCAGCCAAAATCCAATGAGTCGAACTACCGAAGGCTTGTCCCGAAGCACGTAAATGATTAGGGAAAATTTCAGAAATAAACACCCAAATTACAGCCCCTTGGCCAATGGCATGTGCTGCAATAAAAAGGAATAAAAATATAGGCACTGCCATTCCTGTCCACCCCAAGAAAAAGGCTGCAGAAACCAATCCTAACGAAATGATATATCCAAAAGAACCAATATACATCAGGGTTTTTCTTCCTAATCTATCAATCAAAAATACCCCTAACAACGTAAAAATAAGATTGGTTATCCCAATACCGATACTGCTTAACAAGGCTGTGCTTTCGCCCAAACCAGCTTCTTCAAAAATACGTGGTGCATAATACAAAAAGGCATTAATTCCGGATAATTGGTTGAAAAAAGCCAATAAGAAAGCCAATAGCAACGGATAACGGTACTTTTTCATAAAAATATTTTCCGAATTGTCGCTCTTGTCATGGTGATTCTGATATTCGTTTACGATTTCGGTAATCTCGTAATCATTCATTTCGGGGTTGATAATTTTCACCACCTCGATAGCTTCCTCATTTCTGTTTTGAGACAAAAGCCATCTTGGACTTTTAGGCAGTTTTAAAGCAAATAAAATATATAAAATGGCAGGAAAAGCTTCCACTCCCAACATCCATCTCCAATCATTTTCGCCGATGCCACTCAATAAATAGTTAGATAAAAAAGCGATTAGAATACCAAAAACGATATTAAATTGGTACAAAGCCACTAAACGACCTCTATCTTTTGCAGGAGCAATTTCTGAAATATAGGCTGGCGCTGCAATGGTTGATGCTCCTACTCCAATGCCTCCCACAAAACGCGCAATAGCAAAAAACCAAGGGCCTGTAGCCAAACCAGAACCAATTGCCGATAGAGCAAATAAAATTCCAATAACAATTAGTGTATTTTTACGGCCGTACTTATTTGTTGGAATCCCTCCAAAAATAGCCCCTACCACAGTTCCCCATAATGCCATACCCATTACCACCCATCCGTGAAAAGAATCAGTAGAATTCCATAACGCTTGTAATTTTTTGTCGGCACCTGAAATCACCACCACATCAAAGCCAAATAAAAATCCGGCCAAGGCAGCAGTAATAGACCATAATATAATTTTTTTGTTCATTGTTTTACGATTTAATAAAGAGTTGTTTTATAATTTTTAGGTTTTGGTTTTTTAATAGATTTCTTAAAACAATAATAACAATACGCTTTAAAAGCAGGTATAAGTCATGATTCATTGTATATAAACTATAGCCTATTTAGCGTGTAAATTGCGCTATAATTGACATCAAGCCACACAAATGGTCTTAAAATCATTATTTTTTATTGATTTTTTTGAAACAGAAATTATTTCAGCGGAATAACCATATTCCAAGATTTGGTTCCGTTTTGGAAACCTCCTGAGCCGTTCATGGTCGCAAAAAAGATATGCGTGGGTTGCCCATTTTCGACAAAAACAAAAGGACGTTCTAATTGCCCTTGTTTGATTGTTTGTCCGTTATTCCAATGCACTAATTTCGTATAGGCCTTTGGATTTTTATCTACAGTCCAATGAATACCGTCTTTGGAATGTGCCAATACACCATCCCCTTCTGTGCCAGTAATTTTTCCTCGCTGGTCTTTGGCAATCATATGAAACCCATTGGCATCGCTCCACAGGTGTGGGTCTTCTATTTCTCCAAAATGATCTACCGAAAATAATGGTTTATCGCCCACCACGGTATAAGGACCTTGATAGGAAGGAGCAGTTGCCACTCCGATACTCATATCCGAGTTAGAAATACCATCTGCTTTGTAACTTCTTCCTTTAAAAAGAAGCACCACAGCACCATCTTCTTTGATTAATGGCGAAGGATTTGAGGTTAAAAAGCTGTAATAAGAATTTGGTTTTACATCCAAAATTGGTGCATCCAAACGTTTCCAGGGGCCATACGGACTTTTGGAAGTCGCAATCCCCACTCGTTTGCCCCAACGTCCCGCAATACACCATTTACTCGCCAAGTCAAAGGCAGCAACATTCGCTGGAGTTACCTCCTCAAAAGGATGGGTAGAGCCCATGTAATATAAAATATAAGTGTCTTTGTATTTTACAATTTTAGGATTATGGCAAGACCTGCCGTCCCAATATTGCGCTCCTCTGGCTCCTAAAGCCACATCTTGAAATTGATAGGGTCCTTCGGGAGTATTGGAGGTGGCATGTACAATTTCTGAAGCAATCATCCAACCAGGATGAAAAGGTAAAAAATGAGGCCATCTGGAAGCATACATATGGTATTTTCCATCCTCGCCTTTGATAACCGAACTACCCCAAACCCAATAGTCTTTCATTTGAAGACCACCGTTTACTGGGGCTTCTTTAAGATTATCAAAAATAAAATTCTGAGCACTAACAAAAGTAGTACTCAGAATTACCAAAAATAAAAATAAACGTTTTTTCATTGTAAAGCCTATCTATAAAAGGAAAATAGTGCTCAAAAATCGCCGCTAAAATCTGTTTATTTTTTTGGCTGCAATTTTACTTCTTTAAGATTTACTTGATGCCATTTATCAGCTACCGGCATAAAGGATACTTCATGTTTTCCAGCTTTTGTAACATTAAAACAACCTAAATTTACCGTTTTAAAACGCTTTGGATTGCCACTTGCAGGAACGGTTACCGTTTTCGATTGACCGTTGAACGTTATTTTTATCTGCGTATCTTTTTCTCCAGAAAATTGGGCTATAATTTCCATTTCCTCTGGTTTTGTGATATCAAAATTCCAATATACTCTGGCTGTTTCGCTTTCCCAACTTCCCACCGTATCCGTGTGATCGTTGTATTGCGCTCCTGGCCCTTGCAGGTTTTCGTATTGTGCCTTAACAGCAGGCAACACTACTACTCCTTCGGCATCCTGACCGAGAGGTTTTTGAGGCAAAGCATTCGGCATTTCTTGCAATTTCAATACAATTACCGAAGCCACCTGATCTGGAGCAGTTCCAGTTAAAGCTACCTTAATCCCATCTTCGTCTGTTTGGGTTTTAAAACTGCGTTTTTTGTCTGTTAATAGATAGCAGCTTTCTACCTTATTTTTAAGTGCGACCGGAATAGACGCCCCTTCTTTCCAATTGTACACATGCAAATACAACAAACCCTTGTTATTTACCGTCTTCATGGTAATGCGTCCCCATTCTGGTTCGGTTGTCACAGGACTTGCCTGCGTACCGTAAATTGCTTCGCTGTTTTTATCCATCCAGCTGCCTATATCTTTTAGTCGCTCTACTGCTTCTGGTTTCAAAGTTCCTTCGCTAGTAGGACTCACATTTAATAAGTAGTTGCCTCCTTTACTGCTTTGGTCAATTAGATTGCGAATCAGTGTTTCGGTCGAATTGAATTTGTTATCATCGCTTCTGTATCCCCAACTACCGCTAATGGGCTGGCACAATTCCCAATACCTAGCCTCAGGTTTGTATCGGGGTCCATTTCGCTCAAACGTTTTATGATCACCAGGATAATTATCCCCCAAACGATCGTTGGTGATGATTTTTGGCTGTAATGCTGTAGTGATATGGTACAAACTATCAACTACCGATTTTGTCATTTCTCGCGGCGTGTCCCACCAAAATATAGCGATTGGTCCGTAGTCGGTCAACAATTGTTTAACTTCCGGCAGCGCTTTTTCATACACATATTGATCACTACTCACTCTTTTTAAATCCTTATCCCAAGTGTTACCTAAACCTCCTGGGTGATGCCAATCCTGAGCTTGTGAATAGTAAAAGCCAAATTTAATTCCTTGTTCCTGACAGGCTTTCGCTAATTCTTTTAAAACATCACGCTTAAAAGGCGTAGCATCGACAATATTGTAATCGCTGGCTTTAGAATCAAACATCGAAAAGCCATCATGATGTTTGGCTGTAATAACCATATATTTCATGCCTGCTTGCTTGGCAAGGGCTACAAATTCTTTGGCGTTGAATTTAGTCGGGTTGAATTCGGCTGCGAATTTTTCATACTCGGCTATCGGAATTTTGCCTTTATTCATAATCCATTCAGCACTGTTGGTTTGGGCTTCCCCTTTGTAAAAACCAGCAGGAACCGAATAAATTCCCCAATGTATAAACATCCCAAAACGAGCTTCTTCCCACCATTTCATTCTTTCTTCGAGTGAAATCTTTTGAGCAGCTGCCTTATTTTGCGCTTGAATGGTAGTAAAAAACACCATCAAAAATCCTAGTATAACGCCTGTTTTTTTCATTTTATTAAACTATTATTACATCCACAAATGGATTTAGTAGCAAACGGTAGACTTGCACTCTATTTCTATTTGAATTTTTCGGTGCTACGAAACTATCCTCAATCAAATTACAGCTTCAAACCTGCCTTTTAGATGAATTGCACCAAAGTACATCGAACATTCCTTATTTTGCGTTTACTACCGCCATCTCTCCTTTTTCTATTTTTTTAAGTCGTAACATGGCTTCCATAAAGTAATAATCAGCGTAAATAATAGGTACATCTATTTCGGAGTTCTTAGGATAATGTCCTGTAGAATGTAGTAAAAGCGCTTGATTGGTGTCTCCACTAAAATAATCTTTAGAAGCTAATTTCTGTACAAAGTTTTCCGCTGCACTGATAAATTTTTCTTTTAATTTCTCGTCCTCAACTAATGTTGCTAATTCTAACAAACCACAAGCTGCTACACCGGCAGCAGAAGCATCCTTAGGAGAATTAGGTATTTTTGGATCGTCAAAATCCCAGTATGGAATACCATCTTCTGGTAAACGATTTAAAAAATGCTCTGCTAATTTTATAGATGTGTTCAAAAATGCTTCATTTTTTGATTCTCTGTAAGCCACCGCAAACCCGTAAATTCCCCAGGTTTGTCCTCTTGACCACATGGATTGATCTGCAAATCCCTGGTGTGTTTGCCCTTTTATAAATTCACCTGTTTTTTTATTGAAACGCGCTAAATGATATACGGCATTGTCTGGTCTCACAATATATTTCATCGTAACTTCTGCATGGCGAACAGCAATATCGTACAGTTTTTTATCACCTCCGTTTTTTGCCGCCCAAAAAAGTAATTCTAAATTCATCATATTATCAATGATGGTGTTGTGACCAAGTTCTTTCACTTTTACAGGCCATGATAGGATAGAGCCAGCTTTAGGATTATATAAGGTAGCAAGCGTATCAGCAGCAGCCAACATTACCTTTTTGTATTCTTCATTTCCTGTTAGTCTATAGCCATTTCCATAACTACAATAGATTTGAAAACCAATATCATGATCTTCAGCTGGCGTATAAGCTATGACTTTTAAAGGCAGGGTAAATTTTTCAGCAGCAGCTTTAATCGTTTCATCACCTGAATATTCATAAGTATACCAAAGCACTCCAGGCCAAAAACCACTGCACCAATCTCTAACTCCTACTAAATTCCAATCCTTTTTTCCTTTTGTAATGTTTCTGGGAAAACTGTCGGCAACGGTTAACCCTTTTATTGTTTGTTTTGTTTTTAATACACTTAAATCTAATGTTTTTGCAGGGTTGAATACCGAGTCACCCTTTTTGCCTGACGAACAAGCAATAAGTACAAAAAAGGATAGGAATAAAAATAATCTTGCCATACTTACAGTCTTTTGGTTTTGAAATAATAATCTTTTTAACTTAAAATCTTTTGCAGAGATAATCTAGATGAATTTTAAACTCAAATAAAAACCCCTTTTCTAAAGAACAATTTTAAGAAGAAGAATAAAAAGCAAGTGTAAATTATTACTCAAAGACTGTAAGATATCATTCTTTTACCTAGTGTTTTTTGCGTAATTAATCAAAAATTAAAATAACACTTACCTATACTTTTAGTTATGGACAATTATCTTTCATTAGTTCATGTTATTTAAAAAGTATAAAAAACAAGTCTTTTTTAGTCTAATTGTCTTTTGCTGTCCAAAATGTAAATACACTTTTTACCTGTATATGCAAGATGATTAATTAAAGAATTCTTTTCTACCGATGCAAATCCAGTCTTTTATTGATTGACTTAAATGATGCTACTTTAATTATTATATAAGGAAAAAAGCTAAGAAACTTATAGTTATCTACTGAAGCCGCCCTCATCTTTAATACATAATTGCTATACAATTACTTCCCCCTAAACATTAGATCAATTATGAAAAGTGACTACATAAGGAATTCCTCTTTTAGAAAAAGAATTGCAATTGCAAAAAAATGACATCATTAAAATTTAAAAATTTATAATTAATAATTTCCATCAAAAAGTTACCAAAAGAAAATGTTTTTAATTATTCAACATCCTTAATAAATCAAAAGATTAAATTATCTATATAGCAAAAAAAATGTAACTAAATTTTTACTTTTATAAAATAATTAATCATTCACTAAGAATATAAGAATTATTTTCGAAAAAAGTATGCTTAAATAATACATTGTAGATAATATAACTATTAAGAGCTTATTATAAGCCAAAATGGGTCATAATTTACACACATAGACTCATGTTTTAATCTTTATAATTAATATTATTTATAAAATTGTTAACAGAAATACCCTCTAAAAAATAGCTAATTAATTTTAGTTAGTTATAACAAAATAAATTAACAAAATCCCTTTAACTATGAATAAAGAAAAACACACTTAACAGAAACGCATTTTTAAATTACTCACTAGTTTGCTTCTTAGCTATAACTTAAAACTAATAATGTTCATTTTTAATAAATAAACATTCACGATAAAATCAAACTCTATAAACAAAAGTATATTTATGTATCAAAGTAACACAACAAACAAATATTTAATAAAACCCAAACTTGTAGCGGTGTTATTACTTGGCTTAAGCATTAGTAGTACCTACGCTGGAGAAGAGCCATATAAAAAGTTGGAGACTTCAGTGGTTAGTAATCAAAACTTGACCATCACCGGAACAGTATCTTCTGCAGACGACGGTATGTCATTACCTGGTGTAAATATTTTCGTAAAAGGGAATCCCAAAATAAGCGCCTCAACCGATTTTGATGGTAAATATTCTATCAATGTACCTTCTAGCGACGCTATTTTAGTATTTAGTTTTATAGGATACAAAACAAAAGAAATTCCATTAAACGGCCAGACTGCATTAAATGTCATCTTAGAATCAAACCTAAGTGAGTTGGATGAAGTTATTGTTGTTGGTTATGGTACATCAAAAAAAGAGTCTTTAACAGGCTCTATTGATCAGGTTACTTCAGAAGTTTTTGAAGATCGTGCCGTTTCTAACGTTGCCCTCGCCTTACAAGGAGAAACTCCTGGATTAGTAATTAACAGATCTTCTTCAAGACCAGGAAACGAAGGTATAAACTTAACAATAAGGGGAGCTACTTCGGTAAACGGAGGAAGTCCACTAATTGTTATTGATGGTGCTCCAGTATTTGATGATAACGAATTTTTTCAAATGAACCCTGATGACATTCAAAGCGTAAGTGTACTTAAAGATGGTGCTGCTTCAATTTACGGTTCAAGAGCTGCAAACGGTGTAATCTTGGTAACTACTAAAAAAGGTAAAGGTAAAATGAAGGTGGAATTTAGTACTATGCTTAGAGCCAATATACTGGGAAAAAGGCCTCCTCTTACCAATTATCAAGAGTACGGACAATTATGGTTAGATGCTGCTGAACAAGACACTACACCTAACTACTGGAATTGGGGGAAGGAAACTGTTGAGGGCTTTGCTTCTGGTCAAGCAGGATTTTATCAAACGGTTCCAGGCGCATGGGGTTATAATGGACTTGTGTATTTGGGTCCATCCGATCGTTATGATGAATTGTATGGTAGTAATACCGGACAGCAACAAAATTTAAGTATATCTGGAAGTTCTGAGCAAGCCAGATATAGAGTGTCTTTTGGTCATTCTGAATCTGAAGGCGCTCTTAAAACAGCCTATGATGGAATAAAACAATACTCTTTGAGGTTAAACACCGATTTTGACATTACTGAAAAATTAAATTTAGGAACAAATATCTCCTTGCAAAAAAATCTTACCTCCAGCCCAACTTCTTCATTTGGTCGTGCATTGGTAACTCAAGATCCACCTGTTTTTCCGGCTAAAAATCCAATGGGACAATGGTATGCCAACTTTGGTGTTGGAAACAACAACTCTATTGCCGGTACTACTGATGGTGGAAGAGATGATATAGATGAAGTGATTGGTAGAATTACTTTAAATCTTAATTATGATATTGGTTCAGGATTTAGTGCTAATGCAAACGCAACTTACAATAATGTGAACGAAAGACGTGATATTACAACTTTAAATGTTCCGTTATACAATTGGAATGGCGAAAACACTAACTCCATCAATCCAAATCCAAAAATTGAATCTAAAGCAACCTCATCTTCCTATCAGACCTATGGTGCTTTTTTAAACTATGAAAAAAGGTTAGGTGATCATAACTTCAAAGCCATGGTTGGTTTAACTGCCGAAAAATATATGTATGAAGCTGTTTTAGGTAGAAAATTTGGACTTGTAGATGAAGGTGTATATGATATTGATGTTGCTACAGGTGTTCAGCAAACAGAAGGGGGACAAACTCAATATGGTCTATATTCTTATTTAACAAGAATTAATTACGATTACAAAAACAAATACTTAATTGAGTTAGTAGGCAGACGAGATGGGTCTTCTCGATTTGCAGAAGGCTATAAATTTAATAATTACGGTAATGTGTCTGTGGGCTGGAATATGCACAAAGAAGCATTTTTAGAAAACTTTGAAGATTTAAGTAATTTAAAACTTCGTGCGAGTGTTGGTACTAGTGGTAATCAAGTTGGTATCGGACCATATGATTATGTATCTACAATTGGATTCGGCACTGAACTATTTGGTACAGGAGGAACATTAAGTCCAACGGCTTATATTGATGGATTAACCACCACTACACGTACATGGGAAGAAGTTGTGATGAAAAATGCCGGTATTGATTTAGGATTTTTTAATAATAAACTTTCAGGATCTTTCGATATCTATGAAAAAGTTAATAATGGGATGCTTATAAATGTTACTTATCCAGAAGTTTTAGGAGCAACACCTCCTAAAACCAATAGTGGAACGTTACGAACTACTGGCTGGGAGGCATCTTTAAACTGGAAGGACACTAAAGGAGATTTTTCATATAACGTTGGCTTTAATATGAGTGACAGTAAAAACAACTTAGTTAATTTAGAGGGAGGAAATGCGATACAAGCTGGTGTTCGTACTAGTGTAGAAGGATATCCTTTAAACTCATATTTTGTATGGGAAACAGATGGTTTTTTTCAAACACAAGCAGAGGTTGACGCGTATATAGCGCAGTATGGTGGTCCCGGATCTGAAATTCCTTTAGGAGCATCTGCTCTGCGTGTAGGAGATGCTAAAAAAGTTGATTTAGATGGTAACGGAGTAATCAATGATCAAAATGCAAATGCTGAAAAAGGCCAAGGAGATGTCAAATACATTGGGGATGCTCAGTCTCATTATGTTTTTGGTATTAACTTAGGTGCAAAATATAAAGGTTTTGATTTTACAGCACTTTTTCAAGGCCAACTAGAACAAAATGTTATTAGAGGAGAAATTAATGCCTACCCATTTAGTGTACCATATTCAAACCAAACTACGGCTTATAATGGAAAAATGTGGACTTCGGAAAACACCGGAGCCAACTATCCAAGATTAACAGCCCAAAATAATCTTGCGAGATGGAATTGGGATAGCAACGACTTTTTCGTGCAAAATAACAGATACATCCGATTAAAAAATATTGTAGTTGGATATACATTGCCTAAATATCTTTTAGATAAATTAAAAATGGAAAAAATAAGAATTTATCTTTCTGGAAATGATCTTTTTGAATTTAGTTCCCTTGTTGATGGTTTTGATCCTGAATCTGGGGTTACTTTAGCGAATACCAACGATAATAACAGAAACATTTATCCCTTTCAAAGAACTTTTGCGTTAGGAGTAAATATATCATTTTAAGTAATAGCAAAAATTCAGATTTATAAATTTTAAAAAAAATCACATGAAAAAAATAATAATCTTATTCTCATTTGCCTGCTTATTGCTTAGCTGCGAGGATAAATTTCTTGACTTGCAAGATTTAGATAGTATAACAGAGCAGGTATACTTTGATAAACCGCAAGACTTTGTAAATGCATCTAATAACTTTTATAGAGGTCTTCATTCCCCTCAAAGAACCAATAACGATGGTTTTGATATGATCACTGATTATGGTACTGAGTTGAGCGGGTATTTTCAAGATTACGGACAAGGAATTAATACTGCAACCGATACCGATATTTACTGGAATAATGGATATACTTATATCAGAGATATAAATGTTTTACTTCAAAAAGCAGATGAATATGTAAAAAAAGGATACGGTACTAAAGAAGAAATAAGTGTTCCAGTGGCTACAGCATATTTTTTTAGAGCTTACCAACATTTTAGATTATTAAAACGCTTTGGAGGAGTTCCAATTGTTACTGAAGTGACAAATGTTGATTCAGATATTTTGTATGCTCCTAGAAATAGCAGATATGAAGTGGTAAAACAAATTCTTGCCGATTTAGATTTAGCGATAGCGGGGCTTCCACAAACAACAACAGGCGACGACCTTGGTAAAATTAGCAGCACTGCCGCATTAGCTTATAAAGCCCGCGTGCTTTTATTTGAAGGTACTTGGGAAAAATACGTAGGCACAGTTACCGATTTTCAGGGATCTGGATCAGAAAATAATGCTGCGGCATACATAGCGCAAGCTGTTACTGCTGCCAAAGCAGTTATGGATAAAAACCAATATGAAATTTGGGACAAGAACAGCGACCCTAAAATGGAAAATAATTCATACAAATGGTTGTTTACCTTAGAGGGCTCAAACTCGAATCCGGGAGGATATACTAAAGCAACAAATAAGGAATTTATTATTCAAACTATTTTTGATCATGATTCTGGTAATCAACTTGGAGCAGGACAATTTACACAAATTAACGCTGCCAGAAATGCTCCTACACAAATTGCATTAGACATGTATAGCAGTATAGATGGGTTACCAATTGCTAAGTCACCATTATTTCAAGGTTACGCAAAACAATCGACACAATTTATAAATAGAGACCGAAGAATGTGGGGTAACTTTGGAGAAAGTGTTATCAATAATGGTTCTCGTCCTATTCAGGTTATTTCAAGTGTAAACAACTCCAATTTGACCAACTGGAAATTTACAACCTGGAACAAATACAGAGCTGTAGGAACAGAAGGTTATAACTATCCACACTTGAGATATGCAGAAGTACTACTTACTTATGCAGAAGCCCTGTATGAAAGAGATGGTTTTATCTCAGATGGTGATTTGGATATTTCAATTAATATACTAAGAAAAAGAGCTAAAATCGCTCCTCTTACAAATGCATTGGTAAACAATAACAACCTGAATATGTTAGATGAAATTCGGAGAGAAAGAACAGTTGAATTATACATGGAAGATAACAATCACTGGAATGACATTCGAAGATGGGATACAGCAATAAGTTTAATTAATAAGGATTTAGTTGGATATGTAATTGAAGGTACTGAGTATGCCACAAATACCAATCTATTTAATCCTTCAACGGCAATTTATGGATATGTTGAGGACTATCCTTCTGGGGTGGGGCCGGTTAAAGCATTAATCATTGATGCTAAAGCCAACAGACCTTACAGTCATAAAAATTATTTATGGCCATTACCAATAAACGAAACGGTACAAAATACAAATTTGGTACAAAATCCTGGTTGGTAATCACATGATTTTTAATAATTAGTAATAGTTTTTTTTTGTTTTTAAAAGCAGTTGGAATGTTATTTCTCAACTGCTTTTTTTTATTTGTGTATTGTTATGAGGACAATCCCTTTTACCATTTCATTATAAGCTTTTTAGAAAAATTTAACCTAATAGTTTCATTATTTTAATGACAAGCGTAACGGAGTACTCAGCTCTTATAAAATCTTAAGAAGTATAGTCTTAAAATGCAACTTGTTTTGGGTTTTAGTATCTAATTTATTACGTAAACATTTTTTTTACTTGAATATATAAACCAAAAAAGTTAATAACAAAAAAGCTGCCTCAAGTTTTGTGGCAGCTTATAATGTTGTTTAATAACAACTATTTATTACAATACATTGTGATGAATTCTATCCAGCTAAAAAATAATATACAAGGCAAGCAAATATATCCTACAGTTTATTTTATGATATGATTTGGAAAATCAACGGTTTTTTCACAGCAAATTTGCTCCATCACCTGCTGTAATTCGGTTTTTAAAAGCGAAATAGTATGGTCTCCACCTTGTCTTCCTAAAGCTGCAACTCCATACATGAATGAGCGTCCTAAAAACGTAAAATCGGCTCCGCTAGCCATCGATCTAGCAATGTCAGGGCCAGAGCGAATTCCACTATCCATCATTACTTTTATATCTTTTCCGTATTTTTCAGCAATTCTTGCCAGCGGTTTGATTGATGATTCTCCCGCGTCTAATTGTCTTCCGCCATGGTTAGAAACAATTACTCCATCGATACCCAAAGTAATGGCTTTTTCTACATCGTATTCATTTGCTATCCCTTTAATAACCAATTTCCCTTTCCACCTATCGCGAATCGGTTTGATTTTTTCTTCGTTTAATCGACCTGAGAATGTGGCGTCCATGAATTTTCCTAATTGTTTTAAATCCAAACCTTTTGGCATGTAAGGCTTAAGGGTTTCAAAATTAGGTTGACCGTATTTTAATGTGTTAAAAGCCCATTCTGGCTTTCCTAATACTTGCAAAATATTTGCCACCGACATTTTGGGTGGCATGGCGAGTCCGTTACGAATATCTCTTGGGCGGAATCCAAATGTAGGTACATCAGATAATATGACCAGCACAGGACATTCGGCAGCTTCGGCTCTTTTGATAATGCTATCGCGTAAGCTATTTTCGGCAGGATGATACAATTGAAACCACGATTTTCCTTCGGTTATTTCTGCAATTCTTTCAATACTGCTCGTTGTTACCGTACTTAGGATAAAAGGAATATTATGTTCAAAAGCAGCCTTAGCTAAAATTTCGGGAGCATTGGGCCACATTAAACCTTGTAATCCTACGGGAGCAATACCAAAGGGAGCATCATAGGTATGACCAAAAAGTTCCGTTTTCATGCTCGAACCCGTATGCTTGCTTAGATAATAGGGTAATAACTCTACGTCTCTAATTTCTTTAGTGTTTTTATAAAGGTTTACATCTTCATTACAACCACCATCAAGGTATTCAAAAGCGAAACGTGGAATTTGCTTTTGAGCTTTCTTCCTTAAATCATCTATTGAAGGGTATTTGGTGTTGATTTTTATTTCCTTATTATTGTTCATTTTTATTTATTTTTCTTCAAATTCAACAAAAAATGAATTTAAATTTTAAGCGTAATTTCCTTTAATTACAAGTTAGCCTTACAGTTCAAAAATTTTATTCATTAATACCCATTTTTCTCCAGGTTTTGCACTAGGCAATGCTTTTTGATATTTCCACATAATAGTTTCCCATTGTTGCACAATGGGATTTTTAGCATCCATTTTTGCTTTCTTTTCTAAAGAAAAAGTAGCATTGGTATCCATAATCAAAAATAACCTGTCGTGTACCTGATATATTTCGGCATTCACAATTCCTGCTTCTTGCAAGCTTTCAATGATTTCCGGCCAAACTATTTTATGGTACTCAATATAATCTCTGATAAGTTTAGAATCATTAATTAAATCCAATGCAAAACAATATCTTTTCATTTTTATAATTATAAAGATGCTTTCTTGTTATCCAGCATCTGTTGTTTTTTAATATTTAAGCGAATTAATTATAGACTTTCAAAGTCCTATAGCCATAGATAGCAATAATAAAGAAACAAGAAAATGGCAGTAAGAAGGAAATATTGACAGCTGAGTAGTTTCCTATTGTTTTAAAATCAATAATTAATCCCTGAAGGATAGGCATAATGGCGCCACCCACTATTGCCATTACTAACCCAGCTGCACCAAGCGTGGTATCTTCTTCCTTTAAACCATGTAATGCAATTCCGTATATTGTAGGAAACATTAAAGACATAAAAAAGGACGTAGCCACTAGAAAATACAGCCCCAAAATGCCCCCAACAAAAACAACGCAAAAAGTGGTAATCATACCTCCGAAAGCAAAAGTCGTTAGTAATATTCTTGAACTTACATATTTCATTAAAAAAGTACAAATAAACCTACTGATTAAAAAGAGAGCCATAGCTATAATATTATAATTTTGAGCTTCTGCTTTAGTAATTCCCAGATTTTCTGCATATTGAATTATAAAAGTCCAACACATAATTTGTGCAGCAACATAAAACAATTGGGCTATAACCCCCTCTCTATATTTTCCGTTTTTGATTAAACGTTTGAAACTATCATATGCAGAACCTGTAATTTGATTTTTGGCTTGCTCTGGCATTTTTAAGAGAGTAATTACTAAAAACATGGCAATTACTACAAATCCGAGAATTAAGTAAGGGTTTCGAATCACCTCCAAATCATGGGTTCTAATAACCATTTTTTGAGCTTCATCTAAATTGGTAAAAATCAATTCGCCAAACTCGTTTCTTTTATCTGATTCTAAGAAAGTGAGAATAAATTTAGAAGCTACAAACATGCCTAATAGTGAACCGATAGGATTAAAAGCCTGAGCTAAATTTAATCGCTGTGTGGCGGTTCGCTCATCCCCCATCGATAAAATATAAGGATTTGCAGTAGTTTCTAAAAAAGCCAATCCAAAAGTTAAAATATAAAGAGAAATTAAAAAGAATTCGAAAATCTCATATTTTGCAGCTGGATAAAATAACAAGGCTCCAAAAGCATAAAGTCCCAATCCTAATAAAATTCCTTTTTTATAACTGTGTTTTCTAACAAAAAGAGCAGCAGGTATAGCCATAGTGGCATATCCACCATAAAAGGCAAATTGAATTAGCGCTGCTTTAGCGTTAGAAATTTCCATAACGGTAGCAAAAGCCGCAACCATAGGGTTTGTAATATCATTAGCAAAAGCCCATAAGGCAAATAAAGATGTAATTAATATAAAAGGCAGCAACACCTTTTTTGATACGACAGGTACTCTTGTAGTTTTTTCCATTTTGTAATATTATAAAGCTCTATCCAAATGCGTATAGCCACCGTCTATAAAAAACAATTGGCCAGTTGTGTGGCTTGATTTTTCAGATAATAAAAAAACTACCGTATTGGCAATTTCTTCAGTAGTTGTCATTCTTTTCTCAAATGGAATCTTATCAGTGATTTCTTTTAGTTTTTGCTCAGGATTAGGAAAAGTATCAATCCATTTTTTATATAAAGGCGTAAAGCTTTCTGCTACAATTACGGCATTTACTCTAATGCTGTACGGTAGTAATTCTACTGCCCATTCTCTTGTGAGTGCATTTCTCCCACCATTCGCAGCAGCATAACCTGAAGTGCCTCCCTGGCCTGTTACTGAGGTTTTAGAACCAATATTTACAATAGGTCCCTTGCTTTTTTTTAATTCTGGTAAACAATAATGAGCTAACATATAGTAGTGAGTCAAATTTCTTTTAATAGACTCCATAAAACTATCGTAGTCCCCGCTTTCAAGTCCTACATTATCATTTACTCCTGCATTGTTAACCAATCCGTCGATGCGACCAAATTCTTTTATTACTTGTTCTACAGCCAATTTACATTGTTCAGGATCTGTTAGTTCTGCAAAAGCATAGGAAGCTTTTTGGTTTTTATCATGAATGAATTGGACTGCTTCAACAATATTTGATTGACTTCTTCCTAGAATAACCGGTATGGCTCCCTCCTCGGCAAGCAGATTACAAATACCATTGCCAATCCCTTTAGAGCCACCTGTTACTATAATTACTTTGTCTTTTAATCCTAAATCCATAAGTGTACTTTTTTTAAATTCTATTATAAATTATAAAATCGCCTGGCATTCAATCCCATTATTTTGTCAACTTCATCACTTGCATAATCTTTAAAATAAGATAAAACTATATGAAGCGCCTCATGGTACTCTGATGCTAGTAATTGAACAGGCCAATCAGAACCAAATAATAACCGGTCCGTACCAAAACTATTGACTATAACATCTATATACAAATCAAAATCAACTTGTTGCCATTTCCAATCTACTGATTCGGTTACTAATCCAGATAGTTTACAGCTAACATTTGGATGTTTCGCCAGCTTATTGATGGAAAAAGACCAGTTTACATCAGGCTTTCCCTCCATTTTAGGTTTTCCAATATGATCTAAAACAAATTTCTGATTCGGAAAATGTTCAACGAGTTGAATTACCTCCTCTAATTGGTGTTGATAAACCAGCAAATCATAAGTCAACCCATATTTTTCCAAAAGAGAAATTCCTCTTAAAAAGTCGGGTTGCAGCATATAGCCTGCAGGTTTTCCCTGCACAATATGCCGTAATCCTTTCAGTTTTTTGTTAGTTGAAAAAAAATCTAATGTTGCCCCTAACTCCGGATCAAAAAAATCCAGCCATCCCACTACGCCTTTTATCCAATCATTTTGATCAGCGAGATTTAGTAAAAAACGAGTTTCATTTACAGATTCATCTGCCTGGACAGCAATACAGCCTTCAAAATCATGAGCTTGTAAAATGGGAAACAAATCGGATGGCAGAAAATTTCTCTGAATTTTTTGCATGCTATCATCAATCCATGCATCTTTCACGGGATGATAAATCCAAAAGTGCTGATGTGCATCAATACGCATTATATGTAAGCTTTTACATTTTGCGTAGAAATACCTAAACCATCAATTCCTAGTTCCATTACATCTCCTTCTTTTAAATACATTGGAGGAGTAAGACCCAAACCTACACCAAAAGGAGTACCTGTAGAAATGATATCCCCTGGCAACAAGGTCATAAACTGACTGATATGACTTACAACATATTGTACATTAAATATAAAATCAGATGTACTGCTGTTTTGCATTATTTCTCCATTCAATTTCAGCCATAGGTTAAGATTATTTGGGTTTGGAATTTCATCTTTAGTGGCAATATAAGGACCTACGGGTGCAAAAGTATCACATCCTTTTCCTTTACACCATTGTCCTGAACGCTCAATTTGAAAAGCACGCTCACTTACATCATTGTGTAAAACATAACCCGCAATATGGTCAAAAGCATCGGCTTCATCTACATAAGAGGCTTTTTTACCTATTACAATAGCCAGTTCCACTTCCCAGTCGCTTTTTGTACTTCCTTTTGGCATGATTACATCATCATTAGGTCCAACGATAGCAGTAGTAGATTTAAAGAACAATACTGGTTCTTTTGGCACTTCCATACCAGCTTCGGCAGCATGTTGTGCATAATTTAATCCTACACAAACCAATTTTGAAGGTCTTACCAACGGAGAACCCAAACGAGTGGATTCGCCTACCACCGGACAATTGTCTTGATTTTCTTTTAACCAACCTTCTAATTTTTCAATGCCATCATTTCCAAAAAACTCTTCGTTAAAATCACTTCCAAAAGCAGATACATCTATTCTTTTTCCATTTTCTAATTGTACTCCTGGCTTCTCACTACCAGTTGCTCCAAATCGTATTAATTTCATTTTTGATATTTTTTTAATTGTTTTTATTGCCCGTTTAAAGTTACAAAACCGCCATCAATAGCATAATTGCTTCCAGTGATAAAAGAAGCTTCATCTGAACATAAATATAAAACTAAATTGGCAATTTCTTCTGGTTCTCCCATTCTTCCAATAGGCTGTGTTTTAGATAGTTTTTCAAAAATTTCAGATTCTTGACCGGGATAATTTTTTTCGATAAAACCGTCCACGAAAGGCGTATGGACTCTTGCAGGAGATATACAATTGCATCGAATCCCATATTTCACATAATCTTTAGCTATAGAATAGGTCATAGTCAAAACAGCACCCTTAGTCATTGAATAGGCAAATCGGTCAAAAATCCCTACAGAAGAAGCTATAGAAGCCATATTGAGAATAGTTCCCCCTTGAGTTTTCATGAAAGGAATTGCCGCTTGGATACAATTGTAAACTCCTTTAATATTAACCTGATACAACCTGTCTAAGTCTGCTTCAGAAGTGTTTTCAATATTCCCAACATGAGCAATACCGGCATTATTTATTAAAATATCAATATTGTTATCACCCGCTATATCTACAATAAGGGTCGTTACTTCTTCCTGATTTACTACATTGCATTGGTAAGCGAAAGCTTTACCTCCAAATGCTTTAATTTCTGCTACCGTTTTTTGACCATTTCCTACATTCATTTCTAAAATATGAACTGTAGCTCCTTGTTCTGCTAAAGCAAGGGCTATGGCTTTCCCAATACCGCTTCCGCCTCCTGTAATAATTGCATTTTTGTTAGTTAAATCAAACCTCATTTTTAAATTTTACTAGTTATTAATTTCCTGCCAAATTTTTCCCACAGGGTATTCAAAATCTATTAAAGATTGCTCTTTCATAGTAATGCTATATCCTGGCATTGTTGGTAACATGTACGCTCCATTTTTAATTATAACTGGATCATAAAAATGTTCATGAAGATGATCAACATATTCTATAATTCTGTTTTCTAAGCTTCCGCTGATAACAATATAGTCAATCATGGATAAATGTTGTACGTATTCACACAATCCTACTCCACCTGCGTGAGGACAAACAGGAACGTTGAACTTAGCCGCCATCAATAAAATAGCTAAAATCTCATTGACACCACCTACTCTACAGCTGTCTATCTGACAAATTCCAATAGCATCTGCTTGTAAAAGTTGTTTGAACATTACTCTGTTTTGACAGTGCTCACCAGTAGCTACTTTAATAGGCGCTACAGCTTTAGCAATAGTTGCATGACCTAAAACATCATCTGGGCTTGTAGGCTCTTCAATCCACCAAGGATTAAACTTTTTTAATTCGCCCATATTGGCAATAGCCTCGTTCACATCCCATTTTTGATTGGCATCCATCATTAATTTCAAATCATCACCAATTTCTTCTCTAATAATTGCAGCACGGCGCATATCGTCCTGAAGATCTGAACCAACTTTAATTTTCATGTGTTTGAAACCTTCTGCTTTGGCTTCTTTACACAAACGTCTCATTTTTTCATCCGAATAACCCAACCAACCCGCAGAAGTTGTATAAGCAGGGTAACCCGTTGCTTCCAAATTTTTAATGCGTTCCTTTTTAGTTGCTTCTTTATTCTTTAACATGGCTAAAGCCTCCTCTGCAGTGATCGCATCAGTAATATAGGTAAAATCAACACAGGCAATAAATTGTTCTGGTGTCATATCTGCCAATAATTTCCATAGAGGCTTCCCCTCTACCTTTGCATATAAATCCCAAACGGCATTTACAATAGCTCCAGTAGCCAAATGGATTACTCCTTTTTCGGGTCCTAACCAACGCAATTGGCTATCACCAGTAATCATTCGCCAAAAACCAGCCATATCATTCGTAAAAGTTGACAATGCTTTACCAATTAGTAATGGGCTTAAAGAATTAATTGCGGCAACACAAAGCTCATTACCCCTGCCGATAGTAAATGTCAAACCATGTCCTGATATTCCATCGGGATGATTTGTTTCTAAAATAACATAGGCTGCAGAATAATCGGGATCTGGATTCATAGCATCAGATCCGTCTAATGATTTACTTGTTGGAAAACGTACGTCTTTTATAACTAAGTTTGTAATAATAATTTCTTTACTCATTCTGTTAGATTTTAAAAAGTAAAGATAGTTTTGCTTATTTACGAACGCTACCAAAAAAGATGCACATACTAATACTTATTTTGCCTTATTCTTAATTTTATGAAGTTTTATGAAATTTGTAGGCGACATTCCTTTTATCTCTTTGAAATGCCTGTTAAAATTTGAAAGGTTATTATAGCCACAATCATAGCAGATATTGGAAATATTATAATTTGCCTCTAAAAGTAGTTTACAAGCAAAACCAATTCTAATTTCATTCAAATAACGAGTTACTGTTTTTCCTTGTATCCGTTTGAAAAAACGGCTAAATGCAGAGTGATTCATCGCAACAGCATTGGCTATGTCGCCAGAGCTAATATTATTTTTAAAGTTATCAAAAATAAAATCATACATTTTATCTAATACATCATTACCTCCTTTACCTGGAACTGTGCGGAAACCTATACTTGACAATACTGTTTGGTCTTTGTGATGAGCTAACTGATTTAAAATTTTCAACAGCTCAATAATCCGGTCAAAACCATTCTTTTTATTTAAAGTCAAAATTTTAGCTTTTAAATCGTCATCTGTGTTTTCAAAACGAATGCCTTGGCTTGCTCTGCTAAACATATCCTGAATGGGCAACATTTCTGAAGTGGCCGTAAACATAGTCCCTAAAAAATCTTCATTAAAATGTATGGCAATAGCTTCTGCTGTTAGTTTTGATTCCTTCTGAAAATATTTCTCATCATTTAGGAATTTATGCGGCAAATTTTTTCCTATCAAATATAATTCACCTTCTTCAAACTTTTCAATGTTATCTCCTATAAATAATGTTCCAGTACTTTTTAAAATGATAACAAACTCCAATTCAACATGACAATGCCATTTTTTCAAAAAATGGCCATCCTCATTCAAACTTATCGAAAAACATTGATTATTAATATTTGTTCTGTTTAGTAAATGAAGTTTCATTAAGTTGCAATCTAAAAATTAATGGTGAGAAAAGTAATAATCATATTCAAATGGGAAAATTACAAATTAATTATAAAAGAGGGATGAAATTAAGAAATTTCATAAATCCTCGCCAATCGCCTTTAATCTTCATTATCTCTTCAAGATTTTCATAATTAGTTGTAAATATTAGTTTAAGCAATACTATCTGAAGAATTATGTTTTTTGAATAACAACGAACTTAATAATGATTTTTCGACCGATTAAAAATTTTGATATAAAAACTTATAGCCCGATGACATATCTCTTTCTTTGGTAGGGTAGTGTCTCACTAACTGTGTAAGTTGAAAAGTTATTCTGAAAAATATTTGAGCTCTTTTAAAAAGCCCAAAAATT
>NZ_JAADZW010000014.1 GCF_010645065.1 Flavobacterium fluviatile | reverse complement strand
TTGTTTATTAATTGTTAGTATTTCAAAGATACATTTTCATATTTTTAATCTATGTCAAAGATATGAGCCCCGATAGAAGCGAAAATCCTTTTTATGGCGGGGTTCGACATAAAAAGATTGAAGCGAAGAGCGGGAAATAGCTCCTTATCACTAATTAAAAAACTGAAACAGCTTTCACTCCACAAAACTTACTGTTATATTATAACATGATTTATACTTATATATGGACAAAAAAAACCGACAACGTTAAGCAACTACCGAGATTAGTATCTTATAAATCTCAGATTTATTTCTTGACATCATTAATTGTTTGTACAAAAACAGGCTGAGCACCCGAAAAAGCATATTTTCTATCAAAAACAAAAACGGAACACCATGCACACCGATTTGCTGTGCTTCGAAGACATCATTTTGCACATCATTCAAAAACATATTTTCATTTTATATTACTTCATGAAGTGCTTTTTCATCTAAGCCAGCCTTGATCCCTAATTTTACTAAAGTCAAAGCATCATTTAAATCCTTTCCCTCTGTAAAATATACATTAAAGAAAATCTCTTCCTCTCATTATTGAGTTTCTTTGTCTTTGCCAAATGTATAATATATGAGCAGTTATTGAATTTGAAATAATAGCTTTGTCAAAATGGCATTTAAGCCAACACTTTTTGCTCTTTCAGTCACCTCTTTACGCATTTCTTTTGATTGTTCAAGAGATATTCCTTTACGTTCAGCTAAAAAAACATAGACATCTTTTCCGATCTGAGATGTTATTGATGGATCTAGTTGAAAACTTTTACATTCAATTTTAAACTCTTGATTTGGAAATTCTGCCAATACCATTTCCAACTGTCTTTTTCCTATATAAAAAAACGGACACATAATGTCCGGTCAAATTTCTATTTTCATATTATAAAGTTAAACTTTTTGTTTCAGGCTTTGTAGTTTATTAAAATCTGCTTGCAAAATTTACAAATCCTAAGGCGAAGAATACAAACTGAAACATGAACATAAAACGACAAATAAAACAAATTAAAAAACCGCAACTCTTAAAAAAGAGTTGCGGTTTCCAGGTATAAAAAATGGTTGGTTAATAGCGATATTTTTTTTTTACAATGATATATCTTTAATGTGGAACTAAAAAATATCCCTGTAACAAAAAGAAGTTTTGATGTTAACTATTTAACATCACAGGCATTACCAACATCGTAACAGTTTCTCCTTCCTCTAGACCATCTACCGGGGTTAGAATACCAGCTCTGTTAGGCAACGACATTTCTAACATAATCATATCGGATTGTAAATTAGTAAGCATTTCTGTTAAAAAACGCGAGTTGAACCCAATTTGAAGATCATCACCCTGATAATCACAAGTCAATCTTTCTTCTGCTTTGTTTGAGTAATCAATATCTTCTGCTGAAACATTTAATTCAGCTCCAGCAATTTTTAAACGAATTTGATGAGTAGTTTTGTTTGAGAAAATCGCAACACGCTTAACAGAACTTAAAAACAAAGAACGATCAATCATTAATCTGTTTGGATTTTCTTTTGGAATCACTGCTTCATAATTTGGATATTTCCCATCAATTAAACGACACATCAAAATGTAATTATCAAATGAGAAAGTTGCATTCGAATCGTTATATTCAATTTTTACTTCAGCATCAGAACTCCCAAGAATACTTTTTAAGATATTCAAAGGTTTTTTAGGCATAATAAAATCAGCAACCTGAGATGCTTTTACGTCTGTGCGAGCATATTTTACTAACTTATGAGCATCTGTAGCTACAAAAGTCAATCCTTCAGGTGAAAACTGGAAAAAAACCCCGGACATTACCGGACGCAAATCGTCATTACCAGCTGCAAAAATAGTTTTGCTTACCGCAGTTGCCAATACATCTGCAGGAACGAGTGTTACAGACGGTTCATCAAGATTTACTGATTTAGGAAATTCTTCCCCGGCAGCATATGCCAATGCATATTTCCCTGAATTAGAACTAATTTCAACCGTATTATTATCCTCAACAGTAAAAGCTAAAGGCTGTTCAGGAAACGTTTTTAAAATTTCAAGTAAAAGCTTTGCTGGCACAGCCACACTTCCTTTACTCTTAGAATCGATAGATAATGTTGCCGACATTGTAGTTTCAAGATCTGATGCTGAAACAGTCAACTCATCATTATTTAGTTCAAATAAGAAGTTGTCCAAAATAGGCAGTGTATTGTTACTGTTAATTACGCTACCTAAAACTTGTAATTGTTTTAATAAGTACGAACTCGATACTATAAATTTCATCTGTCTGTTTTTAATTTTTGAACCTAATTTTAGTAATTTAATCCTAAAAAATAGGGATTACAAATATATCGTAAACAATCTTAGTTTTACAATTTTTTTATTAACATCTATTTACTGAATTTTCTTTTTCGGATATAAGTAAACGCAAAACCAAAGACCAATAAAACTAAGATTGGAAGTCCGATAGTTATGAACTGTGCCTGAGTGTAGTTTTCATAAACTTTCTCTTTATCTAATAGCGGCAAATCTAAATCTTTGCTTCTAATGTTAATAAGTCCGGTATCATCCAGCAAATAATTGATACAATTCATTATAAAATCTTTGTTATCGTATAAGTTTCCTGAACGCTGGTCGTAACCTAATTCAACCGGAATTCCGTTTTTATCTAATTGATTTTTAGCTAAATCTCCATCTGAGACAACAATCATTTTAGCAGGCTTTCCTTTTGATAAAAATGAATTTTCTTTGAAAGCCAAAATTCGATTTTCAAAAGCCGAATAAAAACTTCCTTCTAATAGAACCGCCATTGGTAAATTTCCTTTGTTAAGATAATCCTTTGGAGAAGTCTGCTCTGATACGATTCCTAAATTAACTTCGAAAGGCGTTCCTATTTTTTTAGAATAAGGTGACGACTGCAATAAAACTGTTTTCTTAATTCCGTTTTTTAATGTATCGATTGGGTTTGCAAAGTCAAATTTGATTCCACCTAAGTTTTTCACAATCGGATGTTTGCTTTCAGGTGATGCGAGTGGCGCAAATTTCCAGATAAAATCCTGATATTGTGTTGCACTTCCCGGCTCTCCGGTGGCTAATTTTAGTGGACTTCCCTGTTCGTCTTTTATCAAGTCAGGATTAATTCGGAATCCATATTTAAAAAACATATCATTTAAATTCAAATCTCTTGGATATGCGAGAGTTGCTCCAGCCTGATTGTACAGACTATCCATATCTGCCGAAACCTGGTCAATGAGCCATAAAGTTTTACCTCCATTCATGATAAACTGATCTAAGACCTGTTTTTCTTCGTCGGAAAAAGTTTCAGTAGGTTTTGCTATGATCGCTAAATCATATTTCTTTAAGGCGTTTAAACTTCCATTTGGATCTTTAGCAACAGAGTCTAATGTAAAAGGGCCAATATAATAGCTTTCACGAATTTGTATCAACATTTTGGCTATATGAATTTCTTTCATTTCACCATTCCCTTTTATAACAGCAACCTTCTTTTGTTTATCTTTGACAATTTTATTGACAGCATCTGCTATGGAATATTCTAAATGCTGAATGGAGCCAATTACTTTTTGCGTAGTAGAGGCTCCCATTCTGTTTTTCAACAGAGGAATATTTATCTCTTTATTGTTGTAAACTGCAATTGCCCAGGGAAAAACCATTGCCTGAGATTGTTTCCCTTTATCATCAACAGTAATATTTACCGGAGTTAAACCTTTCTGAAAAAGTGATTTTGTCAAAGCTTCACTATCATCTTCATTTTCTAAAGGATTAACAAACTCAAAAACAATATTGGAATTATAGGCTTGAAACTCCTCCAGTAATTGTCTGGTTTCTTGCTGCAAACGTCTGAAATCAGCAGGCAGATCACCCTCCATATAGATCTTGACAGACAAAGGGTTTTTGACCTGTTTTATAATTTGCAAAGAAGTTTCGGACAATGTATATCTCTTGTCTTTGGTTAGGTCAAATCGGTAAAAGAATAAAGTTCCTAAGACATTTATTGCCACCAAAATAAAAATAGTGATCCACAATATTTTAATGTTTAATTGAGTAGAAGTTTTCATTAGGCTTTAAAAGATTTTAATTGATAAACTGTAAAAGACAAAAAAAGAACTGTAATACTTAAAAAGTATATTACATCACGAGTGTCGATTACTCCCCTACTCATACTTTTAAAATGATTCTCCATGCCCAAAACCGAAATAAACCCTGAAAACTGAGGAATTAGAGAAGCCAGACCTTCAAAACCGTAATAAAAGAAAAAGCATAAAAAAACAGAAATGATAAAGGCTACAATTTGATTTTCTGAAAGTGTTGAAGTAAAAATTCCGATAGAAGAATAAGCTGCAATCAGAAATAACAATCCAAAGTAAGAACCAATAGTACTTCCCATATCTATATTTCCTTCAGGAAAACCTAAATTAGAAATTACTTTTACATAAATGAATGTTGGTATAATTGCCAGAATAATTAAAAATCCGGCACCTAAAAATTTTCCGTTTACAATTTCCCAAATCGATAATGGTTTAGTCAACAACAATTCTAATGTTCCCTGTTTTATTTCATCAGAAAAACTTCTCATGGTTATTGCAGGAATAAGAAAAATGAAAATCCAGGGTGCCAGAGTGAAAAACGGAGTCAAATCGGCATAACCCGTATTCAGAATATTATAATCCCCTTCAAAAACCCATAAAAACAGTCCGTTGCTGATTAAGAAAACCGCAATGACCAAATAGCCAATTGGAGAGCCAAAAAAGGAATTAATTTCCTTTAAAATGATTGATTTCATGTAAAAACGTTTAATCGTTTGATTTGTTTATTTGCTTTAGCATCATAGCCAAAGCATTTCAAGCGCGCAAAAATACCAAAATTGATTGTTCTTTTTTTAGAAAAAAAATAAAATTCCAACGAATATGTTTCGGCTGTTCATCAGTGATTAAAAACACTCTAATTTTAACTTTTCGCTTATAAGCTTAATTTCTAAAAAAATTGTATGGTAATCAGATCTCGGTAATTCAATCCTAATAAACTGTTTGCCGAACCAACTTTTGAAGGATTGCTTCTAAAAATAGCTATTTCAAGAAAACCGGCTTCGTTAAAAATAGCCAGTTTCTCGCCTTCATATGTTTTTACAGGATATTTATCAGAAGTTGCAATGGCAGAATAATTGGGCAGAATTGTTTTGATGTTTTTAGGATTCATAACAATTTCGTAAGAGCGGCCTTTGGCAACATCCAGGAACTGTTTTTTAGAAATATTGGTTACCACGTTTCCAAAATGATCTATATAAATTATGTAGCCTTTAAGAGAATTGCCATCGTTGGAAACCACTGCCTGCAATTCGGTTATTTGTTTAATTTCTGTGATTTCTTTTCCGATAACATTCAGCAGACCGCCTTTGGCAAGATGACAGGCAACCTGTATAAAAACATCTAAATCAGTATATTCAGCAGGGAAACGATCATGGATATTTACAGCAACTATTTTCTGCGGAACAATTTTATGTGTAAGCATACTTAAAATTCCGTTGTCAGCACAAATAAAGTAGTGATCATTCCACTGCATGGCAATATGCTGATTCTCTTTATTCAATTCAATATCAACACCAATTAAATGAACAGTTCCTTTTGGAAAACTCAAATAAGACGCACCAATAACGTAACTTGCTTCAGCTGTGTTAAATGGATCAATATCATGTGAAATATCAATGATTTTCGCTTCGGGAATTTCAGAAAGTATTTTCCCCTTCAACGAACCAACAAAGTGGTCTTTCAGTCCGTAATCGGTAGTAAGGGTAATTATTGACACCATTTTGTTTATAACTATTGATAGTATTTAAACCTAAAATTCATTAAATTTGATAAATGCAAATCTAGCAATACTAAATGCAAATTGAAAGAAAGAAATACAATTTGACCTTAAAGATATAAACATACCCGACAGCAATAGATTTACAAACAAATTTATTTTTAATTTAAAACTACCTCATTTGAACGAAAGAATAATCGAGCTAATAGACATCGCCCCTAAAGAATTCTGGGGCGCTCATGACAGCCATTTGGAAATAATCAAAAAGTACTACCCAAAGCTTAAAATCGTAGCGCGAGGGACCACTTTAAAGGCTTTTGGCGAAAAAGAAGTTTTAGATGAATTCGAAAAAAGATTTCAGAGGCTTATGCTTCATTTTACCCGATACAACAACATTGATGATAATGTAATTGAACGCGTTATTATGAGTGATGGCCAGGATGAAAGAAAATCATTAGACCATGACAAAATACTGGTTCATGGTGTTGGTGGTAAAATTGTAAAAGCAATGACGCCAAACCAGCAATTACTGGTTGATACCATCAAAAAAAATGATATGGTTTTTGCCGTTGGACCTGCAGGGACAGGAAAAACGTACACCGGCGTGGCAATGGCTGTAAAAATGCTCAAAGACAAAGAAGTCAAAAGAATTATTTTGACCCGTCCTGCAGTTGAAGCAGGAGAAAATCTGGGATTTCTTCCAGGAGATATGAAAGAAAAGCTGGATCCTTATATGCAGCCTCTTTATGATGCTTTGCGCGATATGATTCCAAACGAAAAACTGGAAGACTACATCCTGAAAGGAATTATTCAGATTGCTCCTCTTGCTTTTATGCGTGGACGAACTTTAGATAATGCTTTCGTAATCCTTGATGAAGCACAAAACACCACACACTCACAGATGAAGATGTTTTTGACCCGTATGGGGAAAAATGCTAAATTTATGATTACAGGTGACCCGGGTCAGGTCGATTTGCCCCGCCGTACTATTTCCGGACTTAAAGAAGCCCTATTGGTGCTTAAAGATATTGAAGGAATCGGGATTATATATCTGGATGATAAAGATATTGTACGTCACAGACTCGTTAAAAAGGTGATCGATGCTTATAAACAGATAGAAAATCACGATTAATTTAAATTTTAGTGAAATGTTAAATGTAAATTGTGAATTGTATTTTAACATTTATTAATATTCGTTTTGTACGTTTTTAAGGTGCAAAACGAATATTTTTATAACAAAATTTAAAAGCCATCAGATGGCTTCAATTAACCTCAATTGTATTATGAACTCTACATTTGATTAAAATTTATGGAACTAAAAACTTAATTGTTTTTACCCCTTTTTCAGATTCAACTTTACCAATATAAACTCCTTTTGTTTTTGGTAATTCTATACCTGAATCATTACTTATAATTGTTGGTTTAAGAACTTGTTTTCCGGTTAAATCATAAATTCTGATTTTACTGTTTTCAGGAGCATTTTCTATCTTGATAAAACCATCTTTTACCGTCCATTTTAATTGGCTTTTCGAAAAATCATCAGTCCCCAGGCTAGTTGCAGGAAGAGCAACTCCATGAATCCTGACATCAGAAAGACAAATTCTTTTTCCAGTAGTAATAGAAGCCGTATTGTACCAAGGATAAACACGAACTTTTAAGGTCTTTCCGTAAGGAATTTTAAGTACCGGAATTTTCGATACAGCATACATAGTATTTGCTGTCATAGTTGTCAGCTCTCCAACGACAGATGTAGTCGCAAAGTCATCAGTAGAATATGAAATACGGCATCTCATACCGCTCCCTCCGGCACCTCCAACATATAAACTTATTAAATCGATATTTAATTCTGTTCCCATAGCAGGAGAAATTCCGAACTGGGTATAACGTGTTGACACCTCATCAATTTCACCAGCAGGCCAACTGCCTGCCGGAGGTTCGTTTCTTTGAGTTTTTCTTGTAGTATCGTAACCGCTGCTAACAGGCCAAGTTGTAGTAGAAGTTCCCGAATTTACAGGTGCACCATAGGACTGAACAGATAACCCTGTATGAGACTGATCCAGAACGGTTGCAGGTCCTTGTAAAACGTAAGAGTTATTCGCAGTTAACCCCCAGATAAGATTAACTTCTGTTCCTCCTGTTAATGTAATAAAATTGGCTGTTAACGGAACTGTTTTTGTTACACTACCATTCGTTACAGTCAGTGTACCTGTTTTATTTCCTCCAACCGATTGTGTTGCTGAAATATAAAATTTTTTAAAAGCAAGGTTACCATCTGCATAATTCATCGTAACAGAAGAACTAAAAGTATCTGTTTTGTTTGCTGCAATTAAAAAACCATTATCTACAGAAAGCGTAAATGTTCCTGCAGCCGGTAAAAGATCAAAACCTGTAATAGTTACTTCTTTCGTAAGGGTCTGACCGGTGTACGCATCACCAAAATCACAATTAGTCGGGTTAATTAAAACATCTGTCGATGTATTGATATTGGATGCCAAAATATTTTGTTTTACCATTTCCTGAGCGCATAATCTGGCGGTTAATGTCCCTAACAATGCTGTTGGATGTGTAGAATCTGCAGAAACGTAAAGCTGTGCTGTACTGGCGGCGTCTCCATAAGATTCAACGAGATTTTTTGTTAAGGTAGTCAAATCAATAAGCTGTACTCCTTTTTCGGCTGCAACCTCTTTCATAGCATAAGCATAATCGTAAGTATGATCTGTTGCCGGAAGACTAAAATCCGGACCTAAATCATGAAGCCCTTTGCGTGTAATCGTACCCCCACTAAAATATTTCCTACACATAGAAGTTGCCAGAATAGGAGTCGCATTTAAAGCACGAGTCTCATCAATATACTTTCTGAGATAATCTTTATAAGTTGTTTGCGGATTTGTACCTCTGTAGTCTGTTCCGTTAATTGGGTTTGCAGGATCAGTGCCTCCATCAAGTCCTCCGTTTTTCTCATCATTATGGGCAAACTGAATGATCACGTAATCCCCTGCTTTTATTTGTTGCTTTACGGTTGTCCAATACGGAGTTTCCATATAAAAACTTTTACTGCTGGCACCATTTTTTGCACGATTATTAACCGTAACTCCTGAATTAAAAAACTGCTGAAACATCATTCCCCAGCCTCTTATATCTGAAGTGCTTTCGTCATAGTTCGCCATTGTAGAGTCGCCAATGGTGTGAAGCGTAATTTGTGCATTTACTGAAATGAAACTGCAAAAAACTAAGGCAGCAACAAATAATTTTGATAACATTGATTTCATTTTTGGATTTTATTTTATGTAAGTATTAGGTATATGAAAAAGCATATACCCTTGTGGTATTTATTTATATGTAATAAAATTTATAAACTTGCTTTACTTTTTAAAAACTTTTGTAGCTCCTTGTTTTCCGTTGATTTTATAATGAACAATGTAGATTCCAGTTTTCAGATTATTCAGGTTTATTTCTGTAGCAGCAGCTTTTGTATGATAAACACGCTGTCCTGTAAGATTGTAAACATCAATGTTTTCAAGCACGCCGTTTACTTTCAACATACCATACTCCAGAAAAACATTTTCATCTAAACCCAGGCTGGCAGAATTTACAGTAATTGATCCCGTACCGGTAAGCAGCCCCGGGTGTGTAGCTGCACTGTATGTACCGTTTGCCAGCTGCGTTCCGTTTAGTGTAAATTTCTTAACTGCAACTGCCACGTTTAATACCGCTGATGCAGAAGAACCGGTTATATTCAAATTCAATTCTTCTCCGGCACATTTTGTATGATTGAAAACAGCTTTGTTATTAAAAGCCAGAATGATTATACCTTTACCAAAAGCATTTTCAACAGTTCCGTTGATTGCCGCTGAACCTCCGGCATTTGCAGCAGCAAGAGTCAAATCCCAGATTCCTGTAAAACTGCTATTATCCCCTCCTAATTTTACCGTTGCTGCACTTGCAAAATCCCTAATGTTACGAACAATCACTTTATTGCTTCCAGAAAATGTTCCTGGTAAATCCATTGTATTTCCTGCTACGTTATTGCTACTCATGGTTAGAGAAACATCTCCTTCTAAAACAATTGGTGCATTTAAATAGAAACCTGTACCACTTGTTGCATACGTAATCGTTGATCCCTGAGCCATTCTAACCGGACCTAAACATTTGGAATCTTTTATTTGTCTCAAACGGATTGTTCCGCCTGTTTTTACATACATATCGCCTTCAAATTGAGAAAGCGTAGTTTCAATTGTTATTCCACTGTTAACAATTACTTTTTCACCAGCTTTTGGCAACAAAGCCGGTGAATATTTAGTAACATCATCCCAAAGTCCGCCTAAGAAACCAAATTCACTTGGCCTTCCGATAATTATTTTACCTGTTCCGCTAATAGTCGATGCATTTGTAGCAGCGGTATAAATACCAACAGGCTGTAAAACGTCATCAATATACCATTCATTAATTGTGATGTCCTGATTAAGAACAACAGAAGCTGTTCCTTCTGTATACAGTGCTGTTTTAACATCAACTGCAGCACTCAAATCCACTGTTAGTTTTCCATTTGTTTTTACAGTGATTTTTGGCGATTTCCCTAATGAATTGGCAATTTTAGCCTGAAGCTCACCCGCTTCAATAACTAAATTTCCTGTATATCCTGAATTATTACTATTAAATTGCACTATTCCTGTACCTGTTTTTGTTATCTGGTGCACACCACTGATTACAGCAGTCAAATCCAGATTAGCAAAACTATTGATTGTTACTGCTCCTTTAGTTTTGATGTTTCCGCCCAATGAAGCACTAGCCGCACTAGAAATTGATGCCTGATTAAGTGTAAGTAAAGTTGTTGAACTATTGGAAGAAACATCAATAGCAGCACCATTTAATAAATTCAAATCGGCCGCAAAATTTCCACCGTTAGCATTTATTGTAAAACTTCCGTCAACGTTTGCAGCTTCTGATGCAACCGGTACGGCATTCGGATTCCAGTTTTCTGCTTCAAGCCATCCGGTATTTGCAGCACCTCCGTCCCAATTGTATACAGTTACAGTTGGAGCTATAGCGGTAGGATCCCAGTTATCAGTACCTGCCAATACAATTTTTGGCTCATATAAATTGGCTTCTGTCTGATCTGCCAACGATCGAATACCTACCCAATTTGCCCTTCCGCTCATATCAGCTCCAGGACCGGTATTCATCCATTCATATAGTTTAAGTCTTGGATCTGTATCGGCATAAGCCATATTCCATTTATCACCCCAGCCTAAAGGATCGATTTCTGCAGGCATAGTACAATACAGCCATGCTACTTTTGGGTATTGATGCCATGGACGTCCGAATTTAATTTTCACACCGTCATCACCTAACCTTGGACTGTTTGGCTGATATGTTAAATTACACTTATAAAATACAAAACCGTAAGTCTGAGATTCTTCACTTGAAGGTGCTGTGATCCATGCCCCGCCGTAGCTTCTGATTTCACATTCGTTAAAAACACCGATTCCACGACCATAAATATAATCGGTACGGCCCAAAATCATACAGGATTTAAAATAAGCACGTGACGTCTCTGCTGTCCAGAAATAAATCGTATCCTGATAAGCCGTTATATCACAATTAACAAATACATTTCGGTCTGCACGAAGCGTCAGTGCCTGTGCCTGTCCTACAGGTCCGGCTGTATTTCGGATAGTTATGTTTTCTGCCCTGAAATCATTTGCCATGATAGTAAGCGTGGCTGCTGTTGCGACTAAATTTGTATTAGAGGCCCATAGTGCCACTTTAGCATCAGGGCAAAGTCCATCACCACCATCATTACAATTGTAAATATCATAAGAGATAATCGTTTCTGTCCTGCTCTCCCCAATTAAGGTTAAATTGGTTTTATTCGCAGGAACTAATAATTTTTCCTTGTCGTACAAACCTCTTTTTACATAAATAATAGTTGGCGTTCCGGCAGGTGCTGCATCAATTGCGGCTTGTATTGAGGTAAAGTTTCCGGATCCATTAATATCTACTACGATATCCGGGCTAAAACTCTGCGCGGTACCTGTATTAAAAAATAAAAGTCCTATAAACAGAAAGACAAAAAAATAGAGTTTTTTCATAAAATTAGATAGTTAGTGGTTGTTTGTAAAGTTGTTTACTAATCAATAAAAATCATCATTAATACAGAGTAAATATTTATTTATGCACGAAATAAAAAATCAATGCTGTATTTTTAATGCCAACTTTTTAATTAATTAATACCTTGCATCAAAACTATTTTAATAAAAGAATAATGAGTTTCAAATTTTGGTCATTTACTTCCACTTTTTTATCATTAGCTATGTTTACTGGGGTTGTGATTGCTAATTTTCATTTATAAAGTTATTTTTATCCGGTTATTAATTGAAAAACACTAACCAATAAAGCAGTTTCTCTTAAACACAAACTTTACTATACCAAACTAAAACCAGGAATTACGAATGAAGAACCTTTTACCGGTTAAATTTTTAATTGCATTTTTATCTGTCATTTTCTTTAGCAAAACATCTGCTCAAATAAAATGTAAAATAGAAAATTACGCCACTGAGGACGGGCTTTCACATGATGTCATCAGAGACATTATAAAGGACAGAGAAGGTTTTATGTGGTTTGCTACGTGGAATGGCATTAACCGGTTTGACGGAAAAAATTTCGTAACCTACAAAGCAATTGCCGGAGACAACAGCAGCCTGAGCAATAACCGGATCGATATAATAAAAGAAGATGCTTTTGGATATATCTGGCTCAGAGTATATGACAATCAGATTTACAGATTCGACAAAAGAACCGAATCATTTCTCTCTATTGCTGCTATTTTAGGAACCACCAAAATTGAATTCGACAATATTATTACTGATAAGAATGGCAATGTCTGGCTGACAACTATTGGCAGTGGTATTTTTTTAGCACGAAAAAAAGCGAATAATCAAATTGAGATTACTCATTTCGGGCAAAATTCAAAAAACAATTCTTCTTTATCGTCCAACAACCTAAATTTTATTTTTAAAGACACTGATCATTCTATCTGGGTAGGTTCTGAAGAAGGATTAGACTATATATCAAATTCCAGACAAGGATATAAAAGCAACAATATCCTAAAAAACGACAATATAAAATGCTGTTTTGCACAAGGCAATAATGCCTGGTTTGGAACTGATCAAGGGGCTTTAATTGATTACAGTAAAATTCAAAAAAAATATAAAAAAACAACGATTTCAAAAAAAGCTATTAACGCTGTAATAAAATCTAAAAACGAGAATTTATTATTGATTACCACTTCTGAAGGAGAATTGATTACGTTTAACACAAGAACTTCAAAAACAGAATCAAGACTTAAAGTTTCTGACGCTCCGCTACATAGAATTTATCAGGATAAAAGAGGTTTATTATGGGTTGAACCAGACAAGCATGGTGTTTTTCTTGTAAAGCCAAAAGAAAGCAAAATTGCTTTTTTTTCTCAGCAGACAGATGCTTCTTTTTTGAATTTAAAAAACAGCTTTGAAATTTTCGAGGACAATTTCGACAGAGTCTGGGTAAAATTAAAAGGTGGTGGTTTTGGGAATTATAACGAAAAGACCAATCATCTGGATTACTTTTTCAATAATCCTGAAGATGAAAATCAGAAGTTTTCAAATATTATTACTACCCTGTATTTCGATCCCATAGGAATTCTCTGGATGAGTACCACAGACAGAGGAATTCATAAAATCATTTTCCAGAAAAATACATTTCAGCAACAGCTATTAGTACCCAACAGTAAAATCAAAACGGAAAATGAAATCAGAGCTGTTTTTTCAGATAAAAAGAATCGGTTATGGCTGGCTTCAAAAGCAGGAAAATTAAAAATCTACAACGGAAATCTGGAATTAAAGACCCCATTTAACAATTACAAAACAGATGAAATTGGTCCGGTATATTGTATCACAGGAGATTCTAAAGGAAATGTATGGCTGGGTACAAAAGGAAATGGTTTGTATAAAGCTACTCCTGTCAATCTACAAAGTTCCCAATACACATTAAAACAGTTTAAAGCTGATAAAAACAATCCTGCAAGTATTAGCAGCAATGAAATTTATTCTGTTTTAGAAGATAAAAAAGGGAGAATCTGGATAGGTACTTATGACAACGGAATCAATTTACTGGAAGAAAAAAAGGGAGAATATATTTTCATAAATCACTTTAAAAACTATCCTGCTATTGAATCCAGTAAGGTCAGGTATTTAGCTCAGGGATATAAAGGTCAGATCTGGGTTGCCACAACAAACGGGTTAGTGACATTTACCCCTGAGAATTACGATTCTTCTAAGCTAGAATTTTCAAGATATGAAAAGATGCCTACAGACAAATTCAGTCTTGGCAGTAACGATGTGTTGTTTATTTTTAAAGATTCAGCTAATAAAATGTGGGTTTCAACAGCCGGTGGCGGGCTCAGTCAGGTTATTGAAAAAGGAAATGGTTTAAAATTTAAAAATTTCACTAAAGACGATGGCTTGCCAAGCGATTTTATTCTGAGCATGGCAGAAGATGATCAGAAAAACCTATGGCTGGCGACGGAAAATGGTATTTCTAAATTCAATTTACGAAATCATATTTTTAGAAATTACGACTCTTATGATGGTTTAGTTAAAACCGGTTTTTCTGAATCTGCCGGCATCAAACTAGTAAATGGCAATCTGGTTTTCGGCAACAGAAATGGTTATTTAACTTTCGATCCAAAAAAAATTGAAAACCAAAAGACCAATACAAAAATGGTTTTTACGGGCTTTGAAATCAACAATAAAAACTCAAATGTAAAATCGACAGAATATCATTTAGAAAGTGACATCAATTACACCAATAATATTCAGTTAAACTATACTGAAAATACTATTAGCATGTATTACACCGTATTAGATTACATCTCAAACAACAAACAATTGTACGCATACCGGTTAAAAGGTCTTGATGATACATGGCATGAGGTAAAAAACCAGAAAAAAGCAACATTCACCAATTTACAACCTGGAGATTATGAATTTGAAGTAAAATGCCTGAACACAGAATTGTATACGACTACTCCCCAGAAGAATTTAACTTTTACAATCGCCCCTCCTTTTTGGAAAACAAATTTTGCTTATTTTTTATATGCGATGCTGATTCTGTTAGCGCTCGAAATCGCCCGAAGGATAGCTTTTTCAATGATTCGTCTGCGAAACGAAATTGTTGTAGAACAAAAAATGACCGAACTAAAGTTGAGTTTTTTTACTAATATTTCCCATGAATTAAGAACTCCTCTTACCTTAATTGTTAACCCGATAAATGAAATCGCCAAAAGCGAAAAGTTAACTCCTTTGGATAATGAATATATAGAAACCGTACGAAAAAACACAAACAGACTTGTACGATTTGTGAATCAGCTGCTTGATTTTAGAAAAGTACAGAGCGGCAAAGAAGAACTTCGTATTGAACCTGTTGAACTTGTTTCTTTTGTAAATGAAATAAATACTTTGTTTTCTCAGGCGGCATACGAAAAAAACATAAAAATTAAAACGCAATGCAATTCTGAAGCCCTTATTGCAAATCTGGACAGAGAAAAAATAGATATTATCATCTATAATTTGCTTTCTAATGCGATTAAATTTTCTCCCGCCAACAGCATTATTACAGTTGAACTAAAATTAGAAAATGATACTGTTTTAAAAATCAATGTTTCAGATCAGGGGTCCGGTGTGGATGAAAACAAGCTGAAAGATATATTCAAACTTTATTATGAGACAAATTCAGACAACATTACAGGAACCGGTATTGGACTTGCTCTTTGCAAAGAATATGTACAACTACATCAGGGTAGTATTTATGCCTTCAATAATGAAAACGGAGGCCTGACCGTTTCAATAGAAATTAATTTAAATCAGGAAATTTTCCAAAACAACAACTCCAAACAAAAATTATCAGGACAAAAATTAAGGAAACATTCTATTGACAATAAACAGAATAGTGAAAATAAGGTTTTAAGTAATCAGGACATACACTTACCTGTAGTTCTTATTGTAGAGGACAATTACGAATTAAGATCATTTTTAAAGAGTCAATTACAGCGTTTTTATCAAATACTGGAAGCCGAAAACGGAAAAGAAGGTTTTGTAATTGCTTCAAATAAGCTTCCGAATTTAATTTTAAGTGATGTCATGATGCCTGAAATGGATGGTATTGAAATGCTCGATGCGCTTAAAAATAAAACGGAAACTAGTCATATTCCGGTTATTTTATTAACTGCAAAATCGTCCGTTGAAAGCAAAATTGAAGGTTTACATTATGGTGCAGATTATTATATTACTAAGCCTTTTGATACCGATTTCCTACTAGCTTCCATCCAAAGTTTAATTAAATCCAGAAAGAAAATTTTCGAACAATTACAATCGAATGTAAAAACAATTGAATTAGAACCCGGCGAAATAATTATTACAACCAAAGACGAGCTGTTCTTAAAAGACATTATTGCCATAGTAGAAGATGGTATAACGAATCCAAAATTCAATATTGATCTTATTGCAAATACATTAAATATGTCAAGAGTAACATTCAACAGAAAATTTAAAAGCCTCACCAATATAACTCCTGTCGAATTTGTCAGTGAGATGCGTCTAAAAAGAGCCAGACAATATTTTGATGCAGGAGAAACCGATATTGCCAATGTTGCTTACAAAGCCGGATTTAACGGAGCGGGCTATTTTAGTACTTGTTTTAAGGAGTATTATAAAATATCCCCCTCAGATTATTTAAAGCAAAAAGAGTAAATCAAATCGACATTTTTATTGGAATAAATTTTGAAAACATTAAAGTTAAGGTTTGGAAACAAATAGTTAAATAAATAATAAACTTGTCTTATTTCGGGCTTTCAAACGTTTCAAACTATGGTCTTCCCGGCTTAAAAGCTTAATTTTGCATTTCATAAATATTTGATTGTTAATATGACAAAGCTTAAAAATATAAAAGTTGTAGTAAGTGACCTTGACGGAACATTACTCAACCCTAAACACAGAATTTCAGATTACACAAAATCCATTTTTCAGGAACTTCACAATCAAAATTATCTCATTGTTGTTGCCACAGGCCGCCATCATCTGGATGCAATGGCTATAATCGAAACACTGGAAGTACCGGTTTATTTAGTGAGTTCAAACGGAGCCAGAATTCATTCACCTGAAAAAGAAGAATTATTTTCTTTTAATTTAGACAGCAATATTGTAAAAGCCGCTTTAAATGTCGAAATAGATCCTGAAATTACCGTTGTTTTATTTAAAGAAAATGTATGGCAGACAAATAAAGTAAACGAAAGACTGAATGCTTTTCAGGCAGAATTAAAATACCGTCCTGAATTGGTTGATTATAAAACTCTGGAAGATTTTGGCGCTATTAAAATCTTCTTCTCATGCGATAATCATGAAAAACTGGTAAAACTAAAAGATGCTGTTTTAGCCAATTCTTCAGAACATTTACATCATGCGTTTAGCCTGCCAACCTGTCTTGAATTTATGGACAAATCAATAGATAAGGCCGTAGCAATTGAAAGAGTTCTGGAGAAAGAAGGATTTACTTTAAAGGAAGCCGTTTCATTTGGTGATGGCTTCAATGACGTACAGATGTTATCTGCCTCAGGAAAAGGTTTGATTATGGGGAATGCTCCTGCTCTATTAAGAGAGACACTTCCTGACTTAGAAGTTATTAAAACAAATACTGAAGACGGGGTTGCCCGATATATAGCCTCAAAAATTTTGGACAAAGAATTTACAATAATCTAATTCACAATACTTTAAATCTATTTTTTGTTACAGGTTAAAAAATAATATTTACTTTTATAGGAGCTAATTAATTTATAGTTAGCTCTTTTTTTTAACCTTAACTTTTTTAGCGATGAAAAAATTTTTACTTCAGGTTGAACGAAATTGTATTTCAGGAGCATTGGTTTTGCTACCATTACTCGTGTTTTTTATACTCTTAGAAAAAGTCTGGAAGTTTTTTCAGAATTATGGCGAAAAATTTGCTCATTTTCTTCGGTTGGATTATTTCTTAGGGAAATATGCAACAGATATTGCCGGAGGCGTTATTCTTTTAGTTTTAATTTATTTCAGCGGGTTTTTAATGCGTCTGGCTTTTTTGAAAAAATTTACTGATTGGATAGACGATAAGTTAATCATTTTCCTTCCTGGTTATGAAAAAAATAAAAAAGCGGCAGAAGAAAAACTTAATAAAAGAAAGAAAAAACCAAGCACGGACTTACCCATTCTTTTAAAAAACGGCGATTATTGGCAGCCAGCGCATCTTATTGAAGAAGATGAAAACGGAAATGCTGTAGTTTTTGTACCCAATGCGCCTGCAAAAGATCATGGCCAGATTCTAATTGTAAAGTCTGCTGATTTTAAAAAACTGGCTGACACATCGCTCGGAAATCTCGACAATTCAATACAATTATTAGGCAAGGGTATTTTGTCTTTTAAATAGTATTTTTTTTTCTTTGCTTGCTCTTTTAAATAGTTTTAAATTTGCATTCATAAAAAACACAACTAAAAGACAATGAGCAATACAATCACGACCACAAATTTTAATTTTCCGAATCAGAAATCAGTTTACCGCGGGAAAGTAAGGGAAGTTTACAATATAAATGACGAGCTTTTGGTAATGGTTGCAACCGACAGGCTTTCGGCTTTTGATGTTGTTCTGCCAAAAGGGATTCCGTACAAAGGGCAAATTCTGAATCAGATTGCAACAAGATTCATGGAGTTAACAGAAGATATTGTTCCAAACTGGCTGATTGCAACTCCGGATCCAAATGTAGCTGTTGGGCATTTATGCGAACCTTTTAAGGTCGAAATGGTAATTCGCGGATATCTTTCAGGACATGCTGCCCGTGAATACGCTGCCGGAAGAAAACAAATTTGCGGAGTTACAATGGCTGAAGGCTTAAAAGAAAATGATAAATTCCCTGAACCAATAATAACACCAACTACAAAAGCAGATAATGGTTCACACGATGAAGATATTTCACGTGAAGACATTCTTGCAAAAGGAATTGTTTCTGAAGAAGATTATATTGTTTTGGAGAAATTCACACGTGATTTGTTTCAAAGAGGAACTGAAATCGCAGCTGAGCGTGGTTTGATTTTAGTTGATACAAAATATGAATTCGGAAAAACAAAAGACGGAGTTATCGTTTTAATTGACGAAATCCATACGCCGGATTCTTCCCGTTATTTTTATGCTGAAGGATATGCAGAAAGACAGGCAAAAGGAGAAGAACAAAAACAATTATCAAAAGAGTTTGTACGCCGCTGGCTGATCGAAAATGGTTTCCAAGGGCAGGAGGGTCAGGAGATTCCTGAAATGACAGATGCTTACATCGAATCCGTTTCTGAAAGATATATTGAGTTATACGAGAATATTTTAGGAGAAAAATTCGTTAAGGCCGATATCAATAATATTGACCAGCGTATTGAGAAAAACGTATTAGAATATCTTGCCGATAAATAGATTTTTGGGTTAAACTATTTTTAAAACCCATATACAGAAATAAAATGCCCTGCTTGATTTAAAATAACAGCAGGGCATTTATTTTTTATTAATATCAGATTTTCACTTTCATTTTGCCTTTGAATTTTCCTGACCTCTTTGAAATTTTCATCGATAATCTATTCATTTTCTTAACTGCCCTATTTATAGTTATAGTAACGAATTGGATTAATAAAAAAAGGATTTTCTCTTATCCATTTCTTTTTATAAGATTTTTTATATTTTTTTGATTTAAAGTGTAACATATTAAGTTATTCGGCGTCTATATAGATAACACATAATTTAACATCTATTAATAGCCTGTAAGGGAATTTATTAAATGAATGTTAAGAATTAGTTAAAACATAGTACCTTGTAATACATAATACAAAAATTAGATTACTTTTACTCAGAATTTAAAAATCATCATTAATCAATCAACAAACAACAATCGTTATGAAAAAATCAATCGTTTACTTAGGAGTAGCTTTAATAGCTTTTACAAATGTATCATTAGCTTCAAATTTCAAGTCTTTAAATGAAGACAAAAAAGTTATGACTTCACCTTATGAGGCATCACCATTAAATGTTGCAATTTTAAAAGGAGATCTTCAAATCGTTTTGAAGTTTATTGAATACGGAGCTGATGTCAATCAAATATCAGAAGATATGACTCCTTTAATGACCGCTGCACGTTACAACAAAGTTGAAATCATTAAAATTTTACTGGAGCAGGGAGCAAAACCTGGTCTTAAAAATGAAAAAGGATTTACTGCTTTGAAATATGCGCAATTATCTAATGCCGCAGAAGCAGTTGCTATTTTAAAAGATTTAAAATAAAAAATCGCTAAAAGTTTAAAGAATTTGAGTTAGTATTAAAACGACCTTCCTGAGCAGAAGGTCGTTTTTTTATTTATGATGGTCTTTTAGCCCCGATGGAACTGGCATCCTTTTATGGCGGGGTTCGCCATAAAAGATATAAGGGACAGCGGGAATAGCTCCTTAAAATTATTTGAAATAAGAAAAAGTCTCATTATTTTCGATTTTCAATAAGGATTCATAAATCAGCCGAATCACATTTTCAACATCTTCTTTGTGAACCATTTCTACAGTGGTGTGCATATAACGCAATGGCAATGAAATCAATGCTGAGGCCACACCGCCGTTGCTATAAGCGAATGCATCAGTATCCGTTCCTGTAGCTCTGGAAGTCGCATGACGCTGAAACGGAATTTCTTTTTCTTCGGCAGTATCAACAATCAAATCACGCAGTTTATTCTGAACGGCAGGTGCATAGGCAATTACCGGACCTTTGCCCATTTTAAGATCTCCCTCTACCTTTTTGTCAATCATTGGGGTAGTCGTATCATGGCAGACATCCGTAATAATAGCAACATTTGGCTTGATGGTTTGCGCAATCATTTCGGCACCACGCAGGCCAATTTCTTCCTGAACAGAATTCACGATATATAAACCAAACGGAAGTGTTTTATTGTTTTCTTTCAGTAAACGGGCAACTTCAGCAATCATAAAACCGCCCATTCTGTTGTCAATGGCACGACAGACAAATTTATTTTCATTAAGAATCATAAATTCATCAGGATATGTTATCACACAACCCACGTGAACCCCCATTTCAAGAACCTGTTCTTTCGTTTCACAACCTAAATCAATAAAAATATTACTTAATTTAGGAATTTCTTCTTTATCACGCAAACGCGTATGAATAGCCGGCCATCCAAAAACACCTTTTACAATTCCTTTTTTTGTATGAATATTGACTCTTTTTGAAGGTGCAATCTGATGATCCGATCCTCCGTTTCTAATTACATATATCAAACCATCATCTGTGATATAATTTACATACCATGAAATTTCGTCAGCATGCCCTTCGATTACCACTTTAAAAGGAGCATCCGGATTTACAACTCCAACAGCAGTTCCATAAGTATCGGTAATAAAAGTATCTACATAAGGCTCCAGATATTTCATCCAGATTTTTTGTCCTTCGCTTTCATAACCCGTCGGCGAAGCGTTATTTAAGTAGTTTTCTAAAAAAGCGATTGAAGTGTCATTCAGTATAGATTTTGTAGTCATAAAATATTTTTTTGCTAATTTAAAAATTTGGTATTACAGTTGTGTATATAATGTATAATTTTACACTTAAATATATATTCCATGAGATTTACAATTTGTATTTTATGTTTTCTTTTAATTTCTTTTGCTGCCAAGGCACAGATTACACCAAAAGAGAGTGAAATGGGCTATACGCTTACCGAAAATGATTCGATTTTGGGCGATACTATTCAGTTACCTGAAATTCTTATTTCGAAAGGAGAACTGGATCCTGAAGCCAAAAAGCAGTTTTTGATTCTTCAAAACAGGGTTTACAAAGTGTATCCTTATGCAAAATTGGCGGCAGACCGGCTAACAGCTTTAAACAATGGAATGGCGCGTTTGAAAACCAGCCGTGAAAAGAAGAAATATTTTAAAATTGTAGAAGACTATCTCAACAATGAATTCGAAGCCAGACTCAAAAAACTTTCCCGAAAACAAGGGCAAATTTTAGTAAAACTTATCCATCGACAAACCGGAATAACAACTTATGAACTTGTCAAAACTTTAAAAAGTGGTTTTAAGGCTTTTATGTCAAATGCAACCGCAAATATGTTTGACATTAGTTTAAAAAGAGAATATAAGCCTTTTGAAGTCAACGAAGATTATTTAATAGAGTCCATTCTGGTCCGGGCATTTGAATCAGGCAGATTGGGCTATCAAAAACCTGCAAATCCAGTTGACTATAGTAAACTTGAAGCCTATTGGGAACAGAAAGCTGCAGAGCTTAATAAAAAATGAGGATTTTGAGAAAAATATAAAACCCCGACAGAATTTAAAATTTTGTCGGGGTTTGTTTATTTAAAATAAGTTTGAATTTTACTTCAAACCAGCCAGACTCTGCTCGATAGTAGCTATTTTCGCCAAAGCATCGGCTTGTTTTTGTTTTTCTATATTTAAAACTTTTTCCGGAGCTCCGTTTACGAACTTCTCGTTAGAAAGTTTTGCTTCTACAGATTTCAGGAATCCTTTTGTGTAATTCAATTCTTCTGTCAGCTTTTTGATTTCAGCTTCAACGTCTATGTTTCCTGTAATCGGAATGAAATATTCATTTGATTTTACTCGGAAAGACAACGCGCCATCTACTTTTTCAGAAACATATTCGAAAGCAGAAACGTTTCCTAATTTCGTAATAATTGAATCAAAATAAGTCGAAAGATTTTCACTGTTGATTCCTTTTAATTCGATTGCATCCTTAAACGGAATATTTTTGTCTTTACGAATTGTTCTGATTCCGGAAATTACTTCGATTGAGTTTTCAAAATCAGCAATTAATTTCGCATCAAATGGTTTTAATTCAGGCCAGGTTGAAACAATTAAAGCTTCTTCAGGCGTTCTTTCTGCGATTAACTGCCAGATTTCCTCCGTTAAGAAAGGCATAAATGGGTGAAGTAATTTCAAATTGTTTTCCAACATTTCAATCGCTTTCGTGAAAGTTAGAGTGTCAATTGGCTGTTGATATGCGGGTTTGATCATTTCTAAGAACCAGGAACAGAAATCATCCCAAACCAATTTATAAATAGCCATTAGAGAATCTGAAATTCTGTATTTCTCGAAATTATCTTCAATGTCAACTAAAGTTTGCTGTAATTTCGCTTCGTACCATTCGATTGCCACTTTTGATGATTCCGGCTGCGGAATAGTTTCTGAAACTTCCCATCCTTTAATCAATTTGAAGGCATTCCAAATCTTGTTGGAGAATCCTTTTCCTTGGTTGCACAATTCTTCATCAAACATAATATCGTTTCCTGCAGAAGCACTCAAAAGCAATCCTACACGAACACCGTCTGCACTAAATTTATCGATCAAATCTAAAGGATCAGGAGAATTTCCTAATGATTTAGACATTTTACGACGTTGTTTGTCACGTACTAAACCAGTCAAATATACATTTGTAAATGGTTTTTCTCCTGCATATTCATAACCTGCAATGATCATTCTTGCCACCCAGAAAAATAAAATATCCGGACCAGTAACCAGGTCATTTGTTGGATAATAATATTTGAAGTCTGCACTTTCCGGATCCATGATGCCGCCAAAAACAGACATCGGCCATAACCAGGAAGAGAACCATGTGTCTAACGCGTCAACATCTTGTCTTAAATCTTTTGTTTCAAGTTTCAAGTTTGAAGTTTTCTCCTGTGCCAATTTTAGGGCATCTTCGATGTTTTCTGCAACTACGAAATCTTCTTTTCCATCTCCATAATAGTAAGCCGGGATTTGTTGTCCCCACCATAACTGGCGGGAAATATTCCAGTCGCGAATGTTGTTTAACCAATGTGCGTAAGTGTTTTCGAAACGTTTTGGGTGCAATTTAATATCTCCCGTTTCTAAAACTGACTTAATTGCTGGTTTTACCAATTCTTCCATTTTCAGGAACCATTGATCTGATAATCTTGGCTCGATTACCGCTTTTGTTCTTTCAGAAGTTCCTACTTTATTTAAGTGTGTTTCTGTTTTTGCTAAAGCTCCGATTTCCTGAAGTTCTTTTTCAATTTCCTTTCTAACTACAAAACGGTCTTTCCCCTGATAATGTAATCCGAAGCTGTTTAAAGTCGCATCTTCATTAAAAATATCAACGATTTCAAGATTGTGTTTTTCACCCAAAGTTTTATCGTTCATATCGTGCGCAGGCGTTACTTTCAAACATCCCGTTCCGAATTCAACGTCTACATATTCGTCTTCAATAATCGGAATTACTCTTCCGCAAATTGGAACGATCGCTTTTTTACCTTTAAGATGTGTAAAACGCTCATCATTCGGATTGATACAAATTGCAGTATCTCCAAAGATAGTTTCAGGGCGTGTTGTAGCGATGGTAAGGAAATCTTCTGAACCTTCAATTTTATATTTTAAGAAAAATAATTTTCCCTGCTGTTCTTCGTAAATAACTTCTTCGTCAGACAAAGTCGTTTTTGCTTCCGGATCCCAGTTTACCATTCGGTATCCTCTGTAGATAAGTCCTTTGTTATATAAATCAACAAACGATTTAATTACAGAAGCAGACATATCCGGGTCCATTGTAAATTTAGTACGTTCCCAATCACATGATGCACCTAATTTCTTAAGCTGCTCCAAGATTGTTCCACCATATTTATCTGTCCATTCCCAGGCGTGTTTTAGGAATTCTTCGCGTGTTAAATCATTTTTATTGATTCCTTCGGCTTTTAACTTCGCTACCACTTTTGCTTCAGTTGCAATCGAAGCGTGGTCTGTTCCCGGAACCCAGCAAGCATTGAATCCTTTAAGACGCGCTCTGCGAATTAATACATCCTGAATCGTATTGTTCAGCATATGTCCCATGTGAAGGACTCCAGTGACGTTTGGCGGCGGGATTACAATAGTATAAGGTGTTCTATGATCTGGCTCCGAATGAAAATAATTGTTTTTCATCCAGTAATCATACCATTTATTCTCAATCGTCTTAGCGTCAAATTGTGCTGGAATCGTCATTTAAATAGGTTTAATCGTTGAATTTGTTAATTGTTTATTGTACTTCGCCAAAATATTACTTTTTAATTATTAACTGAAATTGACATTACTTATAATTTAAAATAAGGATTAAAGGAAATGATGCAAAACAGTTAAACCAAAAATTGGTTTAGTTTTTGTACTTGTAACTGACAGCAAAAGTAAATAATTAAGTACACTATAAAAAACGAATTAATAATTTGTGTATTAATTAAAAGAAAGTATATTTACCCCTATCTTAAAAACAGTTTCAAAATGAAAAATGTTATTAAATTTATTGCAATCGTACTATTTAGCGTTGCCGGATATTCTCAACACGGTCCTAAAATTGAATTTTCGGCTCCGGACAACACTATTGATTACGGAAAAATTTCCAAGACTGACAATCCCGTTCGTTCTTTTGAATTTACAAACACAGGAAATGCTCCATTACTAATTATTGGCGCTCAGTCGACCTTAAGCTCTATCATAGTTACAAAACCAACTGCTGCTATCCAGCCTGGAAAAAAAGGAAAAATTGACGTAAAATACAATATGGCTGCAGGGCCAATCCGCAAAACGATTACGGTTGAGACCAATGCCGTTAATTATCCTGACGGAAGGATCGCTTTAAAAATTAAAGGTGAAGTTTTATAAAAAATAATTTTAAAAATAGTAAAGCCGTTTCATTAGTTTGAAACGGCTTTTTATGTTTTTTATTCTCCTATTTTTATTTATCAACGCAGTCGATGCTGTCAAATTTATATTTCACACGTTCAAAATCAATAGGTTTATCTTTAACCAGATACGTCACCCCCATTGTAGTCTGCATGGTTCCGTTCCCCAAGATAAGCTGCTTGCCTTTTTTAAGGAATGCCATTGGATTTTTGAATGTTTTTTTGTTTGCTCCTTCTGTAAAAGTATAATCTGCAAACAAAGTATCACCATGAAACTCTCCTTTGATTTCACCGATTCTTTCTTCTGCACCAGAAACTTTCATTGACATGTTTCCGCCTACTTTTCCGTTTTCTAAAATATTCAATTTTAAATCTATGATATCAGTTTCATAAGTTGCTTCATAACATTGGGTACTTACCACTTTTTCAGCTTCAGTACTTACTGTTTCAGTTTCTTTCAGGTTTTCACTGTTTTTACAGCTTTGCAGTCCGGCGAAAGATAAAATCAGACAGGATAAAACTAGTTTTTTCATAATTGAATATTTTTAATTTCAAAGTTATACTCATTAAAAATAATAAAAAAGAAGCCAATGATAAGGCTTCTTAGTTGAATTTATTTTTAAAAATTACAAACCTTTAATCACAAATTCAGATCTTCGGTTTAATTCGTGTTCCTCTTCTGAACAGGCATTATCTGCTTTACATTTTATAATTGGAACAGATTCCCCATAACCTTTGGCGGTTATTCTTTTGGCATCAATACCGGACTGAATTATAAATTCTCGGGTAGAATTTGCTCTTTTTTGAGATAGATCTTCATTGAATTTAGCATTTCCCCTGGAATCGGTGTGTGATCCGATTTCGATTACCATTCCGGGATATTTCTTCATTAGCTCTACAACCCTTCCTAAAACTACCTTTGATTCTTTTCGGATATACCACATATTATAATCAAAATAAATCGGGTCGGTTTTAATGATAAGTCTGTCTTTATCTCTTACAACATCTTTTTCCTGAGCTAAAATCTGATTTACTTTTTCTTTTTTCTTTACTTCCTCTGCAGCAATTTTATCGACTTTGGCTTTTTTTTCTGACTCTTTTAAAGCGATTATTGCAAGGGCTTCTTTTTTCTTATTTTCTTCTTCTATAATAAGCTCCTGTTTTCTTTTATTTTCAGCAGCCTGTTTTTCTTCCAGTTTGACAATTTCTAAGGATTTTAATGTCATTGAGGCATCATTAGTTGCATTTCTGGTCTTCCCTGAAGCTAACGATTTTGAGTTACTGGTATAATTTTCTTTGGAAGCCAGCACAGTAAAAGAAGTTTCACAAGGCACAGTAAAACTAAATTTTCCGTCAGCAGTTGTTTTAACTAAATTGAGCTGTTTTTTCTCCGCATCCTGAAGCTCTACAATTGCATTTTCTAAAACTAGCTTTGTGTCGGCATCTGTTATAATTCCGGCAATAAACTGTTTACAATCCTCAACAACCAGATCCTTAATTTCTTTTAACTGATAGATGTCGTCGCTTCCTTTTCCGCCTTTTCTGTTTGAGGAAAAGAATCCTTCTTTAGTTACCGAATCAAAATTAAACGAAAAATCATCTAAATTCGAATTAACAGGCAAACCAACATTTACAGGCTTTCCATATTCTTTTTCTTTAATTTCTGAAACAAATATATCCAGTGATCCGTATCCTAAATGCCCTTCTGATGAAAAATAAAGTTTATTGTCTTTTGATACAAACGGAAACTGTTCTCTTTTATCTGTATTGATAATTGGACCTAAATTCTTTGGAGTATCAAAAGCACCCTGATTTATATTTACAGAATAAATATCAAAAGAACCCAATGTTCCCGGCATGTCAGAAGCAAAATACAATACTTTTTCATCTGCGCTTAATGCCGGATGTTCTACAGAATAATTATCACTGTTAAAAGGAAGCGAAACTATATTGGTCCATTTTCCGTTTACTAATTCAGCTTTAAAAATCTGCAGGTTTGAGATTTTTTCTTCATTTTTTCTTTTGCTGCCGTTTTCTGAATTATTACGTGTAAAATAAATTGTTTTGCCATCTTTTGTAAAAACTGCATTCGACTCATGCATTCCGGTTTTTAATTCATCCGAAAAATAATGCGTTATCTGATCCTGCAAATTTATATTTTGGATTGGAACAGCAACCAAATTCAGGTAGGCTGCATTATCCCATTTGTACTTTTTATCAAATAATCCGGGTTTCAGTTTCACTCCGGCAAAAACCAAGCTGTCATTATATTTTACTGCCCCAAACTCTGAATTTGGTGTGTTTATAGCTAAGTTTTTTATTTCGAAACGGTTTCCAATTGCAGCAACATTTTCCAACGTTTTGATGTCTTTTTCAAAATTCAATAAGTCTTCACTATTTTCAGATTTTGAATAGTATGTCTTTAAAGCTTCGTTTGCTTCTTCTTTATTCTCTGTGGCTTTTAGCGTTTGGGCATATTTGAAATAGTAATTTCGGTCTAAATCCTTATCGTAATTTTTAATTAAAAGCCTGTAATAACGTTGCGCTTTTATCACATCATTTGTATAGTAATAAGAATCAGCGAGGTTTTTAATTACCTCCTGCGAAGGTTTTTCCTGAGCTAGTTTCTCATATAAAACTATGGCTTCAGCGTAATACGTTCTGTCAAAAAAACGCCTGGCCCTCGCCAGATCCTGATCCTGAGCGTTTACAAACTGTATAGAAAATACGAATACAATAACGAGTAGTCTGTTGATATTTTTCATTTTAAAAGAATCTTGGTGATTTATCATATCCTTTTCCTAATAAATCCAGATCAAAAAGCAGCATAATCTCGTGAGTTCCGGAGTTAAATTGTCCCAAATTTGAAACGGTATAATCATAAGCATATCCAATTCTCAGGGATGGTGTAACATTTATATTCATTAAGGCACTCACAGCATCATTTAGTCTGTAAGCAGCTCCCAGTTCAAACTTTTCATTATACAAAACATTGGCTGTAATATCAACTGAAAGAGGTGCTCCGGAAACAAATCTTGACATAAATGCAGGTTTTAATTTGAGTGCATCATTAATCTGAAAAACATATCCTGCGGTCAAAAAAGTATGGATTTCTTCAGACCCGAAAGCGTTGATACCTGATTTTTCTTCAATATGTTTTGAACTCAGTAAATTCGGAACAGACAAGCCTATATAATATTTATCAGTAAAATAATAGGCTCCTGCTCCAATATTAGGTTTAGTAACGTTTATATTTTCGGCGAAAGCCAAATCTGTAGCAGTATCTGTAAAACGAAATCCGTTAAAATTAGTTTGTAAAGAAGTAAACCCTGCTTTCAATCCGAAAGAAAGTTTGTTTTTACCTTCTAATTGAAGCACATAAGCAAAATCAGCGTAGAAATTATTTTCTTTTTTCGCACCATCACCAATGTCATCTGAAATTAATGAAGCGCCTACTTCAATCTTTTCATTCAAAGCGGTATGGCCAAAAAAAGTAAAAGTTTTTGGTGCTCCTACTGCTCCAACCCATTGCGTTCTGTATAATCCTCCTAAACTAAGCATCGCAGCAGTACTTGTTGCATAAGCAGGATTTACTACACTCATATTATACATATAATGTGTATATTCAGGATCTTGCTGTGCTGAAGCTGATGTAACGTAAAAAAGGAAAGTTATAAAAAGTATTATTTTTTTCATTGAGACTATATTAAAATGTAAATGAAGATTATCTATTTAAATAAAGACGACCCTGCTGAGGCGGTTTATTATCTTTATTGAAATGAATAACATAAAAATAGACTCCATTTGGCGCTATTCCGTCACCAAAACCGGCTCCTTCAGAATTTTTCCCATCCCAATCCGGTTTGTTTTTATTTCCTTTAAACAAGACATTTCCATATCGATTATAAATTTCGAGAGTATAATCTGGATACAAGAAATCAATTTTTAGAATTGTAAAAGTGTCGTTTACATTATCTCCATTTGGTGAGAATCCATCCGGAACAAAAAAAGTTTCATATTCGGTTTCATCACAATGACTCAGGGAAACTTTCACTTCTAAATGATCTTCTGAAATACAATTTGTAGATGTTGATAAGTCGAAACCATAATAAGTTTTATTGTCTGTAAGTGGAGTTGTTGGGGATAGCAAATTACCATTACTTACAGCATCATACCAGACCACTGTTGATGCCGCATTTGTGTTATTAGATAAATCTAAAATAACAGGATTTTCTAAACCGCAAAAATTTTGCCCGTCAGTATCTAAAACTGGCGCCTGCGAGTCGCTTACTGTCACTGTAATCATTGTAGGCGGTGAAGTACAACCTGCTGCTGAAGTTTCTGTTACCCAATAATCCTCTGATTTTAAAACATCTGTGTTAGATAAAGGTGTAGTTAGCGTTGGCGAGTTGTACCATTTATACTGAGAGTTATTTGGAACCAGATTAGCAATTGTAGCTTTGTCAACTTTACAAAAAGACTGGTTTGCTGCAATAGGAGCTGCGGGAATAGCATTTATTGTAAATGTATCCGAAACGGTTGTCAAATTTATATCACAAGTTGTATCATTATTTAACAGATTTGTAATTGAAATTGATGTAGCACCTGCGTTTGGCAATAAAGTAGTCGGAATAATAAAATTAGCTGTTCCGTTAGTTACTGTTAAATTTACTGTTTGCACAGTTGCAGAATTGCTGCCGGATAATATATATGAAATTGTAACATTTGTAAGTGTTCCTAAACCGGTTACTGAAGCTGAAAAAGTTTTATTGATACAATTATCTGAAACTCCGACTTTCAAGTTGCTTACATCAGGTAATTTGTTTATAATTAAATTTCCGTTTAAACTCGCTGTATTTGTACAATAAGGGGTAGCTGCATTGGTTATATTAGTAATCGTAATAATCGAATTACCACTATTGGCATTTAAGTTTGAAGGAATCGTAAAACTTGCACTTCCGCTTACAACATTAATCGTTGCTACCTGAGCAGTTGCTGTGTTTGATCCTGAAACATTATATAAAATTGTGTAAGTTCCATCTTCTAATCCCGAAGCATTTAAAATCATTGTCTGAGAACTTTTATTCTGACAAGTTACTGCCGGTGTCAAAACAGCTCCGTTTAGAACCGGTGTTTTATAAACATGCAGAACATCTGATATATCATGTATTATATTTACACAGCTGCCTTCACTATTAATTTCTTCAATTTTTATAATGCTGATGGTAAAACTTCCTGACTGTTGAAAATTATTCCTGCTTAAACCGAAAGTTAGATTTCCATTAGAAAATGTATCCTGTATTGTTCTTGTTCCTCCATTTGGTCCGGAAACCGCATAAGTAACAAAATATTGACCATCTGGTATATTCTGAATTCCCTGTGATATTGTTGCTGTATAGGTTGCGGTTGCAATATCTGACTCGCAAATATCATTTCTTACTTCTAAAGTTGCACCAGTGAAATCGTATTTCTTTTCAATTTTAATACTTACAACAGCTGTTTCTATATTACATACCGGACTTGAAGGCAAAACTGTATAAGTAAAATTATAAGTTCCTATACCAAAATTATTATATATATACTGAACATCTATATTATGGTCTTTTATAAAGGTAATTTGTCCTGTGCCATTATTATCAGTCCATGTCCCTCCCGGATCTTCATCTGCAACCCAATCATTCAGATCAAGATTTGAATGGACCGAAAAATCACTGTCTTCACATAATACTAATTCTGAAGGCTTTCCTGGTTCCGGAGATCTGAAAATAGTTACAAAACCTGTTGAAGAAACAGCAGGACAATTTCCAATAGCAGCAATAGTATAGGTAAACTTGTAAGTTCCAGGTTGGAATGTTGTTGCATTTATAGTACTAGGAGATGGAGTATTGTTTGTGTCATTGTACCAGCTTCCCCCTGATTGAGGACTCAAATGATTATTCGCATCGAATATCTGAAAAAGATTGAATGCCTGATCATCACTACACGCAGATGCTTTTTCTGCAACACCTGCATATCCTCCAATAATAACTTCAATAGTTGCTGAATTATCTGCGCATCCATTAGTACCGGTAACCGTATAAGTATAATGATACAGCCCACTGGAAGGAATTATCTGAGCATTTAAAATGCCGGTAATTTCATTTAAACCTCCCGAATTATCATCATCTGACCATGTTCCCCCAGGAACTGCAGTAGCACCTAATAATGGAAATAAATCTATTGCCTGACTATTAATATTGGTTATATCACAAACTTCAAAAGGAGCCGAAGAGTCAAAACCAGCACATTGTGCAAAACTTTTAGTAGGAAGTAAAAGAAGAGTAAGAATATAAAAGCTAATAGCAGTTACAAAAGAGTATTTTTTAACCATAGACTAATAAAATTTTTGTTAAAAATACTCAAATTATTCAATAAAACGATCTAATCCAAAAAACAAACCAATAATTAGCTAATTATCAATTAAAAAATTAAAATAAAGCAACTACAATTCATCTTCTAAACGAAAACGAAATTTCAATAATACACTATTGCGTTCAATTTCTAAATTAATCCATATATCTTCTTCCGATTTCAAAAGATTGTTGATTTGTTGTAATGTATATTTGTAAGGCTTAGTATGATTAATACTAATAATGACATCACCTTTTTGCAGGCCACTTTTTTCTGCTGCTGATTTTTTGCGGACATTTACAATTTCATATACAGGCTTTAATTGAAATTTATATCTGAAATCATTATTGTTTTTTCCGTTAAAATTTTCATCAGTTGCGTTACCTACACGTACTGTTTCCAAATGTACCGTTTCCTGCACCCACTGCAAGCCATTATGCTGAACTGTAATTCCGCTTTTATTATAAGTAAATGGTTCATTGAATTTGTTATTTTTTTTCAGATACATTTTTTTATCCGCATAATCCATGACCACTGTAAAGCGTTTTAAAACTTCGCCCCCTACTGAACCTATTCGATTCTCAACCATTTTTACATTTCTTATGGAACCTGAGTCCGGAAAAGCCACAATTGGGTTTCTAAATTCAAAATCAGAAAGTGAAAAATTTGAAACTTTAGCCCTGTGCCCTTCTATGTCACCACTAAATCCTTTTCCAAGGAAATCAGGAAAATTTTTCTCGGGTAGTTTTATTTTATCATTTTCAAAAACCCAGAATGAATCACTGTTACCAATATCCACCAATAATTTCGCCGGAATTTTTTCACCTCCAACTACGGCAGAAGCAATAACATAAGGTTTTGACCTTTCAATACTAATGGGTAATCTTTTGAACTTTTTATCATAATTATTCCTAACCGTTTCATTTTTTTGATGCACAAAAATTCTTTTCTTTTGATAATTAATTTCTACAATATTATTTTTAAAAAATTTATAGCCAATTATGCCGTTAACCGGAATTCCTATGTGAGAAGACAAATTGAATCCCTGATCTAAAATGATATAAACCAAATGATTTACAGATTTTAAACCATGTGTTTCCAGAATATTATTGGTTGATTTTAAACCCTCTATTTCCTCTTCACTTCCTAAACCGCGAAGTTTAATTTTTTGAACATTTTTAAAACTGACCTCTTTTTTGTCGTCCATGCTGAATAAAATTGTTTCATCAACACCAGAATCCAATAAGAAGTTCAGCTCAATACCGTTAACTTTTATAGGTATAAAAACTAAGTTATTGATTAGTTTAAAGGGGATTATCACTTTCTTTTTATGCTTTTCAATTAAAAAATCATCCTGAGCATTTAGTACAAAAGATGCTAAAAGCCCAAAAAACAATATCATATATTTTTTCATTGATAATTTTTTATTATAAAATTACTAAAAAAATTGATTATTGTTACATTTTCACAACTCCTCCTATTGTTTACGCTAAATCCGAAAAAAAAATGCAAATTTGCACTTCAATAATTTATACTCATGCCAACAATTTCACACAAGGGCAGAAACATGCCCGAATCACCGATACGAAAGCTGGCTCCTTTTGCTGATTTAGCAAAGAAAAAAGGACTCAAAGTGTATCACTTAAACATTGGTCAACCGGATATCAATACACCGGAAGTGGCCATCGAGGCGGTAAAGAATATTGATTTGAGTATTATAGAATACAGTCCGTCTGCCGGATACGAAAGCTATAGAAAAAAATTAGCTCATTTTTACCAGCGCCAAAATGTAAACGTTAATACAGAAGACATCATTGTAACTACTGGTGGTTCTGAGGCCTTACTTTTTGCACTGGCCACAATAACAGATCCTGGAGATGAAATTATCATTCCGGAACCATTTTATGCTAATTACCATGCATTTGCATCATCAACAAGCGCAACTGTAGTACCTCTTGTTTCTACAATTGAAACTGCTTTTGCCTTACCAAGTGTAGAAGAAGTTGAGAAACTAATTACACCCAGAACAAAAGCAATCCTGATTTGCAATCCCGGAAATCCGACTGGGTACTTATATTCTGAAGAAGAAATTAAGCAATTGGCAGGCTTGATAAAAAAGCATGATTTGTATTTAATTGCTGATGAAGTGTATCGTGAATTTTTATATGATGGAAATGAGGTGCATTTTTCAGTAATGAATTTAGAAGATGTCCAGCAAAACGTCATCATGGTTGATTCTGTTTCAAAACGCTACAGTATGTGTGGTGCAAGGATAGGCTGTTTAGTTACTAAAAACAAACAGGTACTGGCAACAGTAATGAAATTTGCCCAGGCGCGCTTAAGTCCGCCAACAATTGAACAAATTGCATGCGAAGCTGCGATAGATACTCCACAGAGTTATTTTGATGAAGTAATTTCAGAATACAAAAGCCGTCGTGATACATTAATTACTGAACTAAATAAAATTGACGGGGTAATCGTAACAAAGCCCAAAGGAGCTTTTTATTGTATTGCACAATTGCCAATAGACAATTCTGAAGATTTTGCACAATGGCTTCTGGAAAGTTATGATTTGAATGGAGAAACTGTAATGGTAGCACCGGCAGCAGGTTTTTATTCAACTCCCGGAATGGGTCTTAATCAGGTTCGAATTGCATATGTATTAAACCAAAAAGATTTGACTACCGCTGTAAACATATTGAAGGAAGCGCTTATCGCTTATACTAAAAAATAGTAAGGACTAGCTACAGACTTCAAAAAGACAATGACTGACTAAGTTATTGTCTTTTGTGTTTTTAGTAATCAGTCATTTTTTTTAATTTAAATTATATCAAAAAAGGATTAATTAAATAGTAAAAACGATAGAAAAGGTTTCCCATTTATTAATTATCTTTACCGCCTTAAAAAGATATACCCATTATAATAGTAGTTTTTAATGATAAATAACGAAGATTTTTTAGACGAAATAGGTGACAGTCATTTCAGCAGCAATGCAAAAAACCCACTTAGAGCGGACGCTTTTGATATAACTGATGAAGAAAAAATAGAAAAAATTAAAAAAGATGTCGAAAACATTCTTCAGACACTTGGAATGGATTTGACGGATGACAGTATAAAAGGCACTCCAAACCGTGTTGCAAAAATGTTTGTAAAAGAGATTTTCGGAGGTTTAAACCCTGCCAAACAACCAAAAGCTTCAACTTTTGATAACAACTACAAATATGGTGAAATGCTGGTAGAAAAAAACATCACGGTTTATTCTACCTGTGAACACCATTTACTGCCAATTATCGGACGTGCTCACGTTGCTTACATATCTAGCGGAAGAGTTATTGGTTTATCAAAAATGAACCGCATCGTTGAATATTATGCAAAAAGACCTCAGGTACAGGAACGCTTGACAATGCAGATTGTTCAGGAATTACAAAAAGCCCTGGGAACAGAAGATGTCGCCTGCGTTATAGATGCAAAACATCTTTGTGTAAATTCCAGAGGAATTAAAGATATCGAAAGCAGTACGGTAACATCTGAATTTGGCGGAAAATTCAAAGAACCCCAAACAAAGAGAGAATTTTTAGATTATATTAAGTTAGATACGCAATTCTAAATTTATACCGTATTTCCTTTATATTTATGATTTAGCCCTGATAGCAGCGGCATCCTTTTATGGTGGGGTTCACCATAAAAGATATAGCGGATAGCAGGATTAGCTCCTAAAACATCAATAAAATATGCCTTTATATAAAACACAATCGTTAAAAATATACAATTCACTTTCGGGTGAAAAAGAAAGTTTCAAACCAATCCATGAAGGGAGTGTTGGAATGTATGTTTGCGGACCTACTGTTTACAGCAATGTTCACTTAGGAAATGTGAGAACATTTATGTCTTTTGACGTCATATTCAGGTATTTTCTACATCTTGATTATAAAGTACGTTATGTCCGTAATATTACAGACGTTGGACATATTGTGGATGATGTTGATGAAGGTGAAGATAAAATTGCAAAAAAAGCACGTCTGGAACAGTTGGAACCTATGGAAGTGGTACAGCGCTATACTGTCGATTTTCATGACATCCTGAAAGCCTTCAATTTTTTACCGCCAAGTATAGAGCCAACAGCAACAGGACATATAATAGAACAAATCGAAATCATCAAAAAGATTATTGATACCGGAATTGGGTATGAAGCAAACGGATCAGTTTATTTTGATGTTGTAAAATATAACGAAACCAAGAATTACGGAATTCTAAGTGGCAGAAATATCGAAGATATGTTAGCCAATACCCGTGATCTTGATGGACAGTCTGACAAACGAAACCCTCAGGATTTTGCGCTTTGGAAAAAAGCAGAGCCCGAACATATCATGAGATGGCCTTCTCCATGGAGTGACGGTTTTCCTGGCTGGCATCTTGAATGTACTGCAATGAGTACAAAATATTTAGGCAATCATTTTGATATTCACGGAGGCGGAATGGATTTAAAATTCCCACACCACGAGTGTGAAATTGCGCAAAACGAGGCTTGTACAGGCCAGTCTCCGGTAAATTACTGGATGCACGCCAACATGCTTACGCTGAACGGCAAAAAAATGGCGAAATCTACCGGAAATAATATCTTACCCGGAGAAATTTTAAGCGGGAAAAATACTGTTTTAAGCAAACCATTTTCTGCATCTGTAACAAGATTTTTTATGCTTCAGGCACACTACCGAAGTATTTTAGATTTTTCTGATGATGCCATAACAGCTGCCGAAAAAGGATATAAAAGATTAATGGAAGCTATTGATGCCTTAACATCAATTTCAGTAGGAAATTCAAGTTCTATTGATTTTGGTGCATGGAAACAATTATGTTACGATGCGATGAACGATGACTTCAATACTCCTATTTTAATTGCCCAATTATTCGAAGGTGTTCGATATATTAATTTACTGAAAGAAGGCAAAGAGACCATTTCTGCTGAAGATTTAAAATCATTTTCAACTGTTATTAAAGCCTTCGTATTTGATGTTTTAGGATTAAGCGACGATAAAGCTGCTGACAGCAATAATGACAAATTAGAAGGTGTAATAAACATGCTGATCGGAATGAGGAATCAGGCCAGAGCTGATAAAAATTTCGCACTTTCTGACCAAATCAGAGATCAGTTGATAGCTTTGGGTATCCAATTGAAAGACGGAAAAGAAGGCACCACATTTTCATTATAAATCAATTCATTTCTAATAAATCATGAAAGTAATCACTCCATTTGTTTTATTAGTACGGTTTTATCAAAACGCCATTTCACCATTTACACCGGCATCCTGCAGGTTCGAACCCACCTGTTCCAGTTATATGATCGAAGCACTGCAAAAACACGGATTATTCTATGGTGGATATCTTGGAATTAAACGTATTTTAAGCTGCCATCCGTGGGGAAAATCTGGTTACGATCCTGTTCCGGAGAAAAAATGTCTGCACAAACATTAACTTTAAATAAAGACTTACTCTGCTTTAAATATTTATTTTTACAAAAACATAACAATTTACTATATGACACATGCCTTAAATATCGTTTGGAATCCTTCTGAGGGAATCGATTTAGGATTTTTTATGATTCGCTATTACAGTTTAATGTTCGTTATTGCTTTTGGATTAGGATGGTTCCTGATGAAAAAGATATTCGAACGCGAAAACGAATCAATTGACAAACTGGATTCTCTATTTGTCTGGACTGTTTTAGCAACTTTAATTGGCGCACGTTTAGGACATGTTCTGTTTTATGATTGGGAATATTTCAGAAATCATTTACTTGAAATATTTTTACCATTCAAATTGGAGCCGGAATTCCAGTTTACAGGATTCCAGGGATTAGCTAGTCATGGCGCAGCAATTGCCATTATTATCGCTATGTATTATTACAGCAAAATGATTCTAAAACGTCCTTTATTATGGATTTTAGACCGCGTAGTTATTCCCGTAGCCAGCGGGGCTATATTTGTACGTATAGGAAATTTTATGAATTCTGAAATCATTGGAAACGAAACAAATTCCGCTTTTGGAATCCGCTTTTTACATGATCAGTTCAGTAAAAACGAGGTAGTCAGTAAAACAGGAATTGCAGACCCAAAACAAGCTTACACTGCCATTGCAACCGACCCAAAATTTGCTGACTTGTTAGCTCAGGTTCCCGCAAAACATCCAACACAATTATACGAAGCGTTTTGTTACATTTTTGTATTTGCTATCTTATTCTTTTTATATTGGAAAACAAATGCAAGACTTAAATCAGGTTATTTATTTGGCCTGTTTTTAGTCCTTTTATTTGTAGTAAGATTCATAGTCGAATTTGTAAAAGAAAGTCAGGGAGGTTTTGAAAGCACATTAGGATACTTCTCAACAGGACAATGGCTAAGCATACCTTTTATCATAATCGGTCTTTTCTTCATCATTAGAGCACAAAGAAATCCTCTATCAGCATCATAAAAAAAAATCAATGTAATATGCCCAATGCTTTTAAACGTATTGGGCATTTTTTTGCTTTAAATTTACGTCTGAGCTCTTCCTTAATATTAATAATCTCACCATTTACTTTTAATTTTTATTTAGAGCAGAACTTTATCAATTACAATAAACTTCAGTCCTGCTGTCCGCTATATCTTTTTCTGGCTAAAGAAGCCATAAAAAGGATATCGCTCCCATCAGGGCTAAATTAGAAATATCTTTTACAAAAAGCTTAGCGCTAGGTCTTCATAAAGTTAACTGACTTAAAGAATTAATTACATACAAAAAAACAACAACTGGCAAATAATAAAAGAAGTGTTTTTATGATAAGAATAAAATTCTGAATTACAAATTTTGAATTTCTGCAATAAAAATATTTTACCATAAAAAAAATTAAGACAAAAAAAAAGATCCAGCTTTCACCGGATCTTTCTCTATATAAACAAAGGGTAATTACACCTTATTATGTTTGTCTTCAATTGTATGTTTGTCATCACTTGAAATCGTATCAACCAATACAGGCGTAGCGATAAATAATGATGAATAAGTACCTACGATAATACCAACTAACATGGCAAATATAAATCCTCTGATTGACTCTCCTCCAAAGATAAACATCGTTAATAGCACGATAATCATCATTAATGAAGTATTCAATGTTCTTGATAAAGTTGTATTAATAGAAGCATTTACGATATCTTCAAAACTGCCTTTACGGTTTCCGATGATAAATTCTCTGATTCTGTCAAATACAATTACAGTATCATTCATAGAGTAGCCAATAACGGTAAGAATCGCAGCGATAAAGTGCTGATCCATTTCCATGTGGAAAGGCATGAATTTGTAACATAATGAGTAGATTCCCAATACAAAAATTACGTCATGCGCAACAGCTGCAATAGCACCTAAAGAATATTGCCATTTACGGAAAGAAATCATTAAATATAAGAAAATAACTGCCATCGCACCAAGAACTGCCCAGTATGAGTTAGTTTTAATATCCTCCGAAATAGATGCCCCAACTTTAGAAGCCTGTAAAACTCCAATCGCTTTTCCATCATAAGTATTTGTGAATTTTTCATACGTAACATTAGGGAAATATTTCGCTAAAGCTTTATATAATTTCTGATTCACTTCCTCATCAACAGCTACACCGTCTTCTTTGATTTTGTATTTAGTTGTGATTTTCAACTGATCATCATCCCCTAAAATTTTAGCTTCAACAGGAGTTCCAAAAGCGGCAGACAATTCATCTGAAACAGCCGTTGCATCTACAGGTTTCTCAAATTTAACCTGGAATGTTCTACCTCCTACAAAGTCAACACCTTCATCTAATCCGTTAACAAAGAAGATAGAAATTAAACTCACTACAACTACAATTGAAGAGAAAATATAAGTGAATTTTTTGATCTTAATAAAGTCAAAGTGGAAATTAGTAAACCAGTTTTTAGTAATGTTTGTAGAGAAAGTCAAATCTGCTTTTCCTGCAATATTTCTGTCAATGAAAATTCTGGCAATAAAGATTGAAGTAAACAATGAAGTTACGATACCAATAAGCAATGTTAATGCAAAACCTTTAATTGGTCCTGTTCCAAATATAAACAAGATTGCTCCGGTCAATACGTGAGTAACGTTTGCATCAATGATAGAACGCATCGCACCGTGCCATCCGTAAGAAGCCACTACAGCTTCAGACAATGATTTCCCTTCACGTAATTCTTCTTTAGCTCTTTCAAATATAATAATGTTCGCGTCTACAGCAGTACCCAATGTTAATACGATACCCGCAATCCCTGGCAATGTCAATACAAAACCAAAACTTGCCATAATTCCGAACAGGAAAAGTAAGTTTAATAATAACGCAAGGTTTGCATACCAACCAGCTTTACCATAATAGAATACCATCCATAAACAAACCAATAAAAATCCTAATACAGCTGAAATCGTTCCCGCATCAATCGCAGCCTGACCTAAAGATGGTCCCACAACAGTTGACTGAACAATATCTGCAGAAGCCGGTAATTTACCTGCATTTAATACGTTAGCTAAATCTTTAGTTTCAGCAACATCAAAAGAACCTGTAATTTCAGATCTTCCTCCGGCGATAGGTCCGCTTGTTACTCCCGGTGCAGAATAAACTACATTATCCAGAACAATAGCGATATAACTTTTTTGAGCAAAAGCTCTTCCTGTTAATTCTTCCCAGATTTTAGCACCCTGACTGTTCATTTGCATAGAAACAGCCGGTTTTCCTAATTGATCAAAAGTATCTTTTGCATCCGTCACTACACCACCGCTCATAGCAGGAGCATTATCTCTGTTCCCTTTTAAAGCATACAGTTCAACTACCTCAATATCTTTAGCAGAAGCTATATCTTTAGCTTTTGGATCTTTAATAGTAGTAGGCTTGCTCCATACAAATTTTGCGTTGTGCTGGTCTCCGGCCAACAGCACTCTGATTTCCGGCCTTTTAAAATACTCATTAATAACCGCAGTATCTTTTGGGGCAAAATAACCTAAAACCGGTCCTCCACCCTGACCTAATATTTTATCAAATAATGGATTATTCCCTTTTTTAGTATCAAGTGAATCTTTAGCGTCAGTTAATAACGCATTCAATGAATCTTTAACAACCGCTTTAGTCTCTGTTTTCTTGATTTCAGTCTTTTTTAAAGCTTCATTAGTAGCAACTAAAAAGTTTCCGATTTCTTCTATTTTAAAAGTTTCCCAAAACTCTAACTGAGCTTTTCCACCTAATAATTTTTTGATTCTGTCAACATCCTTAGCACCAGGAAGCTCTACTAAAATCCTTCCTGTTTCTCCTAATTTCTGAACATTTGGCTGAGTAACACCAAATTTGTCGATACGCTCTCTTAATACTTTAAAAGCACTTTCAACAGACTCATCAACTTTTCTCTTAATTACTTTTTGCGCTTGTGCATCTGTCATTTGAAAATCGATACCACCTTCTCCCTGTAAACTTCTGTTTGCAAAAATATCAGGTGATGCTAGTTTTGTTGTTCCATTTGAATTGGCTTCAAAAGCTTCAAAAAACTTATTTAAATAGGTCTTATTCCCTTCTAAATTTGCACTTGCGTCCGCTAATGATTTGTTGAATACCGGATTTTTAGAATTATTAGCCAAACCTTTCAAAACATCTTTGATAGAAATCTGAAGAATTACATTGATTCCGCCTTCTAAGTCAAGACCTTTATTCAATTGTTTGTTTTTTACTTCATTATAAGTAAAATCTGTAAATCCAAGATCAAAAACCTTCGTTTTACCAATAGAATCTAAATATTTTAATTCCTTGTCAGGATTATCTCCTGCAAAAGCTTTAGCCTCCTCTTTGACATTATTTGCCACAAAAGTGAAAGAAAGTTGGTAAATACTTACCAATGCAAATAGAATTGCGAAAAATTTAATAAGTCCTTTATTCTGCATTATTACTAAAAATTAATTATGTTTTTGTTTGTAGTTTGTTTTAAATTCCCATAAAATAAGCCCTGACATGAGTTTTTAAAACTAAAAAACCTTAATCACGAATTACAGCATTTTTTTTAAACCGAGCAAATATATAATTCTCGAAATGATTAAACAATTTATTTATTAATTAATCTCAAAAAAAAGACTGCAAAAGTGCAGTCTTGATTCTTTTTATTTAAATGTTTAAGCCAGAATCTCTTTTAGCGCATCATTCATGCTTCTAACAGCATCTGCACTTTTAGCAAATAAATCCTTTTCTTTTTCATTCAGATGAATTTCCAAAATCTGTTCAACACCATTTTTGCCAATTATACATGGAACACCGATACATATATCATTTTGACCATATTCGCCGTCTACATAAACAGAGCATGCAATCATTTTCTTCTGATCATTTAAAATACTGTCAACCAAAAAAGCAACTGAAGCTCCAGGTGCATACCATGCCGATGTTCCTAAAAGCCCTGTTAGTGTAGCTCCTCCAACCATCGTATCTGCAGCTACTTTTTCCAATACTTCTTCTGAAAGAAATTCAGTTACCGGTATTCCGTTATAGGATGCCAAACGGGTTAACGGAATCATGGTAGTATCACCATGCCCTCCGATTACCATTGCTGAAATATCATTTGCAGGTTTATCTAAAGCTAAAGAAAGATACGTTCTAAATCTGGAACTATCCAGTGCCCCACCCATACCAATTATTCTGTTTTTTGGCAATCCTGTAGATTTTAAAGCCAGATAAGTCATAGTGTCCATTGGATTAGAAACCATAACAATAATGGTGTCAGGCGAATATTTTAATACATTTTCAGCAACGGTTTTTACAATTCCTGCATTTATTCCAATTAATTCTTCACGTGTCATTCCAGGTTTTCTTGGAATACCCGAAGTGATAACAACAACATCACTATTGGCTGTTTTTGAATAATCATTTGTAACACCTGACACATGAGTATTGAAACCTGTATTTGTTGCACATTGCATAATATCTAAAGCCTTACCTTCAGCAAAACCTTCTTTAATATCCAACAATACTACTTCGCTGGCTATTCCTCGATAAGAAATAACATCCGCACAAGTGGCTCCAACATTTCCTGCTCCTACAATGGTAACTTTCATATTTTATACTTTATTGGTTATTAATTAATTTCAGGTTTAATATACAAATTGTTTAAACGACTAACTAATGAGTTTCCTGTTTTTTTAAATAAAAATTTTATCAAAAAACATTCAGCCAAATACTATGCATCAATATTGGCGTAAACAGCATTTTTCTCGATAAATTCTCTACGAGGCGGCACTTCATCGCCCATTAACATTGAGAAAACCTGATCAGCTTCCGCCAAACTATCAATATTTACCTGACGTAAAGTCCTGAAATTTGGATCCATAGTAGTTTCCCACAATTGCTCAGCGTTCATCTCTCCAAGACCTTTGTATCTCTGTATAGCGGCGCTTCCTCCCATCCTTTCATTCGCCTGATCACGCTGAACATCATTCCACGCATACTCCTTTTTATTTCCTTTTTTGACTAAATATAAAGGTGGCGCCGCAATGTAAACGTGACCTTCCTCAATCAGTTCTTTCATGAAACGGAAGAAGAATGTTAATATTAAGGTAGAAATGTGGCTACCATCGACATCGGCATCACACATGATGATTACTTTATGATAACGTAATTTTGAAAGATTCAATGCTTTACTATCTTCTTCAGTTCCAACAGTAACTCCCAAAGCTGTAAAAATATTACGAATCTCTTCATTTTCGAATACTTTGTGATGCATTGCTTTTTCAACATTCAGGATCTTACCTCGTAATGGTAAAATCGCCTGAAAGTTACGATCACGACCTTGTTTTGCAGTTCCTCCTGCCGAATCTCCCTCAACAAGATAAACCTCACATCTTGCAGGATCCTGTTCAGAGCAATCAGACAGCTTTCCAGGAAGCCCACCGCCACCCATAACGGTTTTACGCTGTACCATTTCACGTGCTTTTTTTGCAGCGTGACGTGCCTGGGCAGCCAAAATTACTTTTTGAATAATTACTTTTGCATCATTTGGATTTTCCTCCAGATAATTTTCAAGCATCTCCCCTACGGCCTGAGAAACAGGAGAAACAACTTCTCTGTTTCCAAGCTTCGTTTTTGTCTGACCTTCGAATTGCGGTTCTGAAACCTTTACCGAAATAATAGCAGTCAAACCTTCACGGAAATCGTCTCCTGAAATTTCAAACTTCAGTTTATCCAGCATTCCCGAAGCATCAGCATATTTTTTAAGTGTTCTTGTCAAACCACTTCTAAAACCCTGTAAATGGGTTCCTCCTTCGTGTGTATTGATATTATTCACATAAGAGAAAATATTCTCAGAATAACTGGTATTGTAAATCAGGGCAACTTCAACCGGAATTTCGCCTTTATCATTATCCATACTGATTACATGAGAAATAATCGGCTCACGATTACCATCTAAATAACGAATATATTCTTTTAACCCTTCATCAGAATGAAATACTTCGCTTTTAAATTCGCCTTTTTCATCTACTTCTCTTTTATCCGTAAAAGTAATTGTGATTCCTTTATTCAAAAAAGAAAGCTCACGCATACGGGCTGAAAGCGTATCATAAGAGAACTCTGTAGTCTGCTGAAAAATAGTATCATCCGGATAAAAAGTCTGACGTGTACCTCTTTTATCAGTTTCCCCGATTTGTTTTACAGGATATAATGATTTTCCTCTTTCGTATTCCTGTTCGTAGATTTTTCCTTCTCTAAAAACAGTAGATTTCATATGAACAGAAAGAGCATTTACAACAGAAACCCCAACACCGTGAAGACCTCCTGAAACTTTATAAGAATCTTTATCAAATTTACCTCCGGCACCAATTTTAGTCATTACAACCTCAAGAGCAGAAACACCTTCTTTTTTATGCAAATCAACCGGAATACCACGACCATTATCTTCAACTGTTATCGAACCGTCTTCGTTAATTGCGACACTAATCGTATCACAATGTCCTCCCATCGCCTCATCAATAGAGTTATCCACAACTTCATAAACCAAATGGTGCAGCCCTCGAACACCCACATCTCCAATATACATCGATGGACGCATTCTTACGTGCTCCATTCCTTCTAATGCCTGAATACTATCTGCTGAATAATTGTTCTTCTTGATTTCTTCGCTCATATAATTTATTCTAAAAAATGTAATTATTGTCTTAACACGCAAATATATGAAAACGCAACTTATATACCTCTTAAAATAGTCTTTAAAGCACCTAAGTTATTAACAGAATTATTAAAAATTACAGAAAATAAATCCAAAAAGACATACTAAATTTCCAAACTTCATAAAATCAAAATTCCGAAAATAGGAATAACATAAAAAAACCGAAATAACTTTTTAACGTCATTTCGGTTTTTTTTTTGAATTATCTTTTCCTGAACCTAAGATCTTTTTCTATTTCTAAACAATCACACCTGTTTTTGCTATTTCAGTATCTGCATTTAAATGTGCTGCATTAGCTCTTCCGCTCGGATCAGGATTATCCTGCCATTTTGGAATCCATTTTCTTACTGTTTGTGCCGCACTTACTTGCGGATAATGTTTATGAAAAATGGATCTGTATAAATATGCCTCTTTTGTTGTTGGAGAATTATACGGAAATTCTGCTGCCGCACCGGCTAATTGCTCATCTGAAACCTGAGAAGCACAATACTTAATTAATTGATCCACCCAGTCATATCCAACACCATCTGAAAATTGTTCTTTTTGTCTCCATAAAATTTCCGAAGGCAAATATGGCTTTTCAGACATGTCAAATGCTTTTCTTAAAATATATTTTTCAACAGCTTCATATGTTTTTGGCTGTTTTTCTTCAGTTTTAATTCGGATTGCAACATCAAGGAAATCTTTATCCAAAAATGGCACCCTGAGTTCTAAACTATGCGCCATTGTTGATTTATCAGCACGCAATATATCGGCCGTAAAGAGCTTTTGAACCCTTTCAATCGTTTCTTTTTGAAATTCTTCAGAAGACGGTGCGTTTCTAAAATACAAATGACCTCCAAAAACCTCGTCAGCTCCTTCTCCCGAAAGTATCACTTTTATTCCCTTTTCTTTTATTGCTTTTGCCAGCAGGTACATTGGAACACCCGAACGTACCGAAATAATATCATACGTTTCGATATGATAGATCAATTTGTCCAGAATTTCAACTCCCTGCTCAACAGTAAAATGAATTTCATGGTGCTGTGTTCCTAAAAATTCTGCTGCTTTTCTAGCCGCAATATTATCCGGAGAATCTGCATCTAAACCTATAGAAAAAGAATGCAGTTTTTCCTTACTCCCTGCTAATAATCGTGATGCAATTGCTGAAGTTAATGACGAATCTAAACCTCCCGACAAAAGAACTCCCACGGGAACATCACTCATTAAACGTTTGCGGGTAGCCTCGATTAAGGACTCTCTGATCAAATCTAAATCAAGTGGCTGATTAGCATTTTCATACTCTTCATATTCCGGTTCATAATATTTAACAAAGCCAGTTTTAGCCGTATAATAATGACCCGGAGGAAAGGTTGAAAACGACTTACACTGATCTGCAATTGATTTCATTTCGGAAGAAAAATAAATTCTCCCTCTTTCGTCTAATCCATAGTATAGCGGCTTAACACCAATTGGATCCCTTCCGGCAATGTAATCATCTCCATCGTTTACTACAAAAGCAAAATCACCATCGAGCAGATTACAAAAATCATAACCAAATTCTTCGTATAAATGCACTATTACTTCAGAATCTGATTTTGTTCTAAATGTATGATGTTTTAAAACTCCTTCTCTTAATTCCTTATGATTATAAATTTCTCCATTATGAACCATCCATGCATTTTTGGTTCCCTGAATGGGTTGTTTTCCTGAATGCAAATCCATAATAAACATACGCTCACTGGCTAAAATGCTGCCATTTTCCATAACATGCAAATCACTTTCATCTGCTCCCCGATGTGACATTCTTTTAGAAAGTTCTCTTACAAGCTGCGGATCTTTTCCTTTACCAATAACGGCTAATATCCCACCCATACAATTCTGTTTTATATATTTTATTCTTCTAAATCTACTTACTGAAAAAAAATCTTAGCCGAAAGCCAAATATAAAAATTTCAATTAAACATTTAAACTGTAAATAATTAAACTCACAAAAAACGTTTCAAACAAGTTTTATAAACCAAGAAAAACGTCCTCAAAGAGAACGTTTTTCTGCAATATAAGTTCTAAAATAAATTTTATTAAGATTTCTGATAAGCATCATCATGTACACTTGCAACCGCTCTTCCAGATGGATCATTCATGTTTTTGAAAGCCTCATCCCACTCCAAAGCAATTTTAGTGCTACAAGCCACACTTGCTTCCTGAGGAACACATAATGCTGCTGCATCACTTGGAAAATGCTCTGAGAAAATTGAACGATAGTAATACTCTTCTTTTGAAGTTGGTGTCTGCAATGGGAATTTAAATCTGGCGTTTGCTAATTGTTCATCAGAAACTTCTTTTGCAACCACTTCTTTCAAAGTATCGATCCAGCTGTATCCTACTCCATCAGAAAATTGTTCTTTTTGTCTCCAGGCAACACTTTCAGGAAGCATATCCTCAAAAGCTTTACGAACAACCCATTTTTCCATTGGGCGCTCTTTGTTGATCATTTTATCCTGTGGATTGATGCGCATGGCAACATCCATAAATTCTTTATCTAAGAATGGTACACGACCTTCAATTCCCCAGGCTGCTAAGCTCTTATTTGCACGCAAACAGTCGTACATATGAAGTTTACCTAATTTACGAACATTTTCTTCGTGAAATTCTCTTGCATTTGGCGCTTTGTGGAAGTATAAATATCCTCCGAATAATTCATCTGCCCCTTCTCCGGACAGCACCATTTTAATTCCCATTGACTTGATAACTCTCGCCATTAACCACATTGGAGTCGAAGCTCTAACTGTAGTCACATCGTAAGTTTCTAAGTTGTAAATAACATCACGAACCGCATCTAAACCTTCCTGAATTGTAAATTTAATTTCGTGGTGAATTGTTCCGATATGATCTGCTACTTTTCTTGCTGCAGCCAAGTCAGGAGACCCCTCTAATCCAACAGAGAAAGAGTGCAATTGCGGATACCATGCATCTGTTGTATCATCAGACTCAATACGTTTTTGAGCGAATTTTTTAGCTACAGCTGAAGTAATAGACGAATCTAAACCTCCAGAAAGTAAAACTCCGTAAGGAACGTCACTCATCAATTGTCTGTGAACGGCAGCTTCTAAAGCTTCTTTTATAGCAGGAATACTTGTTTCGTTGTCTTTTACAGCATCGTATTCTGTCCAGTCTCTTTTGTACCATTGTACAAATTCTCCGTCTTTACTTGACAAATAATGTCCCGGAGGAAATAATTCGATTTTGGTACAATATCCTTCTAAAGCTTTTAACTCAGAAGCCACATAAAAAGTTCCGTTTTGGTCCCAACCAATATACAATGGAATAATTCCCATGTGGTCACGAGCCACAAAATATTCGTCTTTATCAACATCGTAGATTGCAAATCCGAAGATTCCGTTTAACTCATCAACGAAGTTTACTCCTTTTTCTTTATAAAGCGCTAAAATAACCTCACAATCACTTTCAGTCTGAAAGTTATATTTACCTGCAAATTGTTTACGAAGCTCTCTGTGGTTGTAAATCTCACCATTTGCAGCCAAAACCAGTTTTTTATCTTCTGTAAATAAAGGCTGTTTTCCTGAAGCAGGATCAACAATTGCCAAACGCTCATGAGAAAGAATCGCTTTATCATTACTAAAAATTCCGCTCCAGTCCGGTCCGCGGTGACGAATGATTTTAGACATTTCTAACACTTGAGGTCTTAAGCTTTCGGCTTTTTGCTTTAAGTCAAAGGCACATACAATTCCACACATAATTTTATATTTTTACTTTTAAATTTTATTTTGACAGGGCAAAGATGAATTATTAGTTACAATTGAAAAACACAAACAACAAAATCAATTACAAATATCAATCAAAAAAACCAATTTACATGGTAAATGTAAAATTTTAATATAAAAAAAAAGCCGTAAACTTGAAAATTTTAATTTTGAAGATCAAAATAGTTCAAAAAAAACAACTTATACCAAAAAACTGACCAATCTTTGCAGAATTACTTGCAGAGATTCCTCGTTCCACGCAATGACAAGATTGAGCAGATAACGTCTCTACTCTACACTTTCAATAGTATAATGTGTCTTATTAATCTCAAACTGAAACCCAACTTTATTACCCATTAAATGAGTACCCAAAGGAGATTGCGGGGAAAGTGCAATAACGTTTACACCATCAATAGCAATTTTAGGAAGCGCCACACTCAAATACAAATAAATTCCGTTGGCTTTTACCAAACTTCCTGAAATGATATTTTCTGTTATTTTTGAGGAATCAATTTTATCTAAAACTGCTTTCTGTGCAATTGCTTCTTTAAGTTTATTGGTCAGTTTTTCCTGTTCAATATGCATCATTGACAAAGCTGTTTCATGTTTATCTCCGGCTGAACCTTTTGCGTCGTTTTTAGAATCTTCAGTAAGATTGCTAATCATATCCCTGAAAACATCAATTCGGTCCTGAACCATTTGTAAATAATGGGAATGTATTTTTTGTTTAAAAGTCATTTCTTTAAGATACTAATTTTCTAAGTTACAAATATGCAAAGGTTGTCCTAAAACCCCATAAACCTAAATGCTTTTTTTATCCCAAAAAGATTCATTAACAAAAATTAACAAGATGTTTTAGATTTTTTAGCAAACAATCAATAATTTTAACACTCATTAATTTTAACTGTCATTATGAAAAAATCTACAATTATTACCACAATTGCATTCGCTGTTACGATGCTTTTATCATCAAATGTCAATGCTCAAAAATTCCCTGACTTGGACAAAAGCCCAATGGACATGGCTTCTTATCCAAATGATTATAAGGATCCGGCTAAATTGGTCCGAATTATCTATAGCCGTCCACAATTAAAAGGAAGAGAATTAAGTACTTTAATACCTGAGGGAAAAGTCTGGAGAACCGGAGCTAATGAAGCTGCTGAAATTACATTTTACAAAGACGTGAAATTGGGTGATAAAAAAATAAAAGCAGGAGCTTACACTTTATTTCTTTTACCTGAAAAAAATGCATGCACCGTAATCTTAAGTAAAGACCTTAACGTTTGGGGTTCTTATACTTATAAAGAAGCGAATGACGTTGCGAGATTAAGCATTCCGGTTACTGAAGGAACAGAGTCCCTTGAGGCTTTTTCAATGGTTTTTACTAAAGCTGACAAAGGAGTGGTTTTGAATATAGGCTGGGATAAAGTTAGAGTTGCGATTCCTTTTACAGAATAAAGACATCTTACAGCATAAAAAAATAGCTTCCAATTCGGAAGCTATTTTTTTATATCACTATTTACTAAAAATCAAATTTGTAATTCGCTCCGCCTAACACCTGAAATCCCTGTACAGGATAATTCAGCCATTTTTCATAATTCTGGTTTCCAATGTTGTTTAATTTCAGGAAGAAAGTCAGGCGTTCGCTGAATTTGTATCCTAAATGCGCATTGGCATCAAAATAGCTTTTTAGGGTAACAGGACCATTAAAAGTCGAACTTAATAAATCATTTTGCATATCCTTACGCTCCCCTACATAAAAAACATTCAAGCCTGCATACCATTGCTTTGTTATATTTACATCAAGATTAGAACCTAATTTGATTGTTGGTAAGTTCCATGCTTCTACAGGTTCATCAGTTTTGTAACTATTGAATGTACCGTTAATTCCGAAAGTAACATTTTCAGAGAAATCAGCTTTTAATTCTGCATAGAAACGAAATGTTCTGATGTCTTCATAAACCACTCCAAAAGAGTTTCCATACTCATAATTCTCGTTTGAAAAATCTTCCGTGTAATCATTGCTTTTAAACAAAGCTTTGTTTTTTTCATTCAGATAAGAACCTGTCAGATTATAATTTACATTGTTCGCCAATTTCCCTTTCAAACCGGCAAAAACATTGTATTGAGTACTTGATGGCCTGACATCCAATGTTGGCGATAAAAACGGATTTTCATTTACAAAATCGGCATATGAATTCTGAGTTAAAGTTCCGTTTACCCCTGTATAAAAAATCATTAAATCACCCACTAATTTATACGAAGCATTTACTTTTGGGTAAATGTAAAATTTATTTCCGCTATTTTCAGAATCCAGTGCATAGTATAATCCTGCCCCTAATTCAAGAGTCCAGTCGTTTTCATTCACTACAAAACTTGGCTCAATTCCAAAATTGGTCAGACTATATTTTACTGGATCTGTATTTGTTTTAAAATAATTATTTTCGAAACTTCCGCTTACATGGTCAATAATAACATTCGTATTAATTGACTGATCCATTACATCAACTTTGAAAGTTGGTTTCAGGTAAAAACGATTTTCTGAAGAAGAAAAACTATCCGAAAAGTGTGTGAATTTTGTTGCTACTTTGCTAAAAACGCTTTCATTGAATTCAAAATTTCCTCCTAATGAAATCGTGTTATAAGTATGTCCCGGGTTGATTTTATTTATTAAATCAAGACGATCCTGAGGAATCAAAGAAGCACCAAAATCTTTTGGCAGTCCATACCAGTTGTAAATTTGGTTTTGGTAACCTAATTCGACATTCCATGACATATCCCTATTATTTTGACCGTAGCCAACATTTAATGCCGTATCATAAAATTCATCATTTAAAAGCACGTCTTTAATTCCGCCTTGTGACGAATGATGACGAAACATTCCGGATACAAAATCATTATTTCCCAAATCCTGATTCACAAATAATTCGGCATTGAGTGTACTGTAATTTCCAACGCCCAAAGTCGCATAATTATTAAACAGACGCTCCCTTTTTGATTTTTCAACATTGACCGCTGTTCCTTTTGAAGGCGTAAAAGTAGAAGCAACAGGAACTGATAAAATACTATATCTGATAGTTTCTTTAGCCTGATTTCCCGAATCATCAAGTGACGGTGTTTCTTTTACTTTGTTAGCATCTGATATGGTTGGCGAATAGGGTTTTACTACGTTTACTGTTTCTGTACCAATATTTTCATTTTTCTTTTGGGCAAATGAAAGCTGAAAAACAAACAGCAAAATTAAAATGATGGTTTTATTCTGGAAATTAATTTTCATATTTTATACTTTTTTGTAAAATGTATTCTGTCAAATACAAAATGCTTTTTCAGCTTACTTTTTACATTTTACAATTCAATTATATTCTATTTTCTAATTTTCTAATTCTTAAATTTTCTAATTATCAGGCTTCCCATTCGCCTTTAGCAACAAACTGAACCTTTCCTCCTATTTTAATATCAAAATCATTTTCGGTTAATCTTCCTTTGAAATAAATCTGAGAAGGACGGTTTATATAATCTCCCTGATAATTGATTAATTCGATTTCCGGTTTGTGATTTTTTAAAAGATAAGCCTGCAAACAGGTACTCGCACTCCCTGTAGCTGCATCTTCTACTAACTGATTATGTTCAATACACAACATTCTGCTAAATAATTTTTCACCTTCTAAATAGTAAAAATACAAACCCTGATGCGTCGTTTTACAATGTTTTTTCAGCCATTCATCGGTTTTGTCTTTATCCAGTACCAAATTTTCCAATGCCCTTTTACTGCTTAACCCAACCATTACAAAAGCACTACCAGTCGTCACTTCCTGAATTGGGAATTGATTTTCAAAGTCGCTGCTTTTCAGATTACTGAATAATGCAAAATCCTCTTTCGAAAAAATATCCCAAAATTTTGGCTGTGCCGCTTTTAACCAAATCAAATCCTCTGATTGATTAATCGCAATTGGTCCAATTGGGACACTCAGCTTAATTTCGACAGGCGAATGATCAAAGATTTTATTCATCAAAACCCATGAAGTCCCAATTACAGGATGTCCTGCGAACTGCATTTCCTGAGATGGCGTAAATATTTTAATTTCAGCTTTATTGTTTTCTTTATCCAGTTTGGTAACAAAAGTACTTTCGGCAAAATTAATTTCGCGGGCAATCTTTTGCATTTGTTGTGAACTGAGATTTCCGGCATCTAAAAAAACAGCCAGTTGATTTCCGGCATATTTTTTATCTGTAAAAACATCAACTATATAAAAAGGTAAACTCATAATTTGTGAAATGTATTTTGTGAAATGTAAACTGAATACTTTTTAACTTTTCACATCTAACTTCTAACTATTTTGTAATTGACGAATTCGTTTTAGACTCTTCCAGTTTGATTGCGGTTAGCTCTATTTTCGCTTCTTCAACCACATCCGGATAATCTGTAAAATTGTTGATTACGTTATCCAGAATATACGTTGCCTGATAGCTGTCTTTTAAACCGTAGAAGTTTTTTGCCATTAAAACTAAACTCTTCGCTCCGTAATATTTGTATGCCGAATAGTTTTTTGCCAATTTCTGAACTGATACATTCGAAGCATCAAATTTTCCTTCTTTGGTTTTAAAATAGGCATCATAATACAAAGCTTCTGCAGCTAATTCTCCTTTTGATGTTGCTGATAATTTTGCATACGCCGCTTTCGCCTTGTCTTCGTCTCCCGTCTGCATTGCTGCACGTGCTACGATGATTTGGGCGTCTGCTTTTACATTTGCATCTGCTTTAGGATTTTGCAGTACTTTATCAGCATATAGAACAGAATTACTGTAATCATTTTTATCATAATAGCATTTCATCAGATTAGCCTGTGCAAAATTTACATTCTGAGCAGAATCTGACTCATCACTTAAGCGAACTAATACCGGAATCGCTTTATCACAATCCTTAGCTTTTAGAAAAATCTGGGCCAGTTTATTTAGTGACTGTTCTGTAAATTCATTTCCTTGCTGTGCTGTCACATATTGATAATTTGCAACTGACTTCGATTCTGAACCTTCTGCATAAAGCAATTGTGCCAGATAAAAATTTGCTTCTAATGAATGTAATCCTGATGGAAATTTGCTCACATAACCTGAAAAACCAGTAATTGCCTGTTTGGTATTGCCTTGACTGTATTGTTTGAAAGCAGCATCATAAGTATCATTATCTAATTCTGCATCTGTAACCGAAACGAAATCCAATGTTCTAACCCATGTTGCATATTCATCTACTTTACCCGAATCAACATAAATCAATCTCGCTGTAGAAACTGCTTCCAAAGCTTCAGGTGTTTTTGGGAACTCGGCTGCTACTTTTTTAAATTTCGTCAAAGCCTGTTCATCACGATCTGAATTGTAATAAATCAAACCTTGTCTTAAAATTGATTTTGAAGTAAACGAACCATTTTTATATTCTGAAATCAGCTGATCGTATGTTTTAATCGCCTGTTGGTTCTTTTTGTCAGCCACGTAAGTATTTGCTAATTCGAACAAAACATCATCACGATATTCTGACTTCTTATACATCTGAAGAAAATTATTCAGCTCCTCAACTTTCTTATCATTTCTGGACATGAACCCATACGAAATCGCTTTTTGAAATTGTGCATAATCAGCATCAACACCTTTTGCACTAATTGCTTTTCCGTATGCTTCCATTGCCTGAGCATATTTAGAAGTTACAAATCGGCAGTCTCCCAAACGTAAATACGAATCGTTTAGACGAACCTTATCTCCCGGAGCATCATTAATCTGAGCCTGAAAAGAATTCCCTGCCTGATCGTACTGTTTCAGCTTAAAATACGTATATCCTATATTATAATTGATGTTTTTATATTCATCCGTTGTTTTTGCAGCTGCTAAACCTGCGAATTGCTTGTAGCTCAATAATGCGTTTCTAAAATCATCCGTTACGTATTCAGATTCTGCTTTCCAGAAAGTGGCACGGGCTGTAAACTCAGGGTTTTTCTGTTCTTTAACAGCTCCATTGAACATCTTTAACGCTTCAGCATAATTCGACTCGTTGTACAATTCTAAACCTCTGTAAAAAAGTACTTTTTGGTAGGCCAGTTTATTTTCAGGTGTTCTGTTTTTCTCCAGTAAAACCAAAGCTTCTTTGTAATTTTTAGTCGAAATATAAGAGTCAACCAATAATTTCTCTATTTCAGCACGACTGGAATTATTTGGATATTTTTTTAAGAAATCAAGCAAAATCCCGGGAACGGTCTGGTATTGATTTCCAATATCATAGCTCAATTTAGCATAATTTAGCGCAGCATCTTCCTGAATCAGGGCATTAAAATCCATTTCAGAAGCATTTTTAAAAGCATTCAAAGCTTCCTGTTTTCTACCAGTATTGAGATAAGCCAAACCTAAATGATAATAGGCATTCTGCGCTACAAAATCTTTCCCTTCGATGATTTTATTGAACTGGGAAATCGCCTTTTCATAGTCTTTCTGTTCGTAATAAGCATATCCTAACTGGTAGAAATCGGTATTATTCCATTTTCCTTTTCTTCCTGCATATTGCTCCAGGTACGCAATCGCTTTACCATATTGTTTTAAATTGAAATAGCTTTCTCCGATAATTTTATTCAATTCAGATTTTTCAAGTGCATTTGATTGCCCCATTGCTGCTTGTCCCAGCTCGATAGCTTTTTGAAAATTACCCAGTTTAAAATTCATATCTGCCTGAAAATACGAAAGCTTTTCCTTGTATTTTTCTTCACCCGAAACCTCGTCAAAATATTTTGTCGCTTCCTTGTAATCATCGCCTTCATAAGCCATGAAACCTAAATAATATTTGGCTTGCGAACCAAATTCGGGAGAATTCACCACTTTATTAAAATAGGTTGTGGCTTCTTTTTTCTTTTTGGCATTAAAATAACTGTATCCTTTTTGGAAATTAAATTTATCCAGATCAGACCTGCTCATGTAACTTTCGTCAACCCTGTCAAACCATTGCAGTGCTTTTGGATAATCTCCCTGTTCGAAGAAATAATGGGCAACCTCAATATAAGCCTGATTTTGTTTGGTACTTGTTGGATAATCTTCAACAAATTTTTCCATTAATTCATCTGCATTGGGCTGATTCGTTCTTATTGCACAATTAGCGATGTAATATGCACAATCTGACTTTACTTCTTCTGTCGTAGCCTGATTTTTCACATATTCGAAAATATGCCGGGCCGAAGCGTATTGTTTATCATTGTATAAGGCAAGTGCTTTATCAAAATCCTTTAAATCGTAGGTATATATAGCTGATTTTTGTGCCGAAACCATAGTAGAAAAAAGAACCAATGGCATTAAAAAGAACCAGGAAATTTTACGCATTTTAATTATGTTTAGTATTCAAATGTATCATTTTATACCGTTTATAACGAAACGTTTTAAGCTTTTATTATGAACAAAAGTTTTAAGCTTTTAAATTTTTAAGCTTTACAAGCCTCAAAATACCGATTTTATTTTTACCAAACCGATTCGTTTAGAATAAGATAGTTTTAACGATAAAGTAAATCTTATGCAGTTTGCTATGAATATTTTTTCTGTTCAAATGATCAAAATTTATTTTGAATCCAACCGTTAACTTATTACTTTTACATTCAAATCAATTTTATTATGTCAGAAACCGTACTATCCCTTAAAGATGTCACTATATTTCAGGAAGGAAGAAAAATTTTATCACACATCAATTTAGAAGTTGAACATGGCGAATTTATCTACATAATTGGAAAAACAGGTTCCGGAAAAAGTAGTTTCATGAAAACTTTATACGGTGATTTGCCTCTTTCTGAAGGTGAAGGACATATTGTTGAATTTGATTTGGCTGCTTTAAAAGAAAGCCAGATTCCGTATCTGAGACGTAAAATCGGAATTGTATTTCAGGACTTCAAATTGCTTCCGGACAGAACGGTAAAAGACAATATGCTATTTGTTCTTAGAGCAACAGGCTGGGTTGAGAAAGAAGCCATGCAAAACAAAATTGACGAAGTTCTGGATAAAGTGGGCATGAAAGATTATATGAATAAAATGCCGCATCAGCTCTCAGGAGGAGAGCAACAGCGTGTTGCCATTGCAAGAGCATTGTTAAACGACCCTGAATTTATCCTTGCTGATGAACCAACCGGAAACCTTGATCCGCAAACAAGTTCTGAAGTTTTAGAAGTACTGAAAAAAATCAACGCCAACGGAAAAACGATTATTATGGCAACTCACGATTATGCTTTATTGATGAAATTTCCATCTAAGACATTAAAATGTGAAGATGAGAGAATTTTTGAAGTTGTGCAGCGAAGTGTGTAATGCTTTCCGTACTTATTCCTACTTATAATTACAATACTTTTCCTCTGGTTGCGGAACTTCAGAAGCAAGCTGACTCTTCAGGGATTGATTATGAAATTTTAGTTCAGGATGATTGTTCTAATGACTTTTTAATTGAAAACAATAAAATAAATACTTTAAAATATTGCTCTTTCTGTTCAAATGAAATAAATTTGGGAAGAGCAAAAAACAGGAATCATCTGGCATCTAAAGCTAAGTTTCCCTGGCTGTTACTTTTAGACTGTGATATGTTTCCCAAAGAGTCTAACTTTATAGAAAACTATCTCCTGACTATTAAAAACATCAATAAATCTGTTGTTTTTGGAGGAATAACTTATAAAATAAAAAGACCAGAAAAAGAACAGCTTTTACGTTGGCATTACGGCCACAAAAGAGAATCAATATCATTAGAAAACAGAATAAAAAAACCTAACAGCAGAGCACTTACTTCTAATTTACTGATAAATAAAAAACTGTTTCTGGATCATCCATTTGACTCTGCTATTACAAAATATGGATACGAGGACTTATCTTTCCTGATGACATTAGAAAGGAATAAAATTTTAGTTTCTCATATCGATAACCCTGCTTTCCATTTAAATTTAGAAAGTTCTTCTTTATTTTTGAACAAAACCAGAATTGCTTTAGAAAACTTAGCTTTTATTAATTCACAGCAAACAACTCTTTCAGACAGTAAAATTATATCAGTCTATTCAGCGTTAAACAAAATAAGGATTACTCTGGTTATCGTTTTTCTTTTTAATGTATTCGAAAATAAAATGATCAATAATTTACTTTCACAAAACCCCTCATTGCTTGTTTTTGATTTATATAAATTGGGGTATTTTTGTAAATTGCAATCAAGATGAAACCCTATTTCTCCATAATTATACCCCTTTACAACAAAGAAAGTTTTATTGAAAACACTTTAAAAAGTATTTTCAGCCAAACTTTTACAGATTATGAAATTATAGTCGTTAATGATGGATCTACTGATAATAGTGAAAAAATTGTGCTTGCATTTAACGACAATAGAATTCGATTTTATAGTCAAAACAATCAGGGTGTTTCAGCTGCCAGAAACGTTGGCATTAAAAAATCTAAAGGCGATTTTATAGCTTTTCTCGATGCTGATGACTATTGGTATCCAAATCATTTGGAAATACTGGAAAAGTTAATTAAAGATTACCCTTATGCAGGACTTTATGCTTCGAGATATATCTCTAAGGTTTCAGAAAAAAAGTTTGTTACAAATTCATTTTTAAACATTGATGAAAATTTTTCCGGAATTGTACCCGATTTCTTTTATTCCAGCCTGGTAAGCCGGATTGCGTTGACCTCAGCTGTAATAGTACCAAAAGCAGTTTTTGACAAAACAGGCTTTTTTAATACTTCTATCACAAGTGGTCAGGATTTAGATTTATGGATCAGGATTGCCCTACTTTTTCCTGTTGCTGTCGCCCGAAATATCACAGTCGAATATAATGCTATGGACAGTGGCAGTCTTTCTAAGAAAAATATACGGGATAAAAAACTGATTGATTTTTCTGTATTTCAAAAAGAAGAAGCAACACATCCAACATTAAATGCCTTCTTAGATGTTAACCGTATGGATTATGCGTTAAAATTTAAGATTAGCGGTAACAGGACTGAAGCAGATCAATATTATAATGCGATTTCTAAAAAAAACATCACACTAAAAAACTGGATAATTTTCCATTTACCAAGATGGATACAAATTCCTCTGTTAAAAATTAAAAAAAGATTGTACAGAAAAGGAATCACGTTTAGTGTGTATCGCTAGCTTTTTTAAAAGCTTTAAATTCCTCAAAATCCCTGATATAATCTTCTTCAATATAAACTTCTGAAGCCACCACCAGACAAACTGAACCTGAAGAAAAATTTTGGAGTTCCCTCCAGATTCCAGAATTAATCAGCAAACCTTCGTAAGGCTTATTTAAAGTAATAATCTGTTGTTCTTTACCATCATTCAAAACCACATCAAAACTGCCGCTTAAAGCCACTAAAAACTGCTGAAGATCTTTATGTGCATGACCTCCACGTTGAGCTCCGCTTGGCACATCGTATAAATAATAAACCCTTTTAATATCAAAAGGAACCGTATCATTTTCTATTACGGAAAGATTTCCGCGACGTTCTTCGATTTTAGGGATAGCTATAATTTGGATATTCATTTTACGAATATATATTAATTCCCATTAAATCCAGCCACAGTTTCCCTATTTTTTCAATTGAAAACCGCTCTACACTTTTTAAGGTATTACTTTTACAATGATGATACAAAATTGAGTCTTCAATTAACAAATTCATTGCTTCAGTAAGTTTTTCAAAATTTTGATTTTCCACCAGCAAACCATTTTGTTTGTCAGTAATAATTTCATTTGGACCAGAAACACAATCGAATGAAATAACCGGTGTTTTACAGGCTAGTGATTCTATTAATGTCATAGGCAAACCTTCATATTTGCTGCACAAAACTAAAAATAATGCATTCTTAAAATATTTATAAGGATTACTTTGAAACCCTTCAAAATAAACCTTGTCCTGCATACCAGTCCTAATAGCTGCTTCTTTATAAATATCTTTAAGTTCACCATCTCCCAGCAGTACAAGAGAAATACCTTTTTTAGGCAAAACGGAATTAGAATAAGCCGTAATTAGTTTATCAAATTGTTTTACATTTTGCGAATCAAATCTTCCTGCTGCAATTATATAGGGGAATTCTAAATCCGTATATTCTAAAGATTTAGTTTTGATATCCTCAATATCAATCGGATTATTAATCGTAATAGCATTTTTTATATTAAACTTTGCAGTTACTAAGTTTTTTATTTCATGTGAAACACAAACTATACTATATTTTTTATCACAAATTAATTTACTCAAAAAACGAGAACTTGGTAAATAGGTTTTTAATCGTGAACTATGAACGGTGTAAATCGTTTTTTTGTTATAAACCCATTTAGACCAAACATACTCCTGAAGTGGCTTTATACGGTATCTAAAATCAATAATATAGTCGAATTGATTATTATGTATATATTTCTTAAAAAAGAAAAACAATTTTAGTTTTCCTAATATACCTTTATTTTCATTTTTCATTTTTCCAATATTCACTAATTTTCCCGAATAAGGATATGAAATAACATCAACAAAAAGAATATTATGAACCTCTATATATTTTTTTCCAAAATAAACAGATAATGAAGACATAACTTTTTCCAGTCCGCCCTCACTCAGACTGTAGCCCACTAATGCAATCTTGTATTTCTTATTTTGTTTTATCATAAATGAACACTATTTTAGTCGCTAAATATAATGCTTTTATTCAAAGTCATGCAAAATCTACCATTAGTCAGTATTATTTGTTTGTGTTATAACCATGAAAAGTTTGTGATTGAATCCTTAAATTCTGTACTCAATCAAACCTATAAAAATATTGAACTAATAATTGCTGACGATTGCAGCTCTGACAATTCAAAACAAATTATTCAAAATTGGCTTAAAAATCATCCCAATATTACATTTCTTTCAAATGAAAAGAATTTAGGAAATACCAAAACTTTTAATAAAACGTTACTGCTTGCAAAAGGGGAATACATAATTGATTTAGCTGCTGATGATATCTTGTTACCAAATTGCGTCGATAAACAAATTATGGCTTTTTTAAATTCGAATCAGATCAACCTTGGTATTGTTTACGGAAATGCTGAAATCATTTCAGAAAACAATGCTCATCTTTCTTATTACTATGCTATAAATAACCAAAACAAAGTAATTACGAAACCTGCATCTAGTGATATTTATATTGCTATGTTAAATCAAAGCAGCAAGATTTGCTCTGTTTCATCAATGGTTAAACGAACTGTCTTTGATCAACTTAACGGTTACGATGAAAATCTTTTTTATGAAGATTTAGATTTTTGGATACGAGCATCCAGAATTTATAATTTTGAGTTTATTGACTCTGTTTTAATTAAAAAACGAGAGGTTGAAAACTCGCTAGGAAGTCAGTTTTATAAAAAAAATAATTCCAAAACAAAAAAAATAAACCATTCATCTTATTTAGTTATCAAAAAAGCTATTGCACTAAACAAAAACAGAACCGAGAATAAAGCTTTACTAAAAAGGATGCATTACGAAATGGATAAAGCATTAAAAACATTTGACTATTTATTGTTTCTTAAATACATTCCTTTAGAATTAAAATTAAGATTTTCTTAAATAAAAAATTATTGATTGATTATTAATAACACTTCTTTGTCAATAATAACAATACAATTAATAATTCAAAAAACAACAATAACAATTATTTTTTCAATAAGTCTTATTTTCTATTTCTCATTTTTATAAAAAGAGAAGAGAGATCTACTCTTTTGTCTAGCTCAGAATAAGAATAATAAATTGATAAAGTAGACAATATCCCCAAAATTATATACCCAGAAGTTGAATCTACAAAAAAGACAACAAGACAATTAAGCAAACCTATAAAAAAAGAAAATAAAATTATTTTAAAAGTATCTTTTCTAATACTAAAGTTAAACTTTCTATTCAGAATTCTATAAACGTATATGCCATAAATCGTAAAATTAATGATACTTCCGACACCTATTCCTTCTAATCCAAACCAATGATAAAAAGCTATAGTCAAAGTAATGTTTAAAAAATCGCCCAATAACTCCTGTCTGAAATATAATTTATTTTGTCCCTTTGCTAAAATTATAAAAGCTAGAGGCCATATTATTGCTTTTATTATTACTGCAAAAATAGCCCCCTTAAAAATCAATGTAACTGCGGAGAACTCTTTTGTATATAAAATTTCAATTAAAAAAGGAGCAAACAAATATAAAAGAGACAACATCGGGGTTACCAACAACAATCCCATTTCTATTTGATCATTTACGATTTGATTCACCCGAATGTCATCATTTTGTACTGCAACCAACCTGGGAAAAAAATCAGTCCCCATAGCATTAAAAACCAGACCAACATACGTGAGTAACACAACTGAACTCACTTCATAAATACCTAATATTTCAGCTGTCACGCCATTTCCATTAAAATACAATTTTATGATATAATTACATATCTGTCCAAATATTACATTTATAGACAATAAAAAACCCATTTTCAACAATGGCTTACCTCTGCTTATAGTTTCAGAAAACGAAAGATTTACTTTTATTAAATCAATATACCGGGTATAGTATAGGTTGAAAAGCAATCCTATCAAGCTTGATAACAATATAACAGGAACAATACCATCAAACTTAAAAAAATAATAGATTGGGATTGTTACTAAAACTATAAATACTGAACTCCAAACATTTGAAATAGCTATCAATCTAATTTTTCTCAATCCTTGTAACATAGCAATCCTTCCTGAAGAAATACTCAAAAAAACAAAATTTATTGAGAGAATTACAAACCAATAATAATTTTTTTCTGTTCCAAATGTCCATTTACTCAACAACTTTGACAATAAAATGGTTACTATTGCTCCAAACACCCCAATCATACAAAACCATCGTTTCAAAACGACCAACTGTTCCGAGAATCCTCTCTCATCGCCATGCGCATAAGCAGAACTCACTTCTCTAACAGCTGTAACATTAAGACCAAAATTAGTAAGAGAACCAAAAATACCTATTGTACTATTTAACAAAGCAACTGTTCCAATACCTGCTGTTCCCAAAAACAAGGCTACAAATTTAACACTTATCATGCTAATAAGTATTCTGAGAACCTGGACAAAACCAAATACCCCAGTAGCCTTAACAATTTCTTTATGTGAATTTCCTGTTTCTTTTAGTGACATATCAATCAATTATACAGCCAAAAGATGTGTACTGCCGTTTAAATCGTTCGACCCATTTTTTCCATTCATTTTCACTAGCGTCAGCAACATTTTTATCTCTCAGAATTTTTTGGATACTTTCAGGATTCATATCATTCGGAAAATTATCCATTACATCTAATTGCCCTTCGTACCAAGCTTCATTAATAATTTTGTTAAACACAATCATATTGATGGAAACATTTTCATAATTCTTATGCTGATTGGTAGCAGCAGAAAGAAAACTCGTCTTTACAACTTCCTTATTCGTTCTTCCAAAAGCTGCATTTTTATTTTTATTCAAAAAATGGACAGCATTATAAAGCTGAAGCCCTTCGTCTATAGTATTTGTATGATTTTTCCACAAACTCAAAAAATATTCGCGTTTAAACACAGCTCCTGCAACCGAGTAAATACTATAATAACTTAAAGCTCTTGATCTATTATATATATTAAAAAATGCTAATGTTTTTCGGATTTTGAATTTAAAAAAAACAAAGATAAACTTATATAATAGTGGGTTAGCTGTATAAAGATTTGGTTCATAAATACTAAAAAAGGCTTCTTTTTTTTTGATATTATCCGATATTAATATGGGATTCCCTAACCAATACAACTTAAGCATTTGGAGGTTATTATTTCTTAATAAAACTTCCAAGTCATTCAAGGCTATATAATCCGTTAACCAGATATCATCCTCCAATAGCACAAAATAATCTGTGGCATCTTTAGCAGCATCAATCCATAAATCTATGGGAACTTTTGAATTTAAAGTTTGTCCTTCATTATTAATAGCGCTTACTTTTTCATCATATAAAGATGATTTTAAAATAATAATATCTGTATGCTTTTCTAAAATTTTCTTTAGAAACTTTTCTGGTGTACCGTCATCAAGAATTATAATTCGATAATCTGATTCAATAACAAATCTTCGAATACTTTTGATACAACGATCTAAACAATAAGGCCTGTTAAAAGATTTTATAATTATATCCATAAATTCATCTTCTCAATTACAAAACTCACCTCATCTCCGGTCATTACAGGACTCATAGGCAAACTCAAAACCTCATTATGTATCCTCTCAGTAATTGGAAAAGATAAATTATTCCAGTTTGAAAATGCTTTTTGTTTGTGTGAGGGAATCGGATAATGAATCATTGTCTGGATTCCGTTTTCTAATAAATACTGCTGCAATTCATCTCTGTTTTCGGTACGAATAACAAACAAATGAAAAACGTGGTTTTGAGAATAATCCCAAACCGGCAACTGAATCTTATCGTTTTTTATTTCTGCCAAATAACGTTTAGCAATCGTTCTTCGCTTATCATTTTCAGCATCTAAACTGGGCAATTTCTGATTTAGAAAAGCCGCCTGTAATTCATCTAGTCTTGAATTTACCCCAATGTATTCATTTTGATATTTCGTTTCAGATCCATAATTTCTCAGTGATTGAATTATTTTTGCTAATTCACCGTCATTCGTTGTAACAGCTCCTCCATCGCCCAAAGCACCTAAATTCTTCCCGGGATAAAAGCTAAAAGCAGCAGCATTTGACAAATTCCCGGATTTTTTACTTTCAACTTTTGACTTTTGACTTTCAACTAAAATGGCTCCATGTGCCTGAGCAGCATCTTCGATTACTAATAAGTTATTTTGATGAGCAATTACGTTAATCTCATCCATTTCTGCCAATTGCCCATAAAGATGCACTACAAGAATGGCCCGGGTTTTTGAAGTGATTTTCTCTAAAATCAAATTCGGATTTATATTGTAAGTTTCTAATTTTGGCTCCACCTGAACCGGGATCAAATCAGCTTCTAAAATAGCCAAAATACTGGCTATATAAGTATTTGCGGGAACAATAACTTCATCTCCCTTTTGTAGTTTCCCTAACTGAATATATGCTTTAAAAATTAATACCAATGCATCGAAACCATTTCCGACCCCTACACAATGTTTTGTTCCGCAATAGAAGGCAAAATTGTTTTCAAATGCTGTGACTTCTTTCCCCAAAATATACCAGCTGTTTTCTAAAACCGATTTCAGTTTTGTCTGAAAAGCAGTTTCATACTGTTCGTTTATTTTTTTTAAATCCAGAAATTTTATCATTTAACACTTATTTTATAAAAATCCTGATTATAGACTGAACAACCTAACTCCTCTTTTTGTTTTAAAAGCCCTTCATTATATCCTTTTTTACTATCATCACCCACAATTCCCATATCAAAAAAAAATTTGCCCTCGCTTTTGTATTTCTCTATTAAATTGATGAATAAAAAATCCAGCGCTCTTACTTGTTCTCCCTTTTTTGTTGTAGCACCGTATTGTGATTTAACAACTTTTTCAGTTTCAAAAATAGTTATTCCAGCAATAATTTCTCCTCCTTTATAAACTGAAAACTGCTTAATGTTTTCGGAAAATTTTTTTTTCAATGTAATAATTTCTTCTCTGGAATGAACAGGCTTGGTATTAAACCTTTCCGCCAATCTTGGTTCTAAAACTTCTTCCCAAAAAGGGTATAGATTTTGCTCTTCAATAATTTCTAAATGAAGATTTTCGATTCTTCGGAAATGTTTTAGTTTACTTTTTGATATTTCTAATGGAGTTGTCAAATTAACAGCCAGATTCATTTCTTTTCGCTCCAGCAAACCTCCTTTCTTAATCAAAAAGAAATCTATCTCCTGATTGCCTTTAGAAAAATAAAAAGCAGGAATTGGTTTATAATAAAACGTATCAATTGCATTTTCTTTTAAAAAAAATAGAATTTCATTCAAAATCAATTCCACTTTTTCTGCCTTAAGTTTAGACGAAAATACCAAACCACCATAAGTCAAACCCTGATGTGAATACAATGTTTTTCCTGATATATTAGCGGGTAAAACAGCAACCAGATTTCCTCCTTCAAAAACCATTAGCGAATAATCTTCAAAACGATCCTTGTGATATTCCATAAAATCCCGATGAAACAGAAACGTAGCATTTTTGGCCTGAGCTATAAAGTCATTCCATATTTTATAATCGCTCTCGGTATATTTTTTTACGGTATATTTATCCAATGTTGTTTCTATTTATGATCAAAAGCAGGCAAATACCATCTGAATTTTACAGCCAGTAACCGCACCGAAATTATAACTATTGAAGTCGTTAAATATAAAATATCTTTATCTAAATCTAGACTTCTCAGCGCAAAAAAAACAACTCCGCCAAAAATACAGATTGTGGCATAAATTTCCCTTCTGAATATGGTTGGAATCTCAGTGCATAAAATGTCGCGAATTACTCCGCCAAAACAGGCGGTGATTGTTCCCAATGTAATACAAATTAGGGGATGCAGGCCAATAGAAATGCCTTTTTCAAGACCAATTAAGGTAAAAACCCCTAATCCGATTGTGTCAAACAAAAATAAAGAAGTACGAAGCTTATCAAACTTTTTTCTAAACAGAATTGCCAATCCAAAACCTAAAATAATCACATAAACATATTTTAAGTCCAACATCCAGCCAACCGGGGTTCTTCCTATTAAAACATCACGCAGTGTTCCGCCGCCGACTGCCGTAACAAAGGCAATGATAAAAACCCCAAACGGATCCAGTTTTTTATGCATCGCTGTTAAAGCACCTGACATTGCAAACGCCATTGTACCGATAATATCTAAAAGATGGAACATTTTTTTTGAGATTCTAAGTTGCTGAGACGCTAAGTTACTAAGGTTTTATTCTTTAATTTTATTTCTGCCTCATGATTTATTTTTTGAATTGCCTCAATAAATTTAGCTTTGTCTCTTGGAGAAATCATAACAGTGTCAAATTTATTATACAAAATTTCAAGCCTGTCTAAGGAGAGTGCGGGAGAACTCATTAAATTGTTAGTTTCAGAAATCTTTTTTATGGTTGCAACAGAAATCGAAATATTAATCAGAAAACCACATTTTATTATGAGATTTTCATTTTCAATAATATAAAAAGTTGTAGTAAACATGTGGACAATAAAAGCTATTGTAAAAGCTATAGGTATTAAACTTCCCCAGACTCCCTCAAGTGCAAATTTTATTGCTATTCCGCCAAATATGATACTTAAAAAAAGTACTAACCACAGATCAATTTTAGAATCAAATTTTTCCATTACATTCGATTTATATCATAAATAAATTAATTACATATTCTGGGTATAGAAATTATAATCTTTCAAAACCGTACGGATAAAACCGGCAGGATCTCCAATTGACTGATTCTTGATTCCGGTGACACTTTCAATTTTATGAACTAATTTATAAATGATTTCATAGTCATTTTTTGCTTCTGCTCTTAAAAATGTTTCTTTTATGATACGCATATCATTGTCTGACAACTTAATAACTAAAGGATAAGTTGGCACATACGTTGTTTCTATTTCTTCTAAAATGGTATGACTGATATCAATTTTATTTTTTAGGGTAATGACTGAAGTCCCTGCCACCATATCACCCAGCCTCTGTCCCTTTTTACTTGAAACAACAGTTATAAGAGCTATAATTCCGTATAAAATCGAAATATCTATCAGTCTAAAAAACCATCGCATCAGATAATCTCCAAAACCGGCCTGGTATCCGTCAATTTTAACCACTTTTATTTTATTTAGTTTTTTTCCTATCGTCTGACCTTCAAAAATGCTTTCAAGAGTAAGGGAATAAATCATAACCGGAAAATAAAAACCTAAAAGAATTGTGCCGACAGACCACTGATCTAAATTTTGAAATAAAAGATCTAGATTCAGCCAATTGAAAAAAACCAGATAAACCACTATTCCATAGGCTATTTTGATGACCAAATCGATCAAATAAGAACCGATTCGCTCGCCTGCTGATGCAGCTATGAAATTTATTTTAACATTTTGGGTTGTGGTTATAGATAATTCTGACATATTTTATATTTTAGCCCTCAATGAGAGAAGTTGCATTCATAAAACAAAATAAAGAAAAATGGCTGGAATTTGAACTGGCTATTTTGGGTAAAGCTAAAAAAAATCCTGATGAGTTAGCCAATTTGTACATTCAAATGATGAATGACCTGTCGTACGCACAAACGTATTACCCAAAAAGTAAAACAGTGATTTACTTAAATCACCTCGCATCGCAGATTTATCAAAAGATTTACAAAACCAAACGCGCAGAAAAGAACCGGTTTTTTGAATTTTTTAAAACCGAAGTTCCGCTTCTCGTTTATGCCTACAGAAGGTATTTGCTGTATGCTTTTGTCTTGTTTTTTATTACAGTTGCAATAGGGGTTATTTCTGCCCGTTTTGATCAGGATTTTGTCCGGTTAATTTTGGGAGATGGCTATGTCAATATGACTTTGGAAAATATTAAAAAAGGAAATCCAATGGCAGTTTATGGCTCCGGAAGCAACTGGGGAAGTTTTGTCGGGATTACTATGAATAATCTGTATGTAGGCGCAAGATGTTATATATGGGGCCTTTTTGCAGGAATTGGCACCTTGTATATTTCACTTCAAAACGGCATCATGCTGGGAGCTTTTCAATACTTTTTTTACGAGCAGAATGTTTTCTGGAAAAGTGTCCGCGGCATCTGGATTCATGGTGCTATGGAAATTTTTGCGATTGTCATTGAAACTGCAGCCGGATTTATCTTAGGGGCTTCTATTTTATTTCCTAAAACTTTTTCGAGAGTAAATTCATTTAAAATAGGTTTTAAAAACAGTTTCAAAATCTTCCTGAGTACCTTTCCGTTCACCATCAGTGCAGGATTCCTGGAAGGATTTATTACCCGCTACTCGATCAATATGCCTAATTGGCTGAGCAGTTTTATCATCCTTTTTACACTGAGTGTTATTTCTTTTTATTATTTGGTTTATCCTTTTATTGTACACAAAAAGACACAACAACTTTAAACCAAATCGAATTAACCATAACCAATAATGAATAGATTATTAATTATTTTATCTTTTATTCTGTGCTGTAATATCCTGAATGCGCAGGATACTTTGGTTAAAACCGAACCTCCTAAAGTTACCACTGTAAAATATACTGAAGCTGATATTTATGTCGATTCAGACACTATCGAAGCCAAAACATTTCAGAAAAACTTCAAAAAACAATATACCGACAGTGATTTTGTTTACGAACAAAAAAAAGCCGAAAAAAATTGGTGGGATCATTTTAAAGAATGGCTTGCAGACATCTTCAATAAAATATTCACTTTTAAAAATCCGCAGGCTTCACTTAATTTTGTAGCTATTTTATTGAAAGTACTGGCGATACTAATTGTCATTTTTGTAATTTATTTAATTGTAAAAGCTCTAATCGGAAAAGAAGGACAATGGATTTTCAGCAAAGAAGCCAAACAAAAAGTAATTCATTATACTGATGCTGAAAAAAACATCCACCTTCTGGATTTCGAAAAGCTTATTACGGAATCTATCGAATCCGGAGAAAAAAGAATTGCCATTCGATACTATTATCTTTGGTTATTGAAAGTAATGGCAAAAAATCATTATATTAAATGGGATATAGAAAAAACCAATTCTGATTATTTACACGAACTTAGAAACTCTTCCCACAAAGAAGAATTCACCTATCTGTCTTATGTATATAATTATATTTGGTATGGCGAATTTGAAATTGACGAAAGAATGTTCGAAAAAGCTGAAAAACGTTTTAAAAACGCAATAAAAACCTTTAGCCATGGGTAAATCGATTAAAATTTATATCGCTATACTGGTTTTGGTTTTTGCCTTAATTTTAATAGCGGGCAGCAATTCTCCAAAAAGAATTGACTGGACTCCCACTTATTCCGTAAACGATAAAATTCCGCTAGGGTTATATGTTTTCGATAAAGAAATTGACGGTCTTTTAAAGAAACAAAAGATTGAAAGAGTTTCAGCATTGACACCTTATGAATTTCTGGATTCAAAATATGTTCCCGATACTGTTGTCGGTACTTATAAAATAAAAGGAACCTTTTTTAATATCACAGAATTTGCTGCCATTGATGATCAGTCGATGACGGAGCTTTTTTATTTTGTATCACATGGAAACAATGCTTTCCTGAGCATGAAAACATTCCCACAGCCACTTTTAGACAGTTTAAAAATTGATTTCAGAACCGATTTTCAGTATTCTGACAGTACTTCAATCTGGATGGCTAATAAAAATGTAAGCCAAAAAAAATTCCACATGACTGAAGGAATGGGTAATTATTATTTTTCAAAAATTGACACCTTAAATACTACAGTTTTGGGTTATCAGGCAAATAAGGAAAATCAAAAAAGAATCAATTTCATAAAAGTGCCATACGTAAACGGATACTTTTACCTGCATACCCAGCCTGCCGCTTTTTCAAACTTTCATTTATTAAAAGACGATCACTATCAATATGCCCAAGGTGTTCTTTCTTATATCCCAAAAGGCGATGTGTACTGGTATACAAAAGGACAAAACAGCGAATCAATCTCAGGTTCTCCGCTTCGGTATATTTTAAGCCAGCCTCCGTTAGAATGGGCGTTTTATTTATCATTAATCGGAATACTGATTTTTATTCTTTTTAATGCGAAGCGAAAACAAAGGATTGTCCCTATATTAAAACCTTTGCCCAATCTAACTGTTGATTTTACCAAAACTATTGGGAATTTATACTACCAGGAAGGGGATCATGATAATATTATTGATAAAAAAATCATTTATTTTCTGGAAAGAATCCGAAATGAATATTTGATGGATACATCGAAATTAGATGATGATTTCATCACAAAACTACATCATAAATCCGGAAAAGATGAAAATGATATCAGGGAACTTGTATTTTTAATCAACGAATACCGAAAAAGTTACCACGGAAGCCTTGAAGAAGATTTAATCCGAATCAATAATGCAATAGAAAAAGTTTTACATTAATATTTTTAACTGGAAATTCATCAAACGAAAACATACCAAAAATGGACGATATCAATACAACAGAAACCGAAATCACTAACGAAAATGTGAATTTTGAAACAAGGCTTAATTTAGCACCGCTTTTAGAACACGTTAATACTATCAAAAAAGAGATTGAAACGGTAATTGTAGGCCAGCACAAAATGATTGATCAGCTTTTGGTAGCGATTTTATCAAACGGACACGTTTTACTGGAAGGCGTTCCGGGAGTTGCCAAAACCATAACTGCCAAATTATTATCTAAAACCTTAAATATTGGCTTTAGCCGAATTCAGTTTACACCGGATTTAATGCCCTCAGATATTTTAGGAACTTCTGTTTTTAATTTGAAAAGTTCCGAATTTGAATTCAAACAAGGTCCTATTTTCTCTAATCTGATTTTAATTGACGAGATCAATCGTGCTCCAGCAAAAACGCAGGCAGCTCTTTTTGAAGTAATGGAAGAACGCCAGATTACCATTGACGGTTCTGCCTATCAATTGGATACTCCCTTTTTGGTTATTGCCACACAAAATCCAATTGAACAGGAAGGTACTTACCGATTGCCGGAAGCACAATTGGACCGTTTTTTATTCAAAATTTCGGTTGATTACCCAAAATTAGATGATGAAATCCTGATTATTCAAAGAGAGCATTTACTACAGGATCACGGAAAATTAGAAGCTATCAAAACGATTCTTTCTGCAGAAGAAATAAAAGGATATCAGGCTTTGATCAAACAAATAAGGGTAGAGCAAAATTTACTGGAGTATATTGCCCGAATTGTGGTAAACACAAGGGAAAATGCCTTTTTATATTTAGGAGCTTCGCCTCGTGCCTCCATCGCTATTCTGAATGCTGCGAAAGGTTTTGCAGCCATTCGCGGTCGTGATTTTGTAACTCCTGAAGATATTAAAGAAGCTGCTGTTCCGGTTTTACAACACCGTGTGATTGTGGCTCCGGAGCGTGAAATGGAAGGAATTACAAGTTCAGAAATCATTAAACAGATTATTGAAACAGTTGAAATTCCAAGATAACTTGTATTTCTGCAAGGTTTTTAAAACCTTGTAGGTGTCTTAATTTATAATTTTTAAACCTACAAGGTCAGAAAAAGACCTTGCAGGAAAACACGAAACTTTAAACCTGAAACAACAAAAAAGTGAAATTCATAAAAAGCCTATACCTAAACAACTTCTTTTTCTATGTCCTTTTAGGTATCATCGGACTATTTGTGTGCGCTTTTATTTTTCCTGTTTTATATAATGGAGTCTGGTTTCTTGTTTTGGTTTTAATCACGTTTCTTGTCCTTGATGTTTTACTTCTTTATATAGCCCGAACCGGAATTGAAGCTTCAAGGGAAATGCATGAAAAACTTTCGAATGGTGATTTGAATCCGGTAAGTATTTCAATCATAAATCATTATACTTTCCCTGTTTCGGTTAAAATAATTGACGAAATTCCGTTTCAGTTTCAGGTACGCGATTTCAAAATAGAAAGAACTGTTAAAGCATCTGGCCAGGATAAAGTTACGTACGATTTGCGTCCGACAGAACGAGGTGAATATTATTTTGGAAATTTAAACATTTACGTCTCTTCTCCGTTGAAACTGATTTCAAGAAGATTTACTTTCGATAAAGACAAAATGGTACCTACATATCCGTCGTATATTCAATTAAGAAAGTATGATTTATTGGCTTTTTCGAATAATTTGTTCCAATACGGAATTAAGAAAATCCGCCGAATTGGTCACACCATGGAGTTTGAGCAAATCAAAGAATATGTTCAGGGGGATGATCTTCGAACTTTAAACTGGAAAGCTACAGCCAAGAAAAATGCCTTGATGGTCAACCAGTTTCAGGATGAAAAATCACAGTCGGTTTATCTGGCAATTGACAAAGGCCGTGTAATGCAAATGCCTTTTAATGGTTTGAGTTTACTCGATTATGCTATTAATTCGACTTTGGTTTTGGCTAATGTAATTCTGAAAAAGCAGGACAAAGCCGGAATTTTTGCTTTCTCTAAAAAAGTAGAAAACAGGGTTTTTGCCGAAAAAAGAGGTTCGCAGATGCAAAAAATCCTGGAAACCCTCTACAACATCAAAACCGATTTTTTTGAAAGCGATTACAGCCGTTTGTATGTAGATGTCAAAAAAAATATCAACCAGCGCAGCCTGATCATCTTGTACACCAATTTCGAAACCATGGACGGACTAAACCGCCAGTTGCCTTATTTGAAAGGAATTGCAAAAAGTCATTTATTGGTGGTTGTATTCTTCAGCAATACCGAACTGAACGAAATCATAAACAAAAAAACCGATACGATTCAGGAAGTTTATGACAAGGTAATTGCCGAAAAATTCATGTTCGAAAAACGTCTGATTGCCAATGAACTAAAAAAGTACGGAATCCATTCCGTTCTGACACAGCCTGAGAATCTGACTTTGGATGCCATTAATAAATATTTGGAGATTAAGTCAAGGGGGATTTTGTAGCCAAATTGTGAGATGAGAATTGTAAAATGTGAAATGATTTAGAAATTAACAAAAGTAAGTTTCCAAAATTTACCTATTAGTACTGAAACTGGTATAATTGAATATCAATCAATAATTGAAAATTTCATTCTATTATTTCTAGACCTACAAGGTTTTAAAAACCTTGCAGGAGAAAACCTTTGTACCATTTGTTACTTTGAACCTATGCTCCTTTTTTTACAAAAAAAAATCTCAGTACCTTAGCGCCTCAGAAACTCAGTCGCTCAAAAAATGAAACAAATCACATCAGTCCAGAATCCGTTTATAAAATCGCTTGTTTTATTGCAGGAAAAAGCAAAAGCCCGCAAACAAACCGGTACATTTTTGATTGAAGGATTACGTGAAATTTCATTGGCTCAAAAAGGCGGATACGAAATCGAAACGGTTTTGTTTTTACCAGAACTGGTTTCTGAAAATCAAATTGGCAAACTGGTTTCATCATCAGTTCAGTTAATCGAAATTAACAAAGAAGTTTATCAAAAACTGGCTTATCGCGATACCACTGAAGGAATTCTGGCTGTAGCCAAAACCAAGTCATTGCAATTATCCGATTTAAAATTATCCGAAAACCCATTGATTCTGGTAGCCGAAGCTCCTGAAAAACCAGGCAATATTGGTGCACTTTTGCGTACTGCAGATGCTGCCAATCTGGATGCTGTATTGATTGCCAATCCAAAAAGTGATTTATACAACCCAAATATAGTACGCTCAAGTGTTGGCTGTTTGTTTACCAATCAGATTGCAACCGGAACTACTGCAGAAATCATCTCTTTTTTGAAACAGAAAAAAATTGATTTTTACTGTGCCACATTACAAAATTCAACCTCCTATCACACACAAAACTTCACTACTCCAACTGCTTTGGTTGTAGGTACAGAAGCAACAGGACTAACTCAGGAATGGCGTGATGCTGCAACGCAAAACATTATTATTCCGATGCAGGGCGAAATTGACAGTATGAATGTTTCCGTCGCTGCTGCTATTTTAATTTTTGAAGCTAAAAGACAGAGAGGGTTTTAGTTCTTAGTTCTTAGTTCTTAGTTCTTAGTCCTTAGTTCTTAGTCCTTAGTCCTTAGTCCTTAGTCCTTAGTCCTTAGTCCTTAGTTGAAAATTAAAAGTCTGTGATTTTCTTATAACAAAAAAATTAAAGATTTTTCATTTATTTTTAAACACAAAACATTATTTTTTTGTTTCTCAGACTGAGCGGAGTCGAATTCCTTTTTAATTGCAAAAGAACTAATTTCACCTTGTTGAAACTTAAATTTTAAAACCCAAAATGAGCAATCCATTCCCTTGCGTATATTTAAACAAATTCCTATTTTTAAGGATTGAACCATGCCGTTATGACAGAAATAGATATTGAAAAAGAAAACAAAGCAATCGCCCAGGAGTACAAAGAATTACTTCGAATAAGCTATCAAACGTTGACTATTGATGACAAAAAATTAATTCGAAAAGCTTTTGACGTGGCTGTTGATGCCCATAAAGAACAAAGACGTAAATCCGGAGAGGCATATATCTTTCATCCTATTGCAGTTGCAAAAATTGTAGCTTCGGAAATTGGTTTGGGAGCTACCTCTATTGCTGCGGCCTTATTGCACGATGTTGTCGAAGATACACCCATTACTGTTGAAGATATTGAACGTTTATTTAACCCGAAAGTAGCACAGTTAGTCGAAGGGCTAACAAAGATTTCGATGGTTCAAAAGGATTTGAATGCCTCCATGCAGGCAGAGAATTTCCGTAAAATGATCCTGACCCTCAACGACGATGTACGTGTTATCCTGATCAAACTGGCAGATCGTTTGCATAACATGCAGACCATGGATTCGATGGTAGAATACAAACAGACCAAAATTGCATCTGAAACTTTATACATCTATGCACCACTCGCCCATCGTCTGGGACTTTATAATATCAAAACCAAACTTGAAGATTTAGGCTTAAAATATACAGAACCGGCTGTTTACGAAGATATCGTAAGCAAAATTAGGGAAACTAAGGAAGAACAGGACGCATACATCAAAGATATTTCGGATGTCCTGAAAAAATCGCTCGATGCCGAAAATATTGACTATATCATAAAAGGACGTCCAAAATCTATTTATTCGATTCGTCGAAAAATGCGTGCCCAAAATGTAAGTTTTGACGAAGTTTACGACAAGTTTGCACTGCGAATTGTCTATAAATGTGATTCCCATGAAGAAAAATTTATTGCGTGGAAAATCTACTCCATCGTAACAGATCATTACAGACCCAGCCCAAGTCGTTTGCGAGACTGGATTTCATCTCCTAAATCAACCGGTTACGAAGCCCTGCACATAACCGTTATGGGACCAAAAGGCCGTTGGGTTGAAGTACAGGTAAGAAGTGAGAGAATGGATGAAATTGCTGAAAAAGGATATGCGGCACATTACAAATACAAAAACGGCGCATCTGAGGAAAGCGGATTAGACACCTGGCTGAATCTGCTTCGTGAAGCCTTGGAAAATCCTGAAACCAATGCGGTTGATTTTGTGGAAGATTTTAAAATGAATCTCTATTCGCAGGAAATCTTCGTTTTTACACCAAAAGGAGAAATCAAATCATTGCCAAAAGGCGCAACTTCACTTGATTTTGCTTTCAGTATCCACTCTGAAATTGGGATTAAAACCAGGGGAACCCGTGTAAACGGACGTTTGGTTCCCTTAAATCACGAATTAAAAAGTGGTGATCAGGTTGAAGTAATTACTTCTGCAAATCAAAAGCCAACGGTAAACTGGCTGGATTACGTAACGACTTCGAGAGCAAAAAACAAAATCAAAAATGTCCTTAACGAGAACACCAAAAAAATTGCCGAAGAAGGAAAAGAATTACTTACCAGAAAACTAAGGCATTTAAAAGTTACCCTCAATGAACAGGTTACGAACGAATTAGTAAACTTTTTTAAATTAAAAACAAGTTTAGATTTATTTTATCGTGTTGGAATCGGTGCTATCGAAAATCAGCAGTTAAAAGATTATGCAGCGCAAAAGAGTAATACTTTTATCAATTTCTTTAAAAACAAAATCAAAAGGACCAAAGATACTGCTGCAGAGGATATCCATAAACCGGTCATCAGCAGCAATTACGACATGCTGGTTTTTGGAACTGAGCATGACAAACTGGATTATAAACTATCACAATGCTGTAACCCGATTCCGGGTGATGACGTTTTTGGATTTGTTACGATAAACGAAGGAATCAAAGTACATAAAAAAGATTGTCCAAACGCAATTGGAATGCAGTCAAATTATGCGTATCGCATCATGAGCGCCAAATGGATTGACTCTTCTCAGGAAGAATTTAAAGCCATTATCAACATTACGGGAATGGATGTTTTAGGACTTACTAATCAGCTTACAAAAGTTATTTCTAACAATATGAGCGTTAATATCCAGAGTATTTCGCTTAGTACAGATGCCGGGATTTTCCATGGACAGGTAGCTGTAATTGTAAAAAACAATACTATTTTAAAGAAAATGATTAGTGCCATTAAAAAAATTGATGGTGTTGACAAAGTAACAAGAGAATACAGAACCTAACTTTTTAACGGGTCTATAGGGGTTTTATAACGAAACTTTAAACCCGAAACTTTTATTGATTAAAAATAATAAATTATCTTTGCCGGATATGACACTCATTTCAACTGACAACACTAGAAATCAAGAAATTGTAAAAAATGTTTTTACAATGTATCTTGAACAAAAAGGGCATCGCAAAACTCCTGAGCGTTATGCTATACTTCAGGAAATTTACGACAGCGAGGAACATTTTGACATAGAAAACCTATATATCAAAATGAAAAACAAAAACTATCGTGTGAGCAGAGCTACATTATACAACACGATTGAGTTATTGTTAGACTGCGCATTGGTGAGAAAACATCAATTTGGACAAAATCAGGCTTACTATGAAAAATCATATTTTGATAAACAGCATGATCATATTATCATGACAGATACCGGTGAGGTGATCGAATTCTGTGATCCAAGAATCCAGACCATCAAAAAGACTATCGAAGAAATTTTTGATATCGAAATCACAAATCACTCGCTTTATTTCTACGGAAACAAAAAGCAAAATACAAATTCATAGTCTTTTTAAATCAGACTTTTCAAAAAACTAAAAAAAAGAAAATTAACTACATAATCAGTAGGACAAGCTTAGATTGTCCCAACGCAAATTAAAACAGAATGACCGTAGATTTATTACTAGGATTACAATGGGGAGACGAAGGTAAAGGAAAAATTGTTGACGTTCTTACCTCAAATTATGATATTATTGCACGTTTTCAGGGAGGACCAAATGCAGGACATACATTAGAATTTGACGGAATCAAACACGTACTTAGAACCATTCCTTCCGGAATTTTTCATAAAGATTCAGTAAATATCATCGGAAACGGAGTTGTAATTGACCCGGTAGTTTTTCAAAAAGAAATCGAGGGTTTAGAAAAATTCAACCTTGATATCAAAAAGAAATTAATCATTTCAAGAAAAGCACATTTAATCTTGCCAACGCACCGTTTGCTTGACGCAGCTTCTGAAGCATCTAAAGGAAAAGCAAAAATTGGTTCTACACTTAAAGGTATTGGTCCAACGTATATGGACAAAACCGGCAGAAACGGCTTACGTGTTGGAGATATTGAATTAGAAGATTTCAAAGAACGTTACAGAGCTTTAGCAGACAAACACGAGGCAATGATTGCTTTTTATGATGTTGCTATTCAATATAATTTAGCAGAATTAGAAAAAGAATTCTTTGAAGCTATTGAAGAATTAAAGAAATTAGATTTCATTGACAGTGAAGAATACATGCACCAGGCTCAAAAAGCAGGTAAATCTATTCTTTGCGAAGGAGCTCAGGGCTCTCTATTAGATGTTGATTTCGGAACTTATCCTTTCGTAACTTCATCAAACACTACAGCTGCCGGAGCTTGTACAGGTTTAGGAATTGCTCCTAACAAAATCAAAGAGGTTTACGGGATTTTCAAAGCCTACGTTACACGTGTTGGAAGCGGACCTTTCCCAACTGAACTTTTTGATGAAGTGGGTGCTACAATGGCAAGAGTTGGTAATGAATTTGGTTCTGTAACAGGAAGACAAAGACGTTGCGGATGGTTAGATTTAGTGGCTTTGAAATATGCTGTTCAGGTGAATGGAGTGACACAGTTAATGATGATGAAAGGTGATGTCCTTTCAGGATTTGAAACTTTAAAAGTTTGTACTGAGTACAACTACAAAGGGCAGAATATTTCTCACTTCCCATACAATATTGAACCAGAGAACGTAACTCCGGTTTATAAAGAATTTAAAGGATGGAAAGCTGATCTAACAGGATTGACAACTTATGATCAATTGCCGGTTGAGCTGAAAGAATACATTGAGTTTATTGAGAAAGAAATCGAAGTGCCAATCAAAATTGTATCGGTTGGACCAGACAGAAAGCAAACAATAACAAAATAACACATTAAACGCTCTGATATTCAGGGCGTTTTTTTTTTACATCAATTACTTCATTATGAAAAATCCAGAAGTTCAAATTAAAGAAACTAAATTACTATCTGACAACTGGTATATCTTAAACCGGGTTACTTATGATTACAAAAAAGAAAATGGTGTAACTGAAATCCACACTCGCGAAGTGTATGACCGTGGAAATGGGGCCGGTATTTTATTATACAATTCAATCCAAAAAACAGTCATTCTAACACGTCAGTTTCGTTTGCCAACTTTCCTTAACGGAAATAAAGATGGGATGATGATTGAAGTCTGCGCCGGTCTTTTAGACAAAGACAATCCTGAAACCGCAATCATTCGCGAAACAGAAGAAGAAACAGGCTATCGCATTTCTAAAGTAGAGAAAGTTTTTGAAACCTATATGTCTCCAGGTGCCGTAACAGAGATTTTATATCTTTTTGTTGGCGAATATGATCAAAGTATGAAAGTAAGCGAAGGCGGCGGACTGGATGCTGAACAGGAGAATATTGAAGTTTTAGAATTTACTTTCGATGAGGCTAATGCGATGATCGAATCAGGCGAGATTACGGATGCCAAGACAATTATGTTATTGCAGCATGCTAAAATAAAAGGGTTGATTTAAAATAGTTTTTATAATTTAGATTAAAATAAGCACAATTACTTATAACTAAATAATTATCTAAAAAAGACTCGAAAAATTACATAAAAGCAATTGTATTCATTTTATAATGAGGAATATAATTGCTTTTTGCACGCTCGTAAACAAATCTGATTATCAAATGAACCAACAAATTCATAATGAAAATCCAGTAAATAATCTTAAAAATTCTATAACGTGAGTAAATAATAAAAATAGAACTTTACCATAATCAAAAACACAAATATTATGAAGAAGTTATATTACATAGCAAACGCGTTACTTATACTAATTTTAGCTTTAATGGTTTCCTGCAAAAAAAGTGATACCATTACTATAGCAGAAAATAAAAAATCTAAGAAAACAGTTGAATATAAAAAACCTGAATCGACAGTTTCATATCAATTTACAAAATCTAAAGAATGGCTGAAGACTAATGAAGCTGACAGCGCTAAAATGAATATTATCTATGCGCTGAACAGAGCTGACAAAGCAAGTCTTAAGAAACTCGATTCACTTGTAATTCCTTCAGATTTCAGTGGCGACCTGGTTTATTACCTCCCATTCCCCTTACATGTTAATGCCTTAGAAGGTGTTTCAAAAATTATCATTTTCTCTTATCCCACACAAACTTTTGCCGCTTATGAAAATGGAGAATTAGTTCGTACAGGCCCTACTAATATGGGAAGAAAAGCAGACCCTACTCCAACCGGATTATTTTTTACCAACTGGAAAGCAGAAAAAACAACCAGTACATTTAATGACGAATGGGAGCTTAAATGGAATTTCAATATTGAAAATAAAAAAGGAGTTGGTTTTCACCAATATGAATTACCTGGCTATCCTGCGTCGCATTCTTGCCTAAGATTACTGGAAAAAGACGCTAAATACCTCTATAAATTCGCTGACGAATGGATATTGAAAGATAAAGAAAATGTAAAAGTAAAGGGAACTCCTGTAGTTGTTTTTGGAAGTTATGATTTTGACGGTCCTAAACCATGGCTTCAATTAGCAAATGATTCTAAGGCTTTAAACATTTCTGAAGCTGAAATTGAAAAGCAGACAAAGCCTTTTATTCAGGAAATTTTAGAAAATCAAACTTTAAGGGAAACAGAGAAAAATACAGCTTCACTTTAAAGATGGATTAATGTATAATTGATTTTATCTTAAAGATAACACTACAAAAGGCGTAAGAATTTTAAATCTTACGCCTTTTTTATATATCATAATTTAACAAATCAATATTTCAACTTGATCCAAATTAATCTTTTCTTGTTTTCTCGCTGAAAAAAAATTAAACAAAAAATCACTAATTGGATTTGTTATTGGCATTGGCATTAAATCATTCACAACCATGTCTTCAAAATTATGAACTGATATTCGACATTTAGTATATTTATATATTTCAAAACTAAAAAATTTAACAGCCTTAATTCCATTTTTATAATCTCTAGCTTTTAAGTTTTTTTCCCTTAAAAGAATTGATTCATTTGTCTTTAAATCCAGAATTTCAACAAAAAAATCTGGATTTGCCCGAACATCAAAACCTCCTAAAACAAAAATTTCATAAAAGCCATAATATAGCTCAGTTTCAAGAACTTCTTTTAACTTTAGTTTTATAGCCATAAATTATCTTGAATAATTTGGAGCTTCTTTTGTGATTGTTACGTTATGTGGATGACTTTCCGTGATTCCGCTTGATGTGATTCTAACAAAACGTCCTGTCTCCTGTAAAGTCGGAATATCTTTTGAACCGCAATACCCCATTCCGGCACGAAGACCTCCAATAAACTGAAGCATACTTTCGTTTAACTCTCCTTTGTAAGGAACGCGTCCAACAATTCCTTCCGGAACTAATTTTTTAACATCGTCTTCAACATCCTGGAAATAACGGTCTTTCGAACCTGTCTGCATCGCCTCAACAGAACCCATTCCGCGGTATGATTTGAATTTTCTTCCCTCGAAGATAATGGTCTCACCCGGTGATTCTTTAGTTCCTGCCAATAATGAACCTAACATTACACAGTCGGCACCGGCAGCGATTGCTTTAGGAATATCTCCTGTATAACGTATTCCACCATCTGCAATTACAGGCACTCCTGTTCCTTTTATAGCAGCAGCCACTTCAAGAACTGCAGAAAACTGAGGAAAACCAACACCTGCAACGATACGTGTTGTACAAATAGAACCAGGTCCGATTCCTACTTTTACACCATCTGCCCCGCTTTCTACCAAATATTTAGCAGCTTCCGGAGTTGCTATATTTCCGACAATTACATCTATTTGAGAAAATTTTGATTTTACTTCTTTTAATACATTCACCACGCCTTCTGTATGTCCGTGAGCAGTATCGATTATAATTGCATCTACACCTGCAGCAACTAATGCACCGGCTCTTTCGACAGCATCACCTGTAACTCCAATTGCAGCTGCCACTCTTAAACGGCCAAAAGTATCTTTATTCGCAATTGGCTTTTGAGTCAGTTTTGTAATATCTCTAAACGTAATTAAACCAACTAATTCATTTTTAGCGTTTACAACCGGTAATTTTTCGATTTTATGCCCTTGTAAAACAACCTCGGCCTGCTCCAATGAAGTTCCTTCGGCAACAGTAACCAGATTTGTACTTGTCATAACTTCCTCGATTGGTCTTGAGCTGTTTTTTTCGAAACGCAGGTCACGGTTGGTAACAATTCCTTTTAGGATTCTGTTTTCGTCAACAATTGGAATACCTCCAATTCCGAATTCTTTCATAGCAGCTTTTGCATCTGCAATTGTTGAATTCATTGGTAATGTTACCGGATCTAAGATCATTCCGGCCTCAGCACGCTTCACTTTTCTAACCTTCGCCGCCTGCTGTTCGATGGTCATATTTTTATGTAAAACTCCAATTCCGCCTTCCTGAGCCATAGCGATTGCCATTGCACTTTCGGTCACTGTATCCATAGCAGCAGATACGATTGGAACGTTTAATGTTATGTTTCTTGAGAATTTTGATTTGATACTCACTTCACGTGGAAGCACATTCGAGTAGTTAGGTACTAATAATACATCATCGTAAGTTAAACCTTCGCCGATGATCTTGGAGTTGTGTGCTATCATGTTGCAATTTGTAGTTGAATTGCGTGCAAATATAGTGAATAAATCGCAAACTTGTTCATTAACTTATTCAGATTTTTTTTTGACTCTAAAAGAAATCGTTTCCTTAATGTCCCAGCCCGGATCGAAATGAAAAGCCACGAGAGGCAAAACACCTTTTTTCCGTTTATAAAAAAGCTGTAAAAGCAACAAAGGATCTTTTAGCATGTTCATGCAAACAATCAGCACTTTAACAACCAGTTACTGTGACAGTTACAGTAAATATACAGAAAATCTTAATGAAATTTACCGAATAGTTTTGATGCCTCATTATAAGCACTTTCAAAACTCAGGGAGTTTAAACCTGTAGTTCTTTTTTGAGATGTGAAATAAGACAGTAGTTTTTCTGTAGGCATATTTCCGGTAAGTTTATCGGTTGCCATAGGGCAGCCTCCAAACCCCTGAATTGCACCGTCAAAGCGTGTACAGCCTGCCTTGTATGCAGCATCTATTTTTTCGAACCAGCTGTTTGGCGTGGTATGTAAATGTGCGCCAAACTCAATTTGAGGATATTTCGGAATTAGATTCGAAAAAAGATACGTTATTACTTCCGGAGTTGAGCTTCCGACTGTATCAGAAAGCGAGAGGGTTTTCACACCCATTTCTGACAATCTTTCTGTCCATTCGCCAACTATTTCAACATTCCACGGATCTCCGTATGGATTCCCAAACCCCATGGAAAGATAGGTTACTACTTCTTTATTTTTTTTATCAGCGATTTCAAAAATTTCCTGCAGTGTAATTAGGGACTGAGCAATCGTTTTGTGCGTATTTCGCATCTGAAAATTCTCTGAAATTGAAAAGGGAAATCCCAGATACTGAATGGCTTCATGTTCTGCTGCAGTTTGCGCACCTTGTGTATTCGCTATAATAGCCAAAAGTTTACTTGTAGTGTTAGATAAATCTAGTTTTGCCAGTACCTCAGCTGTATCCTGCATTTGCGGAATCGCTTTTGGAGATACAAAACTTCCAAAATCAATCGTATCAAAACCCACTCTTAATAAAGCCTGTAAATAAGAAACCTTATTTTTAGTAGGAATAAAAGTTTTGATACCCTGCATGGCATCACGTGGACATTCGATGATTTTGATTTCTTTATTCAAAGCTTATTCTTTTGTAAAGGCTAAGTTAGTTTGTTTTTTAAAGAAATAAAAATTAACTCTTTCCTGAATTATTTTCTGAAATGATGCAATTGACAATTTATTTACCAACAGAGAATCACTTTTTACGGGTTCGAAACATTACACAATATCGTAATAATGAATAATATTATCAAAATCGGTAATTTTAGACCATAATACCTAAATCTGTAATGATTTAAAAAATTACCAAAATACGTAATAAATAAAATTATTACCAAAAAGTGTAATATTAAAAAATATTACCTATATTTGTAATAGATAGTTTTTAATTTAATTATATTTGGTAATGACTAGTGTAATTACAGGGGACATAATTGGTTCCAGAGAACAGGAATCCGAGCATTGGGTAGAAGATTTAAAAAAAATCTTAGCTCAGTTTGGTGCAACACCAAATCAATGGGAAGTTTACAGGGGAGATGAATTTCAAATCGAAGTAAAAAACCCCGAAGAAGCTTTATTAACTGCTATTTTGGTAAAAGCACATTTAAGAGCTATAAAATCTGATGCCCGAATGAGTATTGGCTTTGGCAATAAGACTCATAATGCCGAAAAAATATCCGAAAGTAACGGTTCTGCTTTTATACATTCAGGAGAACTTTTCGAAACTTTGAAAAAACAAAAAGTTACTTTGGCTATGCGAACCGGCAATGATGAAACAGATGAAAAACTAAATCTAATGATTCAGCTGGCGCTCACTTTTATGGACAGCTGGCTGGCACAATCGGCTGAATTTGTGGCTATAGCTATAGAAAATCCGACTCTGTCACAGGAAGAAATAGGGCAAAAACTGGGCATCAATCAGGCTGCTGTAAGCAGGAGACAAAAACGTGCACAGTTTGATCTGGTTCTGAATTTAGACCGGTATTTTAGAAAACAAATAAAACAACTTACTGCATTATGATTTTATTTATAAAACTGCTTTTGGCACATTTGTTAGGCGATTTTATCTGGCAGCCTACTTCATGGGTAATACATAAAGAAGCGAATAAGCATAAAAGCATTTATTTATACCTTCATATTCTGCTTCACGGATTTTTAACCGTAATATTAGTGGGAAAAATCAGTTTTATTCCGTATGCTGTTTTGATTGTTTTTACACACGGGATAATAGATCTCATTAAACTGAATTTTCAGAAAAACGAAACCAAACGAACTTGGTTTGTTGTCGATCAAATAGCACATCTTCTGATTTTAACCGGCGTTGTGTTTCTTTATCAAAATGATAATTTAAACTTTTATGGATTTGATAACCGGTTCTGGATTCTGATAACCGGGATTGTACTCGTAACCAAACCTGCATCTATTTTTATAAAAACCATTATTTCCATCTGGAGCCCGGAGAGTCAGAACAGTCATCAGGACAATTCGCTTGCCAATGCAGGAAATTACATTGGCATTTTAGAACGTCTGTTTATAATCTGCTTTATTTTGACCGGACACTTCGAAGCCATTGGATTTTTACTGGCCGCCAAATCTATTTTCAGGTTTGGGGATTTAAAAGAAGCCAAAGACCGAAAACTTACTGAATATGTAATGATTGGGACTTTAATCAGTTTTGGAATTGCAATACTGATCGGCTTAGCTATGCAGTCACTTCTTTTACAGCTGTTGTAAAACTTTTTTATTGATTGCTTTTATCAATGCAGGCCCTTCATAAATAAAACCTGTGTATAATTGCACTAAACTTGCACCGGCATTAAGCTTTTCGATAGCATCCTCTGCAGAATGAATTCCTCCTACTCCAATAATCGGGAATGCTTTGTTGCTTTTTTCAGAAAGAAAACGAATTACCTCTGTTGAGCGTTTCGTTAATGGTTTTCCGGACAGACCTCCTGTTTCTGTTTTATTATCAGACAGCAGACCATCTCTTGAAATTGTTGTGTTTGTAGCAATTACACCCGCAATCTGGGTAGTTTTTACAATATCAATAATATCTAATAACTGCTCATCCGTTAAGTCCGGAGCAATTTTTAAAAGAATTGGTTTTACTTTTTGAGTACTTGTTTTTTGTTTTTCGACATTTCTGTTTTGTAATGTCTGAAGCAAGGCCGTTAATGGCTCTTTATCCTGCAAAGCTCTTAAATTTGGCGTATTTGGCGAACTTACATTAACTACGAAATAATCTACGTGATTAAAAAGGGCATCAAAACAAATGATATAATCCTTAACTGCATCCTCATTATCGGTTACCTTATTTTTTCCGATGTTTCCGCCAATCAAAACTCCTGAATTCTTTTTCAAACGTTCAACAGCTTCCAGAACTCCGCCATTATTGAAACCCATTCGGTTGATAATCGCCTGGTCTTCTTTTAATCTGAATAAACGTTTTTTTGGATTTCCTTCCTGGCCCACAGGCGTTACCGTTCCGATTTCGATAAAACCAAAACCAAAATCTCCAAGTTGTTTATATAGTTTGGCGTCTTTATCAAATCCCGCTGCAAGTCCTACGGGATTTTTGAATTTAATTCCGAAAACTTCTCTTTCTAAACGAACGTCTTTTACTTCGTAAATAGATTTGATAATCGATGTAACTCCCGGAATTTTTGAAATGAATTTTATAAATGAAAAAGTAAAGTAATGCACTTCTTCAGGATCAAAACAAAAAAGTATCGGACGAATTATCAATTTATACATAAGAATGTGTTGTTATTTTTTTGGATGCAAATTTAAATATTAAACTTGAAAATGGCGCTTTTTTATCTAAAACAAATATTTACGATTTTGTTCATAATAGAATGAAGATTAAAAATCAAAAAAAGTACGGTTGCAAATTTTTAAAGAAACCGTTTTTTAAGTTGCAAATTATAAAATGAAACGTGTTAGTATCTGCTTTTGGCCTCGTTTTATCTTTTATTCTCTAATTTTGAAAGACTTAACTTTTTATTCAGGATTTTTTTATTTAAATGCTTAATCCATTACCATGAAAAAAAATAACTTAAATTACAAGAATTTTATTATGACTTTGTCTTTATTACTGTCTCTTGGATTAGTTTCAAAAATAGCTGCACAAGCAGACCCGAGGGAGGATGTAAAAAAGAATTTCAAGGGAGTCATTGAACTGGACATTCGAAATTCTAAATCGGATTGGAGCGCCTACACCCGAAAATCGGCTCCCGATGGAGCACCTAACGTATTATTTATTTTATACGATGACACCGGACAGGCAGCATGGTCTCCTTATGGCGGAGCTATTAACATGCCAACTTTGCAGAAAATTGCTGATAACGGAGTAACTTATACCCAATGGCATACCACAGCATTGTGTTCTCCTACCCGATCTACTTTGTTAACTGGACGCAATCACCACTTAAACGGTATGGCTTCTATTACCGAAACTGCAGATGGTTTCCCTGGCGCTAACGGACAAATCCCTGCACAGTGTGCTACAATTGGGCAAGTGTTACAACAAGCTGGCTGGAGTACGTTTTGGATTGGTAAAAACCACAACGTACCAGAACAAGATGTATCTTCCGGAGGTTCCAAAGCACAATGGCCAACGCAAATGGGCTTTGATCGCTATTATGGATTCTTAGGAGGAGAAACCAATCAATGGTACCCTGATTTAGTAGAAGACAACCATTTTATTGAGGCGCCTTACAGTCCGGAAGAAGGCTATCACTTATCCAAAGATTTGGCGGATAAAGCTATTGAATATATTAAGGATCAAAAAGCTACAAACCCTTCAAAACCTTGGTATATGTGGTATTGTCCCGGAGCTAATCATGCACCACACCACGCACCGGAAGAATATATTGCAAAATATAAAGGAAAATTTGATGCTGGATATGATGCTTACCGAGAGTGGGTTTTGCCTAGAATGATTTCAAAAGGTATTTTGCCGGCAGGAACAAAAAACACTAATTTCAACTTCTTGCCTCCAAATATATCTAATCCAGCCGATTATGTTAAACCATGGAATAAGTTAAGTGCTGACGAGAAAAAATTATTCACTAAACTAGCTGAAGTATATGCCGGCTTCTCAGAATATACCGATGCACAAGTAGGCCGTGTAATTGATTATTTAGAAAAAACAGGTCAGCTTGAAAATACTGTTGTTATGTATGCTGCCGATAATGGCGCTTCAGGCGAAGGCTCTCCTACAGGATCTGTAAACGAGAATAAGTTCTTTAACGGATATCCTGATGAATTGGCAGAAAACTTAAAATACATTGACAAATTAGGTGGTCCGGACACCTATGAGCACTACCCTACCGGATGGGCTGCTGCATTCTCAGCCCCTTATAAAATGTTCAAACGTTACAGTAATTATGCAGGAGGAACGTGTGATCCTTTAATTATTTCCTGGCCTAAAGGAATCAAAGCCAGAGGCGAAGTACGTAATCAATACCACCACTCTACAGATATTGTTCCAACCATTTTAGACATCTGTGGTTTAGAAATGCCAAAAACATTTAATAATGTGCCGCAATACCCATTATCTGGAGTTTCCATGAAATATTCTTTTGATGCAAAACCTGATGGCCCAACTCAAAAGAAAATTCAGTACTATACTATGTTAGGAACCAGAGCAATTTGGAAAGATGGCTGGAAAGCAGTAGCGGTTCATGCTCCATTAACCGGAACTGGTAAATTTGACAAAGATGTTTGGGAGTTGTATAATGTAGATGTAGATAGAGCTGAAGCAAATAATTTAGCTAAAAAGAATCCGGAAAAATTAAAAGAATTAGTAGATGCATGGTTTGCTGAAGCTGACAAAAATTTAGTTTTACCATTAGATGACCGTTCGGCTATGGAGATTATCGGTGCAGAACGCCCTTCTCAGGAAAAACCAAAAACACGTTATATTTACTACCCTGGTACTGCTGCAGTTCCTGAAGGTGTTGCGGTAAATGTTCGTGGGCGCTCTTATAAAATTGTGGGTGATGTAGATATTAAATCGGGAGCTTCAGGTGTAATTTTTGCACACGGATCCCGTTTTGGCGGACATTCGTTATTCATCAAAGACAACAAATTGTACTATGTGTATAATTTCTTAGGAATTCAGCCTGAACAAACATTTGTATCATCATCAACATTAACTCCGGGCAAACATGCTCTTGGTTTTGAATTTGTAAGAGAAAAAACCGGAGAACACGGAGAACAAATTGGTACCGGACATTTATTCATTGATGGTAAAGAAGTTGCCAAAGGTCCTATGAAAACACAACCGGGCAAATTCACCCTGTCCGGAGACGGTCTTTGTGTTGGCTTTGATAGTGGTGATGCGGTGAGCAGCCAATATAAAACACCAGGAACCTTTAAAGGTGGTGAAATCCTTGGTGTGGGTGTTGACATTAGCGAACAAAGCTATGAAGATATTAACAAAGAAGCTATGAGAATTATGAAAAGAGAGTAATTTCATAAAAACAATAAAATGGGGTATTTATAATCAGTAAAACGGTCATTAAATACCCTTTTTTAATTCCTTTTATTAAAAACAACTTCACCATGTTCAGTATTGACATCAAGAAAGCACTATTTTATATAACAGCTGTCTTTTATTTAATATTTCAAAACAAAATTACCGCTCAGGAAATTGAAAGATCATTTAGTCCACATCACCAAATTGGCATTTCAATAAATCATGCCCATGTTTTTGAAGGAAGAAATGATGAGGGACAGCGCGAAGTTCTTAGCCTTCCTGCCTGGGGGTTAGATTATACACTTCAATTTCATGAAAAATGGGCTATTGGTCTTCATACCGATTTTATAATTGAAAAATTTAAAGTCGAAAAAGTCTATGCCAACGATGATGAAAACGAAATTATTGAAAGAAGCTACCCTATAGCTCCTGCACTAATGGGAATTTACAAACCAAATGAATCCTGGAGCTTTCTTTTGGGATTTGGAGGTGAATTTGCCAGAGAAGAGGATTTTTTTTTAACCCGTGCCGGAGTAGAATATGGTTATGAACTTCCAAAAGGCTGGGAAATTTTCGGTACTGTAAGTTATGATTTTAAGTGGAATGCTTATGATAGCTGGGGAATGGGTTTAGGAATCGCTAAAAGCTTTGGAGGAAAATAGAAATATAAAAGCAGTAAGATAATCATACAATCAGGAAAGCTTATGTTTAACGCACAAGAAATAATTCACACTAAAATTTTTCTTTTGCTTGTATTTTTTCTAATCAGTTTAAGAGGAATATCACAACAGGAAAAAGACACCTCTAAATTGATGGATGTTCGTTATGGAAGTAAAGGCATTGAATTACAGACCAGAGATAAAAAATTCCTGTTTCAGTTGCAAAGCAGATTACAATTTCGTTTTTCTACTCCTTACGATACAGATCCCCTAACTTATGATGATTATAGTCAGGATGCAAAAACTACTTTTAAAATAAACCGGGCCAGACTAAAAGTTGGGGGTCATGCATTTGAACCCTGGCTAAAATATTATTGGGAATATGAATTAAGTCAGTCCAATTTACTTGATTTTAGAATAATGATTGAAAAATGGGAATGGCTGAGTTTTAAAGTTGGCCAATGGAAAACCGAATTTACACGTGAACGTTTTATTAGTAGCGGCGAGCAGCAAATGGCTGAAAGATCACTTATTAACCGTCCTTTTACGGTTGACAGAGAATTAGGTGCTGAAGTTTATGGTCATTTAAAAGGAAAAGGGATCGCCGATTTTAACTATTGGTTTGCTGCCTTAACAGGAACTGGTAGAGGAAGCACTTCAAATGATGACAATCATCTCATGTATTTTGGAAGAATGCAATGGAATTTTTTAGGAAGATTTCTTGATTTTGAAGGTTGTGATTTGGAATTTCATGAAAAACCAACCCCAATTATTGCCTTTTCAGCAATAACAAACAGAAGCCCTTACACCCGATTTTCTCAAGCCGGAGGCGGTTCTTTAGACGGGTTTGAAGATGGTCTGCCGGGTCAGTACAGAGTAAACCAATGGAATCTGGAAACTGCTTTTATGTATCGTGGTTTTTCCTGGCAAAGCGAATTGCATAATAAAGAAATCATCGATAAAATAAGCAACAATAGCACCACTATAATGAAAGGTTATTATGTTCAGGCAGGTTATTTCTTTCACAACGCCTTTGAGTGGTGGCCAGAACATTTAGAAATGGCAGGAAGGCATGCAGCTTATCGTCCTGACAATTCAATAAGAGAAAACCTTCAGGAAGAAACAACAATTACTTTTAACTGGTTTTTCAAAGGACATAAAAATAAACTTACCTCAGAGGTATCTTATTTTAGTTTTCAGGACAAAACATTGCCATTAGAACAAGGTTGGCGATTTAGAATACAATGGGACATTTCATTATAAGCTAAGAGAAATCTATAACGAAATTTCGTTAAATTTCAATAAGAAATCCTTTTTTTTTAATAACTTTATAAAACTAAAATTCTGAAAATGAAAAACATAAGCACAACACTTAGAAAAACGATCTGTATGCTTTTTGTCGGATCACTTTTTATGATTTCAATAGATAGTTATGCGCAACGTGGACGAGGCGGTTTTCATGGAGCTGGTGGCGGTGGCGCCAGACCTGCAACACATTCCAGACCAGCTGCACAATCAAGACCAGCCGTAAAATCAAGACCAGCTGCACAATCAAGGCCTGCAAACCACAATTCTGTTGCAACCCGACCAGGTTCTAAGAATTCAGGAACTAAGATAAATAAGCCTGCTAAAGGAAATTCTAATATTGGAAAGAAAAACATAACCAATAACAGAAATTCAAATACTGTAAACAGAAATAAAGTAGGCAATAAAAACACCAAAATAAGCGGTAATACAGTAAATAGAAATAAAAACAATGTCAATATTAATGTTAACAATAGTGTTCATGTCCGCAACAATCGTAACACAGTTGTAAGACCTGGCCCAAGACCTTATGTTCGCCCGCCTTACATACATGGGGGGTACAGATATAATTCTTACCATCCATACTATCCACGTCCTTACAGACCTTTTTATTGGGGACCTGTTTGGCATCCCTGGGGCTTTTTTGTAGCAACACTTGCAACCACGGCTATTATTGTAAGTGTAGAAAACAATAAATATCATTATGACCAGGGCGTTTGGTACACTTCAACAAATGGAGGTTACACAGCTGTTCCTGCACCAGTTGGAGGTACAGTAAACAATATTCCAAGCGGAGCTGAAACAGTAAATACCGGAACAGTAAACAATTATTATTATGGAGGAACATACTACGAAAAAGACGGAGGCAAATATACCGTTGTGGCTCCAACAGCAGGAACAGTTGTTGATAATTTACCTGAAGGTGGCGAAGAAGTAACCATTGGTGATGTAAAATATGTAAAGTTTGGCGAAACTTATTATCAGCCGGTAAAAGTCGATGGAAAGGATAAATATGAAGTTGTTTCGGTTGAAAAAGAAAGCTAAAAATACACTATAAATTCTATAAAATAAATAGAATTCATAACATTCTTTTTTATATTTTTATTGTCCTCTTAACAATATTGCATTTAAAACTAACAGAATGAAAAATAAAACCTTTTGGATTTTCGGTATACTTACAATATCCATTATTTCAATTGCATTTGGTTACACTAAATTAGTTCATAAACCTAAAAAAGAAACTGTAATACAGGAATGTCATAATACTCCGGTCACAACTGAAGCGAATGCATTTAAACCAACTATTGAAAACAAAACTAAACCTGCCGGAAAAGCTCCCGAAGGCATGGTATGGATTCCCGGCGGAGAATTTTCAATGGGTTCTAATATTGAAGATGAAAGTTTATGCAGTATAAAAGGCGTTACAAAAGATGCAGCCCCTATTCATCGCGTTTATGTTGATGGTTATTATATGGACGAAACTGAAGTAACGAACGAAGAATTTGAGAAGTTTGTAAAAGCGACAGGATACGTAACAGTGGCAGAACAAAAACCAACTAAAGAGGAGTTTCCAACTGCAAACGAAGAAGATTTGATAACAGGTTCTGTCGTCTTTACCCCAACATCATCAGCAGTCAACCTGAATAATTTTCTTCAGTGGTGGCGTTACGAACCAGGCGCTGACTGGAGGCATCCGGAAGGTCCGCAAAGTTCGATCAAAGGAAAAGAAAAATATCCGGTAGTACATGTCGTTTACGAAGATGCTGAAGCTTACGCAAAATGGGCAGGAAAAAGACTTCCAACAGAAGCAGAATGGGAATTTGCAGCACGAGGAGGTAAATCAGGAAATCTGTACGCGTGGGGAAATAACTTAAAACCAAACGGAAAATATCAGGCCAATATTTATCAGGGACATTTCCCTATAAAAGATGGCGATACCGGTGAAGACGGATTTAAAGGAATCGCTCCAACAAAGCAATACGCGCCAAATGCTTATGGTTTGTACGATATTGCAGGAAATGTATGGGAATGGGTACATGACTGGTACAGTGTTGATTACTACAACTCATTAGCAGAAAGTGGAAAAACAGTAAGAAATCCTCAGGGTCCTGATGCTTATTATGATCCAGGCGATCCTTCTGAAGTAAAACGTGTACACCGTGGCGGTTCATTTTTATGTACCGATCAATATTGTACCCGATACATGGTCGGAACCAGAGGAAAAGGCGAAATTAGATCTGCTGCTAACCATGTTGGTTTTAGATGCGTAAAAAGTAAATAACAAACTTAAAATACCTTAAGGGATTCTTTACAGAGTCCCTTTTTTTATGAATTCAGATATTGAGAGCTAAATTTTACGGCAGGTTTTTTTCTATATTTGCTAAAAATTTAAAAAAATGCAACACATCATAGATCGCTTTATCAGTTATGTAACAATTGATACCGAATCAGACCCAAATTCACAAACAACACCAAGTACAGAAAAACAATGGAATCTTGCCAATAAATTAGTTGAAGAACTAAAAAGGATTGGCCTGGAAGATGTTTCTATAGACGACAAAGCATATATTATGGCAACCCTGCCAAGCAATGTTGAGCATGAAGTACCAACCATTGGATTTGTTTCCCATTTTGACACTTCTCCGGATTTTAGCGGAGCGAATGTAAAACCGCAAATAGTTGAAAATTACGACGGAAAAGATATTGTTCTGAATGCGGAAAAAAACATCATTTTATCTCCAAATTACTTCAAGGATTTATTGCAGTATAAAGGTCAGACCATCATCACAACTGATGGAACAACTTTGCTGGGAGCTGATGATAAAGCCGGAATTACTGAAATTGTTTCAGCAATGGAATATCTGATTCAGCATCCGGAAATTAAACACGGAAAAATCAGGATTGGTTTTACTCCTGATGAAGAAATCGGCCGAGGAGCGCATCATTTTGATGTTGAAAAATTCGGAGCACAATGGGCTTACACCATGGACGGTAGCCAGATTGGTGAACTGGAATATGAAAACTTTAATGCTGCCGGAGCCAAAATTACCTTCAAAGGAAAAAGCGTTCACCCTGGGTATGCCAAAGGAAAAATGATCAATTCGATGCTGATTGCAAATGATTTCATCAACGAACTTCCAAAAGGAGAAACACCACAGGAAACCAGAGGTTATGAAGGTTTTTTCCATGTTCATCATATAAAAGGAACAATTGAAGAAACTGTTTTAGAATTGATTATCCGCGACCATAACAGAAAAAAATTCGAAAAACGAAAAGAATTAATTGAAAAGATTGCCAAAAAATTCAATAAAAAATTCGCTAAGCAATATGGCGAAGATATTGTAATTACTGAAGTTAAAGATCAGTATTATAACATGAAAGAAAAAGTGCTTCCTGTAAAACATATTGTCGATATTGCAGAGAAAGCAATGCGTGAACTGAATATCAAACCAATCATCAAACCGATTCGCGGAGGAACAGACGGTTCTCAATTATCGTATATGGGATTACCTTGTCCAAACATTTTCGCAGGCGGTCACAACTTTCACGGGAAATACGAATATGTTCCTGCAGAGAGCATTCAAAAAGCAACTGACGTGATTGTAAAAATTGCGGAACTTACTGCGATTCCGGGAATTTTTAATGCTCATGAAAAAACTAAAAGAAAAAGATAATTGGAATCGAAATCCGAAAATAAAGGCATTTGGAAATACGGAGATCAATGGGAGGAAGAATTACTTTTCCTAAAATCGATCATTGACAAAACCGGACTGACCGAAACCACAAAATGGGGCGGCCAGGTTTATGTTTATGAAAAGAAAAACGTAATCGGTCTTGGCGGATTTAAAGATTATTTTGCCATTTGGTTTTTCAACGGAGTTTTCCTGAAAGACGAAAAAAAGAAACTGATAAATGCTCAGGAGAATCTAACAAAATCTCTGCGTCAATGGCGTTTTACTTCGAAAGATGAAGTCAATGAAAATGAAGTATTAGAATACATTCAAGAGGCTATTGAAAACGAGAAACAGGGAAAAGTCATCAAGCCTTCCAAAAAAGAGGTAATAGTTTCTGAGCTTCTGGAAAAAGAAATGACACAAAACCCAGCCTTAAAAGAAGCTTTCGCTAAGTTTTCTCCTTACAAGCAATATGAGTTTTTAGAATATATTGAATCGGCTAAGCAGGAAAAAACTAAACTATCCAGAATAGAAAAAGTGATTCCGATGATATTAGGAAATGTGGGGTTGAATGATAAATACAGATAAAATTTAGAAATTCCAAGATTGAAATTTCAAATTCCAAACTTATACGAAGCCTTTATCAAAGTTATAAACTGATAAAGGTTTTGTTTTTTTGTCATTCTGAGGAACGAGGAATTTCCGCGAAAAACTCTACAAAGATTGTCGATATAGATTGCGGAGCTACTTACGAAGATTCCTCGTTCCTCGGAATGACAAAATCGAGCACAAAAAAATCCCAAACTCCAGTTTTAAAATTGGAATTTGGGATTTAATATTTTTAAAATTTTGAAAAACTTATGCTTTTTTAGCATTCAGAGAAGCACTCATTTCCATAGAGATAGCAGAACGCTCTAATTTCAATTTTCCTGACATTGTTTCGATTACAACTGTAGTTTCTGCAAGCTCTACAACTTTACCATGGAAACCACTTTTAGTAATTATTTTGTCGCCTACTTTTAGGCTGTTTTCAAATTCTTTTTCGTTTTTTGCTCTTTTTTGCTGTGGTCTGATCATGAAGAAATAGATTACCACAAACATTAAAAGAAATGGCGCAAATTGACCTAATTGTCCCATAATTAAATTCTGTTTTTGATTTATATTTAAAAATATTGTTTTTTTTGCTCTTTGACTCCGCTCAGAGTGACATTGGAATTTATTATTTTATTTTCAAATTACATTAATCCTCTTCCAACCTTAACCATCTTTTTATTAGCGGTAAGTTCTTTAACAAGGTTATCTAAAATTCCGTTGATAAAAATACTGCTTTTTGGTGTAGAATACTCTTTCGCAATTTCTAAATATTCGTTCAGCGTTACTTTTACCGGAATGGAAGGAAATTTCAAAAATTCGCAAATGGCCATTTTTAAAATAATTGTATCTATTTCTGCAATTCTTTCGCTATCCCAGTTTGGTGTTTTATCATCGTATTCTTTTGCTAAAACGGCTTCATTTAAAACGGTACGTCTGAACAAATCTTTAGCAAAATCCTTATCTTCAACATCCTTGTACAATTTCGGAACCCTGAAGTCATCCGGATCTTCTGTTTTGATTGCTTTCAACTGCTTTACGATATGTGTATTTACAACCGGAATATCATCAACCCAAGTCAGTTTATCGTCTTCCAGATACTCGTACAGTTTTTCATTAGGAACAATAACATTTTCAAACAAATCAATTACAAATTGCCTGTCTTCCTCAAATGTATTCACATTATTGCCCATGTACTTTTTGTAAATGTCACTTGCTTTAATATCATTTAAAAGTAAAATGATATAATCATCGTTTAAAGACCAGTTGTTGATTTTACGATTTTCTAAAGCAATGCTAAGAGAGTTGCTTTCTGCCAAAAGCTGAAAAATTTTGTTTTTGATAAATTTTTCGTTAGGATTACGTTCTGCTGCAGTTGCAAGATGTTTTTTGCTTGAAAGATGTAAAAAAACAGCTTCTTTTTTGCAAATTTCAATCAGTGAAGAAAGCATTATAAGATATAAATCCTGAATATTATCGATGCTGTAAAAAAGAAATTTTTCTTCTTTTTCCAGATTATCAGAACCGCTTTGATGCATTGCATAAATGGATTGCATGACTTTAACGCGTAAGTGTCTTCTATTTACCACCTTGTAAGAACTTTTAAAAATTAGTCTGCAAAAATATAACTTTTGAAGCGTATTTTAAAATTATATATATTAAAAAAACGTTTATTTCGGGAAGGCGTAGAGAAAGTATTCTGTATTCAATTATTTTAGTTTTCTGTTATTGAAAACAAAAAGTCTCAATTCAGTAAAACTAAAATGAGACTTTTTTTCATTATAAATCTTTAAATATCAACTCACGAACTGAACAAGAGCAAACAATGACCACTAATTACTTAGCGTTCTCGATTTTTCTCTGATCGATACGGTCCTGAGCAATTGTAAGGGCTGCTTTATGCGTAGTTAAGCCATTTTTTGCAGCAAAATCGATAATTTCTAAAGTTGTGTTGTAGATATTTTCGGTTTTACTCATAATTTCAGCTTTTCCATAGTGCGCTAATTCTGCATAAACATTGATGATTCCACCTGCGTTGATTAAGAAATCAGGAGCATATAAAATTCCTCTTTCCTGTAATCTGGCACCGTGAACGTTTTCATCTGCTAATTGATTGTTGGCAGCACCCGCAATCACTTTTGCCTTGATTTTTTCAATCGTAGCGTCATTGATTGTTGCTCCCATTGCACATGGTGCATAGATATCAACATCAGCCGTATATAAATCTTGTCCTGTATAAATTGAAGCGTTGTATTTTTGAGCAACCTGATATAGTTTTTCTTCGTTAATATCAGTGATTACAACCTGTGCTCCTTCTTTCGTTAAATATTCAACCAAAGTTTCCCCCACGTGTCCGATTCCCTGAACTAAAACCTTTTTACCGTCTAAAACATCAGAACCAAACTGACTTTTAGCAGCAGCTTTCATTCCTAAATAAACACCATAAGCTGTAACAGGTGAAGGATTTCCTGAACCGCCTCTTTCTTCGGAAATACCCGTAACATAAGGCGTAACATCCCTAACAGTATCCATGTCTTTTGTTTCCATTCCAACATCTTCAGCTGTAATGTATCTTCCGCTTAAAGAATGGACAAATTCACCAAACTTGCGCATCAGCTCAGGCGTTTTCTGCGTTTTAGCATCACCCATAATAACCGCTTTACCTCCTCCAATATTAAGTCCGGTAATGGCAGATTTATAAGTCATCCCTCTTGAAAGCCTTAAAACATCGTTGAGAGCTTCCCATTCAGTAGCATAATTCCACATTCTCGTACCTCCTAAAGCCGGTCCCATAACCGAATTATGAATACCAATAATTGCTTTTAAACCTGTATCTTTGTCATTGCAAAATACAATTTGTTCGTGATCGTTAAAAGATAACTGACCAAAAACAGGATCTATTTTTTGAAGTTCCTTTCCAGTTGCGAAAGTTGCATCCATAGCGCTAATGTTATTTAGTTAAAATTATGAATTCGTCAAAAAGACAACTCAAACATACATAAAAAATGAATATGCGCTAATTTTTAAACTTTAAATTAATAATTTTACAATATAATTGTTTTGAGTAAATTGCAATTTATTATACTTTTAATTCATAATAATTCAAAATTTTAAATCAATTCAACATCACATTTCTTAAAAAAATGAAAGAATTAAGCTATTTAAACAAATATTTCATTAAGTACAAATACAGTTTTTCTTTTGGGATTTTAATCACTATAATCGCACAAATATTTTTCTTATTCACTCCAAAGCTGGTTAGCCAGTCTTTTGATACAATTGAAAAATTCTTAAAATTATCAGATGCAGATCAACAATCTTCAATAATTATTGGATATTACAAGCAGGATTTAGTTCATAATGTACTGTTAATCATAGGAAGCGCAATTGTGGCAGGATTCTTAACTTTTTTAATGCGTCAGACTTTAATAGTAATGTCGCGTCATATTGAATTTGATTTAAAAAATGAGGTTTTCAGCCAGTACCAGAACCTTTCCCAGAATTTCTACAAACAAAACAGAACCGGCGATTTGATGAACCGTATCAGCGAAGATGTTTCAAAAGTCCGTATGTATGTTGGACCTGCTGTAATGTACACGATCAACACCTTTATACGTTTTACGATTGTTATTATATATATGTATAACGTTTCGCCGCTTTTGACTTTATACACTCTTCTCCCCCTGCCTGTTTTGTCTTATTGTATTTTTAAGTTGAGTTCAGAAATCAACAAACGAAGCACTACTTTCCAGCAATATCTTTCAAAAGTTTCCAGTTTTACGCAGGAGATATTTTCCGGAATCAGGGTTATCAAGGCTTACTCGTTAGAAAATCAGCACCAGAACAACATGATTGCCTTGTCTGACGAAAGCAAAAGCAAAAGTTTAAGTCTGGCGAGAGTGCAATCACTTTTTGGCCCTTTGATGATTGCCCTTATCGGAATCAGTAATCTGGTTGTAATCTATTTTGGAGGGGTTATGTACATCAACGGAAGTATCCCAAATATAGGAACCATTGCCGAATTTATTTTATACGTCAATATGCTTACATGGCCTGTTGCTTCTTTAGGGTGGGTTTCATCAATGGTACAGGAGGCAGAAGCTTCTCAAAAACGTTTGAATGAATTCCTTAAAATTGAACCTGAAATCAAAAATACCAATCTGGGTTCATCCGATATACAAGGATCGATTGCTTTTGAAAATGTTAGTTTTACTTATCAGGACACTAATATTGAAGCTTTAAAAAATGTAACGTTCTCAGTCAAAAAAGGTGAAACACTGGCTATTTTAGGAAAAACCGGTTCCGGAAAATCAACTATACTATCTTTAATTTCACGTTTATACGATGTAACCGAAGGAAAAATTACGATTGACGGCAATGAAATCAGCACTTTAAATTTAAATGACTTAAGAAACCACATCGGAATTGTTCCTCAGGATGCCTTTTTGTTTTCGGATACTATTAAAAATAATATCAAATTCGGCAATCAGAATGCAACCGATGAAGAAGTAATTGAGGCAGCAAAAAATGCAGTGGTTCATGACAACATTATCGCTTTTAATAAACAATATGACACCATTTTAGGTGAAAGAGGCATCACGCTTTCGGGCGGACAAAAACAGCGTGTTTCTATTGCCAGGGCGATTATTAAAGATCCTGCCATTTTACTTTTTGACGACTGCCTTTCAGCAGTTGATACCGAAACCGAAGAAACTATTTTGAATAATTTATTTGAAATCTGCAAAAACAAAACGACCATAATCGTAAGTCATCGTGTATCGTCTGCAAAAAATGCTGACAAAATTATTATATTAGAAGACGGGCAAATCATTCAACAAGGTTCTCATAATCAATTAATAAATCAGGAAGGCTACTATTCAGCATTATATTTAAAACAACTTTCGGAAAAAGAATTACTTTAAATGTTGCGTAATAGATAATTTTTTATGATTTTTGAGTACTATTAATTCCAAAATGATAGAACGTATTATGAGAGAAAACGACATGTTAGAAAAAGAAGAGATTTTTTCTAAAGTATTACGAGCAGGAAGAAGAACTTATTTCTTTGATGTGAGAGCTACAAAAGCTGACGATTATTATATCACGATTACTGAAAGCAAAAAATTTACTGAAGAGGATGGTTCTTTTCATTTTAAAAAACACAAAATCTATTTGTATAAGGAAGATTTTAGCTCATTCGCTGAAATTTTAGACGAAATGACTTCTTATGTATTAAACCACAAAGGTGAAGAAGTAATATCTGAAAGACATCAAAAAGATTTTAAAAAAGAATACAGCTCTGATAAAACTGAAGGGCAAAGATCAAGCTTTACAGATATCGATTTTGACGATATTTAATATAATATAACTTTCCAAAAGTACGAGTCCAATATGCTTTGCATTTTGGACTTTTTTTATATATTTAAATCAAAAACCACTAACCTTGAAAACATTAACCACAAGATTGCTTTATTGTTTATTATTTCCTCTCTGGATAAACACAGTTTCGTATAGCCAAAAATCAGATTTAAATATTGAGAAAAAGATAGACAAAGTCATAAAAGGAATGACTTTAGAACAAAAAATCGGTCAGGCGTGCCTGAAAGGAACTTCCAGCCGTAGTAAAGGATTGTCTGAAGAACTTAAAAAAGAAGTCCGAATGGGATTGGTTGGAGCCATTTTAAACCTTACCGATCCTGATCTCGTTCTTCAAATACAAAAAATTGCTGTTGAGGAAAGCCCGACACACATTCCGTTATTATTCGGCAGAGATGTTATTCACGGATACAAAACCATTTTCCCAATTCCCTTAGGATTAGCTGCATCATGGGACATGGAACTGGTCGAAAAAACATCAAAAATTGCGGCTAATGAATCCTATTCAAGATGTATCAGCTGGACATTTGCCCCGATGGTCGATATTGCCAGAGATGCCCGCTGGGGAAGAATCGCTGAATCTCCGGGTGAAGATCCTTTATTGGCATCCAGATTAGGAACTGCATACATCAGAGGATTTCAGGGAGATGACCCTTCTGTTCCCGGGCAGATATTGGCCTGTGCAAAACATTTTGCAGCTTATGGTGCTGCAGAAGGAGGCAGAGACTACAACACCGTAAGTATGTCTGAATCCTTACTTCGAAATGTGTATCTGAAACCTTTTGAGTCGGCAGCAAAAGCAGGTGCAGCAACTTTCATGAGTTCTTTTAATGACCTTAACGGAATTCCGGCTTCAGGGAACAGTTTTTTACTGAAAAAAATTTTACGTGAAGAATGGAAATATGAAGGTTTTGTAGTGAGCGACTGGAATTCGGTTACTGAGATGATTCCACATGGTTTTGCAGCCGATGAAAAAGACGCCGCGCTTAAATCTGCTTCAGCCGGACTGGATATGGAAATGACAAGTTTATCTTATGCGAATCATTTGAAAATTCTAATTGCTGAAAAAAAAATTTCTGAAAAACAATTAGACGAAATGGTTCGTAATATTTTGAGAATAAAATTCAGAGCAGGCATATTTGAAAACCCTTATTTTAAAGATCGTGAAAAGTTTTCACTTCTAAATACCGATGCCTTAACAGTTGCCAAAACTGCTGCTGCCAAAAGCTGTGTTTTATTAAAAAATGAAAACTCAGTTTTACCATTAAAACCCAATCAAAAAATTGCTGTAATCGGACCTTTGGCAGATGCTCCCAGAGAACAATTGGGTACTTGGATTTTCGATGGAAATAAGGAAGATTCCCAAACCCCACTTAAAGCTTTACAAAATAGTTTTGGAGAAAATAATGTATTTTATGCTTCCGGACTTTCACATAGCCGCTCATTATCTGAAGAAGGATTTACATCCGCAATGACAGCAGCTAAAAAATCAGATGTCATTTTGTTTTTCGCAGGAGAAGAAGCCATTCTTTCAGGGGAAGCACATTCACGGGCAAATATCAATTTACCCGGTTTACAAGAGAAATTAATATCCGAATTACAAAAAACCGGGAAACCAATCGTATTAATCGTAATGGCAGGAAGGCCGATAACTCTGGGAGCCGTTTTACCAAAAGTCAATGCATTCATTATGGCCTGGCATCCAGGAACCATGGCAGGTCCCACAATTTCAGATATATTAATGGGGCTGGTAAACCCATCAGGAAAACTGCCCGTAACCTGGCCAAAAGAAGCAGGCCAGATTCCTGTTTATTACAATCATCCAAACACAGGAAGACCAGCTGATCCACAAACTTTTGTTGCAATTCAGGATATTCCTGTCGAAGCCTGGCAAAGTTCTTTAGGAAACAATTCGCATTATCTGGATGCAGGTTACAAGCCACAGTTTCCTTTTGGATTTGGATTGAGTTACACCACTTTCTCCTATAATGATTTAAAAATCGAGAAAAAAATCTTAAAAAATAATAACACCGAAAAGTTAAACGTTTCTGCTATTATTACCAATACAGGCAACCATACAGGAACCGAAACTGTTCAATTATACGTTCGTGATATTACAGGAAGTATTGTCAGACCTGTCAGAGAGCTTAAAGATTTTGTACAAATCGAATTAAAGCCTAAAGAATCTAAAACAGTAAACTTTTCAATTCCTGTTTCAGACCTTGCTTTTTATAATGATAAAATGGAACTGAAAACAGAACCGGGTGATTTTAAAGTCTGGATTGCTTCCCATGCTGAAAATGGACTGGAAGGTGATTTTAAAATTGAATAACTAATGTATATGAAAAAGCTAGCATTTTTACTTAGTTTGCTTATTGTTGGATTTTCTACTTTTGCTCAGAAATCAGAATATGAGATAAAACAAAATATTCAATATTATACTGCAGCAGCCAATAAATCTGATTCCTATATCAATGAAAGATGTGTTTTAGATATTTATTATCCAAAAAACACTAAGGATTTTGCCACCATAGTCTGGTTTCACGGAGGCGGATTAACCGGCGGAAGCAAAGAAATTCCGGAGGCGTTAAAAAATAAAGGTTTTGCAATTATTGCGGTTAATTACAGATTATCTCCAAAAGTAAAAGCAGCAAAATGTATTGAAGATGCGGCAGCAGCTATCGCCTGGGCTTTTAATAACATTGCGGGCTATGGAGGTGATACATCCTCAATTTTTGTTTCAGGACATTCTGCAGGAGCTTATCTTACATTAATGACTGGTTTGGATAAAAAATGGCTGCAAAAAGAAAGCATTGATGCCAATAAAATCGCAGGATTAATTCCGTTTAGCAGTCAATGCATCACACATTTTGAAATCAGACGAGAAAACGGAATTCCCGAAAAACAATCCACAATTGATACTTTTGCCCCTTTATTTCATGTTCGTTCAGATGCTGCTCCTGTTTTGTTAATTACCGGAGATCGCGAATTAGAAATGTTGGGACGTTATGAAGAAAACGCATACATGGAAAGGATGATGAAACTTGTTGGGCATAAGCAAACAAAACTTTTTGAACTGGATGGATACGGCCATGGCATGACCGAACCCGGTTTTCCATTACTGGTGAACGAAGTAAACCGAGTTGTAAAAGAAAAACAGCCTAAAAAATAATTATTAAAAAAATCCACGGCAATGGAGACTCAACTATTAATTCTACCGGGACTCGGAAATTCCGGTGAAAAACACTGGCAGACCTTTTGGCACGAAAAATTCAAAAATTCAATTCGGCTGATTCAGGACGACTGGGAGGAGCCTGTTCGGGAAGACTGGATTACACGCTTAAATGAAGAAGTTTCAAAACTTGAAAATCCAACGATTTTAGTTGCACACAGTCTCGCAGTTTCTTTGGTATTACATTGGGCAGAAACCAATTCAAACAAAAATATAATCGGTGCTTTATTAGTGGCTCCCGCAGATGTTGATTCACCGGAGCACACACCAGATGTTGTTCGAAATTTTTCACCAATGCCACTTTATCAATTGCCTTTTCCTTCAATAGTTGTCGCGAGCGAAAATGATCCTTACGCTTCTTTTGAAAGAAAACAGTATTTTGCAAAAATGTGGGGCAGCGATTTTGTAAATGTGGGGCAGCAAGGACACATCAACTCTGATTCTGATTTAAAATACTGGGAAGAAGGTCAGGCGATTTTACAGCAATTGATTGAAAAAATTAGATAAAAGTGATCAGTAATCAGAATTTTAGTATTCAGCTTAAAAACTAACCTTTATTTGTCGAAATTTAAAACTGAATACTAAAAAAGTGATCACTGTATACTACGGTTTTGAATACTAACCTTTATCCTATTCTGAGACCATTTTCTATTTTAAAATCGGGAGCTAATAAAATAACGTCTCCCTCCTCGCCTACAGCACCCAGTACCAGGCATTCACTCATAAATTTCCCTATTTGTTTTTTAGGAAAATTTACAACAGCCACAATTTGCCGATTCAGCAGATCTTGCTTTTGGTATCGTTTTGTAATTTGTGCCGATGATTTTCGAATACCAATTTCGCAACCAAAATCAATCGTAAGCTGATAGGCCGGTTTTCTTGCTTCAGGAAAATCATTTACATCGACTATGGTTCCAATACGCATGTCGGTTCTTTCAAATTCACTCCAGGTTAAATCCACTTTTTTTTCTTATAAGATTTGCAAACCTATTAATTTTGTAATTAAATGACACTAATTCTATAAACGTTTTTTGACGTTTGCTTTTAATTTTACAAATCAAATTATTTAAGTCAACATAAAAAATGTATAATGGAAAATAGTATCATAAATGCCAGTCCGACTCTTAGAGATTCCGAATTTGATATCCAACTTCAAAACACCGATAAATATATTGAAACTGCCCAGAATGTAAAACTTTATGTGAAAGATTACGGAAAAGGTAAGCCCGTTCTTTTAGTGCACGGATGGCCGCTTTCGGGTGATATGTGGGAATACCAAATTGAATTTTTAGTTCAGAATAACTTTAGGGTTATCACATATGATCGCCGTGGTTTTGGAAAATCTTCGCAGCCGTGGGATGGTTATGATTATGATACCATGACGGATGATTTAAAAGAAATTATCGAACAGCTTCAATTAGAAAATGTGACTCTAGTTGGTTTTTCTATGGGAGGTGGTGAAGTAGTACGCTATTTTAGCCGTCATGGAGGAAAAGGCGTTACAAAAGCAGCCTTAATTTCATCCATTATTCCTTTTCTTCTAAAAACAGATGACAATCCTGAAGGTCGCCCAAAAGAAAAAGGTGAAGCAACCGCAGCCGCAATCAGAGAGGACAGAATAGGATTTCTTGAAAATTTTGGGAAGACTTTTTTTGGAGTCAATATAATCAACAAACCATTAAGTACACCTTTATTGGAGTATTACAGAAATCTGTGTGCTGCAGCTTCTCCAAGAGCAACACTAAAATGCGCAGAATCTCTATCGAATACCGATTTCAGAGATGAGCTACACACTATAAAAGTTCCAACACTGATTATTCATGGAGATGACGATAAAAATGTTCCAATAGAAGTGAGCTCACAGAAAACTGCTGAAGCTATACCCAACAGTACTTTTATAGTCTATGAAGGAGCTCCTCATGGTTTATTTTACACAGAAAAAGACCGATTGAATCAGGATTTGCTCAACTTTCTAAATTCCTAAAAAATTAATTTTATATCCAAAGAACTTTACTTGTACGTAAAACTTCTTTGGATATATTTTACAGTAGTACACATTCTTTTAAGAATTATAAGTTATTTTTGACCAACTAATTCTTAGAAAATGGCACGAACACCTTCAAATATGATTCCTCTTGGAACTATTGCTCCAGACTTCATTCTAAAAGATACTAATTCAAATAATGAATTTTCTTTTGAGGATTTAAAAGGACCAAAGGGCACGCTTGTCATTTTTATGTGCAACCACTGCCCATTTGTACTTCATGTTATTAACGAAATCGTGATGATTGCCAATGATTATCGGGTTCAGGGAATTGGGATTATTGCAATTTCCAGCAATGATTTTGAAAAATATCCTGAGGACTCCCCTGAAAAGATGACTGAATTTGCTTTGAAAAACAGAATTGATTTTCCGTATTTATTTGATGAAACACAGGAAGTTGCAAAAGCTTATGATGCAGCCTGTACACCCGATTTTTATTTATTTGACAGCCAAAACCGTTTGTTTTACAGAGGTCAGTTAGATGATTCGAGACCCGGAAACGGAATACCGTTAAGCGGAAACGATCTACGAAGCGCCATTGATGCTTTGATTTATAACAGAAGCTTAAATGAAATTCAAAAACCAAGCATAGGCTGTAACATTAAATGGAAATAAACTACTAAATTGTTTTGCCTTCTTTAGCAAATGTACAAGAAAGAAAAACATCATTTTGACACCTTTAAGCGTTGCTGTTATTGGGTTTAAAGAAAACGATCAGGTAAACTGGGAATTTCCTGCCTGAATAAAAACATTAAAAATAATTGAAGTAAATAATACTAATAGCATCCAGTTATTAATTTTTAAAACACCTCATGCATGAAGGTGTTTTTTATATTCAAAATATTTTAGTAATAGTTTCATTTACAATTACTTCATCACTTTCTACAGTTATAAATGAATATAATTTGTTTAGAAAAAACATAAAAAATCCCATCCGGAAAACGAATGGGAAATTTTTAAATAATAAAATATATTTTATTTTACATCCATTAATTCTACGTCAAAAATAAGAGTTGCATGCGGAGGAATTACACCACCAGCACCGCCTGGTCCATACGCTAAATCTGATGGTATTACAAAACGGGCTTTGTCTCCAACCTGCAATAAAGCAATCCCTTCATCCCATCCTTCGATAACCTGGCCCATTCCTAATTTAAATTCGATTGGTTTTTTTCTAGGGTAAGAAGAATCAAAAACTTTTCCGTTTTCTAATGAGCCTTCGTAATGTACAGAAACTGTTTTTCCGGCTTCTGCTTTTTTACCGTCTCCTTTTTGAATCATTTTATAACGCAAACCGCTTTCTGTTTTATCAAAACCGGCAGCTAACTGTTCCATTTTTGCCTCAGATTCAGCTTTTAAAGCCGCTTCACGTTTTAGACGGGCACCTTTTAAACCAACAAAAGCCTCTATAGCGTTCCATTTTTGAGCTTCTTCACCTACTCTGATAATCTCTAATGTTTCAAGAGCATCACCCTGAGCAACTGCATCTACAACATCCTGACCTTCTACAACATGTCCAAAAACAGAATGCTTATTATCTAACCATGGAGTTGGGACGTGCGTGATAAAAAATTGAGATCCGTTACTCCCTGGTCCTGAATTGGCCATAGACAATATCCCTGGACGATCATGTTTTAAGCTTGGGTGAAATTCATCATCAAATTTGTATCCCGGATCTCCCATTCCTGATCCTTTAGGACAGCCACCCTGAATCATAAAATCTGGAATAACTCTGTGAAAAGTTAAACCGTCATAGAATTTTTGCCCCTGAGGCTTTACTCTGTTTTCCATATTTCCTTCTGCAAGCGCTACAAAATTCCCTACGGTTCCTGGTGCTAACTCATGTGCTAATTTTACTAAAATTGAACCTTTACTAGTGTTGAATTTAGCGTATATTCCGTTTTCCATTGTTGTGATTTTTTAATTGAACGCAAATTTACAAATTAATTTTTTATCAGTTTGTGCTTTCTATTTTTTAGATTTTGCTTTATAAGTAAGTCCGTAAACAGTTAATGACAATATCGACAAGCCAACACATCCGATAGTTACCGCGTGCCATCTGCCTAATTTCCATAGTAACAAACCATAAGCTGATCCGGCGGCTGTCCCTAAAAAGCTGAAGGACATAAAAACCGTATTTAATCGGTTTCTCGCTTCAGGAAGCAATGAATAAACCCTTGTTTGATTTGAAATATGAACACCCTGGATACCGATATCAATAAATACAATTCCAATGGCTATTCCGATAACGCTTTCTATAGAAAAATAAAAAACCAAAAAGCTGATCAGTATTAACAGACAGCCATAACCAACTGCGACTCTTGAGCCTCCTTTGTCTCCCATTTTTCCAACTAATGGTGCTGCCAAAGCCCCTGAAGCACCCACAATTCCAAACAAACCAATCGAAGCACTGCTAAAATGAAAAGGTTCTCCCGAAAGCAGTAAAACCATAGTGGTCCAGAAAGCACCAAACTGCGCAAAACTGAATACATTGATAGCAGTTGCTTCGCGCAAAACCGGCTGGGATTTTATAAGTGTAAAAAGAGACTGAATTAATTGGCCATAAGAACCCTGAAACTGAGGTTTATTGACAGGAAACTTATTCTGAATTACAAAAAAGATCAACAGGCAAATTCCGGCAGCGATGTAAAACATCGACCTCCAGCCCAAAATCTGGCCAATAAAACCACTTAAAGTTCTGGAAAGTAATATCCCCACCAATAAGCCGCTCATTATAGTACCAATAACTTTTCCGCGTTGTTCATGGGTACTTAATGATGCTGCCAAAGGTAAAATAAGCTGTGGCACTATTGAAGTAATCCCGATAAGCAGGGAAGCAATTTGTAATATAAGGAAACTTTTTGCAGTAGCAGCAATTAGCAGTGCAATTACTGAAGCAAAAGTGGTGATTAAGATTTGCTTCTTTCGTTCTATTTTATCGCCTAATGGAACCATAAAAAACAAGCCTATAGCATAGCCAGCCTGCGTGAGATAAGTTATTGTCCCTGCATTCGCTTCAGGGATTTTAAATTCGTTTGCAATTAAAACAATTAAAGGCTGGCAGTAATACAGATTTGCAACTATGAGTCCGGTGCAGGCTGCCATAAACAGGACATTCGTTTTGGATAAATTCATTTTGCAAAAATACCATTCTAATTTCTATCCCAATTTTAAAAAATGTATAAATTTTCAATGTTCTGACGTAATCAGATTGGCATTTTGATAATCGTATTGATTACTGTTTCATGAAGTCTTCTCGCATTGGGCTAAATACGTCCGTCAGCATTCCTTCCTCTAAACACAAAACGCCATGAATTGCATGAGGCGGAATATAAAAACTATCCCCTTCTTTGAGCGTTTTTGTAACTCCGTTTATGGTAACATCAAACTTTCCTTTTGCTACATAAGTAACCTGCGTATGGTAATGTTCATGCAAAGCACCTATTGCGCCTTTTTCGAAATATACATTTACCAGCATAACGCGGTTGTCAAAAGCTAAAATTTTACGCTTTATACCTTCTCCAACCATTTCCCACTGAATTTCCTCTCCAAAAAGAAACTCTTTACTTGCAACAGAATTTTCCATATTATTGTAATTTATGATGCAAAAATAAACCATTTTGATGAGTTTATTATTATTGAAATGAAACAGCTTGTTATTACCGAACAATATGCAGAATTTAAGAATTATTCTAATTCTCATCGCTTCTGTCTGTTTCACTCATACTGTCTGTTCCGTTCATTACACAATCTGCAACAATGCAATGATGCAAACCAAACATATGACCAATTTCATGCGAACTTATATCTTTAATTGCACAATATTCACCTTAATAAGCATTCAATACTAGGGCTCATTTAAATTTTGCCATAAAAAATAATCGGGGCTAAATTACAACAATCAGTTTTTCACTCTTCCCATAATGAAAGTGGCTTATAAGTAAATGTTACTTAAAATTTGAAATTCCTTCTTTTAGCCAGATCAAATATTCTTCAGTATCAACATAGCTGATTGTTGGTTTTGAACTGTTTAAATTATTCCCTTCTAAATCAGTAATAACATATAAGGGTTGTGTATTCGTTTTATATTTTGAAATCATAAACTCGGTCCATTTGTCACCAATTGTTTCGATTTTGTTTCCTGCAGCTGTTACAAATTGTTTTTCCTTAGGTAATGGGCGTTTGTCATCGACATATAAAGAAATTAAAACCACCTCTTTTTTTAAGATTGGCAAAACTTTTTCATCAGACCAGACATTGTTTTCCATTTTTCTGCAGTTTACACAAGCATGTCCCGTAAAATCAAGCATAATAGGTTTATTTACAGATTTTGCGTAGGCTAAACCATTTCCATAATCATCAAACACAACAATACGATGCGGACCTAATTTTGCTCCCTTTGGCAATTCTTGTGTGTTCGTATTTGAAGCATCTGAACCGCCTATTCCAAGTGGACTTTCACTGTATGTTGGCGGCGGCGGAAAAGCACTAATCAGTTTTAAAGGTGCTCCCCAAAGTCCGGGAATCAGATAAACAGTAAAAGCCAAAGTAATCAATCCTAAATACAATCTTCCAACAGAAATATGCTGTAAAGGACTATCATGAGGCAAGGTAATTTTTCCGAACAGATATAAAGCTAAAGCTCCAAAAATAGCAATCCAGATTACCAAAAAGACTTCTCTTTCGAGAAAATGCAACTGTAAAACCAAATCGGCATTCGATAAAAATTTAAACGCCAAAGCCAGCTCTAAGAATCCCAGAACTACTTTTACGGTATTCAGCCATCCACCTGATTTTGGCAATGAATTCAGCCATCCCGGAAACATGGCAAAAAACATAAAGGGTAAAGCAAGTGCTAATGAAAAACCAAGCATACCCACTACCGGAGCGATTCCTCCGGTCGAAGCTGCAATAACCAGTAAAGGTCCGACCACAGGTCCTGTACAAGAGAAAGAAACTACAGCTAATGCAAGAGCCATAAATAATATCCCAATCAATCCTCCCTTGTCAGCTTGCTGATCGGCTTTGTTAGCCCATGAACTAGGAAGCATAATTTCGAAAGCTCCCAAAAATGAGGTGGCGAAAATCACCAGTAAAATAAAGAATCCTAAATTAAACCAAACATTAGTAGCTAAATCATTTAAGGCATCAGCCCCAAAAATCCAGGTTACAAGCCAGCCTAAAGCGACATAAATTACAATAATAGATATTCCGTAAAAAATAGCATTACTAATTCCCTGTGCCCTTGTTTTGCTCTGTTTTGTAAAAAAACTAACAGTCATTGGAATCATAGGAAATACGCAGGGCGTGAACAAAGCGGCAAATCCTGATAAAAAGGCCAAAAAGAAAATAGACCATAAACTCATTCCGGAAGCTGATTCAGGCAATTTAGATTTTGTGTCATTATTTTCAATTTCAGATTTAGCTGATGCTGTTTTAGTTTTTTCTGTGGAAGAAGTTAATGTGTCCACGGCGATCCCTGTTACTTTAGTTTCATCTAATTTAGTTTCAGATATCGTTGGAATTGAAGCTTCTACTTTCGATATAGACGGGATAGGAATTGAGAATTTTTTATTTGAATTGATGCAGACTTCTTTACAAACCTGAAAATCAAATTCAGCTTCGACTGTTTTTAAATTTGGATTTACTATCTTAATTTCCTGCTCAATATGTGCTTTCCCTTCAAAAAAAGTTTCGTTTACACCAAAGATGTCATTAAAGGCTGTTTTTGTTTTTCCTTCTTTTGCTTTGCCGATCAACTCATAATTTCCTTTTTGGTTTTTAAAGGCAATTTCCAAAGCCAAAGGACCTCCCTCCGGTGTAAACTGGGAATACATGTGCCAGTCTTTTTCTATAATTCCGTCAAAAATTAAAACAAAATTAGTCTCAGATTTCTTCTCGATTTTTGAAGTCCATTTTACCGGCTCTATAATTTGGGCGTTACTATTTGCAAAAGCAAAAAAGAAAAACAGTAAAAGCAGAGCATATTTACTCCGGAAACTTCCTGGCATTACAGCCTGACGGGATTGATTAAAGTTCATTATTGCAGTTCTATTTTAAGTATTTTATTTGAGGTATTATCTATTTTAAATCTTTCATCCTGCCTTATGCCCACTACCCATACAATCTGATCTTTTGAACACAATAGCCAGCAGTTTTCTTTTTCAAGCAGAGATAACTTTTCATCCTTAAAAAGTTTACTAATTTTCTTTGACTTTCCATTCATTCCAAAAGGCTGAAACGAATCACCTTCTTTCCATTTCCGTAAAATCAATGGGTACTGAATTTTTTCAGCATCCACAAATATAGTCTTATTTGAATCTTTAGTAATGTGACTTACATTACAAAACTTCAACTTTAAGGGAAAATTAACGTCCTGATCGTTTTCATAGATTTCAAAATTCTCTTTTTCAGCGGTTTGTGTAAAGGGACTCAAAATTAGTGTTTCCCTGTTTTTTAGCAATCTGAATTCTGGAGAAAATACCTGTTTTCCGGTCTGTCCATCTACTAAATCATAAATATCGTTCCATGCCAGAAATCCAAATTCGTTTAGCCATTGATACAAATATGATCTATAGTTGGGCAATTTTTTAAGCTGATTTAAATTAAAATGTATTTCTTCCCCTTCTTCTTTTGCTACCTGCTGGTAAATCAGGATCGATGCATCTTCAGCCATTTCATTAGACTCACGCAAATAAGATTGTGTTTTTTGAAAAGCTTTCAGGAAATTTGGATTGATTTCTTTTAAAACAGGCACTAAATCATGACGGATTTTATTCCGCAGATATTTATTAGAAGCATTACTGCTGTCCTCCCGCCATTTTATAGTATTATCTTTTGCATATTCCAGAATTTCTTCTCTTGAAAAAGGCAAAAGCGGACGGATAATTTTATCATTTTGTTCAGGAATTCCAACTAGACCTTCCAATCCAGTGCCGCGGCTTAAATTGATAATAAAGGTTTCCAGATTGTCATCGGCATGATGGGCAGTCAGGATGAAATCAAATTTATGGTTACACAATAATTCATAAAACCAGCTGTATCGGAGTTCCCGAGCTGCTACCTGAGTCGAAAGTTTGTAGTCTTTTGCAAAAGCTTCGGTATCAAACTGCGTTATAAAAACGGAAATATTATTTTCTTCACAGTAATTCCGAATGAAGTCCTCATCACCAAAACTTTCCAGTCCACGAAGCTGAAAATTACAATGCAAAACCGCAATTTCATATTCTAATTGCTGAAACAAATGCAGTAAAACCATACTGTCCAGTCCGCCGCTGACAGCAAGAAACAGTTTTTTGTTTTCCAGAAACTGAAATCTTGCCGAAATATGATTTTTAAAATTTGAAAGCATCAGAAAAATTGAAAGATAAATATTTTAAGAACTGCAAAATTAAGGCTTTTAAAAGAAACAAGAGAGTTCTATGAAAGTTGTTCTTGTAACTTTTTAATATCGTCACGCAATTTGGCTGCCTGCAAAAAATCGAGGTCTTTAGCCGCTTTTTCCATCGATTTACGTTTTTCGCGAATTAATTTTTCTAATTCAGGTTTTGATAAATAAGATGCTTCCGGTTCCGCAGCTGCTTGCACAGTATGTCCAAGTTCATATTCGACCAAAGGATTTTTGGTAAAGGCTGAATCGATTTTTTTATTTAATGCCTGAGGTGTTATACCGTTTTCTGTATTGAAATTAATTTGTTTGGTTCTGCGGTAATTCGTTTCATCAATTGTTTTTTGCATACTGGCTGTAATTTTATCCGCATACATAATCGCTTTTCCATTTATATTTCTGGCTGCACGACCAATGGTCTGGGTCAGAGATCTGTGGTTTCTTAAAAAACCTTCTTTATCGGCATCTAAAATAGCAACCAAAGAAACTTCCGGTAAATCGAGCCCTTCTCTAAGCAGGTTAACTCCAATCAGCACATCAAAAATTCCTTTTCGTAAATCCTGCATAATCTCGATACGTTCTAAAGTATCTACTTCTGAATGAATATAGCGGCAACGAACATTCACTTTAGTTAAATATTTGGCTAATTCTTCTGCCATTCTTTTAGTTAAGGTAGTTACAAGAACCCTTTCGTCCAGTTCGCAACGTACCTGAATTTCTTCAATCAAATCATCAATCTGGTTCAGACTCGGCCTTACTTCGATAACCGGATCTAATAATCCTGTTGGACGAATGATCTGTTCAACATAAATTCCATCTGATTTTTGCAATTCGTAATCGGCAGGAGTTGCAGAAACATAGACTACCTGATTTTGCATGGCTTCGAATTCTTCAAATTTCAGCGGCCGGTTGTCCATTGCGGCAGGCAAACGGAAACCATATTCAACCAGATTTTCTTTTCGGCTTCGGTCGCCCCCGTACATGGCGTGAACCTGAGAAACAGTTACGTGACTTTCGTCAATTACCATTAAATAATCACTTGGAAAATAGTCCAGCAGACAGAAAGGTCTTGTTCCGGCTTCTCTTCCGTCAAGGTAGCGGGAATAATTCTCGATTCCGGAGCAATAGCCTAATTCGCGAATCATTTCCAAATCAAAATTAGTACGTTCTTCCAGACGTTTCGCTTCCAGATGTTTGCCTATTTCTTTAAAATAATCAACCTGTTTTACCAAATCCTGCTGAATCTGCCAAATGGCACCCTGTAACACTTCCGGGGAGGTCACAAACATATTTGCCGGATAAATGGTAAGTCTTTTAAACTTTTCAATTACCTGTGATGTCTTTACATCAAACGATTCAATTTCCTCTATTTCATCTCCAAAAAAGTGAATTCGATAAGCGTCATCGGCATAACTTGGATAAACTTCTACAATATCACCTTTAATCCGGAAAGTGCCGGGATTAAAATCGGCTTCCGTTCTGGCGTATAAACTTTGTACTAAACTGTGTAATAATTTAGTTCTGGAAATAACCTGATCTCTTGATATTTCAATAACATTTTTTTGAAATTCCACTGGGTTTCCGATACCGTATAAACAAGAAACAGAAGCAACTACTAATATATCCCTGCGTCCGGAAAGCAATGAAGATGTCGTGCTTAAACGCATTTTTTCCAGTTCTTCATTAATAGATAAATCCTTCTCAATAAAGACCCCTGTAACCGGCATAAAAGCTTCCGGCTGATAATAGTCGTAATAGGACACAAAATATTCTACCGCATTATTGGGAAAAAATTGTTTGAATTCCGAATATAACTGCGCTGCCAAAGTTTTGTTGTGTGCCAAAACCAAGGTAGGTTTTTGTACTTCCTGAATCACATTGGCCATTGTAAATGTTTTACCTGAACCCGTTACACCTAATAAAGTTTGATATTTTTCGCCATCAGCAATACCTTGAGCAAGTTTTTGGATTGCCTGAGGCTGATCTCCTTTTGGACTATATTCTGAGGATACCTGAAAATTCATTTCGAACTAGAAAAAATTAGTTTGTAAAGATACAAAGTTTGAATGCTATTAAGTGTTAAGTTCTTCTTATTCTAAAAAGTCAATCATAGCATCATTTACAATCTTAGTCTGATCTATACTTAAAAAATGCCCTGCATCATTGATTATCTTAGTCTTGCTGTTTGGCAGCAGTTCTTTTGCTTTTTCCAAACTATCTTCTGAATTAATTACATCTTTGTCGCCAATAAGTACTAAAATCGGATTTCTTATGGATTTTAGTTCTTCGTTTGAAAAAGGAGTCATTTTCAGCATACTTGAATTGGATTTAGCGTATTTGTTCGCCAGATAAAATTGTCTTTTGTAAACAGGACTAATTTTTTCGGGATGGGTTGAAAAAGTTTCGAGTGTTTTTCCGAATTTCTTTTCGCTTGGAAAAAATTTCAGCATTAATGCCGAAGAAGTTTTGCCAACCTTATCAATGAATTTGAAGGTTTGAGCAGGACTTAATAAAACTATTTTATCAATTGAATTCTCTTTTTGTGTAGCCAGAAGTGTGGCAATCCAGCCTCCCCGAGAAGCGCCGACAATATCAAATTTCTTTAGTTTATAATACGCAAAAATTTCGTTGTACCACACCACAATATCTTCTTTGGAAAGAGGACTGGATGTCAAATTAGATTTTCCTGGTTCCATTAGGAAATCAATCGCATATATTCGGTGATTTTTCGACAAAACTTTGATGTTAGGATACCACATTGTTGAGCTTGCGTCCATTCCATGCAGAAGTACCAGATTTTTGCCGTTTTTAGGACCTGCGATTATAACATGCGCAGTTCCGAAACTCGTCTTAATGTTTTCCTCAGCATACGGAATATCCCAGAGTTTTAAGGCTTTATCATAGGAAGAAAGATAGCTTTGTTTTTCTTTTTTGGTTTGAAAAACATAATCATCAATTTTTTCTTTTTTAGAAGCACAACCTCCCAGTAAAAAAATAAAGAAGATGCTAACCAATAATTTTTGTGTACTCATAAAATTCAATTTGAATTAAAGGTACGCCAATGTGATCCTGAATAAGTTCCAGAATTTTATATCAAAATATCATAATTATAATCTTTATGTTTTTTTGACCGTCAGGTGATAAATTTGAACTAATGCTAAAATCGCATTCGGAATAATTACCGGTAAAAGCCATTGATTAAAATCCCTGAAATCTTTTAGAAAAATGCCATAAATTACAAAGCAGATACAGCCAAACATATTAATAAACCGAATCGTTCTGAGATCTTTGAGTAAAAAACCTCCCACTATAAAAACAGATGCGAGATAACCGATATATTCTGCCATAGCTTTGAAATTAAATAGTTTATGCTAAATGTAGCAAAAAGCAAGCTATAAAGTCAAGGTTTGAGTTTGAAAATCAATTATTTAAATAAACCACCTGCTTTGTTCAGAACTACTTAAAAAAGTCCAGGCTACAATTCGGCTTTTTTTCTGTCCCTGAGCCATATCAATTGTTTTGACTTTGGCTGCATTTATTTTTTTTAAGGTTTTGTATATGGCTGAAAGATTTTCTTTTTTAGAAACCAGCGTTGTAAACCACAAACATTGTGATCCGTATTTTACGCTTTCGTAAATCATCTGAGTTATAAAACCTATTTCACCACCATTGCACCATAATTCGGCATTTTGCCCTCCGAAGTTCAGAACAGGTTTTTCGTTTTTGTTATCCTTCAGATTTAGATTTGAAATTTTTCCGGAAGCACTTTTACCGGCTTCCTCTGAAGAGGCATGAAAAGGCGGATTACACATCGTAAAAGTAAAACGGTCATCGTGCGTAATAATATTTTTGAAAATAAAGCGGGACTCTGTTTGCTGTTGTAAACTAATCGCCTGAACCAATTTCGGATTATCCTGGATTATTTTACTACAGTTTTCAATTGCTTTTTTATCGATATCGGTCGCTACAAAACTCCAGTTATAAATTGCGTTCCCTAAGATTGGGTAAATACAGTTGGATCCGGTTCCTATGTCCAGTCCTAAAACTGAAGAACCTACAGGAATATTTCCGTTGTTGGTTTCTGCCAGCAAATCAGCCAAATAATGGATATAATCGGCTCTGCCGGGAACCGGAGGACAAAGATAGTTTTTAGGAATGTCCCAATTTTTGATATCATAAAAGGTTTTAAGCAAAGCTTTGTTTAGTGTTTTTACTGCAAGGGGATTACTGAAATCAATCGTTTCAATTCCGTGTTTATTTATGGAAACAAACGCTTTTAACTCATGACAATTTGAAATAAGAAGTTCAAAATCATAACGGGAACGGTGTAGATTTCTTGAATGTAAATTATTTTTCTCAGAATTGTCTGTTGCTTTCATATTGTGAATTTGATTGCAAAGATAGTTATTCCTTTTTTCGAAATGTTAATGGAAATATAGACTGAAAAGCTGCTGGATTTGTAAGTACTTATTTTTTTATGCGAATGGATTCACTAATATTATTTTGTGGAGTTCACTGAATTTCTTTTGAGTCAATATTCTTGTCTAATTTGCGGAAAAAGAAATACCGAATTGTTCTGATCTTCTAATTCTTATATAAAACAAGGTTAGGTTGAATTAATTCAAAATAAAATGCCCTCTAAATCTAACTTAGAGGGCATTTTTATATTAATAAAGCTGATTAATTTCTTATAGGTATTCTCCGTGCTGAGAAATATCTAATCCTAATTCTTCTTTTTCTTCAGTTACTCTTAGAGGAGTAATTTTGTTTACAATGAAGAATAAAACATAAGAACTTACAAAAGCAAATATTGAAACCAATACTAATGCTTTTAATTGTGTTAAGAATAAAGTAGCATCACCAAAAATTAATCCCTGGTTGTCCCCAACAACAGAATTTATATCTTTAGAAGCAAATACCCCTGTTAACAACATTCCTACCATACCACCAACACCGTGACAAGCGAAAACGTCAAGAGCATCGTCAATTTTTCCTTTAGGAAATTTACTAACTACAATATTACTAATTACAGCAGCAATAATACCAATTGCTAAAGCATGAGGGATTGATACAAAACCAGCAGCAGGTGTAATAGCTACTAATCCAACAACAGCACCGATACAAGCACCCATAGCAGATAATTTGTGCCCTAAGATTTTATCAAGGAATACCCATGCCATTGCCGCAGAAGCAGCTGCAACAGTTGTAGTTCCCAGAGCCTGAGCAGCAAGACTTCCTGCTCCAACTGCAGAACCAGCATTGAAACCAAACCATCCGAACCATAATAAACCTGTACCTAATAATACGTAAGTGATTCTTGCAGGATTTACTTTTTGAACTTTACGTTTTCCTAAAAAGATAGCGCCTGCTAATGCAGCCCATCCAGCACTCATGTGAACTACTGTCCCACCAGCGAAATCTAAAACTCCCCATCCGAAGAATAACCCATCAGGATGCCATGTCATGTGACATAATGGAGCGTAAATCAATAATATGAATAAAACCATAAATAACAAGTAAGCCCAGAAACGTACACGCTCTGCAAAAGCTCCTGTAATTAAGGCCGGAGTAATGATTGCAAATTTTGCCTGAAACAACGCAAAAAGGATAAAAGGAATTGTTGGCGCTAACTCCCAGGCTGTATTGGCACTAACGCCCTGAAAGAATATATTTGAAGTAGGATCTCCTATGAATCCGCCTATTGATGGACCAAAACATAATCCAAAAGCAATGACTACCCATAGAATTGTAACAATTACCATTGCCATAAAACTTTGAAGCATAGTACTAATTACGTTTTTCTTACCAACCATACCTCCGTAGAAGAAACCTAAACCTGGTGTCATTAATAATACAAAAGCAGTTGCAACAACCATCCATGCGGTATCCCCTGTGTCCATTTTTAATTCGACAACATGAGCGCCCAATGTTTTTGATTCAGCAACAAATGAAATAGAAAAAATGGACAGTAACAAAATTGTGATAAGAATCACACTTAAAATAATTTTTCGCATCGTTATTTAGTTTTAAAAATTTTGATAAAAATATAAAATCATTACATACACCCCTTAAAAAATAGTATATAATGTTTAATTTTTGTTAATTTTTCATTTTACACCCCTTTGTTTTACACCTATTTCTTAAAACATATCTAAATTTTACAAAATATTAATCCTAAAATAAAAAATATACATGTTTTTTAAATTTTTACTGAATATAATATGTAAGAAATTGAACATACTATGCAAAAAACATATCTATTGTTTGATTAGGTTAATTTATCTTTGATTGTTTTAACATTTATAATTATAATTCAGGATGAATAAAGATCAAAAAATAAAATGGGGGATAATTGGTTTAGGAAACATTGCCAGTCAGTTTGCCTCAGACCTGGAATTAATTGAGGAAGCAGAATTGTATGCTGTAGCTTCAAGAGACATCGTAAAAGCAAATGAATTTGCTAAAAAGTATAATTGCGATAAATTTTACGGATCATACAATGATCTATTTTTAGACGAAAGCGTTGACATTGTTTATATAGCAACTCCTCATGATTCGCACGCAGCGTTGTCAATTCGTGCAATGGAGAATGGAAAACATGTATTATGCGAAAAGCCTTTATCTTTATCCTATCAAGATGCTGTTCAAATGACTGAAGCATCCAAAAAGTACAATAAATTTTTTATGGAAGCTTTTTGGACGCGGTTTATCCCTTCAATCCAAGACCTGCTGTCAAAAGTAAAAAGTGGTGAAATAGGATCAGTAAAATACCTTAAAGCTGATTTCGCTTATTATAATAATGAATTAGGAATCAGACTTACAGACAAAAAATTAGGTGGCGGAGCTCTTTATGACATTGGGGTTTATCCCCTATTTCTGTCCTATATCATACTCGGAATTCCTGAAGAAATCGTAGCAAAATCAATTTATCATACAACAGGGGTCGATTTGCAGACTACTATGATTTTACAATATCAGGCAGCGCAGGCGGTTTTACATGCCGGTTTGGTTTCTGCTTCTGATATGAAAGCTACTATTAGCGGCACCAGGGGAAGAATTGATATCGATTCACCATGGTTCATGACAGACGGGTATTCCATTATTGAAAATGAACAGGAAGAAAAATTTAATATTCCTAATATAGGAAGGGGATTCGCACATGAAGCAATGGAATGCCATGCCTGCATTAAAAATAACCAAATTGAAAGCAAACTATGGTCCCACCAAAATAGTTTAGAATTAAGCAATATAGTCGAAAGAGTAAAAAATCAGATTGGCTTAACATTCGACTAAATCACAACAAAATTTACTTATTGTAATACTTTATTTATTAAAATATTTCTTTATTTTGCTAAAGTAAAAAATTATTTACAAATCAAGAGATAAAGTATGCTTATTAAAGTTTTTGGAAGTGCTGTTTTTGGAGTTGAAGCCACCACCATCACCGTAGAGGTAAATATTGATAAAGGAATTGGTTATCATTTGGTCGGCTTGCCCGATAATGCCATAAAAGAAAGCAGCTATCGTATTGCAGCTGCGCTTAAAAACAACGGATATGCTTTGCCAGGCAAAAAAATAACGATAAATATGGCACCTGCTGACTTACGCAAAGAAGGCTCCGCTTATGATTTGACGCTTGCAATTGGAATTTTAATCGCTTCAGAACAGATAAAAGCAACTGAAATTGAACGCTACATTATTATGGGCGAACTTTCATTAGACGGAGGTTTACAATCCATAAATGGAGCACTTTCTATTGCAATTAAAGCCAAGGAAGAAGGCTACAAAGGTTTTTTTCTTCCAAAACAAAATGTGAAAGAAGCTGCTATAGTTGCCGGACTGGATGTTTATGGTGTTGAAAATGTTCAGGAAGTCATTGATTTCTTTGAAGGAAAAGGGACTTTAGAACCCACCGTTATTGATACCCGTGCAGAATTCTATAAAACCTTAGATTTTCCTGAATTTGATTTTTCTGATGTCCGTGGACAGGAAAGTATTAAACGCTGTATGGAAATTGCCGCTGCCGGAGGGCATAACATCATTCTGATTGGACCTCCCGGGGCAGGAAAAACAATGTTAGCAAAACGTTTGCCAAGTATCCTGCCTCCAATGACCCTGAGAGAAGCGTTGGAAACTACAAAAATTCATAGTGTCGCGGGCAAATTAAAAGAAGTAGGACTAATGAACCAGCGTCCATTTCGCAGTCCGCATCATACTATTTCTAATGTTGCACTTGTTGGGGGAGGAAGTTATCCTCAGCCGGGAGAAATCTCAATGGCACATAACGGTGTTTTATTTCTGGATGAATTACCTGAATTTAAAAGGGATGTTTTAGAGGTGATGCGTCAGCCTCTGGAAGACAGGGAAGTTACGATTTCAAGAGCTAAGTTTACAGTGACTTATCCGTCTTCTTTTATGCTGGTTGCGAGTATGAATCCAAGTCCGAGTGGTTTTTTTAATGATCCCTCAATGCCCAATACTTCTTCGCCTCATGAAATGCAACGGTATATGAGCAAGATTTCGGGTCCTTTATTAGACCGAATTGATATTCATATTGAAGTGACACCTGTACCTTTCGAAAAATTATCAGATGATAATAAAGCCGAAAGCAGTGTTTCTATTCGGGAAAGGGTTACGGCAGCCCGAGAACTTCAGTCTGTTCGATTTGAAGAAATGGCAAATATTCATTACAATGCGCAAATGAGCAGTAAATTGATACGGGAATTTTGTGTTTTGGACTCTCAATCTAAAGAATTACTAAAAACTGCGATGGAACGTTTAAACCTTTCTGCAAGAGCTTATGACCGAATTTTAAAAGTTGCCAGAACCATTGCTGATTTAGATGCAGCACCGGATATAATTTCCTCTCATATTGCTGAGGCGATACAATACAGGAGTTTAGATCGTGATGGCTGGTTGGGATAGGGAATTAGCTTTAAAAAGCAAAAAAGGCATTTTTAGAAATACTAAAAATGCCTTTTGATTTATTAGAAAGTCTATTTTAATTTATGACCTTAGTTTTTTAGTCATAAAACCACAAACCATAGGTATAATGATATATAACCAAACTAATGTGGAGAGTCCAAGAACTATATCTCCCATAGTTTTGTAACCATACAATTTAATTAACGTTCCCGCAATTATACCAATAATTGCAATGGATAAAATAATTTTATTATTCTTTTTCATAAATAATTCCCTAAGTCATTCACAATGGAAATGAAAAAATATTACAGTTTTTTTCTTATAAATCAAATATAACTATTTTGATTTGTAATTATTAATTTTTAGCCATTTTGCTATTTTTTGATACTATTATTGTTTTCATAAGAAGATAAGCTGAAACTAGTGTTTCAATTTGGGAAAGAGTTACGGCAGCCCGTGATACAGTAAAGGAGCTTAGATCGTAATACTTGAATGGGGTAAAGATTTTAAAGATTAAAAAAAACACCTGATAGACCTATAAAACTCAAATTAAAAAATATTTGTTTACTTTATAAATCAGGATTTAATAAAAACCTCTCACTATATTATTTGCCACAGATAATTACAATATCCCTTCTGTTTTAATCTATGGCAAATTAAAAATCTATAATATTTCAAAACTTTTATGCAATATATTAGATTAAAACTTCATTCAGGGAAATATGGTCAACAACACTGTTACCGTAATGCACTATTTCCATGATTCCGTTTTCGTTTATTAAAAAATCTGCGGGAATTTGATGCATTTTTCCTTCTATTTTTGCCCGCGGGGAAAAACCTAATTTTGATGCCTCAATGACGCTTTTTATTCCTTTTATGCTGATGGTTTTAATAAGTTTGGACCAAGATGGATTTACATTGTATAAATTATAAAGTTTTCTTCCCGGATCGGCTATAATTATGAAATCAAATTGATGTCTTTTACTCATTTTTTTTAAACTCTCAGCAGGGGATTCAAAAACTGCAATCAGTTTAATATTCTTTCTTTCAAATTCATTTTTACGTGCTTTCAATTCAGATATTCTCAGATTGCATAAGGCACATTCCGCATAACGGAAAAAAGTGAGAAGCGTTTTTTGATTCTCATTTTTTAGCAATTCAACAGTGTTGCCCCAAATATCAGTTGTTTTAAAATTGGGTGCTTTTTGACCTTTAGTTAATTTCATTTGCTTATATTTTAATGATTAATTATGGATTTGCAATATATTTAGGCATATAATAGTATGCTCTTTTTTTTATTGGCTCCATAAGTTTAACAAGACAAATTTGCATTTAACTATCGGTAGTTTTCTTGATTTAAATCAAGAAATTTTAGCTCTGATTCTACTAAGTGTTTCGGGTTTCATCATTAAATAAGAGGCTATATATTTAAGAGGAATGCTGTTTACTAAATGACCGCTTCGCTGTAAAAAGGCCTCATAGCGTTTATGCGGACTTAATGTAAGCAATTCGATTTGGCGCTGAATATGGCCTGTTAAAATATTTTCAAGAGCGTTTCTGTACCATTCAGCTATAGCTTTGTTTTCATTTACTAATTTGAAAAAATCAGATTTCGGAATAGCCAGAAGTTCACAATCCGAAACTGCTTCTATACATTGCTGCGAAGGAGTTTCGTGTATAAAAGTTTGAAAACAGGTAATAAATGTACCACCATACGCAAATCCCAGACAGACCTCTTCACCTTCAGGAGAATTTACATAGAGCCGGACACAACCACTTTCGACAAAATAAAGATGAGTGTCTATTTGGTTAAAATTCATTAAAACTTCACGGGCTTTGATCTTTTTTTTATTCTTCCATGCTGTTTGGAGTAGCTCTGCAGCGTCTGCGGATAGATGAGTTTTGATTAGAAATTGTTTTAAAATACTCATGTTTGTATCTAAGTATAAGTTTAATTAAAGAAAAATAAAAAAAGACAACCATTTCTGATTGTCTTTTTCAATATATAAATAAGATTGCTTTAATTATGCAATTTTACCGATAATAGCATTGAAAGTTTCGCTAGGACGCATTGCTTTGCTCACTAACTCAGGAGTTGGCTGATAGTAACCACCTATGTTCTGAGCTTTACCCTGAGCACCAATTAATTCTGCATCGATTTTAGCTTCGTTAGCTTCAAACTCAGCAGCAATTGGAGTAAATATCGCTTTTAATTCAGCATCTTTTGTCTGTGCAGCCAGTGCCTGAGCCCAGTAAAATGCTAAATAAAAATGAGAACCACGGTTGTCAATCTGACCCACTTTACGGGCTGGAGATTTATCATTAGCTAAGAATTTATCGTTTGCCTGATCTAAAGTTTCAGATAAAACAATTGCTTTAGCATTGTCTAATGTTTGTCCTAAATGTTCTAAGGAAGCTCCTAAAGCTAAGAACTCTCCAAGAGAATCCCAACGTAAGTAACCTTCTTCTGTAAATTGCTCAACGTGTTTAGGAGCAGAACCTCCGGCACCAGTTTCGAATAATCCACCACCATTCATTAATGGAACGATAGAAAGCATTTTAGCAGAAGTTCCTAATTCTAAGATTGGGAATAAATCAGTTAAGTAATCACGTAAAACGTTTCCGGTTACAGAAATAGTATCTTCACCTTTGATGATTCTGTCTAAAGTAAATTCAGTTGCAGCAACAGGGTTTAAAATACGGATATCCAAGTTTGTAGTATCGTAGTCTTTAAGGTATTTTTGAACTTTTACGATCAATTCCCTGTCGTGTGCTCTGTTTTCGTCTAACCAGAAAACAGCAGGAGTATTAGACAAACGAGCTCTGTTTACAGCCAGTTTAACCCAGTCCTGAATCGGAGCATCTTTCGCCTGGCACATTCTGAAAATATCGTTTGTTTCAACGTTTTGCTCCATTAAAACATTTCCGTTTGCATCAACAACACGAACAACTCCGTCCCCTTTCATTTGGAAAGTTTTGTCATGAGATCCGTATTCTTCAGCTTTTTGAGCCATTAAACCTACGTTAGGTACACTTCCCATTGTTTTAGGATCAAAAGCACCGTGTTTTTTACAGAAATCAATAGTTGCAGTATAAACTCCGGCATAACATCTGTCCGGAATAACAGCAAATGTATCTTGTTGTTTTCCTTCTTTGTTCCACATTTGTCCGGAAGTACGGATCATTGCTGGCATAGACGCATCAACGATTACGTCTGAAGGCACGTGTAAATTTGTAATTCCTTTTTCAGAATTAACCATTGCCAAAGCAGGTCCGTTCTCGATAGCTTGTGCAATAGCTGCTTCAACCTCAGCCTGCTCAGGTCTTCCGGCAATTTTTGCATAGATATCACCTAAACCATTTCTGGTATCAACATTTAATTCAGCGAATAAAGATTCGTATTTTTTAAAAAGATCAGCAAAATATACTTCAACGATAGCCCCGAAGATAATTGGATCAGAAACTTTCATCATGGTAGCTTTTAAGTGCACAGAAAGCAATACCCCTGCAGCTTTAGCTTCAGCAATTGCATCAGCAGCAAAAGCTTTTAATTTATTTACACTTAAAACAGAGCTATCAATAATTTCACCTGCTTTTAGTGGAGTACTTGCTTTAAGAACAGTAGCTGTACCGTCTTTAGCAACGAATTCAATTTTTACATCATTTGCTTCTGCCACAGTAAGTGACTTTTCACTTCCGTAAAAATCACCGCCTGACATAGAAGCCACCTTTGTTTTTGAGTCGGCAGACCATGCACCCATTGAGTGCGGATTTGCTTTTGCAAAGTTTTTAACCGCTCTTGGCGCTCTACGGTCAGAATTACCTTCACGTAAAACCGGGTTTACAGCAGAGCCTAATACTTTTGCATATTTAGCTTTAATTTCCTTTTCAGTATCATTTTGAGGGTCTTCAGGGAAATTTGGCACATTATATCCGTGAGACTGCAACTCAGCAATAGCCGCCTTTAATTGCGGTACAGATGCAGAAATGTTTGGTAATTTTATAATGTTTGCTTCCGGCTGAGTAGCCAACTGGCCCAATTCAGCCAAAGCATCTCCTGTTTTTTGAGCATCTGTTAAAGATTCAGGAAAATTAGATAAAATTCTTCCTGCCAAAGAGATATCCCTTGTTTCAATTGCAATACCGGCTGTAGCAGTAAAAGCCTGAACGATAGGCAATAAAGAGTAAGTCGCTAATAATGGCGCTTCATCGGTTAAAGTGTAAAAAATTTTTGAATTCTGTGTCATTTTTTTCTTTTTTTTTATAATCGTATCGCCATATAATGGCAATGTGAAAAGGTATAGTCGGCTCAAAATGAGCGGAGCAAATATACTAAAAACATGCGAAAACGGTTTAGTTTTAAAGAGAAATCCCGAAATTAACAGATTGCTATTTCGCAGGCATAAAATTATTAAATCAATGATTTTTACAGTAAAAAATTACGGTTTTGGTATTTGGAAAAATGCACTCAAAAAAAAACTCGTTTCAAATTACCTGAAACGAGTTTTTTATAACAAAGAGATAAATGATTATCTTCTTTTATCTTTAATCTTAGCTTTTTTACCAGTAAGATCTCTGAAGTAGAAAATTCTGGCTCTACGTACAGCACCTTTCTTGTTGATTTCAATTTTTTGTAAAGCTGGCAAGTTTACCGGGAAGATACGCTCAACACCAACTGATCCAGACATTTTACGAATAGTAAAAGTTTCTGTGTTACCAGAACCTCTTCTTTGAATAACAACTCCTTTAAAAAACTGAGTTCTTGTTTTTTCACCCTCTTTAATTTCGTAGAAAACTGTGATAGTATCTCCAGCTCCGAATTCAGGGAAATCTTTTTTAGCAACGAATTCGTTTTGAACGAATTTTAATAAATCTGCCATGATAATTTAAATTATTGTTTTTTATAATAAAGCAACATTCACGGATCTCGCCAGAGGTTGGTCTAATTCGGGTGCAAATGTAGAAAATAATTATAAATTATGAATATAAATTATGAATTATTTTTCAGAAGCAGTAAAACAACCTAAACCCTTAATAAATAGCAATATAAAACAATCTAGATTACCATTTTTGCCAGCTTCACCTTGCGCTGTAATTGTTTTATATTTTTGTTTGTTTTTTTATTAAGAACCGAAAATTTATCATTCCCTAAAGAAGATTTTAAATCGCTGTCTCTTTTATTAAACAAGGCATCTATTTTGCTGTCGCGTTCAGCCTGTGGTAGTTTCTTTTTGTCTAAATCCAGTAAACCGGCCGCTAATTCGTTGTTTGCCTTTTCATAACTGCTTTTTTGCTTAGAATCTAAAGAAACACCTTCTGTTCTATTTAATTCTGAAATCAATGATTTTTTGCTTAACCCCTGTGCAAAACCTGCAGAGGAGATTAAAAAAAATAGACAAAAACTTAATTTTAAGATTACTTCTTTCATAATTTAATTTTTTGGTAAATTAGGAATCTAAAATTACGTTAAAATTCTGAATAAATCAAGACAAAAAATACACAATAAACTGAAATTCAACAACTAAACTATTCTTCAAGCAAATCCGGGCGTCTGTTTTTTGTGTGTTCATACGCCATATCCTCACGCCATTTGTCAATTTTGGCTGCATGCCCGCTGGTTAAAACTTCAGGTACTTTCCATCCTTTATAATCAGCCGGTCTTGTATATATAGGTCCTGAAAGTAAATTATCCTGAAAACTGTCTGTCAATGCCGAAGTTTCGTCACTTAACACCCCCGGAATCAATCTGATTAAGGCATCTGATAAAACCAAAGCTCCTAATTCACCTCCCGATAAGACATAATCACCAATCGAAATTTCTTTGGTAATAAAATGATCCCGGACACGCTGATCTACACCTTTATAATGTCCGCATAAAATAATGATATTTTCATACATCGACATGGTATTTGCCATCTTTTGATTTAGTGTTTCACCATCCGGAGACATATAAATGATTTCATCGTATTCGCGCTGGCTTTTCAAGTGTGTGATACAGTCGTCAATGGGCTGTACTGTCATAACCATTCCGGCGCCTCCTCCAAATGGATAATCATCTACGCTTTTTTGTTTGTTGGTGGTATAATCACGTAAATTATGAAAATGAACTTCAACCAGACCTTTATCTATGGCACGTTTCATAATCGAAGCCTCAAAAGGACTTTTCAATAATTCGGGCAAAATCGTAATAATATCAATTCTCATTTTATTTATTCAATAGTTCTGAGGGGCAAAGATACAAGTAAATATTTGAGAAATTTAAGATTATCAACATCCAAAAGAGATTTAAAGCCTGGTGCCTTAGGTACTATCTTTAGTTCCTAATTTATTTTACTATTTTTTTTATATTTGTATGACCGAGAGGAAACTTCTTG
>NZ_JAADZW010000013.1 GCF_010645065.1 Flavobacterium fluviatile | reverse complement strand
CGCAAGAAGTTTCCTCTCGGTCATACAAATATAAAAAAAATAGTAAAATAAATTAGGAACTAAAGATAGTACCTAGGACACTTGGTTTTATAAGATAATTTAATACAACTAAATCTCTTCAATTCCTAGTGCTTTAAAGAACTCAAAAGTTCCATCATAGATGTATTCTTTTCTTGTAATATCTTGATCATTTCCATATGGGACATAAATAACCATTCCTTGTCTAGCTCTGGTTAATAAAACTCGATATGAATTAATCAGATAATTTTCTACTTCAGGCTTTATAATATTTTTCCAACTTGTTCCAGTGAACTTTCTATAATTCCATTCATTATTATCATAAAACAAATCTCCATCCCAAGCAACACAAGCCCAATCTAATTCTAATCCTTGGATATCAAATTCTGTAGCAACTTCTTCTAAAAAACATGAAGATCGAATATCATCTTTATGATTTAGAAACCAAATTGGAGCCTTAATTTTAGCTTTTACATTTAAGCCAAATGGTCTTAAGCGTATTCCGCCAGATGATGCAATAATCCCAATTCGTTCAGAACCTTTAGCAGATTTTCTTAGCCATTTTCTTGCCTGATTTAAATCACGTGTTATTTTAATCGGATAATTTTCTTTAATATAAGCTTCATGAATTCCTATAGCATTCTCAATATTATTATAAATTATTTCCTGAATAAAATTTGATAGTTGCTCACTTCTGAAAGATCTTAAAGATACTGATAGATGCAATTCTTCTTTTCCTTCAGAATTAATATTTTCTAGAATTGCTAAAGTATTATTGTCTTTAATATAGTTTTTATCTTGAACGATTTTTGGAGAGTAAAAGACGTTCCAATCTTTAAATTTATTCTCAAATGGTCTTATCCATTCTTCTAATCCAGCTTCTCCAGTATTAATTTCCTGTCCTCCACCAATTAGACATATAATTGTGCACCAATCTTGATGTCGATTCATCACTTCAATAAGAAATTCTGGTTCAGATGTATTAAAACCAGATAAAGGGCTCTTCTTTTTCATAAAAGTGGTCGCCTTTTCTTTTGTCCAAGCCCTCTGAGCTTCATCAAAAATAGTCACTTTTTCAATGGGAGCTTTTTGATTATTTAATGAAGCATCTCTAAAATGATGAATATTTTGTATGAATGATTTAACTTCTGATAATGCATTCTTTTTAGTAATAATATCATTTTTTTCTTTGGCAGATTTTACTTTATCTCTAGCTAATGCCTCACGTAAAACATCAACTAATGGCCCGTTTCCAGAAAGAAATACAGCATGCTCCTCTTTCTCATAATCAGAACGAAGATTTGCAATATTCAATCCGGCTAAAGTTTTCCCAGCTCCAGGAACTCCTGTGATAAAACAAATTGACTTTTTCTTGTCTCTTTTTGAAGAATCGATAATATCATTAATACATCGAGAAGTTTTAGATAAATCATCTTCTCCTGCCTCGTATTTTGTAATATCCTCTACTCTATGATTATTGTATAATGCCGTTGCAGCTTCAATGATTGTTGGAGTTGGTTTATAGATCGAATTTTCCCATTCCTGACAATCAATTGTATCACAGCTTTTAAAGTATATTAACGAGTTCGCAATAACTTCGGATAAATTATTTTCATTAGCGAAAATAGTTTCACATAAATTACCTACAGAATTTTTATAAATATTTTCGACCTTTTTTCCTTTGTCAGCAACTAAAATTGGAATAATCATTTTATTATGACTTCCTTCATGAAAATTATTTAAATCTAAGCCATAATCAAAAGTCTGGTCTTTAGCATGTTTATCATACTTAATAGAACCTATTTTAAATTCAATAACAAAAATACAATTATCGATAATTAAAACATTATCAACTCTTTTCCCCATTCTTGGGATCGTAAACTCAAAATATATTTTCCCTGTAAAATCTGAGAGCTCTTTTTTTAAAATTTCTATCTGACTTATCCACGCATTAGTCTGTTGTTTCTGCAATTCATTTTGCTCATAATTAGTCACAATCTTACCGTAAATGCTATCATTATCTTCAACTAAGAAATTATTAATGAAAGCTGAATAATAAGCCCTATTCATCGAACAAGTCTGTTATTTTAACTTCTAAGGCATTCGCTAGTTTCTCAACAACTTCAATAGAAACATTTCTTTCACCTTTTTCTATCGTTGGTAAATAAGTTCGATCTATCTCTGCTAAATTGGCTAGCTTTTCTTGAGACAATCCTTTGAGTTTTCTAAGCTCTTTAATTTTAAGTCCGAATTTTTGTTTAATATCCATGTTAACAAAAATTGCAAAATGTAGACTATAAAACAACGGAGTATAGTCGGGTTTTTATTATATTTGAAATAAAAATCTTATGTTAAGTTTAGACGAAAAAATTCAATATTTAGAAAATTATTTGACTATGCCTAATAAAAATTATGCGGATACTTTTAAAGAAGATATCGCTATGTTTTTTGATGACTTTACAAATAAAAATGAGCTGTTGTTTTTTCTTAATAAGCTTAATTCTTTTGAAGGAATTGAAAATTGGGCTGATAACTTATGTTCAAGAATTGTTTTAAAGTTTGACTATGAAGCAGAACACATAAATGATTTTATATATGATTATATAAAATTCGGTTAATTGAAAAGATTTAAAATATGATAGAATATTCAATATTAGAAATACCTACGATACTTAACCCGCCTATTAGACTTCGAGATATTATTTACAATTGTCCAGTTTGTGATTGTGAAAGTGAAATTGATATGCTTGTAGATGATGATAGTATTATAAAATGCGATGTATGCGATCACATAACTAAATTTAAAATTAAAAAAATATAAATCTGGATTTCTGCATCCTCGAAATTCAAAATGCAATCAGCGAAAGACAAAATATTTAGCTCGCTTATTGTTGTGGCCTTTCTAGTGTGATTTCTCATTCGTCGAAATGACAAAAATGAGCAAAAATTTTCACAATCTTTCCTTAACTCACTTGCCATTTCATCTAAAAAAAGATAGATTTGAGAAACAATCATTAAATACAAACCGTTATGAAAATTCAAATCAATACAGATAAAAACATTGAAGGACACGCAAGATTAGAAAACTATTTTTCTGAAGAATTAGAAAAAGGCTTAGCACGTTTTGAGGATAAAATTACCCGCATCGAAGTACATTTTGGAGATGAAAATGCAGAGAAATTCAGCTTGCATGATAAAAAATGCGTGCTTGAAGTCCGTATTGCCAACTTACAGCCGCTTACAGTTACAGAACACGCTGATACACTTGAAAAAGCTTTTAGCGGTGCTTTGGCAAAAGCCAAAAAATCACTGACCACTACTTTCGAAAAAATGAAAGAACATTAATTTTTTTGAAGGTTCGAAGTCACAAAGGGACAAAGGCTCTAAGGTTTTCTTAGCATCTTTGTCCCTTTGTTGTTTTGCAACTTTGTACCTTACTCCTATGATTTCGGCAATGGTGCTCCTACGGCGATATCACAACGGTGTCCCGGCTGTCCGTGTACCGGGTTTGTTCCTTCGGCAGTGGTTACGGGTTTTGAATTTGCAGTTTCGGTACTTAATAAAGCAGGAACCGCATTGTTTGCAGGCGGTGTAACTGTAAATGATTTTTCGACTGTTCCGCTTTGTGTTGCAGCAGCCGTTGTCGTAGCTGGTTTTGCAACAGGCGCATTTAAAGGTGATCCAACCGGAATATCACATCTATGCCCCGGCTGACCATGCGACGGATTCATGCCTTTCCCTACTTTTACAGGAGCAGCAGTTACCGTTTTTGTTGTCACCATATTAGGCTGACCCGGATTTACCTGAACCGTTTGCGGTGTCTGGGCTGTAGCCTGTCCTTGTTGTGCTGTTGTCGAATTCAGAGGTGCTCCAACCGCAATATCACAACGATGTCCCGGCTGTCCGTGAGCGGGATTCAGTCCTTTTGATTCTCCTAAAACGGTATTTGGGTTCATGGCCGGAGCTTGCGTTACCGGAGCAGCTGTTTTAGAAGTGTCTTTTGCAAGTCCAAGTCTGATCAGTTCAGATGTAGAAGTGTTCTCCTGAGGTTCTAACTCTTTTTTGCAGGAAATAAAAACTAAAGAGGCAATGATTATTGAACTTATGTAGATTTTTGAATTCATGATTGAGGTATTTAAAAGCACTCAAATATAAATTTTTTCCACCATATAAGTGATATAAGATAATTTAAGTTTTTTTCTTAGGCATACTTTGTGTTTTTAGTCTCGCTAATTTGCTAAGACGTAATTTTTTTATTTAAATTTTCTTTACAGCTCTGCGCCCTTTTCTAGAAACAACAATAAGCTTGTATCATTTTTCGCTCGCAGATTTTGCAGATCACGCAGATTTTTTAGCTATCTAAATTTTGTCTGCTGAATCTGCTAAATCTGCGAGAAACTTCCTTTCATTAAAAATAATATACGATAATTTAAGTTTTTTTTCTTAGGCATACTTTGTGTTTTTAGTCTCGCTAAGTTACTAAGAAGCAAAGTTTTATTTTAATTGTCTTTGCGACTCAGCGTCTTTGCGAGAAACAACAATAAGCTTGTATCATTTACGCTCGCAGATTTTGCAGATCATGCAGATTTTTTAGCTATCTAAATTTTATCTGCTGAATCTGCAAAATCTGCGAGAAACTTTCTCTCATTAAAAATCATTCTTTATATTTAAACTTCAAATATCTTTATACATGAAAAAATCAATTCTGTTCCTTTTACTAATGGCTTCTTTTGCAAACGCCCAAAATTCCGAAAAAGACAAAATCAACAAGACACTAGATGCCTGGCACAAAGCAGCTGCCGATGTAAATTTTGACGCTTATTTTAATGTGATGACCGAAGATGCGGTTTACATTGGAACCGATGCTACCGAAAACTGGGTAAAACCTGACTTTAAAGCCTGGGCAAAACCGTATTTCGATAAAGGCACAACGTGGAATTTTACCGCTTTGGAACGTCATATCTTTTTTGACAAATCCGGAAAAATGGCGTGGTTCGACGAATTGCTGAATACACAGATGAAAATCTGCCGTGGTTCGGGCGTTTTGGTAAAAATGGGAAAAGAATGGAAAATTCAGCACTACGTTTTATCCATGACTATTCCGAATGATGAAGTGGATGCCGTTGTAAAAGTAAAAACACCAATCGAAGATAAATTAATTTCAAAACTTCAGAAAAAATAAGCAAACTCTTTCAATATTATGGCAATCCTAATCATTAAAACACTTCAAATGATAAAATTTTAATGATTTTCTAATGTGGTTACTGATAAAATCTTAATTTTAAGAGCTTAAAATAAGATACTATCAACAAAACATGCTTATTTTTATAAAATATATTAAAATAAAAATATCTACTCCTATTTTTAGAGCCCTTAAAATCAAAATATTCAAAAATTTTTAACTTTGCCCCCAAAAAAAATAGGGCTCAATAAAGTATTTGAAAGATGAAAATAGAAAAACGCTGGATCATTTCCTTTATTATTATTAGTATTGTTTGTATTATAGGCGCATTCTGGCCAACAGTTACTGAAAATAATTATGTATTATCCAAATTTGGAACCACAGATCAGATTGTTCCTGCAGACGTAGCCTGGATGCTGACTTCATCCTGTCTTGTCTTAATTATGACACCGGGACTATCTTTCTTTTACGGGGGAATGGTAGGCAAGAAAAACGTTATTTCGACCATGCTTCAGAGTTTTATTTGTCTGGGTGTTGTGACACTTTTATGGGTTGTAGTAGCTTTTAGCCTGGCGTTTGGAGAACCTGTTGGTTTTGGTTCAGGAGATCATTTTTACAGTTTCTTTGGTGACCCTACCACTTTTGCTTTTATGGATTATGTAGGCGTTTTACCTCACAAACAATTGGCAAGTACGATTCCTTTTATGCTTTTTGCTTTGTTTCAGATGAAATTTGCAATTATTTGTCCCGCTATCATTACAGGATCATTTGCGGAGCGTGTACGTTTTATATCCTATCTAATTTTCATTAGTTTATTTACCATTTTTATATATGCTCCTTTATGTCACGCCGTTTGGTATCCAACTGGTGTTTTAGGAAGCTATTTTGGTGTAAAAGATTTTGCCGGAGGAACCGTAGTACACATGAGCTCAGGATTTGCCGCTTTGGCCGGAGTTATCGTTTTAGGAAAAAGAAAAAACAGTCAGCATATTCCAACCAATATTCCGTTTGTATTATTAGGAACCGGAATGTTATGGTTTGGCTGGTTCGGATTCAACGCTGGTTCTGCGCTTGCAGCAAACGGAACAGCTGCAATGGCTTTCGCTACCACCACAACTTCATCGGCTGCAGCTATGCTAACGTGGATTTTCTTTGACAGAATGAACGGAAGAAAAGTTTCTGCTCTTGGAGCATGCATCGGAGCCGTTGTTGGTTTAGTAGCCATTACCCCTGCCGCAGGTTTCGTATCCGTTCCTGAAAGCATGTTCTTTGGTTTCATAACAGCATTGGTTTCAAACACAGCTGTAAACTGCAGTTTTTCTAAGAAATTTGACGATACGCTTGACGTTTTCGCTTGTCACGGTGTAGGCGGAATCATGGGAATGATCCTCACGGCTATTTTCGCTCATGGCGAAGATGCGAGTTTACTGCACGGCGGATGGAGCGTTTTTGGACATCACATGATGGCATTGGTTCTGGTTTCCATTTTTACCTTCTTTGGAGCTTATTTCTTATTCAAAGTAACCAATTTCATTATTCCTTTACGAGTTTCAGAAGAGTCAGAACACATCGGACTGGATTTGTCTCAGCACGATGAAACTTTAGATCCTAATACCGGCGCTATTACGGAGCCGCATTACGGAAATTAAATAAAAACGAATATAAAATCAGATTGCACAGATTCTAAAGATTGAAAAATCTTCGGATTCTGTGCAATTTTTATTTACAAACAAGTTTAGTTTTCGTTTGAGTAATAATATTATTGTTTTTAAACCCATTCGTCCGATTCATTCGTTTATATTCCTTAATTTTGCGGAAAATTTTTGTAAAAGTGGGAAGTAAAAACAAACTAAAAAGATTCAGGGAAAACGAAACATTTGAAAACGTTTTTCAGCCAACCAGAGAAGAAGTTGTGGGCGATTTAATGCCTTTGAAAGGAAAATGGAATTCGGATTTCTTTAAAAATAACAATCCATTAGTTTTAGAATTAGGATGCGGAAAAGGGGAATATTCTGTTGGACTGGCAGAAAAATACCCGGACAAAAATTTTATTGGGATTGATATTAAAGGCGCCCGTTTTTGGAGAGGTGCCAAAACAGCTGTTGAAAACGGTCTTCATAATGTGGCCTTTGTACGTACTCAGATCGAATTAATCAATCATATTTTTGCTGAAGGCGAAGTTGACGAAATCTGGATTACTTTTCCGGATCCGCAAATCAAATACAAAAGAACCAAACACAGAATGACGAACTCTGAGTTCCTGAAACTGTACAAAAAAATACTCAAAAAAGACGGCGTCGTAAACCTGAAAACCGACAGCGAATTTATGCATGGTTATACTTTGGGATTATTGCATGGCGAAGGACACGAAGTTTTATATGCCAACCATAATGTTTACAAAAACGAAGGAAGTCCGGAAGTCGTAACATCAATCCAGACTTTTTACGAAAAACAATATTTAGAAATTGACAAGGCAATTACGTATATTCGTTTTAAAATTAAAGATTAATTTTATTTTTAAAATGAAACTCTAACCTGTCAAACCATCCTAATGGCCTTATTTACTCCTTTATTTTCGGGCTTTATTGCAGCCGCTATCGGAACAATTCCTCCCGGTCTGCTCAATATGTCTGCCGCTCAGATAAACTCGAAAGAAGGAAAAAAGAATGCCTTATGGTTTGTGATTGGTGCAATTGTAGTTATTTTTTTTCAGGTTTCGGTAGCGGTATTATTTGCGCGTGTAATTGACAATCGACCGGATATTGTAACATTGCTGCGCGAAATTGGTTTTGTAGCTTTTTCTATTTTAACCATTTACTTTTTATTTATTGCTAAAAAACCGACCGGCAAAAAAAAATCAAAAATTAAAAAAAGCAGTAAAAAAAGCCGTTTTTTCCTTGGAATGCTGCTTTCGGGACTGAATTTATTTCCCATACCTTATTATGTTGTCGTTAGTATTACACTGGCTTCTTATCAGCTATTTGTATTCGAAAACAGTGTTATTTTTACTTTTGTTTTAGGTACAGTTTTAGGTTCATTTGCCATATTATACTGCTACATCGCTTTCTTTGGAAAAATAGAACAAAAGACCAATTACTTAATGCGGAATATGAATAAAATCATTGGAAGCATTACAGGTTTAGTCGCTCTTGTTACGCTTTTTAATATTCTGAATTATTATTTTGGGTAAAAAATAAGCCACAGATTAAAAAATGAAGCTGGTTTCTTTGGCAATAGGGCAAAAAAGGTGTTTGAATCGTTAATAAAACCAAATTTTATTCTTTAATCTGTGGCAAACAACCAAACTATGGCTGAGGAAAATTTTTTCGAAAAAGTATATGCAATCGCCAGACAGATTCCGTACGGGAAAGTAACTTCTTATGGCGCAATCGCAAAAGCATTAGGTACGGCACGTTCTGCTCGAATGGTCGGCTGGGCAATGAACGCCTGCCACAATATGGACGATGTTCCTGCACACAGGGTGGTTAACAGAAAAGGGCTTTTGACAGGAAAACACCATTTTGACGGAACCAATTTAATGCAGCAGCTTTTAGAAAATGAAGGCATTAAAGTGGTCAACAATCAGATTGTTGATTTTGACAAACATTTCTGGCAGCCTGAAATTGGATTATAAACCATCCGTAGTATCTGACCCGGTTTCTTTATCTTTTTGATACACATCCGGATAGAAATAAATTTCACCAGTTTCTTCATTTACCCATGTAGTAAAATAGCCAATGTATATCGGAATTTTGTTTTTCAGGATACACGTAGTTTCTTTTTCTCCATTCATCGCATTATCAATCATTTCATCTGTCCAGTCCGGATCGTCTTTCAAAATTACATGAGCCAGTTTTTTGGCCTCTTTTATATTAATACAACCGTGGCTGAATGTACGCTGTTCAAACATAAACAAACTTTTTGCCGGCGTATCGTGCATATAAATATCAAACGGATTTGGAAATAAAAACTTCACGAGTCCCAGAGAGTTTTTAGGTCCTGGTTTCTGCCTTACATTGCCTCCATTCCATTCCATATTATGCTCCTCCAGATAATTTTTATTTCTGGCCATATTGAGTTTTAATTCATTTTCTATGATGCTCTGAGGCACATTCCAGTAGGGACTGAATACCACTTTATCCATCGTACTGCTGAAAATTTCGGTTTCTGACCAGGTAGTTCCCACAAAAACATCAGACATGAATTCATTATGTCCATTTTTAACATACAACAATCGGTAAGCCGGAATATTAACCATGATGTAATCCCTTGCCTCTATCAAATTTTCAGGAATCAGCAGGCAACGTTCCATATTCAGTTTTATGGTTCTGATTCTTTCTGATACAGGCTCATTCATTTGCTTGATATGTTCGAATGTCAGTTTATAATTTAGTTTAAGGCCGTATCTTTTTTTATAATTTAAAACACCCGCCATCATCTCTTCATCGTACAAATCACTTTTCGAATCTTTTTTCAAATCTCCATCTATATATAACCTTTCACGTATTTGTTTCACGACTCTACCACTATCAAAAGGCTTTAATTCCTTATAGGTTGCACTGTCAATATCAATTTTTTTCCACAAATTTTTTCTGTCGATTTTTTGATATTTTTCTAAAGCTGCTTCAAGGCGGTCATACTGTCTTGATAAAATATAGACTTCTCTTGATGATTTAGATTCACTGGTAATTGAATCTGAATTATTCTGAACTGCCGGATCTTCTTTTAAATATAAATTGTCCATTGGGTTTATGTCTTTATTCTTAAAACCAAATGAAGTAAATACAAAACCTGTAATTATAATAAGGAGGATTTTATGTAAATGTCTCATGATGTTATTCTTTTAAATGTTATTTGGAAATGCTTAATTTAAAAAAATAGCAAAACTGAATTAGAAGTACCTTCAAAATGAGTTTTTCACTATTATTTTAAATATTGAAAATCAGAAATTTAGGGTAATTCAAATTTACAACGCAACCCAGCAAAATGCTTTATAGAATCTTATATACATCTATTAAAATTCACACAAGTCTCATAAACAGGCAAAATTGAAGTATTTCAGAATTTTATTACAGCTTAAATAAGGCAGATTATAAAGCTGGTTTTATCATTTTCAGTGTGGGAAGTTCAGGTAGTGTCTCGACTATCCTGTTTAATTTTGCCGGATTCATTATTGGCATTAACTTTGATAATAATGTTGACCAAAGCGTATCAGGTTACCAAAATTGATATACTTAAATTTAAAGTACGAATAACTTGTAGACCATTTTTTTTAAAGACCCGGCTGATCCATAAATCCGTCGGGTTTATTTTTTCTTTTTATAATCAGTTTAAATTGAAATGAACAGAGTTGTCAATTTTATAATCTTCTGTTTGCCAAAACATCACATGTATCATTTTGAATAATTGTAATATCAACAAATACAATTCAAAACAGTTAAAATCCGAACTTAATGCGTTATCTTTGCAAACTGAAATTAGTGTAAAATTAAATAGCACTTCCAATTAATTTTGCTCATTAGAAAATATTATATCAAAAATGAAATTAGATAGAAAAGAAATTCTTAAAGCTTTGGAAACGATAACCATAGCAGGAGAAGGAAAAAATATGGTTGAAAGTGGTGCTGTTGCCAACGTTATTACATTTGGTGATGAAGTTGTGGTAGATTTAGTACTTCACACACCTGCAATGCACATTAAAAAAAGAGCAGAAGACGATATTAAAAAAACGATTCACGATTTGGTATCTCCGGAAGCTAAAATCAAAGTAAATGTTAAAGTTGAAGTACCTGAAAAAGCCGAAATTAAAGGCCGTGCCATTCCGGGGATCAAAAACATCATTGCTGTTGCCTCTGGTAAAGGTGGTGTTGGAAAATCAACTGTTACTGCAAATTTAGCGGTAACACTGGCGAAAATGGGATTTAAAGTTGGTGTTCTGGATGCCGATATATACGGCCCTTCAATGCCAATTATGTTTGATGTAGAAAACGAAAAACCTGTTTCTGTCACTGTTGACGGGAAATCAAAAATGAAACCTGTTGAAAGCTATGAAATCAAAATGCTTTCTATCGGATTTTTTACAGCGCCAAGTCAGGCTGTTATCTGGAGAGGTCCAATGGCTGCAAAAGCTTTGAACCAAATGATCTTTGATGCTGATTGGGGAGAACTGGATTTTATGCTGCTGGATTTGCCACCGGGAACAGGAGATATCCACCTTTCGATCATGCAGTCGTTACCTATAACAGGAGCTGTAGTAGTAAGTACTCCACAAGCTGTTGCTTTGGCAGATGCCAAAAAAGGAGTAGCCATGTTCATGCAGGACAATATTAATGTTCCTGTTTTAGGAATTGTCGAAAATATGGCGTATTTTACTCCCGAAGAATTACCTGACAATAAATATTATATTTTTGGACAGGCAGGAGCTAAAAATCTTGCAGAAGATTTAAACGTTCCGTTCTTAGGAGAAGTTCCAATTGTACAGTCAATCCGTGAGGCGGGAGATTATGGCCGTCCGGCGGCTTTACAGACAGCGTCTCCAATTGAAACTGTATTTGAAGAAATTACCCGAAATGTAGTTCAGGAAACCGTAAACAGAAACGAAAGCCTGCCTGCAACAGAAGCCATAAAAATCACAACAATGGCAGGTTGCTCAGCAGTGAAAAAGAATTAATATAAATGAGACAATGAGATAATTAGAAAATTAGATAATTGTCAATCTAACTCATTATCTAATTTTCTAATTGACTAATTTTCTAATTGAAAAACATTATGACAACAGAAGAATTAACAAGCAACGTATTATTGGCTCTTGATGAAATCAGACCTTTTTTAAATTCTGATGGAGGCGACATCACGCTTATTTCAATTGAAGACGATAAACATGTAAAAGTTCGTCTTGAAGGGGCATGCATCAGCTGCAGCGTTAACCAGATGACCTTAAAAGCCGGAGTAGAAACTACAATTAAAAAATATGCTCCACAGATAGAGACAGTAGTTAACATTATGTAGTATTAGCCCGTTATTCCTTTGCCAGAATTAAAATTATCAACAGGAATGACAAGCATTTGATTAGTTTAGCTGAAATTTTCTATAGAAAACTGTTAAAACACATATTTTTTTACGATTTTAATAAAAAATAATCAAAAGATTTAAGACATTCTTTTAAGAAATTGTTACCTATTTAACTTAAATTTGCAACAAACCCCTTAAATCTTAAGCCATGAAAAAATATTACGCACTTTTTATATTATTGTTTTCAATATCTGTAAATTATGCTCAACTTAGTTCAGAAACATTAATTGTAGACAAGGCTTGGGTAAATGATTCAGGAGAATGGTCAGATTATAATTATTCAGGCAAAATTGTATTTTCAATTAATAATAATCAGGGAGATGGAAGCCTGCGAATTGGAAATTACGACTTCCTGTATGATTTTTGTGAAGGAAAAGCAAAATTTTCTAACAAATCAACTTACAGTACAGCTGACTTTTCTCACCCAAGAAAAATATCCGCACAGACTGATAAACAAGGAATATTAAATACAACATATGAGGGAACCCTGATTTTTCAGGCTGAAAAAGATTATTATTCCGTAATCGCTATAGTTACGTTACTGGAAAAAGGTGGAAATTTTCTTGGAGCAAAAATGCACATCAAAGACAGCACTCGAAAAGAATACGCATTTAGTTTAAAATCAAGTAGTTAATAAATAATTTTGGATTTGTTCACGTTATCAAATTCTAAGCATGTAAAAATTCCAATTTAAAATGGATGTATTAATAAAGATTAAAGACCGAGAAGGAGTTATACACGAATTACAGGCTCCTACTGATATGGCAATGAACATAATGGAGTTATGCAAAGCATACGAACTTCCTGTTGAAGGAACCTGTGGAGGAATGGCTATGTGTGCTTCCTGCCAGTGTTATGTTCTAAATGATGTTGCCTTGCCGGAAATGGGAGACGATGAAGAAGCCATGCTTTCTGAAGCATTTTATGTTAAATCGAACAGCCGTTTAGGATGTCAGATTCCAATTACTGCTGAATTAGAAGGACTGGAACTTGAACTGGCTCCGGAATATTAAAATATAAAAAGCGAGAATTATATTTTCGCTTTTTTGTTCTATAATTCATAAAAAAACCGTAATCACTTTTCGTAATTACGGTTTTTCTTTATAACAATTTTTGTAACCTCAGTTTATACCAAACCTGCCTTAATTAAATATTCTGCAATCTGAATTGTGTTTGTAGCAGCTCCTTTTCTTAAGTTATCTGCAACGATCCACATATTTAATGTATTGGGCTGGCTTTCATCACGACGGAGTCTTCCAACAAAAACTTCATTTTTACCTTCAGCAAATAAAGGCATTGGATAAGAAAATGCATCAAGGTCATCCTGAACCACTACTCCATCTGTATTTTGTAAAATTTCGCGAACTTCATTCACTTCAAAATCATTGGTGAACTCAACATTTACAGCCTCACTATGTCCTCCAACAACAGGAACACGAACTGCAGTAGCCGTAACTCTGATAGTGTTATCTGAAAGGATTTTTTGAGTTTCACGAACCAGTTTCATTTCTTCTTTCGTGTATCCATTGGCTTCGAAGCTATCACATTGTGGAATCGCATTTCTGTGAATTGGATATTTGTAAGCCATATCACCTTCAACTCCTGCGTATTCATTTTCTAACTGTCTAACCGCTTTCACTCCTGTACCGGTAATAGACTGGTAAGTCGAAACGATAATTCTTTTGATGTTGTATTTTCTGTGCAAAGGGGCCAAAGCCAATACCATCTGAATTGTAGAGCAGTTTGGATTTGCAATAATTTTGTCTTCTTTAGTCAAAGATTCTGCGTTGATTTCTGGAACGATCAGTTTTTTTGTCGGATCCATTCTCCATGCAGATGAATTGTCAATAACCGTTGTTCCCGCAGCAGCAAATTTTGGAGCCCATTCTAATGAAGTATCACCTCCTGCAGAAAAAACAGCGATATCCGCTTTTAAATCAACAGCAGTCTGCAAACCAACCACTTTATATTTCTGACCTTTATATTCGATTTCTTTACCAACAGATTTCTCTGAAGCAACAGGAATTAATTCTGTAACCGGAAAATTTCTTTCTGCTAAAACTTTTAACATTATCTCGCCTACCATACCGGTGGCGCCTACAACCGCTATTCTCATTTTTATATTTTTTATTATGAATTTCTAATTTAGACTGCAAAAGTAAGGATAATATAAACGATTACAATCCGATTCACAAAAAATAACAAATTGTTACAAATTAAACAAAATTAAAAAAAACCGCTCCAATTAAGAAACGGTTAAATTAGACTTAGTGTAGCGGTATATTGTATTATTGTTTATTTTTCAAAAGATCTCTGATTTCCGTAAGCAGTTCTTCCTGAGTAGGCGCGGCTGGCTGATTGGGTGCTGGCTCTTCTTTCTTTTTAAGATTATTCAATCCTTTAATAATCAGGAATAAAACAAATGCCACAATTATAAAATTAATCACCGCCGAAAGAAACATTCCGTACTTTACGCCACCAAAAGCCGTAAGATCCTGAATTTTTTCTAAATGTGCCGCTTCTAAAGCTGGTTTTAATACTAAAGGTGTAATTACGTCTTCGATAAATGAACTTACAATCTTACCAAAAGCAGCTCCAATAATTACAGCGACAGCAAGGTCAACTACATTGCCTTTCACTGCAAATGCCTTAAATTCTGAAAAAAATCCCATATCTGTTTTGTTTAGTTTTAAATAAATGAATATCGAAAATACGTAATTTTCTTCAAAATTCCTTAATTCTATCTAAAAAATACCCTTTTTACGCGCTGCGAAATGCTCGTCAGAATTTCATAAGGAATGGTTCTCAGGGCTTCTGCAATCTCAGTTACCGTTGGTGATTCTCCAAAGATTATTACCGAATCGCCTTCCCTGCAATCAATTTCGCTTACATTTACCATCAGCATATCCATACAAACGCTTCCGACAATTGAAGCTTTTTGATTTTTAATTGTTACATAGCCTGTTTCATTGCCCCATAATCTGGAAATTCCGTCGGCATAACCAATTGGAATTGTGGCAATTTTGGTTTCTTTTTCGGCCATAAACCTTCTGCCATAACCTACGCTGTCGCCCGCGGGAATGGTTCTAACCTGCGAGATAATCGATTTTAAAGTCCCCACATTTTCCAGGTATTTTTGTTCTGAAGCATCATTTGAAACGCCGTAAAGACCAATTCCCAAACGCACCATATCATATTGCGCATGCGGAAAATTACTGATTCCGGAAGTGTTTAAAATATGACGGATGGGTTTCACACCTAATTCATTCATTAATTTGGAAGACAATTTTTCGAATAACCGGATCTGTGACATTGCAAAATCATAATGCCTCATATCATCACTCGTCGCCATGTGCGATAAAATACTCTGGATACGAACGGTTGAATTTCCTTTTAAAGCAGCAATCAATTCCTCAATTGTATTTTCTTCAAAACCCAGGCGATGCATTCCGGTATCGAGTTTAATGTGAATCGGAAAATCTTTTAAATTCTTTTCACGGGCAATTTTCAAAAATGCATTTAAGCCTTTCAAACTATAAATTTCAGGCTCTAACTGATTCTGGATAATTGTTGCAAAACTGGTCGATTCAGGATTTAAAACCATAATGGGTAATTTTATTCCGCCATTTTTCAGTGAAATTCCTTCATCGGCGAAAGCCACACCTAAATAATCCACTTTATGATGTTCCAGCAATTTTGCTATTTCGAGTCCTCCGTTTCCATAGCCAAAAGCTTTTACCATAACCATAACTTTGACATCATCTGCCAACTTGGATTTAAAGAAATTCAAATTATGACTTATAGAATTCAGATTGATTTCGAGAATGGTTTCATGGGTTTTCTCTTCCAGCAAAGACACAATTTCTTCAAACTGAAACGACCTTGCCCCTTTTATTAAAATGGTTTCATTTGCAAAATTCAGATTTTCAAAATCAGCAATGAACCCTGCAGTATTTTGATATGTGATACAATTTGAAAATTTGTACTTAAATGACGAAATGGTTGAACCAATTCCAATAACGCGATTGACTTTGTTATCTGCAATTAGCTGAGAAACTTTAGAATATAATTCTTCATTCGAAAATCCGCTTTGAAAAATATCCGATAAAATAACGGTTTTTGAAGCGTTCTTTTTTTGACTTTCCAGAAAATCCAAAGCTATTTTAAGGGACTGAAAATCGGAGCTGTAACTATCATCAATAATACTGCAATTGTGGATTCCGTTTTTGACTTCCAGACGCATTTCTACCGGATACAAGCCCTGCATACGGTTTTGAATCGTTTCAGGATCATAATCAAAATAAAGCAGCGTTGACAAACTCGAAACCGCGTTTTCTACAGAAGCTGAATCGCTAAAAGGGATTTTCAAACCATGCTTTTCATTTTTATACTGATATTGAAGGACTGTTGTTTCGTTTTTACTTACTTTTTTCGAAATAAAAACATCTGCCGATTTATCTGTGTAGCTCCATGAAAAAAGTTTTCGCGGATGCAGCATATATTCGGCAGCGAATTGAGAAAGACAGGAATCTACAGTTTCATTTTTCTGATAAATAATTACCGGACAGTCTTTAAACAAAAGCAGTTTCTCATCAATTTTTTCTACTAAATTTAAGAAACCTTCATCGTGCGCAGTACCAATATTGGTTAGTATTCCTATAGTTGGCTTAATGATTTCTTCCAGTTTGTCCATTTCATTAACGGTCGAAATTCCGGCTTCAAAAATGCCTAAATTATGCTTTTCGTTAATCGCAATTACCGAAAGCGGCACACCAACCTGCGAATTATAACTTTTCGGACTCCGGATGATATTGTAATCCGGGCTAAGTAAAAAATTAAGCCATTCTTTTACGATGGTTTTGCCGTTGCTTCCCGTTAAGCCAATAACAGGAAAATCAAAGAGGTTTCGATAATAGGCAGCAAATTTCTGGAGTGCCTCCAAGGTCGATTTTACAACTAAAAAATTGGCCTTATTACCGCAATTTTCAGGAATATATTCGACAACAAAATTCTGCACTCCTTTTTCGATTAGCTCCGCAACATACGAATGGGCGTCATTGTTCACGCCCGACAATGCAAAAAACAAAGTCTGAGGACCATTTTGAAGTGAACGGCTGTCTATCGAAATATGGTCTATAAAAACAGCTGCATCTGAGCCTGTCCAATTTGCATGAAGAACAGAAACAAGGCTTTTTAAATTTACGCTCATTAGAAAATTCTTTTTCCCAAATTTAAACATTAAGCCTGAAAAGAGTTGTGATTTTCTTAAAAAATAAAGGGTTAACAAAAACCTGTTTATATTTCAGTTATATTTGTTGAAGACCTCAAATTACTGCGTTTTGAAAAAAATACTTCCGATATTTTCTTATATTTTACATCCGATATTTATACCGGCTTATGCTGCATTATTCTATCTTTTCTACAAAGAAGATGCATTTACAATTCAGGAAAAATATTTTGTTCTGTTTCAGGTCCTGATTATCACTTTTGTTGTTCCGATATTGTTTTTTTTATTGCTGAAATCAACAGGGAAAGTAAAATCGATAATGATTCCCGATACATCACAGCGCATCATTCCGTTAACACTGCTTAGTTTTTTATTGATTTTACTGGTCAAAAGAAGCATCGTGATAAGTCGTTATCCTGAACTTCATTTCTTTTTCCTTGGCGGATTATTCAGTACAATTTTTGCTTTAATTTATGCAATTTTCAAGATAAAAGTCAGCCTGCACATGATGGCCATCAGCGGTTTAACCGTTTTTATCATCGGACTGAATATGCATTTGCAAATGCACAATCCGTACTGGCCTGCGCTTTTGATTTTACTCACCGGAATTGTAGCTTCATCACGACTTGAAATGAATGCACATACCGCTAAGGAATTGATAATAGGCTTTTTCGTTGGAATTATTCCTCAGATTTTGTTTTTGTATTTGTGGCTATAAAATATAAAAAATGAGACCAAGATTCATGGTTTTCATTTTTACCTCTTCTCCGGACAGCGTTTTAACATCTTTAAATAAAGGATTCATGCCATAATAAAAATAAATATTCCAGGTATTGTAGCCCGCAGCAATATACGCTCCATACTGAAACCTGTTGAGATCCGGATTATTGTTGATTTTATAAGTGTTTTCTCCATCATCCAAAACAGATCTGCTGGAAAGTACATAGCTGAATTTTAAACCGGTGTAAATCCTCCAAAACTTATAGCTTTCGTAAGTCGAATTTCTCCATCTGAATTCAATAGGAAGATCGACTAAATATTGCCTGAACCGGTTTGAAACAAATTCGTTATAATCGTTAACGCCATAAATTAATCCACCTTCTGGTCCTTCTGAAATAGTCAGATTCTGAAAATAATTCTGATAACTTAATCCCAAACCGGCAGCAATAGCCTTTGTCCTTTTTTTATTAATTGGCATATCCCGTAAAAACCCCGCAGAAAGCCCGGCAGAAAACTTATCACGTTTAAGACCTTCTGGCATATCTGATAAAAGATTATAGGTAATCGAAACATAAAACTGGTCTTCCCTGTACAAAGAATCAATTTTAACCACAGGTTTGATCTCAGGTTTTTCTTCCTGGGAAAAAATAGTATAAAACGATAGCAGAAATAAACAACTAAAAAATAATCGCATAGTGTGTTTGAGTTAAGAAGATTTCAAATAAACGTTTTAGGGAATATTTTATTTGAATGACAAATATAATATAATGATTGTTTATGAAACAGTTCCAATGATAATTATTCTGTTTTCACGCCATATAAAAATAGTCTGTTGCACTATTTTCAATAAAAAGCATTAAAATCAAACATTTTTATATTTCCCTTTTATACCTTTGCGCAGAAATGAAAAGAAGACAGCTCATAACCGGTTTTTCTTTGGGATTGATGGTATTGTTCTCAATACTGTTTCAGTCCATCCACAGTTATGGGCATATCTCACAACAGCTTTCTGAAAAAAAATGTCATCATAATTATAATGATGCAAATGGTGAAATCACACATCAGCATCATAACGATGATATGTGTTTTATTTGTCATTTTGCTTTTGGAAGCAACATAGCTCCTGAAAAATTTGAATTTCAGTTTTTCAGCAATCATCAGGAAATACCTTATTGCTTTGGATTAACTCAAAGTTTTATTTCCTTTTCGGGAAGTCTGTACACACTTCGCGGTCCTCCTTCAGCAATAGCTTCATAAAGTTTCATTTATCCGAAACAAACACTTTTAACTGAATTCAGAACTCAGTTAGGTGCTGATTTTCATTTATGGAAATTCAGCAGACTTCACGGTTTTATGATTTGTTTAAAAGAAAAATCCATTAACTATAGCAGTCATTTTCAAATGAAAAAAATAATAATCGCCCTTATTTTAGGGTTTTCGGGCATGCTTTCTGCCCAGAATTCGGTTACAGGAATTGTTACCGACAATCAAAATCAGCCCTTACCGGGCGTTTCGGTTTACGCATCTGAATTACACAAAGGAACTACGACAGACGAGAACGGAAAATATGAATTAAAGAATCTTCCAAACGGAAACCTGCGTCTTTCTTTTTCTTATGTTGGATATGCCAATCAAAACAAAACCATTGTTAAATTGGTAAAAGAAAACACATTAGATATTATACTTTTAGAATCCATTTTAGAGATGGATGAAGTGGTGGTTTCTACGCCTTTTAAAAAACTGCAATCGCAAAACGTAATGAAAATTGATCACGAAAGCATCAAAACATTACAGCAAAAAGGAACTTCAACCTTAATTGAAGGACTGGCTACAATTCCGGGAGTTGCTCAGATTTCTACAGGAACTTCTATTGGAAAACCGGTAATCCGTGGATTAAGCGGAAATCGTGTTTTGGTGTATTCACAAGGCGTTCGTATCGAAAATCAGCAGTTTGGAGACGAACATGGTCTGGGTTTAAATGATGCCGGAATCGAAAGCGTCGAAGTAATCAAAGGACCGGCTTCTTTATTGTACGGCTCTGATGCTTTGGGAGGTGTTTTGTATTTCAATCCTGAAAAATTTGCTGATGCAGGCGATTTTAAAGCTAATTTCAGCCAAAAATATTTTACCAATACACAGGGAAGCAATTCTTCTATCGGATTAAAAACTTCTACAGAGAACTGGAAATTTCTTGCCCGCGGAAGTTTCAACACCCATTCTGATTATAAAATTGCTGATGGCGACCGTGTAACCAATTCACGTTACAACGAAACTGATTTTAAAACCGGAATTGGCTACAGTAACTCGACTTTTTCAAGCGTTTTACGATACAACTACAACAAACTGGATATCGGAATTCCGGAAGACGGAATTGCAGAACAATCTTCAGGCAAAGACACACAATTTCCAAGACAGGGCATTTTTAATCATTTGTTCAGTTTAAATAATGTGATCTTTTTTGAAAACTCAAAACTGGACGTTGATTTGGGTTATATTTCAAATGACAGAAGCGAATTCGAAGACAGCAACGACGCCGCTCTGAGAATGAAACTGAATACTTTTAATTACAATGCGAAATACCATTTCCCAAAATTCGGTAAAATTGAAGCTATTTTGGGTGTTCAGGGAATGCATCAGACGAATAAAAATTCAGGTGAAGAATATTTGATTCCGAATGCAACTACGAATGATTTTGGTGTTTTCGGAACTGCCAATTACGAATGGAATAACAGCGTTTTACAGGCCGGTTTGCGTTTTGACAACCGAAATATTACTTCTGAATCATACGGAATTACAGGTGAAGAAGGTTCTTTCGAAGCTTTAGACCGATCTTTTGACAGTTTTAATGCTTCATTAGGATACAAAACAAAATTAGCAGAACCATTAACGCTTCGATTAAATGTAGCTTCCGGATTTCGTGCGCCAAATTTAGCCGAGCTGACTTCAAACGGTGTTCACGAAGGAACCAATCGTTACGAAATTGGGAACAGCAATTTGAAAACCGAACAAAACGTTCAGACCGATTTGAACCTCGAATATAAAAATTCGCATTTTGAATTCTTTGTAAACGGATTTTACAACCACGTCAACAATTACATTTATACTTCGCCAACCGGAGACGTTTTAGACGACAATGATGTTTTTGCTTACGTTCAGGATAATGCAAAATTGTTTGGAGGAGAAGCCGGGCTGCATTTTCACCCGCATCCTTTAGACTGGCTGCATTTTGAAACCAGTTTTGAAACCGTAACCGGCAAAAAAGACAACGATGATTATCTGCCTTTAATTCCGGCCAACAACTGGAACAACACCCTTAGAACCGAATTCAGTATCAAAAACTGGCTAAGAGAAGGGTATGCGTCCATAAATGTCTCTTCGACTTTTGATCAGGAGAATGTGAGTGGTTTTGAAACGGCTTCAAAAGGATATACTTTGGTCAATTTAGGTTTTGGAGGAACAGTAAAACTGGGAAAAACTGCTTTTGATGTAAATCTTAACGGAAACAATTTATTCGATAAAAAGTACATCGCACACCTTTCGCGCTTAAAAACAGACGGTATTCCAAATATTGGAAGAAATATTGTTTTGGGAGTTAATTTTAATTTATAAGATTTTTATTTAACCGCAGAGAACGCGAGGATTTTTCGCAAAGTTCGCAAAGATTAAAATTAATACTAAAGCTTTTGCGGATTATGCGTTTTTATGTGTAGCAGAAATAAAAACTTTGCGTGCTTTACGGTTAAAAATTCAGTAATCACACAAAAAACACTATTTTTGTTACAAACACAAAATAAACTATGAAAAAAACATTTTTATTAATGGCACTCACAACAGCAGGATTATCATTTGCGCAAAATAAAATTCAGTATCCACAAACTAAAAAAGGCGAAACTGTTGATGTATATTTTAACACCCAGATAAGCGACCCTTACCGCTGGCTGGAAGACGATAAATCTGATGAAACGGGTGCTTGGGTAAAGGCTCAAAACGAGGTTACATACGGGTATTTAAATCAGATTCCGTTTCGTGATGCGTTAAAAGCACGAATGGAAAAATTGTGGAATTATGAAAAAATAGGCGCTCCGTTTACAGAAGGAAACTTTACCTATTATTTTAAAAACAACGGGCTTCAGAACCAGTCGGTTGTTTACAGAAAAGACAAAAGCGGAAAAGAAGAAGTTTTTTTAGATCCGAACACCTTTTCTAAAGACGGAACCACTTCGCTTGGCGGACTGGATTTTTCGAAAGACGGTTCCAAAGCGGCTTATGCCATTTCTGAAGGAGGAAGCGACTGGAGAAAGGTAATAATAATTGATGCCCTTTCGAAAAAAGTCCTGGAAGACACTTTAGTTGATGTAAAATTCAGCGGTATTTCATGGTATAAAAATGAAGGTTTTTATTACTCCAGTTATGACAAACCAAAAGGAAGCGAATTATCTGCCAAAACAGATCAGCATAAATTATATTTCCACAAATTAGGAACTTCTCAAAAAGACGATAAAGTGATTTTTGGAGGCGATCAAAAGAGAAGATATGTTGGTGGATCTGTCACAGAAGACAATAATTATTTAGTAATTACAGCAGCCAATTCGACTTACGGAAACGAATTGTACATTAAAGACCTTACCAAACCAGACAGCCCAATTGTTACGATTGTGGACAATTTTAACAGTGATAACAATATCATAGAAAACGAAGGAAATAAATTATTCATCGAAACCGATTTTAATGCGCCTAACAAACGTGTCGTAACGGTTGATGTTGCCAATCCAAAACCTGAAAACTGGAAAGATTTCATTAAAGAAACCAAAGATATTTTATCCCCTTCAACCGGTGCCGGTTATTTCTTTGCTAACTATACCAAAGATGCGGTTTCTTTTGTACAGCAATACGATTATAACGGAAAATTAGTTCGCGAAATCAAACTTCCTGCTGTAGGATCTGCAGGCGGATTTGGCGGTAAAAAAGACGAAAGGATTCTGTACTACAGTTTTACCAATTACACAACTCCGGGAAGTATTTATTCTTTTGAGGCAAAATCCGGAAAATCTGAAGTGTATCAGAAACCAAAAGTAGATTTCAAAAGCGAAGATTACGAATCAAAACAGGTATTTTACACTTCAAAAGACGGAACCAAGATCCCGCTGATTATTACCTATAAAAAAGGAACAAAACTAGACGGCAAGAACCCAACAATTCTTTATGGTTATGGCGGATTCAATATCAGCCTGACTCCAAGTTTCAGTATTGCCAATGCGGTTTGGTTAGAAAACGGGGGCGTTTATGCTGTTGCCAATTTAAGAGGAGGCGGTGAATACGGAAAAAAATGGCATGATGCCGGGACAAAACTTCAAAAGCAAAATGTATTTGATGATTTTATCGCTGCAGCCGAATATCTAATCGCTCAAAAATATACCTCATCAGATTTCTTAGCGATTCGAGGAGGTTCAAACGGAGGATTGTTAGTGGGAGCCGCTATGACACAGCGTCCGGATTTATTTAAAGTAGCATTGCCTGCCGTTGGAGTCATGGATATGCTTCGTTACAATGCGTTCACAGCAGGTGCAGGATGGGCTTACGATTACGGAACTGCTCAGGACAACAAAGAAATGTTCGAATATTTAAAAGGATATTCTCCTGTTCACAACGTTAAAAAAGGAACGCATTACCCTGCAACAATGGTAACGACAGGAGATCACGACGACCGAGTGGTTCCTGCCCACAGTTTCAAATTTGCTTCTGAATTACAGGAAAAACAAACTGGAGAGAATCCGGTTTTGATTAGAATTGATGTAAAAGCCGGTCACGGAGCAGGAAAATCTGTTGCGGCTACGATTCAGGAAAATGTAGACATTCAGGCATTTACGCTTTACAATATGGGTTTTAAATCATTGCCTAAAAAGTAAAATTTTAATCTAAGATTTTTTTTAGCCACGAATTACACTAATTTCCACGAATTTAAATTTTTGGAAATGTGTAATTCGTGGCTATTTTTTTCCCGCAGATTTTGCAGATTAAGCAGATTAAATTAAAATCTTTGTGTGCGTTGTTTCACGCAGATTTAGGCAGATCTAAATTGATCTAATTTTAAAAAATCTGCGTGTATCTGCTTAAATCTTTTTTTAATCTGCGTGAAATAAATTCGTGCAATTTGTCACAGTATTTTAAATCACATAGCTTAAAATAAAAATCGTGAATTGCTTCGCCTATTCGCTACCGCTCGAGTCGTGGCTATTTTTTTCTCGCAGATTTAGCAGATTCGGCGAATCTGTACGAAAAAATATCTGTTAAATCTGCTAAATCTGCGGGAAAATAATTTATGGAAATTCCTGTAATTGGTGGCAAATATTTTTAAAACGATTCTTTTCTCTTAAATTTGAAAGAACTTAAAAAAACAAACGATGAAAATTATAAAATGGGGAATTATCGGCTGTGGAAACGTAACCGAAGTTAAAAGCGGTCCGGCATTTCAGAAAGCACCAAACTCCGCTTTGGTTGCCGTAATGCGCCGTGACGCAGAACTTGCTGAAGATTACGCCAAACGCCACAATGTCCCAAAATGGTATTCAAATGCCGAAGATTTAATCAATGATCCCGAAGTTGACGCCGTTTATATTGCTACTCCTCCATCATCTCATAAAGAATATACGATTTTGTGCGCCAAAGCCGGGAAACCGGTTTATGTTGAAAAACCTATGGCACTTACATTTGAAGAATGCAACGAAATGATCAGCGCATGTAAAGAACACAACGTTCCTTTGTTTGTGGCATATTACAGAAGAGCTTTGCCACGATTTTTAAAAATCAAAGAAATAATAGACGAAGGAAAATTAGGGACTATTAGACACGTAAATTGTGTTTTGTACCATCCTTTTGAAGAACGTTATGACGACGAAATCAATTTGCCGTGGACCGTTTTACCGCATATTTCAGGAGGCGGAATATTTGTCGATCTGGCGTGTCATACTTTAGACTTTTTAGATTTTGTTTTAGGTCCGATAAAATCCATTCGCGGGCATGCAACTTCTCAGCTACTAGCCTATCCTGCTGAAGATGCTGTTTCAATGTCTTTTTTATTCGAAAACGGAATTCATGGTTCCGGTTTATGGAATTTCGCCAGTTTTGAGCGTTACGACAATACCGAAATTGTAGGTGATAAAGGCAAAATATCGTTTTCTACTTTTGGGGAAGATCCTCTTCATATTCAATATGCAAATGGTGAAAAAGAAAGTATCACAATCGAAAATCCGCTTCATATCCAGCAGCCTTTTATTGTAACTGTTATTGCTGAATTATTAGGAAATAAAGGTGCTTCTCCTTCAAAAGGAACTTCGGGAGCCAGAACGACCTGGGTTATTGATGAAGTTTTGAGGGAGTTTAGAAGTTCGAAATCTTAATATTTCAATTGCCTCCAGCTTTAACTGGAGCATAAAAGTTAAAACATATTCAGGCTTTAGCCAAATAAACGTTTTTTAGCTAAAGCCTTTTTAAATTCAATCCTATCAACCTCCAACTAAAGCTGGAGGCAATTCAAACTCAAACTTTGTCAAAGCTGAATTCTGCAAAGCACAAAAAAAGGATACTCTTTCGAATATCCTCTTTCTTAAACTATATAACGGAATAAAATTATAGGCTGTATCGTAGTCCAAAAGTTAAACCTACACCGGAAATCCCAACATAAGAACTAATATCGTCAGTTGCTTTTGTATCATCAAAACCAGCTGCATTAGTTACTTTACTATTAGAATTGGTAGTTAATTTATCTACATAATTAGTGTGAATCGCAGAGTACGAAGCATCTTGTCTAAAAGTAGATGGTGTATGCAATTTATCTACTCCGTTTTCAGTAAACACTGTAGTTTCTTTTGTTTTACCGTGAACAGTAAAGTTTCTGTATTCAATTTCAGCAAATAAAGCTAATTTTTTACCTATTTTATAAGAACTTCCTATTGCTGCCATAAAGCCAAGAGTTGGATTAGGCTTTACAACATCTTCCGAATATGTTTTTGCTACTGTTGTTCTTGTTGGTGCAACTGTATAATACTCACGATTCGTTTCAATAGTTAAATCGCCATGGATGGGAACAATAACCCCTACTTTTGTATAAGGTTCAAAACCTTTAGTTTCTCCTAAAAATAAAACTAATGAAGGCGATAAATCCCATGCTCTGATTTTCCCTACTGCATCTCCTGTTACAAAAATGTTTGCTGGCGAAGTAGCAACTAAACGATTTGTTGTCTCAACCATCAATTTATCAGCACTAGAATAATAATTAATCCCCATTTCAACCCCTAAACGCGTTGAAAAACGGTAACCAGCTGTTAATCCTGAACGAAAACCTTCTCCAAATGAACCGTGATTGGTTTCTCTTGAAATCAAAGTAGTTCCGTTAGGTCCATAAACATCAGTATTTGGCAATTGACCATTTACAATTGGAAACTCAGTAGCAGCTGTCTGAATGAAATAAGAACCTCCTAATTTAAAATACCAGCTTTCCAGTTTATCTGCACTTTCTGTCTGCGCTATTGTGGTCATAGAGCAGATCATCAATCCGATTAAAAATAAATGCTTTTTCATAATTTTCTTTGTTAATTTTTGCTACAAACATATAATAAATTACATTTCTTTTTTTACAGTATTCCCATACTACTTATCATAATTATCGATTTGAAAATTAATCAAGAAAGAATTTATTATGCATGCATAATTTTAACCAAAAAAACTCATTATCAATTAAATTTTAACTATTATATTTTAGTTGAGTTTGAAATTTATCTGCATTTTTTCTAATTCCTGTAGTAATTCTGTCGAAATTTTGACTTTAAGTCGTCTGCTTGGCATTGTTAACTTGGTTACTACTTTTATTTCTTCGACTTCTTTTACTTCCTGCATTTTAGCTCCACCGGAAACTGTTTCATTATCATCATTATCATCATCAAATACAGCATCTTCAGTATCATCAAAATCGTTTGTAGTTTCAACCTCAACCAGACGCTTTATGTTTTCTAATTCCATGATTTCAAAAGTCACAGAATTCTCTCCTTTATAAGCATTAAACAACTGACTCAATCTGTGGATAAACTCAGCCTGAAGATCTTTAATATTCAGCAGCAAAATCAGTTTTTTGGCAAAAGATTCCAGAATATCCTGTAATTGACGCACTTCAACAAACTGCATTCTTGGATCTGTTTTTTTACCGGTATCATGATTAACCCATCCCTCCTTAATTAAAATTTTGATAAATGCAAAATTGTTCTGAATCAGAAAGTGACGGAATTTCAGATACTCTTCCCCAAAAATCTTAAACTCATAACTTTCATCATAGCCTTCTAAATTGAATGCCGCCCAGCCTTTTCCATTTTTAGCCACACGGTGCTGGACGTTATTGATAATTCCGGCAACAGTCAGGTTCTTGCCAACATAATCATTCATGTTTTTTAGAGCTTCCAGTCGGGCGTTGCAGAAATATTTCATCTCAAACCTAAAATCATCCAGCGGATGTCCGGAAATATAGATTCCGACAACCTCTTTTTCTTTGGCCAGCTTTTCCATTGTACTCCAGTCTTCGCATGGCGGTACAACAGGTTCCGCAATCTGTACTTCACTGGTTTCACCAAACAAACTTACCTGAGATGAGTTTTCGTTTTCCTGAAACTTCGATCCGTAGCGCATTGCTTTTTCGTAGAATGTGATTCCGTCTCCATCGTCGTGGAAATACTGTGCTCTGGTTGTTCCTTCAAACGAATCAAAACCTCCGGCCAGTGCTAAATTCTCTATCGCTTTTTTGTTAGCGGCACGCAAATCTATTCGTTTTGCCAGGTCAAAAATCGATTTATACCTTCCGTCTTTTCTCCTTTCTACAATAGTTTCTACAGCACCTTGTCCCACTCCTTTAATCGCTCCCATTCCGAAACGTACCGCATAATCATCATTCACTGTAAATTTATAGTACGACTCATTAACACAAGGCCCTAAAACCTGCAAGCCCATACGTTTACATTCTTCCATAAAGAACGAAACCTGTTTGATATCGTTCATGTTATTTGAAAGTACTGCTGCCATATATTCTGCAGGATAATGTGCTTTCAAATACGCGGTTTGATAGGCAATCCAGGCATAACAAGTCGAGTGCGATTTATTGAAGGCGTAACTAGCAAAGGCTTCCCAGTCTTTCCAGATTTTCTCCAGAACTTTTGCATCGTGGCCTTTTGCAGAAGCCTGCTCAACAAACTTTGGCTTCATTTTATCCAGTACGTCCTTTTGTTTCTTACCCATCGCTTTACGTAATACGTCGGCCTCACCCTTTGTAAATCCTGCCAAAGACTGAGACAAAAGCATTACCTGCTCCTGATAAACTGTAATTCCATAGGTTTCAGAAAGATACTCTGCACAGGCATCTAAATCGTATTTGATTTCTTCGTCACCATTTTTTCTTCTAACGAAAGACGGAATATACTCCAGAGGCCCCGGACGATACAGGGCGTTCATGGCAATTAAATCCCCAAATACAGTTGGTTTCAGGTCTTTCATGTATTTCTGCATACCGGGCGATTCGTACTGGAAAATTCCAACTGTTTCTCCTCTTTGAAAAAGCGCGTATGTTTCAGGATCATCAATCGGAAAAGTATCCGGATCCAGATCAACTCCTGTTCTGTATTTTACCAGTTTTACGGTATCTTTTATCAGCGTTAGGGTCTTCAGACCCAGGAAGTCCATTTTCAGCAGCCCGGCACTTTCTGCAACCGAGTTATCGAACTGTGTTACATATAAATCCGAATCTTTTGCTGTGGTTACCGGAACGTAATTCGTAATATCAGACGGCGTAATGATTACCCCACAGGCGTGAATTCCGGTGTTACGCATCGACCCCTCAAGGATTTTTGCCTGTTGAATGGTTTCTCCCGCCAAATCACCTTCATTGGCAATGGCAATTAATTCTTTTACATTATCAAATTCGTCAGAACGAAGGGCTTTTTTAACTTCTTCTTCACTCTCGGAAATAAAACGCGCCAGATTCCATTTTGAAGGCATCATTCCCGGGATCAGTTTCGCAATTCTGTCGGCTTCAAATAATGGTAAATCCAGTACACGAGCCGTATCACGAATCGCCGATTTGGTTGCCATTTTACCATACGTGATAATCTGCGCTACCTGCTTTTGACCGTATTTGTTGATTACGTAATCCATTACACGTCCACGACCCTCGTCATCAAAGTCGATATCAATATCGGGCATCGATACACGGTCAGGATTTAGGAAACGCTCAAAAAGCAAGTCGTATTTAATAGGGTCGATATTGGTAATTCCGAGACAGTACGCAACGGCCGAACCCGCTGCAGAACCACGCCCAGGTCCTACCGAAACGTCCATTTTTCTGGCTTCGGCGATGAAATCCTGCACGATCAGGAAATAACCCGGATATCCTGAATTCGAAATCGTCATCAACTCAAAATCAAGACGTTCCTGAATCGACTCGGTAATTTCGCCATATCTTCTTTTCGCGCCTTCCATGGTAAGATGGCGCAAGTATTTATTTTCTCCACGAACACCATTATCTTCTTCATCTTCAGGCACCATAAATTCTTCCGGAATTTCGAATTTCGGAAGCAATACATCACGATAAAGCGAATATCCTTCGACCTTATCAATGATTTCCTGAATGTTGATAATCGCTTCCGGCAAATCAGCAAAGAGCTTTTTCATCTCTTCCTGCGACTTGAAGTAGTATTCCTGATTTGGAAGTCCGTAACGGTAACCACGACCACGACCAATTGGCGTTGCCTGCTTTTCACCGTCTTTTACACACAATAAAATGTCGTGCGCATTGGCATCCTCTTTATTTAAATAATAGGTATTGTTGGTCGCAATTAATTTAACATTGTATTTTTGCGAAAATTCAATCAGGGTTTTGTTGACACGATTTTCATCTTCCTGATTGTGGCGCATTACTTCAAGATAGAAATCTTCGCCAAATTGTTCCTTCCACCAAATCAAAGCTTCTTCTGCCTGGTTTTCGCCAATATTCAGGATTTTACTCGGAATCTCTCCGTATAAATTTCCGGACAAAACCATAATATCGCTTTTGTATTGTTCTACAATCGCGCGGTCAATCCTGGGAACATAATAAAATCCGTCGGTATAAGCTATTGAAGCCATTTTGGCCAGATTGTGATAACCGGCTTTATTTTTGGCTAGTAAAACAACCTGATAACCGTTGTCTTTTTTGGTTTTATCTAAATGGTTTTCACAAATATTAAATTCACAACCAACGATGGGTTTAATTTCGGTTTCTGTCGGTTCTTCTCCTGCTTCAGTCAGAGCTTTATTTTTTGCAGAAGCTCCTTTATTATGATTCATAACAGCGCTCACAAAATGAAAAGCGCCCATCATGTTTCCGGTATCGGTCATGGCAACGGCCGGCATTCCGTTTTTGGCTGTAGCCGAAACAATATTTCCAATTCCGATAGTCGATTGAAGTACCGAAAACTGTGTGTGATTGTGTAAATGCGCAAATTTTGCTGCTTTGAAATCAGCTTTATCAGATTCAGAAACTACAGTTGGCGTTTCATCCACCTGTAAAGCTTTGATCTGCTCCCTGACTTTTTCAGAAGCTGCTTTTAAATTGATGTGTTTTAAACCAATTAAAGGAAATTCCTGCGGGTTTTTTTCCTGGAATTCTTTGAAATACTCTTTTGGAACATCCAGTTCTTCTTTGGTGAAAACCTCTCTTCTAACCAGTTCCAGAAAACAACGCGTAGTTGCCTCAACGTCGGCAGTTGCGTTGTGTGCTTCCGCGAAAGGAACGCTGAATAGATATTCGTGTAATTCGGTCAAAGTAGGAAGTTTGAATTTTCCTCCACGCCCTCCGGGAAGCTTTAACAATGAAGCCGTTACTTCGGTACAGGTATCCAGAACCGGAATCGAAGCCATAGGTGAATCAACCCCCATTCTGTGGAATTCGGCTCCCATAATATTAACATCGAAACCTAAATTCTGACCAACGATGAATTTGGTTTTGCTTAAAGCAATATTGAATTTCTCCAAAACTTCGGCCAGCGTGATTCCATCGGCTTCAGCCAGTTCAGTCGAAATACCGTGAATACGTTCGGCATCATACGGAATATTAAATCCTTCTGGTTTTACCAAATAATCCTGATGCTCAATAAGCTGTCCCATTTCGTCATGAAGCTGCCACGCAATCTGAATACAGCGCGGCCAGTTGTCAGAATCGGTTATCGGGGCATCCCAGCGTTTTGGTAATCCGGTGGTTTCGGTATCGAATATTAAATACATATATTTTTATAGAAAAGTCAAGTTTTAGAATCCCAAATTCCAAAGTATTCATATTGCAAAACGTTGACAACATGAAACATAACAAAATACGAAATGAAAAATGGAAAGAATTCAAATTTACGCTTTTTTTGGAGAAATAACGAAACCAAAGTTGTTAACAAAAACAAATCGTTTTTGACAAAATAGTATTAAATTTAAAGGTTTTAATAGTCTAAATTGTATGAAAAAATAATTTCAAGTTAAATACAAAAGGACTTGCTTGAATTCAGAACCTAAATTTTAATCAAAATGCTATGAAAACTTATTTTTTCTTTTTCCTCATACTGCTTTTGAGTGGTTGTTCCAGAAAAAATCCTATTGAAAAAGCACTGGGAACAAGATCAGATGAATATTGGCGCTATTATTATAATTATGAAAACGAGACCCGTTTTGGTTATTATAAGTTTGAAGATGATCAATTGTCTTACATTTTTACTATTGATGAAGACGGAAAATTTAATAATAGGCCTGAAGATCCATATTACCCAAACGAACCTCTCAAATGGTCGGTTTCTGAAGATAGCATTATGACTTGGGGTGGCTTTGCTTATGATGTTGTAAGTTACAACGACAAAGCAATTGTACTTACTTATTCAACGAAAGAAAAGCCCTATCAGAATTATCTGTTTTTAATAAAAGAAAAAGAAAGTGATTTTAAACAATACCCGAACGATTATGAAGAAAAAAGACTTTACAATCCTGAAAAATATAAATCAAATAAATAAAATTTAAGGTTTCATTCCGTAAATAAAATCAATTCAAAAGATGCTGAAAAAAAATGCAAAAGACACTAGACTGCGATATCCTTTTTTATTTTTTATAATCCTTTTTGTTGGCGTTAGTTGCAATCAAAGTATCGATACTAAAATCAACAATTCGATTCAAGATTTAATCGAAAAATATCCTCAGCTTACCGCTGATAAAAAATCAGATAAAGGTCGCGAATTTAAATTTAATCGAAGCGTTCGAGAAGGGAAATTCAATTTTGAGATCCGGTTATACTCCCAAGAAGAAGGGTATAAAAACAGAAACCATATTTTGGTTTTTATCAACAATAAAAAAGAAGTATATGCATTACCTCTTTTTAATAATAAATATAGAGATTATTGGCAATTTCCTTTTGATAAACCAATACCAAAAGTTCCAAAAATCAGTACGACCTTTTCTAAGGAATTTAATATTGCGATAGACTCGTTAATCAAGAACAGCGACCGAAGAAAATCATTTAAAAGATCAATACTAATCTATGAGACATTAAATGCTGCATTAAGCAGTAAAAATATTAGTGAAAAAGATAGTGTAATGATTTATAAAATTTTGAGAGGAAGTTATGATATTCCTGATGAAAATATCGATTCAGCGAAGGTAAGGCTTCGTAAAAATTATGAATTAATGAAGCGTCAGTGGCAAGCTTATTTAGATACAAACTGCTTTTTTGACCAAGAAAACAAAAGAGTTTATCAAGTTGAATATCACGGAAACAAGATTGAAATTAAAGTTTACCGAATGGATTATGGAATGCATTATATCTATCTCTAGAAACAGATAAGTTTTTCGAAAACACATTCTTATTTATTCATCAGTTTTTCTCTTAAAATTCATAAAAATTCATAAAAATACACTTCTTGGATGTCGTAGTATTTCAATGCTTTAATGAATCTAAATAACAACAAAAAAACAAGTCAAAAAACTTCCTAAAATTAAAAATCAAGGCCTGCTGAAAAGAAATTAAAACTACCAATTATTACTATTTTTATTCGTTTTGTTACATTTTTTCAAATTAAACACACTATTTTGTTGTGTTTTTGAAATAAATTTGCAAACTATTAAAATTAAAACGAGTGGGTTAAAATTTAAGCAGAAAAAGGAATTTAAAATCGCATTTCTTTTCATACTTCCATCAAAACTGAACGCATAAAAGCCTGTCAGCAATTTGTATTTTTAGTTTGGGTATCGTATATAATGAAATATTGAAATTGACGACTTTGTATCTTTTTTTACTTTTGTTTTGCTATTATATGAACAGGAATTGCTGTGATTATATAAATTACAATTAAAAAAAATAAAAAATGAGTAAGACATTATTTGACAAAGTATGGGATTCACATGTTGTGCGTAAAATTGAAGATGGACCAGATGTGTTTTTTATTGATCGCCATTTCATTCATGAAGTTACTAGTCCTGTTGCTTTTTTAGGATTAAAGTCAAGAGGCGTTAATGTATTGTATCCCGAGCGTACTTTTGCAACTGCCGACCACAATACCCCAACCATAAACCAACATCTGCCGGTAGCGGATGCTTTATCAGCAAACCAGCTGAAAGCGCTTGAAGACAATGCGAATGAATACGGAATTTCGCACTGGGGATTAGGTCACCAAAAAAATGGAATTGTACACGTAGTAGGCCCTGAAAACGGAATTACTTTGCCGGGTGCTACTATTGTATGCGGGGATTCGCATACGTCTACTCACGGTGCTTTTGGAGCGATTGCTTTTGGTATCGGAACATCTGAGGTTGAAATGGTACTTTCTACCCAATGTATTATGCAGCCAAAACCAAAGAAAATGCGTATCAACGTAAATGGTCAGCTAAGTAAAGGTGTTGGACCAAAAGACGTTGCACTTTATATTATTGCGCAATTAACTACTTCCGGAGGAACAGGTTATTTTGTTGAGTATGCTGGTGATGTTTTCGAAAACATGACTATGGAAGGCCGTATGACAGTTTGTAACTTAAGTATCGAAATGGGTGCCCGTGGGGGAATGATTGCTCCTGACCAGACTACTTTCGATTTCTTAGAAGGAAGACTTTACGCTCCAAAAGGAGAGGCCTGGACTAAAGCTGTTGAATACTGGAAAACACTTAAAACAGATGCTGATGCGGTTTTTGATGCTGAATTAAACATCAACGCTGCTGACATCGAACCAATGATTACTTACGGTACTAACCCAGGAATGGGAATTGGTATTACAAAACATATCCCGAATGCCAAAGAAGTTGAAGGCGGTGAGGAAACTTACAAAAAATCTTTAGCTTACATGGGCTTCAATGAAGATGATGTAATGATTGGAAAACCAATTGATTATGTTTTCTTAGGAAGCTGTACAAACGGACGTATTGAAGATTTTAGGGCTTTTGCTGAAATTGTAAAAGGAAGAAAAAAAGCAGATAATGTTACTGCCTGGTTAGTTCCTGGTTCTCACGTTGTTGAAGCTCAGATTAAAGAAGAAGGTTTATTGGATATTTTGACAGAAGCTGGTTTCGTATTACGTCAGCCTGGATGTTCAGCGTGTTTAGCAATGAACGATGATAAAGTTCCTGCTGGAAAATACGCTGTAAGTACATCAAACAGAAACTTTGAAGGTCGTCAGGGTCCTGGTTCAAGAACTTTGTTAGCAAGCCCAATTATGGCAGCAGCAGCAGCAGTTACAGGAAAACTAACAGATCCAAGAGAGCTGTTCTAGTAAATGACAGTGCAATAACAATTTCAAAAATTCAATAAAATTGCTTTTGGATTTAAAATAGATTCTCTTTTTCAGAAAATCTAAAATCTAAAATTAAAAAATCTAAAATTAAAATGGCATACGATAAATTTAATATACTTACGAGCAGTGCAGTGCCACTGCCAATCGAGAACGTAGATACAGATCAGATTATCCCGGCCCGTTTCTTAAAAGCTACAAAACGTGAAGGTTTTGGAGACAACCTTTTCAGAGACTGGAGATATAATGGAGATGATACTCCAAAAGCAGATTTCGTTTTAAACGATTCAACTTACAGCGGAAAGATCCTTGTTGGAGGAAAAAACTTCGGTTCAGGATCTTCAAGAGAGCACGCTGCTTGGGCGGTTTACGATTACGGATTCCGTGCTGTAGTTTCTTCTTTCTTTGCGGATATATTCAAAGGAAACTGTTTGAATATTGGTGTTTTACCCGTACAAATCAGCCCTGAGTTCCTGGAAAATATTTTCAAAGCAATTGAAGCTGATCCAAAAACAGAATTAGAAATCAATCTTCCGGCTCAGACTATTACTTTATTGTCAACAGGTGAGCAGGAATCATTCGCCATCAACGGTTACAAAAAAAATAACCTGATGAATGGTTTTGACGATATTGATTATTTACAAAATATTAAGGAAGACATTAAGGCTTTTGCTGACAAGCTTCCTTACTAAACACAACCAACTCAAACGCAGTTACGCAAGTTTCAACTCTACAGTTGGACTTCGTAACTGCTTTTTACAATTTTACCAAATCGATTCGATAATTATCAAATCATACAAAAGTCATCTTATATTTAATGGAAAAAAGAAAAATTGAAATAATGGATACTACGCTCCGTGATGGTGAACAAACCTCAGGAGTATCTTTTTCTGCTGCAGAAAAGCTGACCATTGCACAATTATTGTTGGAAGAATTAAATATTGACAGAATCGAAATAGCTTCTGCACGCGTTAGTGAAGGCGAATTTCAGGCTGTAAAAGGCATTACTTCATGGGCTGAAGAAAAAGGATATATCGACAGCATCGAAGTCCTGACGTTTGTTGACGGAGGTGTTTCAATCGACTGGATGAAAAAAGCCGGTGCCAAAGTGCAGAATTTATTGACCAAAGGTTCTATGAATCACTTAACGCATCAACTGAAGAAAACTCCGGAACAGCATTTTTCTGAAATTGCCCAAATTATTGCTTTAGCCAAAGAAAACAATATTGAAACCAATGTTTATCTGGAAGACTGGAGCAACGGAATGCGAAATTCTCCTGAATATGTTTTTCAGTTTTTAGATTTCTTAGCGACACAGCCAGTTAAAAGAGTATTGCTTCCTGATACTTTAGGTGTATTGATTCCTTCTCTGGCATTTGAATTTATTTCTAAAATAAAAGTAAAATATCCACAGATACATTTTGATTTCCATGCCCATAACGATTACGATTTAAGTGTTGCCAATGTAATGGAAGCGATAAAAGCCGGTATCAACGGGCTTCACGTAACCGTAAACGGAATGGGAGAACGTGCCGGAAATGCACCTCTTGAAAGCACTGTTGCCGTAATCAATGATTACCTGCCGGAAGTTAGCATTAATATCAAAGAGACATCTTTATATACTGTCAGCAAATTGGTTGAGACTTTCACCGGCTACAGAATTCCTGCCAACAAACCAATTGTAGGTGATAATGTTTTTACACAAACTGCCGGAATACACGCCGATGGTGACAACAAAAACAATTTATATTTTAATGATTTGCTTCCGGAGCGCTTTGGAAGAAAAAGAAAATACGCCCTTGGAAAAACTTCTGGTAAAGCCAATATCGAAAAAAATCTTCAGGAATTAGGTTTAAAACTAAACAACGAAGATTTGAAATTGGTTACCCAGAGAATTATCGAATTGGGTGACAAAAAAGAAACCGTAACAAAGGAAGATTTACCATACATCATTTCAGATGTTCTGGACAGTCATACTTACGAAGAAAAAATCACAATCGAATCCTATATATTGGTTCATTCTAAAGGGATGCGCCCTTCGACTACTTTGTGCTTAAAAATTGATGGTGAAATCATTGAAGAAAATGCTCAGGGAGACGGTCAGTTTGATGCGTTCATGAATGCTTTAACCAAAATTTACAAAAGTAAAAAACTAACACTTCCGAAATTGATTGACTATGCGGTAAGAATCCCTCCCGGAAGTAGTTCTGACGCTTTATGCGAAACTATCATCACCTGGGTAAATAACGGAAAAGAATTCAAAACCCGCGGATTAGATTCGGATCAGACAGTTGCTGCAATTATTGCAACTCAAAAAATGCTGAATGTAATTACCAAGTAAAAAAATAATCGAAATAGTAAATAAACCCATAATATCAATAAAATGAAATTTAACATAGCCCTTTTAGCCGGAGACGGAATCGGACCAGAAGTAATTGATCAGGCAGTAAAAGTATCAGATGCTGTTGCAAAAAAATTTGGACATGAAATTACATGGAAACCAGCTTTGACCGGTGCTGCTGCAATTGACGCAGTAGGTGAGCCTTATCCTGATGCAACACACGAAATTTGTAAAAATGCTGATGCAGTTCTTTTTGGAGCGATTGGCCACCCTAAATACGATAACGATCCTTCTGCACCGGTAAGACCTGAGCAGGGTTTGTTAAAAATGCGTAAGGCCTTAGGTTTGTTTGCAAACGTAAGACCAACTTTTACATTCCCTTCTTTATTGGATAAATCTCCATTAAAAAGAGAAAGAATTGAAGGAACCGACTTAGTTTTCTTAAGAGAATTAACAGGCGGGATTTACTTTGGTGAAAAAGGAAGAAAAGACAATGGCGATACTGCTTTTGACAACTGTGTTTACACCAGAGCTGAAGTACAGCGTTTAGCTAAAAAAGGTTTCGAATTAGCCATGACCCGTTCTAAAAAATTATGCTGCGTTGACAAAGCAAATGTTTTGGAAACTTCACGTTTATGGAGAGAAACAGTTCAGGCTATGGAAAAAGACTATCCAGAAGTTGAAGTAAGCTACGAATTTGTGGATGCTGTTGCCATGCGTTTGGTACAATGGCCAAACTCTTATGATGTATTAATTACGGAGAACTTATTTGGAGATATCTTAACGGATGAAGCTTCTGTCATTTCCGGTTCAATGGGATTAATGCCTTCTGCCTCTATGGGAGCTGAAGTATCATTGTTTGAACCTATTCACGGTTCTTACCCACAAGCGACAGGATTAAACATTGCAAACCCAATGGCTACAGTTTTATCTGCTGCTATGATGTTCGAAAACTTCGGATTGATGGAAGAAGGAAAAGCAATGAGAGATGCTGTAAATAAAGCTTTAGAAGCAGGAGTTGTTACTGAAGATCTAGCGAACGGAGGCAAAGCATACGGTACCAAAGAAGTTGGAGACTGGTTAGCTGCCAACATATAATTTTGTTTGCTTCGTCCGTTCGGCTAAAGCCTCGGGTCAGGTTTTATTCGTTTCAAGTTTCAAGTTGGAAAAACCTGAAACTTGGAAACTGAAACAAAAACAACATAAAAAAAGGGATCAACTTTGGTTGATCCCTTTTATATATTTAGAAAAAAATATTAATATCCTCCTCTACCACCACGGTCATTTCCACCACGGCTGTTTCCGTAACCTCCGCGAGAATCACCTCCACGGTTGTTATTGAAGCTTCTTCTTTCACCTTCAGGCTTTGGCTCAGATTTATTAACTACAATTGCACGACCCTGAACAGTTGCTCCGTTCAATTCATCAATTGCTTTTTGAGCTTCGCTGTCGTTTGGCATCTCAACAAAACCAAATCCTTTGCTTCTTCCGGTAAATTTATCAGTAATAATCTTAACTGAATCTACTGGTCCGTAAGCCTCGAAAGACTCTCTTAAATCTGCTTCCTCAATACTGAATGGAAGGCTTCCCACAAAAATGTTCATATGTACTTATTTATAATAATGTAACAAATGTAGTCTTATTTTTCTCTAATTTACTATATATTAGTTTATTTATGTTTTTATTTTGATTTTTAAATCTGGAATCAGAGAAAAACAACAAAAAACACCTGAATTTTAATCCGTTTATATTTAATCCGTTTTTAAACAAACATTTCAGAAAAAAATTATATCTTTGCGCCCTTAATTAACAGAGGTCGAGTACCTCAAAATTTAATCATTAGATTATGTCAGTAAAAATTAGATTACAAAGACACGGTAAAAAAGGAAAACCTTTTTACTGGGTAGTAGCTGCAGATGCACGCTCAAAAAGAGATGGTAGATACTTAGAGAAAATCGGTACTTACAATCCAAACACTAACCCGGCAACTGTTGAGTTAAACCTTGACAGCGCAGTTAAATGGCTACACAATGGTGCACAGCCAACTGATACTGCCAGAGCTATCCTTTCTTACAAAGGTGCTTTATTGAAACACCACCTTGATGGAGGAGTTCGTAAAGGTGCTTTATCTCAGGAGCAGGCAGACGCTAAATTAGCAGCCTGGTTAGAGGCAAAAGCTGGAAAAGTTGATGCTAAAAAAGATGGTTTATCTAAAGCGCAAGCTGATGTTAAAGCAAAAGCTCTAAAAGCAGAACAAGAAGTTAACGCTAAGCGTTTAGCTGCTGCAGCTCAGGCTGAAGCTGATGCTATCGCTGCCGCAACTGCTGCAGAGGCTCCAGAAGCTACTGAAGAAGTTACTGAAGTTGAAGCATCTACTGAAGAGGCTGCTGCTGAAGAGAATAACGAAACAACTGAAGCATAATTTTTACTTGGCGGTAATGCGTAAAGAAGATTGTTTTTATTTAGGTAAAATCGCTAAAAAATTTAGTTTCAAAGGTGAAGTCCTGATCTATTTAGACACAGACGAACCTGAGTTATACGAAAATCTGGAATCAGTGTTTGTTGAACAAAACAAACATCTGATTCCTTTTTTTATTGAAACCAGTTCTTTACATAAAGGCGACTTCTTAAGAGTTCGTTTTGAAGATGTAAATACAGAACAAGATGCAGATGCTTTAGTAGGCAGTGCTATTTATCTTCCTTTGACAATGTTGCCAAAGCTTACTGGCAACAAATTTTACTTCCACGAAGTTATTGGTTTTGAAATCGAAGACCAGCGTTTAGGTGTTTTCGGAAAAATTACTTCAATTAATGATTCTTCTGCACAACCTCTTTTTGAAGTTTTGAATGGTAATGTAGAAATTTTAGTTCCAATGATTGACCACTTTCTAGTAAAAATTGACCGGGAAAACAAAAAAGTCATTGTGAATCTGCCTGAAGGACTTATTGAGATGTACCTTTAAAAATTAAATTCCAATTTTTTTTAAATTCCAAATTCCAATCCTGAAAAGGAAAATTCCAATATAAAAATTCTTTCAAAATAAATTTGAAAGAGAAAACTTATTTTTTAATTAATTCCATTATTTTTAAGCCCAATTATTAGAATTTGGGATTTTAAAATTTTGGGATTTATACCATGAATAAACCTTATGATTTAGAAGAAAGGACTTTCTTGTTTGCAAAAGAATGTCGAATATATGTTAGAACTTTATCTAAAACTATCAAATATTGAAGACGGAAAACAATTAATAAGATCCTCAGGATCCATTGGAGCAAATTATATTGAAGCAAATGAAAAATTAGGCGATAAAGATTTAATTTTCAGATTAAAGATTGCCCGAAAAGAAGCTAAAGAATCTAAATTTTGGCTTCAATTATTAAATGACTTAAATCCTGATCAAAAAACACTTTCAGAATCTTTTTTATTTGAAATCGAAGAATTAAGAAAATCCTTTCTGTCATAATTACCAAAACTTCTAAGTAATAAATTCCATTTTTAACCTTACTTTTACATCTCAAAAAAGTATCCGCTCCAATTGGAATTTGGAATTTTCACTTTTGGAATTTCTCTCCCAAGATTGGAATTTGGAATTTAAAAATTTGGAATTTTATTATATGTTTCAGTTCAAACAATTTGCTGTTAATCAAGATCGCTGTGCCATGAAAGTCGGAACAGATGGGGTTTTATTGGGTGCCTGGGCTCCAATCAATCACAATCCGTTTAGCATTTTGGATATTGGTGCAGGAACCGGAATTATTGCTTTGATGCAGGCTCAGCGAACAAATGCTGAACAAATTGATGCTCTTGAAATTGATGAGGATGCCTACGAGCAAGCTGTAGAAAATTTTGAAAACTCACCATGGGGAGATCGTCTTTTTTGCTTTCATGCCGGATTGGACGAATTTATTGAAGAGCCGGAAGACGAATATGATTTGATTATTTCAAACCCGCCTTTTTACTCCGAAGATTATAAAACAGAAAACGAACAACGCGATTTAGCGCGTTTTCAGGATGCAATGCCTTTTGAAGAGCTTGTTGAAGCTGCCGGTTTATTACTTTCAGAAAACGGAATATTTGCTGTAATCCTTCCATTCAAAGAAGAAGAAAACTTTATAACACTGGCAAAGGAAGCCGAATTATATCCAGCCAAAATTACACGCGTAAAAGGAACTCCGACTTCAGAAATTAAACGCAGTTTATTAGCTTTTAGCAGAAACGAAAACCCTACAACTGAAATCGATGAATTAATCATCGAAACTTCCAGACACAATTATACGCCAGAGTACATTCAGCTCACTAAGGATTTTTATTTGAAAATGTAATTGGTGTTAAATTAAAACAATAGTTATTCAAAATTGGCATTTGCTAAAAAACATTGTTTTCCAACAATAACGATTAGTTTTGTTACATTTCTTTGTGTAGATTTGTAATTATAAAACTATCGCACCATGAAACCTGATTTATTTCAAGCCCCCGATTATTATAACTTAGACGATCTATTGTCAGAAGAACACAAATTGGTTCGCGAGTCGGCTCGTGCATGGGTAAAGAGAGAAGTTTCTCCTATTATTGAAGAATATGCCCAAAGAGCCGAATTTCCAAAGCAAATCATAAAAGGTCTTGGAGAAATTGGCGGTTTCGGCCCTTATATTCCTGTCGAATATGGCGGTGCAGGTTTAGACCAGATTTCATACGGTCTGATTATGCAGGAAATTGAACGCGGAGATTCCGGGGTACGATCTACCTCATCTGTACAGTCCTCTTTAGTTATGTACCCAATCTGGAAATACGGAAACGAAGAACAACGCCTCAAATATTTACCAAAGCTGGCCACAGGAGAATGGATGGGCTGTTTTGGTTTAACCGAACCAGACCACGGTTCTGATCCGGGAAGTATGATTACAAATTTTAAAGATATGGGAGACCATTATCTTTTGAATGGTGCCAAAATGTGGATTTCGAATGCGCCGTTTGCAGATATCGCCATTGTTTGGGCAAAAAATGAAGAAGGACGTATTAACGGATTAATCGTAGAACGCGGTATGGAAGGCTTTACAACACCTGAAACACATAATAAATGGTCACTTCGTGCATCTTCTACAGGCGAATTAATTTTTGATAATGTAAAAGTTCCTAAAGAAAATTTATTACCTAATAAATCGGGATTGGGTGCTCCGCTGGGCTGTTTAGATTCGGCTCGTTACGGAATTGCATGGGGAGCAATCGGAGCTGCAATGGATTGTTACGATACGGCTTTACGTTATGCAAAAGAAAGAATCCAGTTTGGAAAACCTATTGGAGGAACGCAATTACAGCAGAAAAAACTAGCCGAAATGATTACCGAAATTACAAAAGCTCAGCTTTTAACCTGGCGTTTAGGCGTTTTAAGAAACGAAGGAAAAGCTACTACTGCCCAGATTTCAATGGCAAAACGAAACAACGTTGACATGGCCATTCATATTGCACGTGAAGCCAGACAAATGTTAGGCGGAATGGGAATTACAGGCGAATATTCGATTATGCGTCACATGATGAATCTCGAAAGTGTCATTACATACGAAGGCACACACGACATTCATTTATTGATAACCGGAATGGATGTTACCGGATTTTCTGCATTCAAATAATGACGCTCTATCAAAATATATTGAAAATCAATGCAAAAAGCTTCTTCTAATCGGGAAGCTTTTTTATATTTACCAAAAATACCACATTTTATGAATATTGAGACCATCAACAATCGCATTCAGCCTCAAAAGGATGTGCTTTTGCAGCATTCTTTATACAATAAAATTCAAAGCATTGAAGACTTACACTGTTTTTTAGAAAGTCATGTTTTTGCAGTTTGGGACTTTATGTCATTATTGAAGGCTTTACAGGCTAAACTTACCTGTACAACAACACCCTGGTTTCCAACAAAAAATCCTGAAACCAGATATTTAATCAACGAAATTGTTCTTGCCGAAGAAACGGATCTGAGTATTGACGGAAGAAGACAAAGTCATTATGAAATGTATTTTGAGGCCATGGAAGCTTGTGGTGCCGACACAACAGCCATCGACAAATTTTTATCCGAAGTCAATTCGCTTCATAATATTTTTGTTGCCATTAAGCAAAGTTCATTGCATCCGGACATAAAATCATTTTTAGATTTTACGTTTAGAGTGATTGAACAGGGAAAACCTCATGAAATCGCCGCTGCTTTTACTTTTGGAAGAGAAGATTTGATTCCGGGAATGTTTACCGAGATCTTAAAGAACTTTCAAAAAAACCTTCCTGATACTGATTTAAGCAAACTATTGTATTACTTCGAAAGACATATCGAACTTGATGCAGATGAACACGGACCAATGGCCATGAAAATGATTACGGATTTATGTGGAGATGATGCTGAAAAATGGTCTGATGTAGAAGAAATTTCAATTCTTGCCATAGAAAAACGAATCGGACTCTGGAATGCCATTGAAGAAGAAATTTCGATGAAAGCTGAAATGGTTTAAAACCATAATTACTTTTTTAACGTAACTATTTGTTTAGAAATGATGCAGAATCTAATTTATCCAAATTATGAAACCACAGTTCAAACAAATAGTTATTGTTTTACTTTCTATATTCCTTTTGAGCTGCAGTACTGAAGAAAGCCCTTCAGAAACTGCTGTTACTCCCGAACCTGTTACACCTCCAACAGTCACCAATCCGGAAGTGCCAACCGCACCCATTGCTAAATCAATAAACTATTTAGCCTTAGGAGACAGTTATACGATTGGGCAAAGTGTCTGTGAAACCTGCCGGTTTCCGGAACAGCTCAAAACGAGCTTAAAAATGTTTTATACAGATACTAACTTTTCGTTAAAAGTTATCGCCACAACCGGATGGACAACTACCAATTTAATTTCGGCCATCAACCAGCAAAAACCCGAATCCAATTATGATTTGGTCACGCTGTTAATTGGTGTAAACAATCAGTATCAGGGCAAAGATTTTTCTGTTTATGAAAGAGAATTCCCTGAACTAGTAACCAAAGCAATTGCATTGGCAAAAGACGATAAAAAAAACGTAATTGTAGTTTCGATTCCTGATTATTTTTACACGCCTTATGCCAAAAATTTAAGTGATAGCCAAAAAACAAAAATCACTACAGAAATCAATCAGTACAATGCCTTTGCCGAGAATTACTGTAAAACAAACCAAATCGTTTTTGTAAATATCACTGACATCACAAGACAAGGACTAAGCAATCCAAATCTGGTTGCTTCAGATGGGCTGCACCCTTCAGAGTCTGCTTATGCTTTATTTGTTGAGCGTCTTTTGCCCAAAGTCAAAATAGCATTGCAGAATTAGACATTTAATAATTTTCAGACAGCAAAAAATTGGTTTTCAAAACACCCCTTGTCCCGCTATCCATTTTATCTTTTGCGGCGAACCCCGCCACAAAAGGATATCATTTCTATCGGGGCTGGATTAGAGGTTTTGGTTTTTAGAGAACTTAAAAATCTATACTTTCTTAGATTTCCAAATAAAACCATCGAGCAAATAATGCGTAAACTGAGGTACACTCAAAAGCGGAACTAAAACAAACTGCCAGCCCGAGAAATCAAAATTACTGACGGAAATATTTTCATTCCACACAAAAAACTCCCAAAGAAACTCTTCAGAAAAAGCAATTACCAATAAAATCAGTCCATAAAGAAATACGGCATTGTAACTTTTCAAAAAACCAAAAATCCCAGAACCGTTATCAACTTTGCTTTCAACTTCTCTAAAATAAACCAATGCCATATATGGAATTCCGTGTGAGACTACATTAAGCAAAGTAAAAACAAGATCATCATTAAAATAGACAATTCCGAAATACCATGATAAGGCTGTCCCTAAAATAATACTGTTTTTGGGCACGTTAAAAAAGCGATTTTTAAACGAAATAAAAGCCGTACGAACTGTATAAATTACCAAAATTCCAATGTAAATCCAAAACAGAATTTCTAATAAAACCTGATTCTCAAAATGAAAAAATTCATTTTCAACAAACCAGTTGAATTTTCTGTCGGGAGACAAAAACCAAAATAACATCGGGTAAACAGTCGCTGCATAAATTGCCAGATTATCGATTATGACTGAAACCTTTGTTTTTGCTTCGTTACGGGCATACAAACGCATAAAACCATATTGCTGCCTGATAAAATGGAAAACCGCTATATAAGCCAGAAAAGACCAAAAAACCAAGCTCCCAAAAGAAAACAAAATCATGCTTACCACAAAACAAATAATTGGCAGGAGAATTAGTAATTTCTTCTTTTTCTGAAATTCATGTGCAACAAAATACGTTTTAAACAAAGTCGCATAAACGTGAGCTACGTCTATAAAAACAATTAAAAAAAGCCAGGTATAAAAAGAATAATCATTTTCGATTTCAGTTATGTAATCCTGAAACATAAAAATGATCGACAGCACAAAAAATGACGGTCCAATGATAAACAGTAAGTCTGTTTTGTCTCTATGAATCCAGGGTTGCATCATTTAAAATTTGGTTTACAGTATTAATTCCCTGATGAAAAGCTTCTTCAAAAATCGAAATTCCGGATAAGTCGGTGTGGGCAAAATAAATTCGGTTTTCGATATTTTTTGCCGCAATCTCTTTGGCTTTGCCAAAAATAAAATCCGGTACAGGCGAAATCATTCCGTGCCCTAATATAAAAACTTCCATTTCTTCAGTGTATTCTTCAATATCCGGATGCGCAATTTTCAGGTCATCAAAAACGACCTGTTTCCAGTATTCTTTGTCTTTTTTATAGATTTCTTTTCGTGTTTTCTTTAAATTGCCTGATGAAAAACTATAATAATATGTAATTACTTTTTTCTCCTGAAACTGATTTAGTGTCTGGTGCTGTGCATACACATAACCCAAACCTTTGGCATCATAAATCACATTATCCCACGAAAGCGGAAAACTAAAATTATCCGACAAATCATTTACCGTTAAGGTTGCCAAAAGCCAGGGTGTATAATGAAACGCCTTTGTAAATTCTTTACGGTTTTTTATCAAATACTGATTAACAAACTGAGGTGTTGCCATAATAACCTTGTCTGCAATGATTTCAACAGAAACTTTTTTAACATCATCAAATGCTTTGGCGACCACTTTATTATTTTCGACTTTTACCTCATAAACCAAATGGTTTTTCAGGGTTTTATTCTCAGTATATTTTTTAAGATGACTGGCTAATCTGGCATTACCTTCCGGCCATGTTAAAACGCTGTCATTTTTATCGGTAAATGAGTCCTGTTTTCTTCCAGCGAAATAATGGATTCCGGCCCAGGCAGAAACGAATTCAATTCCTAATCCAAAGTCATCTTTGCAGCAATAATCGATATAATTGAATAAAGGTTTCGATTTGAAATTATTGTTTTCTAACCATTTTTGCATCGTAATTTTATCCAGATTTCGTGCATTTTGATCTTCTGAAGAAAGATAAATCGGAATATCAAATAAGTATTTTTTATCTGCTCCTTTCGCCGTTCTGAGTGCATCCATTTCCTTGAAGAATCGTATAAATTCCTTATCATCTTCCGGAGAATTTCCTTCTTTGGGAACGACGCCTTCCTGCCAGTTATTTTTGTAAAACAATCTTTCATCTGGCTCAAAAGTTAAATGCAGTTCATCAAAAATCGGGAGTTCCTTTTCATTATAACCTATTATGATTTTTTCTTCTTCCAAAAAGTTCAGAAGCTTTTTATCTTCAAAGTTGGGAAGGGGCAGATAATGCGCTCCCAAGGGATATTTTGAATATTTATTTTGACCATTTGAAGAGTTTCCGCCCAAATGATCTGCCATTTCAAGCAACAAAAAATCTGAAATCCCTTTTTTATGAAACTGGCGCGCCGCACTCAAACCCGAAATACCGCCTCCAACAATCAAATACGGGATCTGAATCTGCTCTGTCGGCTTCGGGAAATCCTTAATCCATAAACGATGTCCTAAAAGATGATTTGTTCCGGACAACCGAATCATTAAAACGGCTATTTTATCGGAACAAAACTGCAGAAACGGAACCAAAAGCAGTGAAGCTCCGATTCCTTTTATGAAATTTCGTCTTCCCTTATTGCAATTTTCCCCACTCTTCATCAAAATAGCGCACTAAAATCTGGTTATCCAAACGATTGATTTCTATTTGATTTGAAATCATATCATTGGTAAAATAATTGAACCGGTCGAACTGATAATTATAGAATTTCAAACCTAAAACTTGTCTTTTTACATCGTTAAAAGTGGTTCCGAAACCGTTTATTGCAATCGTATAGCCCCATTCTCCAAAAGAAGGAACATAGGCATGATACGCATCAACCTGCGGAAAAACCTGCATGACCGTTTTATTGATACACCAAAATGATTTCGGGGCAAAATAAGGCGAAGTCGTCTGAATGACAACCGCAGCATCCGGCTGTAAAATAGTTTTTATGGTTTGGTAAAAATTCAGCGAATACAATTTTCCTAAACTGTAATTGGAAGGATCAGGAAAATCGATAATAACAACATCAAACTTTTCTGTACAGCTTTTTGCCCAAATGTAAGCATCAGCATTGATGACAGTAACTTTCTGATTATTCAAAGAATTTTTATTGAATCCCTTCAAAACAGTATTGGTTTTAAAAAGTTTTGTCATTCCTTCGTCCAGATCGACCAGAGTTACTTTTTGAACGTCTTTGTATTTCAATACTTCACGAACCGCCAGGCCATCTCCACCGCCCAAAACCAAAACCTTTTTTACATTTTTCGCCATTGACATGGCGGGATGTACCAAAGCTTCGTGATAACGATATTCATCGGCAGAACTAAACTGGAGATTGTTATTCAGATATAATCGGTAATCGCTTTTATTGTGTGTTAAAACAATTCGCTGATACGGAGTTATATTGGTATAAATAATATTTTCTCCATACAATTTCCCTTCCGAATAAGCCAGAATCGAATCTGAAAAAACAAAAACGCTCAGCAAAAGCAGAAATGAAAAGATGGCTTTTACCCTTAAGAAATAAGGCTTTTTTAAATCGTTTTTCAAAAGAAAACATAAAACAATGGCAATACTCACATTGATCATTCCGAAGAAAAGCGATGTCCCCATGATGCCTAATTTCGGCACTAAAACCAACGGAAACAATATTGACGCCAGCAAAGCCCCAATGTAATCAAACGTAAAAACATTCGAAACCAGGTCTTTGAATTCGACCCGGTCTTTTAAAATATTCATTAAAAGCGGAATCTCCAATCCAACCAGAAAACCGGTTACAAAAACAAATAAATACAAGATAAACTGAAAGGATGCAACGCTTTCGAATAGTAAAAATAAAACTACCGAACTCAATCCGCCAATCAGTCCAACCAATATTTCGATCTCAACAAAAGTGTTGAGCAGATTTTTATGGAAAAACTTTGAAAAAAAGGAGCCGATACCCATCGAAAACAGGTAAACTCCAATAATAAATGAAAATTGTTTTACCGAATCGCCCAATAAATAACTCGCCAGTGTCCCGGCAACCAATTCGTAAATGAGTCCGCAGGTAGCGATTATAAATACAGCAAAGAGTAAAAGAAATTCAAACCTGAGAAACTTTTTACCCATGAATTGCGGCACTAATAATCATTGAAATCCCAATGATAAAAGCTGCCAGAACAATCGCTACAGCAACATTATTTTTTTCTACAACTTCTTTCCAGGTTTTCTCAGGAGTAAGTCTTTCGATGATAAAATATCCGATCAATAAAATGACTATTCCTAAAAAAGAATAAATAATTGAATTAACTATTGGCTGTGCGTGAATATATTCCATATTGTTAAAATTTTATTTGTGATAAAAACGGTTATAAGATGTACGGCTTCCCGTTGATTTGTACGTTTCAGTAGATTCGCAGTCGCAAATACGGTTTCCCGCGACGGCAAAATAGATATAAACCCCAAAGCAAAAAAATCCAATTGCCAATGGAGCCCAGTTGTTAATCAGTAAATCAGAAATTCTTTTCATAGTAACTTATTCGTATGTAGAGTACGAGCTGTCTGCCCATCTCTCTTTTTCAAATTGATTTTTAAAAAACCGTATGATGAAGAAAATTACAATCATACCGATAAACACGATCCAGGCATTTCGGTTCGAAGGTTCGCTCCAGACTACATTCACCTGCATTTCGCTGTTAGAAAGATCTTCCGGCGCTTTCATTGGTGTGATCAAAAGGTGGTATTTTCCTCCTTTTACACCACAAATATTAAATTTTTCAGACTGGCTTCCTTCTGTCCAGGATTCCCCATCCGAATAACCATAATAATATTCGATGTCTTTATTGGCGTAAATTTCGTCGTTGGTATCTTCATTTACTAATGCAACATTTAAGTTTGCCCATGAATTATTGACACCCGTTGAAACCTTAATCGTCAAAGGAGCCGAAGAACCATTGAGTACAAATGACGGACTGGTTACTTCTTTATTATCAAATTCGCTGAATTTAATTGTGCTGTTAAAAACATTCTGCTCCACCTGATCTTTATAATTATACCAGTTTGCGGTAATAATCAGCAAAGCAAATAGGCAAAAAATAATAGCTGTATTTCTAAGATCAAAACGGTACGGCTGAATCATACTCACTCCTGACTGATACGGCAGGGTGATTCCCGGAAAAGCTTTCTTTATTTCGCTCTTTCTGACATATTCTCCATAAAAAGCCGTTTCTACCTTATTCATTCTTTCGACAGAAATCATGAAAGGCGGTTTTATATATTCTACCAAATGAATCAGCTGGTTCAGCGGAAGCTCAAAATCAAAAAATCCCTGCGCATTTATAATTTCGGCATCTGAATATTCATAAATATCGTAATCTTCATTTTCATGTTCGAGTACTAACGGATGTAATTTTACACCAAATGTTTCTTCCATTTCGGTCAGTAAAATCCAATGCCCGTTTGAAAGCGACAAATAAAGAAATTCTTTTGCTTCATTTTGCAGAATAAACTCTGTCCATCTGTAATTTGGATGCACATTTTTAACCAAAATACCAGTCACCTTATATGCACTTCCCTTCAAAAAACCAATATCTCCAATAGATAATGGAAAATCATTTTCCAAAGCTTTATATTTAGATTTTCTGCGAAACTGACCCTCATCATCACGAGCATATAAGCTCTGACATTTCGGGCAGACAAAATTGAGTGCTTCAAAACCAACCTCCAATTCGGTTTCTGTATTACAATCGTAACAAGGAATTTTCATGCTTTATCGGTTAATTTCAAAATCCTTAATAATTTTCGCTTCAAAATAAGTAATATAATCGGCCACGACACTGCGCACCTTATGCGAGTTATCCTGAAGATAATTACACAAATAAACATCCAATGTCAACTGATTGTATTCTGGCCAGGTGTGGATACAAATATGTGATTCTTTCAGGCAGAACGAAATGGTAAAACTGTTGTTTTCAAAATCATGCACCACTACTCCAACCTTCTCCAAACCGTACTTATCTAAAATAGAATTTGTTACCACAACAAAATCATTACTGGCTGTAAGTTTCTCTGTTTTATCGACATGTAAAGTAAGCAGTTTATGCAGTCCCGGCGAATAAGGAGGTAAATCCATTCAATTATTTATATAACTCAGGCGCCAAATATATAATAATTTATCTAATAAAATAATGTGAAAATTATATTTGAAAAATCAGTACTCAATTCACGAAGTACGGCTATGTAATTGATCTTTTTGAATTTTATGGCAGCAAAAAATTGGTTTTCAAAACACCCCTTGTCCCGCTATCCATTTTATCTTTTGCGGCGAACCCCGCCACAAAAGGATATCATTTCTATCGGGGCTGGATTAGAGGTTTTTCAATTTAAAGAAAGTCTAGTATGATGAGACACAAAAAACTATCCTATGGAAGTATTCCAAAAAAAGACTACTGTATGCCTATATATCAGAAATTCTTCAAGAAATAGAACAAGGAAAATTACAATTTGCCGGGCAGCTAAAAAGTATGGCATTCAGTATAGAAAAACAGTTGTTCTATGGTTAACAAATTTTGGTAACTTTGATTACGAGAACCAAATCCCTTCAAAAGGAAAAATCTCCAGAACAAAAGATTATGGAGCCTGTAGTCCAGTTCAAGCTTTTAGAAAAACACAAGCATTTTTGGAACTACAGGCTTTTGCTGAAGACAAGAAGGCTGTCTTTTCGATATCTTGATTGATTTAGCAAAAAAAGAATTTCGGAAAATAAACATCTGAAAATGAAAATAAAACTAATAATCCCAGCAATTGTATTGAGTCTGAATTTTATTTTTGCAAATCCACCAGCCAAAAAACGTATATTAGTTTATACAAAGAACGGAAAGGGTTATGTGCATAAAAATATTGCAGCCAGTGTAGAGGCTTTAAAAAAAATTGGAGAAGCAAACAATTTAATTGTTGATGTTTCAGATGATACTTCGGTAATGACTCATGAAAATTTAGCAAAGTACAGCTGTGTTATTTTTTCAAATACGTGTAATGATATCTTTGATACAGAAAAACAAAAGCAGGCATTTGTAGATTATATCCAGCGGGGAGGCGCATTTGTAGGAATTCATAGTGCCTCTGATTCAGAACGCTCCTGGCCCTGGTATACTAAAATGATAGGAGGAAAATTTAAAAAACACCCTGCTTTTCAGTCTTTCGATATAAAAGTGATTGATAAAAACCATCCTGCCACTTCAAAACTTCCTGAAACATGGAAAAAGGAAGATGAGTGTTACTATATGGATGAACTCAATCCTAATATTCAGGTAGTCTTAGCAGCCGATTTGCGAACGGTGAACGACAGTGAAAAAGGAGTTTATCCCGGACGCATTTTTGGCGATTACTTTCCATTAGCCTGGTTTCATGAATTTGAAGGAGCCAGAGTGTTTTACACCGCTTTGGGACATGATAGTAAAGATTATTCAGATCCTGTATATATTCAGCATCTTGAGGGCGGAATTTTATGGGCGTTGGGTGAAAATTCCAAAAAGAAACATTCGAAAAATAAAGAGAGATAGCTGCCAATAAGTTGTGTAATTTGGAATTTTCAGATTTGGAATTTACTGTTTAAGATATAAATAATGATTAAAATAATCAATAATCGCTTTTCCTTCCAACAGAACATCAGCGCCAATAATGCCATGAACGGGTTTTGCTTTGTATTGCCGTAATGCTTCATTAACGTGTGAAAGATCAAAAATAACCAGGCTAAAATCAGTATTTTTCCAGGAACCAAGCTGAAGTAAATTTTGTTTGGAGATTTGTGTTTTCATTCCGGTACCGCCGGCACCTGCCGCTTTGGTTTTAGAATTTTTTGTGCTTAATTCGAATTTTTCGATGCTTTCAAAACCCACGCAGGAATTTGATGCGCCCGTGTCTAAAATAAAACTTCCGGAAACGCCATTGATTTTTGCCTTAATAGATAAATGCTGTGTTTTGGTAACCTTGAATTTTATTTTTTTGTATTTCTCTTTTTTGAGAACCTCGTGCAGATTTTCCATTTTCGATAATGATTGAAAACCAAAAATAAACCAATTACAGTCAATAAACTAATGATATAAAAGATATAATTGGTCGAATTTGTTTCGGTAGAAATTGCGCCGTAATACACAAACGAGCTCCAGTAATAGGGAGATTTTTTAGCATTTGGAATCGATTTGTCGTTTAAAAAATGAAGTTTTGCATTGGTATTGGCTTCAAAATACGTTTGGTTATTTTGAATGTTTTTATAAAAATCAGTCATAAAGACCGATGTTGTATAATCGTTTACTTTCCATAAAGAAAACAACAGATTTTGCGCTCCGGCAAACTGAAAACCTCTTGCCACACTCATGGCTCCCTCAGCTTTGTAGAGTTTTCCGATTCCGGTTTCACATGCGCTTAAAACCACTAAATCCGGATTGATGTTCAGATTATACAATTCAGAATATAAAATTTCCTGATCATAAAATTTGATGCTTGCGGGTGTTTCAATATCACCTGCAGCAGCGTGTGTACTTAAATGCAGGACAGAATAGTTGGAAACGTTATTTTTAAAATTAGAAAAATTCGCATCGGCATTTTCTAAATATTTCCCTTTAAAATTAGTGCGGATAAATTCTAATTCTTTCTTCGAATAACTCAGTTCAAAAGCTGTTTTTTCGAAAACCGGAAACACGCCTAAAACGTTTTTTTCTGAATTAGAAACCGGTTTGGAATTCAGATAAAAATTCGCAGAACTATTATACGCAATCCTGAAATCATTTAGTAAATAATGCATTTTGGCAAAATTGGATGTTTTAGATTCTTGTGTAATCAATGCTTCAAACGGAAGAAAATTTAAAATACCATCAGGTACAATGATGAGGTTTTGATACACTGAATTGTTTGGAAGTTTCAGTAAATCATAAACAACTTTTCCATATTTGTTATAACCTGAAATATCATTTGTAATAGAATTTGCGTCGTTAAAATAATCTACAAACTGTATAATTTTAGGAATTGCCAAATGATCGACCCAGATATAATTTAGTTCAATTTTGTTCTCTTGCAAAGTGAAATAATACAATTTTTCAGCGCCGATGAAATAATACACCATCACGGCTTTGTCATTCTCCAGCTTCTTAAACAATGCTTTTAAATCACAATTTTCCGGAATATAATCTGGATTTTCAGCCTGGATTTTTTTTAGTGAAAGCGTCAGTTCATTTTGCTTTTTGATAAGATTATTGATTTTCGAAATATCTGCAGCATCTCCCTTTTGCTGTTCTTTCAAAATAGTGTTATTAAAGTTTTGAAAATCCTGCAAAAGCTGTTTTTCTTCTGCGGAAGCGTTTTTAATTTTCGAACGATAATTTTTTAAAATTCCCGATTTAGTTCTTTCAGACAACTGAAAAGCTGCATTGAGATATTCAGTTTTTCCCTCCTTTTCATGAAGGCTTTTATAAATCGAAAGACACTTTTCAGTTCGGTTTCGGGATCGTAATTGTGATATGATTTTTGAGTTTTCGTAAATCAATGAATTCATCAATAAATCTTCGATGTAAAAGGAAAGTTCAAAAGCTTTTAATGCTTTTTTGGGATGGTTCAGCTGTAAAATTTCTGCCTCCAGATCGATTGCATCTATCAAAACTGTTTCTGCATATAATTGGTTTTGATTGGGCAGCAGGTTTTTGGAATTATAATTCGGAATTAAAACTTTAAAAACAGCCGAAATCTGCTTTGAACTTTCCTCATATCTTCTTTCATCAAAAAGCAGCAAAGCTTTTTCATAATATAATTTTGCCAATTTTCGGGGCTGCTGGTTTTTGGATTCTAAAAATAGCTTTTCAGCCTTTTGCATATAAAAATCAGCAACATCAAATCGTTGCCGTTGCCTGTTCATTGAAGCCAGATTTCGATAAGAATTCGATAAAGTTTCTGATTGCTCCTTTTCGTTTTTAAGATACTTTACAGAAGATTGAAAGGATTTTTCGGCTTTGTCATTCGAATTTTTAATCGATAATAGTTGTTTTGAACCCAGCCAGTAATTGTTTCCTAAATTATTCAGCAAAATCCCTTTTTGTGAATTCGATAATTTTTCTGTTTTTAAAGTATTTTCCAAAAGTTCAATTGCCAGCGAAATCTTTCCTGAACTCTGATAAACATTCGATAAATTCAGAATTGCCGCTATTTTTTGGGATTGGTTTTTCTCTGTTTCTGCAATAAAATAATACTGTTTGATGGTATTTTCGGCGCTGTCATAATCTCCCAAAACGGTGTATAAATTGCCGAGAGGTTTCAGGCAGTATTCAATAATATCGTAATTATTGAGTTTGTGTTTTTGGTACAATTGCCAGGCTTTTTCATAACCCAAAACCGCATTGTGTGTCTGTCCAAACTGATTCTGATAATAGGCCTTGTTGCAGTTTAAAACCACAACAGCTAATAACTCGTCTTTGGTTTTTGGTTTTGAGTTTTTCCAGAAAGCTGTTTCAGTATTGGTTAAATTTTGTAACGCTTTCGCGGAAGGGTTCGCAACAAAAGTATCGATTGCATTGTAAATTTTGTCTTCGGAGTTTTGCCCCAGAACATTCAGGTTAACAAAAAGAAAGATTAAACCATATAAGTGATATAAGTTCATTTTGCTGGATAGTATTTTAAAGTGTCCGTCTGAGCGGAGTCGAAGACTTTTTTTGTTTCGAGCCTTCGACTCCGCTCAGGATGACACTTGAATTTTAAAACTTAAATTTACTTATATCACTTATATGATGAAAATAATTTAAAACCTCCAAATCCCATACACCTGAAAATAATTAAAATCCTGTTCAAAGTTGATCACATAACGCGCTCCTAAACTCGGTCCGATTCTGGCGAAACCTGCTGTTAAGTCAAATAAAAGACCGGTTTTTAAATCCGTAAATGAGTTTTTAACCGTATTGTTTGTCGTTTTTGTATCTATTAAAATATTTTCTTTGTCGCCTTCAAAAGTTTCTGTTTTAATATCCTGACTCTGTTCTGATGCAACATTGATATTGGCCTGAATTCCGGCTCCGACACCTATATAATTATTAATGTTGTACCGAATCAAAACCGGGATTTCCCAATTGACATTCTTGTTTTCGGCTGTTGTTGTGGTCCGTATTAACTGTCGGGTTCCGTTTGCATTGGTGCCAAATTGGGTTGTAACATTGACTGCGCTGTTGTATTGGTTTAAAGCGTTTACCCATTCTGCCTGCCAGTAAAAACGATAGGCTTTAAAAGGCGAAATAGTAGCGCCGACAAAATAACTCGTCGATCTGTCAAGATCCGGATAAAAATTATATCCGGCTTTTGCGCCAATCGAAATTCCCGGTAAAAATCGTGTAGTGGCGTAGTTGGTTATGATAGGTTCGTTTTTATCAAAAATAATAGACGTACGGCTTTTGGTTTTCACTTTATGAAAGTCTTCACCAAACTTCATCGAATAACGTACAAAACCTTTGGTGCTGTCTTTTTCCTTAACGTTTTTTTGTTCGGTTCCCGGAAGGTAAATGTTTTTAAACGTAAAAATGATTTGTTTTTTTGTAATGATGGTATCGAGACAGCTTACGGTTGGTTCTTCGTCTTTCGGACAAATAGGGCATTCGGGATACATGCCTTCAATCTGGAACGTTTTTTTGTCGAACATATCCGGGATATCGGTTTCTAAGCGAATTTTTCTTGCCGGGCCTTCGCCGTTGTTTTGAAAACGGGTTTTGAATTTCACTCTTTTAAACCGAACGAGTCTGTAATTCATAAAACTCCCGTTCGAACCCATTTTGTTGGGGTCGTGAGAGGTTACGATTTCCATTTCGAGGTTTTTTACTTTATGGTTTTTAAAACTGCGGTTGGGTACAAAAATCCCGCGCATGGTAACCGTTGCGCTGGTATCCTTGATCATTTCGGGAGTGGTTTTGAAAGTGTAAAAAACATTTCGCGTTTCATTTGGATTGGCATCGTCAAATTCCAGAATCGAAACATTATGATAGATCGTATGTGCTTCTTTTAAACTTGCGTCTAAATCTTCTTCGGTTGTCGTATTTTTATATTTTTTGAATTTTATAGTGTTTTCTGTGGAGGCCAGATAGTTTTTTGTATCATCCAAATCGTCAACTGAAGCCACTGTATTTTCTTTTACTTCACGTTCGCCGGCATAGGTCCTGAAATCGGACAATTCGAAATTATTGTTTTTGAATTGCTTTTCGTTATAAAAAAGATAGAGCTTGCCATTGGCAACATAATTTTCCAGATTTTGATAACTTACTACGACTACCATTTCCTGTTCCGGAATTGGGTCACAGTTTTTTATGATTGTAAATCCGTTTTGATCGGCAATGGAGGCGATGTCCTGATACGGGTCGTCTCCTATTTCGTTAACCGCCACTTTTTTTGGTCGTGTCGCAGGAGGTTTTCCGTTGTCGTAATTGTTGGTTACAGCAAGTCGTGCGGTATAAGTGCCTTTGTTTTTATAGGTATGTTTTGGTTCTGCCTGTTTGCTGTAATGTCCGTCACCAAGCTCCCATAAGTAGGAGTAGCTGGGTTTTGGAGCACCCGCAATTGGAATTAACGGCGGCGTTTCGGGTTTAAAAGTGACCGAATTGCCTTTCTGGATGTAGCTGATATTTGCTCTTCGGGTGATGGTGTCTTTTACTTTGGTCTGCGCAAACACCATTGCTGATGAAAGAAAAATGAAACAGCATAAAAGTTTTTTCATGGTCGAGGAGGTTTTTAGCCCTGATAGGAGCGGCATCCTTTTGTGCCGGGGTTCGGCATAAAAGATACAGCGTACAGCAGGAATAGCTTCTGAAAATCATCAGAAATTAGTTTAAAACAGGTTTAAATGTAAAAAAAAGTGATGAGCAAATCACCACTTTTTCTTAAAAAGTATTTTTGTAAGTTATTGAATAGCATTGATCGCTGCTACCAATTGCGCTTCAGAACCTACTTTTGTTTCGGCAAGTGTAAAGCTGTAAACTGCATTTGCTGTCGTTGTTACTCCTTTTATAGCATAACGCCATTGACCATTTTCTTCTGTGGCGAAAATAATGTGGCAAGCTAAACCAACCGGAATCTGACCGTAGTGTTCGCTGAATAGACCTGCTGCTGTGTAAGTGTCTAATTGTGCAAGCGCATTTGTTCCTTCTCCATCATAAGAAAGATATACGGCAGAATTGGTGTTGTCGAAACCTTCAGGTGCATCAACTAATATCGTAGTTTTAGGTCTTGTATCACTGTAAAAACGATCGACATTTGCCCATCCAAAATTTCCAAAAGTAACGTAATAGCTGTTTGCTTCGCCCTGAACGCCGCCTTTTCCTCCAGCACCGTCTTTAGCTTCTCTCCAAACTAAATTATCTTCTTCGTCGATATTTCCAAACCATAAAGTCATCTGATTATCAAAACCACCTGTCAGACCTGTTGGTACAATAAGATACATGCCGCATGAAGTAGTTAAATCCTGTCCGTTTTGTGTGGCTTTGATATAAAATTCACCCCCTGAAATTAATAAATTTTTCTTTCCGTCAGGCATTAAACCCATGGTTGGCTTGTTTGTTACCAGCATATCTCCTTTGTCAAAAAGCTCTACGTATTCGATGTCAATTGTTCCGGTTACGGCCACTCCTGCTTTTTTAAGACAATCGCCATTCAGGTTGATCTTTACTCCTTTTGCTGAGGTTAGCACAATATTGCCTGTACCTGCAGTTGCTGTAAAATGCTGTGTTCTTCCTGCCAGAGCATCCTCTCTTACGGCTGCAAATTCTGATGCTGAAGGAGGTGTAATTTTTACATCATCTCCGTCAGTGTTGTCACAACTTGCAAAAGTTGCGAATGCTAAAAACAATAATCCGATTTTTCTAAAATTTGTGTTCATGATTTCTAATTTTTATAAATCTGAGCTGATCGTTATCAGTTGGTTTTCAGATTTCGGTTGTTAATTTTAAATTTTATATCCTTATATCAATTCGGGTTTGATATTGTTACCCTGGTTTTTGAAATTTATTTTTCATTTGTTTTATACCACTATATCAACTGGCCTTGAAAATTGTTACCCCTGTTTTTTATTTTTTTTTGAAAATTTATTTAGAGAGGCATTTTTCTTCAAAAACATTTCCGTCTTCATCGAGTGCAACCAGGATTTCTTTTTTCTTTGAAAGACGAATAATTAAATACAACCAGACTATTGACCAAAGCCCGAGTGTGGCAAAAACCAAAGTCAGCTGAAGAGTAGAATCGATTTGTTTTTTTTCTCTCGATAAAACCACATAAGGAAGTTTATCATTTTTTTCAATTACGATAAATCCGTTGCGAATTTTGTTCGACAGTATTTGCTGGAACTTGGCAAAATCTTTCTCGGTTGTAAATTGATAACTTCCCATTTTGATGTGATTTTTAATTCTAAATAACCTTCTATTGCCCTATATCAATTTGTTTTTAGGATTGTTACCTCTTGTTCTGTAAATTTTTTCAGATTCTTTTTTTTACTTTAGCTAATAATTTTCATTATGGAAAAAAGTAAAATTCATCCCGACCAAAAATATATCGAAGGAATTGGCGCAAATGATTCGGCAATAATCCGGTCGATTTATAAAAATTGCGTTCCCAAAGTGGTTTTCTATATCATGAATAATTCCGGCGATAAGGATCAGGCGCAGGATGTGGTTCAGGAAATCATGATTTTGCTTTTTAATCAGGCCAAAGCCAATACCTTACTGCTGACTTGCCCTTTTGACGCCTACTTTTTTTTGTTGTGTAAAAGGAAATGGCTTAACGAATTGAAAAAAACTTCGAATAAAGGGGTAACAATTAATGAAGATTTTGCATCTATCAATGAATCTGCTCTCGAATTGGCTGAACAAACCGGACAATTTGATGAAAAACAGCAGCTTTTTGATACGATGTTCCAGAAATTAGGAGACAAATGCCAGGAGCTGCTAAAACTGAGTTTCGCCATTAAATCGATGGAGGAGGTTGCCGAAAAGCTAAACGTAAGTTACGGTTATGTCCGTAAAAAAAAATCGTTATGTATTGGACAGCTGACACAGTGGATTCAGGAAGCAAAAAATTTTAATTCTCTTAAAAATAATTAGCCATGAACGAAGAACGCTATATATTATTTGATCAGTATCTGCAGGGTGAACTGAGTGTTGAGCAAAGAAACAGCTTTGAAAAAGAGGTCTCAGAAAATCCGGAATTTGCCGCTGATTTCAAAACCTTCAAAGAAGTTCTGGAACAACTGGAAAACAAATTCGGGCATGAGCAGGAAAGAGAGGCGTTTAAAGCAAATCTATCTGATATTTCAGATAAACATTTCAATAAAAACAAACCAAAATTGGTATTAATGCGTCCGTGGTATTATGCGGCGGCGGCATCTGTAATTATTTTATTCGGATTGTTCTTTTTTAATCAAAATACAAAACCTGATTTTGCAGATTATAATCAACAGGAACACGCCTATTTGACTGAAAGGGGAAATGTTCAGGATGAATTAAAACAAGCCGAAGAGGCATTTAATTCTAAAAAATACAAAGCAGCTATTCCGCTTTTTGAAATTATTCTGAAAGAAAATAAAACACCTGAGATTCAATATTATTACGGAATTGCCTTGTTGGAAGAGAATCAGTTTTCAAAATCCGAAGCTGTATTTAATGAATTGAAATCAGGAACTTCAGTCTATAGGGAAAAAGCACTCTGGTATCTGGCCTTATCCAAATTAAAACAAAAAGATTATAAAGCCAGTAAACAAATCCTGCAAACCATTTCGCAGGATTATGAAGATTATGATGAAGTTCAGGAACTTTTGGATGCTTTGGATTAATTTTAAAACAATTAAGAAGCTTTATTGTTGCAGCTGTAATATTTGTCGCTTTTTTCTCAAAAATAAATCGGATTTAGATATAAAATTCTAAATTCGCTTTTTTTTATTATGCTAACTTCAAACCATATAGCTTTAACTTTATTGAAACTGGGAAGTAGTATTATTTGTCATTTCGACGAAAGGAGAAATCACACAAGAAATTCCGCAAAGAAATTTGACAATCTTTGTCGCTTTACGAGTGTGATTTCTCCTTTCGTCGAAATGACAAGATTGTGTAAAAACCCGCATTAATCCGCGTTTCCACGAAAGTGAACCCGTCAAATCCGCGTCCCAATCACACGCAATTGCTATTCTTTTAATATTGTCGTAATTTTGACAACTTTAAAAAACAAACAATTGGATTCGACTACAATAATCACCGATACCCACACGCATTTATATTCTGAAGAGTTTGATCAGGATCGTGACGAAATGATACAAAGAGCGATAAATGCAGGCGTAAAACGCTTTTTTATTCCAGCTATTGATGCCGCTGCAACACAATCTATGTATGATCTGGAACAAAATTATCCGGACTATGTTTTCCTGATGATGGGGCTGCATCCCACTTACGTGAAAGATAATTATCTGGACGAGCTGAAACATGTTGAAACAGAACTTTCAAAAAGAAAATTTTATGCAGTTGGCGAAATCGGAATAGATTTGTACTGGGATAAAACGCACTTGAAGGAACAGCAAATCGCTTTTAGGAGACAAATCCAGCTTGCAAAGCAATACAAACTGCCCATCGTAATTCATTGCCGAGAAGCTTTTGATGAGATTTTTGAAATTCTGGAAGAAGAAAAGTCACCTGATTTGTTCGGAATTTTTCATTGTTTTACCGGGACTTACGAACAGGCACTTCAGGCGATTTCGTACAATATGAAACTCGGAATCGGGGGCGTAGTGACTTTTAAAAACGGAAAAATCGACCAATTCTTACACCAAATTGATTTAAAAAATATAGTTTTAGAAACCGATTCGCCTTACCTGGCACCCATTCCATACAGAGGTAAACGCAACGAAAGCAGTTATTTAAAAAATGTAATTGCAAAACTGGCTGAAATTTACGAACTTTCAGATATACAAATTGCAGAAGCAACAACGCAAAACTCTAAAGACGTTTTCGGGATTTAATACCCCGATTACCATACTTTGATTTTTTTTTTGTTCTTTTGCCCACCTAAATTGATATTTATAATGCAGAAATTTGACGCTATTCGACCATTTTATGATTCTGAAGTAAATGAAGCACTTCATGGAGTTGCCAATCATCCGATGATGAAGACCATGATGAATTTTACTTTTCCGGAATTAAATGATGAAGTCTGGAAAGAGCAATTGAAGAAAACACACTCCATACGTGATTTTCAGTGCAATTTTATATATCAGACGATTCAAAAAGTACTCGATAAAAGTTCTGAAGGACTTACAACTTCGGGTTTTGAAAAATTAGAAAAAAATACTCCTTATTTATTTATATCCAATCACCGCGATATTTTGCTGGATACGACTTTACTGAATGTTTGTCTTTTTGAACATGGTTTGGTTATGACAGCCTCTGCAATTGGTGATAATTTAGTTAAAAAAGCATTTTTGAGCACACTCGCAAAACTAAACCGTAATTTTTTGGTTTTAAGAGGATTAACTCCAAGAGAAATGCTGCAAAGTTCGAAATTGCTGGCAGAATATATGGGGCAGTTACTGCTTCGTGAAAACCGTTCGGTTTGGATTGCACAAAGAGAAGGGCGTACGAAAGACGGAAATGACGAAACCAATCCGGGTGTTTTAAAAATGATAGCAATGGGCTCAGATGAAGCGAACCCGATGGATTATTTCAAAAAATTAAAGATAGTTCCAGTCGCCATTTCATACGAATATGATCCGACAGATGTTTTGAAAATGCCGCAATTAATGGCTGAAGCCAATAATGAGGTGTATGTAAAAGATAAAAATGAGGATTTCATGACCATTTTAAGCGGTATCATGGGGACAAAAAAAAGAATACATATTTCGGTAGGAGATGTTCTGGATACTGAAATAGATCAGATTGTTGCCGAAAACGATAATTCGAACAAACAGATTCAGGCACTGGCGCAAACTATTGATGATTCGATTTTACAGAATTACCAGTTGTGGCCAACCAATTTTATCGCCTACGATATTTTAAACGGAACCAGTCAATACGCTCATTTGTACAAAGAAAGCGAGAAACAGCTTTTTGAGCGTCGTTTAGAAAAGAGAATAGGAACTGACAATGGTGTTGCAAGACAAGGATTTTTAGCCATGTATGCCAATCCTGTGGTGAATAAATTAAAATATCAGAATGCCTTCTAAATCTAAGATACTCTTAATCTACACCGGTGGAACCATCGGCATGAGTAAGGATTTTGAAACAGGGGCGCTTAAAGCTTTTGATTTTGGAAAACTGCTTAAAAACATCCCCGAAATAAAACAGCTGGATTGTGAAACCGAAACCGTTTCATTTGAAAATCCAATTGATTCTTCGAATATGAATCCTCAAATGTGGGCGAGAATTGCGACCATTATCGAGGAAAATTACAATATTTTTGACGGATTTGTAGTGCTTCACGGCTCAGATACGATGTCGTATTCGGCTTCGGCATTGAGTTTTATGCTTGAAAATTTAGCCAAACCGGTTGTGTTTACGGGCTCGCAATTGCCAATTGGAGATTTGCGTACCGATGCCAAAGAAAACCTGATTACAGCCATTCAGATTGCGTCGCTTCAGGAAGATGGAAAACCTGTTATAACCGAAGTTTGCCTCTATTTCGAATATAAATTATACCGCGGAAACCGGACTTCAAAAGTAAATGCCGAGCATTTCAGGGCTTTCACGGCACCAAACTATCCTGAATTGATAGAATCGGGTGTTCATCTTAAACTAAACCGGCATTTATTTCTTCCGGTAAAAACCGATGCAAAACTGATTGTACATAAAAACCTGAACAATAATGTAGCCATTATAAAAATGTTTCCGGGAATGAGTGAAAATGTTCTGGCTTCGATTCTGGCAACTAAAGATTTAAAAGGAATCGTTCTGGAAACCTACGGCTCCGGAAATGCCCCTACCGAAGACTGGTTTTTAAATTTGATTGAAAAAGCGATTCAAAATGGCTTGCATATCGTGAATGTAACACAATGTTCAGGTGGAAGTGTCAATATGGGGCAATATGAAACCAGTACAGCTTTAAAATCTCTGGGCGTGATTTCCGGCAAAGATATTACGACTGAAGCAGCTATTACCAAATTGATGTATTTATTGGGTCACATCGTTACGATTCCGCAAAATGAATTTAAAACCATTTTTGAAACGGCTTTGCGTGGCGAAATTTCGCTTTAGCAAAATAAATAACAGCAAGTATTGAAAGGATTTTCGAAAATTACTTTTCTAACTCATTTTTTTTCATGTTATTTGCAAACCAAAATAGAAAGGTGTCCGAGTGGTTGAAGGAGCTAGCCTGGAAAGCTAGTATATGGGTAACTGTATCGAGGGTTCGAATCCCTTCCTTTCTGCGAGAAATCTTCATTAAAGATTTTAAAATATTGATGCCCAATTTTACAGTTAAAAATGTAAGATTGGGTTTTTTTACTTCTAATAATTGCTTTAATCCTTTGACGATCTTTATCGGTTAAAAAAATATTTAACTACTTTTGAATAACAAGTTTATAAATGAATCATTTTTCATTGTAAATAGCAATGCTGGATTAAAATTAACTGTAATGCGAAGTAATCTTAATCAATTTCATAGTAATCTTACTGAAAATGATGAAATTATTAAAGAAAAGTTGGAGCCATATTTTCCTAATACAAATTCAAACTTAACCAACATAAAAATATTGAAGATGGAATTGAATCTATAACATTTTTTGTAGATGAAGAAAATGAAACACCGATTAAAATTTCAAGAGGAGAAGAACGAATTTTTGTGTGGTGTTTCTTTTTAGCTTTATTTGAAGTTGATGGTTGGGCAGATCAACAAAATGCACATATTTTGATTGATGATCCTGTCTCAAGTTTAGATGATCATAATATATTCATTACAACAAGGTCTATTTTAGAATTAGTAAAAAAGAATTATTTAAAGAAAGAAAAAATAATAATTTCTACTCATCACATTGGTTTGTTTTCAATTCTTGCAACCTGGTTGAAAAATGATGACAGCAAAGGTGGCGTTGGTAATCTAACAAAACTGATTATACTAAAAAATAAAGAAGGAGAACTTAGCTTTAAAGGAACAACTAGTGATGTTTTTTTGTATCATTTACATCTTTTACAAACGCTACAAGAAGCTAAAAAAATTCAGCTTTACAAATATCATATGGTTTTATTAAGACAAGTACTTGAAAATATCAACTCATTTGTCGGATCTAAAAAAATAGGAAGAATATTAACCGATATTGGTATAGAGGATGTTGATAAAAAAACAGATGAAATAAATTCCTTGTCACATCAACAATCTTATCGTTATCAATTTAGTGAAATGAACGATAATGAAGAAACATTATTCAATGAGGTGTTCGACGGTTTAATCGCTAAATATAATTTCAAATTTTAATTGAAATAAAATAAAAATAACAAAAAAAATTGAGTAAAATCCTTTGGGAGATAGCAGATAATTTGCGAGGTGCGATGAATGCCTATATAAGTAAAGCGTAAAAACATGAGCGATTTAGATAAAAATATTCCTGTATTATATGAAGATGTTTGCCAGATTATAGACGGTACACGCACTCGTATTGCAACTACTGTAAATGCCGAAGTATGCTGGATGAACTGGCATATTGGCAAACGCATTAAGGAAGATGTTTTGTATAATCAACGGGCAGAATATGGCAAAGAAATAGTCAAAAATTTGTCTGTGTTGCTTACCGAAAAATATGGTAAAGGCTGGAGTTTTTATAAGCTTCAACATTGTGTACGCAGTGCGTACACTTTTACCGAAGACCAAATTGTATACGCAGTGCGTACACAATTGACCTGGACGCATCTTCGCTCTCTAATGAGCATAGATGATGAGTTAAAACGCTCATTTTATCTGGAAATGGTTCGCCTTGAACATTGGGATACCCGAACTCTTGACCAAAAAATAGAAAGTTTGTTTTATGAACGAACTGCTTTGAGCCGCAAGCCTGAAGAATTGATCAAAGAAGAATTAAAACAAATACAATCCACCAATTCACTAACTCCGGACGCAGTTTTTAGGAGCAGTTATTTTCTGGATGTACTGGGATTAGCTGATACCTATTCCGAAAAAGATCTGGAAGATGCCATTTTATTGAATTTACAGTCATTCATCAAAGAGATGGGAAACGATTTTGCATTTTTAGACCGTCAAAAGCGAATTACAGTTGACGCAGTTGATTATCGGATCGATTTATTGTTTTTTCATCGTGGTTTAAGACGTTTGGTGGCAATTGACTTAAAGCTGGGTAAGTTTAAACCCGAACATGAAGGACAAATGCTGCTCTACCTGCGCTATCTGAATAAAAACGAAAGAAAAGCAGGAGAAGAATCACCGATAGGTTTAATTCTTTGCAGTGAAGGCAATACGGAGCATATAGAATATTTAATGCTGGAAGAAAGTGATATAAAAGTAGCCCAGTATTTTACACAGCTACCTGATAAAAAGCTATTAAGCGAAAAGTTACACAAAGCAATTGCTGTAGCAAGAGAAAATCAAACAAAAGAATTATAATTCAGCGTGTAATAATGACACAAAAAGAACAACAATAATTGGGTAAAACCCTTTGGGATATAGCAGATAATTTGCGAGGTGCGATGAATGCCGATGATTTTCGGGATTATATGCTGTCATTTCTTTTTCTTAGATATTTATCTTCTAATTATGAAGCATCTGCACAAAAAGAATTAGGGAAAGATTATCCTGATAATACTCCAAAAGACGTAATGTCTAAATTAAAGGTCAATACACCTTTAGAAATTTGGTACAAAGAAAATTCTACCGATGTCGATTTTTTTGAAAAACAAATGCGAAGAAAAGTGCATTATGTTATCAAACCACAACATCTGTGGAATAGTATTGCTGAAATGGCCCGCACTCAAAATAATGATTTGTTAGAAACACTTCAGGAAGGTTTTAAATACATTGAAAACGAATCGTTTGAAAGTGCTTTTCAGGGTTTGTTTTCTGAAATTAATTTGAATTCTGAAAAATTAGGAAAAACTCATAAAGATAGAAATGATAAACTTTGTGTTATTATTCAGAAAATATCAGAGGAAATTAAGGATTTTAGCACAGACTCCGATACTTTGGGGAGATGCTTATGAATATTTGATTGGGCAATTTGCAGCTGGTTCTGGTAAAAAAGCTGGAGAATTTTATACGCCACAACAAATATCTTCTATACTTTCGGAAATTGTTACTTTAGACAGTCAGGATCCAACAACGGGATTAAAGCCAAAACTTGAAAAAGTATTGGATTTTGCAAGTGGTTCGGGTTCGTTGTTGCTTAATGTCAGAAAGCGTATCAAAGAAAATGGAGGAAGCGTTGGCAAAATATACGGTCAGGAAAAAAACATTACGACTTATAACTTAGCTCGTATGAACATGCTTTTGCATGGCATGAAAGATACCGAGTTTGAAATATTTCACGGCGATACTTTGCTCAATCAATGGGACGAGTTAAACGAAATGAATCCGGCTAAAAAGGTTGAGTTCGATGCGATTGTGGCCAATCCGCCGTTTAGTTTGCGTTGGGAGCCAAACGAAGCTATGGCAGAAGATTTTCGTTTTAAAAGTTATGGCTTAGCACCTAAATCAGCAGCAGATTTTGCCTTTTTATTGCATGGTTTTCATTTCTTAAGCCAAAACGGAACGATGGCTATTATTTTGCCTCATGGTGTATTATTCCGTGGCGGAGCAGAAGAAAGAATTAGAACCAAATTATTAAAAGATAACAATATCGATACGGTTATTGGTTTGCCTTCTAATTTGTTTTATTCGACAGGAATTCCTGTTTGTATCATCATACTTAAAAAATGTAAAAAAGAAGATGATGTTCTTTTTATCAATGCGAGCGAACATTTTGAAAAAGGTAAACGACAAAATACATTAAGTGAAAGTCATTTCGAAAAAATTATTGATACCTATAAATACAGAAACGAACTCCCACGATATTCTCGCAGGGTATCGATGGAAGAAATTGAAAAGCAAGGATATAATTTAAATATTTCCCGTTATGTAAATACTTCTCTGGAAGAAGAAAAAATTGATTTACGACAGGTTAATTTAAAATTGAAAGCTATAAATTTAGAAATTGAAAAATTTACAAATGAGCATAATAAATTTTTAGACGAGTTGGGTTTACCAAGGATTTAATCGAATCCCTTCCTTTCTGCGAGATAAAACTCCGTAATTTCAATATTAGAGATTACGGAGTTTTTTATTTCTTGAAAAGCCCAAAAACCCCTAATCCAGCCCCGATAGAAATGATATCCTTTTGTGGCGGGGTTCGCCACAAAAGATAAAATGGATAGCGGGACTAATTGTGTTTTGAAAACGGATTTTGTGCTTCTAGAAAATATTCGCAAAATAATTACAGATATAAAAGCGTTCGTTTTTTATAGAAAGCGTCTATTTTGACAGAAGAGGAAATAAAAAATATAGAGGATAATTATGAAATAAGAATGAAATAAGATGTTTTTAAAAATGTTAACCCTATTTGCGGAATCCAGTCGTTCTGAAAGATAAACCCACACGAATTAAACTTAAAAATTGTTTGATTTTGAGATTACGATTATGTTTAGGGATTTGTATAGGAGATAAGCAAAGGATTTATTTATATGGAAATAAATTTCCTAAACAGCTCAAAACATTCCTGAATTCATTAGAAAAATTAAATGACAAGTTAAAATATCTCCCAAAAGTTTTAGACTTAAGTGATTTAGGACATCTTTCGGATACAGCTCCCGCCTCCGCAAATGTAAAATGTGTTATAAAAAGAAAACCCCAAATGATGAAAATCGTTTGGGGTTTTTATAATTGAAAGGACTATTGATTACAGCTCTAATGCTCTTTTAGCATCTCCGTTCATCAATAATTCTACCGGGTTTTCTAAAGCTTCTTTAACCGCTACTAAGAAACCAACTGACTCACGTCCGTCGATAATTCTGTGGTCGTAAGAAAGTGCTACATACATCATTGGGTGAATCTCCACTTTACCGTTTACAGCGATTGGACGCTCGATAATGTTGTGCATTCCTAAGATTCCTGACTGAGGAGGGTTGATGATTGGCGTTGATAACATACTTCCGAAAACACCACCGTTTGTAATTGTAAAAGTTCCTCCAGTCATATCGTCAACTGTAATCTGACCGTCACGGGCTCTTAAAGCCAATCTTTTGATTTCAGCTTCGATTCCACGGAAAGTTAAAAGTTCAGCATTACGAACAACAGGAACCATTAATCCTTTTGGTCCTGAAACTGCGATTGAGATGTCAGCAAAATCATAAGCAATTTTGTAATCACCGTCCATCATAGAGTTAACATCAGGATATAATTGTAAAGCTCTTGTAACTGCTTTTGTAAAGAATGACATAAATCCTAAACCAAGGCCACCATGTTTTGCTTTGAAGGCATCTTTGTATTCGTTACGAATCTGGTTGATTGGCGTCATGTTTACTTCGTTGAAAGTAGTCAGCATAGCCGTTTCATTTTTAGCTGAAACCAGTCTTTCTGCTACTTTACGACGTAACATTGATAATTTTGTACGCTCAGTTCCACGGCTTCCACCAGTTGGGGTTCCCATAGAAGGCACTGCATTTACAGCATCATCTTTAGTGATTCTTCCGCCTTTTCCAGTTCCGGAAACAGTTGCCGGAGCAATATTTTTCTCGTCTAAAATTTTTCTTGCTGCAGGAGATGGAGTTCCGGCTGCATAACTTGTTGCTGCAGGAGCCTGAACCGGAGCCGCTTTTGGAGCCTCAGCTTTTACTTCTGCTTTTGGAGCTTCAGCCTTAGGAGCCTCTGCCGCTGGTGCAGCTGCTGAACCTGCTGGTTTTGCTGCATCAGTATCAATTAAACAAACTACAGCACCTACTGCTACTGTATCACCTTCTTCCGCTTTTAGTGTAATTACACCGCTCATTTCAGCAGGCAATTCAAGAGTAGCTTTGTCTGAATCAACTTCAGCAATTGCCTGATCTTTTTCTACATAATCTCCGTCTTTTACTAACCAAGTTGCAATTTCAACTTCTTTTATTGATTCCCCTGGTGATGGGACTTTCATTTCTAAAATCATCTTGTTTTTGTTTTAAGTTTAATTTGTTTAAAGTTTCAGGTTTTGGAATAACCTGAAACTTTAAACTTGAAACAATTATTTTTAATTATCTGAATAAATTTTTATCGAATACCATTCTGATTGCATCTGCATGACGACGTTTTGCACGTGTGTAGCTTCCTGCAGCCGGAGCAGAATATGCTTTTAATGAAGCCAGTCTCCATTTTACAAGATCAAAGTTCATTAACATAAAGCTGTAAGCTCCCATGTTTTTAGGCTCTTCCTGTGCCCAAACGTAATCATCTGCTTTTGGATACCTGGAGATGATTTCTTTGATTTGCTCAGCCGGGAAAGGGAATAATTGCTCAATACGAACAACAGCAACGTTATTTCTTCCGTTGTTTTCTCTTTCAGCAACAATGTCATAGTAGAATTTACCTGTACAGAAAACTAAAGTTTTAACTTTCTTTTTATCTACAGTATTGTCATCAATAGTTTCCTGGAAGCTTCCTGTTGCTAATTCTTCAACTGAAGAAACACATCTTGGATCACGCAATAAACTTTTTGGAGAGAAAACTACTAAAGGTTTACGGAAATCCGTTTTCATTTGTCTTCTTAATAAGTGGAAGAAGTTTGCTGGCGTTGTACAATCGGCAACATACATATTATGTCTTGCGCAAAGCTGTAAGTAACGCTCCATTCTTGCAGAAGAGTGCTCAGCTCCCTGACCTTCGTATCCGTGTGGTAATAATAAAACAATACCGTTTTGGTTGTTCCATTTGTCTTCGCCACAAGAAATGTACTGGTCAATCATAATTTGGGCTCCGTTTGAGAAATCTCCAAATTGTGCTTCCCAGATTGTTAGTGCATTTGGATTTGCCAAAGCATAACCATAATCAAATCCTAAAACTCCGTATTCTGATAAAAGTGAGTTGAATACGCCAAAGTTCCCTTTTTTGTTTTCGATACTGTTCAGTAAGATTACTTCTTCTTCAGAATCTTCAACCTTAACTACCGCATGACGGTGAGAGAAAGTTCCGCGCTCCACATCCTGACCCGAAATTCGCACATCAAATCCTTCTGTTAAAAGAGAACCATAAGCCAAAGCTTCTGCTGTTCCCCAGTCCAAAGTATTGTTATCATATCCAACCTTTCTGTCAGATACAATTTTATTGATTTTATTGATGAATTTTTTATCAGAAGGTAAGGTAGAAATTGTATTGATAATAGAATCCAGTCCTTCTTTAGGGAAAGTCGTATCCACTTTTTTCAACATTACATCGTCAGAAACCTGCTGGAATCCTTTCCACTCATTTTGCATGAATGGGGTGATGATTGTCAACGCCTTTTTGCGTGAAGCTTCTAAGTTTTCTTCTAAATCTGTTTTGTATTGTTTTTCTAAAGCATTTACATAACTTGCATCAATTACGCCTTCAGACAATAATTTTTCTGCGTAAATGTCTCTTGGATTTTTATGTTTTGCAATGATTTTATATAAAACCGGCTGCGTAAAACGAGGTTCGTCACCTTCGTTGTGACCGTATTTTCTGTATCCTAATAAATCGATAAATACGTCACGTCCAAATTGCATTCTGTAATCTAATGCAAAAGATACAGCGTGTACAACAGCTTCAGCATCATCAGCATTTACGTGCAATACCGGCGAAAGTGTCACTTTTGCAACGTCTGTACAATAAGTTGATGAACGGGCATCTAAATAGTTTGTTGTAAATCCAACCTGATTGTTGATTACAATATGGATGGTACCTCCGGTTTTGTAACCGTCTAATTGTGCCATCTGAATGATTTCATAAAGCAAACCTTGTCCTGCAATTGCGGCATCTCCGTGAACGGCGATTGGTAATACTTTTGAGAAATCGTTAGGGAAATATTTGTCCTGTTTTGCTCTTGTAATTCCTTCAATTACTGCTCCAACCGTTTCCAAGTGCGAAGGGTTTGGTGCCAAATTGATATTGATGCTTTTTCCTGATCGTGTTTTTTTGTCCGCAGTAAGACCTAAGTGGTATTTTACATCACCGTCAAAATATTCCTGATCGTAATCTTTACCGTCGAATTCGCTAAAGATATCCTGAGTTGATTTTCCGAAGATGTTTGCCAAAACGTTCAGACGGCCACGGTGAGCCATTCCCATTACAAACTGCTCCACTCCTTTTTCTGCAGCCTGCTCGATCAAAGCATCTAGAGCCGGGATGATAGATTCTCCACCTTCTAATGAAAATCGTTTTTGACCTACATATTTAGTATGCAAAAAGTTTTCGAAAGAAACAGCTTCATTGAGTTTAGCAAGGATAGTTTGTTTTTCTTCTTTAGAAAAATCAGGCTGATTGTTGTTTACACCTAATTTGTCCTGAATCCATTTTACAACACCAGGATTTCTGATGTACATATATTCAACTCCAATATGCTGACAATAAATTGCTTTAAGACGTGTAATGATATCCTGCAAAGTACAAGGAGGAACCCCAATAACCTGAGCAGCATCAAAAACTGTGGAAAGATCAGCAGTTGTTAATCCGAAGTTTTCTATATCCAGAGTTGGCGATGAAGTTCTGCGATCACGAACCGGGTTTGTTTTAGTAAACAAATGACCACGCGTACGGTAGCCATCAATTAATTTTAAAACGTTGAATTCTTTTTGTAATTTTTCAGAAACTTTACTGTAATCTGTATTGTCGTTAGTAGTTACATACTCAACGATTGTCTGCACAGGATTTTCATCATTATAAGTTGTCTGTCCAAAGTCAAAGCCCTGAAAAAAACTTCTCCAGCTAGGCTCAACGCTGTCTGGGTTTACTAAATATTGATCGTATAATTGTGCAAAAAACTCGGTATGCGCTGCATTTAAAAATGAAAACCTATCCATAATATTTGAGTGAATATACTTTTTGTTATATAGAACGGCAAAAGTACAACAATCGATATTATTTAAATGATTTTTTTACGTACTTTTACGTAAAAATTTGTTAAAAATAGCCTAAACTATGAAGAAAATTCATCTTTCAATCGTTTTCAAATCATTTTTTGTGATTTTGACACTGTTATTGTCAAGTTCGTCTATTGCCCAACAACAAAACTATACTATTGACAACACCCCGGGTTTTTGGGACAAGGTGCAATTTGGAGGCGGATTAGGTCTCGGATTTGGTTCAGGTTATACCGATATTTCGGTCATGCCGAGTGCTATTTATAATGTGAACGAAATTGTTTCGGTTGGTGTTGGCTTGCAGTTTGGCTATCTGTCATCAAAAAACCAATATGAATCTTTTGTTTATGGAGGAAGCCTTATTGGATTTGTAAATCCAATTCCTCAAGTTCAATTATCTGCCGAACTGGAGCAGGTAAGAGTAAACAGAGATTTTGATGAAACACCTCTCTATCCATCTTATTCAGATAATTTTTGGAATACGGCCTTATATCTGGGCGCAGGCTACCGAACCGGAAACGTTACTATTGGGGCACGATATGATGTACTGTTTGACGAAGATAAAAGTTTGTACGGCTCTGGTTTTATGCCTTTTGTGAGGGTGTATTTTTAGTTTTTGAAGGCGCTAAGGTTCTAAGATACTAAGTTTCTAAGTTATTTAAAACGTGAAGATTTGAAAAAATACATCTTTATAATTACAGTTATAATCATTTCAAGTTGTAATAATTATAAAAAGACGGATTCTGAAAACCAAAAAACAGTCAAAAAAGAATTAAGACCTTTTTTTGATTCGGATGAAATTGAACATTTTTATTTAAATTTTTCTGATGATGATTTTTATAAACTTATAAGAAAAGATAATAAAACTGAAAAAGAACTTGAATTCAGTGATTTATTTGTTGGGTATTATCCAGATAATATTCCAGAAGATTTTGAGAAAATTTTACTGAAGCACAATTATAAAAAATCAAAATTAAACATTAAACAACAGAAAAGGATTGAATCTGTATTTAGTGAAAAAGATTTACCAATTCCTGATGCAGCTGCATGTATTGCAGAATATAGGGATATTTTTATTTTTAAAAAGAGGGGAAGAATAATTGGCATTTCAAAAATTTGCTTTAAATGCAATCGATTCCAGATTATAGGAAGTAAAATAGATGTAAGTATATTTGGTTTTCCCGATGAATTAGATAAACTAAAAAAAATCGTAAGACCTGAAAATTATAGTATTCTGGTAACTGAATAATTTATTTGTAGAAATTTCGAAACCAAATTTTCTGCCATTCTCTCTTCAAAATCAAAAAAGAAACTTGTTCGGCCAGAATAACCAAATCTGATCCGTCGAGTTGTTTAATTTCGTTTTCCGGAACATCAATTATGTAGAGCAAATTCAGATATTCAGCAAATTTGTACTGAATCATTCGGTAGATTTTTTCGTGAAGCTGAATCTTTAATTCCTCCGGAGTGATGCTCAGCGGAAAATCAATTCCTTCGTTTGCCAGATTAAAATCTTTATTGAGCTGCTCAATCAAGTTCAGGTATAAAGAATCTTTTTGAGCTTCTTCAAACAACAAATCGGTATTTAACGGCGAAACATACATAGGTTTTTTTAATTACAAAATTCAATGGCAATGGCAAAAGTCAATGGCAATTTTAAAATCAATTCAATAACAATTTAATATTGGTTAACTATCTTTTTTGATTTCCAATAATCTACAATTTTAGACAAAAGTACGTCCCCGCCTGCGTAGAAAAACACAGCTCCCATTGGCGGATTGGCAGCCGGAATTAAACCGAAAGTTTTGGGAATCCATTTCCAGCATTGAAAATAGGTTCCGGCAAGTTCAATAAATATAACACAAAGGGCTATGAAATAATATAAATTCTGCCATTTTTTTCTCTTTAAAACCCAAAAGAAAAGCAGTCCGAAAATCAGTGAAAAAACATCTTTCAGAAGGATTCCGACAGATAAAAATAATAAAGCAAATCCAACTGCAAAATATTTCCTTAGGGGCACATCATTTTTAACCGCCCATTCTGTATGCGCAAAAACATAACCCGAAGCATATACAATCGCATGACCAAATGGCACATACAACGGAATAACCGTTGTCCTGTAATTATACATTCCGAGTAAAGTACAAAAAATCACTTCTCCAATATAAGACAAAAAAACCATTACAAACATGAGTTTCCTTAGATAAGAACCGGAAACCCAAAAGAAAAAAGAAAAATAAAGTATCGCTAAAACATTTGTGATTTGTCTGCCGTCAAAATAATATTCATTAAATGCAATACTGTCAATTCCTAAAGCAAAAAGGGTGAAAAAGGGAAAACATACCGCAAAAATCAACTGCATTCTCGCATTACTATTTCTGTCGGTAAAAAAAAGATTATTTACTGTGGCGTCCATAATTTGAGTATTAAACCTTTCTGCCCATTAGATTTACACCAAAAGTCTTCAGGATCTTTTTCTTTTCTGTGTTGATATCCATTTTTTCAAGCGTTTCGAAAGCTCTAAAAGTGTACATTTCTATGGCTTTCTGTGTAGCCTGTGATGCACCGGATTCATTAAAAATCGTTTTGGCATTTTCTATTTTATCAGCGTTATCTTCTAACTGCAAAGTGAATAACTTTTGCAATTCCGCCGCTTTTTCAGGAGTAGAAAACTCAACCGCTTTTAAGTACAAATAGGTTTTTTTGTTTTCGATAATATCACCTCCTACTTGTTTTCCAAAAGTTTCGGGATCTCCAAAAGCATCTAAATAATCATCCTGAAGCTGAAAAGCCAATCCCAAATTAAGTCCGAAATCATAAATCAGATCAGCTTCTTTTTCAGACGTTTTTGCTACAATTGCCCCCATTTTCATGGCCGCAGCAACTAAAACAGCCGTTTTGTATTCAATCATTTTCAGGTATTCAGGAATGATAACATCTGTACGGGTCTCAAAATCAACATCCCATTGCTGACCCTCACAAACTTCAAGAGCCGTTTTGCTGAACAGCTTTGCTAAATCCCTAAAAACTTCCGGTTCGTATTGTTCAAAATACTGATATGCCAGAATAAGCATCGCATCTCCGGAAAGGATTCCTGTGTTCAGGTTCCATTTTTCATGAACCGTAACCTGTCCCCTTCTTAAAGGCGCATCATCCATAATATCATCATGAACTAAGGAGAAATTATGAAAAACTTCTACTGCCATTGCTGCCGGAAGCGCTGTTTTATAATTTGCATCAAAAACTTCTGCAGCCATTAAAGTTAGTACCGGACGCATCCGTTTGCCGCCAAGTCCTAAAATATATTCAATAGGTTCATAAAGATTTTTAGGCTCCTTACTTATTTTTTGGCTTTTTAGATAATCAATGAAAAAATCCTGGTACTGGCTAATATTGTGCATAAAATGAAAATCTGATTAACGAGGCCCAAAGATACAATTCAAAATATGAATTTATGTATCAGAAATAAAAATCTAAATTATTATTTAAAATTAACGTCAAACAAAAAACACCTCCAAAATCTGGAGGTGTTAGAAGTCAAAACTTATTTTATAACAACCTGATGATCTTCGATGTTACCGTTGACATCAATTTTAAGAATGTAAATTCCTTTTTCAAGCTTACTAACATCGAGGCTTGCTGAATTATTTATAACGGATACATGTGTTTTCGGCTGCCCATTCATATCATAAAGAATAGCTGAAATTTTTGCTGTTTTTAAAAGAATCAAATTCTCATCAGACAAGGAAATATTCAAAATGCTAATCGCAGGATTTGGATAAACAGTGTAAACATTAGCAGATTTTGACGAAGTCTCTGTTTCTAATTTAGCCAAAGCAAATTGACTATTACAAGGTTTAAGTACTACAATTAAGCCATAATTCGTAGATGGAATTGTACTACAGGCTCCTGTTGTTGATATAGAAAAACCGAAAACAGGATTAGGACCCGATGGAATTTTGTTTAAAGGTATCTTAAAGAGAAAGCGTGTAGGAGTGAGTTGGGTATAAGTAACACCAGGATTAACAATTCCGGTCATAAAATTTCCAAAAGTATAGGTGTAATTCACAGAGGTGTCAGAGTTTATAACATCTATAGCGACATAATGATGAGTAGGATCACAATGTTCTGTATATGCCGTAGATTTTTGCGGACTAAAATTAAAGGGCTTTTGACCAACGTTTACAGTTCTGATCGGGGTGGATATACCATTAACAACTGCCTTTACCGTACCCGTTTGATATACACCCTGAGCTAAATTACCCTGAACTAATATTTGAGGAGTATTACTTGTAGAAGGAGGCAAGGTACTGCTTACAATAAGATTTGAAGATGTAGTCCATGTAATTGTTGAACCTGCGGGAGGAGTTGGCGTAATACCCACAAAAGTTTGTGACGGTGCATTACAAACATTATTCCCTCCATAAAGCTCATATGGAGACAAAACCTTCATAGCTTTTAATGCATTTATTCTTCCATAACCAACTTCATTATTCCAGGTTCCGTTAAGCTGCCCAGAAACATTTGCTGTATAACTGTAACTTGTAATTTTATCAGTCGAGCTTTCTAAAATTTGTCTTGCCTGAGCACTGGTTAAGTTTGGATTTAAAGAAAGAATTAAAGCCATAACACCAGCTGCATTAGGACAAGCAGAAGATGTACCATTAAATGTTGACATATAATCCCCATTGGTATCAAACCCAAAATATCCTTGTATATCTGTCGTAGCTATCTTAACACCCGGAGCCACAATATCAAGATTTGTTCCATAATTTGAACCCCAATTATTCTCACCATCACAAGAAGCGGGTGATTTTCTCTGGTCACACTGACTGGTTGCCCCTACTGCAATTACATTTGGTAAACTTGCCGGATAACTTACTTCCCCGTTACCATTTCCAGTTGCAAAAAGCACTATACACCCCTTACCATTGCGACCATTACTCACTGCATAATTAATTGCATTTGTTAAATTATTTGAAGGACTCGATAATCCCCAAGAACAACTTAATATATCAGCTTCACCAAAAGTGCTTGCCCAATTAATCCCAAGTGCAGCATCGTCAGCATCAATGTTGCCTGCCTCGCTAATTCTTACCGGAATTATTTTTGAATTATATGCTACTCCAACGGTTCCAATATTATTTGACACTGCACCAATTATACCTGCACAAGCAGTTCCATGAGCACTTATCTGGCCATTATATACATATCCCCCTCCTGCAGCATTGTAAACTGCATCAAAGCCAGGAAGTAAATTCGCCTGTAAATCCGGGTGTGTCAAATCTACACCAATATCAAGTACGGCAACTTTTACTCCATCACCGTTGGAGTAGGCCCAAGCTTCTTCAACATCCATATCTGCATCTATTGTACCTCCCAGATAACCATTGTTGCTTATAGACCATTGTGATGCATATAAAGGGTCTATTGTTTGAAAAGATTCCAGACTTATAAAATTTGGCTCCACAAAATCTATTCTTTCATCATTTGCTAATGAACTTACCAATTCAAATATTTTAAAGGTATCATAGTTCTTTATTTTTACTTTATATTGATTTTTTACATATTCGTTCTTTGTTGCGCTATATTCTATCCCTTTTAATATCCTGGAGAGCTGATCCGCTGATTTTGTTTTAATTATAATTTCACCTCTGCATATTTGTTTAGCACCATTTGAATATATAAGAACGGGCTCTGTTTTAATACCTCCTTTTCTAATCTCGCTTATTTTAGAAGCATATTCGGTTTCTTTTGATTCTATAATTTTAAAATTCCTGCCTTTAATGATTATTTTTTCTGTAGACTTCATTTTTTGCAAAGTATTTTCTTCTACAGCAATCATTTTCTGAGAAACTTCAAAATCAATCTTCCCCAGGTTATTACTATAGCCTGCTCTTTTTTGAGCAATCATGGTTAGTGAGCAAAACATTAATAGAAATAGATACTTTTCTTTCATTTTTATAATTTTTATGGTTAAATAGTAATCTAAAAATAAATGTAAAGCCATTAATTTTGTAGTATTATTTTAACAAAAAGCAATACTATACAAACACAATCAACTACTTATAAAATAAGTTATAATATCGTGTTAAAACTAAAAATCATATTTTATCCCAAAAAATCAATACACATTTTACTCATTTGAATCTCTTAAATTTACTTTAAAAAAACATGGAAACTTTTTTGGTGTTTTGAGCTTCCTTCTTATATTTGCAATCGGAAACCCTAAACACTTTTAAAGTTTCCATTGTGGTTTGAGTAATTTATAAACTCAATAAAATCAAAGATTTATGAAGACAACATGGACAGTAGATTCCAGCCAGTCAGATGTTCTAATAAAAATGAGACATTCGATAATTGCCTATTTGGGAGGAAACACAAACAAATTTAATGGCTATGTAAAGATAGAGGACAATGAAATTGAAGATGCTTCTGTTGAATTTTCTTTAGACATAAACAACAAAAATGACAGTTTCCAACAAATCGATTCGCACTTACAGTTAAATGATTTGTTTAATGTAAACGAGCATCCGATTATCAGTTTTAAATCGACTTCTTTTCAAAAGGTGAATAATAATATTAATTTTTTTAAAGGTGATTTGACTATAAAAGATGTAACAAGGGTTGTTGAACTAGATGCAGAGTTTATTGGTGAAAACACTTATAACGGCGAGAAAAAAGTAGCTTTTGAAATCAAGGGAGATATAAAACGCCAGGATTTTGGACTAGACTACAACTCATATAATCACAACGGGGGCTTAGCTTTAGGAAAAGATATCAAACTTATTGCCAATTTAGAGTTCAGCATATAAATCTTACTTAATGAATAAGTTAATGTAAAATTATTACAAATATATCGGAAACTTTTTTCTTAACTTTAGTTTCCTGATTATATTTGTGATACAATTGAAAATCAAAATGAAAGAGAAAATTATATCGAAAGCAAGTGATTTGTTTTTAAAACTGGGGTTTAAAAGCGTTACAATGGATGATATTGCGGGAGAGATGTGTATTTCGAAAAAAACAATCTACAAATACTTTTGCAATAAGGAAGTTTTAGTAGAAGAAAGTACGGCAATGGTTCACAAACAGGTTCATGATTTAATTGACACCATTGTCGCCAAAGACTATAATTCGATTCAGGAAAATTTTGAAATCCGGGAGATGTTTCGTGATATGTTCAAAAATAACAGTGATACCTCTCCTATTTATCAGTTAAAAAAGCATTATCCCGAAATTTATAAGAATGTTCTAACAAAAGAAATTAATCAGTGTACTCAATATTTTAGGGCAAATATTGAAAAAGGGATCCGGGAGGGATTTTACCGTGAGGATCTGAACATTGATATCTATGTGAAATTTTATTATACTTTAATCTTTCATATTAATGAAAATACAATTTCGGAAAGGGAAGCCCAGGAAATAGAATTAGAAGCTTTGGAATACCATACCAGAGCCATGGCTACCGAAAAAGGAATACAGGAACTAGAAAAACAATTAAAAAAAATTACCCAATAAAATCGTCAATCTATAAATATATGAAAAGAATAATTTTTATTTTTTTGTGTACAATTGGTTTATCAGCCAACGCACAAATTACCACTTTAACCCTGAAGGAAGCTGTGAATTATGCACTTCAAAATAAAGCTGATGCGAAAAAATCCAAGCTTCAGGTTGAAAACAGCGAATATCAGATTCAGGAAATACGTTCAAGAGCATTGCCTCAAATTAGCGCAAACGGAAACTTAACATACAATCCCATTTTACAGACTCAGGTTATTGACGGAGCAGGATTTAATCAGCCAGGCACTACTATCCAGGCTGTTTTTGGCCAAAAATGGACTTCTGTTGCGGGAGTTACTTTAACACAGGCCATATTTGACCAGTCTGTCTTTACCGGACTAAAAGCTGCAAAATCGACACGTGAATTTTATCAAATAAACGATCAGTTAACTGAAGAACAGGTTATCGAAAGAGTGGCAAACAATTATTATTCTGTTTACGTTCAACAGGAGAGACTGACTTTGCTTGACAGTAATTATGTAAATAGTGCAAAGGTACGCGATATTGTTCAGGGACAATTTGACAACGGACTGGCTAAAAAAATCGACCTTGACCGTATCATTGTAAAACTTTCGAACATCGATACTGAGCGTCAGCAAATTAAAAATCAGATTGAATTACAGGAAAATGCTTTGAAGTTTTATATGGGAATGCCGATTGAAACAGTAATCCAGTTGCCAAAAGAAGAATTTGAAGTGGCTCCTGCTGCATTAACAGAAGAGCCAAATATTGAAAACAGAACGGAGTATCAGCTTTTGAAAAAACAGGAAGAGCTTTTGGTATTCAATAAAAAAGCAATTGAAGCAGGATATTACCCAACACTTTCATTAACTGCCGGATATAATTATTTAGGTCAGGGACCTGAAATGCCCTGGTTTGCAAAACCTAAAGACGGTGTGTACTGGTCTGATTACTCTGCCATCGGATTAAACCTCAATATACCTATTTTTACTGGTTTCGGAACCCGTGCCAAAGTAAGACAGGCTGATGTTGAAATCAGATCTTTGCAGGAGGACATCAAAGATACCAAGCTTTCTCTTGATTTAGAATACAGAAATGCCATAGCTCAGATTGATAATAATCTTGTCACGATTAAAAATCAACAAGAAAATATGCGGTTAGCTAAAGAAATCCTAAGCAATACAAAAAACAATTACCTTCAGGGATTAGCATCTTTAACCGATTTATTAGATGCTGAAAACGCATCACTTGAAGCTCAGAACAATTTTACCAGAGCAGTTTTAAATTATAAAATTGCTGAAATATCTCTAATCAAATCAAAAGGACAATTAAAATCACTAATAAATAACTAAAAATGAAAAAAACATTAATATATATTATTGTAGCTGCTGTTTTGGTAGGTCTGGCAGCTTATAAAATAATTGGTAACAAAGAAAAACAGCAACAGGAAGTCGCAGAAGTTGCGAAGCAGGTAGATAAAATCAATGTAAACGTAATTGCAGTCAGTAAAGAAAATATCAATACCGATTATACGGCAAATGGTACTTTTATACCGAAACAGGAAATGAACCAGTCAGCTGATATTTCCGGTCGAATTGTTAGTGTTATGGTAAAAGAAGGCTCAAGAGTTTCTGCCGGACAAACTTTAGCTACTATCAAAAGAGATGCAATTGAGGTAGATTTAACGATAGCTCAAAATAATTTGCAAAATGCTATTGCTGATAACCAGCGCTACGAAAATGCTTATAAAACTGGCGGTGTTACCAAACAGCAATTAGACAACTCAAGATTACAACTGAAAAATGCGCAAGCTGCAATAAAATCTCAGGGAGTTAGGGTAAACGACAGCAGAATCAGAGCAGGGATCAGCGGAACCATTAATAAAAAAATGGTAGAGCCCGGAATGGTAGTTGCACCGGGTACATCTTTATTTGAAATCGTTAATATTAATTCTTTAAAACTTTCTGTATTGGTAGATGAAAGTCAGATTGGAAAACTTTCACTTGGCCAAAACGTTTCGATTAATGTAAATGTTTTGCCTGATGATACTTTTAGCGGAAAAATAACTTTCATAGCGGCAAAAAGTGACGCCTCTTTAAATTTCCCTGTAGAAATTGAAGTTCAAAATAAAGGAAATCTAAAAGCAGGTATGTATGCTACAGCTACATTTAACACTAGCAACAGTTCAGAAACTAAAGACCTGATGACTGTTCCGGCTACTGCTTTTGTTGGAGGAGTAAGTTCCGGACAATTATTTGTAGTAAACAACGATACTGCCAAATTAATTAAAGTGCAAACAGGAAAAGTGTACGGTGACAAAGTTCAAATTTTAAGCGGATTGGACGAAGGAGATAAAGTCGTGACTTCCGGACAAATTAATCTTGAAAACGGTTCTAAAATCAACATCATAAAGTAATTAAAAAATGAAGTTAGCAGAAATATCGATCAAAAGACCATCCCTGGTAATCGTACTTTTTACGATTCTTACTCTGGGAGGTTTGTTAAGCTACTCCATGATGGGGTATGAGTTGATTCCGAAATTTGAAACCAACATGGTAACCATTTCCACGGTGTATCCTGGAGCTTCGCCAAGTGAGGTAGAAACTTCGGTAACCCGAAAGATTGAAGATGCCGTTGGTGCTTTGGAAAACGTAAAAAAAGTTGAAGCTTCATCATACGAAAGTTTGTCGGTAGTAATGGTTCAGCTGAATACCGGAGCTGATGTCAACTATGCCATGAATGACGCGCAAAGAAAAGTAAACGCTATTTTGGGAGATCTTCCTGAAGATGTTGATGCGCCTTCACTTCAAAAATTCTCATTAGATGATCTTCCCATTATCACCATGAGTGTTTCTAGTGATAAGCTGAACAATAAAGAATTATACGATCTTTTAGACAAGAAAATTGAGCCCATATTCTCACGTGTAAACGGAGTGGCGCAGGTTGATCTTGTCGGAGGTCAGGAAAGAGAAATTCAGGTTAATTTGGATGAAAAGAAAATGCAGGGTTACGGACTTTCTATAAGCGATGTACAACAGGCAATTTTGACTTCAAACCTTGATTTCCCAACTGGGGCATTAAAAACAAGAACTTCACGAGCAACTATCCGACTTTCAGGAAAGTACAGAGATGTTGCCGAAATGAATAATCTTGTGGTTTCTAATAAAAACGGAGCACAGGTACGACTTTCAGATATTGCAACCGTTTTTGATTCTCAAAAAGACACTGAAAAAGTAGCACGATACAATCAGTTGCCAACCATTTTAATGCAGGTTAAAAAACAATCCGATGCGAATGCGGTAACGGTTTCTGAATTAATTCAAAAAACTATTGGTCAGGTAGAAGGAAGTTTTAAAAATGAAGCTATAAAAGTAAAAATTGTGGATAATACCACCGATTTTACATTAGAAGCAGCTGACCACGTAATTTTTGACTTGTTTTTAGCTATTATTCTGGTGGCAGCAGTAATGCTCTTATTCTTGCATAATATCCGTAATGCCTTTATTGTAATGGTTTCTATACCGGTTTCATTAATCGCAACCGTAATCGGAATGTATTTAATGGGCTATACTTTAAACTTAATGAGTTTATTAGGACTTTCATTGGTGGTTGGTATCCTGGTGGATGATGCGATTGTGGTTTTAGAAAACGTTTACCGTCACATGGAAATGGGTAAAAGCCGAATTCGTGCAGCTTATGATGGAGCTTCAGAAATTGGATTTACAGTAACTGCTATCACACTGGTAATTGTGGTGGTGTTCTTGCCAATTGCGATGAGTTCCGGATTGGTATCTGATATTTTAGCACAATTTTGTGTGACCGTAGTAATTGCAACTATGTTCTCATTATTAGCGTCTTTCACCATTATTCCGTGGTTGTCTTCAAGATATGGAAAATTGGTTCATTTAACGGGTAAAAATCCTTTTGAAAGATTTATTCTCTGGTTTGAAAAACAATTGGATACTTTCACAAACTGGATTTCCGGAATTTTAGAGTGGTGCCTGAAAACAACTCTTAGAAGAGTTATGAGTGTTGTTTTGACATTCTTACTTCTTATTGTTACTACTATGGGTTTACTAGGCGGTGGATTCATTGGTGGTGAATTCTTCCCTAAAACAGACAGAGGTCAGTTTCTGGTACAAATGGAATTAACCAAAGATGCCTCGGTTGAAAAAACCAATCAGCTGACGTTAGACGTCGAAAAATTCCTTAGAAATGATAAAGAAGTAGTGGATATGATTACTACTGTGGGACAACAATCTACTGGTTTTGGGGCAGCTCAGGCTACTTTATACCAATCTGAAATTCAGGTAAATTTAGTTGACAAATCCCTGCGTGACGAAAGTACCGATATTAAATCGGCTAAAATAAAAAGAGCACTAGAAGAAAAATTCACAGGTGTTGAATTTAAAACAGCACCTATCGGATTAATGGGAGCTGATGCGGCACCAATTGAAATGGTAGTTACAGGTCCGGATAATGCAACAGCGAATAAAGAAGCAAATCGTATTTTGGAGTTGTTGAAAAAAGTACCGGGATCAGTTGATGCTGAGTTGTCATCAGATGGTGGCAGCCCGGAGGTTCAGGTAAATATCGACAGAGATAAAATGGCTTCTTTAGGCTTAAACTTAGCTAGTGTGGGACAGAACATGCAAACGGCTTTCAGCGGAAATACTGATGGTAAATTTAGAGCAGGAGAATATGAATATGATATCAATATTCGTTTTGGAGACGCCAGCAGACAATCAATTGAAGATGTAAGAAACCTGATGTTTACAAATCCTCAGGGAGAAAAAATTCGTTTGAGCCAGTTTGCAGATGTAAAAATGGGTTCAGGACCGAGTTTGTTAGAACGTAGGGATAAAGCGCCATCTGTAAAGGTAAAATCAAAAGTAGTAGGACGTCCGGTAGGAGATGTGGCTAACGAATGGGCAGCCATGTTTATGGATAACGAAAAAACCAAACCCGCAGGTGTAAGCTACATCTGGAGTGGTGATATGGAAAACCAGACTGAAGGTTTTGGTACCTTAGGAATTGCGCTGTTAGCGGCTATTATTCTTGTGTATCTGGTAATGGTATCATTATACGATTCGTTTGTATATCCTTTTGTGGTACTGTTCTCTATTCCGCTGGCATTAATCGGAGTTATGGTAATTCTGGCTTTGACAGGAAATTCTTTGAATATTTTTACCATGCTTGGTATGATTATGCTGATTGGTCTGGTAGCGAAAAATGCAATTATGATTGTCGATTTTGCCAATATGCGAAAAGCAGAAGGAGTCAATACGCATGATGCTTTAATTCAGGCAAACCATGCACGTCTTCGTCCGATTTTGATGACCACTATAGCGATGATTTTTGGTATGATTCCTATCGCAATTGCAAAAGGAGCCGGAGCCGAAATGAACAACGGTCTGGCCTGGGTAATTATCGGAGGTTTAACATCATCATTGTTCCTGACTTTGATTATTGTTCCTGTAGTATATTCATTGTTTGATTCTATTTTAAGAAGAATGGGCAAAGATGAAAAAGTAGATTACGATGCAGAAATGAAAGCCGATTACGACCACTTAGAAATGAGCGAAGATGGTTTCACTCCGAAACATAATCATTAATCGTTATAAATTTAATTTTTGATTTGTAAAAAACCTGTTTCATTAATTTGAGCAGGTTTTTTTATTTTTATAACAGTAACCCGCATCTTATTTGGAATAAATAAAAATAATTTGTTTTGTGTTACTTCAAAAACTAAATTTGCTGCATAAATTTCGGATTATGATAACAATAGCAAGTCTTATCGTTTTTTTAGCTTTTTACACTTTATATTACACTTCCAAAAGAGCTATTTTATCTTATGATTTAGGTTTTGAAAAATGGATGCAGAAAAACCCAAAACAAACCAAAATCACAGGATTAGTTTTGCTTTTATCTGCCTATTTGTTTTGGCTTTCTACAAAATCACTGGGCTGCGGGACTTTGATGTTTTTTATTCAGCTAATGGCCGTTGGAAGTTTAATTGTGATATTGGCGCCGCTCAAAAAAATAAGCCGAATAACATTGTTATGCCTTTTCATAATTGTCGCTTTATTAGAATTTTATTACGCCTAAACCATGCCTGCAAATCCTAAATACTTAACTCAGTCTAAATGGCAAAGGTTTGCCAAAATTACAGCTGCCATATTGGGCGGTTACTTTGTTTCGGTTACCTTTCATTTAGCATTAGCTTCATGGTTCAACAGAGCTGATATACTCATCACAATGGCTTTTAGTGGTTTCATTCTTTGGGTAGCATTCATGGTTATTGCTTTTTTAGCCAAAAATGGATGGAAAATCTGGATGGTTTACATATCCCTTTCAATCATTTTCTCTCTTTTAATATATCTGGGACAAACCTATAATCCAACTGCATAATAACCCATGAGTAATCGTAATTATAATATTTATTTTCATACGCATACTGTTAGCGGAATTGTTATCAGCGTCGTTCTTTTTGTGATTTTCTTTGCCGGTTCATTTTCTTTCTTCAGGGACGAAATCATCAATTGGGAAAAAAATGAATCAGCTCCTGTTTCACGGGAAATTGATTTAAACTACGATGCTGCCTTAAAAATACTTGACAAAGAATATATTCTGCACGGTCGAAATATCACCATTTCTAAACACAGTAACGAAAGAAGGGTAAACATTTATGCAGAAGGGACCAAAGATACTTTGGCACCAGCAAAACAAAAAGAAGGCAGTTTTTTTTATCTGGATACCAAAAATTATAAAACATCAACCTACGAAGAATCGTATTCTCTTGGAGAGTTCTTATATCGTCTTCATTTCCTCGCTCAGATTCCGTATCCTGTAGGATATTACCTTTCCGGTTTTATTGCTCTGTTTTTCTTATTTGCAATTGTGACCGGGGTTTTGTTACACTGGAAAAAAATTGTGTCTAATTTTTATGTATTTCGCCCAAAAGAAAAGCTTAAAACATTATGGACTGATGCGCATACAGCATTAGGAATGATTGGGTTGCCTTTTCAGTTTGTATATGCAGTGACTGGTGCTTTTTTTATGATTAAACTTCTCATCGTGGCTCCTGCAGTTATGACACTTTACAAAGGCGATCAGGATAAATTATACAAAGAACTCGAATATACAGATCCTGAGTTTAAGTTTGACAACAAAAAATTAGCAGCCCCTTTTAACATCAATAAGTTAGTTTCTAAAGCAAAAAGTAATTGGAAGGATTTTGAAATTACCCGTGTAATGATTCAGAACTACGGCGATACCAACATGCATGTTTTAGTTGAAGGCGAATTATTAAGAACCAAAAAATTTACGGGAATCGGAAAAGTAGTTTACCGCATTGCTGACGGAAAAGAAGTTGCAAGGAAAAACCCTGAAACACAAAATCATTATTTAGATATTGTTAAAAATGTTTTATACCGCATCCATTTTGGTGACTACGGTGGCTATGCCCTGAAAATAGTAAGCTTTGTTTTAGGAATTATAACCTGCTTTGTAATTATTTCAGGCGTTATGATCTGGCTGATTGCAAGAGATAAAAAAAACATGCCCGAAAAAAAACGCCGTTTCAATGAAGGAGTTGTCCGTATTTATCTGGCTATTTGCTTAAGCATGTACCCTGTTACAGCATTGGCTTTTATATCTGTAAAATTATTTCATTTGAGCCAGTCTGATCTTTACAGCGTTTACTTTATAGGATGGCTAGTATTAACAGTCTTTTTTATCATTAAAAAGAATGATGCTTTTACCAATAAATGGTGCCTGATTTCAGGAAGTGTTTTAGGCTTTTTAATTCCGCTTACAAATGGAATCGTTACCGGAAACTGGTTTTGGAGTTCTTTCCTGCAAAACAGGATTCAGATTTTCTTTATTGATGTTTTCTGGATTGTGCTGGCATCAATTACACTATATGTTGCTTTTTCATTAAAACCAAAAGATAATACAGCAGCAGAAATATAAAAAAAGGAGAAAATTGAATTCAATTTTCTCCTTTTTTAGTTACTGAAATTAACTTAATTTCTCTGAGCAACAACTTTTTCTTCTAAATTTTTAACCGAATTAATTTTGCTGTTAGAATAATCTACCTGGCAAATGTTTTTGTCATTAAAGAAAATCCATTTTCCGGTTTTCAATCCGTTTGAATATTCTGCGATAGCTTTTTTATTTCCATTTTCGTCATAAGATACCCAGACGCCATCCAATTTACCTTCTTTAAAAAAGCCTTCCTGCTGTACTTTTCCATTTTCATAATAATAAGTAGCTCTTACTTTATTTCCAACAGCTTCTAATTCAGGTTTTGTTTCTTGTGCAACTAAAATTCCAGAGAACAATATTGCAACTAAAATTACACACTTTTTCATATCTTTAGGTATTAATGTTATCAAATCTTTATCAAATATAATTAATTGTTTACATTAAAAAAACTTTTGCTTAACAATTTGGTAACATTAAATAAAAGCTTAACATTGGAAATGATCCGGATATAAAAAAACCAATGCTCAGGCATTGGTTTTACTGGGATTTTTAAAGATGGCTAAAAATTACGATAACGTTGTAAATTTCATGAATTATGTAAATATTTTAGTTCAATAATGCGTCTAATTGTTTTTCAAGATCCGGAGATGAAGGTCTTTCTGCATCCGGATTTACAATATTCCCTTTTGGATCAATCAATATAAATCTTGGAATTCCGGTTACACCATAACTCATAACAAATTGAGATTCCCAATCTTTGTCTGCAAATAACTGAATTCCACCTAAGTTTTTATCAGCTACAAATTTCTTCCATTTTTCATTGTCTTTAGCTTTGTCAATTGAAATGCTGACAAATTCAATATTTTTGCCATGGTATTTCTCTTCAATTTTTTGCAAAAAAGGAATTTCTGCCCTGCAAGGCCCGCACCATGTTGCCCAAAGATCAATGTAAACATATTTCCCTTTCAGGTCAGAAAGCTTTGTTTTGCCGCCTTTATAGTTTTCATAATCAAAATCCGGCGAAGGTGTTCCTTTCAGTTTGTTCGCTTTTGCTGTGCTTTCATACGTCTGTGCAGCATATTGGCTAAATTGTGCAAATGAATTTTTCAAAGCCATTTGAAACTCAGGATCAAATTTCCCTTTTTCAATATTTTCCACATCCGATTTTATTTTTGCATCTAAAAGCGCTTTAAACTCTCCTTCACTCTTAGAAAAAGCTTCATTTTGAAATTTTTCATTGCTCAGAGTATATTGAGCCAGAAAATTGCTTTCATCTACCCCTTTTCCTTTATAAACAATCGTTTCATCAAATTGTTTCGCATCCATCGTCAGATTAACTTCAGAATTAGGCTTCAAATACAAACCGGAAACTTCAGTTCCGTCAGAAAATTGATAAAATCCTTTCGGGGCTTCAAAAGTAGCTGCAAAAATGCCTTTTTTATCAACAGGTATGATTTGACTAAAATTATTAGCGCCGCGAATAACTAAAGTATCGCTGTTTCTATTCGCAATTTTAGCAGTAAACTTGATTTTATCCTTAGTTTGTGCATTAACATTAAAAATGCTGAACATAATTAGAGTTAAAAGAATAGCTTTTTTCATAATGGAAGTATTTATTTTGAGTTCCAAAGCTAAAGAAATTCTATGTAAGAAAATTAGGCGTTAACAAAATATTTCAAATTTATAAAGCATCATGTTATTACTTTTCTGTATTAATTTGAATTTTGTGTTTACTTTTGCAGTCTAAAATTTTCATCAATGTATAGAAGTCATAATTGCGGCGAGCTAAACGCCTCAAATATTAATACCGAAGTTACACTTGCGGGCTGGGTGCAAAAATCACGTGATAAAGGATTTATGAATTGGGTTGATTTACGTGACCGTTACGGAATTACACAACTTATTTTTGACGAAAGCCGTACCGATACAACTGTTTTCGAATTAGCAAAAACGCTGGGAAGAGAGTTTGTAATTCAGGTAAAAGGAACTGTCATTGAGCGCGAAGCCAAAAACAAAAACATTCCGACTGGTGAAATCGAAATTTTAGTTTCAGAATTAACAATCCTGAATTCAGCTTTAACTCCTCCATTTACAATTGAAGATGAAACTGATGGCGGAGAAGACATCAGAATGAAATACCGCTACTTGGATATCAGAAGAAACCCGGTAAAAAACAGCTTGTTATTCCGCCACAAAGTGGCAATGGAAGTTCGTAAATATCTGTCAGATTTAGATTTCTGCGAAGTTGAAACGCCATACTTAATCAAATCAACTCCGGAAGGAGCAAGAGATTTCGTTGTTCCAAGCAGAATGAACGAAGGACAGTTTTATGCATTGCCGCAGTCTCCACAGACTTTCAAACAACTTTTGATGGTTGGTGGAATGGATAAATATTTCCAGATTGTGAAATGTTTCCGTGACGAAGATTTACGTGCAGACCGTCAGCCGGAGTTTACGCAAATTGACTGCGAAATGGCATTTGTGGAGCAAGAAGATATTTTGAATATTTTCGAAGGATTGACAAGACATTTATTAAAAGAAATCAAAGGTATTGAAGTAGATAAATTCCCAAGAATTACCTACGACTATGCCATGAAAACATACGGAAACGACAAACCGGACATTCGTTTCGGAATGAAATTTGGCGAATTAAACGAATTTGCACAACATAAAGAATTCCCTGTATTCAATGCAGCAGAGTTGGTTGTGGGAATTGCGGTTCCCGGAGCCGGAAATTATACCCGTAAAGAAATCGACGGATTGATTGACTGGGTAAAACGTCCTCAGGTTGGTGCATCCGGAATGGTTTATGTAAAATGCAACGAAGACGGAACTTTTAAATCTTCTGTAGATAAATTTTACGATCAGCAAGATTTAACAAATTGGGCAAAAGCAACGGAAGCAAAGCCAGGCGATATGATTTTTGTACTTTCAGGACCTGCAAACAAAACACGTGCACAACTGTCTGCACTTCGTATGGAATTAGCAACACGTTTAGGATTACGTAATCCTGAAGAATTTGCTCCGCTATGGGTTGTGGATTTCCCATTATTGGAATTTGACGAAGAAAGCGGCCGTTACCACGCCATGCACCACCCGTTTACTTCTCCAAAACCAGAAGACATTGCATTGTTAGAAACAGCACCAGGAAAAGTTCGTGCAAATGCGTATGATATGGTTTTAAACGGAAATGAAATTGGTGGAGGATCTATCCGTATTCACGATAAAGCGACACAACAGTTAATGTTCAAATATTTAGGTTTTACCGAAGAAGAAGCAAAAGCACAATTCGGGTTCTTAATGGATGCATTTCAGTTTGGAGCACCGCCACATGGAGGTTTAGCATTTGGTTTAGACAGATTAGTTGCTATTTTAGGAGGTCAGGAAACGATTAGGGATTTTATTGCTTTCCCTAAAAACAATTCAGGCCGCGATGTGATGATTGATGCACCAGCTGCAATTGATGATTCCCAACTCAAAGAATTATCGATTAAACTGGATTTGAAATAGTTAAATAAAATTTTACAAGAAAAAAATAGAAAGAGTGACTGATTTATGTCGCTCTTTTTTCTTTTTTTGAAATTATTGTAAGAATTTCAAAAAAATCGAATTTTTAATAAGTAGTCCGTTTATTACAATAAAATAAGTGTTGAAATTGCTTTATTTTTAATAAATGAATCTAAATTTAAAGATATTCATATGAATTTTTAAGTAATAAAAACACAGAAATCACTGTAAATCAATATTTTTTACAAAAAATTAACACGTACATGTCTTTTGTATCAGTTAATATGTTACATTTGCTTTATTATAAATTATTATTACAATTACAATGCGTACAGGTACAGTAAAATTTTTCAATGAGTCTAAAGGTTATGGATTCATTACAGACGAAGAAACAGGAAAAGACATCTTCGTTCACGCTTCAGGAATTAACGCGGAAGAATTACGCGAAGGTGACCGTGTAAGCTACGAAGAAGAAGAAGGAAGAAAAGGGAAAGTTGCTGCTAAAGTAGCAGTAATCTAAGAAAAATATAGCATTTTATTTTTTTTGCCTCTGAATGGTTAGAAAACGTTTCGATTTATTTCGAAACGTTTTTTTTTGGTTTCTTGTTAAAAAAATGCAAAAGTCTGACCTTTTATTTATAATCAGTAAAAATTACACTTAATCCATATTATGCACTATACTTAAATCATTTTTTAGCTTGTGATTTACAGAGTTGAAAGCTATCTTTGTTGCTATTTTTTAAGTAAAAAACCTAAGTTTATGCAATCTGATCAATACAGCTATCTACCTATATTAATGCAGCTTATACTGGCTGTTGGCTTCGTAGTGGGCACTATCATTATTTCCGGAAAATTAGGCCCAAGAAGAACTTCAGAAACAAAAGACAAAAACTTCGAATGTGGTATCGAATCTGTTGGAAATGCCCGTATTCCGTTTTCAGTAAAGTATTTCCTTGTAGCCATTTTGTTTGTATTGTTTGACGTAGAAGTTATTTTCCTATATCCATGGGCCGTAAATTTTAAAGAGCTGGGAATTGAAGGAATGCTGAAAATGATTGTTTTTATGGCTTTGCTTTTAATTGGTTTTTTCTATATCATCAAAAAAAGAGCTTTAGACTGGGAATAATAAGAGATTTCAGATTTTAGAATGTAGATTTTAGATTATCTAAAGCCTGCTTCAATTTAAAGTTTGAACTCAAAATAAACTGATTTAAAAAATTGATTTTCTATTTTCAAGATTTATTAAGATCTAAAATCAGAAATCAGAAATCTAAAATAAAATGAGCGATTCAAATGTAAATATGGTTGCCCCTCCTGAAGGTGTTGTTGGTGAAGGTTTTTTTGCCACAAAACTAAATGACGTTGTAGGTCTGGCACGCGCGAATTCTCTTTGGCCATTGCCTTTCGCGACTTCATGCTGCGGAATCGAATTTATGGCAACTATGGCATCACATTACGATTTGGCACGATTTGGCTCTGAACGTGTGAGTTTCTCTCCCCGTCAGGCTGATATGTTAATGGTAATGGGAACTATTTCTAAAAAAATGGCACCAATCTTAAGACAGGTTTACGAACAAATGTCTGAGCCTCGTTGGGTAATTGCTGTTGGAGCTTGTGCTTCTTCAGGCGGAATTTTTGACACTTACTCTGTTTTACAAGGTATTGACAAAGTGATACCGGTTGATGTTTACGTGCCTGGATGTCCTCCAAGACCCGAACAAATTGTTGACGGCGTAATGAAACTGCAGGAATTGGTAAAAAACGAATCTGTGAGACGAAGAAGCTCTCCGGAATACCAGGAATTATTAGCTTCCTATAATATCTCATAAAATGGCTTTAGAAAATACACTGATCCAGGATAAACTTGTACAAACATTCAATACTGATGTTTTTAACTTTCATGAAGAAAGAGATATTTTCACTTTAGAGGTTTCAGCTGATAAAATTACAGCCGTGATTCTTTTCCTGAAAAATGATACTGATTTACGTTTCCACTTTCTAACTGATTTATGCGGTGTTCACTATCCGGATAACGAATCAGAACGTCAGTTTGCTATTGTATATCATTTACATAACTGGTACGACAACAAACGCATCAGAGTCAAAGTGTATCTTAACGGCGAGAAACCGGAAATCAAAACGATTTCAAATATTTTCTTAAGTTCAAACTGGATGGAAAGAGAAACATATGATTTCTTTGGGATAAACTTTATTGGGCATCCACAATTGAAACGTATTCTGAACATGGACGAAATGGTCTCTTTTCCTATGAGAAAGGAATTCCCAATGGAAGACAGCGGAAGAACGGATAAAGACGACAGATTCTTTGGAAGAACAACAACAAATTGCTAAAAAATAAATAATTCAACATTATAAAATGTCAGAACTATTATTATCACCAGAGCATCGATATGCTAAAATAATAAAGGACAAACTTAACGAAGACGGAAGCGAGCTTTCAGTTCTGAATTTAGGTCCTACACATCCGGCTACCCACGGTATTTTTCAGAATATCCTGTTGATGGATGGTGAAAGAATTCTGGAAGCTGAACCGACCATTGGTTACATCCACAGAGCATTCGAAAAAATTGCTGAAAACCGTCCTTTTTACCAAATTACCCCTCTTACAGACCGTATGAACTATTGCTCCTCTCCTATCAATAATATGGGATGGTGGATGACTTTAGAAAAATTACTGGGAATTGAAGTTCCAAAAAGAGCTCAATATTTAAGAGTTATCGTAATGGAGCTCGCCCGTATTACAGATCACTTAATCTGTAACTCGATTTTAGGTGTTGACACTGGTGCTTATACCGGTTTCCTGTACGTTTTCCAGTTTAGAGAAAAAATATACGAAATCTACGAAGAAATTTGTGGTGCCCGTTTGACAACCAATATGGGAAGAATCGGTGGTTTTGAAAGAGACTGGTCTCCTGAAGCTTTCAAAAAACTGAATACTTTCCTTGAAGAATTTCCTCCTGTTTGGAAAGAATTCGAAAACCTGTTCGAGAGAAACAGAATTTTTATTGACAGAACTGTAAACGTAGGCGCAATCTCGGCAGAGAAAGCAATGGCTTACGGATTTACAGGACCAAACTTACGTGCTGCGGGAGTTGATTATGACGTTCGTGTTGCACAGCCCTACTCATCTTACGAGGATTTTGACTTTATAGTTCCTGTTGGAAAATCAGGTGACACTTACGATCGTTTTTGTGTTCGTAATGCTGAAGTTTGGGAAAGTTTAAGCATTATTCGTCAGGCGTTGGACAAAATGCCTCCAGGAAACGAATATCATGCAGAAGTTCCTGATTATTACCTGCCTCCCAAAGAAGACGTTTACACTTCAATGGAATCCCTGATTTATCACTTTAAGATTGTAATGGGAGAAGTTCCTGTACCGGTTGCAGAAATTTACCATCCGGTTGAAGGAGGAAATGGAGAAATCGGATTTTATTTAGTCACAGACGGAAGCAGAACTCCATACAGATTGCATTTCAGAAGACCTTGCTTTATATATTATCAGGCTTATCCTGAAATGATTAAAGGGGCTTTACTATCGGATGCAATTGTTATTTTGTCAAGTTTAAATGTAATTGCCGGAGAATTAGACGCTTAAAAGATTTCAGATTGTTGATTAACGATTTTAGATTTCAGATTTAGAAAAAAATGGAAAGAAAACAGTACAAACAAGAAATAAATATGACTGAAGCATTGATGAATCGCATCAATGAATTAATCAGTCATTATCCTGAAGACAGAAGAAAATCAGCTCTGTTGCCTGTTTTGCACGAAGTGCAGGATGCACATGATAACTGGCTGAGTATCGAATTGCAGGATAAAGTTGCTGAAATTTTACATATCAAACCAATTGAGGTTTACGAAGTGGTTACTTTTTACACTATGTACAACCAAAAACCAATTGGAAAATACATGTTCGAATTTTGCCAGACTTCTTGTTGTTGTTTAAATGGTGCTGAAAATTTAATGGACTACACTTCTGAAAAACTAGGCATTAAAATGGGTGAAACAACTCCGGACGGAATGTTTACCATTGCCGGTGTGGAATGTTTAGGTGCCTGCGGATACGCTCCGATGTTGCAGTTAGGCGATTTCTACAAAGAAAAACTGACAGAGGAAAAAATCGATCAGTTAATCGCTGATTGCAGAGATGATAAAATAATATTACACGATAAATAAGATGTCAAAGAAAATATTATTAGACAAAATCAACATTCCGGGTATTAAGACCTATGAAGTCTATCGTCAAAACGGCGGTTATGCTTCTGTGGAAAAAGCTTTAAAAACCCTTACTCCTGACGAAGTTGTTGAAGAAGTAAAAAAATCAGGAATCAGAGGTCGTGGTGGGGCTGGTTTCCCGGCTGGAATGAAATGGAGTTTTATTGATAAAAAATCCGGAAAACCAAGACATTTAGTCTGCAACGCTGACGAATCTGAGCCAGGAACTTTCAAAGATCGTTATTTGATGGAATTTATTCCTCACTTATTGATAGAAGGAATGATTACTTCAAGTTTTGCACTTGGCGCAAACCTTTCCTACATCTATATCCGTGGAGAGTATATGTGGGTTTTCAAAATTTTGGAAAAAGCAATCAACGAAGCAAGAGCTGCTGGTTGGTTAGGAAAAAATATATTAGGTACAGGTTACGATTTAGATTTATATGTGCACTGCGGAGCAGGAGCTTACATTTGCGGAGAAGAAACTGCGCTTATTGAATCTTTGGAAGGAAAAAGAGGAAACCCTCGTATCAAACCGCCTTTCCCGGCTGTATCAGGTCTTTGGGCAAACCCAACAGTGGTTAACAATGTTGAGACTATTGCAGCTGTGCCGTGGATTATAAACAATTCTGGTGATGAGTATGCTAAAATTGGTCTTGGCCGTTCAACAGGAACGAAATTAATCTCAGCTTCAGGAAACATTAAAAACCCTGGTGTTTACGAAATAGAGTTAGGCTTAAGCGTTGATGAATTCATGAATTCTGATGAATATCTGGGAGGAATGTCTACAAGCCGACCTTTAAAAGCTTTGGTTCCGGGTGGTTCATCTGTGCCAATTTTACCTGCAGAGCTGATTTTCAAAACTGCAAATGGCGAAGACCGTTTAATGACATACGAATCTTTGAGTGATGGTGGTTTTGCTACCGGATCGATGTTAGGTTCTGGCGGGTTTATTGTTTACGATGACAGAGCCTGTATTGTAAGAAACACCTGGAATTTTGCACGTTTTTACCATCACGAATCCTGCGGACAATGTACCCCTTGCCGTGAAGGAACCGGATGGCTGGAAAAAATACTATGGAGAATTGAAAACGGTCAGGGCCGTGAGGAAGATATCGAGTTGTTATGGAGTATTCAAAGCAAAATTGAAGGAAATACGATCTGCCCACTTGGTGATGCGGCTTCGTGGCCGGTAGCAGCAGCGATTCGTCATTTCAGAGATGAGTTTGAATACCATGTTCGTTTCCCGGAAAAAATAAAACACAGAGATCATTTTGTTGCTGAACCATTTTCGCAAGTGAAACATTTGGTAGGCGGTAAGGTAATCGTATAATAAAAATATAAAAGAATTACGAAGTTATATATTAAAAGGACAGCAAATCTTTTGAATAGCTAAACTTTCGACATTCAAATCATTAAGAGAGATGAAAGTAACCATAGACGGTCAAAGTATTGACGTAGAGCCAGGAACTACCATCCTGCAGGCTGCACGTATGATTGGAGGAGATCTGGTTCCGCCAGCCATGTGTTATTACTCAAAACTAAAAGGAAGCGGCGGAAAATGCCGTTGCTGTTTAGTTGAAGTTTCCAAAGGAAGTGAAGCTGACCCAAGACCAATGCCAAAATTAATGGCTTCCTGCGTAACAGGATGTATGGACGGAATGGAGGTCAACAGTAAATCTTCTGACCGCGTGACAGAAGCCCGTAAATCTGTAACGGAATTTTTGTTGATCAATCACCCGCTGGACTGCCCAATTTGTGATCAGGCCGGAGAATGTGATTTGCAGAATTTAAGTTTTGAACACGGAAATCCAAAATCACGTTATATCGAAGAAAAAAGAACATTTGAACCGGAAGATATCGGTCCAAATATTCAACTGCACATGAACCGTTGTATTTTATGTCAAAGATGTGTACAAGTTGCAGATCAATTGACAGACAACAGAGTCCACGGCGTATTGGATCGTGGAGATCACGCTAATATTTCTACAGGAATCTCAAAAGCAATCGACAATGAATTCTCAGGAAACATGATTGACGTTTGTCCTGTTGGAGCTTTAACAGATAAAACTTTCCGTTTCAAATCAAGAGTCTGGTTCAACAAACCTTACAATGCACACAGGGAATGCACCACTCCGGGATGCTGTGGTAAAACTACCGTTTGGATGTTTGGAGGCGAAATTCAGCGTGTTACGGGTCGTAAAGATGAGTACCATGAAGTAGAAGAATTTATCTGCAACAGCTGCCGTTTTGACCATAAAGATGTTAATGACTGGGTGATTGAAGGACCAAGAGAATTTGAAAAAGATTCTGTTATCAACCAAAACAACTACACTCAAAAATTAGAGAAAGTACAAATCAACACCGAAAAGAATATTCTTTTGGGTAGAGATGTTGACCGTAAAAAGATCAGTATGGCTGAAATTCCGTTAAACGCTAACAACAAAAATTCTTAACGATGGTAGATAGTGCATTTATTTTAGAGAAAAGCGTTGTTATTGTAGTGGTATTTGCCGTAACGATGATTATGGCCATGTATTCTACCTGGGCAGAGCGTAAAGTTGCTGCTTTTTTGCAGGATCGTGTAGGACCAAACCGCGCCGGATGGGGAGGATTATTGCAGCCTCTTGCTGATGGTTTAAAATTATTTTCGAAAGAAGAATTTTTCCCGAATACACCAAACAGATTTTTATTCGTTGTAGGGCCGGCAATTGCCATGAGTACTGCTTTGATGACCAGTGCTGTTATTCCGTGGGGAGACAGACTACATCTTTTTGGAAGAGATATTTTATTACAGGCTACCGATATCAACATTGCTTTGTTATACTTCTTTGGCGTTGTTTCAGTTGGAGTTTACGGAATCATGATTGGTGGATGGGCATCAAACAACAAGTTCTCATTGATGGGAGCGGTTCGTGCTGCTTCACAAATGGTTTCTTATGAAGTTGCTATGGGATTGTCGATGATTGCCTTGTTGATGATGACCGGAACTTTAAGCTTAAAAGAAATCTCTGAGCAACAGGCCGGAATGAACTGGAATGTTTTTTATCAGCCTTTGTCTTTTCTTATTTTCCTTATCTGTGCCTTTGCAGAAACCAACAGAACACCTTTTGATTTGGCAGAATGTGAATCGGAATTGATTGGCGGATACCATACTGAATATTCATCTATGAAAATGGGATTCTACTTATTTGCTGAATATGCCAATATGTTTATCTCTGCGACTATTATTTCAGTATTGTTTTTTGGAGGATATAATTATCCGGGAATGCAGTGGATGGTAGAAAATGTTGGTGTAAATACAGCTAACATATTAGGAATAGCAGTTTTATTTGCTAAAATATGTTTCTGGATCTTTTTCTACATGTGGGTTCGCTGGACGATTCCGAGATTTAGATATGACCAGTTAATGAATTTGGGATGGCGAATTTTGATTCCCTTGTCAATTGCAAATATCATCGTAACCGGAATTGTAATTTTAAGACACGATCTGGCTGCTTTCTTAGGGTTCTAATAACCGTAAAGCCCTAGCCCTGATAGCAGCGGCATCCTTTTATGGTGGGGTTCACCATAAAAGATACAGCGGATAGCAGGATTAGCTACTAAATAAAAAATGAAATAGATTGGATTTGGTCTAATCATCAAATTGAATCACAAAATATACTTTAAATGTCAATAGAAACTATATCATTATCGGGTAGAAAAAAGTTGGTCTCTAATAAAGAGATGACTTTTTGGGAGCGATTGTATCTTGTGGCGATTGTAAAAGGGTTATTGATTACGATCAAACACTTTTTCAAGAAAAAAGCTACTATTCATTACCCGGAACAAGTTCGTGAAATGAGTCCTGTTTACCGTGGCCAGCACATGCTGAAACGTGATGAACAAGGACGGGAAAACTGTACTGCCTGCGGTTTGTGTGCTTTATCATGCCCTGCTGAAGCGATTACTATGAAAGCTGCCGAGCGTAAAGCTGACGAAAAGCATTTGTACAGGGAGGAAAAATATGCCGAGATCTACGAAATCAATATGCTGCGCTGTATTTTTTGCGGTTTATGTGAAGAAGCCTGTCCAAAAGATGCTATCTATCTGACAACTTCAAAAGTATTGGTTCCTTCGAGTTACGAAAGAGAAGATTTTATCTTTGGAAAAGACAGATTAGTGATGCCTTTGGAAATGGCTATCAAAAATGCTCAACTTAATAACGCTAATTAAATGATACATATTCCTGATCTTGCTCACGCAACTACTGTACAAGTTATATTTTGTTTCTTAGCTTTTATTACAATTGCAACCGCTTTTATGACCATTTTTAGCAGAAATCCTATTCATTCTGCGATTTATTTGGTAATTTGTTTCTTCTCGATTGCAGGTCATTATTTATTATTAAATGCTCAGTTTTTAGCTATTGTACATATTATAGTCTATTCTGGTGCGATTATGATTCTTTTTCTGTTTACGATCATGTTAATGAACCTGAACGAACGCCATCAGGTACACAGGCCGAGAATTACCCGTTTGGGAGCCATCGTTTCTTTCTGTTTAATTCTTATTGTATTGATTGCCATTTTTATCAACTCCAAGCCAATTGTTGGTGGATATGACTCAACCGGAGAGGATTTCCAGTCTATTAAAGTTTTGGGTAAAATATTGCTGAACGAATATATGGTCCCTTTTGAATTTGCTTCGATTTTGCTTTTGGTGGCAATGATTGGAACAGTATTATTGTCTAAAAAAGAAAAATTAAAATAATGGATAATATATTAAATCAAATAGGTATAGAAAACTACATCTTTTTAAGTGTTGTACTTTTTTGTATTGGTATTTTTGGTGTATTGTACAGACGAAATGCTATTATTGTTTTCATGTCTATCGAAATCATGCTTAATGCAGTAAACCTTTTATTTGTGGCTTTTTCAACTTATCATCAGGATGCCCAGGGACAGGTTTTCGTGTTCTTTTCGATGGCAGTTGCAGCGGCTGAAGTTGCGGTTGGATTGGCTATTTTAGTTTCGATCTTTAGAAATTTAGGTTCGATTAGTATCGATAATTTAAAAAATTTAAAAGGATAAATGGAAATGGATACCAATTTAGCTTTACTTTTAGTACTTACTCCTTTTTTAGGATTTTTAATCAATGTTTTCTTTGGAAAAAGCTTAGGCAAAACAGTTTCAGGAACAATTGGAACTTTGGCTGTAGCCATTTCTTTTATCGTTACCCTTTTACTTTTTAATCAGATTACCACAACCGGAAAAGCGATAGAGGTTACTTTATTTGACTGGATTCAGATTAGTAACTTAAAAATCAATCTTGGATTTTTATTAGATCAGTTATCAGTTCTTTGGTTATTGTTCGTAACCGGAATCGGATCTTTGATTCACTTATATTCTATAAGTTACATGCACGATGACGAAAACCTGCACAAATTCTTTTCTTACCTGAATTTGTTCGTTTTCTTTATGATTACGCTTGTAATTGGAAGCAACTTATTAGTACTTTTCATTGGATGGGAAGGTGTTGGACTTTGTTCGTACTTATTAATTGGTTTCTGGCATAAAAACCAGGATTACAATGATGCAGCGAAAAAAGCTTTCATCATGAACAGAATTGGGGATCTAGGTTTATTAATCGGAATGTTCATCATCGGATCGATGTTCTCTACATTAGATTATGCAACTTTGAAAACTGCAATTGCCGGGGCTTCAAACTTAAATTTGCCATTACTTTCTTTAGCGGCTTTATGTTTGTTTATTGGAGCTTGCGGTAAATCTGCTCAAATTCCGTTGTACACCTGGCTACCAGATGCGATGGCCGGACCAACTCCGGTTTCTGCTTTGATTCACGCTGCAACAATGGTAACTGCTGGTATCTTCATGGTAACGAGATTAAATTTCGTATTCGATTTAGCGCCAGATGTTCAAACTGTAATTGCTGTTATTGGTGCTATCACTTCATTAGTTGCCGCTACAATCGGATTAGTTCAAAACGATATCAAAAAAGTATTGGCTTACTCTACTGTTTCACAATTAGGATTAATGTTTTTAGCCTTAGGATTTGGCGCTTATGAAGTAGCTGTCTTTCACGTAATCACTCACGCTTTCTTTAAAGCATGTTTATTCTTAGGTTCAGGATCTGTAATTCACGGATTGCATGGCGAGCAGGATATGCGTAAAATGGGTGGGTTGCGTAAAGCAATGCCAATCACATTCTGGACCATGTTGATTTCTTCATTGGCCATTTCAGGAGTTCCGTTTTTTTCAGGATTCTTTTCTAAAGATGAAATCTTATTGACAGCTTTCCACCACAGTATTCCGTTATACGTTGTTGGATCTGTTGCTTCTATTATGACAGCTTTCTATATGTTCCGTTTAATGTTCTTAACTTTCTTTAAAGAATTCAGAGGAACTGAAGAACAAAAACATCATTTACATGAAAGTGGGGCATTGATTACTTTTCCTTTAATGATTCTGGCGATTTTAGCAACTTTTGGAGGACTGATCAGCCTTCCTGGAAACAGCTGGCTAAATGAATATCTGGCTCCTCTTTTCACGAAAGTGGCCGGAGAAGAGCAGCATTTAGGTACCACAGAATATACTTTAATGGGTGTTGCTGTTTTAGGCGGATTATTAGGAATTTTAATTGCTTACATCAAATATTTCAAACAAAATAATGTTCCTGAATCAGATGAAAACATTACTGGTTTAACCAAAGTTTTGTATAATAAATATTACGTTGATGAAATCTATGATGCCATATTTGTTCGTTCTGTAAACGGATTATCAGTATTCTTCAGAGACTATATCGAAACTGGCTTATCGACACTTGTTTTCGGATTAGGAAAAATAACAGACGAATTAGCTTTTCAGGGTAAAAAAATACAAACCGGAAGTATTGGATTATATCTTTTTGTTTTTGTATTAGGTCTTTGTGCCATCGTATCCTATATATTTTTAGCTCAATAATATTTATCACTATGAACGTTTCTACTATATTAATTATACTTTTAATTGGTGCATTTGCCACTTATTTTTCTGGTGACAAACTAGCTTCAAAAGTTGCTTTACTATTTAGTTTAGCAGCTTTAGGATGTTCAGTTGTATTATTGAATAATTATAATGCTGGTGTAAATATCAGTGTAATCTGCAACTGGATTACTCAGCCTAAAATTGCTTTCGCTTTAAATGCTGACGGACTTGGGCTAGCAATGGTTTTATTAACTCTGGCGTTAACCCCGATCATCATATTTTCTTCTTTTGGAAATGAATATAAAAATGCTAAAAGTTTTTATGGATTAATTTTGTTCATGGCGTTTGCAATGACAGGAACCTTCCTGGCTGCTGATGGTTTATTATATTACATTTTCTGGGAATTAGCTTTAATTCCAATTTACTTTATTGCTCTGATCTGGGGTAACGGAGATGCGGACGAACGCAGAAAAGCAGTGGTTAAATTCTTTATTTACACACTTGCCGGTTCATTATTCATGTTAACTGCTTTCATTTATTTATCTCAAAAAGCAAACGGAAGTTTCTTAATTGAAGATTTATATAAATTAGAATTATCTTCCTGTGAGCAATTCTGGATTTTCTTAGCTTTCTTTTTCGCTTATGCTATTAAAATTCCAATTATTCCTTTCCACACATGGCAGGCAAATGTGTACCAAAAAGCACCAACTGTTGGAACAATGCTTTTATCCGGTATCATGCTTAAAATGGGATTGTATAGTGTAATTCGCTGGCAATTGCCGATAGCACCGCTTGCTGCAAAAGAATATCTTTATATTTTTATTGGTTTAGGAATTGCAGGCGTTATCTACGGATCAATCGTAGCTTTAAGACAAAAAGATTTAAAGAAATTATTAGCTTACTCGTCTCTTGCCCACGTAGGATTAATTGCTGCGGGATCTTACACTTTAACTCTTGATGGTTTACGCGGAGCGGTTCTGCAAATGATTGCTCACGGTTTTGTAGTTGTTGGTTTGTTCTACGCCGCTGAAGTAATTTTCAGAAGATTTGAAACCAGAAACATTTCAGAATTGGGTGGTATTCGTACCCAGGCTCCTAAATTTACCTCCATGTTTTTGATTTTGGTATTGGCTTCTGTTGCTTTGCCTGGTACGTTTAATTTTGTTGGAGAATTTACAGTATTATACAGTCTTTCCCAAATCAATATCTGGTTTGCTATTCTTGGGGGAACTACCATTATTTTAGGAGCTTATTATATGCTAAGAATGTTCCAGCACGTCATGTTGGGTGAAACCAATTCTAAAACTTTTGCAGATGTTACCCTCAACGAAGGAATTTCATTTGCTGTAATAATTGCTGTTTTGTTATTCTTTGGTTTCTATTCAAAACCAATTACAGATTTGATTACACCAAGTTTAGAAACAATTTTAAACGTTATCAATAAAAATTAATATTTTAAATAAAATAAATTAGGGCGTTTTAGATTTCCTAAATCAAAAAAACAAAAATGAATACATTAATAGCTATAACAGGATTAGGTGTTTTCTGCCTATTGTTTGAAATTCTAAATTTCAGAAAGGGCATCGTTCCATTTACCATTTTAGGTTTATTGGGTGTATTGGCGCTTAATTTTTATGAATTTGGATCAACAGAAAGTTACTACTACAATATGATAACAGTGAGTAAATTCTCTACTGCCTTTTCATCATTGTTTGTCATCTTAACTATTTTTCTTGTAGCGTTAAGCCATAATTTTTATGAAAACCATCAGACAAAAATTTCTGATTTTATTGCTATAAAAATATTTTTATTAGCAGGAGCCGTTGCTATGGTTTCGTTTGGAAACTTAGCTATGTTTTTCTTAGGAATTGAAATTTTGTCTATTGCACTTTATGTTCTTGCCGCAAGCGAACGTTTGAATCTGAAAAGCAACGAAGCCGGTATGAAATACTTTTTGATGGGATCATTCGCATCAGGAATTATCTTATTCGGAATTTGTCTAATCTACGGGGCAATGGGAAGTTTCGATGTAGTTGAAATCAGCGAATTTTCTTTATCCGCCGAACTGCCGATCTGGTTTCCTATCGGAATGATTTTGGTAACCATCGGAATGTTATTTAAGATTGCCGCAGTTCCTTTTCATTTTTGGGCCCCGGATGTTTATGAAGGCTCTCCTGCCTTGACCACTGCCTTAATGAGTACTTTGGCAAAAGTAGTCGCAATTGCAACTCTGTTTAAATTAATTTCAGGTTTAAATTTAATACCGTCTTTAGAAAATCAGGATCATTTACACACTTTCGAGAATATCATAGTAATTATTTCAATTGCTTCCATGACCGTTGGAAACATCATGGCATTGCGTCAGGTAAATGTAAAACGTATGCTGGCTTTCTCAGGGATTTCTCATGCAGGTTTCATGTTAATGACTTTCCTGACTGTTGCAGCTTCTGCAGGAGTTCTATTATATTATACTGCAGCTTATGCTTTAGCTGGTATCGCAGCGTTTAGTGTAATTTTATATGTATGTAAAAATCAGCATAACGAAGATATTACGAACTTTCACGGTTTAGGAAAAACAAATCCGCTGTTGGCTGCGATATTAACCGGTTCATTATTATCTATGGCCGGGATTCCGATTTTCTCAGGATTTTTTGCCAAATTATTTTTGTTTAATCAAACCATTCAGGCTGGTCATATTATCCTTGTAATAGTAGCTGTCATTAATTCTATAATTAGCGTTGGTTATTATTTCAAACTGATACTGGCTATGTATTCTAAAGAGCCTAATGAGGAGCGCACCGGAAAACCGTTTCTTATTTACGCTGTGGCGGTTGTTTCGATTACACTGAATATTGTTTTAGGTTTATTTCCATCACTAGTTTTAGACTTATTGAATTAAAAATCTCAATCCAGATACATAAAAAATCCATTCTCCCTGAGGATGGATTTTTGCTTTTAAGTGAATTTATTCAGAAGAAAAAATCATGTTAAAAAGTTTACAGAAACAATTGCACATCAAAAAAACTACTTATATTTGACTACAAATAAATGTATTAGAAATATGAACTTCAATTCGAAAAATCCATTTTTAAGCGACAAACGTTTCTCATCAAACGCTGTTTCAAAAGCTGAAGAAGTGCATCAAGCACAAATTATTGATTATAATCAGGATATGACTATATCCGGGACTATCAATAAAACAGCTATTTTATTTTTATTGTTATGTGCCGGAGCAATGCTGACATGGTGGATGGCATTTAACGGAATGAATGCAATGCTGCCAACTATTGGTGGTGCAATTGTTGCCTTTATTTTAGTTTTAATTTCAGCATTCAGACCACAAGCCTCTCCTTACCTGGCTCCAGGTTATGCATTATTTGAAGGTTTGTTTATCGGAGGAATTTCTGCCATTTTCGAAGTTAAATTTCCCGGAATCGTAATTAATGCCGTAGGAGCAACTTTAGTTACATTTTTAGTTTGTCTGGGATTGTATAAATTTAAGATAGTAAAAGTAAACGAACAATTCAGATCAGTTGTGATTGCTGCTACTCTGGCAATAGCAACTTACTATTTAATATCCTGGATTGTTTCTATGTTTACAGACTATACGCCTGTACATCATGGAAATTCACTGATGAGTATCGGAATTAGTGTTTTTGTAATCATTGTTGCTGCACTAAACCTATTTTTGGATTTTGACCAAATTGAAAAGGGTGCCCAGCAAAGAATGCCTAAATTTATGGAATGGTACGGCGCTATGGGATTAATGGTTACCTTAGTTTGGTTATACATTGAATTCCTCAGATTATTATCAAAATTTGCAAGCAGAGATTAATTTCTTCCCAATAATTTAAAAGCCTTTTTGAAATTCAGAAAGGCTTTTTTTATGCCGCTTTTTCAAAAGCTAAAAAATGTGATAAGTCTCCTTTAAGATTAAAAACCGGAAAAGCATGAATATGACAATCATAAGTTTCTGCGTTTTTTTTATAATTTAAAAGTGTCTTTTCAAAAGGAATTTGTTTTTCAATTGCAATTCTGATTTCTTTTAAAACTAAAGCTGAAGTCAAAGGGCCCTGAAACATTTTGGGAAATTTTCCCAAAACTTCTTTTTCAGTATAACCTGTCATTTTAGCAATTCCTTCAGAAGCAAAAATTATTTTTAGTTCCGGATCAGTGATTATAACAACCTCGTCTTTCAATCGTTCATTTATATCTAAATTAGTTAAGTCCCATTTAAATATATTGGAAATACGTTTGATTCTTTTTAAATCGGAAGAAAATGTTTTCAGTTCATTTATGGATTCATAATGAAAATCCCAACTAAGTACCGGAACTGAATAGCAATTTAACTTTGCTTCAGATTCATCAAAAGGTTTTTCAGGTTCATTCATAGAATTCATAAAAATAATTTATATCTTATATTAACCAAAAATCTATAGGAACATTCCGGTTTTTATCCATTTAAAATGCAAACTTCAACTGTACAACTACCGCTTTTTTTTGTTCTGTATTGAGATTACTCAAAGAGATACCCAACAATCTTACAGAATCTTTCATTCGTTCCTGATACAACAGCTCTTCAACAGTTTCAAGAATTAGGCTTTTATCAGAGATAAAATAAGGCAGCGTTTTACTTCTGGTTTGTTGCGTAAAATCGCTGTATTTAATTTTAAGTGTCACTGTTTTTCCTGAAACATTATATCTTTTTAATCTTTTTTCCAGAGAGGCAGCTATTTTTTCTAACTGTTCCAACATAAAAATTTCAGAGGTCAGATTGACATCAAAAGTGTGTTCTGATGCTACAGATTTTGTATTTCGTGAAGGTTTTACTTCACTGTTATGAATACCACGAACCACATAATAATAAAATTTTCCTGATTTCCCGAAGTGTTTTTCCAAAAACTCAAGCGATTTGCTTTTTAAATCTAAACCTGTGAAAATACCCAGCTGGTACATTTTTTCAGTTGTTACCTTTCCTACACCATAAAATTTTCTAATAGGCAAATCTTCCAGAAAAGGAATTACTTCATCAGGATTTACTGTTTTTTGACCATTGGGTTTATTGTAATCACTGGCAATTTTTGCTACAAATTTATTAATTGAAATACCTGCAGAGGCTGTAAGGCCAACTTCATTTAAAATCCGCAATCTGATTTCCTGAGCCAATAAAGAGGCGCTTGGATTTCCTTTTTTATTTTGAGTTACATCAAGATAGGCTTCATCAAGCGAAAGTGGTTCAACCATATCTGTGTATTCATGAAAGATTTTATGAATCTTAGACGAAATTTCTTTGTAGCGATCAAAACGAGGGCGAACAAATATAATTTCGGGACAATATTTTTTGGCCAAAACACCACTTATAGCACTTCTGACACCAAATTTTCTGGCTTCATAGCTTGCCGCAGAAACAACTCCCCTATTTTCTGACCCACCAACCGCAATAGGCTTTCCCCGCAAAGATGGATTATCCATTTGCTCTACCGAAGCGTAAAAAGCATCCATATCGACATGGATTATTTTTCGATAAACCCGAGTTTCAGACATATTGCAAATTTACAGAAGAAGAGCTAATCTGGGCTATCAAAATTTACCAAATGTCTCTTAAGAAAATAAAAATCATTCAATTCCTGATAAAAGTATTTTTTTTATTTTATAATAAAGTTTCGCAATTCAAAATTTCTCAAATAAATTAGCAATATTTTTTAATTTCAAAAAAAATAAAGAATTAAAAAACATTATAAGTTTTTTTATATATCAATCATTGCGAAAAATATTTTTATATATTTGTCATAATGAAAATGAATTATACTATATTTTGACAGCAGGACAACATTGATTAATGCAGGAGCAGATGCTAATAGTAAAATACAGGGAGACTGAATTGAAAATCACAGCTAGACAAATAATATCATGAAAAAAGCACAAGTTTTAAGAACTTAATCATTGTGCCCATCATGTTTTAAAATATTATCAGAAAAACAAAAAGCTGGCGTAAATAGATGCGAATCTTTTTGTTATCATGATGAACTATCTAAACCAAAAAACCAATTTACCAATTAAATCACCTTCCCCCGGGTGATTTTTTTACTTTTAAAAATAACTATTCCTGAAAATCATAAAGTTACAAATCAAATAAAACGTAAATCAACTGAAAATCAAAAAGGTATTATTGATTTCAGCTTAACTTAACAACGTTTTCCCTCACATACATTAAACTTAAGAAAGTAATTTATGAATTGTGTGTTTACTCATGTTTCATTTGGATACTATTATAATTTCATTATTTTTGTTTTTTTTTAAAATTAACAGAAAAAAAGTTACAGCATGGGAAAGAAATCAGCGTTGATAATTGGACATCCTGGTCATGAATTAAGAGCGTTCAAATTTTTAAAAGATTTAAAACCAGATGTTTACATTATAACAGATGGGTCCGGACAAAACAATGATTCGAGATTACATCAGTCTATAAAGCTAATAGAGTCATTAGGTGCAACATTCAAAAATTCTTTTTCCCCGTTTACTGATAAAGAGCTTTATAACATTATTTTATCTGGTGACCTGGATAAAATTAAAAAGGCAAAAAATCAACTACTATTCTCGGTAAAAGAAAGCAATTACGATGAAATATATGGTGACGCATTAGAGGGGTTTAATCCAACCCATGATATTTGCAGATACATGATTAATGGGATTGTTGATGAGTTGCAAAACATAAATCCTTCAAAGTCGATTCAAAATTACGATTTCGTACTTGACAAAGCACCAGATGTTTTGTCACAAAAAGAAAGCCCTAACACTTTATCTCTTGAACTTAATGAACTTGAACTTAACATGAAAATAAAGGCTGGACTTAATTATCCTGAATTAAAATCAGAAATAGAGATGGCTATTGAACGCTTCGGTATTTCATCCTTTGCCTGGGAATTCTACGGTCAAATTACAGACTTAAAACAAATTATTAACTGGGAGACGGACTATCCTTATTATGAAGAAGTAGGAAGAAAAAGAGTGGCATCAGGAGCATATAAAAATTGTATTGAGTTTGAGAAACACATCAAGCCAATTGCTGAAATTTGTCTGATGCATAATAATTAATTAAGTAATGAATATTTTAATTACAAATTATGTTTTAAACAAACCCTCTGGCACAGAAACATATGTACACGATTTAGCCATAGAATTATATAAACGCGGACATCACGTTGAAGTATTTACTTATATAATGGGTCACCTGGCAGAAACATTGTTACAACAGGGAATACACGTTTGTACGGATTTAAAAAAAATAAAACAGAAACCTGATTGTATCCATGCCCATCACAATTTAACTGCCATAAAAGCTGCACGCTTCTTTAAAAAAACACCTATTCTGTTTTTTATCCATGACAGGACAAATGTAATGGACTATCCTTTTAAACATCCTAACATTTTACAATATGCCGCTGTAGATTATAATTGCAAAGAACGTTATTGTCTTGAAAATGGGTTTGCAGATGAGGATGTTGAAGTAATTTATAACTGGGCAAATTTATCACGTTTTAAACAAAGAGAAGTTATTTCGCCAATACCAAAAAAAGCTTTGGCCTTTTCTAATTATATGTCTCAAACAGATATTTTTCCGCCGATAAGAGAAGCCTGTTTATCTCAAGGCATCGAAATAGAATTGATTGGCAGCGGTAATCATAATGCTACTATGATCCCTGAAGATATTCTTGGACAATATGATATTGTGTTTGCAAAAGCTAAAGCCGCAATTGAATCTATGGCTACCGGTGCAGCAGTAATTGTATGTGATTTTAGAGGATTGGCTGGGATGGTGACACCAGAAAACATGTCACATTACAGAAAATATAACTTTGGAATGAAACTGATGACCCGTAAAATACAAACGGATCTCATTGTTAATGAAATCAGGAAATATGATTGTGAAAACATTTCTAAAGTCTCAAATTTTATTCGGAAAGAAGCTGATTTTCTCTCCATAGTGACCCAATTAGAACAAGTTTACTTGAGAATAATCAGAGAATATGATAATAATAAGCGGGGAAAATACAAAATTAATTACTATAATTATCTGACTATTAAAAAACTAGCATTTAAAAGAAGTATAAAAATACAAACGAAAAATTTAAAAAAAAAATCTAAACTCTACAACTTTTACAAAAGCTTAAGGAATAGAAAGTAATGTGGAATGTGGCATGATTTAATTCTTAGATTATTAACTGTAATTACTAATCAAATAATTCCATCAGTTCCAAAGCCCGTTTTATTGACTTTACATTATCAAAAGTCAATAACAAACGTAATCCGTTTACGGTTTGTTTTTCTTTCATTTTGCAGAGCGTGCTGTGTTTTTGAACAAAATTTAAAACGTTTCTGAATTTCGCTGATTGGTAATAATCAGATTGCTGATCTGAGACGAAATAACCAATCATTTTCCCTTGTTTCAGGACCAGTTTCTCTATTCCGACTCTCGTTGCAATCCATTTTATGCGGATGCTGTTTAATAAAGCAACTGCAGGTTTTGGTAATGGCCCGAAACGGTCAATCAGTTTTTTCTCAAATTCCTGTAGTCCTGCTTCGTCTTTTATAGCACCCAATTCGTTGTACAAAACCAAACGCTCCGAAACGTTATTGATGTATTCATCCGGAAATAAAAGCTCAAAATCGGCATCGATCTGAATGTCTTTTACGTATTCTTTTGTGTCTATGTCATTTTCCTCAGGATACAAATCTTTGAATTCGTTTTCTTTCAATTCTTCAATAGCTTCGTTCATGATTTTTTGATACGTATCAAAACCAATTTCATTAATGAAACCGCTTTGTTCTCCGCCCAATAAATCTCCCGCACCACGAATCTCCAAATCTTTCATCGCGATATTGAAACCACTTCCCAGTTCGCTAAATTGTTCCAAAGCCTGAATGCGTTTTCTGGCATCTTCGGTCATCGATGAATACGGCGGACAGATGAAATAACAGAATGCTTTTTTGTTGCTTCGCCCTACCCTTCCACGCATTTGATGCAGATCTGACAATCCGAAATTATTGGCATTGTTGATGAAAATCGTATTGGCATTTGGAACGTCCAATCCGCTTTCGATGATGGTTGTGGCCACTAAAACGTCAAAATCTCCGTTCATGAAACCTAACATCAATTCTTCGAGTTTTGCTCCTTCCATTTGTCCGTGACCGATTCCGACTCTCGCATTTGGAACCAGACGCTGAATCATTCCTGCCACTTCTTTGATATTTTCGATTCGGTTATTGATAAAGAAAACCTGTCCGTTTCTTTGAATTTCATACGAAATAGCATCACGAATGACTTCTTCATTAAAACCAACCACATTTGTTTCTATCGGATAACGGTTTGGCGGAGGTGTTGTAATTACCGATAAATCTCTTGCGGCCATTAACGAAAACTGCAGCGTTCTCGGAATTGGTGTCGCCGTTAAAGTTAGTGTATCGACATTCGCAGCAATTGTTTTTAATTTATCCTTTACGTTTACACCAAACTTTTGTTCTTCATCGACAATCAATAAGCCTAAGTCTTTAAAAACCACATTTTTGTTGACCAATTGATGTGTTCCGATGACAATATCGAGTTTTCCTTCGGCTAAATCTTTTAAAGTCTGTGACTTTTGTTTTGCCGTTCTGAAACGGTTTAAGTAACCAATTGTAACGGGCATATCTTTTAATCGTTCTGAAAAAGTCCTGTAATGCTGATAAGCCAGAATAGTTGTAGGAACTAAAACTGCTACTTGCTTGCTATTGTCAACGGCTTTAAACGCGGCACGAATCGCAACCTCTGTTTTTCCAAAACCTACGTCACCGCAAACCAAACGATCCATAGGACGATCGCTTTCCATGTCGGCTTTTACTTCAGCCGTCGATTTCATTTGGTCGGGCGTATCTTCATAAATAAACGAACTTTCCAATTCGTTTTGCAGATAACTGTCAGGCGCAAACTGAAATCCTTTTTCCAAACGACGTTTCGCATACAGCTGAATCAAATTGAATGCAATATGTTTGACGCGCGCTTTGGTTTTCTGTTTTAAAACCTTCCAGGCGTTCGATCCTAATTTATAGATTTTTGGAGGCGTTCCGTCTTTTCCGTTGTATTTTGAGATTTTATGAAGCGAATGAATGCTTACATATACAATATCATTATCGGCATAAACCAGTTTTATAGCTTCCTGCGTTTTTCCTTCCACCTGAATTTTTTGCAATCCGCCAAACTTCCCGATTCCGTGATCGATGTGTGTTACATAATCGCCTACCGAAAGTGCTGTTAACTCTTTTAAAGTGATATTCTGCTTTTTTGAATAGCCGTTTTTGATATTGAATTTATGATAACGTTCAAAAATCTGATGATCCGTATAAGCCGTTATTTGATTTTCTTCGTCAATAAAACCCTGATATAAAGGCAGTACAATCGTATGATATTGTTTTCGGATATTTTCTGAATTGGCTTCATCCAAACTCTCAAAGATATCATGAAAACGTTTTGCCTGCGTTTCATTCGAACAGAATAAATAGTTTTTATAGCCGTTAAAATGATTGTCGCTCAGATTGTTCAGTAACAAATCAAATTGTTTGTTGAAAGAAGGCTGCGGCTGAATATGAAATTCGAATTTCTTAGTAGATTTATAAACCGGTTTTGATAATTCTACAACAGAAAAATCTAATGATCTCTTTATAAAGGATGCCTGATTTAAAAACAATTGTTCGGGCGTTGCATGCTTAATTTCTTTCGAAAGTTTTTCAAAAGCTTCTTCTGCCCTTTCAAATTGTTTGTCTAACTGACTAAAAAGTCCATCAGTATTTTGGATAAAAATAACCGTTTGCTCCGCAATATAATCTAAGAAGCTTTCGCGGTTTTCCTGAAAAAGTTTGTTTTCGACATTCGGGATAATCGTGATTTTTTTATGCGTTTCAACCGATAACTGGGTTTCAACATCAAAACTTCTGATGCTGTCGACTTCATTTCCGAAAAATTCAATTCGGTACGGATGATCGTTTGAAAAAGAAAATACATCGACAATTCCTCCACGAACAGAAAATTCGCCCGGTTCTGTAATAAAATCGACTCTTTTAAATTCGTATTCAAATAAAACTTCATTGATAAAATCGATTGAAATCTTATCATTCAATGATACTTTTAAAGTGTTTTTATCTAATTGCTGACGCGTCACGACTTTTTCAAAAAGCGCTTCAGGATACGTAACAATTATGGCCGGTTTTTTTCGGGAATTGATTCGGTTTAAAACCTCAGCGCGAAGCAAAACATTGGCATTATCAGTTTCATCAACCTGATACGGACGACGAAATGAGGCAGGATAAAACAAAACATCCTGTTCACCGATCATTTGCTCCAAATCGTTCAGATAATACGCCGCTTCTTCTTTGTTGTCTAAAACAATTAAAAAAGGCAGTTCGGTTTTTTTGAAAACAGAACGAATTACAAAGGAAACTGCAGATCCCAGCAAACCGCTGAGATGCATTTTTATCTGTTTTCCTTCCAGTAAATCTGATGCAATCTGCTGTGCTTTCGGCAGATTGTCGTAAGTAGTATATAAGGCGTTTTTACTCAACTTTAGGCAAATTTTGATCTACTGGCGGCATCGAATTCGGGATTGCGCGGGCAGTATCTAACATTCTTAAAAAATCGGACTCTCCTTCTTCTTGCGGAATTTTGCTTTTCTCTACAATTTTATCCATTTGTCTCTGTAATGAAACCAATTCTTTATTGATTTCTCCAATTAAAAAAGCGACTTTATCATCCGGAATTTTGTGCAAATGAATGAATAAATCCATCATTTTTACTTTGGTTATCAAAATAGAAATTCGGCTTCTGATTTGAGGCTGATTAAATTGTACAGGAATATTATTATTTAAGGCTATTGCCTTTTTAGCAATTGCAGCAGATTTTTTTTGGAATGCACCAATCGTTTTTCTTGGTTTTCCGCCCAGTTCTTTTAAAAACTCACGCCACTCTTTCCAGTCGGTTACGTTTTTTTCTGAGATTTCATTGATCGGTTCGTCAATAAATGACCATTCTTTATTGATATTATTAAAAATGATTTCCTTCTTTTTTGCTTCTTTTTTATTTTCTGCAAGACGTCTTTCATTTTCATTCTGACATGAATTCAGCATAAAAATTAAAAGCAGAAAAAGAGCTGTTTTGTATTTCATATAGGTAAAAATTTATTTTTTAATGATCCTATATGCTATCACCATCTTAATTTATTAAGGTTTGTCAGAGCAAACTTTTTCTGAATGGTGGATTTCATCAGGTTAAACATTAAGCTACAAAGTTACAAGTAAATTTACAATTATGAATTTTGATTTACAACCATTTTCCAGAAGTTTAAAGAAGTATTTTGAGAATGAATTAAATAAAAAACAATATTATTTATTATTAAATTCATAATTTAACAATAAAAAATGGATGATTATTTGCGAATATTTTATATTTGTTGTTTAAATCTATTCAAATGAATCCAAAAATATTAATCATTGGCGCTTGTGGCCAAATTGGGACAGAACTAACTGTAAAACTGCGCAAGCTCTATGGAACAGAAAATGTGATTGCCTCTGATATTCGGAAATTAAATACAGATGTGGTTAATTCGGGTCCGTTTGAAGTAATTAATGCTTTGGATTTTAATCAAATTGAACATCTGGTAGAAATTCATCATATTACAGATGTTTATTTGATGGCAGCACTTTTATCGGCAACAGCTGAAAAAAACCCTGCTTTTGCCTGGGATTTGAACATGAACTCCTTATTTCATGTTTTGAACCTGGCGAAAGCCAAAAAGATAAAAAAGATATTCTGGCCATCCAGTATAGCTGTTTTTGGTCCCACAACCCCAAAAGAAAATACACCTCAATATACCATTATGGAGCCTTCAACTGTTTATGGAATCAGTAAACAAGCCGGCGAAAGATGGTGCGAATACTATCATAATACGTACGGTGTTGATGTTCGCAGTATTCGTTATCCCGGCCTAATCAGCTGGTCAACTCCTCCAGGTGGCGGAACTACAGATTATGCTGTTGATATTTTTCATAAAGCAATAGCCGATAAAAAATACGAGTGCTTTTTGTCATCAGAAACCAAAATGCCAATGATGTATATGGACGATGCCATTGCTGCGACAATCAATATTATGAAAGCTCCTGCTGACGAAATCAAAATACATTCTTCTTATAATTTAGCAGCAATGAGTTTTACACCAACCGAGATTGCTGCCGAAATTAAAAAACATATTCCGGAATTTGAAATTACCTATAACCCTGATTTCCGCCAGAAAATTGCGGACAGCTGGCCTGCAAGTATTGATGACAGTGCTGCAAGAGCAGATTGGAAATGGAATCATAAATTTGATTTGGAATCGATGACAAAAGATATGCTGGAGCATTTAAGCTAAGAACCTAATATCTAAAATAAAAGGTCCCGTTTAGAATATATTTCTCCACGGGACCTTTTTTATACTTTTAATTTGAAGCTTTTACTTCACTTCAAAAACATTGTTTGCTTGTTTCACATCAGCCATTAATCCGCTTGGATCGATGGTGATTTTTTTGATTGCCGTTTTGTTTTTATCAATCGTAAAACTGTAATTGGATTGTGCCCAGGCCCAGTCTTCCAAAACAGTTCTTTTGTCGTTTGGATTTGGATTTGGCTTAATGAAATTCATCATTCGTAACGGAATGTAAAACGTTTCAGAAGTGCCGTCTGTATAATCCACTTTTAAATCAATTGGCATTGGCATTCTTCCAATTCTTTCTAAAGTAACCGTTGTTTTTCCTGAATTATCAGCAACGGCTGCAATTCCGTAATCAATTGTATTGGTTGTTTGTGCCCAGTCTGTCAAATACCAGTCTAACTCAGCTCCGGAAACTCTTTCTGCAGATCTTTTGATATCATTTGGCGTTGGATGTTTGAATTTAAAATCGTTAAAATATCTTTTTAAAGTCGCATCAACATTTTCCTTTCCAATCACATATTCCAATTGCGAAAGGAAAATACTTCCTTTGACATAAGATGAAATACTGTACGGACGGTTTTCATCATAGCGGTCACCATGTGTTGTTTGCGGCTGTTCTTTGCCTGAATTTACTAAACTGTAATAAGCTGCATAATTTCCTTTAAACGGATTTGAAACTTTTTTATCTCCGGCTAATTCATTCAAAGCACTGTCTTCGATATAAGTTGTAAAACCTTCATCCATCCATGGATGCTTTGACTCATTTGACGCCAGAATATGCTGAAACCAGGAATGTCCTAATTCATGAGTTGCAGTTCCTGTAATTCCTTCAAGAGTTCCGTTTCCTAACATTAAAGTACACATGGCATATTCCATTCCGCCATCTCCACCCTGAATAAAGGAGTATTGTTTGTATGGATACACGCCTACTTTTTGATTGTAATAATCCATCACCTTAACCATTAAAGGCTCTAATTGTTTCCAGTTTTCAGTAGTTTTTGGATTGTTTTTGTAAAAGAAATGCAAATCAACATCGTTGGGTCCTTTTACAATATCATGGGTATATTCTTTGTCAGCGGCCCAGGTAAAATCGTGTACATTTGGTGCAATAAAATGCCAGGTAAGTGTTTTTGCTTTCTTTGGATAAACCACCTTTACGCCTTCATCTTCGTAACCGTGACCAATTTTATTTTTATCCTGTAAATATCCGGAACCACCAATTGTGTAATCTTTGTCAATAGTGATTTTTACATCAAAATTACCCCAGACACCGTGAAATTCCCTTGCAATGTAAGGATCGGCGTGCCAGCCTTCAAAATCAAATTCGGCTAATTTTGGATACCATTGCGACATGGAAAGTTCAACCCCTTCCGAATTATTTCTTCCCGAACGGCGCACCTGAACCGGAACCTGTCCGTCAAAATCTAAAGTAAAAGTCGATTTGGAATTTGGCAGAATCGGTTTTGCCAAAGTCACTTCTAAAATTGTTCCCGAAACTCTTGTTTGTGCCGTTACGCCATCTTGTTTAAAATTGGTTATTTTTAAAAATCCAATTTCATTTGGTTTCAAAGTTTCAATTCGGCTTTGCTTTATATCTTTTCCGTCTGCTCCTTTTACTTTTGTTACCATTCTTCCGTCAGGATCTTTTATAAAATGAAGGCGTGCATCCATTTCGCTTCCTGGCTGAAAAGCATTAAAGAACAAATGATAGTACACTTTTTTCAAAGTATCAGAAGAATTGTTCGTGTAAACCAATTCCTGTTTTCCTTTGTACTGATAGTTTTTTACATCCATCGAAACCTCCATTTTATAATCGGCGTGTTGTTGCCAGTACGGGGAATTTTGTGCAAAAACTGAATTTAAGCCCAAACTCAAAAAAGAAAGTAGAATTATTTTTCGCATCTTAATTATAATAGAAAATGGAAGAACTTTCGCTCTTCCATTAAATTAATAGTGTATTTTAATTATTTTTTTGACATTTTCTCAGCCATCAATAAAGCATTGTAAGCATTTACCATTTTTGCTGTTTTAGATGACTCTGTGGAAGAAACAGCTTCTTGTTTCTCTTCACCTAAAACCACTTTTTCAGGAAGAGCTACTCCTGAATCCATTAAAATCTTTTTAACCTGAGCTGCTTTTAGTTTTGGATAGTATGAACGAATCAAAGCCGCAACTCCTGCTGCATTTGGCGATGCCATTGAAGTTCCCTGCAAATATTTGTATTTATTGTTTGGAATTGTTGCATAAATTTCTTCACCCGGAGCAAAAACATCTACGTTTAATTTTCCAAAGTTAGAAAACCCGGCAATTACATTTTCTCCATAAGTCTTATTAATAGCTCCAATTGTGATCAGATTATCAGCAAATTCTTTAATATTATCTTCAGAATCGTTTGGATAATTAATGTTTTTGGTTTCATCAATATTATAACCGTCATTACCTGCGGCATGAACAATTAAAACATCTTTTTTCTTTGCATATTTTATTGCATCATACACCCATTTTTTATGTGGAGAAAAGCTTTTTCCGAAACTTCCGTTGATTACTTTAGCTCCGTTATCAACGGCATATCGAATAGCCAAAGCGATATCTTTATCATATTCATCTCCATCAGGAACCGCTCTTACAGTCAAAATTTCTACATTGTTGGCAACACCGTCTCCGCCTAAATCGTTCCCGCGAACCTGTGCAATAATTCCGGCAACGTGTGTTCCGTGTAATGCTTTTTCTTTGTCCGGCCCAAATACAATATTATTTCCGTATTTCGTGCTTCTAATGTCTTCTGCATTATCACCTAACACTTTTCTGCCGTCAAATTCTTTGTTTAAATTGAAATTTAATTCATTGTAAACATGCTCTCTGTAATCTTCTAATTCAGTTTCCGGATTAAATGTTGGACCGGCATTGGTAAAAATTTGTGTCATTACCATTTTGCTTCTCGCCACTTTTGGATCGGTAGAGGTAATTGAATTTAAATCTTCGCTTTTATACTCCTTTTTATTTAAAGCTGTTTGTATCGTTTTGTGAACATCCAGTAAAAAATCTACCTGTTCCTTATCTTTTAAAGCTTTCTCGTATTTTTCTGTGTACTGTGCCAGAGCATCTTTATATTGCTGAGAACCGTCATCACCTTTTTTAACAATGCGGGTCATTTCAAGATTTTCATCGACAACATCGCCAAGGAAATTCCATCCATGAATATCATCAATATAACCATTTTTATCATCGTCAATTCCGTTACCCGGGATTTCCTTTGGATTTGTCCAGATTACCCCCTTTAAATCTTCGTGTTCGATATCAACACCTGAATCGACAACTCCAACAATTACTTTTTTACCTGTTTTTCCTTGTAATAATTCAGCATAAGCTTTATCAACACTCATTCCCGGAATAGAATCTTTGATAAGATCAAGATGTGACCATCTTTTCAGTTCATTTTCAGTAACCGGAGCTTTTTTAACAACAGCTGAAGAAGCAGTTATAAATTCTTTTGGAACTGAAACTTGCGCTTGTAAAGTTGCGCTGCAGCCTGCTAAAACAAGTAATGCAAAAGCAGATAGATTAAGTGGTTTTATATGACTCATGTATCTATTTATAATGTAAAGTTAAAGATGCGACTAAATTATGATATTTTGTTACAAAAAACTAAACGTTAACAATGTGTTATGAAATTTAAGATTTCAATTCTAAGAAGAGGTTGATTAGAAATCTTAAAAACATTTATTTTTTATTCTTAAATTTATGATTATCAACTGATTGATTAATTACATACAAATATAAAAATGAAAAAAATTACCATTCTGATTTTTCTATTATTTTTAATGAAAACCAGTGCGCAAAACGATACTATTGTTTTAAAAAACAAAGATGTAATGGTTGGAAAAATAAAACTCATGAAAAATGGCGCTTTGGAAATTGAAACAGATTACAGCAAGGACGATTTTAGGATTAAATGGAAAGATATTGTCTCTATCATTTCCAATAAATCGCATATGATTAATTTAACTAATGGTGATTTATTAAATGGAGGTTTGTTTACCGATTATGCAACGAAAAAAACTTACGTTATTAATTTGAGTAATCAGGAAAGAAAAGAAGTAAATCTTCAGGATATTGTTTACATTAAGGCGGTTAATGATAGTTTTTGGGATCGTCTGGATGCCTCGTTTGATGTAGGTTTAAAATTGACAAAGGCTCAGAATCTCCAGCAACTAAGTATAAACGTTGGCTTGGGTTATACGGCGCGAACATGGTTTTCTACAGCTACTTATAAGCAGATGCAATCTGTTCAGGACGATATTGAATCTATTCGCAGGATCGATACCGACCTGAGTTTTACGAAACTGTTAAAAAAGGATTATTTTGCCCAAATGTCCATTACTACATTGTCAAATACAGAACAGGATATTGATTTGCGTATTTTGTCAAAAGGTGGTGTGGGAAAATATCTTATTCATGATAATACAAAATATTGGGGTATAGCAGCAGGACTTTCATTCAACCACGAAAAATATATAACTGAAGCTTCTGCCAATAAAAGCTTAGAGGCCTTTTTGGGAACAGAACTAAATATTTACGATGCAGGTGATTTTGATATTCAGTCCAAATTAAATGTTTTTCCGAGTTTAACCGAAAATAACAGAATCCGTACCGACTTTAACCTGGATACAAAATATGATTTACCTCTGAATTTTTATGTTAAACTATCCTTTCTATACAACTTTGACAGCAAACCTCCATCAAGCACTTCAAAAAATGATTATGTATTTCAAACCGGTTTTGGCTGGGAACTTGAGTAAAAAATGCAACTCGAATTCCACAAATCCGCGCAAATTAAAATTCTACTTTTATAAAATATCCTCACAAGTAAAAACCTCTTTTAATCTCACTCCTTTTTCAGTATGCTCTACCGTAATAATCTGGTTATGGGCATCATGTTCCAGAAACAAATAATAATTATTCGCGGCTGCCAGATTTAAAAAATCGGCTTTTTCATCCATCGTTAACAGCGGACGCGTATCGTAACCCATAACATACGGCAAAGGCAAATGCCCGGCTGTTGGCAATAAATCGGCACAAAAAACAATGGTCTTATCCTGATATTGAATGTGCGGAATCATCTGTTTTTCGGTATGTCCATCAACAAATAAAATTCCAAAACCAACTTCTGAAGTCGCCAAGAAATTAGATTGTGGTCTTTCAATAAAATTCAGCTGGCCACTTTCCTGCATCGGCAAGATATTCTCTGTTAAAAAAGAAGCTTTTTCTCGGGCATTTGGCTTTGTTGCCCATTCCCAATGATTTTCATTTGTCCAGAATCTGGCATTTTTAAAAGCAGGTTCATATCCGGTTTTATCAGAATTCAACTGAACGCTTCCGCCACAATGATCGAAATGAAGATGAGTCATGAAAACATCTGTGATATCATTTCGGTGAAAACCATATTTAGCCAATGACTTATCTATAGAATGTGATCCCCAAAGTGAATAATACCCAAAAAATTTCTCTGATTGTTTATCACCCATTCCGGTGTCTATCAAAATCAACCGGTTCCCATTTTCAATAAGCAGACAACGGGCTGCAATATCAATTAAATTATTAGAGTCGGCCGGATTGGTTTTATTCCAGATTGTTTTTGGCACCACTCCAAACATTGCGCCTCCGTCTAATTTAAAATTTCCTGATTCTATAGGATAAAGTTTCATAGTTTTTCATTTACAAAAGATGAAACAAAGCTAGGAAATCCAATTTTTCTATTCCTTAAATCAACGAATATTTTAACGCAAGGTAAATTTTATTAAAATCTAAATTATTCAGACTTAATCTGATTCTTAAGAAAAATCTTAGTGATAAACAGTTTAAATAACTTATATCTATTTTAACATTTGTTATAATAATGTGAACCGTTATGGAAAAAGGTTTTTAAGTAGTATCTTTGCAAATAATTTCATTTCAGTATTGAAATCCAGCATTTTAAAAAAACAATATTTTTTTGATTTTGGATTAAAAGCGAAAGAAAAATACAAATACCATAAACAATGATAAAAGTTTCTGATACAGCCAAAAAGAAAATCATCGATTTGATGACTGACGATGGTTTTGATGCCGCACATGACTACGTACGCGTAGGAGTAAAAAGCGGTGGATGCTCTGGTTTGTCTTATGATTTAAAATTTGACAAAAACAAGGGAGATGATGACAAAATATTCGTAGACAATGATATACAAATCGCAGTTGAAAAAAAATCATTCCTTTATTTAGCCGGAACAATTTTAGAATTCTCCGGAGGATTAAACGGAAAAGGATTTGTTTTCAATAATCCGAATGCAAGCAGAACTTGCGGATGCGGAGAATCATTTTCGCTATAAACAATAAATAATTGCAAAATTTAAAGATTTAATTACAGAAGTATTTTAATATTTAAATCCTTCAATTTTAAAATCTTCAATAAAAAAAAAATGAGCAAATACACCGAAGACGATTTAAAAATCGAACTGGAAACCAAAGAATATGAGTACGGATTTTATACCAATATAGAATCTGAAACTTTCCCTATTGGCTTAAACGAAGAGATTGTAAGAGCAATTTCTCTTAAAAAAGAAGAACCTGAGTGGATGACCGAATGGCGCATAGAGGCTTTCCGTGCCTGGAAAGAAATGATCGAACCGGAATGGGCAAACGTACAATACGAAAAACCGGACTTTCAGGCAATCTCTTATTATTCAGCTCCAAAAGCGGTAGATCCAAATAAAACTCTTGACGACGTTGATCCTGAACTTTTAGAAATGTACAAAAAGTTGGGAATCTCTGTTGATGAACAAAAAATGATGAACAATATCGCAATGGATATTGTGGTTGATTCTGTTTCGGTAGCAACGACTTTCAAGAAAACTTTAGGAGAAAAAGGCATTATTTTCTGTCCGATTTCTGAGGCTATCAAAGAACATCCGGAATTGGTTCGTAAATATTTAGGAACGGTTGTACCTCAAAAAGATAACTTTTATGCTGCCTTAAACTCAGCGGTTTTCTCTGACGGAAGTTTTTGTTATATTCCAAAAGGTGTAAAATGTCCAATGGAACTTTCAACTTATTTCAGAATCAATCAGGCAGGAACGGGACAATTCGAAAGAACATTGGTTATTGCTGATGAAGGAAGCTACGTTTCTTACCTTGAAGGATGTACTGCTCCAAGCCGTGACGAAAATCAATTGCACGCTGCTGTAGTTGAATTAATCGCTTTGGATGATGCTGAAATCAAATATTCGACAGTTCAAAACTGGTTCCCCGGAAACAAAGAAGGAAAAGGCGGGGTTTACAACTTCGTAACCAAAAGAGGTTTGTGCGAAACAAACGCTAAAATTTCCTGGACACAGGTTGAAACAGGTTCTGCTGTAACGTGGAAATATCCTTCTTGCGTACTTAAAGGAGATAATTCGGTAGGAGAATTTTATTCTATCGCTGTCACCAACAATTACCAGCAAGCTGATACGGGAACAAAAATGATCCATTTAGGTAAAAACACTAAATCAACTATTATTTCTAAAGGTATTTCAGCAGGAAAATCTCAAAACAGTTACCGTGGTTTAGTGCAGATTTCGCCGAGAGCCGAGAATGCAAGAAACTTTTCTCAATGTGACTCTTTGTTAATGGGTAATAATTGCGGAGCACATACTTTCCCTTACATCGAAAGTAAAAATCCATCTGCAAAAATCGAGCATGAAGCAACGACAAGTAAAATTGGGGAAGATCAGGTTTTTTACTGTAACCAAAGAGGTATTCCGACTGAAAAAGCGATTGCCTTAATTGTAAACGGTTTCAGTAAAGATGTCCTGAACAAATTGCCAATGGAATTTGCAGTTGAAGCTCAGAAATTATTAGAGATTTCTTTGGAAGGATCTGTGGGATAAAAAAGTTCCATGTTTCAGGTTTCAAGTTTTTGATCCGAAACTTACTTTTGCAACCAATAAAAAAGAATTTTATATCATATTAAAATAAAAGATTTTTCAAAGTTTCGCTTTTCAGCACAACTGAGAACTTGAAACTTGAAACTTTAAACAAAAAAAAGATGTTATCAATAAAAAACCTTCACGCCGCAATCGGTGATAAAGAAATCCTGAAAGGAATTAATATAGAAGTTAAAGCTGGCGAAGTACACGCTATCATGGGACCAAACGGTTCCGGAAAAAGTACGCTTTCTGCTGTTATTGCAGGAAACGAAAACTATGAAGTTACAGACGGAGAAGTGATCCTTGACGGAGAAGATCTTGGCGATTTGGCTCCCGAAGAAAGAGCGCACAAAGGTGTTTTCCTTTCTTTTCAGTATCCGGTAGAAATTCCCGGAGTTAGCGTTACGAACTTCATGAAAACGGCTATCAACGAAACCCGTAAAGCAAACGGTCAGGAAGAAATGCCTGCAAACGAGATGCTGAAAGTGATTCGTGAGAAATCTGAATTATTAGAAATCGACCGTAAGTTTTTATCCCGTTCTTTAAATGAAGGTTTTTCAGGAGGAGAGAAAAAAAGAAACGAGATTTTCCAGATGGCAATGTTAGAGCCAAAATTAGCAATTCTGGACGAAACCGATTCTGGTCTTGATATTGACGCATTAAGAATTGTGGCAAATGGCGTAAACAAATTAAAAAGCGACAAAAACGCAATTATCGTCATCACTCACTACCAGCGTTTGTTAGATTATATCGTTCCGGATTTCGTTCACGTTCTTTACAACGGAAGAATCGTAAAATCTGGTGGAAAAGAACTGGCTTACGAATTAGAAGAAAAAGGATACGACTGGATCAAAGCAGAAAACTAAATTTTTGTTTCAAGTTTCATGTTTTTTTAGTTTCAAGTTGAATTACATTTTGTAAGTTTAAACTTAAATTTATTAAAATAGAAATGACAACAATTACGAGGTTTGAAGATTTAGAAATCTGGAAAGAGGCGAGACGATTAGCAAAAGAAATACATTTTATTTCAGTTGAAACTGAGTTAAGATCTGACCTCAGATTTAAAAATCAAATAAAAAGTTCTTCGGGTTCGGTGATAGATAACATTGCTGAAGGTTTTGAAAGGGATGGAAATTTAGAATTTCGACAATTTTTATCTATCGCAAAAGGTTCAGCCGGAGAAACAAGGTCTCAGTTATATCAGATTTTTGATTTTGAATATATTTCAGAAGAAAAATTCGAAGCTTTAAAAAAAGATTATGAAAATTTAAGCGGTAAAATAAAAAACTTTATCACTTACCTAAATAAAAAAGATTTCAAGGGGAATAAGTTTAAGTAAAAAAACCTGAAACAAAAAACCTGAAATAAAATGGATTTCAAAGGAATTAAGTTCCAGCAGTCAACCTGAAACTTTAAACCTGAAACACCGAAGGAAACAAAAGAACAATGGATTTAAAAGAAAAATTAGTATCGTCTTTTATGGCTTTTGAAGAGCGTGTCGATGTACATTCAGATTTACATGACATACGTACAAATGCTATAAAAAACTTCGAAAATAAAGGTTTCCCAACCAAAAGGGAAGAAGCCTGGAAATACACATCGCTAAACGCCATCTTAAAAAATGACTTTACGGTTTTTCCAAAGCAGGAAAATGCAATCGAATTCAATCAGGTAAAAAAATATTTTTTGCACGAAATCGACACGTATAAATTAGTGTTTATTGATGGTGTTTTCAGTTCGCACTTGTCTTCTACGACTCATGACGGAATCGATGTTTGTCTGATGTCGTCGGCATTGACCAAACCAAAATATAAAATGGTTATCGATACGTACTTTAATCAGATTGCAAGTAAAGATGACAGCTTGACTTCATTGAATACAGCTTTTGCAATTGAAGGTGCCTTTATCAATATTCCAAAGAAAAAAGTGGCTGATAAGCCAATCGAGATAATGTATTTCTCAACAGGAAATGAAGCCGCCTTGATGGTTCAGCCGAGAAACCTGATTATTGTGGGTGAAAATTCACATGTTCAGATTATAGAACGTCACCAAAGTCTGAATGAAAATCCGGTTTTAACCAATTCTGTTACTGAAATTTTCGCTCAAAAACGTGCCATAGTTGATTATTATAAAATTCAAAATGATAACAGTGAAGCAAATTTAATTGACAATACTTATGTTTCTCAACAACAGGAAAGCCACGCTTCTGTTCATACTTTCTCATTTGGAGGAAACATTACGCGCAACAATTTAAACTTCTACCATTTCGGAGAAAGACTAACAAGTACGCTTAACGGAATTTCTATCCTGAATGACAAACAGCATGTTGACCATTATACTTTGGTAAATCACGCACAGCCTAACTGCGAAAGTTTTCAGGATTATAAAGGAATTTTCACTGACCGTTCGACAGGAGTTTTCAACGGAAAAGTTTTCGTAGAAAAAGAAGCTCAAAAAACAAACGCTTTCCAAAAAAGCAACAATATTTTATTAAGTGACAAGGCAACAATCAACGCAAAACCGCAATTGGAAATTTTTGCTGATGATGTAAAGTGTTCTCACGGATGTACAGTTGGACAGCTTGACGAAACGGCCATGTTCTACATGCAGTCCCGCGGAATTCCGAAGAAAGAAGCTAAAGCTTTATTGATGTACGCATTCTCAAATGCCGTTATCGAAAGCATCAAAATACCGGAACTAAAACAAAGAATTACTAAAATCATTGCTATGAAATTGGGCGTGAATTTAGGATTTGATTTGTAAAAAATAAGAGTTCAATCTATAAAACATAAAACCGGCAAGTTCAATACTTACCGGTTTTTTTATGAGTTAATTACAGAAAAGAATTCGATTTTATTTTTTAAGATTGACTTAAAAAGAATAACAACTGCATCTTTCTCTCTTCCAAAAATCTTCTAATCTAAAATTCACGAAAAAAGAATGTGAACCGTCATTATATCTTGAGAAACTATTAATTGATGCATCATAAGAATAGCCTACCATAAATTTTTCCAGAAACCTGACACCAATAAAGGACCCAACAGAAACACCTGGTTCAAAGTTTAAACTGGCATAAAATTTCTCCGACCATATAGAATTAAGTGCAAACATCGTGCTTTGTGATTCGCCCTCAGAAAGTCTTGTCATAATAGTTGGCTGTAAAGAGATGTCTGGATTAACCTCAAATTTATAGCCAGTGGTAATATAGAATTTATTATTGTTTGATAAAATGTAAACATTTTCATTAAAGTTTTTTTCAGCTATAATATTCGGTATCCCAAGACCCAGGAAAAACTTATCATCATGAAGATAAAAACCTGTCCCAAAATTAAAATTCATATTGTTTACAGTGCCTGAAAAGCCACTATACTCTTCCGGATTTTCAATTGCCAATAAATTGTAATCCACTTTATAACTATTAACCCCTGCTTTTATTCCCAACGCAACTTTCCACTTGCTGTTTAGGTTAAAATGGTAAGAAAAATTTCCTGCAACACTCGTCTCTTTACTTGCCCCGATTTCATCGTTAATAACATCAAGTCCCATACCGGTATGAGAATTGACAAATGTACCATGACCTGAAAAAACAATTGTTTTAGGTGCTCCTTCAAATCCAACCCATTGGGAATTATAAACTCCGGATAAAGAAATACCTTCATAACTTCCCGCATATGCCGGATTGTATGTCATTGGAGTAAAAAAATAGCTGGACAGTTTGACATCTGCCTGAGCATAAACTTTTGAAAAAACAACAAGCATTAATGCTGCTATTTTTAGATTTAAACAATTATTCATTATTTACTGGTTGTTGTCAATTTGTAAAAATCCTTTTAACTGATTGGATTTACAATTCGTTCTGTACTTTAAAACAAAGTAATATGTACCTGTTGGCAAAAAATTATTCTTCATAAACACATCCTTTGAATTAGATTTTCCATCAAAGAAGTTGTTTTCATTATTATAATTATCAGTCTTCCATACTAAATTTCCATATCGATTAAAAATTTCAATAGTATTCACAGGGAAATTGTCTATTCCTTTTATGGTAAGTTTATTATTCAGATTATTACCATTAACAGTAATTAGATTATAATATTCCAGTTTATTCTCGACAATTTTTACAGTAACTGGCAATCTGGAAGAACTTTCACAATTTGTATTGCTATCATAATTTCCAGCATAAAAAGTCTCTCCATCTGTTAAACGATAATCAAAAGGCAAAATATTGCCATTCGTAAATGAATCGTACCACACCACCATATTTGAACTTACTTTAAGATCTGCTATCGTAGGATTAGTTTCTGAACAAAATTGTTGAATTCCAGGTCCTGTTGGATTCGGAACAGTTTTTATTATTGCTGTAACCGATAGGCGGTTTGTACTTTGACATCCATTAATGGTCTGAGAAGCATAATATTTTACACCGTTGATTAATAGTACATTACTATTTAAAGATACTCCGCCTGTCGCGCTAGTAAACCACTGTATATTTGAGCCTACAACGATTAAATCTTCAATTTTAGCACTATTACAAAACTCCTGACTTGTATTTCCTGTCGGTGCGGCTGTCATGTTGAGTATTGCCGTAACTTCAGTTCGTGATATACTCTCGCAACCATTCAGTGTTTGCGATCCATAATATTTTGTTCCACTCACTAAAACTGTAGTTGCCAATAATTGTGTACCTGACGTAGCTGTAGCATACCATTTGATAGCTGTTCCTGTAGCCGATAAATCCGCTATAGTTGCCGCATTACAGAAAGATTGTACAGCGCTTGCTGTAGGTGCTGCTGTAGTGTTGATCGTTACCGCAACTGCTGTACGATTGGTACTCTCGCACGAATTCAGTGTTTGCGAAGCGTAATAAGTCGTACCGCTAACCAAGGCAGTTGTCGTTGGCAATTCTGAACCAAGCGTTGAGGCAGCGTACCATTTGATGGCTGTTCCTGTAGCTGATAAATTGGCTATAGTTGCAGCATTACAGAA
>NZ_JAADZW010000012.1 GCF_010645065.1 Flavobacterium fluviatile | reverse complement strand
GTTTTGTTTATTAATTGTTAGTATTTCAAAGATACATTTTCATATTTTTAATCTATGTCAAAGATATGAGCCCTGATTGAAGCGTTATCCTTTTGTGGCGGGGTTTGCCACAAAAGATTAAGCGGAAAGCAGGACACAGCTCCTAAAACTTAAACAAAAAAAACCTGACAATTGCTTGCCAGGCTTATAATGTTCTTTTTCGGGCAAAAACCAAATAACAAATTACCCAAAACTGACACATTAATTTGAAATAAAACTTAGATTAAAAAATAAATAACCAAACTCAATTTTAACCGTTCCCACATTTTATTTCTATTTCTTTTTTTAAAATTCAATAAGCTAATCTGGTTAAAATTATCTCTGCCAGATGAAAACCTGACAGAGATAAACCAATTAATCACATTTAACTTAAACTACTTACTAACTCAAACTTTTATATTAACTTTTTTAGGCTTGCATATATCGCCAACTCAACATCGGCATGGTCTTTTGTATTGCATTGCTCGATTAAACTATTTAAATCCTGTAATTTTAAAGCTGATTTATTATCTAAAACCAACAACAATTCCTGAGATACATCGCTTAATTTTTTAGCCAAAGGCAGGATTGGTTGTACTAAAGGTGCGTTGGCACTTAAGTCATTTAATTCTTTATTTACGGCAATCCATTTGTAAAAAAATGCAGTAACTTTTGCTTTATTTTCAGCTGTTTTGCTTGCCAGATATTGCGTTACAGCATTATCAAATGCCAATGCATCTTTTGCATCCGGCGTACAGGCATCTGCAAAAAGCGTGAACGGCGAATAGGTTTGATATTCTGTTCCGTTTTTATTTCGTGTATATCCTTTTAACGGTTCGCAGACATTTGAGAATTCGTTAAGCGATTTTATATCCTGATTGTTGGCTATATTTCTTAAAATGACATCTTTGTTGCGAATGTGTGTCAGCCCTAATTCTTCCAATCGGAAAGAAACGGTTTCAAGTCGCCTGCGCATATCTTCAACGTCAGTAATATCTTCGGCCGACCAAAGTCTTTCTGCAATTGCTGCTGTTCTTGGCCAAATTCTGGAATCTATTGTTTCAGGAGTAGCCAATTCTGTCCACATTGGAGCTTCACCACCTAAAATCCTTGCCTTTTCTTCTGCTGTTAACTCAACTCCTTTAGGCATTGGATCAGTTAAATAATGGCTTTCGATTGGGTACATCAAATCGATATAATAGCCGTTTGACAATACTGTTTTATACCCTTTTTTTACCGCTTCTGCTAAAGACTGACCTGCAAGAACCCCTTCATTAGGTCCTCTCCATGAATGAACAATGGCTTCTTTTGATAGGTTTTTGGTTAAGATTTCTTCCCAGCCCATTAGTTGTTTTCCGTGTTTTTTAAGCATCGGAGCCAGTTGCATGGTGAAATACGTCTGCAGTTCGTGGTTTGTTGCTAACTTATTTTTCTTTTTAAATTCCTGAATTTTAGGATTGGCATCCCAGTCCTTTCCTTCATTTTCATCGCCTCCAATGTGAAAATAATCTCCGGGAAACAATGGGCATACCTCATCAAAGATTTCGCTTAATAATTGGTAGGTTTTTGGATTTGTGGGATCTAATGTAGGCGTAAATATACCCGCATTTCTTTCGACACTATAGGTTGTAATTGCAGTTCCCTGGACACTTTTTTCTGCTCCTCCCTTTACAGAAATCACTTTACTTCCTATTTCAGGATAAGCAGTCAATATTGCTGTTCCGTGACCTGGAACATCTATTTCCGGAACGATTAAAATACCGCGCTCATCAGCATATTTTACTATACTTTTAATTTCTTGCTGTGTATAATACATTCCATCCGAAGCTAACTCAATTAGTTTTGGATGTTTTTTCATCTCGATTCTCCAGCCCTGATCATCTACTAAATGCCAATGAAAAACATTCATTTTCATAGCTGCGAGACCGTCAAGGTTTCTTTTGATAACATCTACCGGCTGAAAATGCCTTGAAGCATCGATCATCAAACCTCTCCAGGTAAATCTTGGAAAATCTGAAATTTGTGCGTTTGGAAAATAAAATGATTTACCATTGTTCTGCAGTATCTGCAATAACGTTTCAAGACCGTGTAAAGCTCCTAAATCGCTTGTTGCATCGATAGTAATTTTGTTTTGTTTAATATCTAAATGATAACTTTCGTCTTCATATAGACCAATTTTTCCGCCTTTGGCACAATTTATCTGAAGTTCAGCTGTTGGAACCTCGTTTAATTTTGTAACAAAATCCTGTCCAAAGAAAAGTCCTGTCCTTCCATCTAAACGACGTAAAAAACGGGTTACCCCTCCAAAAATTCTCTGATTTGGATTTCCGGTAATATTTACTTTAAAATTTTTATTCAAAGTAAAATTTCCATCATTTAAAACAACATTTTGAGGCCAGGGCATAAGGTTTAGCTGCTCTTTTTTAATCTGGGCACTTGAAGTTAAACCTGCTAATAGTAGGACTAGTATATATTTCATTTTATGGCACTTGGAAAAATGGTTATCCTGAGACAACATTAATAAATAGATGAAAAAATCCAGAATGATTTCTTTATTGATCCTCACTATCAGCAAAAAATCAATCTGAATTTGGAAATTTGACTTACTATAATAAATCAAATGCTAAAAATAATCTTAGTAATCAAAACGTTTGAAAGCCTCAATAGCTTCGTATTCTGCCAAACCTAATTCATCGTAAAGAATAGCAGTATTTTTATTTCGGTCTTCTGCCCTAACCCAAAACTCCCTGGAATCATTTCCCTGAAACATCACCCTGTCTTTTTGAGACTGGTGGTATAAAATCGCATGACGTTTAAGTAATACTTCGGATGGAGAAAGCGGAACAGCCATGTCAATTTCGTGAATATCCCATTCGTGCCATGCCCCTCTGTAAAGCCACAACCAGCAGTCATCCATGTATTTTTGAGGTTTCAGTTCTTTCATCGCAGCAAAAATGGCATTCAGACAAACTTCATGCGTTCCGTGTGGATCAGCAAGATCACCCGCAGCAAAAACCTGATGTGGTTTAATTTTGGCAATAATATCTTTTACAATAGCTATATCTTCAGTACCAAGCGGATTCTTCTTAACCTGACCGGTTTCATAAAAAGGAAGGTCCAGAAAATGTACATTTTCATCTTTTAAGCCAATATAACGAACTGCGGCATAAGACTCTCTTCTTCTAATTAATCCTTTTAATTTTCTTACTTCCAAAGAATCTACCTGATCCTCTGATTTGTTATTCAGAAATTCAATTACCTCTTTAAAGTTTATGACACCATCATTATTTCCGATAAAATCATTACAAACCTCAGCAAATTTTAATGCTTCGTCATCTGTAACTGCAATATTTCCTGAGGTTTGATATACTACGTGTACATCATGTCCCTGTTTTATCAGTTTTGAAAAAGTCCCTCCCATAGAAATCACGTCATCATCAGGATGGGGACTAAAAAGAATTACTCGTTTTTTTGCAGGATTTGCTCTTTCCGGACGATGTGAATCATCTGTATTAGGCTTTCCGCCCGGCCATCCGGTAATAGTGTGCTGTAGTACATTGAACATGTTGATATTCAAATCATAAGCAGAACCTTCCTGTGCCAAAAGATCAGACATTCCGTTGTTGTTGTAATCACGGTCTGTTAATTTTAAAATCGACTGTTTTGTTTTTTGGCACAACCAAACAATCGCTTTGCTTTTTAATTCCTGTGTCCAGATACATTCTCCAACTAACCACGGCGTTTTGAAACGCGTTAATTCTGAAGCTGCAGACTGATCTAAAACAAAAGTTGCATTAGGGTGGTTTTGTAAAAATGTAGCAGGAACTTCAGAACTGATATCACCCTGAATGGTTCTTTTGATAATATCTGCTTTGTTTTGTCCCCAGGCCATCAGTACAATTCTTTTCGACCTCATGATTGTCGAAACCCCCATCGTAATAGCACGTTTAGGAACGTTGTCAATACCATTAAAGTCAGATGAAGCATCTACTCGTGTAATATGATCGAGTGTAATAATACGGGTTCCTGAATTAATGTGTGATCCGGGTTCATTGAAACCTACGTGACCTGTACGTCCAATTCCCAGCAATTGAAAATCAAGACCTCCGGCTTGTTTAATATTCATTTCGTAGTCGATACAATATTGATTCAGTTCATCAATTGCAACGGTACCATCTGGAATATTAATATTTTCAGGATCGATATCAATATGATTAAAAAGATGCTGATGCATGAAATAGTGATAGCTCTGATTGTTCTCCTTTGACATTGGATAATATTCGTCCAGATTAAAAGTGATTACATTGCTAAAACTTAATCCTTCTTCTCTGTGCATTCTCACTAACTCTTCATATACTTTTATAGGAGAAGAACCTGTTGCCAGCCCTAAAACACAAGACTTATTTTTCTCTTGTTTAGATCTAATTAACTGAGCGATTTCCTGAGCCACGATAACTGAAGCCTCTGCAGAATTTTTGAAGATTTCATTATGAATTTTCTCAAATCTGGTTTCTTCAAATTTTCCTGCACTTTTATAACTGATATCAGGTTTTATTTCTAAAGCACTTTTCATTTTTTTTCTTTTTTGATAATTATATATAAAAGCAAGATTTATATGTAATTAATTAACCTTTAAACACTTAACAAATTACTAACCTAACTTATATTCTTTTCTGCAAATTTATTTTTAAAGGATTCCTCAAAAAAATTATTTATACAAACTGCTTAAACTTTTAAACCAACAGCACTATTCAGTCAATAACACGTTTTTGTACAATAAAAGGAACTTTTAACCCTTAAAATTCGCCTGATTTACAAGACTTTTAGTTACCACATAAATCAGTTGTAACAAATCCGAGTTTTGTATATTTTTTATGAATCACATCCAATAAAGAATATTGATCAAATGAATCCTGGGCAATTTCCCAAATCATGATGCCTCCAGTCATTTCTGAAGCCAATTGAACCTTTTGCTCAATAGTTGGTCTTCCGTTATAATAAATTTTGCCCAATTCATCTACTTCTGCAAATTGATTTCCGGATGCAACCATTTGTCCGTAAGTGACACTCGTAGCAACGGGATCAGTAAAATTATAGCCATAGAAAGGAACACCGAGTGTCAGTTTTTCTTTTGGTACATTTTGCATTTTATTCCAAAAATCGATTCCTAATTTCGCATCATTAAAAGAGCTGTGCTGACCCGGTTTATCAGGTGCCCATGGTCCTGTCATATCATAAGCCATAATATTAATAAAGTCAAAAGCATTAAGAGCTTCATTGTTTATATTAACAAAACGTGTGTTGTTTGGTAAAGCTGCCGTAATAAGTTTGTTTTTGCTTTTTATGGCATTTTTTAATTCAATAACAAAGCCACTGTACCCTGTAGTCACCGCATCCCATTCCAGATCTACATCGACGCCATCCAGTTTGTGAACTTCAACAAAATCCATTATTTTTTTGATAAAGGCAGGTCTGTTTTCAGGCTTATCGATAAGCAATGACCAATTAGCAGCCTGTTCTGCAGAGATAACTCCCCCGGCAATAGAAACAGATATTTTAATATTCGGGTTTATACCTTTTACATGTGCAATAACAGCATCAATATCACCATCAAAAATCAAATTACCTGTGTTGTCCGGATTTGCGAATGACAGATTAAGATGAGTCAGCTTACAAAATTGTACCGAACTCATTTTAGCAAAATTATCTGTTGATAAATATCCTACGACCCTGGCAGTTTTAGTTTTTGAATTATCAGTTTCTGTATCGTTGTCCTTGGAGCAACTGTAAGAAGTAAAAAGTGAACCAATAAAGAAAAGGATGCCTAATAAGGCTTTATTTTTTATCATTATTTTTAATTTAAAAATTGTTTTAATTTAATTAATAAAAATAACACCTTATCAGGCATAACTTGGGGATCATTTATTAGTTGGCATCCCACCAAACTTTATTCAGCCAGTCATTTGTTCCGCCCATTCTGGACAATGCGTCTAAATAATTTGTTTGATTTTTCTGCATTTCATCATTTGGATAATACAAACGTTTTGGCATAACACCTGCTGTTTCTGAATCAGAATTCGTTATAGCCAATAATTGAGGGAATCCTGTTCTTCTCTGGTTTGAGTAAGCCTCTATACTATTAAAAATGTATGTAATCCAAAGCTGTGTCCCTATTTGTTGTTTTTCTGTTCCTGAAACTAAAGGTTTTGCCGTTGTATAAGCATCAACAGCTGCCTGAGTAGCTGGAGTTGCACCATAAATTTCCAATTGTTTGATACCTGCTTCAACTCCTTTTTTGTAATATTCTGCAGCAGAAGTTCCTGTTACCCACCCTCTGAAAGCAGCCTCAGCCAACAATAATTGTGTTTCTGAATAACTTACATGTAAAAAAGGTGTTGTTTTTTGTTTAAAATAAGACTGAATCCCTGATGCCGCACTTGAACCTCCAGGTGTATCCCATCTAAAAGTTCCCGGACGAACACCCTCATATAGTTTTTCGCCAGGCTGAACAGGCTGTCCTCCTTTTCCTGGCATAGAAGATGTTGCTTTAGGAGTTGCAAGCATCGTAAGTCTTGGATCACCATTATCTCTCAGATAATCGATTACCAGCGAACTAAAGTGATCTCCGTTTTCATTACCTACTAAAGCATATGCCAAACCGTTTCCTCTAAAATCTATAGACGCAGGATTATCATTAAAAGTTGCATCCAGATGTTTCATTATACAGTTATCAGCATTACTTTCGAAAACACCATTTTGCAATGCTGCCTTTACTTGTTTTTCAGCTTCTTGCGGTTTTACTTCGGAAAGCCTCATTCCTAAACGCAATCTTAAAGTATTAGCCAATTTTTTCCATTTTGCAATATTACCATTATAAAACAAATCGCCTTTGATAGCACCACCATCAGCATTTAACTGATTATAAGCCTCGTCCAATTCGCTAAAAAAAGCTGTGTACACTTCTTCCTGCGTATCATATTTTGGTGTTACAATTCCTTGTGAGAATCCTTTTCCAGCCTGAGAATAAGGAATATCTCCATAAAGATCCGTTATACGTTGTGCGACCATCACTTTCATGATTTTTGCTACGGCATTCATATTTACTAAAGCTGGATTACCGCTGGTTTTATCCAAAATATCCACCACATTTTTAAGCTCATTTGCATAACCGTTTCTCCAGATTGCTGTTGCATAGTCGTCGTTTTTCTTGAATTTGCTTCCAAACTCTGTCACGTTCCACGCACCTGCATAGTGTTGTACAAAACCACCTGAATAAATCAAATTAGCTCTCCATTGGTAATAACCGTCACCAGACATACATAGTTGGGTAAATGTTAGCTGTCCTGCCGGATTTGCCGACAACGCAACCGGGTCTTTTTCCAGTTCATCAAAATTCTCAGTACAGCCAACTGTGGTTAACAATATGGCTATGGCTAGTATTATTTTTTTAAATTTCATAATTTCTTTTTTTTAGAATGCAACTTTAATGTTAAAACCATACGATCTTCTGAATGGAAGAGAACCATATTCAAATCCTTGTCCATTTCCTGAAGTGTACATAGACTCAGGATCAACGTTTGGCAAATCTTTATTAAAGGTTAATAAATTTCTTGCGAATGCAGACACATAAATTGAACTGATTTTTGCTCCGCTAAAAACACTCTTTGGAATAGTATACCCTAAACTTACCTCTCTTAATTTTACATAAGAAGCATCATAAATAAAAGGTGCAGGGGTATTATTGAAAACAGTAGTCCAGTAATCCTGAGGATTGATAGGTTTTGTATTTTCAACATATACCGGGTTAGCTGCTGTTCCGGTGTTCACAACACCTTCTGCTACATAACCAGCAGTAGGAATCCATGTTGCCTGGCTAAAGTTAGGATCGTTTGCTACTGCCTCTGCTCTAGCTGCATTGTAAGCATCTCTTCCTTCTGTAGTTACATCTAAAAGTCCTTTTTGTGCAGCTAATGAATTCGTCATAGAATATACGTCCATTCCAAACTTCATATCGATTAAGAATTGAAGTGTAATTCCTTTATAAGAAAATCTGTTGGTTAAACCTGCAGACCAGTCAGGAAGTCCTTTACCTAAAGCTACCTTAGAATCAGTGAATAAAGGCATACCATTTGCGTCAACAATTTTTTCTCCTGAAGGTGTTCTAAGGAAATCTTTTCCTATTATAGTTCCGTATTGTCCGCCAACCTGAGCTACGATAGCTGCTCCGGCCCAACGAGCTTCAGAAATAGCATATGTAGGGATTGTCGGGTGTAATGAAATAATAGAGTTTTTGTTTTTTGAGAAGTTCAAGTCAATTCCCCATTCGAAATTATTGGTTTTGATTGGAGTTCCTGATAAGAAAACCTCAATACCCTCATTTCTTAATTGTCCTGCGTTTACAGAAAGAAATTCATAACCTGAAGTTGCAGAAGATGCTAAATCTAATGTCTGATCAGAAGTATCTTCACGGTAAACTGTAATATCTGCTTTTAATCTGTTTTTAAAGAATGCTGTTTCAACACCAAACTCAACACCTGTTTTAGACTGATAAGTCAAATTAGCATTTGGTGCAGCAGAGTTTTTAATATTAACTACACTTTGTCCGTCATAAGATGAAAAAGTAGTATAGTTAAGTGCATTTTTGTAAGCTCCCGGTGCGTTTGAAACCTGTGCCCAAGAAGCTCTGAATTTTCCATAGTTAAATGTATCACTCTGAATATTGAAGGCATCAGAGAATATAAAACCTAACGAAGCTGCCGGATAAAAAGCTGATTCATCACCACTGTATATAACGCTAAACCAGTCATTTCTTCCTGTAAACTCAGCATACAAATACCCTTTGTAATCAACTTTAGCAGAACCGTAAACCGAATTCGTTCTGGTTCTGGTTACGACAGGAGCATTAATTGTCTTAGAAGAAAAATTGCTTATGTATTCATTTCCTGGCTCAATAATATTTGTTCCGAAACTAGAATTATATTCTCTATTATAATCTCTTCTTGCAGTACCTAAAATTCCTGAAAAAGTTAAATCATTTGCTAATTTTATATCACTAAAAGTGGCAATAATATCCGTATTCATCTCTGAAACATCAATATTATCCAATCCTAAATAGCCTTGATCTCTTCCAGGCCATGTACTTCCTGCCGCCATGAAATCTTTAGCACTAAAAGCATAAGTATCAATACCTGTTCTGAAAGTTAATGCTAACCAGTTTTTAAACTGATAAGTTCCGGTAACATTTCCTATAAAGCGATTTTTTACAGATGTATTATGATTTTCCTGTGTAGTAAAATATGGGTTTAACTGATACACATTATTGTTCCATGGATAAATCTGGCCTGTTTCTTCGTTTTTATAATTTTTTAACCATGCCTGATCAAAACTTGGAGCTAATGAACTTAATGAATAACCAACGTTATTTGGTGAATCTCCTAATCCTGGTCTGTTTTGTGTGTTTTCAACCATATAATTTACGTTTGCAGCCAAAGTAAATTTATCTGATTTTATAGTTCCGTTTAAACTTGCATCATTTCTTTCTATCCCTGATTCCGGAATAACGTCATCATTTGTCAGGTTGTTGTATCCGAAACGTACAAAAGCATTTTCGCTACCTGCTGATAATGAGATTCCGTTTGAAAGTGTTACACCAGTTTTGAAAAAATCCTGAATATTATTTTCTACTCTTGCATATGGTTTCATAGAACCATCAAATATTTTTATCTGCTGCCCTACACTTTCAGAAAACTTAGGCCCCCATGCATTTGTAGTATAACTATATATTTCAGACGGAGCTTTTGTCGGATCCGGTAAAGTACCATTTGATCCGGAACCATATTCCGTCTGATAGTCTTCGTATTTAGCATTTACTCTGTCGAAACTAACACCACTTGTAAGTTCAACCTGTAATTTGCCTTTGCTTCCTTTTTTGGTTGTAATCAAAATAACACCATTTAAAGCTCGGGATCCGTATAATGCAGATGCGGCAGCTCCTTTAAGCACAGTTAAGCTTTCAATATTATTTGGATTAATACTTGAAATTCCGTCTCCGTTATCTCTTCCGTCAAACCATTTACTTGTAGCAGCAGTGTCATTGCTCAAACCTGAGTTATCAATAGGAACTCCATCTACAATATAAAGAGGCTGATTGCTTTCACCAATACTGGAAATACCTCTGATAATAACCCTTGTTGATCCTCCAACTCCCGTGGCCGGAATAGAAACATCAACACCGGCAATCTTACCGGAAAGCGCAGTAGCAACGTTCGTAGTAATAACTTTGTTTAATTGGTCTCCCTTAAGATCCTGAACTGCATAACCCAGTTCTTTCTTTTGTCTTTTAATACCTAACGCAGTTACTACCACTTCATTTAAGGCATTGGAAGCTGCCAGTTTCATTTTAACATTAATTGTAGCGGCATCTCCAACAACAATTTTTTGTGTTTCAAGACCCACATAAGTAAAAATTAATGTTTGTCCGCTTTGCACATCAATTGAGTACAAACCGTCAAAATCGGTAGTAGCTCCTTTTTGACCTCCTTGTACAGAAACAGATGCCCCTGGTAACGGCATCCCGTCAGAATCTGTAATCAAACCCTTGACATTTTTTACCTGAGCAAGTGAAACCTGCGCTGTAAAAACAATCATAAAGATTAAGAAAATTTTTTTCATGTTTATTTATTTTGTTAGTTATGGATGTAAATTTATTCTTAAGGGATTGTTAAAAAAAATAATTTATACCAACTGCTTCAAATTTTAAACCAACGACATAAATCAATCAATAATACGTTTTACGAAAACGTTATCTTAATAAAATAATACAGGCTTTATATAATTTTACAATTTTTTTTTCAAAAAAATTGCGTTTCACCAACTAATTGTTTAAAGTTGCATAGTAATTCATATATGTACAATATACTAATACATTGTTAAATTGAGTGAAATTCAAAAATTAAATTTTGAAATTAAACTTCGAAATCACATCTGGTTCTGGGGAGGCTATTTTACACTCAATTTTTTAAGATGGGGAGCCTACTTTAATGATTATGATTATTCATTTAAATCAAACCTTATTGAATTTTCCCTTCATATCCCTTTTGTCTATTTTAATCTTTTTGTTCTGGTTCGTCGCTATGTGCTAAAACAAAAATATTTTAAATACACCATTGCACTATTAATCAGCCTTTTTGTTGTCTATTTACTCAAAACCGCACTCACCTATTATCTTATTTCAGAAAATATATGGCCAGAAGCAAATCGTGAATATCAGCCGTTTGATATCAATCATATTCTTGCAGTCTGCATTGGTGAATTATATGTACTGGCAATGGCATCTTCTGTTTACCTTACTTTAACATGGCTTCGTGAGAGAGAAAGAAACAGATCTTTGCGGGAAAATCAATTTAAAATAAAACTGAAATATCTCGAAAATCAGATTCAGCCTCACTTTTTCTTTAATACGCTAAATAATTTATATGCTTTATCATTAGAATCTTCTGACAAGGTTCCTGATGTCATTATTAAATTATCAAAGCTTATGGAATATGTTCTATATGATGTAAAAGGAACCAAATCCGTACTCCTTATAAAAGAAATAGATTATATTCACAACTATATCGAAATTGAAAAACTTCGCTTTCAAAACGTTGAAGTAGCCATTAACCTTGAATCTAATATTGAAGACATAAAAGTGCCTCCTTTAATTTTTATTTCATTAGTTGAAAATGTCTTTAAACACGGAGGATTAAACAATCAGAATCTAAAGATCAAAATAAACTGCAAAATTACTGACAACAAAATGCTGGATTTTGAAATCCTTAATAATTTTGTAATTTCACAAAAAAATAATCCCAAAGGCGGTATCGGTTTAGTGAATACCAGGAAAAGATTAAAATTAATTTACAAAAATAATTATAGCCTTGAATACAAAACAAAGCTAAACTACTATATAATAAGATTGCAAATACCTATTCATAATGAAGATTAAATGCTTATTAATCGACGATGAACCTTTAGCTATTAAAGTTTTACAAAACTACTTTACCAATTTTCCCGACTTTGAGGTTATAGGTACTTTCAATAATTCTTTAGAAGCACTGGATTTTATAAACAGTACACCTGTCGATGCTGTTTTTTTAGACATCAACATGCCCATGATGACAGGTTTTGAATTAATTAGCTTAATCGAAAATAAAACAAAAGTCATCATTACAACTGCTTTTAGGGAATTTGCCGCCGAAAGCTACGACCTTGATGTTTTAGATTATCTCGTAAAACCTATTCCATTACCAAGGTTCATCAAATGTATCAACAAAATTACTACCGAATACAATTTAAAAAACAATATCAAAACCGAAATTTCCAAAGGAGACGCGCATATTTTCATCAAAGTAGATAAGAAAATGATGAAAATCAATATTGAAGATATTTTATTTGTTGAAGGAATGAAAGAATACATAAAAATTGTTACTTCCGACAAAACTTACATTACTCATAAATCCCTGACTGCCCAAACAGAAGAACTGCCTAATGATAAATTTATACGCATTCACAAATCGTATGTAATTGCGCTTAATAAGGTGAAATCGATTGAAGGAAACCGTGTTCAAATTCTGTCTTACACTATTCCAATTGGAAGAAATTATAGCAAAGATGTGAAAAACAAAATTTTGGAATAATCACTAAAACCATATCGTTACTTTAAAAAAAACAACACATTGTTGAATAAATTATGTTGTTTGTATAAATTCTGCTTTTTTTATGCTTTTTTATTTTTTTTTAAAAATTGTAACAAATATATTTACCACTTTAAACTACTAAAAAAAACTAAAAAAACTTTATTACATTATGAATTCAGAAAATGTACAAACAAAATGGGGACAATTTATTTCACTGATAATTGTCTTCTTTTTTTGGGGTTTTGTTGGCTCGGCCAATGACATCCTGATTCCCGTATTCAAAAAAGTATTTACATTATCTCAGGTTCAGTCACAACTGGTAGCCTGGGCATTTTATGCAGCTTATTTTGTAGGATCTATAATTTTCTTTTTAGTCTCATTAAAAGTAGATGTTCTGCAAAAATTTGGATACAAAAAAACACTTTCTGCTGGTTTAATTCTTTCTGCAGTGGGTTCCTTTTTATTTGTTCCTGCTGCTACAATGGAAAGTTTCCCTTTTTTTTTAACAGCTTTATTTACAGTAGGTTTAGGATTCTCAATTCAGCAAATTGTAGCCAATCCATTAGCTATTAAAATGGGAAGCCCTGCAACCGGGGCACACCGTTTAACACTGGCAGGAGGCGTAAACTCTTTCGGAACAACTATTGGAGCCATACTATTAGGAATTGCTTTATTTGGAATGGGAGACAACAAAAAAACAGCACTTTCTTTAGAAGATATTAAATTACCGTTTATTATCCTTGGACTTGCTTTTATTGTTGTCGCTGTTTTTATGAACTTTTCTAAAATTGAAGACCCTGAAAAAGAAGAAGTTGCAGTTATCGAAAACGCCCACGAAAAGTTCAATATTCTGGACTACCCACAACTGTATCTGGGGATGCTGGCCATTTTTATTTACGTTGGAACTGAGGTAACCATCATTAGTAATCTTCCGGCCCTGCTTCACACATCAGAGTTTGGAAACGTACTTGAAGATGCTATTGCGCCTTTTATTGCCCTTTATTGGGGAAGTTTAATGATTGGCCGATGGAATGGCGGTGTAAATGTTTTTGACTTGTCAAAAACAGCTGTAACTGTGCTTAAGTTTATTGTTCCTGCTTTAGCTTTTGGTGTTATTATCGGCGCTAATATATTTGCAGGTCATGATGTTTCCGGATTCTATATCTATCCGGTATGGATTCTAATTTTTATCGCAGTAAGCTTTGTTGGCGGAAAAAATGCGGGCAAAACATTAATGCTTTTTGGCCTTTCAGGCGTTTTAATGATGCTAATTGGATTAGTTTGCACTAATACTGAAATTGCTAAATTCTTTATTATTTCCGGAGGTCTTTTCTTATCCATCATGTGGCCGTCAATTTTCGATTTGGCGATTGCAGGTTTAGGAAAAAATACAGGAAAAGCGTCTTCATTCTTAATTATGATGATTCTTGGAGGCGGAGTTATTCCATTAGTTCAGGGAAGTATTTGTGATATCGATCTTACGAGTCCAAACGGAATTTTCGGAATCACATGGACGCACTTCTCTTATATCGTACCCCTTTTAGGATTTGCATACCTGGGCTTTTATGGTTACTACTGTCCTAAAATACTTAAAAGGCAAGGTATTAACCACGTTGAAGGTGGCGCAGGAGGTCATTAAATTCTCATCCAAATTCAAATTCTTTAATTCCAAATTCCAATTTTTATCAATTCAATGATTGGAATTTGGATTTTTTTTATTGTTTTTTTTGAAATTTATTTTGCCGTTATAATTGCATTTAAGTTTTTCTTAAAAATAGCTTTATTTTTTTCTGTCAGCGTATAGACTACATCTTTATCTGCATGAACAATAACTTTATCAATATTAGCAGCTAAAAGTGCCTGCGGATCTTTAATTTTGAGAGTACAGGCACCATCAAAAAAACCATCTTCTTCAATTACTTTTCGGGCTTCAATTACAGTTCCGTCACTCAATACTGCCGAAATTGTCATTTCTTTATTCAGCGTTTTAGAATAAAATCCATCCATTACCAGCAACAAACGGTATGTATTCTTCAATTCAGGCCCTTTAAACTCGTGACGCGTAATATTATAACGCAGCCCTTTTGCCAGCGTTTGAAAATGCTCTGTACAATCCAATTCATAAGTAGCCACATCTCCAGCCTCATTTACACTGGTGAGAACTTTTGCCTGAGCGTTTAACAACTGAGCAGTTATTAAAAAAGCCAAAATCAGAATACCTTTTTTCATACGTATTTTTTTTAATTAGAGATACCTTAAAAATAAAAAAAAAATCGCCATGTTCTTAATGAAAATGACGATTTTAATTATTTTTTTAAAAGCAAACTATTTGTTACCTTTCTCAAAATCAGCTACAAACTGAGCCAATCCGATATCTGTCAAAGGATGTTTCAACAATCCTGCAATTGCAGATAATGGTCCTGTCATCACATCTGCACCAATTTTAGCACAGTTTACAATATGCATAGTGTGACGCACAGAAGCAGCTAAAATTTGAGTCTCATATCCATAGTTATCATAGATTTCTCTAATTTCCTGAATCAGATTCAGACCATCTGTAGAAACATCATCCAGACGACCTATAAAAGGTGAAACATAAGTTGCTCCCGCTTTTGCAGCCAACAAAGCCTGACCTGCTGAGAACACAAGCGTCACGTTCGTTTTAATTCCTTTATCCGAAAAATATTTTGCAGCCATTACCCCTTCTTTTGTCATAGGCAATTTTACCACGATTTGGTCATGTAATTCAGCTAATTCTTCACCCTCTTTTACCATTCCTTCAAAATCCAGCGCATTTACTTCAGCACTAACATCCCCATCAACAAGATTACAGATGTCAACATAATGTTTCAAAATATTGTTTTTCCCCGTAATTCCTTCTTTTGCCATCAATGACGGGTTTGTTGTTACACCATCTAAAACACCTAATGCCTGTGCTTCTTTAATCTGAGCTAAATTTGCTGTATCAATAAAAAATTTCATAATTATATTTGTTTAATTGTGTTCATAATCTGGGCGTGACCACAAGGGTCGGGTGTTCCGCTATATCTTTTTGTTTTTAAAGAAAAAACAAAAAGGATGCCGCTTCACCCCCTCACGCAAATCCGTTGCAAAATTACAAAATCAATATCAATAACAATTTCAAAAACAAAATCAATTTGTGAAATTAAATACTGAAATCCAATTAATATTGCCTTTATAACTTATAATGATTCATCAGCATCTTTTCATACACCTTATCCGGAAGCGCACGTTTCAGTACAATCGAAAACTTCTGCATAAAAACACCTACTTTATAATGCACTTTTGGACTTTTCTCCTGCATGATTTTATAAACAGCTTCAGCCATTTCATCCGGGTTACTTCCGGCATCAACATGTTCATTCATAGTAGCAAGAGTATCACCATAAACTTTTTCGTAAGCGGAACCCTTTACAACAGGTGCATGATAACGCCCTGATGCAATATTGGTAGCAAAATCACCAGGAGCAACATTCGTAATTTGTATTCCAAATTGCTTTACTTCCATACGCAAAGCTTCCGTAATCAGTTCCAAAGCTCCTTTCGATGCTGAGTAAACGCTGCGATATGGCAATCCCATATAAGCTGCAATCGAGGTAATATTGATAATCAGTCCCGATTTTTGCTCACGCATTTGTGGCAAAACCGCTTTCATCACCTCAATCGGTCCAAAAAAATTGGTTTCAAAATTATTCTTGATTTCTTCCATCGGAATTTCTTCCAAAGGACCGGTAATCCCAACACCGGCGTTATTAATCACAACATCTAATCGTCCTGAAGTTTCAATGATTTTAGCAACAGCATTTTTAATCGACTCTGCATTTCGGACATCCAAAGCCACAAGCGGAAAAACAGAATTAAGCACTTTCTCAGGGTTTCTGCTCGTTCCGTAAACCACAAAACCTTTTTGATGCAAAAATTCTCCAATTGATTTTCCAATCCCTGAGGATCCTCCGGTAATTAAAACGACTTTATTCATTTTGAGTTTTGAGTTATAAATTATGAGTTATGAGTTTGATGCAGTGAAATCTTTTTACTTCTAACATTTAACTTCTAACAATACGAAAGGTCCAAAAATAAAAAAATCCTCCCGAAGGAAGACTGCTTTTGTATAAATTCTAAAAATAAAAAATGGCAAGCGACCTACATCGCACCGCTCAACCGCGTACCCTTGCTATGTTCCCATCCTGGGGGAGTCTGCAGGAGCTGGTCGTGTAGGACTTGCCGGTGCAAATATACAATCTTTTTATATTTTTGCAAGAGCTTTGTTGCTATAAAAATATCGTTGTATATTGGACTATTCAAATTTTAAACTATGAAAAAACATAACTTCCTAACTGCCATTTTATTAGGAATCACATTAATTGGCTGCGGAGATAAAAATAAAGGTGAAAATTCTTTATTTACTATAGACGATTCTGCTTTTCCGGCACATTTTATGCCTCAGGAAGCGGTTTCAATTGCTGTTTTAAATCCTAAATCAAAAGAAATCGACAGCATTGCCTACTTTGTAAACGACAAAAGAGTCGGAAGTATAAAAGGTTCAGAAAAATTCAAATTCGAATTAAAAGACCAAAAATTAGGATACCAATACCTAAAAGCAACTGTTTATTTTGGCAGTGATTCATCTGATGCGACAAAAAGAATTGAATTAGTTTCAAACGTTAATCCTAAATTATTAAAGTACAAAATCATAAATACTTTTCCTCATGATATCGCATCTTTCAATGAAGGTTTAGAATTTCACAATGATACTTTATACGAAAGTACAGGACAAAAAGGAAGTTCTTACATTAGAAAATACGATTATAAAACAGGTAAAATCTACAAACAAGTTGATCTTGATAAAAAATATTTTGGAGAAGGAATTACAATTCTGGATGGAAAACTATATCAATTGACATGGCAGGAAAAGACAGGTTTTATCTATGATGCGAAAACTTTAAAATTAGAAAAATCATTCAAATACGACAAAGAAATAGAAGGCTGGGGAATGACAAATGACGGAAAATACATTTACCGCTCAGACGGAACAGAAAAAATCTGGAAAATGGATCCGGCTACTCAGAAACTGATCGATTATATCAATGTTTATTCCGCAACTTCAAAAATCAAAGCTGTCAATGAATTAGAATGGATTAACGGAAAAATTTATGCAAATATTTGGCAAAAAGATGCCATAGCTGTTATAAATCCAACTTCTGGAGCTGTTGAAGGTATTTTAAACATGACTGATCTGCGTAAGAACATGAGCAGTAAAATCACTACTGATGATGTTTTAAACGGAATTGCTTATAACCCAAAAACCAAAACTATTTTTGTTACAGGAAAAAACTGGGAGAAAATATTTGAAATAACAGTTTCGGAATAAGTCAATCTTAAAAATCTTAAAAACGAATTTCACAGATTGCACGAATTATTTCGTGAAATTTGTGAAATTTGTTTTTTTATATAATATTCCTAAAAATGACAACTCTTATCATCAACATAAAAGAACTGCTTCAGGTTCGGGAAACTCCTGTTTCTAAAGTTTCCGGACCCGAAATGGCCATTCTTCCCACCATAAAAAATGCCTTTTTAATTATAAAAAACAATCTCATTTCAGATTTTGGTGCGATGGAAAACCTTCCGGAAATCAAAGTAGATAAAATTATTGATGCAAAAGGACGGGTTGTTTTGCCAGCCTGGTGCGACAGCCACACCCACATTGTTTACGCAGGAAATCGGGAACAGGAATTTGTTGACCGGATTAACGGGTTTACTTATGAAGAAATCGCAAATCGGGGCGGCGGAATCCTGAACTCAGCAAAAATTTTAAACGAAACCTCAGAAGAAGAAATCTACGAGCAGTCAAAAGTCCGACTTGAAGAAGTAATGCATTTGGGAACCGGGGCAGTTGAAATAAAATCAGGTTATGGATTAACAATTGAAGGAGAACTGAAAATGCTTCGTGTCATTAAAAAACTTTCTCAGAATTATCCTGTTGCCATAAAAGCTACTTTTTTAGGCGCACACGCTTTCCCTTCATATTATAAAGAAAACAAAGCCGGATATATTGACGAAATCATTAACAAAATGCTTCCTGAAATCGCTGAAAATAAACTGGCTGAATATATTGATATCTTCTGCGAAAGTGGTTATTTCTCAGTGGCAGAAACCGAAAAAATTATGCAGGCAGGAATTGATTTTGGCTTAAAGCCGAAAATTCACGTAAACCAATTTAATTCTATTGGCGGAATTCAGGCTGGAGTTAAATTTAAAGCCCTTTCTGTAGATCATCTGGAAATTATGAATCCGGAAGACATTGAAGCTTTAAAAAACACTGAAACGATGCCGGTTGCATTGCCTTCATGCTCTTATTTTTTAAGCATTCCTTACGCTCCAGCCCGTGAAATAATAAATGCAGGTTTACCAATTACTTTGGCAACCGATTTTAACCCCGGATCAACTCCTTCCGGCAATATGAATTTTGTGGTAGCAACCGCCTGTATCAAAATGAAAATGACGCCCGAAGAAGCCATAAACGCAGCTACCATAAACGGAGCCTACGCCATGGGAGTTTCAGAAACACACGGTAGCATTACAAAAGGCAAAAAAGCTAATTTGATTATTACGAAACCTATTTCATCTTATTATCAGATTCCATACGCTTTTGGAAGTAACCTGATCGAAAGCGTACTTATTGAAGGTAAAACTTTGACATAAAAAAAAAGAGGAGCTTAAAAACTCCTCTTTTATCTTCTTATTCACTATTTGTTATCTTAAAGAAAAACTTGTTTTAGAAACCAGTTCATCATTATCAAATACATTGATAAAATAAGTTCCTTTGGCAAAATCTTTTCCTGGCAAGTCTTCAGAAACATTTACAGTTTTATTTTCGTATTGTACCGTTGTTTTAAAACTATATGTCAATGAATTATCACCAAAACTTTCTGTCTTTTTATCACCAAGCACATTGTTTTTGCTATCTATTACCTGTACATAATATGTTTTATCTCCGGATTTTGCAATTTGATTTTCGGCAATAGTAAAGCTAATTTTTAAAACATCAGCTCTGCTTGCTTTATCTGTTTCGATTTGTTTACCTGAACTTCTTAATTTGTAAGCCGCAGTTTTTGTGTTTAAAACAGATAATTTTGAACCTTTTTCAACTGTTTTAGACAAAGCCTCGTTTTGGCCTACTAAAACTTCATTGAATTTTTTAGACTCTCCCAATACAACAATAGTACTGTCTCTCTGAACTGTCAAAACACCATTTTGTTTTTTTAATTCATCATTTTCAGCAACCAAAGTTTTCATTTTAGTCTGCAATCCCTGAACCTGGGATTTAAATTTAGAAACATCTCCTTTTGATTTATTTAAATCATTCATTAAGGCAACAACTTTATCTCTTTCCTGAATTAATTCATCTGACATAGAAGTGTTTTCAGCAATGGCGGCATCGTAAGTTGCTTTAAGTTCCTGAAGATCTTTCATTACAGATTCTTTTTCTGTCAATGTTGACGTAAGTTCGGTTTTTACAACATCTGAATCAGAAGAAAGTTTAAAAATGTATACTAAACTACCAATTAGTAGGACTGCTAAAACAGCGATTACCGCCTTTAGACTTGAGTTGTTTTTGTTTGGGTTTTCCATATTTAATAATTTTCTTAAAACAAATTTAAATAATTAATATAAGGTAATAACGTAAGTTTCTACAATTATATTATTTTTGGATAATATTTTTTTTTATGGATAAACTAATCCCTTTTACTGTTAATGATTTAGCAAAAGTTACTAATCACCGTAGCGGTGAAATAAAATTTGGAGAAAAAATGATCACTATTCCGAAAGGAGTAGGCATACTTGATTTTCTAAAAGAAAGTGATGCTAAATATGTGCTTTTGGGTATTCCGGAAGACATCGGCGTAAGGGCTAATTATGGCAGGCCAGGAGCTGCTTCTGCATGGGAATGTGCAATAAAAAGTATTGCAAATGTTCAGCATAATCGTTTTTGCAAAGGAAGTCAGATCCTTGTTTTGGGACATATCAATGTATCAGAAGAAATGCGTGATGTTGAGAATCTTGATTTCAACGATATTGATGATCGCTCCAAACTGAGCCAGCTGGTTGAAAAAATCGACAAAGAAGTTTCGCATATTATTTTCAATATAGTCAAAGCAGGCAAAACCCCTATTATAATTGGTGGAGGTCATAACAATGCTTACGGAAATATAAAAGGTACGGCTTTAGCCAAAGGAAAATCAATAAACGCAATCAATTTTGATGCTCATTCTGATTTTAGAATTCTGGAAGGACGCCATAGCGGAAACGGCTTTTCTTATGCCTATGAAGAAGGTTTCCTGAAAAAATATTTTATTTTTGGCCTTCACGAAAATTATACTTCAAAAAGTGTTCTGGATATTATTAAAAAACTGGAAGACAGAGTGCGCTACAATACTTATGACAGTATAAACATACGGGAAGAAAAGGATTTTACCAACGAAATGATTTCCTCTCTTGAATTTATAAAAACAGATTCATTTGGAATAGAAATTGACCTCGATGCCATTCCGAATATAGCGAGCAGTGCCATGACAATAAGTGGTTTTTCGATTGAGCAGCTGAGACAGTTTGTTTCTTATTTCGGACAGCATAAAAATGCTTCTTATCTTCATATTTGCGAAGGTGCACCAGATTTAGACAATTCTCCTAACAATCATTTGATAGGCAAATTAATCGGTTATCTCGTTACCGATTTTATTAAAGCAAATCACGAAAAAATTTAATATCTGTCAATATTAACCATTTGCCATTATCCGTTTTGCCAAATAAACCTAAAATCAATTAAACGATTGCCCGAATAAAACTATCTTTGCACAGAAATTTAGTACTTAAAACTAAATTCTTAATACCTAAGATATGTTATTCGAAGATTTATCACTTTCAAAAAGTATACAAAAGGCCGTATTTGAAGAAGGCTACCTAAATCCCACTCCCATTCAGGAGCAATCTATTCCGATTGTTTTAGCCGGGAGGGATTTGATTGGCTGTGCGCAGACCGGTACAGGAAAAACTGCTGCATTTGCTATCCCGATTATCCATCAGCTACACCGAATTGTGGGCTCATCCAAAAAGGCCAAACAAATTCGTGCCCTTATAGTTACTCCAACCCGTGAATTAGCCGTACAAATTGGACAAAGTTTTGACACTTATGCCAAATACACCAATTTGACACAGTTGACTATTTTTGGCGGGGTTTCCCAAAATCCGCAGGTCGATATTTTAAAAAAGGGGGTTGATATTTTAGTAGCCACACCAGGAAGACTTTTAGACCTGCAAAAGCAAGGTTTTCTGGATTTAAACCATTTACATGTTTTAGTACTTGACGAAGCTGATCAAATGCTGGATATGGGTTTTATCAATGATGTTAAAAAAATCGTCAAACTGACCCCAAAAAACCGTCAGACGCTTTTATTTTCTGCTACAATGCCAATTGCAATTCGGGAATTAGCAGAAATGTTTTTGCAGGATCCTGCAAAAGTAGAAGTTTCTCCCGTTTCATCAACTGCCGAAAATGTAGAACAGCGCGTTTATTTTGTAGACAAAACTGAAAAGAGAAATTTACTCTATCATTTGATAAAAACAGATGGCTTATCAAACGTACTGGTTTTTGCAAGAACCAAACACGGAGCAGATAATGTTGTTAAAGCACTTCGAAAAAAAGACATTCCGGCAGAAGCAATTCATGGAGACAAATCTCAAAATGCAAGACAGCGCGTTTTAGATGCTTTTAAAAATAAAGAAGTAGGTGTATTAGTGGCAACTGATATTGCTGCAAGAGGAATTGATATTGATCAGCTGCCATTTGTAATTAATTTTGATTTACCTAATATCCCGGAAACCTACGTACACCGAATTGGAAGAACAGGACGTGCAGGAAATGGCGGAATCGCAATATCATTTTGCGGCAAGGACGAACATCCATACTGGAAAGACATTCAGAAATTAATAAAAGTGGATGTGAAAACAATTAGCGATCACCCCTACCAATGGCACGCCGGAAGTCCTGATGCAACTGAAAAACCTAAAAATTCAAACAGAAGCGGAGGTGCTCATAAATCAAGAAAATCAAATGCTTCTAAACAAAATAAGAAACGCTGGTATTAATGAACCAGCGTTTTTGTTTTTATTAAATCTTTGAAAAATCCAATTTAGTCATTTTCTGAAACTGATTCTAAATCTTTATTGTCCTCCCATTGCCCAACCACTGAAGTAGCCAAAGCATTTCCTAAAACATTTGTACCGCTTCTAAACATATCACAAAAATGATCAATAGGCAAAATCAATGCTATCCCTTCAACAGGAATATCAAACATTCCGCAGGTTGCTGCCACCACTACCAAACTTGCCCTTGGTACACCAGCAATACCTTTACTGGTTAACATCAGAACCAACAGCATTACCATCTGGGTTCCAATATCAAGATGCACTCCATATGCCTGAGCAATAAACATACTGGCAAATGTCATGTACATCATACTACCGTCAAGGTTAAAAGAATATCCTAAAGGGAGCATAAAGGAAACTATTCTGTCTTTTACCCCAAACTTTTCTAATTCTTCTGTTAATTTGGGAAAAACAGCTTCACTGCTTGTTGTACCAAATGCGATAACGACAGGACCTATAATTCGTTTTAACAATTCATTCATTCTGTTTTTTAAGAAAATGTATCCAACAATTATTAAAATAACCCACAAAGAGCATATTCCAATTAAAAAAGAACCGAAAAATTTAAAATAGGTAATCATTAATTCCTGAAAATCCCTTACGGCAAACACACCTGCAATAGCTCCAAAAACTCCAATTGGAGCAAAATTCATCACGTAATTTACCATTTTTAAAACGATATGAGATGTTTTGTCAAGAGCATTGATAACCGGTTTTACTGTATCACCAAAAGAAGCCGCAGCCAATCCGAAAAAGATAGAAAATATTACAATCTGTAAAATTTCGTTGGTTGCCAATGCTTCGAAAAGGCTTTTCGGTACAATATGCTCGACAAAATTTTCAAAAGAAATTGATTTTGTTTTTGCTGTTACCTCAGAAGCAGTTGCTATATCCATATGACCTAACTTTAAGCCAACTCCCGGTTCTAAAATATTCACGTAGAACAATCCAATCAGCAATGAGATAAACGAAGCTGTAAAAAACCATGCAAGGGCTTTTCCTCCAATTCTCCCCACAGCTTTTATATCACCCAATTTGGCTATTCCTACTACTAAAGTGGTAAAAACCAACGGTGAAATAATCATTTGAACCAGTCTAATAAAAATGGTTGCCAGCATTTTTATTTTATTGCTAAATGATTGTGCTGCCTCAGGCGAAATCGAATTATGCAATATAATTCCTAAAATAGCACCCAAAACCATAGCTATTAAAATCTGACCTGTAAGTCCGGAAAAAAAAGAGTTTTTCTGCTTTTGGATTGTATCCATTAGTATTTGAATTTATAATTAAAAAAGACCCTCACTGCCTGCTTTTAAATTAATACGTCTTGTTGATTAAATAAAAATCAGCCAAAACGATAGCTGCCATAGCTTCAACAATAGGCACAGCTCTTGGTACCACACAAGGATCATGGCGGCCTTTTCCTGTCATTGGTTTAATATTTCCTTTATTATCCAAAGAATCCTGAGTCTGCATGATAGTCGCAACAGGTTTAAAAGCTACCCTGAAATAAATATCCATACCGTTGCTTATTCCTCCCTGGATCCCACCGGAAAGATTTGTTTTGGTAGTTCCGTCCGGATTGTATAAATCGTTATGTTCGCTTCCCTTCATTTCTGAACCTGAAAAACCGCTTCCGTATTCGAATCCTTTTACAGCATTAATAGAAAGCATTGCTTTTCCTAATTCGGCATGCAATTTATCAAAAACCGGTTCTCCTAAACCAACCGGCACATTCTGAATCACACATGAAACGACCCCTCCAACAGTATCTCCCTGTTTACGTATATCACGAATGTATTCTTCCATAATTGCGGCTGATTTCTCGTCGGGACAACGTACCGGATTGCTTTCTGTTTTCGAAAAATCCAATTCCTGATAAGGCGTTTCTAAATGAATTGGCCCTACCGATGAAACGTAGGCATTAATTTTAATTTCAGGCAGCATTTGTTTCGCAATTGCCCCTGCTACTACTCTGCTGGCTGTTTCGCGTGCTGAACTTCTTCCGCCTCCGCGATAATCCCTGAAACCATATTTCTGATCATACACATAATCGGCATGACTTGGTCTGTAATTATCTTTTATATGAGAATAATCATCTGATTTTTGATTGGTATTCGGAATAATAAACCCAATTGGAGTTCCGGTTGTTTTACCTTCGAAAATACCGGATAAAAACTGAACCGCATCCGGTTCTTTTCTTTGTGTAACAATTGCTGATTGTCCTGGTTTTCTTCGAGCCATATCCAGCTCAATTGCTTCAAAATCAAGCTTAATTCCAGATGGACAACCGTCTATAATTCCGCCTAAAGCTTCCCCATGAGATTCACCAAATGTGGTAACTTTATATAGTGTGCCGTAGCTATTTCCTGCCATTATAATTAGTTTTGAGCAAATGTAAGTTTTATGGATTAAATTAAAAAATTTAAAATTAGTATTAACCCTGATTACCTCTTTTAAAAAATCATAATTTATTAAAACTGAGACAAAATTCATAACCTTATGATAAAACAAAACCTCTTTTTGTTTACTTAATTTGCTAAACTTCAAATCAATAAAAATTGAAAAAGAGAAATGTCGAATTAGTCATCATTTCCGATGTGCATCTGGGAACTTACGGCAGCCATGCCAAAGAGTTAAACAACTACTTATCAAGCATTAAACCTAAAACATTAGTTCTAAACGGTGATATTATTGATGCCTGGCAATTTAGAAAATCATATTTTCCTAAATCACATCTAAAAGTTATTCAGCGAATCATCGGAATGGCTTCAAAAGGCACAAAAGTGTATTATATCACAGGAAATCATGATGAAATCCTAAGGAAATTCAGTGATATGAAAATGGGGAATTTTTCTTTGGTCGATAAATTAGTTTTAGAGTTAGACGATAAAAAAGCGTGGATTTTTCATGGAGACGTTTTTGATGCTTCGGTACAGCACTCAAAATGGATAGCAAAACTAGGCGGTCTGGGCTATGATTATTTAATTTTATGCAATCGATTTGCAAATTGGTGCTTAGCAAAATTAGGAAGAGAACCTTATTCATTTTCCAAAAGAATAAAAGCCAGTGTAAAAAAAGCCGTCAAATTTATTTCTGATTTCGAAACCACTGCTACAGATCTGGCAATTGAAAAAAAATATGATTACGTTATCTGCGGACATATCCATGAGCCAAAAATTATTGAAAAAGAAAATAAATACGGCTCCACTTTATATTTGAATTCGGGAGACTGGATTGAAAATTTAACTGCGTTAGAATACCATAAAAAAAACTGGAAATTATTTTCTTATTCTAAGGCAAACTTCACAGAAACCGAAGAAAATCTTTTTGAAATGGAAGAAATTTTAACCTCACAGTTAATTGCTTCAATCATAACCCATAAGTAACTTTTTAAGAATAAACAACTTAACACACACTTAGCTAAAAACTAAATATCTTTTTATAAAAAAATGGAAATTACATAACAATTTCAAACAATTTTATACGTTTGAGATGATACAGTAATTATAATTTTGAGAAAAATTAATAACCATTTTTATGAAAAAAATCATTTTATCTGCCATTGCGCTATTAGGAATAGCGTTTACTGCACAATCACAAGAAATTTCAAAACACGCATTAGGATTACGTCTGGGAGACAATAACGGATTTGGTGGAGAAATATCATACCAATTAGGTTTAAACCAAAAAAACAGACTTGAATTTGACTTAGGATGGAGAGATGACAGACATGTGGATGCTATAAAGGGTGTAGCTCTCTATCAATGGGTTTGGAATATTGACGGAGGTTTCAACTGGTATGCCGGAGTTGGTGGTGGTCTTGCTGCCTGGGATTACGATTATGACGGACCTGGAGATGATTATGATGACAGCGGAACATATGTTTTTGCAGCCGGAGATATCGGTATAGAATACAGATTTAAAGAATTTCCTCTTACACTATCCTTAGATGCCAGACCAGAAATTGGATCAGGATATTATGATGATGATAACTTTGGTTTCGATGTAGGGCTTGGAGCAAGATTCAGATTCTAATTAAAAAACTTACTTTATAAAAAAACCTGTCGCTTTTTAAACGACAGGTTTTTTTTACTTAATAATAATTTCTTTTTTAGAATGTATTTTAACAACCGTATAAGGATAACTGATTACCTGCATCACCATACCGTCTTCAGCAGGAATATTTTCTTTAACAGTAATAATAATGTTCTTATCGGTTTCTTCTACCTTCTCAATCCCTATTGAGTAACCTCCTGTATTTTTTTCGCCCATGTTCAAAATCACATAATTCGAATTAGTAATATCGTCGTGTTTCATTTTATCCTTTAAAAGAGGATCATTCTGAAGCATTAAGATTTCGTTAGGCTCAGTCAGAATTTCAAAAAATCTGATATTTCCGCCTCCGCTGGATTGTTGTGTCAGAATTTCATACAATGGGCTGTTTGAATCAGATCTTTTCTTTGCTCCACAAGATAGTAAGAGAAAAACTGCTAAAACTGAAATTACTTTTTTCATTTAGAATTATTTTTACAGGTTACGTTCTATTCTTTATAGTCGTCTATTGCTTTTTGATATAACGCCTCATATTTAGGCAATATGTTTTTAATGTCGAATTTTTTGGCAACTTCTAAAGCATTATCTTTAAACTCTTTCAAAACTTTGTCATCTTTAAGGATTTTTATAGCATTCAGAGCCATTTCCTCAACATTGCCTACATCACTCAAATATCCTGAAACACCATCAAAGTTTACTTCAGGTAAACCTCCTGAATTACTTGAAATTACTGGCACTCCACACGCCATCGCTTCTAAAGCAGCCAAACCAAAGCTTTCTGTTTCAGATGGAAGTAAAAACAAATCGGTCAACAGTAAAATTTTATCAATCTCATGACTGTTTCCAAAGAAAATTACCTTATCCAGAATTCCTAATTCCTGACACAAAAGTTCTGCATTTTCTTTTTCGGGGCCATCTCCTACCATCATCAGTTTGGCTGGAATTTCTTTTTGAACATGATAGAAAATTTTAATAATGTCGGGTATTCTTTTTACTTTTCTAAAGTTACTGATATGGGTAATAATGCGTTCATTTTCCTTAGCCATAACACTTCTGTGACAAGGCGCCTGAGGATCTTTAACAACTTTATCCAATTCAATGAAATTCGGAATAACCTTAATTTTATTTTTTAACCTGAATAACTTCAGCGTATCATCTTTCAAACTCTGCGAAACCGAAGTCACATAATCTGATTTATTGATACTAAAAGTTACTGCCGGTTTATAAAAAGGATGATTTCCAACAAGCGTAATATCTGTTCCGTGAAGTGTCGTAATCATCGGAAGGTTGATACCTTCGTTCTTAAGCATTTGTTTTGCCATATAACCCGCATAAGCATGAGGAATTGCATAATGCACATGCAGCAGCTCAATTTTGTATAATTTCACCATATCAACCAATTTGCTCGACAAAGCCAATTCATAAGGCTGATAATGAAAAAGAGGATATTCAGGAACGTTTACTTCGTGATAATGAACATTTGGATTTAAAAGCGCCAATCTCACAGGCTGGCTATAAGTAATAAAATGGATTTCGTGTCCGCGTCTGGCTAATTCAAGACCTAACTCAGTGGCTACTACCCCGCTTCCACCAAACGTAGGATAACAAACTATTGCTATTTTCATGTATTAAATTTAATTCTACGAAAATACTCAAAAATGATGTTTAATCGGGCTTTTAAACTGTTAGATTTTTGACAAAATTAGATTAATTGTAGTTGATAAATATTTTTTGAAGCAGTACAATATCTGCATAAAAGACCAGTAATCCCGCTGTCCACTATATCTTTTCACTGCTAAAGAAGCAGCAAAAAGGATAACGCTCCCATCGGGGCTAAATTAGATCTTTTGTTTTCAGAAGAACATTTTATTTAATACTTTAATTTTAAACATCACAAGTAAAAATCAATTCATTAAAGTTTGGAATTTTATTTATGAGGTCATCGTTCCTGCTTGTAAAGACAAAATTTTCAACTTCCTTAAGATTACTCATTATAATATTTGTTTCTTTTATAAAAGCCAAAATACCGGTATAACCTAGAATTGTTGCATTTGTATCAATATATGATGTACAAAAACCGTTTATCCTAATAGTCCAGAAATCGGAACTATGTGAAAGCGCAAATTCAAGTCCATTTCTCAGCCCGGTTTTCAAAGTATTGAAACCTTCATGCCTGACATCCATCAAATCGCTAGAATATTTATAACCCGAATAATCTTCTATGATTTCATTTCTCTTTTCATTCTTTTGAATATGTAAGTTTACAATCGCAAAATGTAATAATCCATTTTTAACCTTCTGCCATCTAAAATTTTGATCAGAGTTTATCATTATTAATACTATTAGCTGTTTGTTTATAACTAGGTTTTATTAATGTGTAAATTGATATTTCTTTATTTCGCGAACTTTGTCAAAGTTTCATATTAGTTTATGATTCCACGGAACGAGAAATCTTCACAACTAATCCCGCAAAGCGAGTCGTCAATCTTTGTCGATTCTCCAGTGCGATTCCTCGTTCCTCGGAATGACAAATTTTGGCGAAACCTTAAACCTGAAATTTAAAACAATTAAAAACCAAAAAGGCACAAAACCTAAATTTCATGCCTCTCAAATATACTATAAATTTCTCTTAGAAAAATCTGCTATGCCAGCTATCAGCCGCAGGAACTTCCCAGGATTCATTAAATTCTTCGATATTGTTTACCAAATTATTGAAAACAATTGTATTCTCAGAAACTGATTTATCTTTTACCATTTTCTTAAAATCAATTAATGGTTTGTGTGCAATATGTTCACCAAGTTTGAAAGTCACATTCATTTTATCTAATAAATCGACATTATACTTTTTCTCTAAACCCTGAATAAATTCTACAGAACTATCAATCGAGCAACCTGTAGCCGCCTGAATTTCCTGATTAACAGCCAATATAATAAAACGGTTATATTTTAGCAAAAATGAAGCTTCAAGGCTTGTTCCGTGAGCTGCCCATCCTTCTACAAATGCTTTTAAATCAGTTTCGATTTCAGAAAATTCTTCCTCAGAAAATTTTCTGTTCGATTGATAAATCCAGACTCTGGATTCACCTGGCAAATTTTCAAAAGGTATATACATCTTTAAATTTTGTTTTTATTTGTTTTTTATTTCAGTTTCAGGTTTAATGTTTCAAGTTAAAAACTTTGAGCCTTTACTACTTAGTTACTTTAAGCCCTGGATTACAAATCCTGCGCATTTGCAATTAACTCTGCAACATCCATTACTTTTACCTGCCCTTCTTTTTCTTTGTTTTTGATGCCGTCAGTCAGCATGGTATTACAGAACGGACAACCAGCTGCAATAATATCCGGTTGGGTTTCAAGCGCATCTTCGGTTCTTTCGATATTCACTTCCTTATTTCCGGGCTCAGCATCTTTAAACATCTGCGCCCCACCCGCTCCACAACACAATCCGTTAGCTTTTGAACGCTTCATTTCAACTAATTCAACATCCAGTTTCTGAATCAAATCTCTAGGTGCTTCGTAAACTTTATTCGCTCTTCCTAAATAACACGGATCATGGAAAGTAATTTTTTTACCTTTAAACTGACCTCCTTCTACAGTAAGTCTTCCATCGTCAATTAATGATTTCAAAAATTCCGTATGGTGAATAACTTCGTAATTCCCTCCTAATTCGGGATACTCGTTTTTTAAAGTATTAAAACAATGCGGACAGGCAGTAACTATCTTTTTAGCTTCGTATGCATTTAAAATCTCGATATTCATCATAGCCTGCATCTGAAACAAAAACTCATTTCCGGCTCTTTTTGCAGGATCTCCGGTACAGCTTTCCTCAGTACCCAATACTGCAAAAGAAACGTTTGTACGATTTAAAATTCGCACAAACGCCTTTGTGATTTTTTTTGCCCTATCATCAAAACTTCCTGCACAACCAACCCAAAACAACACTTCAGGCTGTTTTCCTTCGGCCAGCATCTCTGCCATTGTTGGTACTACTAAACTTTCTGACATCTTATTTTGTTGATTTATTAATCGATATTTTAAATTCGGCTAATCCTAAAAATAACCTACTAACTATAATTCTAGCTCTCGTTTTTCCAGTTCAATCGGTCTTGCTGGCTATATTGCCAGGGTGCACCATTGTTTTCAATATTAGTCATCATTGCATTAAGTGACATTGGTGCAGCACTTTGCTCCATTACCAAATAACGGCGCATATCCATAATAATAGACAGCGGATTTATATTTACCGGACATTCTTCTACGCAGGCATTACAAGACGTGCAAGCCCACAACTCTTCTGGCGTAATATAATCATTCAATAATGTTTTATCATCAGGAACAAAAACCCCTTTGTTGGCATCAATATTCTTACCGACTTCCTGTAAGCGATCTCTGGTATCCATCATAATCTTACGGGGAGACAATTTCTTACCCGTTTGATTTGCCGGACATGCAGAGGTACAACGCCCACATTCTGTACAGGTATAAGCATTTAATAATTGAACCCAGTTTAAATCCTGTACATCGCTTGCACCAAATTTTGCAGGAACAGCATTTTCATCTACAGGAGCAGCAGCAAAAGGATCAGCATTTGGATCCATCATCAATTTCACTTCTTTAGTAACTGATGCCAGATTATCAAATTGCCCTTTTGGTTTCAAATCGGCAAAATAAGCATTTGGAAATGCTAAAATAATATGGAGGTGTTTTGAAAAGTATAAATAATTCATGAAACACAAAATCCCAACAATGTGCAGCCACCAGAAAACTTCAAATAAAACCACAACCCGTTCATTTGACATTCCGTTGAAAATCGGCGCTATAAACTGACTTACGGGAAAACTTCCTGCTTTATGAAAAACTCCTCCCGGAACATTTTGCAAATGCAGATCTGCAGCATTCATCAATAAAAACAAAATCATCAGAATGGTTTCAAAATACAAAATGTAATTTGCATCACTTTTAGGAAACCCGGTTAAATCCGAATGTATAAAACGTTTCAGCCTAATAAGATTTCTTCTAATCCAGAAAACCGTTACAGAAAAGATTACAAGTATCGCTAATATTTCAAAAGAAGCTATTAAAACATCATAAACTCCTCCTAGATAAGGTGCAAAAATTCTATGTGTTCCGAATAATCCATCAATAATAATTTCAAGTAATTCGATATTGATAATTATAAAACCTACATATACAAAAATATGAAGTACACCTGCAATAGGACGTTTAACCATTTTTGATTGCCCCAGAGCAATCAGAGCCATGTTTGCCCAACGAGCTTTAGGATTATCTTTTCTGTCTATGTCAACACCTAAATTGATATTTCGGATGATTTTTTTTACTCCTGAAGCAAAAAAACCAAAACCGGCTATTAGTATTATAGCAAATAAAATATTATCAAGATAGCTCATTGCTCTTATTTTTTAGTCGTCGGATTTTCCTCTTCTTTTGGAGCTACATACGGTTTGTTTTTCTTTCCAAAAACAGAAACATTTACGTAACGTGTTGGATTAAGACGCACATCCTGCAACAACAACTCTAACTCTTTTGAAGTTTTAGACAAATTATTATACAAGGCATCATCATTTAGCAATTTCCCGGCAGTTCCTTTACCTGAGTTTAAATTACTCATAATTCCATCCACTTTTGATAATGTCTGGTTTAAATTCCTGACCGTTTTGCCTAAATCGGCCTTGTTTAAAGAATCTGATATTTTATTAAAATTGGTTGACATTTTATTAAAATTTGTCACAATTCCATTAATCTGTGCTTTATTACTGTCTAAAATAGAATTCAGACTTCCGGAAGCTCTGTGAAACTGCTCCATAGTCTGGCTCAATTCTGATAATGATTTTTTTAGATCTTCCTGGCCCTTTTTATCCAAAACATTATTCAATCCGGAAACCAGCGTATTAATATTAGCAAGCATAAGGTCTAATTTTTGCTGAATAGGCTCAATTTTACCTCCTAAAGATTCTGTTAATCCTAACTCAACTGTCGATTCAAGAATCTGCCCATCTTCTGCAGGAGTTTTGTCAGCTAAATTTGGAATAATTTTAATTTGCTTCCCTCCTATCAAACTTGGCGAATACAATGAAGCTTTACTGGTTTTAGAGATTGGAAAATCAGTTTTCAACTGAAGTTCAACCATTAATTTACCAGTTGTTTCATTAATTGTAATTTTATTTACTTTACCAATCCCAAGTCCGTTTAGGGTTACGGGAGCTGACTGTGCCAAATCCTCAACATTATCATATTCTACATATAATGTTTTGTAATTTGTAAAAAGGTCTCTGCCTTTTAAAAAACTATAGCCCCAAATAAATAATAAAATTGACGCAATGACTAAAATAGCCGTTTTAATTTCTCTTGTTAGTTTCAAAATTGTAAGTGTTTGTACAAAATTAATATAAATATTCGAACTTACCAGTATTATTTGATAGCGTCCTGAATACTGATTTTTTCACCGTTTTTAGTTGCGACCAAAAAAGAAGCACCATATCCTTTACTTTTAGCTTCTTGCAAATATTTTTTTGCGGTTTCGTAATCTGAAGTTTCCTGATAAAAATATTTATAAATATTGTTTTCATAAACCATAGATATATTTTTTAAGCCTTTGAAATTTTTAGGTTCTAAAGGTGTTTTTTTTATGCTTGCAATAAGCTGAACCTTGAAGAAAGTTCCTTTAGGACTATCCTTCACTATTTTTGGAGCAGTTTCAACTGTTTTAGGTTTGGCAGGAACAGATGTATCTTTTGCAGGTTTCACATCATTCACTTCAGGGGCACCTGTCCCAAAATACTCTCTTTTATAACTTAGTATTGCCTGTGCGATTGCTTCAGCAATATCATTTTGTCCTGCTTCCGAATTTAAAATATCTCCTTCAGTTGGATTAGACACAAATCCTGTTTCAACCAAAACTCTTGGCATATAGGCTTTGTGAAGTACCATAAAAGGTGCTTGTTTTACACCACCCTGACGAAGTTTTTTTCCTAATTTCTCAAAATTATCTTCAATTTTGCTGGCTAATGAGATACTATTATCAAGATATTCTTCCTGCATTAAGGTCATTCCTATCATAGATTCCGGAGAATTAGGATCAAATCCTTCATATTTACGTTTATAATCTTTTTCTAAAGTAATAACCGAGTTCTCTTTTTTTGCTGCTTCCAGATTAGATGCTAATTTAGTCAAACCCATTACATAAGTTTCTGTACCATCTGCGGAGGTGTTTTTATTTGCATTACAGTGTATCGAAACAAAAATATTAGAATTCGCTCTGTTGGCAATATTAGCTCTTTCAACTAAATCAATGAAAACATCTGTTTTTCGGGTATAAATAACATGAACATTCGGACTGGCCTCCAATATTTTTCCAACTTTAAGCACAATAGCCAAAGCAATATTTTTTTCAATACGACCACTATAAACTGCACCAAAATCATGATCACCATGTCCTGCATCCAGGGTTACTTTGAAAACATTAGATTGCGGGTAAACACAGAAAGAAGTTATAGATAGAAAAAAAGTAAATATTAGTTTAGTTTTGTTAAAAATGTTCATAAATCTAAAAGTTAATTTTAATAAAATGCAAAGCTATAATTTTTACAATTGATTATTTTTGCCAAAAAATTATATGTAAGTTTGACATGTCAAAAAACAAGCCATACTTTTACAAAAATAGCATTTAAACCATTGCATACAAACTTATTTAATATCGTTTTATTATCATTTTTCCTGACTCTGGGATGCGGTAATTTATATTCACAGGAAATAAAACCTAAAAAAAAGACAGTACCTACTGAAAAACAAACTGATAAAACTAATAAAGCAATTGCAGACACCACGAAGACTATAACAGATACAATCAAGCTTGACACTGTCAAACCTAAAAAAGCTTTTTTAGACGGCATAGTTAAACGTACTGCCAAAGGTTACCAAAAAATTGACCAAAAGAATAAAACACTGACACTTTATGATGAAGCTGAATTATATTATAAAGATATAGAACTAAAGTCCGGCATTATAGTGCTTAATTACGACAAGGACGAAGTATATGCCGGGAGAATAAAAGATTCTGCCGGGGTTTTAACACAATATCCAAATTTCAAACAAGGATCTAATGAAGTCCAGCCGGATTCAATCCGCTTTAATTTTAAAACTAAAAAAGCCTTAATTTATAATTCAAGAACAGAACAGGGAGAATTTAAAATTAAGGCAGAAGTTACCAAAAAAGAAAATGACTCAGTTTACTATTTAAAAGGCGCTCGTTTTACTACTTCTACCGATGTTGACAATCCTGAATATTATTTCAAGACCAGTAAGGTAAAATTTGTTCCGGGAAAAAAAGTAATTACAGGTTTGACGCACATGGTGATTGCAGATGTACCTACACCTCTGGCATTACCTTATGCCTATTTCCCTATGAGCCAGGAAAAAAGCGTTTCTGGTATCATTATACCAAGTTATAACGATTCTAATACCAGAGGATTTTCATTACAAAATGGAGGTTATTATTTTGCTTTAAGCGATAATTACGACTTAACTGTTTTAGGGGATTATTACACAAATGGCAGCTACGCCATGCGTTTTGAATCTTCTTATGCCACAAGATACAAATATAGGGGTAATGTTAATTTTCGATATGAGAATTTGATTTCCAGCGAAAGAGGTTATCCTGATTATTCAAAACAAAAAATTTACAACATCCAATGGTCCCATTCCAAAGATTCAAAGTCTAATCCCAATTCCAGTTTTTCAGCCTCTGTGAATATGGGTAGCAGTAAGTATTTTAAACAATCTATTAATCAGGCTAATATTGGTTCAAGTTTAAACAATACACTTAGCTCGTCTATTTCCTGGAATAAAACTTTTAATACGATTCCACAAGCCCGGATAGCTTTAACGGCAACCCATTCTCAAAATACGCAAACAGAACAAATCAATATGACCCTGCCGTCTTTGCAAGGAAGCATTGATCGTATTTATCCTTTTGTTGGAAAAGATGGAGTGAAAAAAGGGTTGATCAAGAATATCAATTTACAATACAATGTCAGCGGTAAAAACAGTTTTGTGACCACGGATTCTTTGTTTTTTAAACCTCAAATGTTTGAAAATGCACAAATTGGAATGCAACACAGCATCCCTCTTAGTACCAATTTTAAAATATTTAAATATTTTAGTGCCAGTGCCTCTACCAATTACCAGGAAACCTGGGTTACAAAAACGATTAACAGATCTTATGATAACAGCTTAAATACAGTTGTGGACAAAACAGTTAATGGTTTTGATGCCTTTAGAACATATAATTTCAGTTCAAGCCTGGGAACCACGATCTATGGTACTTTTAAATTTGGTGATACCAAGAAAATACAAGCTATAAGGCACGTTATGCGCCCGTCTTTCTCCTATTCTTATACTCCAAGTTTTGAAAAATATTATGATACCTATGCTATAGATGCTACCGGCACAACTTACAAGGATTATACCCGATTTGAAAATGGAGTATATGGACAGCCCGGCAAATCCAATTCGAATATAATAGGTTTTGATTTGAGCAATACTTTTGAAGCAAAAGTAACTGATAAGGACAGCACTAAAACTGAACCTAAGAAGGTGATGCTTTTAAACAACCTGAACTTCAGCACCAGTTATAATTTTAATGCTGACGGAAAGACAACTTTTGCTCTTGAACCTGTACGCGTTAGTGGAGGAACACAATTATTTGATAATAAAATGAATGTGAATTTTGCCGCGACATTAAATCCGTATGCAATTGACAATTCGGGACAGCAAATCAATGTCTTCAATATAAATAATGGAGGAAGCTTGTTCAGAATGACAAGCGCCAATATGACTTTGAACTATTCGTTTTCCAACAAGAACGACAAAAAGGAAGAGAACAAACAAAGTGAGCGAAACGGAGGAAGAAGTGATGATTTATTTGGAACAAATACAGACTTAAATGACACGAGAAAAAGTCAATTTTCTGAAGAAGAATCTGAGAATGTAATTACCGAATTTTTTAATTCAAAACTTCCCTGGGATATGACCATGGCCTATTCATTAACATATTCCAATACAAACAGAGAAAATAAGATAACAGGGAACTCTATCATGGTTTCTGCAAATATGGACATCACCCCGAAATGGAAAGGCGGAATATCGAGCGGTTACGATTTTGTACAAAAAGGAGTTACTTTCACACAACTAAGATTTGAAAGAGATTTGTTGAGCTGGAGAATGTCTTTCAACTGGACACCACTTGGCACCTATGCTAACTGGAATTTCTTTATCGGAATAAAATCCGGAATGCTAAGCGATATTAAATGGGATAAAAGAAGCAATACAAACAGATAATTCCTTATTACAAATTTTTTAATATTTTAATATGAAAAAAATAATCTTTACCGACAAAGCACCAGCTCCTATCGGCCCTTATAATCAGGCTATATTATCGGGAAATACACTTTATGCATCCGGACAAATAGCGATAAACCCATCTACAGGAGAACTGGTTACAGCAAATATCAACGATGAAACACATCAGGTTATGCAAAATATTGCAGCTATTTTAGAAGCTGCTGATATGACGTTTGAGAATGTGGTAAAAGCTTCTATTTTCATAATGGACATGAATAATTTTGCTTCGATCAATACTGTTTACGGATCTTATTTTAATGAAAAAACCGCTCCAGCACGTGAAACGGTTCAGGTGGCTTGTTTGCCAAAAAATGTAAATGTTGAGATTTCTATAATTGCTGTGCAATAGCATCTAATAATAATTGTGCCGTTGCTTCATTAGTTGCCAGCGGCACATTATGTACATCACAAACCCTGATAAGCATATTAATATCTGCCTCATGTGGGTGACTTGACAAAGGATCCTTAAAAAAGAAAACCATATGTGTCAGCCCTTCTGCTACTCTGCCTGCTATTTGGGCATCACCTCCTAAAGGACCTGAGAGCATTCTCCTTGTCTTAAAACCTGCTGCTTCTGCTTTTCCACCGGTTGTACCAGTACCAATTAAACTTATATTCTCGTTTTGCAGAACCTCGGTATTTTTAATTAAAAAATTAATCAAATCTGCTTTTTTACCATCATGCGCAATAATTGCAATTTCCATTCTTAATTTTATTTATTTGCAACGTGATACGCAATAAGTCCGTCAATTGGACGTCTTAAAACGTTACCTAATTTAAGTTCGTATTTATCAAATATCTCCTGCAGCTCATCCTTAAGGTAAAAAGCTATAGAGCCAACAAAATGAACAGGTACTTCCTGACAGTTATCATATTGCCTGATATAGTTTTTTACAAAAGATTTCATCCCTTTAAAAATGATTTTTCTACAAAAATCGGAATCTTTATGCTGAATCAGAAATTTAGCAAAAGTTGCCAGATAAGCATTTGGGTTTGGCTCTTTATACAATTTGTTTTTGATGTAATCAGCATCTAAATTATATTCTTTTTCAAACTCAACAGCCAATTCTTTAGGCATCTTATTAAAATAATATTTTCTAATCAATTCTTTTCCAAACACATTTCCACTGCAGTCATCCATTGCAATATAACCTAATGATTGCACTTTTTGATGTAAAATTTTACCATCGTAATAACTACAATTAGAGCCAGTTCCTAAAATACTAACAATCGCTTCTTCTCCTTTTGGTGTAGTCGCATACACTGCAGCATAAGTGTCTTCCTGAACCTCAACAATAGCATTTTCAAAATACTCCTGAAATACCTGAGATAAGGATTTTTTCATTCGGTCAGTACCGCATCCTGCCCCATAAAAGAACAAATGAGTTGCTTCTTTTCTATTTTGTGAAATATCAAAACGATCATTTACTCTTTCTATAATTTCAGGTCCATCCAGTATTTCAGGGTTTAGCCCTAAAGTTTGTGTTGTGAACAGTACTTTTCCATTATCATCAATTGCAATCCAGTCAGCTTTGGTAGATCCACTATCAACTATTAATTTCATGTTAGTTTAGTTTTTAATTAGTTTTCTTTAATTAAAAGTGTGTTTTTTACATTAATTAAAGACATAACAAAATAAGAAATCCCGTTATTTAGAAATAACGGGATTTTCTCACTTAATAAAATATTATTTTAAACCTGCGATATGCACAGATAAATCAATTAATTTACTAGAATATCCGTACTCATTATCGTACCATGATACTAATTTAAAGAAAGTTGAATTTAAACCAATTCCGGCAGTTGCATCAACGATTGAAGTTCTTTTATCAGAAATAAAATCCTGAGAAACAACAGCATCTTCAGTATATCCAAGAATACCTTTTAATTCATTTTCAGAAGCTTTCTTTAAAACAGCCATAATTTCTTCATAAGAAGTTTCTTTAGCTAATTTTACAGTTAAATCTACCGTAGAAACGTCAGCAGTAGGAACACGGAAAGCCATACCTGTTAATTTTCCATTCAAAGAAGGGATAACTTTTCCAACTGCTTTTGCAGCACCAGTTGAAGAAGGGATAATGTTTATTGCAGCGGCACGTCCGCCTCTCCAGTCTTTTCTGGAAGGTCCGTCAGCAGTCATTTGAGTTGAAGTTGTAGCGTGAACAGTAGTCATTAAACCTTCAACGATTCCAAAATTATCATTAATAACTTTAGCCAGAGGAGCTAAACAGTTTGTAGTACAAGAAGCATTAGAAACAACTAAATCAGAAGCCTTAGCAGTTTCGTGGTTAACTCCCATTACAAACATTGGAGCATCTGCAGAAGGAGCAGAAATGATTACTTTTTTAGCACCACCTTTTAAGTGCTCACTTGCAGTTTCGATAGTTGTGAATATACCAGTACATTCAGCCACTACATCAACATCAACTTCATTCCATTTTAAGTCAGCTGGATTTCTTTCTGCAGTAATACGGATGTTTCTTCCGTTTACGTAAAGTTTTCCTTCTTTTACTTCAACAGTCCCGTCGAAACGACCGTGAACAGAATCATATTTCAACAAATAAGCTAAGTGATCTACATCTAATAAATCATTGATTGCAACAACCTCTACATTATCTCTATTGAAAGATTCTCTAAAAACGATTCTTCCAATACGTCCAAATCCGTTTATTCCTAATTTTACTTTTGACATTTTACTCGATTTTGTTTTTGTTCTTATTTTAACTAATTCAAAGTTTATTTTCTCACTATAAACTTCGTTTCTTTTTTTATGTTGACATGATATCCGATACTCGCAGTAACTCCATATCAATTTCTGATTTCCCTTTAATTGCCTGTTCTAACGGTGTCAGAGTCACTTTATCCTGTTGCAGACCAACCATATAATTTGATTTACCGGCTAATAGGGATTCTACTGCTTTTACTCCTAATCGGCTTGCTAAAACACGATCAAAACATGATGGAGAACCACCACGCTGCATGTGTCCAAGAACCGAAACACGTACATCATATTCAGGAAGATTGGCTTCAACATAATCTTTTAATTCGAATACGTTTTTACCAATTTTATCACCTTCTGCAATAACCACAATACTTGATGATTTTCCTGAAGCCTTGCTCTTTTGAAGAGAGTCTAAAAGTCTTTCAAGACCTAAATCTTCTTCAGGTATAAGAATTTCTTCAGCACCAGCACCGATACCTGCATTAAGTGCAATATGCCCTGCATCCCTGCCCATAACTTCTACAAAAAACAGTCGGTTATGTGAACTTGCGGTGTCTCTGATTTTATCAATACAATCTACAACTGTATTTAGAGCTGTGTCGTACCCTAATGTGAAACTAGTTCCAAAAATATCATTATCAATTGTACCCGGAATACCCATTACAGGAAAACCATATTCAGAATTAAAAATCAATCCTCCGGTGAAGCTTCCGTCTCCTCCGATAACTACAAGAGCATCAACTCCCGCTTTTACCAGATTATCGTAAGCTTTTTTTCTGCCTTCGGGTGTTCTGAATTCAGTTGAGCGAGCCGATTTTAAAATCGTCCCTCCTTTGTTTACAATGTTATTTACACTTCGGGGTCCCATTTCTTTGAAGTCACCTTCAATCATTCCCTGATACCCTCTATAAATTCCCAAACATTCTATATTATGATAAGCGCATGTACGAACAACTGATCGAATAGCGGCATTCATTCCTGGTGAATCTCCTCCTGAAGTAAGAACACCTACTTTTTTTATTGTTTTTGGCATTATTTAAGTATTAAAGTGTAAAATTAGCAAACATTCATCACTTTTCCGTTGATGATTATAATAAATTAGCAAATATATCAAATTCAAACGTTTTCGGTTAATAAGTTTTTATACACCTAAAAATTCATTTAAGACAATAAAAGTAACCTTTTTTAATTAATAATGTAAAATTAACATTCAACAAATGAAGTGTTATAAAATTTCATAATTATAATAACTTTTTCGGGATATTGAATCAAGATTTCAAAACCTTTCGGTTCAGTTGTTTAGAAATCATTATCAGGAATAAGCCCCTCATTATTATTATTTTGTTTTTCCTGTTTTTCTTCTTTTTTCTCAGAGTTGTCTTTGTCTTTTTGTGCTTCTTTTTTAGCGTTTGTAAAATTTATATAATCAGGGTTTAAATTAGAGTCCTGTATGTCATTTGAGCTTTTATTGATTTTTCCTAATTTATTCTTCTTAAAGATTTTATTAACTAACTCGCTAAAAGTATCAAAATCAACTTCATAGCTAATACCTACTCCCTGAGTATATCCAATACCCTGACCAACATAACTAAGGTCATTTTCCTTATTGAACAATCTCAAATTAGCAGTTCCGTCTTCATTAATACGATATTGTACCTCAATATCTCCTACAATTGCCGATTCATTTATACCTCCTACAGGTACGCCTACTTTTCCATTAATGGTAATGCGTTCATTAATTTGCGACGAAACAGTTGCAACAACCTGTCCGTCAGCCTCCTGACCTATACGCCTGTCAGCAGAAATATAATTAAAACCCACATTAATTTTATCATTATCAGATTTAATTATATCTCCTAATAAACTAGAAGCCGTTTCAGCAAATGTTCCGGATAAATCTCCCTGGCTAAACCCATCCGTACTCATAAAAGAACCTGTCGATAACAAATATAAAGCCTGGGTCTGACGAATATCCTTATCATCGAGTTTATATTGTATTTCTGATTTCAAAACACTACTTACAGAAGGAAACTGAATATCAAAATTAGGCTCAGGACTAGCTAAATCCCCTCTTAAACCAATGACCACCTCAACAGGAACTTTTTTATTGAATGAAGAATTTTCCAATAAAACTGCGGGGTTAGCAATTGTTCTGTAAACAGCTTCTAAATTTAATTGTGCTCTCATAGGGTTTCCTTCCCAAATAATTGAACCTCCTTTTTTAACAGCAAATTTTTTATCTATTAACCCGCCGTATTTAAAATTATAAGTTCCTTCATAAGCCTGAAAATCTCCCCACATATTAAATTTGCCAAGCGTATTAATTTTAAATAATAAGGAACCGTATCCTTTACCTTTCATGCCATGTCCCGAATCCCTGTCTAAAATAACTTCAATTTCCGCATCAGGAGTAATGTCAAAATCGAATTCCAGTTCCAGTCCGTTATAATCTCTTGTTGTTTCTACAATTCCTTTAGACTGATTAAATTTTTCTTTTGGTGTAATAAAATGAATAAAGCTCTTATCTCCGGCACTTTGTACATTACTAATTGGTATTTTTATTTGCGTTCCTTTCTCAGATTTCGCATCTACTTTAATAAATAACGCTTCTGTTGGTCCTGTTATACTTGCTGTACCATTGATAAAAGCCGTACCAAAATATGCAGCGTCTTCACTGTCTTTTGTATCTAATGCCAACAATTTTTTTGAAGTTATCGTTAAATCCAATTTCCAGTCTCCAAAATTTGTATGTTCTATGCTACCATTGAGCAATCCTTTAGTCCCAAACCGGGTATCTGTTAGCTGATTATTTCTAAATAGGAACTTTTCGTCAGTTAAATCTATAACTGTCCGATTATTTAATTCGTAGTCAGTATTGAGATAGGTTACGGTCATACCTGCTTTTTCAACATATAACCTGCCGTTTATTTCCGGTTTTTTAAGATTGCCCGCTATTGCTGCATTTCCGGACACAGTTCCTCGTATATTAGACAGAACGTTACCCCCAATGGTGCTTAAAGCTGCCAGATTAAAGCCATCAAGCTTTAATTTCAAATCCAGCATTGTCTCCTTATTCTGAACTGCAAAACTCCCTTCTGCCCTGAAAGATTCTGCAAAATTATTTTCTATAGACGAATTTATAGTAAACTTTTTAAAGGTTTGATCTCCTGAAATATCAAACTTCAAAGTTCCTAAATCAATCTTATTCAGATTTAAATGGTCAATTTCAATAGATGCAGTTGGCTGATAGATGTTTTTGTTTTGCTTGTAATTTATGCTTCCGTTCAGATTACCATTAAAAACAAATTTATTATTTAAGGGTGTTATTTTATTGATATCTACATTTTCAAAATTCAGGACTACATCTTTATAATCAGTCCCTTTTATTACCCCATTCAGATCCATTTTTTGGTCTTCATGGGATAGTATAATATTATCGATGGTAAAGTTTTTAAAATTTTTATCAAAAACTACCTGATTATCATCTTCTTCATCTTCATTCAAATACCATAAATAGTCTTTAAATTTCATTTCTGATTTATGAATTCCAAGTATATTGTTTTTATTTTTATCTATGGTGTGATATAAATTCAGATTAAAATAATCCTCCCCTTTATTTCCGCCTTTAAATTCAGAACGGACAAACATTGTGTCTTTTGATGTTACATTAATCAAATTAAAATCACGAATCTTGTAGTACGGCGTTTTGATGCTGTCTAGCTCGACAAAAGCATTATATAGCGGGTTTTTATTATCAATATTAATTCGGATATTATCAAAAGTATTTTTTGAAGCAGTGATTTTTTGCGATTTAAATCTGAACTTAAAATCTTTCTTATCAGAATCAATCCTTCCGCGCATCACTGTACTCGAATCAATTTCAATATCCGGATATAGCATTTCAACGACTTTATTATAGACATGGAAATTAAACCGCAAAAACTGCCCTTTTTTAACTTTATGAGGCTTGTAATTTGTATAAAGACTTCCAACAGAATTCATTACTAATTCATCCAGCTGGTCAAATTGAAATTTACCTACAATTTTTCCATTTACAACGTCAGTTGAATTAACAGTTATAGTTCGCAATTTATCAGAATCAAAACTTGAATTTACTGTTATTTCATCAAAAACATAGGTTGATTTCGGATTTTGGTAAACAGCATCTTTTATATAAATATTTCCCTGTAAACTTTGCAGCGAATTTCCGCTAACCTGAACAATTGCGTCTCCTGTAAAATTTGAAATCGAATCATTCACGAATTTTAATTTTCGCAAATCAGAATTTTCAATGTTAATATGAAAGTCATATTTATTTTCACGTTTGCTTAAATCGACTAAACCATCAAAACTCAGGTTTAGGTTTGGATCATTAACAGAAACTTTTCCTTTGTAATAAGGCAATTTAAAGTTCCCATTTACAATAATATTATTATAAGTGTATTTATTATAATCCAGTTTTGCTATATCCCCTTTTATAATTGTATTTAAATATTTTTTAGTAAAACCAATTCCTTCAACATCTAAATTCAGAGTAGTTTTGCCTATATCTTTCCTTTGCAATAAAGTGCCGATATCAAAATTATTCAGAACAATATTTCCGGAATAGGAAGCTTTATCTATAAAATCAATATTATTCATGTGCAGGTCAACCGCTCCATTTCCGAGATCGGTAGCCATTTTGAATTTTGATTCTAAATCTGTTGTTGACACTTTTACAGTTCCAACAATATTAACTTTACCAATTCTTTTGAGTTCTTTAGGAAGTTTTTTTCCTAAAACATTTGGAAGCAAAACAGCTAAATTATCATAACTAGCAATTAGTTTATCAAATTTTCCATCCATCGAAAACTTTTGGGTTTTGTTTCCTAAAAGATTTTTAAAATTGATATTTCCAATAATCCTTGTTCCGTTTGTGTCACTTAATCTTAACTTTTTCAGGTTAAGGTTATTCAGAGGCCCCTCTATTTTAGTTTTAACTCTAAAATGCTGGTTTTTGCCTAAGCCATCATAAAAATAACGTATGTCATTTGATGCCAGAGAAGCCGAATCTAATGCAACATCAAATTTTACTTTATCGGTAAATTCCAGAAAGTCTTTAACGTTATAATTTAAAATTGCTTTGCCGTAAATATTGGATCTTTTGGTTGATATTGCTAAACTTTCAAGTTTAATTTGTTTTTTGGTGTACGTGAATTTAGAGCTTAAATTTGACACGTATAATCCTCTGTGATCTAAAAAAGAAAATCTATGGATATTAGTATTTATCTCAGATCCGTATAATTTGAAATCGCTGATATAAGTGTTCAGTTTTTTAAAATCGATAATCTTCGGAGTTTTCTTATTTTCATCAATTGCAGAAAATGCCCCTTGAGTTATGTAGGCATTCTTGGCAGTTAACAAGAAATGCTTTTTTGATTTGGTTGGTTTTCCGGATTCAAATAACCGTATAAAAACATTGATATTATTTTCATCTTCATTTTTATAAGTCTTCAGATTAAAAATCAAACCTGTCAGTCGAACATCACCAAAAATCAAATCTCCATCAATTAGCCTGGTGACACTCAATATATCAGTGGTAATAATATCAGAATAAATTAAAATCTTTTTGTGATGATCCAGGATCAATACTTTTTTAAGTTTGACACCTCCAAAAGCATTTACCGCCACCTTATCAATACTAATATTGGTTTTGAAATCAGTATTGAGTCTTTCAGCAATGTAATGTGCAATTTGGGTTTGCACCACAGGCAAAGATAAGGTAATAGCAAATACCAGTACAAGTAAAATCAACCCCATTAGGGTCCTTGATATTATTTTCTTGATTTTTTTGATAGTTGCTTTTATTTTAGTTTTGTTTTAATTTATTTTGAACAGACAAAGAACTGCTGTTTTTGATAAAAATTCTTTAATTTTGGCTCCTCCTTTACAATCAAAGAAAGTTAAAATTTGATTTGTCAAATATAATTCAAAATTTGTGCCTTTATATGCAAAATTCAGAGGTTTTTATTCTTGCCATCGAAAGTTCCTGCGATGATACTGCCGCCGCGGTTTTACATAACGACAAAGTACTCTCAAATGTTGTAGCAAATCAGTTAATTCATAATCAATATGGGGGTGTTGTTCCTGAACTGGCTTCGAGGGCACACCAACAGAATATTGTACCAGTAATTGACGCAGCATTACGCAAAGCTAATATACAAAAAGAGCAATTAACAGCTATTGCTTTTACACAAGGTCCAGGTTTAATGGGTTCATTACTGGTTGGCAGTTCATTTAGCAAATCATTATCACTGGCTTTAAATATTCCGCTGATTGCCGTAAACCACATGCATGCTCATATTTTGGCTCACTTTATTGATGAAGAAGGATTCGACAAACCGGAGTTTCCTTTTATAGCTCTAACTATTAGTGGTGGACATACCCAAATAGTAAAAGTGAACGGCTTTTTTGATATGGAAATTATAGGCGAGACTACAGACGACGCTGTTGGAGAGGCATTTGATAAAAGTGCCAAAATACTTGGACTTCCCTATCCTGGAGGTCCCCTTATTGATAAATATGCCAAAGAAGGTAATCCGAAAGCTTTCTTGTTTACAAAACCAAAAGTTCCCGGATTAGATTTTAGCTTCTCCGGTTTAAAAACAGCCATTTTATATTTTATACAGAAGAATAAAGAGAAAAATCCAAATTTCATCGAAGAAAACTTAAATGATATTTGTGCTTCTGTACAACATACCATTATCGAGATTTTGATGGATAAATTAAAATTAGCGGTAAAAGAAACCGGAATTAAACAAATTGCTATTGGCGGAGGCGTTTCAGCAAATTCAGGAATCAGAAACCGACTGAAAGAAAGTGAAGGAAAATATGGATGGAAAACTTTTATTCCGAAATTTGAATACACTACAGACAATGCCGCAATGATAGGAATTGTTGGTTATCAGAAATACTTATCAGAACGTTTTGAAGATTCTTCGGTAGTATCTAAAGCGAGAATACAATTTTAAATTATGCAGTTATTTTACAATCCGGATATAGACGAAACTACTGAAACTTTTTCTTTTGATAAAGAAGAAAGTCGTCATATAATAAAAGTTTTACGAAAAAAAGACTCGGATATCCTGCACGTAACAAATGGCTTGGGATTATTATTTGAAACCGAAATTACGCTTGCTTCAGATAACAAATGCATTGTAGAAGTTCGTTCGATAGAAAAATCACCTAAACCAAAATTCCATTTACATTTGGCAGTTGCGCCAACCAAAATGAACGACCGTTTTGAATGGTTTTTAGAAAAAGCAACCGAAATTGGCATTCATGAGATTACACCCATCATTTGTGACAGGTCTGAAAGAAAAGTAATAAATAAGGATCGATTCGAAAAAATAATCCTTTCGGCTATGAAACAATCTAATGAAATGTTTTTGCCAAAATTAAACGACGCAGTTTCATTTAAAGAATTTATCAAATACAAAAACGATGGATTACAGTTCATTGCACATTGTGAAGAAACAGATAAAAAATCATTAAAAGAAACCTTAAAACCAAACGAAAATGTAACACTTTTAATTGGTCCCGAAGGCGATTTTTCTAAAAAAGAAATTGCATTGGCCATCGAAAATAAATTTCAGCCCGTTACACTTGGAAACACCCGTTTACGCACTGAAACCGCTGCAGTTGTCGCCTGTCATAGCGTTGTGTTTTTTAATGAAATATCAAATTAACCGAATCTAAATGGTATGAAAAAAATATTGTATCTTTTTCTATTAATTTCTATCCCTTCTTTTGCACAAGAAATCGCTTTACTAAAATACAGTGGCGGCGGTGACTGGTACGCAAATCCTACTTCTTTGCCAAATTTAATTCGTTTTTGTAATTCAAACATTCAGACCCAGATAAAAGCAAAGCCTTCAACAGTTGAACCGGGAAATCCGGATTTGTTGTCTTATCCTTTTGTACACATGACCGGACATGGTAATGTTGTGTTTAGCGATTCTGATATAAATAACCTCAGAAATTATCTAAACGGAGGCGGTTTTCTTCATATTGATGACAATTATGGAATGGATCAGTATATCCGAAAAGAAATCAAAAAAATATTTCCAAATAACAATCTGGTCGAAATTCCGGCTAATCATCCTATTTTTCAAAAACCTTTTCCTTTTCCAAACGGGCTGCCAAAAATTCACGAACACGATGCAAAAAGACCACAGGCGTTTGGAGTTTTTGTAGAAAACAAGCTGGTTTTACTTTACACATACGAATGCGATCTTGGTGATGGCTGGGAAGATCCCGAAGTAAATAATGATCCTGCAGCAGTTCGCCAAAAGGCATTAAAAATGGGAGCCAACATCATTAATTATATTTTCACCAATTAATCTCCAGAAAGTGCAGCTTACCCACGAAGAAAATCAATTTGAAAGAAAAGCATTTCCAATAACTCTTATTTGCGATCATATCTGCTTTCAGCAAAATATTGGTTCCCTTTTTAGAATTAGTGAAGCTTTCGGTGTAGAAAATATCATTTTTTTAGGAAAAAACATTCCTTTAAATCCCAGAAAAATAAATAAAACATCAAGAAGTACCCATCTTCATGTTCCTCATTTTGTCATCGAAGAAAACTCTCAATTGATTGATTATCTGCTTGAAAATCAATTCGAAATTATTGCTTTAGAAATTACCAGTAACAGCAAGCCCTTAAAAGAAATTATTATTCCTGAAAATAAAAAAGTAGCACTTTTGACAGGAAGTGAGACTGATGGAATATCTGATGAGCTTTTAAAAATTTCAAATCAAATTGTTCATATCAACATGTTTGGTAAAAACAGCAGTATGAATGTTGTACAGGCAGTTAGTATAACTTTGTACGAATTAACTTCTAAATTTATTTTTTAACATTTTCGTAAGAACCAGACTACATAAGGGTTTGTAAAATTCTGATAAACAAATTGTTAAAAAAATTTTGCTGAATATGTTTTTTGTTATAAAATTGTACAAATATTTAACCTAAAAACAATTTTATAACAAAAACCCCTTTTATCATGAAAAAAATTTTTTTTTTCCGCAATCACTGCTTTAATGCTATTTTCCTGTCAAAATGATCAGACAGAATCTTCAGAAGCACCTTCAAATGTAGTATCACGTCGTGGCTGTGCTTCACAACAAGTTTTCGAAGAACAATTAAAAGCTAATCCGGGACTGGCTCTTAAAATGAGTGAAATTGAGGCTTTTACAGCTAAACACTCTCTAAACAACTTTACCGGCCGTTTAGTGAATGGCAAAATCGAAATTCCCGTTGTAGTAAATGTTTTATACAGAACTACTGCACAGAACATTTCTAACGCTCAGATTCAATCACAAATTGATATTCTGAACAAAGATTTTAATGCCCTGAATTCAGATTACAACAATGTTCCAGCACTCTTTTCAGGTGTTAAGGCTAATATTGGAATTACTTTTGTTTTGGATCAGGTAATTAGAAAATCTACTACCAAAACGTCGTGGGGTACAAATGATGCCATGAAAAAAACGGCTCAGGGTGGAATTGCCCCTACTTCTCCTACCACTAAATTAAATATCTGGACCTGTAATATCGGAGGTGGAATTTTAGGATACGCGCAATTTCCCGGTGGATCTTCTTCTACTGATGGAGTTGTTATTGATCCAAGATACTTTGGATTATCAGGGGCTGCTAATGCACCTTTTAACTTAGGAAGAACAGCAACTCATGAAGTAGGACACTGGATGAATTTACGCCATATCTGGGGCGATGCAACCTGTGGAAACGATTTAGTGGCAGATACACCTAAACACAATGAAGAAAATTACGGGGTTCCGGCATATCCTCATTACAGCACTTGTTCCGGCTCACCAGTAGAAATGACAATGAACTACATGGATTATGTTGATGATGTAGCTATGTATATGTTTACAAACGGACAGAAGAACAGAATATCAGCCATATTTACAGCAGGTGGTGCAAGAGCTTCATTTGCTCAATAACTGTCAACAAACAAAAATACTTAAAGCGGGATGTCATTCATCCCGCTTTTTGTTTAAGCCTTAATTTTTTTAAAATGCTTTTTCCTATATTTATAGTCTAAACTTTAAACATGATAACGTCTAAAACTATTTCGAACGGAATTTTAAGAGCATTAGCTACAATCTTAATAATTGGTATTGTTTTATATTTTTTATACGAAATACAAACCGTAATTGTGTACCTATGTATCTCACTCATATTATGCCTGATTGCTAATCCGTTAGTATTGCTCCTGAAAAATAAGTTAAAATTTAGTAATTCATTGGCAGCAACTACAGCTGTTGTACTTTTCATACTTTTACTTGTTGGTTTTATCTTCTTGTTTGTGCCATTAATTATTTCGCAGGCCAATAACTTAGCACTTTTAGATACTGATCAGCTGCAGACACAGTTTATAGAAACCGAAAGAAATATTGAAGCTTATTTTAATGTCCAGCATGTGGATTTAAATAAAGTTCTGAATGATTCAAAAATAACTTCTGCAATTGATTTTAACTATTTTACCCGTTTCATTAATTCTATTATGAATTTTATGGCTGATATGGGAATGGGCCTTGTATCTGTTTTTTTTATTACATTTTTCTTCATTAAAGACCAGCAAGACTTTAAAACCGGTGTGAGAAGAATACTTCCGGATTCAAATGAGGATAAAATCATAAATTCAATTATCAAAATCAATCATTTACTTACCCGTTATTTTATAGGATTATTGTTGCAGTTAACCGTTGTATTTATATTATATCTAATTGTTTTACTGATTTTCGGAAATAAAAATGCACTTGTTATCGCTTTTTTATGTGCTATTTTAAATATCATACCTTATATCGGTCCCATTATTGGTACAGTCTTAGCGGCAATTCTGACTATGATAAGTTTAATAGGCAATGATTTCCGGTCAGAGATTTTGCCCACCACAATATATGTGGTAATTGGATTTTTGCTGGTTCAGGCCATAGATAATAATATCAGTCAGCCTATCATTTCATCAAAAAGTGTAAATTCGCATCCGCTGGAAATTTTTCTTATTACGATAATAAGCGGAATTACTTTTGGAATTGTTGGGATGATTATCGCCATTCCGGTTTATACGATGCTAAAAGTAATCCTTAAAGAATTTTTTCCTGACAACAAAATTGTTTCCGTCATAACAGAAAAAATTTAGCATTGAACAATTCAGTTTTAAACAAAAACATACAAGATTTCATATCTCAAAATACAGGTGCTTCCATTGCAAAATTAGCACTTCAGAAAAATCCTTTTCCTGATGTTGACTGGATTTCAATTTTAAATCAGATTGAAGCCAAATCAAAGGCAAAAGAGAAATTGCCTACCTGGTTTTCTACTGAAAAAATCATTTACCCTTCCAAAGTTTCAGTAGAACAAACTTCTTCTGAGAAAACAGCTGCTTACAAAGCTTCCTTAATTTCAGGAAAAACCCTGATAGATTTGACCGGAGGCTTTGGAGTCGATGATTATTATTTTTCAAAAAAATTCAAGGTCGTCGCACATTGCGAAATAAACGCAGATTTATCAGCAATTGTAAAACATAACTTCGAACAGCTAGGTGTAAAAAATTGTTTTTGTTATGCGGATGATTCTGCAAATATATTAAATGAGTCAGAATCAGGTTTCAAATGGGACTGGATTTATATTGATCCATCCCGCAGAAATGATGCAAAAGGCAAGGTTTTCATGCTGAAAGACTGTTTGCCGAATGTTCCCGAATCATTGGATTTTTACTTTAAAAAAACGGATTCAATTTTAATTAAAACGGCGCCATTATTAGATATATCGGCTGGTTTATCTGAATTGAAATTTGTAAAAAACATTCATATCATAGCTTTGGAAAACGAAGTAAAAGAACTGCTTTTTGAAATCCACAATCATTATTCTGGTGAAACAACTATAAAAACGGCTAATATTTTAAGGGGCAAAACCGAAACTTTTGAATTTGTTTTAGGCAAAACTGAATATGCATCGTATCATTTACCACAAAAATTCTTGTACGAGCCCAATTCTGCCATTATGAAATCAGGTGGTTTTGATGAAGTCAGCAGTTCATTTAAAATAAATAAACTTCATAAACATTCCCATTTATATACTTCAGGCGAGTTAATTGATTTTCCGGGAAGAGTTTTTGAAATTGAAAAAGTAATTTCATATAGCAAAAATGATATGAAAACGGAGCTTTTAAATCAACAGGCAAATGTTACAACCAGAAACTTTCCGGATACAGTAGAAAACATTCGAAAAAAATGGAAGATAAAAAACGGAGGAAATTTATATTGTTTTTTTACAACTGATAAAAATGACAACAAAATAGTTTTAATTTGCAGAAAAATAAATTAAAAATGAAATACTTAATAACACTGAGTTTTTTTCTCTTAACTTTTAGCTCATTTGCCCAAAAACCATGCGAATACAGTGCAAATGTTACGGATTCAATTGGTACTTATAAAGTTACAAATGAGTATTTAATCAGTGAAAGGAACTTTGGCAATACTTCCAACTATGTCTTTTTTTCATTGGCACAAACTGATGGCCTGCCAACATTAAATCTGCAGCTAATCCAAAAGAGCAAGGATTTTATTAAAGCCAATTGTTTTGATAAAAATTCAAAAGTTTTTTTACAATTACAGAATGGCAAAGTGGTTACTTTAATGCATATCAATCAGGAAAATTGCGGAACGCTTCTTCATGATAAAGATTTTAACAACCGAATCAATACCGGAATTTTTATGTTTGTGAAAGATAATTATGAAGAACTGAAAAAATCACCTGTGACTATCATGCGAATTAAATATTTAACTGCAACAGAAGATTATATCATAAGAGGCGAAATTACATCAGAAATGAATGGAAAAACATACCAGCCTGCCACTTACTTCATGGAAAATATGAGATGTGTTGAATAATAATCATTCGCAATCCCATTTTTGATTGGAAACCTTATCATTTAAACCCGTTTTTAAATTATAATGCCACCACTCTGAATCAAATGAGTTAAATCCATTTTTAGCCATTATTTTTTTAAGAAATTTTCTGTTTGAGAGTACTTCTTTTGAAAGTTTATTGTAATTATGACTGGCCTGAATCCCAAAGAAATCAAATGGTGTTCCCATATCAGCTTCAATACCTTTGGCATCAACTATCGAAATATCAACGGCTCCTCCCCTGTTATGGATGGAGCCTTTTTTTGGGTCTGCCACGTACTCGGGGTTCGAAACTATCTCCCACATTTTTTTCTGGATGAATAACGGTCTGTAACAGTCATATAATTTTATTTTATACCCTTTCTTCATAAAGTCCTTGTTGGCTTCAACAAGAGCTTTGACGGTTTTTAAACGCAAAAAACATTCGGCACAATCATAGACTTTAGCTTTTAAAAAATTATCGTCAGTAGCATATTTCATATCGTAGATAAAATCTTTACTGTAGTCTTTTAAATTTACAAAAGTTGTATCAGCAACGATAACTTCAGAGGTATAAACCTTATTTTGGGCATGTGAAAAAACAATCCAAAAAAGAGAAAACTGAAAAAACAAAAATTTGATAATTTTCGACATAAATAATATTTTAAGCTGACTTGACATTCCCAAAAAAAATAAATATATGAAATATAAAAAGTGAAACTTTAGCAATTTAAAACAAAAAGCCGGAACAAAAACTTTCCGGCTATAAATATTAATAATTATCTGCTCCATTAAATTTCTCCTGTTGTTAAAATATTATCGTGAACCCCCTTTTCTTTTAACATTCGAAAATGAGAGCGTATTGCATGGTAAAATGGATAAGAAGTGTAAGGAAGATCATACTCTTCTGCATAACGCTTTATTATAGGTGTAATGTAAGGATAGTAAGTATGCCCTACTGATGGGAAAAGATGATGCGCTACATGATGTGTAAAACCTCCATATAAAAAATTAGCCAGTTTGCTATTGGTACTAAAATCCTTTGTTACAATCATTTGGTGCATTGCCCAGGTAGCAGAAAGATTTCCATCTTCATCTGCTGTCGGAAAATGTGCATCTTCATCTACATGGGTAGAAACGAGTGCCACAACACCAAGTGCACTTCCGCACATGTGCATTGTAATCCATGCAAATAAAACCATATACCAGGGTTGATTTAACAGAAGCATTGGAATAAAAAGTAAATAAAAAAGATTTATTGCTTTTGCAGCAAATAGTCTGTAAACTTCTATTGGCGGAATTTTTTCGACAACTTTTTTTACGTAATTATCTTTTTTACCAAAAAAATCTTTAAAATCCCTGATGTAAATCCAATTGAGACTATATAATGGATAGATGAACCACATATATATATGCTGATATTTATGATAATCAAAAAGTGGGCTATTAGGAAAAATTCTGATGATATCGCTTTGTTTTATATCAACATCCCAATCGGGAACATTTGGATAAGCATGATGAAGATTAATATGACGTCGTGTCCAAAGCCAGTGATTGCTGCCGAAAAGTTCTAAAACATACATAAACCACTGATTGTGCTTTGGTTTTTTAAACAATGCTCCGTGTGCAGCATCATGAAAAGCATTGATAAAAAGTACAATCATTGTTATTCCGCACAAAATGTAAAATAAAAATAATAAAGGAGTACTGTTTCCAAACCAAAGAATACAGGCATAAAATAAAAAGAAGAAAAGAACAAGTCCTATAGACTTTATGATATTAAACCGGTATAATGATGAATTTTGTAAAACAGTTTCATTAACTTCTTTGCGAATCTTTTTAAAAAAATCATCAGTATCTGGTTTTAGATAAACCGGGCGTTTTAACTTTTCCATAATGATTATCGATATAAATTCTTACATCAAATTTAATAAAAAAAGTTAAAACACACCCAAACAATACTTTATATTACATTGTTTAATACAAAAATAAATCGTTCTAAAGTCTTTAATCCCCTTTAAAATTTTACCTGAATAATTTTGAAGCAAATTGATATAAGCATCTTCGCCATGTAAGCCACTCATGAGCTGTCCCGGGCGATTCATAATATTCATATTTAATTTTCTGCTGATCTAACATCGCCCTAAAAGCACCAATTGATTTAGGAAAAGGATCAGGTTCTTTAGTGCCTAACCCCAGCCAAAAAAGTTTAATTTTTTTATTAAGCGCATCCCCATCTTTATATTTTCCGTCTAAAAATGTAGCAACATCAATCACATCTTTATCAGGATAATTTGATGTACCGCTGAATCCGCCGTACTGAGAAAAAATATCCAGATGGTTCATCATAATTCTCATAGTTTGATTAGCTCCCATTGAAAGACCTGCTATAGCCCTGTAGTCCCGATTAGCTATTGTTCGAAACTTATTGTCAATCATGGGAATAATTTCGGTGATTAAAACCTCTTCAAAAACAGATACCAATTGTTCTTTTTGGTCCCCCTGATTATTTTGTGGTTTATAAGCATATCCATTATCCATTACGATAATCATGGGATTTGCTTGTTTTGCAGCTATCAGATTATCTAAAATCAGATTTGCTTTTCCCTGCGAAGACCAGCCTGTTTCATCCTCGAAGCTGCCATGTTGTAAATAAAGTACAGGATAACGTGTTTTTGTGTTTTTATGATAATCAGGTGGCGTATAAACAAAACAGCGTCTAAAGCAATTTGTTTGCTTTGAGAAGTAAATATTTTCACTCACAAGACCATGAGGTACGTCTTTTAATTGAAAAAAAATCTGATCTTTCGCAGGAATTTCTATTCCGCTACCTAATCGGCCGGCACCATAGAAATATAAAGTTCCCGGATCGGGTACAGAAGCACCATCTATATTTAACTGATAATAATGAAATCCTTCATCCTGCGGATCAGAATCACCTGTCCATATACCATTAGCATCTTTTACCATATCATACTTAACACCGCCAAGGTCAAGCTGAACTTTATTTGCTTTTGGTGCAAAAATACTGGCACGCACCCTACCCTGAGAATTAACCTGAGGAAATTTTCTTTCGGGCTGATTAACTGTTGAAGGTCTAAAATCTTCTACTATTTTTGCTTCCTGCCCCATAACTAATTGAAAACACATGCAGAGGATTATAATAATTATAACAAATAATTGTTTCATTTTTAGTTTTTTAAAGTTTAAATTATTTTTTTTCAGCCAAATCATTTACTGCATTTGCAAGGAATACATACCAGGCACCTCCATCAATAATACATTCATTTTCTCCCCAAAAAAAAGGCCAGTCATCTTTATTCTCTAAAAAGTCCGGCTTCAGAAAAATAAGTCCCGGAACCACTCCTCCTGCAATTGTTGTAAAGTCAGCTCTATTGCCTCCGTAAGCTACTTTTTTAGATCTGTTCCCTACTGCATTTACAAAAGATAAATTAGAATAAGGATGACAGCCAAAAATATAATTCAATCCCTGATAAACATATTCCTTATCTAAAATGTCAGGATAATTTTTATGGATATAATAATTCGTACTTGCCCAATTAATAACCTGAGAAGTGCCTCCCCAGCCTCTTTTTACCAAAGGAACACCATAAGGATTATCAGCATTTTCATTGTCTATACTTTCTTTATATTTAAGTACATAAGCTCGCAATTTTAATTTATAATTATCATCCATAGCCGGTAAAGCCAGGAGAGCAGAATTGATATTAAACTCTAAATTTTCTTCCAGTGATTTCCAGATTTTATCTAAAAAAGCTGTTTTGTACTGATTTTCTTTTGTAGTTAAATAAAGCTGTAATATTGCAATCATATCGCTCCCTTTGCCCCATCTTGACATTGGGCTTTCATCAGGCTTTGCTTTTTTATCCAATTCTGCCGCCTCTTTGGTTAGCTTTATTGCAATAGCCAGACATTTAGCAGAAAGTTCGTCATTATATCCTTTGAGGGCCCTGCTTGCTGAAGCCAAAGCTCCTGCAGTTCTATAATCAAGAAATGAAGTCCGGTTTGTAAATGCCCATCTGTCATCTGGTGTTCCGCTGGAGACTCCATTCGATTCATACGGTTTAAGAGACGGATTATAAGGAAGATTATCTGTTTCGGTAGAAGCATCCCCTAAATGATGATACTGATGGAGATTGGGTACAATTATTCCTCTTACCGGATGACCAATATTTTCAACCTGCGCAACAAGATTTAATACCCCATGTTCAATTTGCTGTAATATATCCGGCTGGCCGTCAGGACGGTGAATATCTACAAATTGTGTTTTTTGATCGATATAAGTTTCGTCCCTGGTCACTTTGAATGCCTCCCAGGATTCTACAAAACTGTTGATAACGCTAACATGTGAAAAAGTTTGAATATCAAAGTCACCGGCATCGAACCAGCCTCCCACAGACATTCCCGGAATACGCTCTAATGGTTTGTATTTAGTATCCGTAGCAGGTCCCTGTTTATATCCATCAAAATGTTCATGATTTAATGGTGCCTGAAGACAATCATCTAAAAATGGTTTTCCATGCCAAACCCGATATGCCTCGTTCACTTCCATGTGATCCATTTGTACAGGAAACCACACATCCATGGTAGGATGCCAAACTTTTGCATATACATCATCTTCAATCTGAAAAGTATTTGTTTTTTCATCCCCATATTGAATATAATAAATCCCTTTTTCTTTAATTGTACTGAAATCAATCTGGACATAATTATACCTTAGATAATTTCCCCAAACTTTGACATCTGCTTTCAGTTTCTCAACAAATTTTCCATCCTCATTAAGTTTAAAAATTGAAGCAGAACTCAATACTTTATCGCTTTTGTCAAGTTCGACAACAGCTACCTTCTTTTGTTGCGGCATATACCCTACCTGTGAAAATCCTATGACAGGTTTTCTTAACCAGTTTGGTATCACATTGGGTTCTACGTACCAGGTCAATACTTTCCCTTTTTTATTTGCAGGAAGAATGCTTCGCGCTATGAACCAGCCATTCTGCCCTAAGTTTCTTCCGTCAAAAAGCATTACATCCTGATTTTGAGAGTGAATCTTCACAGTACGCTCAGGATTTTCTGGTGCAAAAATTAAGGTTTTACCGGATTCTAAAGGCAGTGTAGCGATGAATTCATTTTTTCCACGATCGTCAAATGTGGTATGATTGGAAAATTGTGGAATTTTTTGAGATAAAGGCTTAATTTCTGTATTACCTGAAGGATATCTTGGAAAAGTCCCGGCTTTTCCATCGATTAAATAATTGCTTTCAAAATAAGAAGTTGGAATGAACTCTAAATTAAATCCCGCTCTCCCTTCCAGCTCTTTGGGTATTGGTTTGTCTAATATGACATCCATAACAAAGCCTTTATCTTTTGGTGTAACGATAATTTTTGAGTCAAAATTAAATTGCTCATATCTCAGTGTAACTTCAATCGCATTGTTTGACTTGTCAACTTTTCTGCCAATCATTTTTGGAATTAAATCCCATTGTTCGGGGGTGTTTTGAAGCCTTATTGCGCCTCCGGTTACCGTTCTGACACCATGATGGATAAATTCAATTCCGGCCGTTTTTTCGTCAAGAAACATTCCGTTGTATTCATTATTAAAAACCCAGACATTAAGCCCGGGAGTTTCAAAATATTCCTTTTCATTTAAAGTTAATTTCTGAGAAAAAGAAATACCTGACAGTCCGAAAAAACAAAAAGAAAGTATTGCTTGTTTCCCTAAAATTCTCTTTGATTTAAAAAATATTGTTGAAACGTTATTAAGTTTATACATAGTTTTAGATTATAATTTATTAATCCAGTTAAGCAGGTTCTTGCTGATGAATATTATTCTTGGCTCATTTAAAAAAAAAAACTGTCAGACGCAATTCTACTTGTTTAGATCAATGGATTGCTACTATTGAAAATCTATTGTTTAAATAAAAGTGGAGCTAATTCTTTGAAGCTTCGGCGCCAGGTTTGAAATTCATGTCCGGTATTATCAGAAACGTAAGAGACAGCATTTATACCAGCATTTTTAAGGGTCGATACAGCATTTTTAACACCATCAGGACGCTCTTTGCTTCCACAACTTAAAAAGATAAGTTTTACTTTTGATTTATCCTTAATATCCTCTGGTTTATAAGTTCCGCCACTAAGGAGTCCGTAGTGAGAGAAAACTTCTGGTTTGTTAAGTGTTATACTTTTTGTTTCCATACCTCCCATAGATAAGCCTGCCATTGCACGATTACCATGATTGGCAACTGTACGAAAATTTGAATCAACATACGGAATTAATTCATCCACAAGAACGGTTTGAAAAGGCTCTATTTTGAAACTTGACAAACCACCAAACTTAACTTCATTTGTCATTCCGTAAGTCATTACAATAATAAAGGGTTTGATTTTTCCTTCTGCAATCAAATTATCCATGATTAAATTTACACGTCCCTGATTGCTCCATGCGGTTTCATCTTCTCCCCAGCCATGCTGCAAATACAAAACCGGATATTGTTTAGATTTCTCTTTATGGTAACCGGGCGGAGTGTAAACAAAAGCTCTTCGTGAAGTATTGGTGCTTTTTGACGGAAAAAGAATTTGCTGTACATTTCCGTGAGGAACATCCTTTAGGGCATAAAAATCCTGATCGTGTGCCGGAATTTCGATACCGCTCTCCCAACGTACAGAGCCATAAAAATGAAGTGCGCCCGGATCGTTAAAAACGCCTCCATCGATGGTCACATGGTAATAATGAAAACCTTCATCCATGGTATTAGCAGTAGTACCTCTCCAATAGCCATCTTCGCTTTTGGTGAGAGCAGTACCACCCTTTGCTCCTCCTAAACCAAGACTTACAACCACTGACTTGGCTTCAGGAGCCAAAATTTGAAAGCGCGCATAACCCTGAGAATTCACCTGCGGATATTCCTGACCGGGCTGATTAACTGACGAGGGTTTGAAATCCTCCACAATGGAAACCTGACTTGCTTGTGAAAAACCTGCAAAACCTGAGAAAATAAATGCGTATAGCATTACAACTGCATACTGTTTCATATTTTTATTTTTTGATTAAAATTTTATTTTACTGCCGGATGTATAATTTTGTAATTCCCACTAAGGTGCATAAGGCTAAAGAGATACATTAGCCCATCATAATACGGATCAAAGTAACCATCTTCATAAGGTTCTAGCTTAGCATTCCAAAGCGCATGAACAAAATCAATACTCTTTTTATCCGGATTGACCAGTGATGCTGTAGCTGAAGTTGCTACTAATCCTATCGAGTGTCTGAGTTTTTTGACTGGTCCTGCCTGTAGAATAAAATCTGGTGTGGAACCATCAAGATTGTATTGATCTACAAACGTTTCTATACCTTTAGACCTGAGGAAGTTTTGAAATTTCACAGCATATTCTTCCTGCCACTTTTTATCTTTTCCGTACCAGGTATAATCCATTGCAATATTCATTGGAACGCGCCATGAATCGTAACGAAATCCGGGAGGCATCCATGGTGTGGGATGCGGTTCTCCGTTAAACTCAGTATAATCTGAATTTAAGCCTGTAACGGGATGACATGCCTTATGCAGAAAATTACGCGAAACTTCAGCACATTCTTTATAAAACTGTTCATGGCCGTCTTTGGCATACAAAGCCCATATTTCATAGAATGCAGGAACATGATAGGACGGATCTGTCCAGTTATACCCGCCTCCTTCCGGTACGAAAGATATTTGCTTATGCGCTGTATTTATGATATTATAAATATTACCTGTGCCATCTTTTTTCCACATGGCATCTAATATTTTTCTTGCTTCATTATAATAATGAATTCCTGTATCATTACCCCATTTGTTCGACGCAAAAAGCAGGCTGGTTATGTAATACAATTCCCCATCAGATGCAGATCCAGCCGAATTTTGTTTTTTAGTTTCAGGATTTACACTCCACGCAAAATAACCTTGCCTTGGTCCATCCTGATGCTGCATATATTTTACAGACCATCGCCAGATACGGTCAAAAACTTCTTTTTTATTGAGCTGAACGGCAACCATCATTCCATATGACATTCCTTCGGTACGGGCATCTTTATTTTTCACATCAGAAACATATCCTAAAGTATCTCCTTCTTCAAAATATACTTTATTTGGTCCTTCAAATACATCATAATAGGCCTGTGCTACTTTATTGTCTATTTCAGTCTGGCTGTAGCCAGCTTCTTTAAACAGATTGCGGTAATGAAGCGTTTTAAATGCTGATTTTTCTGCTTTCTTTTTATGCTGACAGATAACTAAAGCAGGAATTATTAATCCGAATATAAGTATTAAAATTCGGAGACTGAACAGATATTCACTTTTAGCATTTTTATTTGTTGCCATATTTTTTTTGCTTTTTTTTAATTTTTAATTCTAAACCAATCAAAATCAACGAATCCGCCTGTTCCTTTTGTGGCATAATTAAACAACCCGAAACGATAGCCCATAAAATGCGGAATGGTGTACTTCATTTTCAAAGTTTCGCCTATCGGGTTCCAAATCTTTCCATCTAAACTATAGAAGAAATTAGCTTCGTCTTTTTTATTCGTAAAATCGCAATCAATCCTGAAATAAATCTGATCCTGATGCAAAGGAATACGCTGTATTTCTGCAGAAATATCATTGTTAGCACTTACCATTACAATTGCCTTTTTACTTCCTTCAGCTTTCACGCCTACTAATCCATACTCTTTTTGCAAAACACTTAATCCTGCAAAATCTCCGTCTTTCATTTTGGAAACATCCAATGAAACTGAACCTGTACAGGCAGGACCAATGGTGCGTTGTGTAAGTGTGTTTCTTGCTAAAAGGAAATCAGTGTCAATTCTTCCCGTCCTAAGGCGCAGATAACCTTTTCTTTCTGTTACTGACCAGAGTTTATCATCCGGATTATGGTTCCATTGCCACACTAACGGAAGCCCTTTTTCGCCTCTCTTGCGACTGAATTCGTCAGTATTAACAAGTCCGGGAATTAATCCTTTGCTAACAGGCAGCTCTATTGTTTCGGGCACTTTCCCATTTTTCCCTAATATTGGCCAGCCGTTCTCCCATTTCACAGGAACCAGATAAGGAATTCTTCCTACCGCACCAAAATCGCGAAAAAGATACGAGAACCAGCGTCCGTCTGGTGTATCAATAAGTCCTCCCTGTGCAACGCCTAAATCCTGTAAGCCTATTTTTCCTTCCCATGGACCATTAATATTGTCAGCTCTGTGTATGACAACCGTACGCATTCCTCCTTTTGGCCAGCAAATGTTAAACAGATAATATTTTCCATTAACTTTAAACAATTGAGAGCCTTCAGAGCCCAGCATAATATTATCTCCTGCAGGCTTACTGGCATTCTCAATAATAACTTTTTCGGAAGAACCATCTTTTATTCCTGTGAGTTCTTCATTTAATTCAACCAGTTTTATTTTTTCGGATCCATAAATTAAATAAGATCTGCCATCATCAAAAAACAAAGAATGGTCATGATAGGACGGTTTAAAAGATACCCTTTGCCAGTTTCCTTTTTCTATATCTTTGGTTTTAAAAATATAAGTTTCTCCGGTTGTTCCCGAAAAAGTGGTTACATAATATATTCCTTTGTGAAAACGCAAACTACTTGCCCAGGAGCCTCTTCCATAAGTACTTTTACCGTTAGTTAAATTCAATTCCGGTATATCGCCTAATGTATCGTAAGCATAATTAATAAGTTTCCAGTTAACAAGATCCTTAGACTTCATAATAGGTACACCAGGATTCATGTGCATTGTAGTACTGCTCATATAATAGTCTGATCCTACCCTGATTATGGCCAGATCCGGAACATCGGCAAATATGATTGGGTTTTGAGCAAATTCCTCCTGAGAGATTGCAGTTTGAAAAATTAAATTAAAGCATATAAAAATGAAACTGATTTTATTTTTCATTAGATACCAAGATAATGTATTACTATATTTTACTTACTCCTTTGGTAGTTTGTATTACTTTTTGAATAGTCCCATCCGTGTTGTAATACATATAATCTACACAAACAGAACGTCTGTAACTCCCCCCCGTAGGCAAGGCTCCATTATGGTAAAAAAAGTATGATTTTCCTTTATAATCTATAATTCCCGGATGTGTTGTAAAACTATTATTTACATTCTCCTGGATAATTCCCTGATAGGTCCATGGTCCGGTTGGACTCTTAGCAGTACAGTATTCTATCATTTCAGGTTTTGTACCTGCACTTGCATATACTAAATAATAAAGATCTTTTCTTTTATATACCCAGGGTCCTTCAATATAGTTTTTGGGTTTGAAAGTAGTAATCCCGCCCTCCATCTCTGTCATATTTTCTTTGAGCTTAACCCATTTACAGCTTCCATTTCCCCAAAACAGATAAGCTTGCCCATCATCATCTACAAATACAGAAGGATCGATATCATCCCATGCATATTTCATGTCAGTAGTCATTTCATTAATTACAAGCGCTTTACCTATTGCATCTTTAAAAGGTCCGGCTGGTCTGTCTGAAACTGCAACACCTATAGCTGCTCCTCCTTCACTAACCTCACTTTTTTTATGAAATGTGGAAACAAACCAATAAAATTTACCGTTTCTTTCAATACACTGAGCTGCATAAGCATCTCCTGTTGCCCATGAAAAGGTTTCTGGTGAGAGCGGCGCACCATGATCTTTCCATGTAGCCATATCTGTGGTAGAAAACACGTGCCAGTCTGACATTTTATAATTGGTGTCTGCTTCTGTCGCTACATCATGCCCAGTATATAAAAACAAAGTGTCTTTATGGACAATAGGCGAAGGATCAGCGGTAAAAATATGTTTAATAATGGGGTTTTGTGCTGTTATTTCAATGGTTGTAATACAACAAAACAGCAATAGCATCGTGATATTAAATTTCATGTTATAGTTTTTTGGGTTTATAATCAATTATGTGGTTTTCTCATTTGTAGTTATCTTTTACCCGGCCTGTTTGTCGTACTCTTCAATACTGTAAACTTGCCTGGTGATGTGCAGCTTTATTTTCTTCATTGAAAAATTGCAAAACTGTTTTAGCAAGTAATATCACCATAAGCCTAAATATAATGTCTTATTGTGCCAACAGTAAAGTGGTACAATAACAATCCCTCTTTGATGTGATTTTGTAATAAAAAAGCCGAAAGGGATTTTTAACTTCCGGCTTTAATTTAAAAACTAACACTAACTAACATTAGCTACAAACTACGTACAGGCAGCATATAACCAATTATTACCTTTTTAAATTCTGCCTAAAAAATTATTTCTTAACTTAATTTTTGGCATAATATCACATATTAAGAATATCAAAAATTCAAATTATATAATACACTATAATTAATAAGTGTATTTATTACAAATATAAAAAAATATTTTAATACACAATCGGTTGTTTGATATTTTTTTTAATGATTTTAAATAAAAATGCCTAATTAAAAATATTTTATTTATTTATAGATAAAATATTTTGCACTATAATCAGTTAGCGTTGAAGTTTATTATAAAATCTAAAGTCAAAACACAGAAATAAACCTTATCTAAGAAGTAATAATAAAAAGAAGTATGTAGCCGAAAAACAATACTCTGTTATCATCGGTATTTATTAATTTCTGAAAAAAACAACTGGTTGCTTAATGACTTTTAAGCAAAACATCTTTACTGCATAGCTGTTTTGAAAATCTTATACAGATTAAAAATCAAATAAGGAATTATAACGAAAAAAATCGGTAGAATCTACAAGCTATTTTTTATTTTAGAAACAGCTATCCCAACCTCCTTTTCAGGCTTTTTGCAGGCATTGTTTACGCAAACATAAATATAGGTTTCATTGTCTATAAAACGATTTTGTAAAATTGGAATGGTGCTTTCTTTTGTCGATCCTGCAATAAGAATATTTGGCAGATAATACGTTTGCAGCTGCATCATCTTGCTTATAGCGCCTTTTCCCGAAAGAGCAACTTCAAAATATTCATCCGTATAATTCAGCATTAAATTAAGCCAGTTATAATATTCAGCCGGAGATTGCAATGCATCTGCTTTTACATTATTTAACATTTTTAGAGCTGTTTTAGCATATAGATCATTAGAGTAATAATGCCCTAACAGAAATAAATTGTGAGCCAGAATAGAATTGGAACCGGGAATTACATTGTCTGCAATTTCCATTTTTCGGGCAATCAAATTTGCTGAAGTATCAGATGTAAAATAAAACATATTTGATTTTTTATCCCAAAAATGCCGGAGCATGTAATCCGTTAATTGTTTTGCCTCGTTTAGCCATTTTTCGTCAAATGTAATTTCATAAAGTGCAATAAAAGCATCTGCAACTATGGCATAATCTTCTGAAAAACCATTGATACTGCTTTTACCATCTTTGTAGCTGTGAAATAAACTCCCGTCTTTTTTAAGCTGATTAGCCACAATAAAATCAGCATTTTTTAAAGCAATTTCTTTATGATGAGGAGTGCGGAATGTTTTATAAGCGCTAATATAACCCTTTAGCATTAAAGCGTTCCATGAAGTAAGTGTCTTATTGTCTAAATGAGGTCGCGTCCGTTCGTTTCTGGCTGCCAATAATATCTGCTTCCAGCTTTTTACTTTTGCACTTAATTCCTTTAGGGTCAGCTTATTTCTTATTGCAAAATCTTTATTAGACTGGCTTTTAAATAAAACATACGACTGATTTTCCCATAAACCGTTCTCATTAATATTATAATATTTTTGAAAAAGACTGTAATCAGACTTTAATATGGACTTTAACTCTTGTTGCGTCCAGACATAATAAGCACCTTCTTCCAGTTTGTTTTCTTTATTTTTGCTGTCTGCATCTAAGGAAGAATAAAATGCCCCATTAGAAGCCATAAGCTCCCTCTCTACAAAATCCAGTGTTTCAAGAACCGTTTTTTTGTATAACTCATCTTTGGTTACAAGATATGCATCAGAATATAAGCTTACTAATTGTGCATTATCATACAGCATTTTCTCAAAATGAGGGATATGCCATTTAGCATCTACTGAATACCTTGCAAAACCACCACCAACGGCATCGTAAATTCCGCCATCAGCCATTTTCACAAGCGTGGTCTGCACATATTTTTGAATCGATTTGTCATTATTCTGGATACCGTAGCGAAGCAGAAAACTTAAAGTGCCCGGCATTGGAAATTTCGTTTCGCCAACTAAGCCTCCCTGCTTATAATCTAAGTCCTTTTGCCATGACTTTACGGCGGTAAAAATCTCTAAATTTTCAAAACTTACTTCATCATTATTGACTGCAATTAACTGTGAGTCCTGGATTCCTTTTACTAATTTATCAGCATATTCAGTTGCTTTTTCAGGATTGTTTTTATACAAATCATAAAGTTCAGTTAATGCTTTTGTCCACTCCTCTTTAGTAAAGTAAGTTCCGCCAAAAATAGGACGACCGTCCGGAAGAGCAATACAATTTAACGGCCATCCGCCTTTGCCTGTCATCAATTGTACCGCATTCATGTATATTTGATCAATATCAGGACGTTCTTCCCTGTCCACTTTTATACTAATAAAATGATCATTCATTAGTTTCGCTATGGCTTCGTTTTCAAAACTCTCCTCTTCCATCACATGACACCAGTGACAGGCAGAATAACCTACGGAAATAATAATAAGCTTATTCTCTGCCTTTGCTTTGTCTAAAGCTTCTTTATTCCATGCTTTCCAGTCAACAGGATTATGTGCATGCTGCAAAAGATACGGACTCGTTTCTTTGATTAAATCATTGGTATATTTATGATTTTCACTATTGTCCTGCTTTCTGTTGCAGCTTATAAAAAGAAAAGGTATAATAAATAAAAGGTATAAAACACGCATATAAACAAAATGAAAAGTGAAATAATTAACGTTACCTGAGTAGTTTTTTTTTACTAAAAAGCTAAAATAGTATTTTATTTTTAATGGATTCACTGTAATAAAATTATGCTTCAAAAGTGATATTAAACGCTTCAAAAGTGACAATCTTATTTAAGCTTTCCAACTATTTTTACGTTTGTTTTATTATTAAAACGAATAAAAATATCAGTTCATTTCCTGATAATAATCTATCTAAAATTTTAATCAGCATAATGACTGATGGAAGAAAAAAAACAACCGTTCTCCGTATGAATAACACATCACAAAAGCTTTCAGTATTAGAAAAAACAGGATATGGTTTAGGCGATTTTGCAGCGAATTTAATCTTTCAGACTTTACTCACCTTTTTGGCTTTCTTTTACACAGATGTTTATAAAATTCCTGCGGGAACTGCAAGTATCATTATTTTTATTGGGGGTTTTACAGGCGCTTTTTTTAACATTATCATGGGCGTTATTGCTGACCGTACCAGAACCCGATGGGGAAAATTCAGACCCTGGATATTATGGACCGCATTACCTTTTGGATTAGCTTCAGTCTTAACTTTTTTAACTCCTGATTTTGGATTAAGAGGTAAAATCATCTACACATTACTGACTTACTTTTTTTTAGTATTAATTTATGCAGCAAATAATTTGCCGTATGTTGCTTTGAGCGGTGTACTAACGGGTGATATGAAAGAAAGAAACAGCCTTTCCTGCTATCGCTTTGTCGCTGTGATGGTAGCACAATTTATAATTCAGTCACTTTTATTGCCTTTAGTTTTAATTTTAGGTCATGGTGACAAAGCTGAAGGATTTAAAAACACAATGTTATTATTTGCTTTTATTGGAGTAATTTGTCTGTTGATTACTTTTTTTACCACCAGGGAAAGGATCATTCCTACAGAAAATCAGCAATCTTCAGTTAAACAGGATTTTAGAGATTTATCCAAAAATGGTCCCTGGCTTGTTATGTTATTAGTTACGATTTTGGTATTTATAACCTTATCCTTAAAAGGTGGTATGTATGTTTTTTATTTTAAATATTATTTAGATCCTGCAGCACAAGAAGTTTTTTTAAAAGATACTGGGTTTTCCGGATTTATTGAATCCCTCAATAATTCCCTGATTGGAATGGGACTAACGGATCTTCAGTGGCCAAAAGATGTTCCAACCTCTGCATTTAGCCTGTTTAATGCTGGCGGAATTCTGTTTATGATTATTGGAATTCTGTTTTCAAAGTCATTTGCAGATGCCTTTGGCAAAAGAAACATCTACATCACATTCATATTTTTATCAGCTATAAGCTTATTGCTTTTTAATTTTTACAGCAAAACAGCCATTTCCCTGGTTTTTCTTACCCAAATGATACATGGATTCCTTTATGGTATAACCATTCCTTTATTATGGGCCATGATTGCTGACGTTGCGGATTACAGCGAATGGAAAAACGATCGAAGAGCCACTGCTACTGTCTTTTCAGCAATGATTTTCGGGATAAAATTAGGGATAAGTATAGGCGGCGCCCTAGGTGCCGGTTTTTTATCCAAATATGGATATGTTGCTGAAGAAGTTCGTCAGGTTGCAACAGTTGCTGAAGGGATAAAACTATCTATAAGCATTTATCCGTGCTTTATATTTATTATTAGTGCTGTTTTATTGTGTTTTTATAGAATAGATAAGAATATGGAAATTGAAATTGAAAATGATTTAAGAGAAAGAAGAATAAACTAACCCATATTTTTAAGTAGGTATTTTATCACAACACAAAAACAAATAACTGATTTTCAATTAAAAATATATATATTTAACCCGTTGGTTGAAATGAGCTTTTGCTTTAATTTTCATCAGTTCGGATGAACCTGGATAGAAAATTGTACGGAGAACAGGAAACTTAGAATTAAAACCATTCTCAATACGGTTTTTTATTTGCATTTCACTACTCAAAAAAAAACCGAATTGGCGTTCTTTATCATTTCACCCAACTGGTATATATTTAATTTAAACTTTACTAACCGCAATCATAATGTCCCCAAAAAAATGCTTAAAAATCGTTTTACTCTTTTTGCTTTCCATAAATTGTTTGTTTTCCCAAAACAAGTTTGAGAACTATCAATTCAGGCTTGTAAATAAAGAAACTTCCAAAAGCGGAATTTATACCATTACACAGGATCAGTCCGGTGCTATGTGGATAGGAACAAATGGTGCAGGTTTATACAAATTTGATGGGACAAATTATATTGCTTACGAACAAAATTCCAATGTAAACAATTCTATCAATAGTAATTTGATTTATAGCACTTATGTAGACACACACAACCGATTGTGGATAGGCACAGACGAAGGATTATGTCTCTATAACAGAGATTTGAATACTTTCGGGAATATTGATCTCAAAAAGAAAACAGGAAATGAAACGGTGATTTCGGTTAAAAGCATTATTGAGGACAAAAATGGAAATCTGTATCTGGGAACATTTAACGGAGGCTTATTAAAACTGAATCCGGAGACCCGAAAAATAACTACGATAAAGCTTGATATTCCCAACACCGCAAACTGTCTTATCAATTGTTTGGCAAAAGATAAAAATGGTATCATTTATTTAGGCACTAATTATGGATTAAGAGTCGTTGATCCTTTAAAAAATCAGGCTCATAAGATAAAGACAGAACATGACAATCAGCTACTCGCAGGTAATATAGTATCGATGTTTATTGACAGCAGGCAAAATTTATGGATTGGTAATGGCTATAAAGGACTTGTAAAATTAGATCTGAATCCAAAAGAAAAAAAGCCTGTATCTTACTCTATTACAGGAAAAAGAATTATGTCCATACTCAGTACAGATCCTAAAACGATTCTTTGTGCTACCGAAAATGACGGACTAATTATTGTAAACGATCAGGGAGAGATTCAAAAAAAATATGTAAACAGTAAATTCAATAACCGCAGTTTAAGCTCAAACTCTGTCTGGTCTTTATTTTTGGACAGAGAGAAAAGAATCTGGCTGGGATATTACAATAAAGGTTTGGGTGTCTTTGATAAAATAAACAGCAGGGTAAATATTCTGGAAAGCCTGCCTGGAAATCCTCAATCGTTGCAAACCAGTTGTGTTACCGGTATTGCCAAAGATAATCAGGGCCAGTTATGGATTGCTATGGAAGGTGGAGGAGTTGATGTCTATAATACTAAAACAAAAAAATTTAAGCATATTACCCGATCTGATAATAGCTTTTATTCCGGATTAACCAATGATAACATCACCAACGTATTTATTGACCGAAATGAGAATATTTGGCTATCAAGCTGGAATGAAGGGATTTTTGTTTTAAAAAAAGGAAGCAGAAACTTTATTAATTACAATACCGGGAATACTTCTGGTCTTACTTCAGACAATATTATGAGTATTGCTGAGGACTCCAGAGGTGTAATCTGGATAGGGACTTTTGCAAAAGGCCTGCACTATTATACTCCATCAGATGGGCGGTTTCACCATTGCAATTCTAAACCATTTTACACAAACGGATTGGTAAATCTGGACATCAGAAAAGTAATAGCGGACTCCGATGACACCATTTGGGTTGGTTCAACTACGGGATTATACAAGGTTAACACAACAGATTTTGTTACGTTTTCAGTTAGTTCCTTAAGGTATAAAATGTCTGAAAAGTTCAAAAATCACAAAAGCACGCATACCATTAATACGCTATATCAGGCCCATAATAAAGAAATCTGGATTGGTACTGATGGTGCAGGTTTATTTAGCTATAATAAAAAAACAGATTCCCTGAAATGGTATATCAATTTTAAAGGACTTCATGAAAAATCAATTTCTTCGATTGCTGAATCAAATGATGGCAATATCTGGCTAAGTGGAAAGAAAGGAATTACCAAACTGGATCTAAAAAACAAAACTTCAGTAAATTACTCTATACATGATGGCCTGTTAGGAAACGACTTTAATAACAATTCTGTTTTGAAAGATAAAAACGGATTGCTGTATTTTGGAAGCTACGAAGGCTTAAATTACTTCAATCCTGCGAATTTGGTTAAAAGCAAAAAACAACTTCCTGTTTACTTAACTGATTTTAAACTTTTTAACAAATCTATTGGTCCGCTTGAAAAAAATTCACCTCTGATTAAAGTAATATCAGAGACCAAAAAAATAATCCTGAAACACGATCAATCGGTATTTACAATAGATTTTATCGCAATTAATTATTCTTTTCCCGCCAGAAATGAATTTGCCTATTATTTAAAAGGATTTGAAGATTCGTGGAATTATGTTGGCAATAAACACTCTGCAACTTACACGAACTTAGCACCCGGCAATTATGTCTTTAAAGTTAAAGCGTCAGAAAAAAATGGAGTCTGGAGCCAAAAACCATTAGAATTAAAAATTGAGGTCTTACCGCCCTGGTGGAAAACATCTTTTGCTTACCTGTTTTATTCTTTATTACTATTTGCTGCAGTTTATTTTGCCAATCAATACTATCAAAATCGTTTTAAACAAAAGCAAATGATAGAATTCGAACAAAAAAAGGCAGTCCAAATTGAAAAACTAAATAATAAAAAGTTACAGTTCTTTACCAATATATCACATGAATTCAGGACTCCCCTTACTTTAATTTTAAATCCATTAGGAGATATAATCAAAAATCATGGTTCGGAATTGCCGAAAAGCGTACTCAGTAAATTGAAAACCATTCAAAAAAGTTCAGACCGGCTTTCCAGGCTGATCAATGAGTTAATGGATTTTAATCAGTTGCAGTTTAACAAAATGACCATTAAACTACAGCTGATTGACGTGATAAGTTTTACAAAAGAAATTGTCAGTTATTTTGATGAAGAAGCATTAAGCCGTGGTATCCATCTGCAATTTGAGTCTAATAAAACATCTTTAAAAGACTGGATTGACCCGAAAATGTTCGAGAAAATTATCTTTAATGTAATATCAAATGCTTTCAAGGTTACTCCCGATAATGGCATAATAAAAGTAAAGATTGCGGTGAATGATGAACACACCAATTTTCCTCTGATCAGTTCTACAAATACATACCCGTCATTTGAAATAATTGTAGAAGATACCGGTGCGGGACTCGATAAAAAAGACATTAAGAGAATCTTTGACCGTTTCTATCAGGTAAACAACTTAAATAAAGCCTATTATGGAAGTACCGGAATAGGATTAGAAGTTGTTCGAGGATTTGTAGAATTGCATAAAGGCATAATCAAGGTAGAGAGCGAATTGGGAGCTGGTACGACTTTTAAACTATTATTTCCTGTTGGAAAAGATTTTTTCAATGAAAACGAAATATCACTTGAAGAATTTAAAAAGGATAAAAAAGTAAGCTATACACCAGCAATTGAAAAAACAGAGGAGCAATCACAAGATGATCAGGAAAAACAGGATAGAATTTATACCATTTTGATTGTGGAAGACAATGTAGAACTGCGAAACTATCTAAAGAATGAACTCAAAAAAGAATATAAAGTTTTAGTCGCAGAGAATGGTCAGGTTGGTCTGGAATTAGCCTTACAAAAATTACCTGATTTGATTTTGACAGATGTAATTATGCCTGTTATGAGCGGTTTAGAGCTATGCAAAAATATTAAAGCCAATTTAAAAACGAGTCATATTCCGTTAATGATGTTATCTGCAAAGGCTTTAGTTAAAGATAAATTAGAAGGAATTGATTCCGGTGCAGATATGTATCTGAGTAAGCCTTTTGATATGGACATTTTAAAATCCAGTCTGGTACAATTAATTAACAGCAGGCAGATAATGTTTAATAAATTCTACAACGGAATTACGCCAAAGGCAAAAGAAAAAACGACCACTTTAGATAACGAATTCATAAAAAACACCCTTAATTATATTCATGAAAACATTAGTGAAACTGAGTTAAGTGTTGAAGTTTTGGCATCTAAGGTTTTTTTGAGCAGAAGTCAGTTGTATCGCAAAATTAAAACACTAACCGGCGTATCAGTAAATGAATTTATACGTAATGTTCGTTTAGAAAAAGCAAAAGAACTGATAGAACTGGGAAATGATAATATAACCGAGATTAGTTACAAAGTTGGCTTTAGCTCTCCATCCTATTTTACAAAATGTTATAAAGAAAAATTCGGATATCTGCCAACACATAATCATAAACAATAATTTAAAACATACGAATAGAAGGACAGTTGCATACTGTCTTTTTTTTATATCCGAAAGTGTCAGTCAATTGTGTTCTTTTTCTTATTTATTTGAAAACATCATAAATGCAAACCAAATCTGAACAGAGAATATTTCTTCATTTTTCTCTTACATTTCGACTTTCGAATATTATCAAATACAAAAAAATAGTTTGTTATTTTTTTTAATAACAAAATTATAGAGGACAATTATTAACTTTTTCCAATCTGAATTCTAATCAATATTACTCCTAAAACACTGAAATCAATAGGATTGCATGTGTTATGCTACAAAATTGATAGTTTTTGCATCATTTGTGATATGTGAAATTTATGTTAACGTAATATTTTTGGATTGAACATATCAAATAAACTAAAAAACAATTACTAACAATTTAAAAACAATTTTATCAATGAAATAAAAACCAAATCATTTATTGAATGCCATTTTTAAATCAAAATCAAACATAAAAATGATATGAAACATAATTGAAAAACATATTGTTTACTATTTCTAAACTTTTAAAGAACAGAAAATCAAATTCAATAAAATAACAAATTTTACAACCAGACAATTATTTAACTAAACAAAAACCAATTAACTATGATGTTAAAATTGAAATTTGCAATAATCGCATTGCTTATAGTTAGCACTCAGGATGTGATGGCACAATCAAAAACCATAAAGGGTGTAGTTACTGATCCGGCAGGGGTTCCATTACCGGGTGCCAGTATTAATGTACAAGGATCTAAAAATAGTGCATCAACAGACTTTGATGGTAACTACGCATTACAAGGAGTTAGTGCGACAGACAAAATAACATTTTCTTACGTAGGGTTAACTTCACAAACGATCACTGTGGGGGACCAGACTGTTATCAATATTAAATTAGCTGAATCAGCACAAACCTTAAATGAAGTTGTTGTAGCTTACGGTACTCAAAAGAGAGCTAAGGTTACCGGAGCAATTTCAACAGTAAGCTCAAAAGACATTGTAGCCGTACCTATTACTAATGCCGAGTCTGCTTTGCAAGGTAGAGCAGCTGGTGTTACTGTTGTAAATGGTGCGCCGGGTACAAGTCCTGTAGTTAAGATTCGTGGATTGGCTACAATGAATAACAGTGATCCATTATATGTTGTCGATGGAGTTTTGGTAGGTAACTTATCAGGGCTGAATCCAAGTGATATTGAATCTATGTCTGTATTGAAAGATGCTTCTACAACAGCTCTGTATGGAGCAAAGGCTTTTAATGGTGTAATTATGGTTACTACCAAAAAAGGAAAAAAAGGTCCTGGCCAATTGACTTTCAGTTCGTATGTAGGTGCACAAACTGTTACTAAGAGATATGATGTCTTAAATACACAACAATATCTACAATATGCCCAAGATGCATTTAACCAGGATTTAATAGCCAGGGCTGCTGAATTTGGCAATATAAATACAAATTGGCAGGATGAAATTTTCCAGACCGGTTTAATGCAGGATTACAATTTGAGTTTTTCAAATGGTTCTGAAAACTCAACAAGCCGTTACTCTGCGGGATATTTAAAACAAATAGGTTCAGTTATCGGAACAGGCTTCGAGCGTTATTCATTCAGATCTAATAATACTCAAAACATAGGTAAATTGACTGTAGGCAGTAGTATCGGAGTATCCTTCAACAAAACAAATCCAGAACGTAATTCAGGAGGCAGAACATTATTAGAGCATGCAATCAAAATGGCACCTTATATTCCTGTTTATAATGCTGAAAATTTAGGTGGATATGGAGGAGTAATAAAAGACATTGATGGTACAAATGATGCAGAAAACCCTGTTCGTGTAGCAAAAAACGGATATCAGGAAATCATTGGAACTTCTATAATAGGAAATATATTTGCAGAATTAGAACTTTACAAAGGACTGAAATTCAGATCACAAGTTTCTTTAGATTATTATCAAAACAGAGATCATACTTTTGTACCTGGCTTTTATGAAGGTACAAACTTTCAAAATTATTCTTCAACTGCTGAAATTAACTCTCAAGGACAAACCATTGTATTTGATAATAGTTTAACATACAAAACTACTATTGGAGAAAAACATAATATTGAAGTTTTAGGTGTTATTAGTAAAATTGAAAATAAAAGTCGTAATGTTACTGCAGGTAGCCGTAATCATATTTCAAATGATATAGATCAGTTAAGTATTACAGATCCAACTTTAACTTCGGCTAATTTTGAGACCAACAATTTAGGATATGTAGTTCGTCTTAATTATGACTATGCTGATAAATATTTACTTGCTGTTTCAGGACGTAGAGATGGTTCTTCCCGTTTTGGATCTAACAATCGTTATGGTAATTTCTACTCCCTGGCATTAGGCTGGAATATTGCCAAAGAAAGTTTTATGAATGGTTCTGTTTTCAGTACATTAAAACTTAGAGGAACTATTGGTACAACGGGAAATGACAAAATTGATGATTATAGATATAGTTCTAATCTAAACAATAATTACACATATCCATTTAATGGTCAGGCCGGTTTAGGGACTACTTCTGGCAGTGTAGCAAATCCAGATTTAAAGTGGGAATCTAAAAAAGATAGAAATATAGGTTTAGATTTCGGTTTATTTGATGAAAAATTTACAGGATCTATCGAATATTTTAATAATAAGAGTAGTGATATTCTTTTTGCTGTACCGCTTGCTGCCTCAACTGGAGCTCCTGGAGGTACACAATTCCAAAATATTGCCGATGTACAAGTAAGGGGTTTTGAAATTTCATTGGGTTATAATGACAGGCAAGGAGATTTTACCTGGTCAGCTATAGCTAACTTAGGGACTAGTAAAAATGAAGTCTTGTTTTTAGCGCCAACCGTAAGAAATCAAGTATTAGGCCCAGTACCTCGTGCAGGTTTAGAGAATTTTTCCAGATTAGAAGTTGGACAACCTCTATTCTACTTTTATGGTTATCAAACCAATGGTATTTATCAAAATCAGGCAGAAGTTAATGCTGCCTTAGGTTCAACTCAAACTGTTTATAAACCTGGTGATATCAGATTTGTAGATCGTAATGGCGATCAAGTAATTAACTCAGACGATAAAACAAACTTAGGAAATCCATATCCGGATTTTAATTATGGTTTAAATTTAAATGCAGCTTATAAAAATTTAGATTTCAACTGTTTTATATCAGGGGTACAGGGAAATGATATTTTTAATGCAAATAAATTTGATTTAGAGAGTATGGATCGTTTGTTTGGGGCAAGCACTGACGTTTTAGGAAGATCGATTGTTACTGGGAATGTTGTTACAAATCCTTCAGCTACCCTACCAAGAGCAGGTGGCGTATCTCAAAATGCCGGTTCAGCTAGTGAAAGATACATTGAAGATGGTTCTTATACAAGATTGAAAAACGTTACTTTAGGATATACATTCTCGGGTGACTCATTTAGTAAATATTTTTCAAAAGTAAGGTTTTATCTGAGTGGACAAAATTTGGTAACTATAACTAATTATTCTGGTTTAGATCCTGAAATAACACGTGGTACAGATGGTACTTCTGCTTCTGCCGGAATAGATTTAGGTAGATATCCACAACCTAAATCAGTTATTTTTGGTTTTGAAGTTTCATTTTAATATATATCAATAATGAGAAAAAAAATAAAATATATAGTTGTAGTGTTATCTGGAATTTTGGCAATAAATTCATGTGACACTAAGGATTTAGAATTAACTAATCCAAATGCATTATCACCTGATACTTTCTTTAAGACTGAAAATCAGGTACAATCTTCTGTAAATGCAGCCTACGCTAACTTGCAAACAAGAGGATTGTATGCCAGACATATTTTCTTTGCTTTAGACCTTATGTCTGCAGAAAATCAAGGAAATGGTGGATTAGAAGGTAACAAAAAACCTTTTGCGAATTTTTCTTTCGATGCCAGCAGTGATATTATTCAATACTACTGGGAGGCTTGTTTTTTAGGAATTGCTAAAGCCAATTTCGTATTAGACAATGAAGAAAAGATTCAGGCATTGCCAAACTCAGTCTTAACACAAGAGAAAAAAAATAAATTTTTAGGTGAAGCCCACTTTTTAAGAGCCTATTATTATTTTCTATTAGTCCCTCGTTTTGGAGATTTACCAATTTATACTACACAAACCATCGACGGTGCCGCTAGAAGCCCTAAAGAGGAAGTTTATAAATTAATTACAGATGATTTTGATTTTGCTTCGAAAAACTTATTAAGTAAAGACGTCGAAGAAAAAGGAAGAGCAACCAAAGAAGCTGCTTTTGCTTACTTAGGAAAAGCGCTTCTGTATCAAAAGAAATATGATGAAGCTTTAGCGGCTTTTAATAAAGTCACTGGATTTACATTAGAGCCTAAAGGTCAGTTCTATAATAATTTTATGGATGAAACAGAGCATGGTCCGGAATCCATTTTTGAGATTGAGTATGATGAAGCTCTGGGAGTGGGTGATAAATGGGGTAGTGACACTTCAGGAGAAGGAAAAGCTGAATCGACTCTTAGAGGTCAGGAATATGGTAACCTGGATTGGTATAATGTCTTCCCAACGGATGATCTGTTAGATGAATATGAAGCTGGTGATCTTCGTTTCGGGGATACTTTTTATGTACCGGGATCAAAATATAATAACGGAGCAAATACTATGACGGCTGCAAATTTTGGTAATGGTACTCGAAGAGCTGGCTGGAAAAAATATCAAAATTACTATAAGAGGGTATCCGAATTACAGCAATCGAGCATTAACTTCAAGGTTATGCGTTATTCAGATGTACTGCTTATGAAAGCAGAATGTGAAAATCAAAGAACAGGAGGTTCACAAACGGCTGCTATAGCTTATATCAAAGAAGTTAGGGACAGGGCCGGTTTAACAACTAATATCCCAGCAACAAAGGATGACGTTTTTAACGCCATTATTCATGAACGCAAGGTAGAATTAGCCGGAGAGCAGGTTCGTTTTGATGACCTTATAAGATGGGGGTTAGCAGCTGAAGAACTAAAAGATAAAGGTTTCCAGGTTGGTAAAAGTGAATTATGGCCAATACCAAACAGGGAAACATCTTCTAATCCGAATATAAAACCAAGTGATAATAATCCTGGTTACTAAATGAATTAAGTTAGTTAGGTTAAGTTAGTGTTTGATAAACAGCGTATGCAAATGCGCTGTTTATTTACTATGCAAAGCATAATTATCTGCCATAATATTTAAAAAAACTTTATACACTTATTTCATTTTTCCATAAGAACAGCTACAACGGTTGTAAGTTGCTTTTAGTAATTGCACGAATCAGATTGCCCAATTCTTAAATAATAGTAAGAACACCGATCAGTTTTTATTTCATATGAAAAAAATTGCATTGTTTTTTTTAATCGTGACGTTGTTTTACAATGTTTTAGGATTTTATATCATGTTTGCTGAACAACAACAGCAAGTGTGGGTGAATGCTATGGAAAAGACTGATAATGGAAATTTTGAAGTAATTGAAATTAAAATTAATCCTTACGCCTATGTCGTAGATTCCGGCTTTGAATATGCAAATGAAGATTTTGTAATCGAAAATAAGACTTATCATGTTTTTAAGAAAAGAATCATAAATAACGTTTTAAAATTATATTGTCTAAAAAACTCACATCGTACGGTGCTGGGTTATGATTTAAAAAAAATTGTCGACAGTCAGATATTTGATACCGATTCAAACAAAGAAAATCCCAGTAAAAAATTAATGAAATCCTTTATACAGGATTACATTCCTAATGATCGAATTAATCTAGTTACAACAGCTAAGTTAGTTTACACCGTTACCTTAAATTCATACAATCCAAAAGGAAAACTCCTTTCAGGGTATTTTACGACCAACTACCCTCCTCCTGATATGGTATAATAGTATTTCCAGATGTTGAAATTAAACAGGCCTGATTTTTAACAAATCATCCTCTGGCATTGAATCTTAGTACTTCACTTAAGATTGAATCTGTTTATTCAAGTTTAACATCAACTCTCAATTATTAATTGAAAAGAAAAACTATCAAAAAACCATAAACCACCAAAATGAAAATTCAGAAACTATTATATAAAATACTACTTTTTAGTATTTTAACCACTACCCTATTGGCTCAAACCAAAAATAAAGCTAAAGAACCAACAGGAGAAAATAATATAGCATATAAATGGTCGCAAATTGCAGTTACTGCCACCGGTAATGATACTGACAGATTTAAACCAAGACCAACAGTTACTTCCCGCTATTTAGGACTAACATTTGTTGCTGTTTTTGATGCATGGAGCCGTTATGACCAAAAGGCTATTCCGGTATATTTAAAAGATACTGAAAGAAGACCTGCTAAGGAACAGACACTCAAAAACAAAGAGATAGCTGTTAGTTATGCCGCTTATAATGCGTTATGCGAATATTATTTTTCAGATAAAGATTTATTTACCGACTTTATGGCCAAATTAGGACTTGATCCTAATGATAAATCACTAGATCCCAAAACGCCGGCAGGAATAGGAAATTTAGCAGCAAAAGCAGTAATCGAAGCAAGAAAGCACGACGGTTCAAACCAATATGGAGAAGAAGACGGTTCAAATGGTACTCCCTATTTCAACTATGGAAACTATAAGCCGGTCAATACTCCGGATGAAATGAATGATGTAATGCACTGGCAGCCAAAATATTTCTCAGATGGAAAAGGCGGAAAGTTTGCACCTGGCTGTGCTACGCCGTTTTGGAACAAAGTAAAACCTGTCGGATTAAAATCCGGCGACCAGTTTCGCCCTGGACCACCTCCATCTTTAGATTCTGAACAACTTAAAAACGAAGTTAAAGAATTACTTGATTTGCAATATAATCTTACCAACGAGCAAAAAGCGCTGGTAGAATTTATGCGTGATGGCCCAAAATCAGTGCAGCAGGCAGGTCACTGGCTAAAATTTGCTCAGGATGTTTCCAGACGTGATCATCATACTTTGGATCAGGATGTCAAAATGTTTTTCTATAATCAGGTGACTGCTATGGATTGTTTTATAGCATGTTGGGATACTAAAATGTTTTATGATTTTGCCCGTCCTTATGCCTTAGTTCATCATTATTATAAAGATCAGACTATAAAAGCCTGGGGAGGACCCGGTTTTGGAAATATAGAAATGAAAGGACAAGACTGGAGACCTTACTCACCGGATATATTTTTATGTCCTGCGTTTCCGGGCTATGTTTCAGGACACAGTACAATCAGTGGCGGCTGCGGTGAAGCATTAAAATTATGGACCGGAAGTGACACTTTTGGAGAATCTGCAACATGGAATGAACCTGGTGCAATGACAGAACCAAATAATATTGGAAAACCTGTTGTGCTTAAATTTCCAACCTTTACCGAAACAGCTAATATGGCTGGAATTTCCAGAGTAATGGGAGGTTATCACATCCAGTCTGATAATGTTGAAGGCCTTAAACTGGGCAGAAATGTCGCTCATGAAGTCTGGAAGTTTTATAATCGTCACATTGGAAATAAAAATTTCGAAAAATAGCCGGGTTAGTCCAATCTAAAAGTTCTTATTATGAAAGTTCAACCATTAATACTGCTGTTTATAGCTTCTGTTTTGATACAATCCTGTGATTATTTTTCTAATTCTAATGATAAAATGATTCGGATTTTAGACGCCCGGTATAAAATGTATAATGTAAAAAATAATCCATTTGCCGAAAAAGCAGAAGTCGCTTATTATGACTCAATAATTAAAAGTTCTGATGAAGGTTTTTTTAAATTAATGAACGAATTAAATAAAGGGAACGCATTGTTGAAACTTGGAAAAGAAACTGAATCTGTAACAGTGATAGAAAATGCTGTCAATAGAATTATGAAAATGGGCGGAAAAGTTGACTCTGAATCATTAAAATCATTGGCAATTGCTTACATGAGATTGGGAGAAAAACAAAATTGTGTCAATTACCATAATTCCGAATCCTGCATAATACCTATACAAAAGAGCGGAATATATACAGTTAGACAGGGTTCTCAAAAGGCAATTGAAATTTACAGGAAATTACTGGATATAAACCCTCATGACTATGAGTCCAAATGGCTGCTTAATATTGCTTACATGACTATTGGAGGTTATCCGTTACAAGTTCCGAAGCAATGGTTAATACCTGACCTGAACCAGAGCAATGAAGGATACAGCATAAAACCTTTTCTGGATGTTGCTGCTAATGTTGGCATAAAAAACAGAAACATGTCAGGAGGTGTTATCTTGGATGATTTCAATAATGATAACTATTTAGATATTGTAACTTCTGACTGGAGTCTGAATGGAGCTATGCATTATTATCAAAATGATCAAAAAGGTAAATTTATTGACTATTCCAAAGTATCAGAAATAGGACGCTTTAAAGGAGGTTTGAATATGATACAAGCCGATTATGACAACGATGGTGATACTGATATTTTTGTACTGAGAGGGGCCTGGATGCGTAAATTCGGAAGACAGCCCAATTCGTTGTTACGCAACAATGGAGACGGATCTTTTACAGATGTAACTATAAAAAGCGGATTATATTCTGAGTTTCCTACACAGGCGGGTACGTGGAATGACTTCAACAATGATGGCTATTTAGATTTATTTATTGGAAACGAATCCTCACCTAACGACTCCTTCCCTTGTGAGTTGTACCTGAATAATCAGGACGGAACATTCACTAATGTTGCCAAAGCTGCAAAATGTGATATCATCAGCTATATAAAAGGCGTAACGTCTGCAGATTATGATAATGATGGCGACATTGATTTGTTTCTTTCCGGAATGAATAAAAGGAAAATATTATTGAAAAACACCGGCACTAAAAATGGTATTCCGTTTTTTGCAGATGCTACTGTCGAGGCTGGTTTGGCAGGTCTAACTGTAATGACTTTTCCAACATGGTTTTGGGATTATGATAATGATGGATGGCAGGATATTTTTGTTTGTGGTTATCAATTTAATGGCTCCATTGGCGGTCAGATTGCAATGGAAGCTTTGAATGTACCCAATGAAAGTAGTAAAATGTACTTGTATCGTAATAATCATGATGGTACATTCTCCGATGTTTCTAAAGTTTCGGGTTTAAGTAAAACAGTGTTTGCAATGGGCTCAAATTTTGGAGATATAGACAACGATGGTTTTCTCGATATGTATCTTGGCACAGGAAATCCAGACTACAAATCCCTTATTCCTAATAAATTATTTAGAAATATGGGAAATGGAAAATTTACAGATGTTACTACTTCGGGGCGGGTAGGCAATTTACAAAAAGGCCATGCGGTGGCACTAAATGATCTGGATAATGACGGAGATTCTGATATTTTTATAGAAGTTGGGGGCGCCTATATTGGAGATTCTTTCTATAATTCTTTATACCTTAATCCAGGTCAGAACAACAACCGCTGGATAAAATTGAAATTAGAAGGCACAGATAGCAATCGTTGCGGAATTGGAGCCAAAGTAAAAGTCACTTTCAAAGATAATGGTGTTACAAGATCTGTGTACAGGATATTGAATTCCGGCGGCAGCTTTGGAGCATCAGCTTTAAGAATGGAAATCGGAATTGGACAAGCTGCTATTATTGATCAAATCGAAATTAGCTGGCCTAAAAGCCATAAAAAGCAAGTGCTTAAAAACATTCAACCAAATCAATTTATCAAAATTAAAGAGGGAGAAAAAAACTTTTCAAAAATAAATATCAAAAAAACGGTTTTTCCATCCACTGGAGTAAAATCCTCTATATGTATTTGACATAAAAACCGGGATTTTAGACATTGAAGAAACAAATGATAAATTTTATTATTATAAAAATGAAAAATACAAAAAAAATAAAACTGGCTTTTTTAAGCCTGCTGAGCTTAATATTGCTTGTTAGCTGTTCTGATAAAGAATCAGGTGAAAAGATATTTTCTACTCTTGACCATGCTGATACAGGAATCGATTTCAGCAATAATCTGACAGAAAATGATTCACTGAATTATTTTACTTACTCGTATATATATATGGGCGGGGGGGTTGCTACCGGAGATATAAACAACGACGGACTCGCAGATATTTTTTTTACAGGAAATCAGGTATCTAATAAATTATACTTAAATAAAGGAAATTTAAAATTTGAAGACATTACCCAAAAAGCCGGCGTTGGCGGAGATTCCCGATGGTACACAGGAGTTACAATGGCAGATGTAAACGGTGACGGACGTCTGGATATTTATTGTAGCGTTGGCGGAAAATTTGGCCCTAAAAACAATGAACTGTACATCAATAACGGTAATGGTACATTTACAGAAAAAGCCAAAGAATACGGTATTGATGATATTGGAAACAGTGTTCAGGGCACCTTTTTTGACTATGACAAAGATGGTGATTTGGATCTATTCGTAGCCAACTATCCTCCTACCAAATTCAACTCAGCAACAGGAGATTACGTACAGATGATGATTCATGTTAAAGATAATGAATCCGGGCATTTGTATCGAAATGACGGCAATCATTTTGCCAATGTTACACAGGAAGCCGGAGTAAAGGCTTATGGTTTATCATTAAGTGCAACAATTGGCGACCTCAACAATGACACCTGGCCAGATATTTATGTTTCTAACGATTTCAACTCACCTGATTTCATGTACATCAATAATCAGGATGGCAGTTTTAAAGAAGTTGTAAAAGAAGCAATGCTGCATAATTCTTTCTACGGAATGGGTGTGGATATTTCTGATTTTAACAACGACGGCAACTTAGATGTTTTTCAGGTTGATATGGATGCCAAGGACAATCGCCGCAAAAAAGCAAATATGTCCAGTATGAATCCACAACTTTTTTGGGATGTAGTGGATGCGGGCTTTAATTACCAGTACATGCACAACTGTATGCAGCTGAATACAGGAGTGAATGAAAACGGAATACCACATTTTGGAAATATATCCCGTATCACCGGAACCTCCTCTACTGACTGGAGCTGGGGACCTTTATTCGCAGATTTTGACAATGACGGAAACAAAGATTTGTTTGTAAGCAACGGAACCAGAAGAGAAATCAATAATAATGATTTCTTTAATAGCTTAGAGGCTCTGGATTTACAGCCTAAGGACCTCCTCAAAAAATCTCAGGAAATCCCATCTGAGAAAATCGATAATTTTATGTTTCAGAATAAGGGAAATTTACATTTTGAACAGGCAAATAAAAAGTGGGGAATCGAATATAAAGGCTTTTCAAATGGTGTAGCTTATGCTGATTTGGATAACGATGGTGATTTAGATTTAGTAGTAAACAATATCGATGATTATGCCTCGGTTTTTGAAAACTCAAGTTCGAAAATCAATAATTACATCAGAATTAATTTCAAAGGAAATTCAAAAAATACTTATGGTTTGGGGAACCGTGTTTACATAAAAACAAAAAAAGGAACCCAGATGCAGGAACTTACCTTAACAAGAGGTTTTCAGTCATCAGTAGCGCCTGAATTGCATTTTGGTTTAGCAAAAGACAAAACAATAGACGAGGTAAAAGTAGTCTGGACAAACGGTAAGGTTCAAAAGTTATACAATGTAAAAGCAAATCAAACGCTAAGTTTTAAAGAGCTGGATGCCAAAGAAGAAACGGCTTCAAAACCAATTGCCAAAAATGCTCTTTTTAAAACAGAAAATGCAGTATTCCCGGTTTTTAAACATGAAGAAAACAAATACGATGATTTTAAAGATCAGGTACTTCTGCCTCATAAAATGTCTTCATTTGGACCTGTTATTTCTGTTGGAGATCTAAACAAGGACGGACTTGATGATTATTTCGTTGGAGGTTCTGCAGGCTATACAGGAAAAATATTTTTACAGACTCAAAAAGGGTTTACAGAAAAAAATATTCCGGCTTTTGAGGAAGACAAATTTAGTGAAGATACGGGATCATTGATCTTTGATGCTGATAATGATGGTGATAATGATTTGTATGTAGTGAGCGGTGGCTACGAATTTTTGATAAACGATCCAAAATTACAAGACAGATTATACCTCAACAACGGAAAAGGCGAATTTACCAAAGCGCCAAAAGGAGTACTACCAATGATGCTGACAAGCGGTTCAAAAGTATATCCAATTGACTATGATAAAGACGGGAAACAGGATCTTCTGGTTTTAGGAAGACAAGTTCCGGGACAATATCCGTCACCAACTACAACTTATCTTTTGCAGAATCGCAGTACAGCTACTCAGCCGAAATTCGAACTTTCAAAAAAAGCACCTAAAGAGTTTGTTAATATGGGTATGGCAACCAGTGCTGTAATTACGGACTTTAATAATGATAAATCAGACGATATTATTATTGTTGGCGAATGGATGCCCATACGTGTTTTTCAAAATACGAAAACTGGTTTTAAAGAAGTTACCAAAAACATGGGACTTACTGACGACACATCCGGCTGGTGGTGGAGCATTCAGCAAGGCGATTTTGACAAGGATGGTGACATGGATTACATTGTTGGAAATAATGGTCTGAATTATAAATATCAGGCCACTCCTGATGAAACTTTTGATATTTATGTAAAAGATTTTGATAACGACAAACATAAGGATATTGTATTGAGCTATTACAATGACGGCAAGCAATATCCGGTGCGGGGGCGTGGCTGTTCCTCTCAGCAAATTCCAAATATCAAGAAAAAATTCAAAGATTACGAAAGTTTTTCACAAGCTACACTGGTTGATGTTTATACCGAAAAATCACTTAAAGAAGCCTTGCATTATAAAGTAAAATCTTTTGCAAGCATTTATCTGGAAAACAGAAACGGCAAATTTGTCATCCATAAATTACCTGTCGAAGCACAAATCAGTTCTATCAATCAAATAGCGGTTGATGATTTTGATAAGGACGGAAATCCGGATGCTTTAATTACGGGCAATATGTTTAATTCTGAAGTGGAAACACCAAGAAATGATGCGGGTCATGGATTGCTTTTAAAAGGAAACGGCAAAGGTTCATTCGTACCGGTTTCAGCAGTTAAAAGCGGATTCTTTACTCCCGGAGATGTGAAAAACATGGAAAAAATCAAAGTAAAAGACAAAAATTACTTTCTGGTAACCAATAATAATTCGTTTTTACAAAGTATCCGAATTAATTAAACTCTTTCTTTTTGAATTTGATTTAAATCATTTTCAAACTTAATCAATTTATATACAGCAAAACCTGACGCGAACATATCAATGTTCTGGTCAGGCTATGCTATAAACTTGTAAAAAATGAAACAACGCTATATATTCCGTTTTTTGACATTGTTCAAAAGCGGTAATAGGTTCTCAATACTCTTTTTTTTCTTAGTTCACCTATCGGTTTTTGGGCAAAATAATACCATTGAAGGACAAATTACTGATCATAATGGAGGTGCAATTGCAGCTTCAACTATTCAAATAACCGAAACTAATGAAACTGTCATGACAGACGAAAATGGTTATTTTTCTATTGCAACAAAAGCTAAATATCCTATTGCAATAAAAGTTAGCAGGATGGGATACATCAGTCAAAATTTAGTTGCAGAGTCAGATAAAAGCCTGATAGTTATACTGGAGGAGAACTCCAGCCAGTTAGATGAAGTCGTGATTTCGAGCGGATATTTATCACAAAAAAAATCCGAGTTTTCAGGTTCAGTTTCCACAATTTCTGCCAGGCAATTACAGAACCAGCCTACTACAAGTTTCGACCAGTTATTAGGCGGTCAGGGAACAGGAATCGATGTAATTCAGTCGACAAGCGTATTGAACAACACACCTGTTATTAGGGTTCGTGGCTTAAATACCATTACTTCCGGGCTTTTTCCTCTAATTGTGGTCGATGGAGTTGCTGTTTTTACCGGATCATTGGGCGGATTTATTGGCAACAATCCGCTATCAGGAATCAATCCTAATGATATTGCCTCTGTCGATGTACTGAAAGATGCCTCTGCTTCTGCGATATACGGATCCAGAGCAGCAAACGGCGTCATGGTTATTACCACCAAAAGAGGAAAAAAAGGTAAAACCAGATTCAATTACAACAGCTGGTTCAGCCGAAGTACTCCCTATAATCTGCCTAAATTATTAAATGCTGAAGATTATACGATGATAAAAAATGAAGCCCTGGTCAATGCAGGCAAAGCACCCGGATTTTTTCTTTCTCAAAATGCAGACGGAAGCACCGTAGATACAAACTGGTATGATGTTGCTTACGAACCTGGTTATTCCAGTAATCACAATATTAATGTTTCCGGGGGTAATGAAACGACACAATATTATTTTTCATTAGATTACACCAACCAAAATAGTTTTATAAAGAATAATACGTTTCAAAATTACATGACCCGGTTAAACATCAGTCATGACCTCAATAAGTTTATCAGGGCCGGTGTGAATCTTTCTTACAGCAGGGCAAAAAATGTTGGACCAAATACAGGTGCCGTAGCCGGTAACACTTTATCCTCATCAACCTATAACACAGAGTATATTACGAATGAGCCACTAGGCAGGATGACTTATGTTTTGCCTCCCAATGTACCGGTTTACAATCCGGATGGATCTTACAGCATTCAGAATGGTATAAGTGTGGGCTATGGTGCTAATATCCCGGCTATTATCGGTACAATTAATGCCTATAATTTAGCTATGGTTCAGGAGCTAGATCTTACAACTTCAATTAGCAAATCGCTTTTAGGAAATGTGTATGGAGAGCTTGATATTACCAAAAAACTAACTTTCAGAACGAGCTTTGGTTTAAATACCATTGGACTCGAAAACAGACTATTTTTAAATCCAGTTCACGGAGGTGGTGCCGCTTACAACGGCGTGGCAACCAATATCGCTACTGATTTATCAAGAACTGACTGGGCAAACACGATTACATACAAAGACTCTTTTAATGAACACCATAATTTTATGATTCTGGCAGGTTACGAAAGAATTAAAACAACGCTGGAAAGCTGGGGTGCTACACAAAGCAATGTTACCGACACTTATTATAAAAATTATCAGGGAAGTTATGCTAATATTTCACCAATAGGAAACGACCTTTCAGAAAATGCCTTGGTATCTTATTTTACCAACTTAAACTACAATTATAAAAACAAATATTTCCTGACCCTGAACTACAGAATTGATGGTTTATCAGCATTGTCTGAAGGAAATAAATACGGTAATTTCGGAGGAGGTTCTGTAAGCTGGAATCTTTCGGAAGAATCTTTTTTGAAAGACTCCCACTTAAACGGTTTTCTTAACAACTTAAAGTTAAGAGCCAGCTACGGAATTGTAGGAAACAGTGAAATAGGAAATTACCCTGCTATAGGAACCTATAATTCATCTACTTATGGCGGTGCACCAACATTGGGTTATTCGCAAACTGCCAATCCGAATCTAAAATGGGAAACCAGTTCGAAACTTGATTTAGGACTGAATTTCTCGATGTTAAACAATCGTATTTCAGTCGAGTTTGATTATTACAACAATAAAATCAGGGATTTGATCCTGAAAACGCCACAATCGCTTTCTGCAGGAATTCCGAACAATTATATCAACGAAAATTTGGGCGGCATGTACAACACCGGATTTGAAATTGGGATAAATGCGCTTGCTGTTAATGCGAGAAACTTCAATTGGAACATAAATCTAAATCTTTCTACACTTAAAAATAAAGTAACATCATTAGCGAGCGATGTATTTGTACCAAGTGTATTTGGAGTGCAAAATATAACCAGAGTAGGTTATTCAATCGGATCTGTTTTTGCTGTACCAAATAAGGGTGTAAATCCCGAAAACGGTCAAATGATCTTTATAAACAGTGAAGGCAAAGAAGTACAGTACAATCATATCGGATCACCAAAATGGACGTATCTCGATGGCAGCGCTGCTCCGGCAATAGACAATTACAAAGATGGTGTCATACAAGGACCTTCATTGCCAAAATTATTTGGAGGATTAAACAACACTTTCAATTATAAGAATTTTGTTTTAGCAGTAAACCTGACTTTCTCACAAGGTAACAAACTCTACAACGGAACCCGTGCCACCAATTCAGACCAGCGTTATTTTAACAATGGGGAATTTATAAAAAACAGATGGACAACACCAGGCCAGATTACGGATATTCAAAAGTTGTATTATGGCGATAATGTCTCGGCAGGTTTTTCATTTTCAAGCACTTCAAAAGTAGAAGACGGTTCTTTCGTAAAACTGAAGAATGTTTCTCTGGGATACAATGTACCTCTGGAAGCTTCTTTTCTAAAAAACACATTCAGCTCTGTTTATGTGTATTTGCAGGGAAATAACCTGTACACTTTTACCAAATACAGAGGTTCGGATCCCGAAGTTTCTATCAATGGAAACTCTATCAACTCAGGAAAAGATCAAAATGTGCCGCCTAATGCCCAGGTATATACTTTGGGGTTGAATATTGGATTTTAATTAAAAGCAAAAACAATGAAAAAATATATTTTTATAAGCTGGATTATTTTACTTTTCACCTCCGCCTGCAATGACGATTTATTAGACACTGAGCCTGAAACCAGTATTCCCGAATCAATTGCATTCAGTACTCCGGAGAAAATTCTGGCTCAGACCAATAATTTATACAAACAGCTGCAAAACCAAAGTTTTTACGGAGGCCGGTTCATTGTTTTTAACGAAAAGCGCGCCGATCAGTTTGGACAGAATGACGGAAATGCAGCAACCGGTTCTGCTGTGTGGAATCAAAACGTGGCATCAACAAATGATTTTGTAAATAATGTCTGGTCCATTGGATACACCGCCATTAATGCATCCAATATTTTAATCAGTAAAATGAATGAAACTACGGTAATTTCAAAAGAACTGGCCAAAAATTATAGTGCCGAAGCCAAATTTGTGCGTGCCTTGTGCTATTTTAATCTGGTTCAGACTTATGCCAAACCTTATAATCAGGACAAAAGTGCTTTAGGGCTGCCTTTGCGATTAACACCTATAACTACATCCGGCAATAATGATCTGGCGCGAAGCTCTGTAGAAATGGTGTACACCCAAATCCTAAAAGATTTAGATGAAGCCGAAGCAGATTTGCCAATTAGTTACGCAACACAATTGCTCAATACTTCCAGAGCCAAAAAATGTACAGCTATTGCATTAAAAACAAGGGTTTTATTGGTTCAGAATAATTTTGAGAAAGTAATTGCAGAATCTGAAAAAATCGTTTCTGCTACCCTGCCTTTTCAATATACAGAAGGAAATTTAACTCAAAAATTAGAAACTAATTATGCTGCTATTTTCGGAGGAAGCTACACCGGAACTGAAGCCGTTTTTTCTATTCCTTTTGCGAACTCGACCACCGAAACACCTTCTGCACAATATGCTCTTGCCTATAACTATTTAACACAGCCCATTATTTTTTTGACAGCAGAAGGTATTGTTAGTGATCCGGTATTCAGTTCTGCAACGGATGCCCGTTCGGGGCTTATCGGTAAAAGTGCAGCGAATCAAAAAGTACTAAAAAAATTCAGTGTCACAACAGCACCTTTTAGGGACTATGTGCCGGTAATTCGTTATGCTGAAGTACTATTAAACTATGCCGAAGCAGCTGCTCATACCAATGATTTAGAAAAATCAAAAGCATTGCTCAAAGCGGTAAGAAACCGTGCAGATCCAGGATATGTTTTTCCGGAAGATGAGATTGCAACGAAGGAAGCCCTGATTGCAACAATACAAAAAGAGAGAGATATTGAATTTTTAGGCGAAGGTTTCCGACTAATGGACTTGCAAAGAAAAGTACAAACCCTGCCTGCAAAAAAAGGGACTATAGGTACTGCTCCACTGGTCTTGCCAACCAGCAGCAATTATATCTGGCCAATACCCAGCGGAGAAATATCGACTAATCATTTGATGGAACCCAATCCTTAAAACGTAAAACAGTCTATCTGAGATCAGGTAAAATTTCCATACTGAATAACAAGCATGATGCATTTATTATAACGATTTGAAAATTTGGATTTTTTCTTTTAAGTCTGCTTCATTTATTATATAAAATGCTCGATTTGTAGGATTCCAATACACGTCATTCGGCTACTTTTGAAAACTTTTAACCGGGTTTATTTCCGAATTTATCATTAAATCAATTATTTAATTTAACCAAAAGGTTTTCTAAAACATATCAAATGAGATTACGATTTATGGCTATTGTTTTGTTTTCAGCATTTCAAAGTTCTTTTTCACAAACAGATAATGCTGTTGAGAAAAAAATTCAGCAGTTAATTAAGAAAATGACTCTGAAAGAAAAAGTCGGCATGCTGCATGGGAATTCTAAATTTTACACGGAACAGATAAAACATCTTGGAATTCCGGAATGGGCTTTATCTGACGGCCCACATGGGGTCAGGGCAGAAATGAATCGTCATAACTGGAAATATACGGGGCAAACTGATGATTTCTCTACCTCCTTTCCTCCGGGAACAGCTATGGCTGCAAGCTGGAATCTGGAACTGGCAAAACAGCGCGGAATTGTTTTAGGCGAAGAAGCACGTTTTCGAAAAAAAGACGTTTTACTTGGCCCGGGAATCAATATCATTCGTTCTCCGCTTTGCGGGCGAAACTTTGAGTATCTGAGCGAAGATCCTTTTCTTATTTCCCAACTTTCAATAAGTTATATTAAGGCCTTGCAAACACAGGATGTTGCAGCTTGCGTAAAACATTTCGTAGCCAATAACCAGGAAGAAAATCGTTTTGTAGTAGATGTAACTATGAGCGAAAGAGCTTTGCGTGAAATTTATTTACCGGGTTTCAAATCTTCAGTTGTTGATGCCGGAGCATTGGGTGTAATGGGCGCTTATAATAAATTCAGAGGGGAATATTGTACCGAAAATAATTATCTGGGAAGAACGCTTTTACGAAAAGAATTCAATTTTAAAGGCGTTTACATGTCGGATTGGGATGCTGTTCACAGTACAGAAAAAGCAGCTTTGGCTGGTCTGGACTTAGAGATGGGAACTGAAAAAGAAAACTACAATGACTGGTACTTTGCTGATCCTTTGATTAAAGCGGTACAGGAAGGGCGTATAAAGGAAAGCATTGTGAATGAAAAAGTAGCAAACATTCTGAGGGTTATGATTAAAACCAAAGTTCTGGATCCTCAAACCCGTATAAAAGGGTCTATAAATACAAAAGAGCATCAGCAGGCAGCCTATCGTTCTGCTGTAGAAGCAATTGTTCTGTTAAAAAACGAAAAGCAAACACTGCCCTTAAATATGAGTACCTTAAAATCAATAGCTGTTATTGGTGATAATGCTACCCGTACACACTGCGGAGGAGGATTTAGTTCAGAAATCAAAGCTTTATATGAAGTAACACCTCTTCAGGCTATAACAGATAAATACGGAAAGTCGATGCAGATTAATTTTGCACAGGGCTATGAGAAACAATCTCATGTTGTGGAACGAAGCAGCGCCGGGCAGTTAAACACAGATAAAGCAGACTGGAAATTAATCGATGAGGCAGTGGCTCAGGCCAAAAAATCTGATGTCGCAATTGTCTTTGCAGGTTTGAACCACGATTTTGATTCGGAATCGTTTGACAGGCTACATATGCGTTTGCCTTATGGACAGGAAACTTTGATTCAGGAAGTAGCGAAAGCAAATCCTAAAACAATTGTCGTGATTATTGCCGGTTCTCCACTTGAATTGGCGGGTATTGAATCCCGTGTTTCTGCCTTAGTGTGGGGATGGTATGGCGGAATGGAAGCCGGCAACGCAATTGTTGATGTATTGAGCGGCAAAGAGTTTCCTTCAGGGAAACTGCCTTTTACAATTCCGGTTACCTTAAGCCAGTCTCCAGCCCATGCGTTAGGAGCCTATCCCGGACATGACTTAAAAGTGAATTATGATGAAGATATTCTCGTGGGTTATCGCTGGTTTGATACTAAACAAATTGAGCCTCAATATCCTTTTGGCTATGGCTTGTCTTATACTTCTTTTGAAATTTCGAATGTCACGGCTGACAAAAAAGTTTATGGCGTTGATGATGAAATAACAGTAAAATTCAACATTAAAAATACAGGAAAAACAAACGGTGCTGAAGTCGTTCAATTGTATGCAGGTCAAACTGCACCGTCTGTTTTAAGACCTAAAAAAGAGTTAAAAGCATTTGATAAAATATTTCTGGCGCCGGGAGAACAAAAAACTGTAGACTTAAAAGTAAAAGTAAAAGACCTGGCGTTTTACGATGAAAAAACTTCAGGCTGGAAAACTGAATCGGGAGAGTTCATGCTTTATACCGCTACATCAGCCAAAAATATTGTGAATAGTCTGGCAGTGACTATCCAATAACAATTTTTTAAACTGATTAAACCAATTTTAAATAATGAAAAGAGCTGCTTATTTGCAGCTTTTTTCATATTAACTATAAGTAAATCACATAAATATTAATTCAAAAGAAGTACGCCGCCGTTGCACGGAATCATAATTTCTGTCTCCTTGCTGTTTTTTAAAGTGATTTTTTTTGTTTTTCCATTTAACTTTTCATCATCATAATAACATTTTAATAATGCTCCGGCTGCAATCATTGGCAGTTTAATTTTAAGCTTTAAGGTTTCTTTTTGGGCATTCACCCCTGCTATATACCATTTTGTTCCTTTTCGGCGTGCAAGTAAAACGTATTTGCCGGGATATCCATCTAAATAACGAACTTCATCCCAGGTTGTCGGTACTTCTTTCATAAAATTAACTGCCCACTCCGGAGCATCAGCTAAATTATTAGGCGCTAAAGCAAAATGCTGAACCCCACTTTGAAACAACACAGCGGTTGCTAAAGCAAATACATCCGAAGTTTTTCGTTTTGATCCTTTATTGGGAGTGTTATCTGCATTGTAAAATTCATTAAGGGCACTTCCTCCAAAATCCATGCTGCCTACAGTATTCCGGATAAAAGTATGCATAGAGGCGTTCATTGCTTCATTATTGCAGCTTGCTTGTCCAAAATACAGGTTTTCACTGGCTAAAACTGCTTCACTGGAGGCGTAGTTTGGATACATACGCTCCCAGCCTCTTGGCAATGTGCAGCCGTGAAAAATAACCATTATCCCAAAATCATTGGCATCGGTCAGGATATCTTCATACAACTTTATAGTGACCTGTTTATCGCCTCCAAAAAAGTCAACTTTAATTCCTTTTACGCCAATACTTTTCATCCAGGCCATTTCCTGACGGCGGATTGTCATATTGTCCATCATGCCTCTCGGTCCCTGGGGAGCGTCATTCCAATACCCATTGGAATTATACCACAAATACAAACCAACACCTTTTGCTGCACCATATTGAGCCAGTTCAGCAATTTTATCCTTTCCTATCTGAGTATCCCAAAGTGCATCAATCAAAATGGTTTCATATCCCATGGCAGCACTAAAATCGATGTATTGCTTCTGTACCGGAAAAGTAGTATTACTATCCATTTTCATGATCCAGCTCCAGGTTCCTTTTGTATATTGGTATTCTCTTGAAGCCTGATACTTTGGCTTAACCAAATCAAACGGAATAGTCGTTTCTACAATTGGTGCAAGGGTTTCTCCAATTGTAATAGTGCGCCAGGGAGTTTCACCAATTAGCGGTATTCCCGGAGCAACTGTTCCGTTTCCGTTATTCTCTCCCTGCATTGGAAATCCGATTGTATATAATCCTTTATCATGTCCGATCAGCCTGCTTGCGCAATAACCACTGTCCACACCAGTTTCTGATATCAAAACCCAACCCTTATTATTTACTTTAAAAAGACAAGGAAATGTATATCCCTCACCTATACCGTTTTTACCCATTGGAGCATCTAATGTGTACGACGTTTCATAACTTGGGGCTGTCCTTGCATATCCTGTCATTGGCTTGCTCTGCGGACAAAGAAATGTAGTTGTTCCTTCAGGCAGAAGAAAACCGGAAGCCTCTTCTTGTACCACACAAGAGCGGGCATCTTTTTGAGGATACACTTTATATTTAAAAGCTACATTATTATTGCTTACCCTGAATATTACATCAATTGCGGCCGTATTATTTTTGCTAAAAGACAATACACCTTCATTCGCTTCATAATGTACAAGACTTTGCTTTATATTAGGAAGCTGATAGGTTTCATCTATTTTATTTTGTACTGCAGCTGCTTTTAAAATTAATCCTGATGTAAAATCTCCAACATTGGTTTTCAGACCCAAAGGTGAATTTTCTAAGAAGACTTTTTCATTATATGAAATACTGTACAAAGGCATTCCATTCTCTACAGAAACCGAAACCCTGAGTTTTCCATCGGGACTGTTTACAATTGATTGTGCACTTAATTTTAAAAAACCAAACACACATAAACATACGATATACTTGAAATTCATAACACGTTAGATTAATTACTCAATTGAATTGCAAAGGAAAAATAATAATCAGAAATTATTTTTATAATTTAAAAACAGAATAATTTATAACAAACAATTTTAATTTTTAACACTGCCATCAGGAATCACATCACTTTGAGGTGGTCCTAAATAAGAAGGTTTCAATCCTCCGGTGTCTATCAAAATTTTCTGCAAAACTATCCCGGGATCCAGCACCCGAAAACGTAAAACATGTTTTCCTGCTCCTGAAACGGAATGTTTAGTAACAGAATGTATCAGATGTTCTGCCTGCCACTTCCCTAATTCACCACGGTAATGCCCATTAAAATTTATGATCTGTGGCTTTTCTTTATCAAAAGAAACTTCATAACGAAGACCTTTGTTGCTGTTAAAATTAAGTGTCGGAGCCAAAAGCAATTCTACAGTAAAGTCTCCCGTTGAAACAAAATCTATTTCGTATTCGACAAAGATGTTATCGTTATTTGACGGATATCTATTTTGTGGAAATGTTGTGATACCGCTTCTCGTTTTTCCAAAATCCGGTATTACCTCCCAATGAATTTTATCAGAATTGTTTAACGCAGAAAAATTTTCTGCTTCTATAGAAACATAACCGTCTTTTTCCCGGAATACTTTTACTCCGGATTTTTCTTTTTCCGAAATATAAGTCACATCTGGCAGAATATTTTTGGGTTCATCATGCCAGCTGGTATATCCAATTCGCATTTGGTCCATAATATGCGTCCACTTTCCACCGGAAATTTCATTATTGTATTTGTGCTGAAGAATAGAATCACGGGCAAAGAAGGTTTTTACTTTCGCCGCAAAAAAATTGGCCTCTCTGTTTTTTTCGGCAGCCAGTTGTTTATTTTTTGCCTGAGCAAAATACATTTCATACAAATTACTGCATGCATCTATAGGATATAATACAAGCTGAAAATAAGCATCTTTAAATTCGTTGGGAATATCATTGTATATGCGATAAGCATCAAGAGATAAATTTTTGTAATCGTTAACTACCCTTTCAAATTCATTGTAATTTGCAAGACTGTATATTTTACTAGTCAGCATTTCCGGAGTAACGCGACGATTGTATTTTGGATAAGTGTTTAACAATTCGGCTATTTCTTTAGCGTGCTTTTCTCCAAATTGCTGACTTGCCCAATTTTTAGTATAATCAAAAAGATTCTGCGAATTGAATTGTTTTGGATTCCACGCCATGTCCAAAAAGAAACTGACAGGGAATTCCATTGGCTTCAAATCGCCTACATTCACAATCCAGATTTTATCGACACCGTGTTCATAGCTTAGATTCATTTGTTCCCAGACTCTTTGTATCGGACTTATATTGATCCATTTCGAGTTTCTTGGTCCTCCAACGTAATCAAAGTGGTAGTACATTCCGTAACCGCCTTTGTGCAAAGGTTTCGCAGGATCCGGAAGCTTGCGGACATTTCCCCAGTTATCATCACAAAATAATAACGTTACATCGTCAGGAACCCGCATTCCTTTGTCATAATAATCCTGAACTTCTTTGTACAAAGCCCAAACTTGAGGCGTTTTTTCGGCTTTTTGACCCGTTACTTTTTCTATGATACTGCGTTGATTTTTTACAATGTTCTCAAGCAGTGTTATGTTTGTTCCTTCGCCCATGGCTTCATCCCCGTCTCCACGCATTCCAACTGTCACTAGTTTTTCCCAGTTTTTACTGCGTACGATTCCGCTTTTCCAGAATTCGTCTAAAACGGTTTTATTTTTAGCATAATCCCAAACATTTGGAAGGTTGTTTTTTTTAATGTAGCGATGCCAGTCTGTTTGCGCCAGGGCCATTGGTTCATGGTGCGAGGTTCCAACGATAATTCCCATTTCATTAGCGAGAGGTCCGCTTGCTGCATCATCATCATAAAAAGCATTTCCCCACATGGCTGGCCAGATATAATTGGCTTTAAGCCGAAGCAATAATTCAAAAACCTTTTCGTAAAACTTACTGTTAAAACCACCAAAAGTTGCTTTAGACCAGCCACTTAATGCCGGTGCCTCATCATTGATAAAAATCCCTCTGTATTTTACGGCTGGTTCACCATCAGTATAGGTTCCTTTTACGAAATAAATATTTTCTTTTGGCGCAACAGGTACATCAGCCCAATAGTACCATGGAGAAACCCCGATTTGTCTGGACAGTTCATAGATGCCATAGATTGTTCCCCGTTTGTCGCTGCCAGCAATTACAAGAGCTTGCTCCACTCCGCTGAATGGATTTTTCACACTTTGTATAACGAATTTTTCGTTTTTCCCTTTAAGAAGCTTCCCGTCTATTTTTTTCTGTTTTATTAAATCGTCAATAATAGAATTGGTTCCTGTTATCCCAATTATGATCAATGACGATGAAGAACTTGGTATTTGATTAAAAACAGCTGGCTTCTGACCTGTTACTTTTTCAAAATCGGACTGCAAATTGCTTATTGCGCGTACAATACCTGGATCTGTTCCGGTATTCACAAAAAAAGAAAGAGGTTTTGATTTCTCTTTCAGAACAAGAATATCATCACTCTTTTTATCTGTTATAAAAGGCTGGGAGGCATTTGACGTTTCGGATATACAAATGGTGAGCAGTGTTATGATAAATATTGAAAATCTATTCATTGTATTTTATTAAAAATGAATTATAAAAAATTACTCCTTCTATTTGAACAACAGAGGCGCAAACATAAATAAATCGTGTCTCCATACCGGCCAGGTATGACCTCCCGGATATTCACTGTACTTATATTTAATACCTATCTGGTCAAATTTGCTCATCATTATTTTGCAGTTTTCAAAAGCTATATCTTCTTTGCCACCCATCGAAATCCAAAATTCTTTAATATTAGAATTAATAGTAGCGGTATTGTTTTTCATAAATTCATACTGAGGTCCGGACAGCGTTTGATTATTGGACCACCAGCCTGAACTGAATACACCTATATACGAAAACATATCTGAGTTTTTAACACCCGTATAAAGAGTCTGCAATCCGCCCATTGATAAGCCGGCTAAAGCTCTGTTTTTACTATCGGACGCAACTTTAAAATTACTTTCGACAAATGGTATTGCTCCCGACTTCAATTCATTTTCGAAAGCCTTCAGGGTATTTTCATTGAAACCTTCAGATCCACCCATATTGCCGTCAATCATTGCTATCACCATTGGTTTTGCTTTATTTTCAGCTATCAGATTGTCTAAAATTAAATTAGCCTTACCTTGTGTTGCCCAGCCTCTCTGATCTTCACCACCACCATGCAGCAGATATAAAACAGGATATTTTTCTGCAGCATTTTCATAACCCGGCGGAGTGTAAACATACATTTCTCGCCATGAATTAGCAGCTTTTGAAAAATATTTCTTAATCCTTACATCACCATGAGGAATATCTTTTAAGGCGTAGAACTCACCTTCTTTATTCGGGATTTCAATTCCGCTGGCCATACGTCCCATACCATAAAAACTTTCGCTTGACGGATCGGCAACAGCAACACCATCAATAAGCAGTGAATAATAATTAAAACCTTTATTAATAACATCAGTAGTTACATTCCACGTTCCCTCTTCATCTTTTATAAGGTCATATTTTTTCCCTAAATCAATTTGCACTTTTGTGGCTTCCGGTGCCATAACTTTAAAAACTACCCGATTGTCCGGTAATACCTGAGGGTATTTTGCATTGCGGATATTCGTTTCTGGCTGAGTTCCCAACAGAGTATATTTTGCAAAATTTGAAGTATCTACATTTTTAAACAAAAACTGTGAGAACATATACAAGCCGTTTTTCCATACCTTAAAATCATGAACTCCCGGTTCTATGTAATACACATGCGGAACATCATTTTTATATAAATAATCGTGGGTACGTTTGCTGTTGTTAATAAGCCAGTCGTTATCACCACAGGAAATCCAGAGCAGTTTTAATTTCTTTTTGGCTTCTTCAGGATTAGGAAGCAGTTCTTTTGGCAGTTTAGTATTTGGAGCTGCAGAAAATGCGCCAACCCAGGCAAATTTATCTAAATTACCTAATCCGAAATTCAGGGACTGCCCGCCTCCCATGGACAAACCTGCAATAGCCCGGTGTTCTCTGTCTTTCAGAACCGGAAATTTTTTTTCTATAAAAGGAATCAGGTCATTCAACAAGTCTTTTTCGAAAGTAGAAAATGCCTGTACTTTATCGGGAGCCATTATATTGCCAGTAGCGCTGTCGTCTTTCATTGCCCTTCCGTTTGGCATCACCACAATCATAGGTTCTATTGTTCCTTCTTCGTAAAGGTTATCCAGAATAACCTGCGGATTACCTCCGTTGAGCCATTCTTTTTCATCACCTCCTATTCCATGTAAAAGATATAACACAGGATATTTTTTCTTTTTATTAAATCCCGGAGGTGTGTACACAGTAGCTTTTCGGATAGAGCCCACAGTTTTAGACTCATAAGTAATAGTCTCTATTTTTCCGGACGGAATGTTTGCATTTAACTGATCAAAACCAACGGGAGCCTGTATCCGCAAAGACATTCCGCCATCTGAGATTTTATATCCTAATAAAGAAAGCATTTTCTGTGCATAACGTCTTCCTAATTCTCTGTAGCCTGCTGCATTGAAGTGCAAAAAGTCAGGCTCGGCTGTACATCCTTTAGATGAAATTACATAAGAGTTAGTTATTGTCTGAGGCAGTGCAGCAATGATTTTATTCATACTCCCACATTTGCCGTTCTGGTCTTCATGAACTGTCTCTCCGGAAAGCAGTGGCACTTTTTTTGGATCCAGATTGAGGTCTTTCATTAAATTATCATAAACAATTTTTACTTTTTCAGGCCAAAGTGTATCCCCGGTATTAGATTCTCCCTGATGGAGCAAAATCCCTTTAATAACTCCTTTTTTTTGTGCTATTTTCGCCATTTCAACAAGTCTCCCATAAGGATTTCCGTTGTATTCTTTAAGTATGTCTTTCATCCAGTCCGGGGCAGTTGCCACATATTCGGCTGACTTATCCTTATCAAAAAGTTCAATTTTGCATCCTCCAACGGCTACGTTAATAACGCCCACTTTTATTTTTTTTGGAAGACTGGCTATCAGATTTCTTCCAAAATAATCAACTGGGGTTAATCCGGTATTACATCGGCATAAAGGAGGAACTGCAGTGTACCAGTTCCCCATTTTACGTCCTGTCTCAGTGCAGTTAACCGCTGCCAGAACCTGAAATCGATCATCAATCCCTACTTTGTCCTGAGCCTCTATTTTTGCATATCCTTCCATATTAGACTGGCCAAAACTCAGATAAACGTGAAAATCAGGATCCTGAGAGTATCCTTTCTGTGCTACTGAAAAAAGGATTGCAAATGCTAAAAATTTAGTTATTAATTTCATACAGCTATTTTTTTGTTAAATCATTTAAAGTCCTGTTTAAAAAGATCCAGATCTACAGCTTCTCCCATTCTGAGGTAGCCTGATTCGTTGGGATGCAAAAAGTCGCCGTCATGCATATCGGACAAAATAGTTTTCTCTTCGGTTTGAGAAACCATTACTTTATCAAAATCAATTACGGCATCAAAATTACCTTTGCTTCGAATCCATTCGTTGATTTGGTCTCTGGCATCTTGTTTAAAAGGCGCATCGTAAAATGATTTTTTGAAAGGTAAAATCGTACAGCCATACACTTTTATGTTTTTTGCATGCGCTTTATCAATCATGAGTTGATAAGCATCGGTCATTTCTTTTACAAGAGAAGGAACATCTTCTGCTTTTTTCAGGCTTCCGATATCGTTAATTCCTTCCAGAATCATCAGCCATTTTACTCCTTGCTGAGAAAGAACATCTCTATCAAAACGGTTTAAAGCAGTTGGTCCTAAACCTCCTTTTAAAACACAATTTCCGCCAATTCCTAAATTTAAAACACCAATATTTTTAGTAGCATCATTAGCCAATAAACGTGAAGATAAAATGTCTGTCCAACGATTTTGTCTGTTGGTTCCGGAACCGCGCCCATCTGTAATTGAATTTCCTAAACAAACAATACTTGCCGATTCTTTTGTAGCCATCACATCGATACCCATAATAGAATACCAGTGATCTGTTTTAATTGCTCCGGAAAAATCTACATTATTTATTTGGTCGCCTTGCAAAATATACGAAGTGGTTCTGGACCCCGGATGGCCAGAGGTTTTCTTAGAAGTTGCTCCATAATGAATGGTAATTGCTAAAAGTTGACCGGCTTTCAGATCATAATCAAAATTATCTGAAAAAATCTGCTGATTAGGATTCATTGTGATTCCTGAATTTCCAATAAAACTAAGCAGTTTTTGACTTTTGGAATCAATAACTGAACCCTCAACTGCATTGGCAACACTTACTGATTTTATAACCGTTGATTCATCACTAAAGATATTAGAAAATCTTAGTCGCAATTTTTTTCCACCAATAGAAACCCTGACAATTTGGCGAATGGTATTATTGGTCAAACCTGGTGCCGGGGGCATATTATTGGGTTCTACCAACTGTTGCGCTGTTGCCCATGTACCAACCCATTCTTTATTTTTTAATTTGTCTGCTCCAGTTGTAAACGACTGATTCGACTTACATCCCATAACCAAAAGCAAGAGAGGTATAAACAATAAACTATTAAAATATTCTCTTTTCATATATAGCTGTTCCTACTATTTATCAGTTCTAATTTTTTGGCTGAGCATCATTTGCAGCTGTAGCATACAACCCAACCAGCGCTCCTGTAAAACCTCCGGCTACATTTGTTGAAAGTATATCTCCGGAAACGCTTCCTCCTAAGTTTTCAAAATCGGCACCGTTTAAAGAATAACTAAATTCATAACTGTCTCCCTTGGCTTTTACCTGAAGACGAACTGGCTTTTTAATTTCAATTTTAGTGCTGGCAATAATTTCTGACTGCCCTTTTTCTGTTCTTTCCAGCAAAATATAGGTATCCTTTCCTTTTTTTGTTATTCCAAAAACATAATTAAAACGCTCATTTTGTAAACATACAATTCCTGCCAGATCCTTTTCAGATGCCGGTTTATAATCTATTGTTGCCGCAAAAGAAAAAGTGTTGTGCATTTGTCTGTGAAAAAGCGTCGAAGTTGGTTTCATTTCTTTAATATTTACTGCGAAAGGATTAACATGAAGTCCTTTTTTAGTTATCGAAATGAAATTTTCACGAGGCCCCCTGAGTCCTATCCATCTGTAATCTAATTTTTCAGAAGTAAAATTATCGGTAAACGTAAAATTCCCATTTGGAAAAAATCCAGCTTTGCCAGCTTTATTTTCAGTAACTCCTTTAGGCATTTTTATTTTTGGTTCAAGAGGCACTAATCCATTTTCAAAAACAGGAAAAAAGCCTGACCAGTCCACAGGCAGCATAAAAGTTTCGCGTCCGGTATTAACCCTGTCCTTGTCATTAGGACGAACTCCTAAAAATACACCATAATATTTATTATCAGGCCCAAGAACCAAGTCTGCATGACCAGCCCAGTCAACTTTATTGGCTCTGTCCTTTGGGAAATATCTTTGGGTCAGAATCGGATTATTAGATGCCGGTATAAAAGGCCCTTTTGGATTATCACTGACAAAAACAACTTCGCTATGGTTTCCGCCAGTCCCTCCTTCAGCGCACATCAAATAATAACGCCCGTCTTTTTTATATAAGTGAGGTGCTTCGATCCATATTGGTTTTTTAGAAAGATCGACGCCTCCATCTACTATAATTTTATCAGTGCCCGGAATTACTTTATCATTTTCAAGATCATATTCCCAAATTTTAATAACGCGATGACCTTCGTATAATTGTTTTCCTTTATCAGGAGCATCGTTGTGAACCACATAGCCTTTTCCGTTATCATCAAAAAAGATGCAAGGATCGATTCCTTCAAAAGCTAATTTTATCGGACTTCCCCATCCTTTCATAGGGTCTTTTGTTTTCACTATAATATTACCCAAACCTCCCGAAAATGCTGTTACAATCATATAAAAAGTGTCATTATGAGGATTATATGTTATCCCTGGAGCATATACCCCGGCACTAATACCGGTATCATGAGGGTTAAATTCTGAAACCTTGTTTAATACTCCCCCTAAGTCAGTCCAGTTTACTAAATCTTTTGAATGGAAAATTGGGACACCCGGAAACATGGCAAATGAGGAACAAACCATATAATAGTCATCTCCTTTTCTGGTAATGGCCGGATCCGGATAACACCCCTGTAAAACCGGAGAGTAAAATTCATCTGGTTTCAATGGATTATTTTTATAGATGTCATCATCGCCCTGATAAATAACATTGGAAAAAATCGGGCCTCTTTCAGTCTTTATTTTTGGAAGAGTATCTGCTTCATTAAAAGAAAAAAGAAACAATAATGATATTGATAATAAGAAAAATATGGGCTTCTGTTTCATTTGTACTGGTTTATTTTTAACATTTATTTGAAAATGTCCTATATCTAAAAGTATTCAATTTTATGTCAACTACATTAGTGTTTATTATCTATAAGTATAACACCTGATAAACCTGCACTTCATGTGTTGAATTCAGAATTTAAAAGCCGGGGAAATTAATCCCCGGCTTCAAACTAAGCAAACTTACATAACTAACTTATAAGCCATTCTGTAAAATTAACACTTATAACTACAGTTAAATTTGCTCATAGTATTATCAATTAGTTATATCCTGGATTTTGATATTCTGCTTTTTCAGCAGCACTCATTTCCATTAAATCTATCTGACCCTGTGGAATTGGGCGTAAATAATGATATGGTTCAATAGTTCTGGTAACAACTTGTGGCGTGTGCTGACCGTAGTTCGATCCACCAATTGAGTAAGTACCTGCAAGTTCATTCCATTTTTGAGTTCTTACTAAGTCGTACCAGCGGTATCCCTCGCCGTAATATTCTCTGGAACGTTCCGCCAAAATATAATTAATAGTAATTACAGCCGGAGTTGCACTGGTTAATACAGCACTGTTGTCTGCACTCTTCGCTGTATTGCCATTGTTATCCCAACGCCATTTTCCTGCACGGGCACGTATTACATTTATCAGGCTTCTGGCTGTCATAGAACCGGTCGCTCCTTTTACTGCAGCTTCTGCGGCAACAAAATAAAGTTCAGAAAATTTAGCTATCGGGAATGGTCTGGTACTACCAGCATTCGGCTGTCCTAATCCTCCTGCATTGTCAGTACGGTATGGACCTAATTTCCATAAACCCGGATAAACTATTCTGCTTATTCCGGATGGTGAAATAACATAATCTGCTCTTCCTGGTAAAACTCCTGCACCAACACCGCTGTCACCCGCTCCGGCAGGATAAGTAATTGGTGTAGCCGGTTCATCATTTAGGAAAGTTAAAATTGCTCCATTTGGTGCTACAGCTAATCCATTAGCATTATTAAGCGTAGCTACATTTGTTAGTCCTGTTCCCAGCAAATTCCAATTTCCGCGATAAACAGAAGTAAATGTTCCGTCATATCTTGAATCATTAGTTTTATCGGCAAAAGTGTTTGTAAAAACTTCAATAGGCGGCACCATTCTTACCCATGGACGTCCTAAGAATTGATCAGCAGCTCTTTGCACAGACGATACAGAAGCTGTTCCGTTTTTACTTCTTATAGCGGTGTAATTAAAGGTACCCATCCATCCTGCAAAATTATCAGGCGAGCCTCCGCTTCCGTAAGTTAGACTGGCTCCATTGTAATATTCACTTTCTTCAGTGTGATCAGCATAAAGCATCATTTCTTTATTGCGGTCATTTGAGCCTAAGTTAACATCATAATAATAATCCAACAATCCATATGAACCCGGATTATTAATTCCTTCTAAAGCGATGTCATAAGCTTTCTGAAAATACCATTGTGCGTTGTGTCCATCAGGATCTGTTCTTGGCGTATCCGGATAAGTTGGAATATTATTTGGATTTTCTAACCACCAGGCATAAGTCAGGTAAGCTTTTGCCAAAAATAGGCGGGCTAATGTTTTAGTCGCTGTACCTGTTAATCTTGGTGCATCAGGTAAATCATTTACAGCTATTACCAAATCCGGAAAAATAGCTTTAGTGTAAACTTCTGATACCGTGTTTCGTTTAGAAGATCTCGACGGTTTAGTGTTAAATTTCAGTTCACCTGCTCCCAAATCCAAAGGAACACCACCAAAATTCTGTACCAATAAAAAGTAATCAAATGCCCTAAAAAATCTGGACTCAGCAATAAGACTGTTTGCAACACCTACAGATGCACCGTTTTCAATAATTCCACTGGCAGTATTGATATCATTGTATGAATTGTTCCAAACTACATCAGCTCTGCTTGAATTTGGATTAATTACTCCAACACCTGATAAATCATGATCTTTGAAGTTTCCGTCAGCCTGTTGTCCATAAGTATTTTCATCTGTACCGGTCTGAACAGAATTGTAATAATAGGCCTGTCCGTATATCCAGCGTAAATGAGCATAATGTGAAGTTAATCCCTGTTTTACACCTGCTTCTGTTTTAAAATAGCCCGGTTCATAAAAGTCATGTGGTTTTTCTTCTAAAATATCAGAGCAGCCTGCAAGGGAGAACAATACTACTGATCCTATAATTAATTTTTTATAAATATATCGTTTCATGGTTGTTCCTGATTAAAATGTTAAGTTAAGTCCGAATAAATAATTTCGGGTTGAAGGTGTGTTTGTTCCAATAACCAAAAACCTGCGTTGGTATGAATTGACTGCCTGGTTTTCATCTCCAAATGAATTTGTTTCAGGATCCATTCCAGACTGCTTGTGGTACGGAGAGAAAAGTACAAAAGGATTTTGTGCGGTAACATACAGTCTTAGTTTTTCAATACCTAAATCTCTCATAAACTGCTGATCCAATGTATAACCAAGTGTTATCGCTCTGATTTTTACATACGATGCATCGAAATAGCCCATTGTTGACATATATTTTGGGTTATCACCGCTTCTAATACCTCTTGGATTAGGGAATTCGGCATCTCTGTTATCCGGTGTCCAGTAATCTACGTCAACATTACTTCTTCGACCGTTAAGAAGGTTAAGATAACTTGCTCCTCCATAAAGTGTACTGATTAAGACACCACCACTTTTAAACGCTCCAACGGCAGAAAAATCAAAACCTTTATACGTTAAATTTGTATTGAAACCTCCCTGAAAATCAGGATCAGTGTCTATAATTTGTCTGTCGCTTGCATTAATTGCACGTGTTGGTGACCCATCCGGATTAAAATCGCCTGTATATTTCACTTTAATAGATCCTACTACAGTTCCTTGTTGATTGATTCCAGTTGGTCCAGGCTCATATATTGACATGTAAGGATCACCCTCTTGCCAAATACCCACTTTTTGATAATCGTAAATAGAATTGATATTATGACCTACAAACCAGGAATTCCCCTCATCTCTTGTAGCTCCAGAAGCAAGTTTGACCAACTTGTTATCGTTTGCATATAAGTTAAAACCAACTGTCCAGGTCAGTCCTTTTGGATTATCAAGAATTACTCCGTTTAATGCTATTTCAAAACCTTTATTCTCAGTCTCTCCAACGTTTCCAATATAACTGCTCACACCTCCTGTTGGCGGTAGATTAACACTTTGCAGAACATCAGTTGTGTGTGTTGTATAATATTCAACTGTACCAGATAAACGATTATTGAAGAATCCGAAATCTAATCCGTAATTCCATGTTGTAGAGAATTCCCAACCTAAATTCGGATTCGGTGCTTGTGTAACATATACTCCTGTAGAGTTTGTACTTCCAAAATTATAAGGTCTTGTACCCAATGCACCTAAAGTAGAGTACGGAGCTACAGCCTGATTAGAAGTTGTACCATAACCGGCACGCAATTTTATCAAATTAACCCATGAAAGCTTTTTCATAAAAGATTCATTTGAAACTGTCCATCCTGCAGATACAGCCGGATATGTAAACCATTTATTACCTGGTGCCAGTCTTGAAGAACCATCTGAACGAACTGTTCCGGAAATAAAATATTTATTATCATATGAATACATTAATCTGGCCATATAAGAAGTTAAACCCCATTGAGTATAATCTTGTTCTCCAGGGTTTATAACTGCTTCTTCTTCACTTTGCCCTAAGTTGTAAAACTGAAACGCATCAGAAGTAATTCCGTTTCTTGTTATACGGGAACTGTTGCTTGTACGCTGTTCATTCGAATACAACCCGACAAAGTTAATAGTGTGTCTGTCAGCAAAAGTTTTATCATAGGTCAATAAATTCTCAATAAGCCATTGGGTAGCCAATGAGTTGCTAATAGCTGCATTTGAAATTGTTGTTGGATTTACATCAAACACTCCGTATCCTTCATAATATCCACTATTAGAAGTACGAAAGTTCAATCCGGTGTTCATACGGTATTTTAAACCCTCTACACCTGGTATCTTTACCTCTGCGAAAATATTATTATAAGAACTAAAAGCTCTGGTCTGGTTAACATACGATTCTCCCAAATCTTCAATCGTATTTCTTGTATAAACCCAGTTTTCATCAGCTGCCATTCTTACTGTTCTTTTCAGGGATCCATCTGCATTATAAGGATTGGCCAAAGGAGATGTACCTAAGATAGTTCCTGTTCCAATATTATCACCATTTGTAACAGTATAATTACTATTGGTAGTAAATCCCATACGAAAAATTTTTCCAATCTGCTGATCTAAACCTCCTCTAAGACTGAAACGCTCATATTTTTGACCCGGCAAAACAGATTCTTCTTTATAATACCCTAAACCCGCATTATAAGAGCCACGCTCTGTACCCCCAGAAACGCTCACATCATGACTAACCATTTCACCAGCCCCATAAAGAGAATCCTGCCAGTCTGTATTAGTATCTCTGGATTCATCAACTCCGTCTGTATACAAAGTTGAATAATCACGAAGTGCTGCAAATTTGGCACCGTCCATCATATCGTATTTACCAAAAACCTGCTTGATTCCGGTAAAACCGTTATAAGAAAATGTAGCTTGTTGATTTTTTCGACCTTTATTCGTTGTAATCAATATAACTCCATTTGCCCCTCTTGAACCATAAATAGCAGTTGCAGAGGCATCTTTTAAAACATCAACGGATTTAATATCAACAGGATTGATGTCACCTATTTGTCCGCCAAACGGAACACCATCAAGTACAATCAGAGGATCATTATCCCCGGTAAGTGATCTGGTTCCACGGATTCGGATCTGCATAGCGGCTCCTGGTTTTGACGATGTTTGAGTTAACTCAACCCCTGCCAGCCTTCCTTGCAATGCTTGTGTAATATTGGCAGACTGTACTTCATTTAACTCTTTTCCTCCAAGGGAAGCTACAGATCCTGTCACCGCTTCTTTTCTTTGTGTTCCGTATCCAATAACAACAACTTCTTTTAAAACGGCTGAATCTTCTTCGAGGCTTACATTAATTTGCGTTTGCCCATTCACTGCTACTTCTTTGTTTTTTAAGCCAATAAAGCTAAAAACAAGTACTCCGTTTGACGGAACATCAATAGTATAGGTACCATCAAAACCGGTACTTACCCCAGTTTTAGTACCCTTTAAGTTTACATTAGCTCCAGGAATAGGACCATTGGCATCAGATACTGTTCCTTTGACTTTCGTTTGCGCACCCGCATTGAGTGAAAAAGCAAACATTAAGATCAAAAAACAAAAGCATTTCAAATGCTTCGATTTAATTGTAACAAAATAGTTAGTCATAAAAATTGGTTTAATAATTAAAATTCATTTTTGGTTTAGTCTTAAGTGTATTTGAAACAAATGTAAAAAAAAACAATTAACACACAATCGGTTGTTTAATATTTTTTTTAGATAATTAGTAATAATTAGTAAATAAAAAACAGTCTGTGTAATATTTATATCAAATAAATAGAATATTAATATTTATAGAATTAATTATCCTTTTAAAAATAATGATTTATAGAGGAATTTATTAATTAGCTGAATAAATGATAAATCTTTGTTTTCTGAAAAAAAAGATAGAATTAAAAAGTAAAATATTGTTAAATCCTCACCAACAAACAAAACAATTGGTTGCACACCAACAAAAAAGAAGTCTTTTCAAACAAGTCAAAAACCTTATAATTAAAGCAGAATACAATCGGTTGCTTTAGTTATATGCAAAAAGCTCCTTAATATCATTAATTGTACTAAGGAGCTTTTGTTTTTCCAATAAGCTTCACTATTTTGTTTTTCCAATAAGCTTCACTATAAGTCAGAGGTAAGCAATATATTATTTAGCTTACTCTACATTTTTACAAAATCTACTGAAAAAAAATTATTGCAGAATTAACCTTTTACGACTATCACAAAGAGTAATAATCGAATTATCAGGATTAAATTTAATTTTTCAAAGTTCTCAAATCATAAAATCTAATTATGATATAAACGCTGCACAAACTATTTTTTGGTTTCTTTCAGCGTCATCACACTCTGATAGGCTTTTTTGGGTTTTAAGTCTTTATCAAATAACAATGGGTAATTTGTCCTTCCTTTTATCGGCCAGTCATTTAGCCACGATTGTCCGTCATGAACCCCCCAAAATGTTACGCGACTGATTTTATCCTGATGCTTTAAAAACAATTTAAAGATCGAGGCATAACGTTCAGCTAATTTTACCTGAACAGAATCCGGAAGTTTTTCCGGGTAAGGATTCATTTTGGCACTTCCTTCAAAATTCTGGTTCACATCAGCACCTTTTAAATCCCATGGATTTGGCAAAACGGTAATATCTAATTCGGTAAAAGCAACTTTTAAGCCAAGGGCAGAATACGCCAGAATACTTTCCTCAATCATCTCTATAGAAGGACTTTCTAAACGCCAGTGTGCCTGAATTCCTACTCCGTCGATCTTCCCTCCACCTGCTTTGATTTTTTTTATCAGATTAATATTTCCTTCTCTTTTGGCTGGCTCTTCATTATTATAGTCATTATAATACAAATCTGTTTTTGGATCAGCAGCAGCTGCCAGTTTAAAAGCGTCAACAAGATACTGCTCTCCAAGCGTATTCAAGAAAACAGATTTTCTTAATGTTCCATCATCATTCAGGGCTTCATTTACTACATCCCATGAATCAATCCTTCCTTTATATTTAGAAACTATAGTTGTAATATGATCCTTCATAAAAGCTTTCATTTCTGTACTGTCCTTAATTTCGGTCATCCATGGAGCCAATTGACTGTGCCAGATTAAGGTATGACCGTGAATAAACATTTTATTCTTTTCGCCATAAGCAACAAATTTATCAGACAATGCAAAATCGTATTTATCTTTTGCAGGATGCACAAACATCGATTTCATTATATTTTCTGCCGTTATTGCATTAAACTCTTTTTTTATAAGGGAATCTTCTTTTGCATTTTTTTCTTCAATTTGATTTGCGTCTAAAGCTGTTCCAATATAAAAATCATTTTTATAACTGTCTTTCAGGGAAACAGTATTTTTTTCTTTTTGAGCATTACAGCTGCTCAGAAGTATTGCAGGTAAAAGCAGTAAATAATGATTGATTCTTTTCATTTGATAGGTTTTAAGGTTATAGTTAATTTAAGCGCCGAAAGTATTGTCTTTTTTACGGAATAAGTAAGAAAATTATATTAGTTCCCCGGTGCAAAAGGAAATTTTAATGATTTAAAATAATCTAAAGACTGACTAGCTTTCTCCACTCCGGCCGGTAGTTCTTTACCCGAATATTGCTGAAAATAAAGCAAGCATGCGTCCCGCCACCATTTTGCTTCTTTATATTGGATTTCTAATAACATCTGCACCTCTTTGAAACGCTCTTGATCCACATATTTTTCGGTTTTATTCCAAATATTTTGCATATTCTTTACCTGGTCAACGCCTTCCTGATACTTCAAAGCTAGTCCATCCCATAACGTTTGCCCATTTTTTAATTTAAAATCCCAGGAAACATGATGAAACCATAATAAATCTTTTTCAGGACAGGTTTTTGCGTTATCAAATAATTTTTCAATTTCAGGTGCATATTGTGCTGTGGCATTTGTTCCGGTTTTAGAACGGTCAAAACCAATTCCGTTTTTATCAGCTTTATGATAATACACCGGATTCCATTCCGGTCTTGACAAATTAGAAACCCATGGACCCGGACCATAATGATGCCCTGTATCCATAATATGATGCAAACCAAGAGGTGTCATATAACTGACAACTGCTTCACGCGATTCAATCATCATTTTTTTAACTGGTTGAATAAAATTTTCATCATTCGAAAAAGTGCATCTCAGCCATTCATCAGCAATAGCTTCCGAATCTAAATCAGGATTCCAGGCGAGTCTTCCAAAGCCGTACCAGTTTGCCTGTGCAAAAGGATGTCCCGTCCAGTTTAAATCATTTCCTATATTGGAAACTCCGGCAATTCCGGTCAGTTTCGTTTTTGTAAAAGAACCGTCAATCACTTTAGCAACCGTCGTTCCTTTTCCTTTTTGATAAGTGTCGGCTTCTAAAACTTCCTGAAATAATTTAGGCAGAAAAACCAAATGTGTACTGAAACCTAAATATTCCTGAGTGATTTGAAATTCCATCATTAAAGGCGTTTTCGGCATAGCGCCAAACATAGGATGAAAAGGTTCCCGGGGCTGAAAATCGATTGCTCCGTTTTTTACCTGCACAATCACATTGTCTTTGAATTTTCCGTCATAAGGAACGAATTCGGCATAAGCCTGTTTTGCCCTGTCATTGGAATCATGTTCAGAATAGACGAACGCTCTCCACATAATTATCCCGCCAAAAGGTGCAACAGCATCGGCGAGCATGTTTGCCCCATCAACATGATCTCTTCCGTAATTTTGTGGCCCTGGCTGACCTTCAGAATTTGCTTTTACCAGAAAACCTCCAAAATCCGGAATTCTTTTATAAATTTCTTTGGCCTTATCTTTCCACCAATTCACAACTTCTGCATCTTTTGGGTCTGCTGTTTTTAATCCCCCTATTTCAATTGGTGCTGAAAATCGGGCAGTTAAATACACTTTTATTCCGTAAGGTCTGAATATGTTTGCTAAAGCTTCAACCTTCTCTAAATATTGAGGCGTCAAAATTAAAGCGTTTGCATTTACATTGGTCAGGACAGTTCCATTTATTCCAATAGATGCATTTGCCCTTGCGTAATCAATATAACGCTGGTCAATAAAATCAGGCAGTTTCTGCCAATTCCATAATGAAAAACCGGCGTAACCACGTTCTACGGTACGATCTAAATTATCCCAGTGATTTAAAATTCTGATGTTGGTTTTTGGGCTATCAGCAATGTTTAGATTTTGTATTGGCTTATTCGTTTGAATTAATCTTAAAAAATTATAAACGCCGTATAAAACTCCAATATCTTTTTTGCCGGTAATAAGAATATGTTTTTTGTTTTTTACAGAAACAGATTTGATAATAAAACCTTCGTCATGTATCAGGTCAAAATCAGAACCAATTGCTTTTTGAAGTTCAGGATTTAAAACCGATTTTGAACCTATAATTATTTTATTTTCTCCATCTGGTTTTGTTTCAGTCATAATTTTATTTCCCAGCATCTCACTCAAAGCAACCTGTAATTCATTTACAGCAATTTTTGAAGTTTCTGTATTTTCTAATGCTGTTACTCCTTTTATATTGGATAAGTATCCTGAAATTATTTTTGAATCCGTTTTCTTTTCATATTGCAGCCATAACTTGTAGTCTTTCTGTGCTAATGTTGGCCAGCTAACCAAAAAAAACAATATGCTCAATTTGAAAAAAGTCTTTTTAATATAATTCATTATTACCGTTGTTTTATTTTAAGTCTGTTACAAACAATATTTATTTAAAATGATGATTTAGCAATATAAATTCTAAAAAAACATCGTATCAGAAAAATTTTACTGTCCGCAATCGGTTGTGCTAAAATACAAAAATAAAGCAATAAAAAAATAAAATTTCAATTTTGAAACGGATTTAAAAAACATTAACAAAATAAATCCTGTTAATCAAACCGAAGCGTTTAAAAAAGTTAATGCAAAACATCCTGAAATGTAATTTGAAGATTATAGTTTAAATTTTCCTCGAAGATTCTCTTACCAGTACCTGAGTATTTAAAAAAGTGATTTCTTTAGCATCTTCTTCTTTAACAGATTTCAGATTTTTGATAATTAATTCCGCAGCAGCTTTACCCATTTTCTCTGCCGGATGGGTTATTGTAGAAATATTAGGCTCAATTATTTCAGAGATTGGATCATTATTAAAGCCTATTACTGCAAACTGATCCGGAACTTTAATGCCTCTTTTTTTAGCAGTCTGCACAGCGCTTACCGCCAGAAGATCGCCTGGAGCAAAAAGCCCGTCAGGCGGATTTTTCAGATCAAATAATTGATTACAAGCCTTTACCCCTTCTTCATAAGTTATTTTTTTCAGACTTATAATCAGATTGTTTTCTATTGGAATACCATGTTCTGCTAAAGCATCTGTGTATCCTCTTTTCCTTTCATTATACAAAGAACCAAACTCCGAGACTGGTGTTAAATGCGCGATTCTTTTGCATCCTTGTTCTATAAGATGCTTAGTAGCTTTATAACCCGCTAAATAATTATTGATTACGACACGAAAAGTATCATAATCTTTAGGAACCCTGTCAACAAACACCAAAGGAATATTGTTATTGGAGAACTGTTTGAAATGTGAAGTATCTTTAGTCTCCATTGCCAGAGAACAGATAACACCGCTTACCCGGTTACTATACAACGATTTTGCCATATCTACCTCCATCTGGTATGAATCATGTGACTGCATAATAATAACGGAATAATCCGATTTTTGAGCTGCAATCTCAATGCCGCTGATTAAAGACGACAAAAAAGGCTGCGTAACTGTAGGAATCAAAATTCCAATGGTTTTTGTTACATTACCCCGAAGGCCAGCTGCTAAGGTGTTCGGCACAAAACCCATTTCTTTGGCAGTCTGCTTTACTTTTTTTATAGTCTTATCACTGATGCTGTGATGGTCTTTTAGAGCCCGTGAAATTGTTGATGCTGCAAGATTCAGTTTTTGAGCAATATCATAAATTGTTACGTGTCTGTGTTCTTCCATGAAATTAAGTACTAAGGCTGTAAATGTACTTATTTTAATGATATTACAATCTATGCTGCATCTATTTAAGATATTATAATAATTATTGTTAAAATATAAGCTAACACAGTAGCAAATTGTTATTTTTTAAGTCCTCAGAGTGAACATAATTTTTTTATTCTAAAAAAAAGTTATTACTTTACACAATCGGTTGTTTAAAAGTGTATTTATAACCAAGTATCGAAAAATTTAAACTAATGAAAACAAAAAAAATCACATATATACTTGCACTCGTCTTTTCATGTTATTGTTTCGGACAAGAAAAAAAAGATAAGTTCAGGTTTCAAAATACCAAATTAAGTTTTGAAGAACGGGTAAATGATCTGGTTGGCCAATTGACATTAGAAGAAAAAGTATCCCAGATGCTCAATTCCTCACCGGCGATTCCGAGATTACAAATACCTGCCTATGACTGGTGGAATGAGACTTTACACGGAGTAGCAAGAACCCCCTTCAAAACAACCGTTTATCCTCAGGCAATAGCAATGGCGGCGACATTTGATAAAAATTCACTTTTTAAAATGGCCGATTATTCAGCACTCGAAGGAAGAGCCATTTACAACAAAGCAGTTGCATCAGGTCGCACCAATGAACGCTATTTGGGACTGACCTACTGGACACCAAACATCAACATTTTTCGTGATCCACGCTGGGGACGCGGACAGGAAACGTATGGAGAAGATCCGTATCTTACAAGTATTCTGGGCGATTCATTTGTTAAAGGCCTGCAGGGAGACGATCCTAAATACCTAAAAGCTGCTGCATGTGCCAAACATTATGCAGTACACAGCGGACCTGAGTCTTTGCGTCATACTTTTGATGTTGACGTCACCCCTTATGAACTTTGGGATACCTATCTGCCTGCGTTTAAAAAATTAGTAACCGGGTCTAAAGTAGCCGGTGTTATGTGCGCTTATAATGCTTTTAGGACACAGCCGTGTTGTGCCAGCGATATTTTGATGACGGATATTTTAAGAAATCAATGGAAATTTGATGGTTATGTAACCTCTGACTGTTGGGCAATCGATGATTTTTTCAAAAACCATAAAACACATCCGGATGCTGAATCGGCTTCTGCAGATGCTGTTTTTCACGGAACAGATATCGACTGTGGTACTGATGCTTACAAAGCTTTGGTTCAGGCGGTAAAAAATGGAAAAATAAGTGAGGAACAAATTGACATTTCTGTAAAACGCCTCTTCATGATCCGTTTCAGGCTTGGAATGTTTGATCCTGCTGAAATGGTAAAGTACGCTCAAACCCCGGCATCTGTTTTAGAAAGTACGGAACATAAGCAACATGCCTTAAAAATGGCAAGACAATCCATGGTTTTACTTCGAAATGAAAAAAATACACTGCCACTAAATAAAAACCTGAAAAAGATTGTGGTACTTGGTCCTAACGCGGACAACTCCATATCCATTCTGGGAAATTACAACGGAACACCCAGCAAGCTAACAACAGTTTTACAAGGAATCAAAGAAAAAGCAGGTGTCAATACAGAAGTCATTTATGAAAAAGCAGTCAACTTTACCAATGATACTTTGCTAGTATATCAAAACCTTAAAAATCAATACACTTATGAAGGAAAACAAGGCTTTAAAGCTGAATATTACAATAATAAAAATCTTTCCGGTGAGCCTGAAGCAGTACGAACAGAATCAGAAATCAATAACTTCTGGCAGGAAGGCGAAATTGTTGTCAAAAACATTAAAGCAAACCGCTTTTCTGCACGTTATACGACAAATTTTACAGCCGAAAAGGATGGCTCCATTACTTTTGAACTGAGTGCAGATGATGGATATCGTTTTTTAATCGACGGAAAAGAAGTTCTAAATGCATGGGACAAAAACAGATGGGGAGAAAGAACGTTTAAATTGATTACGAAAAAGAATGCTGTTTACAAATTAGTTTTAGAATACTGGCAGGGTGAAGGAAAAGCTAATGTTGCATTAAATACCGGTAATTTTGAAAAAACAGATTTCAAAAAAATAGTCGAAAAAAATAAAGATGCCGACGCATTTATTTATGTGGGCGGAATATCCCCACAGCTCGAAGGTGAAGAAATGCCTGTGAACTTTCCGGGCTTTGCAGGTGGTGACCGTACCTCTATCCTGCTTCCAAAAATCCAGACCGAGTTAATGAAAGCTTTGAAAACCGCAGGAAAACCAGTCGTTTTTGTCATGATGACCGGCAGTGCCATAGCCATCCCGTGGGAGGCTGAAAATATTCCTGCAATACTCAATGCGTGGTATGGAGGCCAGGCTGCTGGAAATGCAGTAGCCGATATTCTTTTCGGGGATTATAATCCTGCGGGAAGACTGCCTGTTACGTTTTATAAAAGCGATTCAGATCTGCCCTCTTTTGTGGACTACAGTATGGATAATAAAACCTATCGCTATTTTAAAGGCGAACCGCTTTATGGTTTTGGGTATGGACTTAGTTATACCACATTTAAATACGATCAGTTAAAGATTTTTTCGAAAATAAAGAAAGGTCAGCCTGTTTCTGTTTCTGTCAGAGTAACGAACACCGGTAAATCAGAAGGAGAAGAAGTTGCCCAATTGTATATCATCAATCAGGATTCATCCATAAAAGCGCCTTTAAAGAGCCTTAAAGGATTTGAAAGGCTTCGTTTGAAATCAGGTGAAAGTAAAACAATCAACTTTACACTTTCTCCGGAGGACCTTTCTTCGATTACGGCAGAAGGTGATATAAAACAGCTTTCCAGCAAAATTAAACTTGCAATTGGGGGCTGTCAGCCAGATGAAAAAAATGAAATTAAAAACAATATCGTAACCCGGATTATTCAAATAGATTAGTAATAAAAATAATCGGTTGGGTGCAATTAGTTTTAGATGATAATTTTAATCAGTTCGAGTGATCCCGATTTTTCATCGGAATTGTATCGGGAACAGAAAAGTTATCATTAAAATGGTTCCCGATATATTTTTTGTTCCGTTTCTCTACACAAAAAACACTCGAACTGACGTTTTTAATAATTACACCCTACTGGTTAAAAATATTCAGCTTCATCAATAAACTCAAGATTACATTAATTAACACAAATATGAACAAAACAATAGACCACTTATCAGCAGATAATATTAGAGCATTAGCCATTTCAATGGTAGAAAAAGCAAATTCAGGCCATCCCGGCGGATCTATGGGAGGAGCCGATTTTATGCATATTCTTTATACCGAATATATAAAATATGATCCAACGGACATGCAATGGATTTTCAGGGATCGGTTTTTTATGGATGCAGGACATCTTTCGGCTTTAATGTATGCGCAGTATCATTTGCTTGGGAATTATGAAAAGACAGATCTGGAAAATTTCAGGCAATGGGGTTCTGTTACGCCGGGACATCCTGAAATTGATGTAAAAAGAGGTGTCGAAAATACATCAGGCCCTTTAGGACAAGGACATGTAATGGGTGTGGGTGCCGCCATTGCAGCAAAGTTTCTGTCGGCCAGATTTGATAATTTATTCGATCATAAAATTTACGGATTCATCACAGACGGAGGCATTCAGGAAGAAATCTCTCAGGGTGCAGGCCGTATTGCCGGACATTTGGGACTAAATAATTTTATCATGTTTTATGATTCAAATGATGTGCAGCTATCCTCAATGACCGATGAAGTAACTACCGAAGATACTGCTATGAAATACGAATCCTGGGGATGGAAAGTAATTACTATTGATGGTCATAGCCATACTCACATTCGTTCTGCACTTAATGCTGCCCATGCAGAATTGGAAAGACCGACACTAATTATCGGAAGGACCATTATGGGCAAAGGATGCGTAACTGCCGATGGAGCAATGTACGAAGGGCAATGCGAGCTGCACGGAAAACCAATTGGAGGAACCAAAGCATGTTTTAAATCAACATTACTCAATTTAGGAGCAAACCCAGATGACTCATTTGCTGTTTACGAAGAAGTTGCTGCGCATTACAAAAATGTTTTAGCAACAAAAACAGCAGAAGCAGCAGAGAGAAAAGCAAAAATTGCTGACTGGCAAAAGCAAAATCCTGAACTGGCAAAAAAAATCCGGCAGTTTTTTAATGGTGATCTGCCGGAACTCGATTTCAGTTCGATAGTGCAAAAAGCCAATTCAGCTACACGTGATGCATCGGCAGCCGTTTTGGGATATCTGGCAGAAAACGTAGAAAATATGATTGTCTCATCTGCTGATTTATCCAATAGTGACAAAACAGACGGTTTCTTAAAAAAATCATCAGTTCTTAAAAAAGATGATTTTAGCGGTGGATTTCTTCAGGCTGGAGTCGCAGAACTTACTATGGCTGCCATTGCAAACGGAATCGCCATTCACGGAGGAGTTATTCCGGTTGTAGCTACCTTTTTTGTATTTTCTGATTATATGAAACCTGCCATTCGTCTCGCAGCAATTCAGGAACTGCCGGTTAAATATGTCTGGACACACGATTCCTTTCGCGTAGGCGAAGACGGGCCAACACATCAGCCAATTGAACAGGAAGCCCAGATTCGATTATTGGAAAAAATCAAAAACCACTCCGGCGATCAAAGTTTATTAGCCCTGAGACCTGCAGATGCCACTGAAACCTCTGTAGCATGGCAGATGGCGTTGGAAAACAAAAAAACACCAACCGGATTAATTCTTTCCAGACAAAACATTGCAGACATTCCAGCTTCAGGAAATTCAAGATTTGAAGATGCCTCTAACGCGAAAAAAGGCGGCTATCTTGTTAAAGCTGTTGAAAATCCAGATATAACCTTAATCGCCAATGGATCTGAAGTAGCTACACTTATTGAAGCTGCAGCTGAACTGGAAAGCAGTATTAAAATAAAAATAAACGTAGCTTCTATAATTTCTGAAGGTCTTTTCAGGTCGCAGCCAAAGGAATATCAGGAAAGCGTTATTCCGGCAAACGCATTGGTTTTCGGTTTGACAGCAGGGCTTCCTGTTAACCTGGAAAATCTTGCCGGAAGCCGCGGAAAAGTTTTCGGACTGGATCATTTTGGTTACTCAGCTCCTGCCTCAATTCTTGATGAAAAATTTGGTTTTACCAGTAAAAATGCATGCGCAGAAATCATTAAATATTTAGAAGAAAATCAATAATCTGAACATTAATAAATAAAACACTCTTCTTTTTTACATCATTTTAAAAGCCTGTTTTTAATAGCAGGCTTTAAATTTTTATTACAGTTAACTCGTTGGGTAAAATTGAACAAAATAGCTTCATTCAAGCATTAAATCTAATTTGATCTGCGAAAATCCTTTAAAATCTGCGTGAAATACTTTTGCGTATTAATTTTTCACGCAGATTTACACAGATTAAAGCACATTTATATCAACCTGATGCGTTAGAATTGGAAAAGGAATAATTTCACCCAACGGGTTACAGTTAAATTTCTTATACAATTCTATTTATTACATATCCTTCGCTTTTATCGTAACTTTGCAGCCTGTGAAAATCAATTCAAAAAGTGGAAATACCAAAAGTGGATAATGAAGTATTAAACTGGACTGTCTGTCAGGAATGTCGGGGTCGCGGTAAAAAAAATCGAAGGATAAGCAAAAAAGTACGGCTTCTTTACCAGATCGCATTGGATGAATTTGAAAAAATGCAAGGCAAAGGTACAGCTCCGCTTCCACCTAAAGGAAATCCATATTCATGCCCGAAATGTTCCGGATCCGGTTTACTCGCTTCTGCCATCCCTCCTGTAGCAGATACAGAATTGCCACACATTGCTATCATTGGTGGCGGAATAGGCGGAATGGCCCTTGCGGTTGCCTGTTTGCATCGTGGAATTCCGTTTACACTTTACGAACGTGATAAAGACTTTAATGCACGTTCTCAGGGCTATGGCCTCACTCTACAACAAGCCAGCAAAGCAATTCAGGGATTGGGCATTTTATCTTTAAAAGAGGGTGTAATTTCTACCAGGCATCTGGTTCATACTCCTGAGGGAAAAGTAATTGCAGAATGGGGAACCAGAAAATGGATCCAGTCAGAGATAAAAACGTCTTCCAAACGTACAAATGTACATATTGCAAGGCAGTCTTTACGATTAGCTTTGCTGGATCAGCTCGGAGGAAATGATCGGATACGCTGGGGCCATCAGTTAATAGATTTCAGGCAATCTGAAGGTGAAGGAGTCGAGCTCAGTTTTGAAGTCGATGGAAAGATCAGGAACGCAAAAGCAGATCTTTTAGTGGGAGCCGATGGTATCCGGAGTTCTGTACGAAAATTACTGATTGGCGAAGACATTACCCCTTTGCGTTATCTGGGCTGTATTGTGATATTAGGTATATGTCCATTAAGTCTTACCGAACACCTTAATAGCCCTTTACTGGACTCTGCCACAATATTTCAGACCGCCAACGGCAGCGAACGAATCTACATTATGCCCTATACGAAAGATTCGGTGATGTGGCAGCTCAGCTTCCCTATGTCTGAAGATGATGCAAAATCATTAAGCGCGAAAGGACCTAAAGCATTAAAGGAAGAAGCCTGCCGGAGAACCCGGTGGCATGATCCTATTCCTCAAATTGTATCGTCAACCAGTGAAATTTATATTTCCGGCTATCCTGTTTATGACCGCAAATTACTTAAAAACGAATTACTGGAAAAATCAGGACCTGTCACTCTGATCGGAGATGCTGCACACCCAATGAGTCCGTTTAAAGGACAAGGTGCCAATCAGGCTTTGCTGGATGCTCTTTTATTAGCGCGAAGCATTTTTAAAGGATGCAGGCCAGTATCTGACTGGAGGAAAACAGGAATACGGAAAAGTGCACTAATAGAATTTGAATCAGAAATGCTGGAACGCAGTGCTGTTAAAGTACAGGATTCAGCAGAGGCCGCACAATTCCTGCATTCTGAAATCGTACTCCATAAAAGTGATGCGCCGAGAAGATGGTTTGGAAAATAAAATACAAAAAATCAGTTATACAGATCGCTTTTATTCAGTTTTTCTTCAAAATTCATTCGTAAATTGCAACATGAAGATTTTAATAATAGAAGATGAGCGCGAAATTGCGCAAAGTATTCAGGCGTACTTTAAAACAAACGGCATCCAGTGTGAAACAGCCGAAAACTATAATTTGTCCCTCACTAAAATTGACAGTTACGATTATGACTGCATATTATTAGACCTTATGCTGCCTGACGGAGATGGCTTTGATATCTTAAAAGAATTAAAATCAAAAAACAAAACAGAGGGTGTTATTATTATTTCGGCAAAAGAAAACCTGGAAACCCGTTTGGAAGGTTTTAATCTCGGGGCAGATGATTTCCTCACCAAGCCTTTTCACCTTGCTGAATTACTGGTTCGGATGCAGGCACTTATACGTCGGAAAAACTTTAAAGGCAGCAACAGTATTGTTTTTAATGAAATTGTAGTCGAAATTTTCTCAAAAACCGTAACTGTGAATGATACAAAACTGGATCTTACTAAAAAAGAACTGGATTTACTGCTCTTTTTAATTGGCAACGAAAATAAAGTGTTATCTAAATCAGCTATTGCAGAACATCTTTCAGGCGACATGGCCGATATGCTCGACAACCATGATTTTATATATGCACATATCAAAAATCTCAAGAAGAAACTAACACAAGCCGGCAGCGGAGATTACATCAAAACTATATATGGTTTAGGATATAAATGGGAAAATGAATAATAAAAAACTGCTTCATAAAACCACCAACAGCTTTCTTATGTATGCTGTCATCATATTAATGACAGCGGCTCCGGTATTTTATTATATCTGTCAATGGCTTTATATTTATGAAACCGATGAAGTACTGCTCTTCCATAAAGGTGATTTTATTAAGCAGAGCCATCAAAATTATACAGCCGATGATATCGCAGCATGGAATAAATACAACCAAAATATTACAATTGTTGCTGACATGGGAGTAAGAAAAGACTCAATCGTAGGCAAAATGCTGTTTGAACCTGAAGCCAATGAAGAAGAACCGTTCCGGATTTTGTACGCTCCGGTGGACATCAACGGAAAAAGATATACTTACATAGAAAAACGAAATCTGGTCGAAATGGAAGGAATGGTTTTTAGTGTTGCTGCCATGTTTCTGTTTATCATTATGATCTTGTTAACTGGAATCATCTGGATTTCAAAACGATTAGCCGCCACAATCTGGAAACCTTTTTACAATACACTCAGTCAGATACAGGATTTCGAAATTGACAAAAACAATCCGCCGCATTTTATTTCAACCGATATAGACGAATTTTACCGCCTAAACAAAAGCCTGGAACGCTTAATTGAAAAAAATACAGCCATATACAAAAGTCAGAGGGAATTTGTAGAAAATGCCGCTCATGAACTCCAGACTCCTTTGGCCTTATTCCAAACCAAAATTGATACGCTGCAGCAATTAGATTTAACCAGAGAACAATCTGAATTAGTTACATCTCTGAATAATGATGTTTCAAGAATCAACAGGCTCAACAAAAACCTGTTACTGCTTTCTAAAATTGATAATGGAATTTATCCGGAACAGGAAATTATTGTTTTAAATGACTATATTGAAAAACATCTCGACTTCTTTACCGAACAGGCTCAGCCAAAAAATTTAACAATTACTACAAACCTTAGCAATACCTTAAGTATCAAGGGAAACAAAGCCTTGGCAGAAGTGTTACTCAATAACTTATTCCTGAACGCTATTCGGCATAATGTAAAAAACGGTGTAATTGAGATTGTAACAGAAGATAGTGCCCTAAAGTTTATCAACACCGGTCCTGAAATACCGCTGACAGAACAGACTATTTTTAATCGTTTCTCAAAAGTAAATCCTTCTTCACAGGGCAATGGGCTTGGTTTGGCTATTATTAAAAAAATATGTGACATCAGCCATTGGGATATCCGCTATTCATTCAATAATAATCTGCATATTTTCGAGCTTACCTTCTAAAATTCAGACTTACTACAGAATCGGGTCAGAGCTTTGTACTATTCTTTTTTAAATAGTACGAATGAAACCAAAAATTATTCTGTTGTTATCTTTTTTTCTGATAACAATAGTGCAGGCAGTCGCTCAAAAAAAAATTGTAACCATTTCCGGAATCATAAAAGACAGCAGTTCTAAAATTGCTGTTCCGTATGCTAATATCGTTTTGAAATCTCCAAAAGATCAAAAGATATTCTTTGGTACGGTAAGCGGTGATGATGGGCGGTTTACAATTGCAGCTGTAAATTCGGGAAATCATATTTTAGAAATTAGCTCAACCGGTTTTAAAACCAAATCGAAAACCTTATTCATAGATACACTTTCTGATTATTTGGACCTCGGAAATATCGAAATTGATGAGGATATCAATGTTTTATCAGAAGTAATTGTCAGCGGAACAACAAAACAGTATCCCGTAATTATGGACAAAAAAGTATTTGCTATTGCTGATAATATTACCCAAAGCGGCGGTTCGGTGCTGCAGTCTATGCAAAATCTTCCGGGCGTTACCATCAATAATGGTAAAATCCTGCTTAGGGGAAATGATAAAGTAATGGTTTTGATTGATGGCAAACAAACTGCTCTAACGGGATTTGGAAACCAGTCAGGACTGGATAATATTCCGGCATCTGCAATTGAAAAAATTGAAATCATAAATAATCCATCTTCAAGATATGATGCAAACGGGAATGCAGGAATCATCAACATCATTTATAAAAAAAATAAACAGGAAGGGCTAAACGGAAAAATAGGCATCGGCTCAGGTTATGGGGCATTATGGGAGCGCCAGGAAAATCTTCCTGACATCAGGCCTCAATATCAGATGACTCCCAAAATCAATCCAAGTCTTTCGTTAAATTACAAAAAAAACAAACTCAACACCTATTTACAAGCCGATTACCTTTATACGGAAACACTCAATAAAAATGAGTTTGTTACCCGTACCTACGATGATGGAACGGTAATCAACCAACAGACCAAACGAAACAGAAATACACACTTCACCACTATTAAAAGCGGAATCGACTGGAATTACGACGACCGGAATACTTTTTCTTTTTCGGGTCTTTTTGGGAGCGAAAAAATTATAGACCATGGCGATCAGCCTTTCTTCAACAAGGATTATTCGGAGCGTTTGCGTTTGTGGCAGTTTTTAGAAGACGAACTCAAAACCACTATCATGGCCAGTGCTTCTTATCAGCATAAATTCAGTCAGGCAGGACGCAAATTAAATGCAGGGATTAATTACACCTATCACAGAGAAGATGAAAAATATTTCTTTGATAATATAATGCCCACTTTTACAGGTCACGATGCTTTTAAACTGCTATCAAATGAGAAAGTGATAGACCTCGACTTTGATTATGTACAGCCCCTGAAATACGGCCGTTTTGAGACCGGAATAAAGTTCAGAAACCGTGAAATCCCTACGAATATGCAATTTTTTCCGGGAGAAAATTCGCTTCTCGATGCTGATGCCGGAGGATGGGCTACTTATAAAGAAATTATTCCGGCACTTTATGGAAGCTATATTTACGAAACTGAAAAAATTGAAGCAGAACTGGGCCTTCGTTATGAATACGTTCATCTTAAATACGACATAAATCCTGATCATCCGACTTATAAAAGTAACGGGTACAGTTATACAGAACCTTTTCCGAGTGTAAAACTGGCTTATAAAATCGATGATAGCAATAAAATTACCGCTTTTTACAACAGACGTGTGGACAGGCCAAATGAGGTTGATATCCGAATCTTTCCGAAATACGATGATGCCGAAATTATCAAGGTAGGAAACCCAGGCCTGCGTCCTCAATTTACAACTGCTTTTGAAACAGGCTACAAAACCGATTTTGAAAAAGGATATTTTTTAGGTTCATTTTATTACAGGGTTATAAATGATGCTATTACCCGAATTGCCACAACAGTTCCCGGAAACCCTCTTATTTACAATGTTTTTCAAAATGCTATGGAAAGTTCGTCTTTTGGCGCAGAACTGGTTTACGCAAAAGAACTCAGTTCCTGGTATTCTTTTAATCTGAATGGGAATTTCTATAAAAACACGATAGATGCTTTTACGGTGACCAATTTGTATCCTGTATCATCAACCTATCATAGCGATCTTCAGGAAATAACTTCGGGGAATTTAAAATGGAACAATACTTTTCTGTTCAGTAAAACACTTTCGGGACAAGTTTCTATGGTTTATCTGGCACCGGATATTATTCCACAAGGAAAAATAGATTCTCGTTTTTCTGCGGATCTGGGTCTAAAAAAACTGGTACAAAAAGGAAGAGGCGAAGTATTCCTGAATGCCACAGATATTTTTAACACCCTTGTCATAAAGAAAGAAATACAGGGCGAAGGATTCAGCTATACCAGTAAAGATTATTATGAAACACAAGTGATTCGCTTTGGGTACAGTTATAAATTCTGATTTCATAATAAAAACTAAAATTCAAAATAAATTCAGAATTGGGTTATAAAATTTGCCCTTATTTAATTAATGATTATGAAAAAATTACCTTCTAAATACGGTAGATATTCACTGTTGCTTCATTTTGTGATCTGGTTTTTAATCCTTTCACAATGTTTAAGAATCTGTTTTTTTATCTGGCAGTTTAACGAAGTTTCCCTAAATGTAATTGATCTTTTAAGAACACTTATAACAGGTCTTTTCTTTGATTTGGGAACTGTAGTTTTCATCTCCATCTGCAGTATTTTGTATTACAGCATTATGCCCAATAAATGGATTGGTTCTGTTTTGGACAAAGTCCTGGTTTATTTCTTCACATCACTAACCGTCTTTATACTTGTTTTTACATTTTTTGCCGAATTGACATTTTGGGATGAATTCAAAACACGATTCAATTTTATTGCCGTTGATTATCTGATTTATACACATGAAGTTGTTGCTAACATCAAACAGTCCTACCCGCTTCCGGTTTTAATTGGAGGTGTTTTACTGCTTACCGTGGTATTTTTGTTTCTTTTTTATAAAAACAAAGCTTTCACAACTACTTATAATACTAAAGCCAGTTTAAAAACCAGACTTTCGGTTTTATTACCCACCGTTTTTACAGCCCTGTTTTTTGCTTTTTTTATTACTAACAATCATGCAGAATGGTCTTCGAACCGGTATAATTCTGAAATTTCAAAATCGGGGATCTATTCTTTTTTTGCTGCTTTCAGAAACAACCAGATGAAATATGTTGATTTTTATACTTCAATCCCTAATACCACAGCTTTTAAAATTATCAGAAAAAAACTGGCTTCTCAAAATGTTGTTTATTTAAAAAAAAATTACTCCATCCACAGAAATATTATTGAGAACACACCTTTCCTTAAAAATAAAAATGTTGTTTTTATACTTGTAGAAAGTCTCAGCGGAAGCTTCCTGAAAGAATTTGGAAACAAGGAAAACATCACTCCGTTTCTGGACAGCCTTGCACAGAAAAGTGTCTTCTTTGAAAATTTATATGCCACCGGAACCAGAACTGTAAGAGGCATGGAAGCAGTGACTTTGTGTATTCCCCCTACTCCGGGACAAAGTATTGTAAAAAGACCCGACAACCAAAATCTTTATACAGTGTGCAGTGTATTCAAATCCAGAAAATATGACTGTAACTTTTTCTATGGCGGAGACGGTTACTTTGACAATATGAACGCATATTTTGGCGGTAACGGCTTTGCTATTTACGATCGCGGCCGGGGTAGTGTTTTAAGTGACGAAATCAACACGGTCCGTAATAATATAAATGATGACGAAGTAACTTTTGAAAATGCATGGGGAGTCTGCGACGAAGATATTTTTAATAAACTGCTGAAAGTTGCCGATGTACAATACAAAAACAGAAAACCGTTTTTCAATTTTGTAATGACTACCTCCAATCACAGGCCATATACCTACCCTTCCGGAAAAATTGATATTCCGTCAGGCACAGGCCGTGAAGGTGCTGTAAAATATACCGATTTTGCACTGAAGGAATTGTTTAAAAAAGCCAAAACAAAACCCTGGTTCAAAAACACCGTATTTGTAATCATTGCAGACCACTGTGCCAGCAGTGCAGGAAAAGATGAAATTGACGTAGCAAATTATCATATTCCGGCATTTATTGTAAATCTTCCTGAGGAGCAGAATCAAAAAATCACCAAACAATGTTCGCAGATTGATCTCTGGCCGACACTGTTTTCACTTTTTCATTGGAATTACGAATCTGATTTTTTTGGAAAAGATGTACTGGCACCAAAATTCGAAGAACGTGCCTTAATGGGCACCTACCGAAAACTGGTTTTGATGAAAAAAGAAAAAGTAATGATTCTTTCTGACCAAAAAAAACAGGTATTTTATTCCTGGAACAAAAAGGATAACAGCCTGACTGCGATTCCAATGAACCGCTCTTTTCTGGAAGAAACTATTTCCTGGTACCAGACTGCTGATTATCTCTTTACCAATAAGCTTTTAAAGTAAATTAATGACACATATTCATTTTATCATAAATCCAATTTCAGGCAGCGGAAAACATAATCTTTCCGCTTCTTATATTGGAAATCAGTTTCCGAAAGAGAAATATCATGTTCAGGTAGATTATACAAAACAAAAGAAACATGCTTTCGAACTCACAAAAAAGGCAATTGTAAAAAATCCGGATTATATTATTGCCTGTGGCGGTGACGGGACTATCAATGAAGTCGCTTCGTGCCTTGTTGGAACCTCAATAAAATTAGGAATTATTCCGGTAGGTTCAGGAAATGGACTAGCATCCAACTTAAAGATTCCGAGAGATTTTGACAAAGCAATAGCTGTAATCAAAAAAGGACATTCGACTCTCATCGATGTAGGGCAATTAAATCATAAATACTTTTTTAGTAATATGGGGATTGGTATTGATGCCCTTATTATCAAAAAATATGAGCGTGCGGGAAAAAGAACTCTTCCGGCCTACATCAAAGCTTCAATATCTGCCGGGCTTCAATTTAAATCGCAAAAAACTTTGATTTCCTTTAACAACCAAACTATTGAAACTACCCCGTTAATGCTGTTCATATCCAATTCTAACGAAATGGGGTACAATATGAGCCTCACACCAAAAGCCAGTCTTCATGATGGATTGCTGGATATGATTGTAATTCCTGAAATTTCATTTTTTGAAAAAGCAATACTTGGCTATAATGTTTTGAAAAATTCAATTGAAAAATTTAAAAAATCCAAACATTATATGGTAAAGGAAATTCAAATTGAAATGCCTTCTAAAATTTTTATTGATGCCCAGATTGATGGAGAACAGCATAATTTAAAGACCAATAAGCTAAAAGTTAACATCCTTCCCGCGTCACTGCAAGTTTTGACAGAATAGAAATCAATCCTATTCCCACAGATCAGTACATTTTTTCTGTGGGAATTTTATTTTTCAATTATATCAGTCTAAAATCGTCTGACAAAACTGCATCCTAGCTCTTTTCCGTTATAAAATGGCATAATCATCGAAGTACTTTTATTTTCTTTAGAAGACCTAAAAACCTTTTTCTGCAGATAAGGATAAATCCAATAAGCGGTTTTCGTAGATAATATTCCAATACCGGCTCCAGCGACAACATCTGTAAGCCAATGTCTGTCGTTGTACATTCGAAACATTCCTGTCGCTGTCGCTACCGCATATCCTGCCACACCATACCAGACCGACTGGTCTTTGTATTCCTGATACATAAATTCGGCACCGGCAAAAGCAGTAGCAGTATGCCCTGAAGGAAAAGAATTGTTAGAAGATCCATCTGGTCTTTGAACCCTGGTGATACTTTTTAAGACAAAAACCGAAGCGCTCATCATTAAATAAGAACCGGCTAAAATAACAGAACGGTCTTTTAAGTTGTTTTTCCCTTTAACGCCAAAAGCATTTAAGCCATACACAGAAACAGCAGGTGCCCATTGAGAAAAATCATCAATAGATACTTTATGATCAATATCCTCATTGACCTCTTCTTTAATTTCTGCATTATAATCTTTGAGCTGATCACTTTCCAAACCAATAAAACCATAACCTATAAGAACTCCGGGTACGATTAATTGTTTGTAATTAAACTTTAAATTGTGTAAGGTATCTTGTCCTGCTATTGTATCATTCTTTGTGTTTTGAGCGCAGATAGAAGTGGTTCCTAAAACGAATAAAAGGACTGTTTTTAGCATTTTAAATAAATTTAGAAATTAATAATACACTTGTAAATAAAAAGTAGTTTTTCCTCATGGAAACAGATTATTAAGTTCAAAATTTCGTTTAATTTGAGATTAGAAATAAATAAAAAGTAAAAGGAACAATGTTTCTAAAACTGATTATTTTAAGACAAAGTTGCATGTCAATTTTGAAGAAATTCTGTTTTGTGTATTTTTTAAATAAAAAATGAAGGATAAAAAAAACCACATCTTTATAAAGTGCGGTTTTTCAGCTGTTTAATCAAGTTTTAACGCAATTAAAATTTAATCTAAATGATCCCAGAAGGATTCGAACCTTCGACCTACGCATTAGAAGTGCGTTGCTCTATCCAGCTGAGATATTGAGCCATTTGTTTTAAACTTATGGCAAAGTTTGTCGGGGTGGCAGCATTCAGCACAGGCCGCACAATTCCTGCATTCTGAAATCGTACTCCATAAAAGTGATGCGCCGAGAAGATGGTTTGGAAAAGACAGTGAATAATGGATTTTTAAAACCAAAAAAATCGGCAACAAAAAAGACTAGTCTTAAATGACTGAAACATATTCAGGACTATTCTCTAAAAGCACTTTAACTATTTTGAAGCCAGAATACCTATTTTTAGTGCCTCAATAGCATCTTCGAGCGTTATAGTAAGTTTGTGGTCCTTATCCTCAATTTTTTGTATCAGGTCAGCTAAAATTAATTGTACACATTTACCATAAACCTCTGCTTTAGTCTGATGAATTTCGAAATTACCTGACACCAGTTCCTCAACATGGTAGGCTGTTCCACCGCAATATGTTACCCTTTTATCAGCAGTAGATGAATCATCAGTTCCCCATCCTTCTGATCCTGAAACCTCTTTTTCATTCGTAAGTGATTCCGTTGTACTAATGTTCCAGCCCGGAATACCCTTCAGTTGCTCTTTTGTTTTTTCATTCACAAGAGCTTTTACATTTCCTTTTATTGGCATCCAGCCTTCTATCTCTATTCTGGCCAGATCATAAGCCAGATGTATAGTTGTTTGTTCGAATAAGCCAGGTCCCGAAAAAGCATGGTAATAACTTGCTATTAGTCCTTCATTATACAGTACCATTGCCGATACCCTATCCCGTTGTGATTCATTACGACTATGCGAAGTTCCAAATACTTCTGCATATTGCTGACCGCTTAAAGCTTTAATAATATCAAAAAAATGTACACCGTGTTCTATAAAAATACCACCTGACTTTTTTTCGTCCCAAAACCAGTGGCTGGCGGGCAAAGACTCGTCCTGAGCGTAGTTATTCACTACAGCATGCCTGAGTTTTCCAAATGCACCGCTCTGACTTAATTCCATCAAACTTTGAATAATAGGATTGTAACGAATCATATGATCGACTGTTATGACCATGCCCGTTTCTTTTTGCGTTTCTAAGATTTGTTTTGCTTCATCTTCGGTAATTGCTACCGGCTTTTCCAGCAGCACGTGCTTTCCTGATTTCATCGCTGCACAAGCCATTTCAGCATGTAAACCCGGAGGTGTAACAATACTTACAATTTCTATTTCGGGATCATTAATCATGTCTTTCCAGTCCTGATATCTGTTAATACTGGTTACATCATTTGGATGGGATCCCGAATCAGCAATACCTGCAACTTCAACATTTTCCATTTTTGCCCACCACTGGTGCAAAAATTTTCCAAATCCTCCATAGCCTATTATTCCTATTTTATATTTCTTCATGTCTTTATAGTATTTGTTATAATTTATTACAAGCTTTTATATAAATTTCCCGAAAAGGCAAACAACGCAGTAAACAATACAATTTAAATTCGTTTTTTTAAAATTCTATTGATTGCTCTTATGAACCTTTTCTGGTGTAAATCATTCGCTATTAATAAATTTACCATTATTTTCATTACTTACAAATGGACATTAAGTTAAAATTTACCCAACTAAAAGACTGCTGACAAATACCTGCAGTTTCGTAAATCTGAATATGGATATCTTTGGATATTGTCTTAAAATCCTGCTTTTACACATTTACATCAATTTTATTCTGAAATAAAGAAAAATTTGATTTCGAACCATCAAAAAACAATAAATAAATCTACACATAATTTAAATTGTGATTTGAAGATAATAGAATTTATAATCCGTAAAAACCTTAGACATTTTTTACTATATTTGAGATGCATTGTTTTTTATCACAATCAAAACACTGAAATTCAATAAATTGAAAAATATCTGATTTTAAAAAGCAGGATATAAACTGTGTTTTTCAGGTATGCAGAAACAATCCGTCTGTCTGAATTTTTTACTTAAAAAACATGAAATTTGAATTAGGGTGCTGTCGATTATATACTTTTTAATTTGATGTAAATGAAAAAATCTTTATTTCTGTCCGGCATACTTTTATATAGTATGATCCTGCTCTTTTGCTCCTGTGAAAATGATGACAGCACTGTATCATACGATAAAGGAAATAATCAGTACACGAATATGTGGATTAATGAGCAAATGAAAAAATACTATTATTGGAATGAAGACTTGCCTGTTTTTACAAATTTATCGATAGATCCGAAAGATTATTTAAGAAAATTACTGAACACAGATGATCATTTTTCTTACGCCTTAAATCCTGCCGACGCACAAGCATCTCCCAAAAGCATAAGGAATGCCTACGGATTTGATATTTCGTTTTTGGAGTACAACGGACAGACTTTTGGCGTGGTTTTATTTGTACTAACCGATTCGCCAGCCGAAAGAAGCGGACTGAAAAGAGGACAGTTTATAAAAAGCATTAACGGCACACCAATAAATTATCAGAATTTCGAAAATTTATATCTCGATTTAGCTTCTTCAGGCAGCGCACTATTAGAATTAACAGAATATTCTTCAGCAACAGGTTTCTCAGCAGTAAAAAATATAGCGATAATACGCAGCTTTACTTTTGCCCGGCCTGTAAAACATGAAGTTATCCTTTATAACAACCAAAAGGCGGGATATATAGAAATCTCTCATTTTGATGCTGGGCTTGCTGCCTCTTTTCTTCAGATTTTCAAAGAATTTCAGGAGCAGTCTGTCTCCAAAGTTATAGTTGATTTAAGGTATAATGGCGGTGGCGATATTTCATCGGCTGCAGCCTTAAGTGTAATTTTGGCACCAAATATCAAAACAGATGATTTATTTATTAAACTGAGAGGAAATAAAAACGGCAGTTTGGTAAATCAAACATTTAAGGAAGTTTTAGAAATGAATGAATCGCAGGTAAGTTTTGAATCATTAAGAAGTGTCCATCCTTCGATTCAGGAATTGTATGTTTTATGCGGCAATCATACAGCATCAGCCTCCGAAATAATACTGAATAACTTAAAGCCTTTTATGAAAGTAATATCGATTGGTGAAAAAACAAAAGGAAAAGACGCTGCAGGATTTGCTATTGAAGATAACAGGCTGGCAGATAAAAAAGGCTGGGTTTTGTGTCCTGTAATTTACAAATTATTTAATGCCGCTAATGAAGGTAATTATGCATTAGGCATAAATCCTACTGTTGAATTAAATGAAATACAGGAAATTGAGATTTTTCCTTTGGGTGACGTACGTGAAACTTTACTGAATCAGGCTTTAAGCGGAGAAAAAAACTTGAGGCAAAAAAAACATTCAATGGTTAAAAAGTTACTGTTGAATAAGCATTGTATTGATGCAGATCCTTTTTTACGCCTTCATCTATAATTTTTTATATCAAGAGAAGATCACATCGGCTGAACTCAGTTTTTAAGAACAAAAAAATATAAAGGCTTTAATTTTCTAAAGGCTTTATATTTTTGGTAGTGTCTCACTAACTGTGTAAGTTGAAAAGTTATTCTGAAAAATATTTGAGCTCTTTTAAAAAGCCCAAAAATT
>NZ_JAADZW010000117.1 GCF_010645065.1 Flavobacterium fluviatile | reverse complement strand
CGTTGTGCGACATACGACCAAAAAAACGAAAAAAATACCTCGTACAAAAATCATGATAAATCTTAATAACAATTTTGAAAAACTGATAGGAATAATTATTTTGATTCTATTTATTATGTTTGCTTATTATTTAACTCCAAATAAAAACTTCTATAATCGAATGCTAGAAAATAGAATCGAAGAAGAATATAATGGAAAAGTAGAATCTAAATATATTGATAGTGCAAACCATATGACTCCAAAGCTTAAAGTTTCATCGAAAATAATTTCATTGGAAAATACATTTTGGGATGAAGTAAATATTGGAGATTCTATAGTTAAGATTAAAGGGAACGCAATTATAAAACTATATAAAAAAGACAATTCTGAAAATCTTTTTGATTATAATCAATATTTTGAAAAATTGTCTATTAAAAACGAGACGAATTAGTACGTCGCACAACACACGTCTTGCGCCATTTGCGAATTTAGTGGAATTACCGTTTTTTATCGTATTTTCGTTTAGCCGAAAATACTC
>NZ_JAADZW010000011.1 GCF_010645065.1 Flavobacterium fluviatile | reverse complement strand
ATTCGTTTTGTTTATTAATTGTTAGTATTTCAAAGATACATTTTCATATTTTTAATCTATGTCAAAGATATGAGCCCTGATGGAAGCGGCATCCTTTTTCTGGCTTCTGCCAGACAGAAAAAGATACAGCGGACAGCAGGTATTAGCTCCTAATCAAAACATTCCATTAGAAGCAAATCGCCTTCACGATGTGTAATGGTTACAATACCGTCTTTTTTAACTGAATTGCTGCTTCCGGTTCTGTACCCCATTGTGAGGGTATCATCCTGTAATTCATATTTTAGATTGTTCGAAAAAATACCATTTACAATTCCAATTGGAATAAGGGAAATCGGTGTCTGTTCAGTGTACCATTTTTCGAATTTATGTGGCAGCAAAAATATTTTGGAATGGTCGTCTAGAATAACAATTTTAAGCAAATCGCGGTAACGAACAATATTGGTAAGATTGGTAATGGTATGATCGGCACGTTTACCTGTGGCCCAAACCACGTTTACGGCAGGAATTTTTCTATCAATAAGGTAATCAAAGGCTTTTTCTAAATCAGTTTTATCCTGATCCGGAGTATGAATAATTTCAATTGGATATTGCGAGGTTTTATAAATTTCAGGATCAAATCCTCTGTCGAAGTCCCCCAAGAGTACATCAACCTTAATTCCAAGATCAACAACACGTTCAATAGCCGAATCGAGTACAACAACAAGCGGTGACCATTCCAGGAGTTGCCCTAATAATTCAGAACTACAGGCGGCTCCGTTGGCAATAATTAATGCAGGTTCCTGATCGTCGCGAACTATATGGTGTGATGACATGCTGAATTATTATTTTTGAATGTGAATGCAAATGTACGAAAGGATTAGTTTTTTGAATGAATCTTAAACCACTAATCGGCGATGATAATTGATTTGCCCTAAATGATAAGCTAAATGTGTAGAAAGATGAACGAGAAAAAAACTGGTGGTCATTTCTTTTTCGAGAACATTTTGTGGATAAACAGTTTCTAAGTCAGTCTCCGTTAAGGAATCAAGAGTCTTATTTACAACTGCAATAGTTTCATCGATTTTACTGATTAAATGGTCTCTGAGAACATCCTTTGCCGAAAATTCCAATGGACGATCCCGAATATAACCTGTTTTTCCGAGTTCGGCTCCAATGTAAGTGTTGAGATTTCCAATTAAATGAAGGCAAAGGTTTCCGGCAGAATTAGAAATATTTTTATCGATTACCCAAAGCTGGCTTTCAGTTTGATAGGCTTCAATTTCTTCTTTTAATTTGTTCAGATCACGATTAAAAAGTGATTTTAGGGTTTCGATTAGCATGATCATTGAATTTTATTTTTTACAGGAATCCAAATTTCTTCTTCAGAATCCGGATCGTCTTTTTTATACCTTTCAGTCATTACAGCAAAATGAGGCCGGTAATCAACATGATATTCAGAATTAGGAAGCCACTCAGTAAAAATAAAACGATAGGTTTTATCAGATTCTGCTGCAGGTCCTTTATGAATAAAAACGGCGTATATTCCGGTTGGGATTACTAAAGTTTCCATATTTGTTGGGATTTCATTAAAATCCGAAACTTCAATAGCGGCCCATTTCTCAAAAGTATTTTTTGAATCAAAATGATTAAAATAGCCTACAGGAAAAATTTCCAGTGAATACAAATTAGAATCAATTGAATTTTTAACTTCTTTTCGATCAGGCATAAAACTACTCCATAACTGAAATGTTTTATTTTCTACAAACGACATTGTAATATGTTTTCCGATAAGTTTTTTTTCAGCTATGACTTCAATTCTGGCTTCCACTTTCAACTAAATTATTTAACCGTATATTTTCTTGAAACAATTTCGCTTAGCGAAAAATAACCTAAAGGATAATTACTTTTATCAGTTACATTGATAATATTTCCTCTTACTGTTGCCGGCGGAGTCTGAAAAGGCCCACCTATATTACTTCCTGAAATGCTTACTAATATGTTCATATAATTATAATATTGCTTTGAAATGCCATAATGTGTTATTTCGACTTCGTCTCCTGCCTTTAAATCTTCATCATCAGAAACGCTGAAAAATTCGTTGCCCTGATAAAACTCATCTTTGTCAGCATAATAAGTGGAGGTAATTTTATTTGAATATACATATCTGTACAAATAATAATTATCAATCTCTGCAGGATCATTATAAAAAGCCCTCACAACAATCCCCGCAATTGTACCAGAATCGTTTTGTTCAATATGTGTTATAGGGGCTACAGATTTCAAAGTTTCACTTGCTGTATATGTATTTCCGTTACTAATTACAGTTAAGGTATAATTTTCATCAATTACCGGTTTAAAGTTATTACACACATACCGGCCCGAATTTGGCACTTCTGCAAAATCAAACTGCTGATTAGTACTGTTTTTAATATAAACAACAGCTCCGCTAACTATTGGAATTCCATCTTCGAAATAACCTGTTGTAGTTGTCAGTTTTATTGTCTGCTGCGCTCCGGAAGTACCTTTTCTCCAATTAATGGCCGCTTCTATCACTAGTTTTGGAGCGGCAGTTTCCAGATCGACATCAACGACTTCTTCACATCCAGTAAAGAATAGAGATATAAAAAAAACTACTAAGAAGATTACTTTTTTCATGCTTTATGTCTTTTTTTTAACAAGGAATAGACTTTAGAACTTAAAACTATAACTAACTGCCGGCACAATACCAAAAATCGATGTCCTCACTGCTTCGTTATGACCAGTATCAGCATTTTGACGGAAATTGAGAGAGGCAGCATTTTGTCTATTATATAAATTGTATATACTAAAAACCCATTCGCCTTTCCACTTTCTGTTTTTGTTTTTTTCAAGAGATAATGTCGCAGAAACATCCAAATGATGATATGCCGGCAGGCGGTTTCCATTTCGTAATCCGTAACCGGGAACAGTAATTCCCAGATATTCATACTGACTGTTAGGATAGGAAACAGGCTGACCGGACTGCAAAACAAAATTAGCTCCAAATGACCATCTTTCATTTAAATTATAAGCTGAAGTAATAGCCAGATTATGTAGTTTATCATATGCCGAATTATACCATTGTCCGTTATTAATTCCTGTTTCTTCAGGTGTTCTTCCGGGAGTTTGTTGCTCTGATTTTGAAAGTGTATAAGAAATCCAGCCATTAAATTTACCTTCGTTCTTTTTCAGCATGATTTCCAGTCCATAAGCACGCATTCGTCCATTTAAAATTACCTGTTCGATTGCATCATTAGCAATCAAATCGGCACCGTCAATATAATCCAGACGGTTTTTAACTTCTTTATAATAAATCTCAGTTTCGAGTGAATAAGTTCCACCATTAAAATTTCTAAAATAACCCAGCGCAACCTGGTCTGCAATTTGAGGCTTGATATAATTGTCACTTGGCATCCACACATCAAGAGGTGTAGGAGATGAAGTATTAGAAATTAGCTGAAGATATTGTGCCATTCTGTGATAACTGCCTTTTATGGCCTGATCATCATTCAGCTGATAAGAAATTGAAAACCTGGGCTCCAAATTATTATAACTTTTAATGACCTTATTTTTACTGTAATATTTGGTAGCTATTGGTGTTGCTTTTTCATAAATCTGCATTTCCGGATTAAAAACAACTGCATTATTGTTTTCATAGAGATTAATCGTCGAAGCACCTAAGCGATGAAACATACTGTATCTTAAGCCACAATAAACTGTTATTTTTTTTGAAATCTGACTTTCTGAGCCAATGTAAGGTGACATTGCAAGTGCATATTTCTTATCTAATTGCTCAGGATTAATTGTAAATTCATCACTTAAAGGTTTTATTATTCCGGGATTAAACTCATAATATATTCCGTTTAAACCATAAGTTAATTTGAATTTATCTGAAATATAGTTTTCAAAATCATATTTAGCAGTATAATTTTTAATACCGGAATCCCACTTGAAACCTACAAAATTTAAAGTAAGTCCATAATAATAATCACTGTAAATTAAAGACATATTTGCAAATAATTTATCCGAATATAAATGACTCCAGCGCAAATCTAAAGTCGAATTACCATAAGTGTTCCTGAAAATCTTATTGAGTTTAAAAACATCCCTTCCAAAATATCCTGACAAAAACAAACTGTTGTTTTCGTTTAGTTTATAACTTATTTTGGTATTTAAATCATAAAAATAAGCAGCATTTTCTTTTTGCTCCTCTGATAATTTCAGAAATAAATGCGCGTAAGACGCCCTGCCTCCTATTAAAAATGAACCTTTATTTTTTACTATTGGACCTTCCGCGAGAATTCGGCTTGAAATTAGCCCCAATCCTCCGTTTACATGAAACTCTTTACTATTTCCGTCTTTTTGATAAACATCCAGAACAGAAGAAACCCTTCCTCCGTAACGCGCCGGAATTCCTCCCTTATATAATTTCAAATTCTTAATCGCGTCAGCATTAAAAACAGAAAAAAATCCAAAAACATGTGAGGAATTAAATATAGTGGCCTCATCCAATAAAATCAAATTCTGATCTGCACCTCCTCCCCTTACATTAAATCCTGACGCTCCCTCTCCGGAATTTGTTACACCAGGCAAAAGCAAAATAGATTTTAAAACATCAACTTCGCCCAAAACAACCGGCATTTTCTTTATGGAAGAAATAGACAGCCTGTTAACACTCATTTCAGGCGATTTAATATTAGTCTTATTATTCCCCGCCTTAATTACAACCTCCTGAAGTTCCTGACTATTTTCAATTAAAGATAAATTTTCTTTTGCATTGTCATTTAAAACAATTGCTTTTTCAACTTCCTGGTAGCCTGAATGGTTTATTTTTAACAGATGTTCACCTGCAGGAAGTGTAAGCGAATAAAAGCCATACTTGTTTGTGTAAGTTTCAATATTCAGAGAAGGAACATAAATATGTACACCTATTAGAGATTCATTATTTCCAAAGTCAGTTATGGTTCCGCTTAACGTAAATTTTTCCTGAGAAAATGAAATTAAAGTGATGAGAAAAACAACAAATGTGCAGATTTTTTTTGTAATCATATCCTGTATCAAATATACCTTATCAACGTTTTGTTATTATGATTGTTGCGCAAACGTTTTTAAGAATGAGTTAAGAAAATCTTTTTTTCATTGTATCCAAAGATAGATTTTAGAATTCATTCAGGTTGTCTCAAAAAATTTAAATTTGTGTTCATATAAATTTTATGATTGTCATTTTTCTCTTTTATGTTTTAACCATATTTAAGATAATTTGGTCAAAAAAAATCTCTGTAGATAAACTAGCCGCAGAGATTTTTTTCGCTTTTCATGTCAATGAAATAAAATACAACTATTACATTTATTCTGATTCAAAAATTGCATCCAGGCCTTCCATAGCTATCGTAAAACCTTCTTTGAATCCCATTTCAATAATCATTTCCAAATCAGAAAGTTTATCATGTTTGATTGTAACATCAACAAAGGTAGAACTGCCTTTGTCAGTAAAAGTTACATTCCAGTCAGAACGCGGAAAATCCTTATTTAAATTTCCTTCGCTGTCGCTAAAAGCATCACGATATTTAAAATTTGTTTTTGGGCTAATGGAAGTATAATCAGCTATTGCCCAATGTTCTTCGCCTTCAGGACCAACCATTGCATATAATCTTCGGCCTCCTTCTTTAAATTCCATACTTTTTGTTTTGGACTTCCATGGCGCCGGCGCCCACCATTTATCTAATATATCAGCTTCCGTCCATGCAGCCCAGACATTTGCAATTGAAGCCCTGAATTCGCGTTTTACATTTACTGTGCTGTTTTCTTTGTCTACTGTAAAATTCATTAAAAGATTAGTTTTCATTTTCTTTCGCTTTTAAATTAATTAATACCTGATCCAACTGATTAAAACGATTTTCCCAGATTTGTTTAAATTGCTCCAGCCATTGGTCTATTTCCTTCATCTTATCTATTTTTAGCTTATAATATATTTCTCTTCCTGCTTTTCTTTCTTCCAGCAATTCGCATTCATTAAGTATTTTGATGTGTTTGGAAACTGCCTGGCGAGTTACATTAAACTTTTCGGCTATTGCATTCGGTGTCAATGCATTTGAAGAAATCAACACTAAAATTGCTCTCCGGGTTGGATCACCAATAGCCTGAAAAATATCTCGTTTCATTATAATATTATTTTAATACGCAATCAATCAGTTGCAAATATACGCAACTATTTGGTTTCTAATTATATTTTCCTTCTTTTTTTAAACCAAAAAAAATCCTATTTACCAGAATATAAATAGGATTTCAAATTTTTCATGATTCTTATCTGAATTTGTTTCGTGTGATAATGTTTTTGAATTTAGATTTTAAGTCCTCTCCTGTATCAAAAACCATCTGTTCGTTGTTGGGAAAAGGCACTGCACGTTTATTAAAATAACCTAAATATTTTTCATCACAAGCATTTTTATCTCCTTTGTAAGTCGAATAAACGTTTTCGAAAATATATTCGCTTGCAACAGGAAATGACTGAAGCAACATATTGCTTTTTAAATCTACATAATCCACCTTAGCAGTTACCATGCTTTAAACTGTCTGAACTCGAAAATTTTGATTGTAATCTTTTTAAAATTTTCAACTTTTACAGGGCGTCCTAAACTGTCTTTAACAGGCTTCCCTCTGCTGTCTAAAAGCATCTTAAAACCATCTTTGATTTCTTTTTCTTTAACGAATTCTTTTTCTTTTATCTGTTCAGGCGAAATGTGAATTTCCCTGAAATTTAAAATCATGCTATAATCGTAATTAATGTTTTTCTGCCTCACATTATGATAAACTGTCCATTTATCATTGAGTCCGTAAGTACTAAAATCCAGCAAATCATTCTGCAACTGCTTCGGAATAATCATATCTGTTTCATTTACAGCATAAACATTAACGAAATCAGTCCCTTTAAATTGAGCATCATCCATTAATTTTTGGGCATTTTTATAATTCGGATTAATGCTTTCTATATAACCTAAATCATCATATGCTTTTCTAAAATCAAGTTTATTACTCGACTTTAAAAGGACTCGTGCGTTTTCATACAAAAACTTTGATAAGGCATTTTACTGTTTAAAATCTGATCAGAATAGTTATCGAAAATGAACTGAGCATTTTTTCCCTGTTTTAATAACTGTAGAGGCAATATAGGCCTGATTTTTTCCTGACGATTGTTTAACTGAACATAAGTGTTGTAAATAAGCTCCAGATTAGCAGGATTTTTTTCTTTTTCCATCATTTCCAGATTTCTTAAATCCCAGTCTTTTGCTTTTGCGAAAGCTTCTTCTAACAAATACACATAGTCTTGTTTTCCTTTAGAATCTTTGTTTGTTTTTAATACTTCGACAGCGCGGTTTATAGCAGCGTCATAATTACCGTCACCTATGAGCGATTGCGTTGTTTTCACGCCACACGAAAATGCTATAAATAATATAGTAGCCAATAAAGTAATTTTTTGCATAGAAATCATTTTGAAGATGTAAATATATCTTTTTTTAGCTTTCAACAACTATACCTTTTTTCCAATTCAATATGAGAATTGGGAACTTATCCATTTATAATCCTGTCTGGCATTTAAGTAGTACTAATAAAAGATTAATTTCCCTCTCTATCATTTTCAGATTAAGCTGGAAAAATCTCTTTTCTCTTAAGAGAATAAATTCAGGAACTTTCCTAAAGAACAATTTCCAAACCATATTTTAATAGAGTTCGTAACTTTACATACGCAGAAGCATCCTTACTATTGATATTCTATTAAATTGAGTAGAAAAATATTAATGCAGCATTATGGAAAAACCGCTTCTATTTTGGTTTCTGATCTTTCCCTTACAGGACTGTCCGGATGAAAACTCCAAATGACCAGAAACTTTCCTTTTACAACATATTCTTCAGGATGTTCATCTGTAGGCTGTCCCCCTTTACCCCATAACAATCCCTGCAAAAAACGTTCTCCTTTAAAAGCATGTTCAAACTCAAAATACATAATAGAGCCTGTATCGGGTCTGCTTTTAAAACTTTGCATTGATTTACTTTTCACAGTTCCAACAATGTTGCTGTATGTTTCAATATCATTGTAAAAGGTACATGCCTGAATAGAAACGCAATTGTTACCGTCGCTCAGTGTATAACCTTTTGGAATTTCTTTTGGCCTTAGTTTTAAATCAGCTATAGTCTGACTGAATGAATTTGAATTGAATAATGAGAATAATAAAAGCAGGCAAATTTTAATTTTCATAGTTTGGGTAGTTTGAAGGTCTTAAAGCTGAAATTCGACAGTGAAAAAAAATTGAATATTTTTTTATAAAATTCGAAATTATATCAGGCTAAAATAGTATTTTACCCAGATTAAAAATAATTTATTACAAGATATTAAAACTGGCTGACATTTTTCAACGTAAATAACTATATTTCAATTAAATACATTTTACCATGACTAACAAGTACCCTAAAATCGGACGCGAACATGAGTTTGATACAATCCAGAATCATGTTGAAACAGACTACGAAACGAATAAAAAAATGAATGTTATTGCTATTAGCTTACTCATTTTTTTATTTAGTTTACTATTTGTAGTTTGGAGTTTTGTGTTTTCCATACCAAAGTTCGCATAACATTATTGAAGTAAATCATTACTTAACCGAAAATTATTGATTTTAATTTGGCATCAAAATCCAAATTAAAATTGGCATCACAATCTAAATTAAAATCAATAATATTTCTTAAATCTGATGAATTACGAACAATTAAAAAGTTCCAATAAAATGAAATCCTACCATAGAATTTGAAATTTGAGGAATTAATTGTTTATGCATAATTATTTTTTTATGATTAGATACAGCATTCAATTCTCTTTTTTCTCTTTGTTTGCGGCTGCTAATCACTATTGAACGACCAATTATTGTACCAACTAATCCGCCTACTAATAAGTCTGAAACCCAGTGCTCATGACTTTTTATGTCTGAAAGAAATACTGCAGTAACAAAAGTATAAGGAATCCAATAGTTGTCATACTCCATCTGGAATACTTTTGCCACAGCAAAATAAGAAGTTGCATGAAATGAAGGAAACGAAGTTGCCGGTCCTCCATGTTTTAAGTGAATACCTTGATAGTTTCCAAAATCCCATGGATCTTTTGTCCACGGCTCTACTACAGGTCTATCGTCATTTACTTTTCTTTGAGGCCTGTTTCTTGCTGCCAGGCTTTTGAGAACTATTTGAGTTATCACATAAGAATACGCTAAGGATTTGACAGCATTAACAGCAACAACTTGTCCTTTTTTATTATTAATGATTAATGAACCTGCATACAAGCCAATAATTGGATATACAATATAGGAGTCTGCACCAATTACGTGTGGTATGTTACTTTCAATATGAGGTAAGTGATAATCAATATTAGGTTCTACACTTTCGTGCCAAAAACCTGTTGTATGCTTGTCAACAGCTATTAAACCAACAATTCCTGCAGTATAAAGTGCTGTTCGTTTCCAGTCGCTTGAGATGGTATGTCCCATTGCTGAAAAATCGCCGGGAACACTTAGAAAACTGTCCGCAATAACAGAACCCGCTACTTTGAACCTTTTTTCTTTTTTAATTTTTACACTGTCATGTTTTACATTTAGGCTGTCATCCTGAGAAAAGCCGGAAATTGAAAATAAGGTAAAAAGAATTATAATGCAGTATTTCATAGGTAAAACTTTTTTAGGTTTTATTTCAGCGTATATAATTTTAGTTTTTTAATTTTTTTAAATATTACATAAAGTAGCTTCTTCGGAGCATTATAAATATAATGAAATTTTATCCTACCTTTTTTATATTTAAACCTTTAAATTTTACAAAAATTCAATCCTAGCTATCAATTACAACTAAAATTTCTGTCAAGTAAAATGAAAATTAGCTTACAATAAAAAAAATCCCATTCACCTTTCGGGAACGGGACTTTAGAATTGATATTCTTTTTTTTTATTTTAAACTGTTGTTGCTTCTACAGGCAACGGAATTTGATTTTTAAGCAAATCTTCAAATGTTTCATGCTGGCGGATCAGTATTCCCTGACCGTTCATCCATAAAACTTCAGCCGGTTTATACCTTGAGTTATAGTTCGAAGACATTGAGAAACAATATGCTCCGGCGTTACGGAAAGCTAAAATATCACCTTCAGTGATTTCCGGAATTCTTCGATTATTTGCAAAAGTATCCGTTTCACAAATGTAACCCACAACAGAATAAAAACGCTCTTTTCCTTTAGGGTTCGAAATGTTTTCAATATGGTGTGAAGATCCATATAACATCGGACGGATTAAGTGATTGAAACCACTATCAACTCCGGCAAAAACTGTAGAAGTCGTTTGTTTTACAACATTTACTTTTACTAAGAAATGACCAGCCTCACTCACCAAAAATTTTCCTGGTTCGAAAATCAACGTTAAATCTCTACCGTACTCTGTGCAGAAAGCATTAAATCTTTTAGATAATTTTTTACCTAATTCTTCAATATCTGTTTCGATATCGTCTTTTTTGTAAGGAACTTTGAATCCGCTTCCAAAATCTAAGAATTGCAAGTCTTTGAAATGTTTAGCTGTGTCAAAAAGAATTTCAGCTGCATACAAGAATACTTCGATATCTAAAATATCAGATCCAGTGTGCATGTGAATTCCGACAATACTCATTTTTGTGTTCTCTACAATTCGTAAAATATGCGGAATTTGATGAACAGAAATGCCGAATTTACTATCAATATGACCAACAGAAATATTAGCATTTCCACCCGCCATTACGTGCGGATTTATACGAATACATACCGGAATATGCGGATGTTTTGTTCCGAATTGCTCCAGAATTGACAAGTTGTCAATATTGATTTGCACACCCATAGCAGCAACTTCCTCGATTTCTTCCAAAGAAACTCCGTTAGGTGTAAAGAAAATTTTGTCAGGATCATAGCCAGCGTGAAGTCCTAACTGAACCTCCTGAATAGATACAGTGTCTAAACCAGATCCCATGTTCTTTAATAACTGAAGAATCGCAACGTTAGACAATGCCTTCATGGCATAATTAACTCTTAAGTTTTCTACCTTAGAGAAAGCTTTAGTTAATCTGTTGTACTGAGACTGGATTTTTTCGGCATCGTAAACATACAATGGACTTCCAAATTGTTCTGCTAACTGCAGTAAATCTTTTGCTTGCATTTTTAAACTTATTTTGAGCAAATTTATTATTCTTTTATCTATCGACAAATAATTTATAGAAAAATAACAAATTATAACAAATTGTTTGTTTTTTAAACTTTATCAGTAATTTATTTAAATTTAAAACATTTTTCTTTTTTCACATTAAAAACACAAAAAAAAGCAAAACGGCCATCAATATTGACAGCCGTTTAAGAAATTTATTGTATAATTATTATACTCCAGGTAAGTCTCCACCTTCTTTAGTAGGCAAATCAGATTTACCCATTAAGTAGATATCAACCTGACGAGCAGCTTCTCTACCTTCAGAAATAGCCCAGACAATCAATGACTGTCCTCTTCTCATATCACCTGCTGTAAAAATATTAGGAACGTTTGTCTGATAATTATTCGCTTTATAGTTGCTTCTAAAATCAATTTCCAATCCTAATTGGCTGCTTAAAGTTTTTTCCGGTCCTGTAAATCCAAGTGCCAGTAACGCTAAGTCACAAGGCCAGATTTTTTCAGAACCTTCTATTTCTAGTAATTCAGGACGCTGTCCCGGAACCATTTTCCACTCTACCTTTACAGTCTTCAAAGCTATTAATTTACCATTTTCATCTTTGATAAATTCTTTCGTATTGATTAACCAGTCTCTTTCACAACCTTCTTTGTGTGAAGTAGAAGTTTTTAACTGCAATGGCCAGTACGGCCAAGGAGTTGATGCGCTTCTTCCAACTGGCGGTTTTGGCATGATCTCAAAATTAGTTACCGATTTTGCACCATGACGATTTGATGTTCCAACACAGTCAGAACCTGTATCACCACCACCAATTACAATTACATCTTTTCCTGTAGCCAATACCTGATTTTCGATTTTTTCTCCAAAAACAACTTTAGTTTGTTGTGTTAAGAAATCCATTGCCTGAACTACACCGTCAGCATCTGCTCCCGGAGTAGGCAAACCTCTTCTTTCTGTAGCACCTCCACAAAGTACAATTGAATCGAATGCTTTTAAATCTTCAACTGAATAGTTTACGCCAACATTTGTATTTACTTTAAAGGTAATTCCTTCTGCCTCTAAAATAGCGATACGTCTGTCGATAATTCCTTTTTCCAATTTGAAATTTGGAATTCCATAACGTAATAAACCTCCAATTGCATTGTCTCTCTCAAAAACAGTAACCGTGTGACCTGCTCTGTTTAACTGCTGAGCTGCTGCTAAACCTGCAGGACCTGAACCTACCACCGCAACTGTTTTACCAGTTCTTACTTTTGGTGGCTGCGGTTTAATCCATCCTTCTCTGAAAGCACGCTCCACAATATTTTTCTCTATATTTTCAATAGCGATTGGCTCTTCAATAAGTCCTAATACACATGCTTTTTCGCATGGTGCCGGACATAAACGTCCTGTAAATTCAGGAAAATTATTGGTTGAATGCAAAATCCATGAGGCTTTTTGCCATTCTTCCTGGTAAACCATGTGATTGAAATCTGGAATTAAATTCCCCAGAGGACAACCACTGTGACAAAAAGGAATACCACAATCCATGCAACGAGAACCCTGAGTAGTTATTTCAGCTTCACTCAAAGGAATCGTAAATTCATTATAATTCGTTACACGTTCTTTAACTTCTATATATGATTCGTCTTGTCTTTCGAATTCTTTAAAACCTGTTACTTTTCCCATTGTATTATGCTGTTAATTCTTCTACCATTTGTTCTTCTGTTTCCAGACGTTTCAACGCTTTTTTGTACTCTGTAGGCATTACTTTTACAAAATTGTCTAAGCTTCCAGCCCAGTCGTTTAATAATGCTGTTCCTCTTGTACTGTTTGTGTACAGAACGTGTCTTTCGATCAAATTTCTTAAGTCGTCAGCATCAGCACCTTCAACTGTTTCAAATTCGATTGTTTCCGTATTACACAATCCGTTTTTAAATTTGTGTTCAGGATCATAGACATAAGCGATACCACCGCTCATACCTGCCGCAAAGTTACGTCCTGTGTTACCAAGTACCACCACTTTACCTCCGGTCATGTACTCACAACCGTGATCTCCAACACCTTCCACTACAGCAATCGCTCCAGAATTACGTACTGCAAATCGCTCTCCGGCTATACCATTTATATAAGCCTCTCCTTCGATTGCACCAAATAAACAAACGTTTCCAACAATGATATTATTCTCAGCTACAAATGTTGCATTTGCAGGCTTTTTGATGATTAATTTAGCTCCAGATAAACCTTTACCTAAATAATCATTTGTATTTCCTTCTACGGTAAATGTAAGTCCATGCGCACTAAACGCTCCTAAACTCTGACCCGCAGAACCAGTAAAATTGACATTTAAGGTATCCTCAGGTAATCCAAGGTGACCGTATATTTTAGAAATTTCATTACTCACAATAGCTCCAACAGAACGGTTTATATTGTTAATTGGGTAAGCCAAAGTCATTTTTTCTTTTCTGTACAAAGCACGGTGCGAATCTCTAAGGATTTGGAAATCCAGTACATTTTCTAAACCATGATCCTGCTTTTCTGTATTACGGATCGCCATTTTTTTGTAAGCAGCCGGTCTGTGCAGGATTGAAGACAAATCCAATCCTTTAGCTTTATAATGTTCAATTGCTTTGTTTGAATTGATTTTATCAGTCTGCCCTACCATTTCAGCTAACGTTCTAAAACCTAACTGAGCCATAATACCTCTTAATTCTTCTGCAACATAATAGAAGAAGTTAATAACGTGCTCCGGAGTTCCTTTGAAGTTTTTACGCAATTCCTTATCCTGAGTAGCAATTCCGACAGGACAAGTATTCAGGTGGCATTTACGCATCATGATACAGCCTGAAGCTACAAGAGGAGCAGTTGCAAAACCAAATTCCTCAGCTCCTAATAAAGCAGCGATAGCTACGTCACGACCTGTTTTTAACTGACCGTCACACTCAACAACAATTCTGCTTCTTAAGTTATTTAACACTAATGTTTGCTGCGCTTCTGCTAATCCAAGTTCCCATGGAAGACCTGCATGTTTTAATGATGTTAAAGGAGAAGCACCTGTTCCGCCATCATAACCTGCAATCAAAACAACATCTGCTTTAGCTTTAGCAACACCGGCAGCAATTGTTCCAACACCCACTTCAGAAACCAGTTTCACATTGATACGGGCTTCTCTGTTCGCATTTTTCAAATCGAAGATTAATTGTGCCAAATCTTCAATAGAGTAAATATCATGGTGTGGCGGAGGCGAAATCAACCCTACGAAAGGAGTTGAGTTACGTGCTTCTGCAATCCATGGCAATACTTTTTCTCCAGGCAGCTGACCACCTTCTCCAGGCTTAGCGCCCTGAGCCATTTTAATCTGGATTTCTTTTGCATTTGTCAGATAGTGAGAAGTAACTCCAAAACGTCCGGAAGCAACCTGTTTGATAGCGGAGTTACGGCTGTCACCATTGATGTCCGGCTGGAAACGTTTTCTGTCTTCCCCACCTTCACCTGAATTGGATTTTCCTCCAATACGGTTCATGGCAATAGCTAAATTTTCGTGTGCTTCTCTTGAAATCGATCCGTAAGACATTGCACCCGTTTTAAAACGCTTCACAATTTCTGTCCAGGGCTCTACTTCTTCTAGTGGAATCGGATTTAAGTTATCAAATTCAAATAATCCACGAATAGTCATTAAACTCTTAGCCTGATCGTTGATTGTATTTGAATACACATCATAACTGTCCTGATCGCTTAACCGAACTGCCTGTTGTAATTTTGCAATCGTAGTAGGATTAAATAAGTGCCTTTCTCCGTTACGTCTCCATCTGTATTCCCCGCCAATATTCAAACCTAATCTGCTTGCAATTAGTTTATCAGGGTAAGCGTATTTGTATCTTTCTGTAATCTCTTTCTCAATTTCGTATAACCCAATTCCTTCAATTCTGGAAGTTGTGTATGGGAAATATTTTTCAACGAATTTTGAATTGAATCCAACAATTTCAAAAATCTGGGAACCTCTGTATGAATGTAAAGTTGAGATTCCGATTTTATTCATAATTTTCAAAATTCCTGAACCAATCGCTTTATTGAAATTATCAACTGCTTTTTGTTCTGAAATTCCTGTAATAAACCCTTCCTGAACCTGAACACGGATGATTTCATTTACCATATAAGGATTGATCGCACTTGCACCGTATCCGAATAATGTAGCAAAATGATGTGGTTCACGAGGTTCAGCAGATTCCATGATAATATCAAAATAAGAACGCTTACGCAAACGGTTCATCTGATGATTTACATATGAACATGCCAATAAAGCCGGGATTGGTGCAAACTCCTTATTCACACCTCTGTCAGAAAGAATAATAATATTGGTTCCTCTTTCTACAGCTTTTGTAATTTGTACAATTATAGCATCCAAAGCATCTTCCAACCCATTCACACCTTCAGCTTTTGGATATAAAATTTTAAAAGTTTCTGCTTTAAAATTATCTATAGAAATCGTTCTGATTTTTTCTAGGTCACCGTTAGAAATAACCGGATTCTGAATTCTTAATTTACGACATTGTTTGCTTGTAATGTCAAAAATATTACGGTCCTGACCTAAATTCAAAGCAATATCTGTGACGATTTCTTCACGGATACCATCCAATGGCGGATTCGTTACCTGAGCGAATAATTGCTTGAAATAATTAGGAATTAACTGAGGTCTGTCTGACAACACGGCAAGAGGCGTATCGATTCCCATTGAACCCAAAGCTTCTTTACCTGTTTGGGCCATTGGCGTAATCATATCCTGAATATCCTCCAATGTATAATTAAAAAGACGCTCTCTTGTTGGCAAATCTATAGTTTCAACCGGACAAACATCTGATGTTTCCGGAACATCTCTTAAGTGTAATCTATATTGATCCAACCATTCCTGATAAGGTCTTTCAGAAACAATTTTACTTTTAATTTCTTCGTCATTGATGATACGGCCTTCATTCATATCCACAAGGAACATTTTACCAGGCTCTAATCTACCATGGCTTTCAACATCTTCAGCAGGCACTTCAACAACTCCAATTTCAGAAGCCATAATTAATTTACCGCTTTTAGTAACAGTATATCTTGAAGGTCTTAGCCCGTTACGGTCTAATAAAGCTCCTACATAATCCCCATCTGAAAATGGAACAGAAGCAGGACCGTCCCATGGCTCCATAATACAAGCATTATATTCATAGAATGCTTTTCTTTCAGGAGACATTGTTTTGTGTTTTTCCCATGCCTCAGGAATCATCATCATCATTACTTCCGGCAATGATCTTCCTGTGTGCGTTAACAATTCCACCACCATATCCATAGAAGCAGAATCTGATTTTCCTGGTAAAATGATTGGGAATAATTTATCGATTTGTGGTCCGAAAACCTCACTTTTCATAATTTCTTCACGAACACGCATTCTGCTCACGTTACCACGCAAAGTATTAATCTCACCATTCTGACACATATATCTAAATGGCTGAGCCAACTCCCATGTAGGCATTGTATTGGTAGAGAAACGCTGGTGTACTAATGCTAAACGTGTCACTAAATCCGTTTGCTGTAAATCAGTATAGTACGGACCAATATCTTCCGGCATGATAATACCTTTATATATTATAGTGGTCGTTGATAAACTCGGAAGATAAAAATAGGAGCTTTGTGATATCTTTGAATGCCTGATTGTATGTTCGGTAATTTTACGTGCTGCATACAATTTTGCTTTAAAAACAGCATCCTCAATAGCTTCTTTTTTTCCAATAAAAATTTGTTCGATACTTGGTTCTGACGCTAAAGCAATTTCACCCAGCTGCGAAGAATCAACCGGAACTTCTCTCCATCCTAAAACAGAAAGTCCCTGTGCTTTAATTTCTTTTTCAAAAATCTCTTTACAAAAATCGTATTGATTTTTAATTTTTGGTAAAAATACCATTCCAACAGCATACTCACGCGCAGCAGGCAATTCAAAATCACATATCCTCTTGAAATAATCATGAGGAATATCAATTAAAAGTCCAGCTCCATCCCCTGTTTTTCCATCAGCACTCACTCCACCTCTGTGTTCCAGTTTAACTAGAATCTCAAGAGCATCATGAATAATTTGGTTTGTCTTTTCTCCTTTAAGATTGCAGATAAAACCAGCTCCGCAATTTTCATGCTCGAATTCTGGCAAATAAAGGCCTTGTTCTTTTAGTTTCATTCTTGATATTTTTTTTTTACAAAAATAAAGATTTCATTAAATATAATGTATCGAAATTATGCTTTGCCTTACACTTTTATAGGAATATTAGAAAAACGGTTCTTAAATGATAATAATATTACAGAACGCATTGTGAATTGCCAAAATGACAATTGCATTTAAATTATATTAAGAAAAATCGACATTATGTAACAAAATTGAGTTGCTTTTAGGTTAATTCTAAAACGATATAGTGACTTACAATTAACATTAAGAGCGCATTGACTTAACTATTTATTGGCTTTAACCAAATTTATTTAACAAACTGGGATTGGTTTATTATTAATTAAAAAAGATTTTACTTTTCAGTTCAATTTCGCTACTTTTGTCGCACTTTTATTCTGAAATAAATTCAGAACCAGACAAATTCTATATTATGAACATACACGAATATCAAGGGAAAGAAATTTTAGCAAGTTACGGAGTACGCGTTCAACGCGGAATTGTAGCTAACAATGCGGTTGAAGCTGTAGCTGCTGCGAAACAATTAACTGCCGAAACTGGTACAGGATGGCACGTAATAAAAGCACAAATTCACGCAGGTGGACGTGGAAAAGGCGGCGGAGTTAAACTAGCAAAAAATTTGCAACAAGTTGAAGAACTAGCTGAACAAATTATCGGAATGCAGTTGATTACACCTCAAACTTCTGCTGAGGGTAAAAAAGTAAACAAAGTTTTAGTAGCTGAAGATGTTTATTATCCTGGTGAAAGTGAAACTTCTGAATTTTATGTTTCTGTTTTATTAAACAGAGCTACAGGTCGTAACATGATTATGTATTCTACTGAAGGTGGAATGGATATCGAAGAAGTTGCAGAACACACACCACATTTAATCTTTACTGAAGAAGTTGATCCTTCTGTAGGTTTACAGGGTTTTCAGGCAAGAAGAATTGCTTTTAACTTAGGTGTTTCAGGAAATGCTTTCAAAGAAATGGTTAAATTCATTGATGCATTATACAATGCCTACATCGGCTCTGATGCTTCTATGTTTGAAATCAACCCGGTTTTAAAAACTTCTGATAACAAAATCTTAGCTGTTGATGCTAAAGTTAACATTGATGATAACGCTTTATACAGACAGCCAAAATATGCTGAAATGAGAGATATCCGCGAGGAGAATCCAATCGAAGTTGAAGCTAAAGAAGTTGGCCTAAACTATGTTGATCTTGACGGTACTGTAGGATGTATGGTAAATGGAGCTGGTCTTGCAATGGCAACAATGGACTTAATTAAATATGCCGGTTTTGAGCCTGCTAACTTCTTAGACGTAGGAGGAACTGCTGATGCTAAGCGTGTTGAAACAGCGTTCCGCATTATCTTAAAAGATCCAAACGTAAAAGCTATTTTAATTAACATCTTTGGAGGAATTGTTCGTTGTGACCGTGTTGCTCAGGGTGTTGTTGACGCTTACAAAAACATGGGTGACGCTATCAATGTGCCAATCATCGTTCGTTTGCAAGGAACAAATGCTGAAATTGCAAAAGAATTAATTGACAACTCTGGTATGCCAATCTTATCTGCAGTTCAATTCCAGGAAGCTGCTGACCAGGTTAAAGCTGCTCTTTCTTAATTAGAAATAAGAAATCAATTTATACAGAAAATCCATTCCGAAAGGAGTGGATTTTTTTTTGATTTAATAACCGCAAAGAACGCAAGTATTTTATTTTACTATCTCTACAAAAGCACAAAGTTCGCAAAGCTTTATAAATAAAACTTTACGAACTTTGCGTAAATCTTAGCAAACTTTTCGGTTAAATTATTTCTTATTCTTCCCGTTTTTGAAAACCACTTTTTCTACAACAGATGGTTTTCCATTTCCTTTTGGAAATGCTTTCTTCTTAGGTTTTCCAGCTGCTGAACCTGACTTTGATGGACTTTGATCAGCTCTATATTTTTCTGAATCTTTTGGCGCTGCTTTAAACTCAGGTCTGTCTTTAGAGGTTTCTTTCTTCGGAATTTCTGATTTATGCTTGGCTAAAACATCATTTGGATTCTTCGGATTTTCCTTAGTTCCTCTTAAATGAATAACTAATCCGTTTAAAAAGTTTCTTAAAACCTGATCGCCGCATTCCATATAATTAGGATGATCTTCTGCTCTGAAAAAAGCACCTAATTCTGATTTTGAAATCCTAAAATCTACTAATTCTAAAATTTCAACTATTTGATCATCACGGAGCATTAAAGCCACGCGAAGTTTTTTTAAGATATCGTTGTTCGTCATTTTTTTTGTTTTGTTGCAGGTTTGAGGTTTAAATTTAATTTGTTGTACCTCATTATTGTTTGTTTTGCAAAGGTACACTATTTTAAAAGGAAATATTAGAATAAAATTACACCGGTTCCGGTTCTTTCAGGATAACTTGTTTCTCCGTATTTAATCGAAACTCCACTTGCAATATCTTCTGCCAAAAGCAAAGCACCATCCATATCAACATAATCCAATTCAGGCAGTAAATGCGCAATAGCAGAAATTCCAACTGATGATTCTGTCATGCAACCTACCATTGTTTTCAAACCCAGCTTTTTAGCTTCAGCAATCATTCTTCTTCCAGGTGTTATACCGCCACATTTCATCAATTTAACATTTACACCATGAAAATGATTGTGACATTTTGCAACATCTGCTTCTGTGATACAACTTTCATCGGCTATGACCGGCAAAACAGAATTTTCAAAAACCTCCTTATGACCTTTCCAGTCATTAGCTTTTAAAGGCTGTTCAGTAAATTCGACACCTAAGCTTTTCAAAATAACTGCATTTTCCAGAGTTTCATCAACTGTCCAGGCGCAATTTGCATCCACCCTAAAAACTGCATCAGTATGTTTTCGTAATTCGGTTACAATGGCAATATCCTCAGGGGTTCCTAACTTTATTTTGTAAATCGGCCATGGAAACCCTTTCATTTTGGCTATCATATTTTCGATACTGTCAATGCCAATGGTATAATTAGTCAGCGGATTGTTTGCAATACTGTAATTCCATAATTCATAAAGTTTTTTTGCTTTTTTACGCGCATACAAATCATTATACGCATTATCCAGGGCGCATAAAGCAAAAGGATTTTCTTTTAAAAACGAATTCATTTTTAACCAAAATTCCTCAGGAGTTTCATTTGAAGCTGATTCTACAATATCGCGGATTTTTTCAATATCATTTTGCAGAATTTCAACGGTAATATTATAGTACGGATTTGAAGTTGCTTCACCATACCCTGAAAATCCGTCATCCTGCAATTCAACTATTAGCGAAGGCTGAAAATCAATTGTTTTTCTTGAAATTCTAAAAGTGTGCTTTAATTTTAAATTATAAGTTCTCAAGATTAACTTCATATAAACACTTTTAAATTATTATTTTCAAAATGAACCCGATAATACCTCAGACATTGCTTTGGCCTTCAGTAAACACTCTTCATATTCTTTTTCAGGAACAGACTGAGCGGTAATAGCACTTCCGACAGAAAACGAAACGTATTTATTTTCCTGATTGTACAAAATACTTCTGATGACTACATTAAAATCAAAATCGCCTTCAGGAGTAAAATACCCCACAGCCCCGCTATATAAACCACGCTTAGTTTCTTCCAGATTTTCAATAATTTTCATGACCGAAATTTTCGGAGCTCCAGTCATACTTCCCATTGGAAAAGTCGTTTTTAAAACATCCACAGGAGAATACTGAGGGTCTAATTTTGAAGTCACCGTCGAAATCATTTGGTGCACCTGCAAAAAAGAATATATTTTACAGAGCTCTGTAACTTCTACCGAACCTTTTTGCGCTGTGTGCGATAAATCATTCCGAACCAAATCGGTAATCATGATATTCTCAGCGCGTTCTTTTGCATCGTTTTCAAGATTTTGCTTAGATTTCGCATCTTCATTTGCATTCGAAAACCGCTTTGAAGTTCCTTTTATAGGCTGAGAAATAATTTTGTCTCCCACTTTTTTCAGATAGCGTTCCGGAGAAGCGGAGAGTAAAAATTGTTTATTATTTTTAAAGAAAACTGAAAAAGGTGCTTTTGAAATCTCATTTAGTTTTTGAAACTTCTCCAGCGGATTTATAATTGCATTTTCTGCAAAAAATTCCATACAAAAATTAGCTTCATACATATCACCTATGTGAATGTGTTCCAGCATTTTTGTTACTTTTTGAAGATATAATTCTTTTGAAATTCGCTGCTGCACATCGAGTTTACCTAGGGTTTCAAAAGAGTCATTTTTACTTTGGATAATTTCTTCCAAATCTTCTTCAGCTTCATCGTCACACAATAGCAGATATTTGATTTCAAGCTGATTCCCTTTCAATAAAAAAATTTTTTTTGGCTGAAAGAAAAATAAATCCGGAAAATTAAGTCCGTCAAAATTGTTTGATTTTAAAGACTCTGTATCATTTTTAAGATCATAAGACAAATAACCAAAAAGCCAGTCTTTTGTAGTTTGTTGATACTGTCTTAAATCCTCAAACGCATTATGAAAATCTGTTTTTAAAGATGTAAAAGCATCAACAGCCATCATACAATCAAAACTGGAATATTCTTGCGGATAACTATTACTATCCAAAAAAATAACTTCTCGAAATTGTTGTGACCAACTTAAAAGCTGTTGCTTAAACTGCTCCGGATCCGGAATGTGCTTGTGAATGGAAACTCTCAAAAATGAATCAATTTTAAATCTCAAAATTACGACAAAAAAATTCCTTCAATAACTAATATCAAAAAAATATTGGCACACTTTTTAGTCTATCGAATTAATATTCATTATTAAAAATTTTCCTGCTATTTGATTAGAACATTACTTACTCTTTATCAAAATTATTTATTAATCAACATTTAAAAACTTTATGAAAACAATTGCAAAGTTAGGTCTGACCACCTTAGTCGTTACCGTAGTATTATTTTCCTGCAAAAAAGCAGATGCTACAGCTGAAAAAACAGCAGATTACACAACAACCGACAGTACCGCTATTTCATCATCGGCAGCAGTCGAAAAAAAAGACAGCAAGCAGAAATTCATTCGAACAGCTGATATTAAATTTAAGGTTAAAAACGTTGTCAGATCAACTTATGCAATTGAGAATGCCACCCAAAAATTCGGCGGATTTGTTACCTATACCAACTTACAAAGCACCATTCAGAATCAGATTAAAACCAAAATCAGCCAGGACAGCACGCTTGAAACTACTAAATACACAGTAGAAAACAACATTACCATCCGCGTTCCAAATACGCAGTTGGATACGGTGATAAAAACGATCGCGAAACAAATTGATTTCCTGGATTTCAGGGTAATCAAAGCTGATGATGTTTCACTGAAATTATTATCAAATCAGCTTTCTCAGAAAAGAAGTACCAATACTGAAAAAAGAGTTGAAAAAGCGATTGGTGAAAAAGGCAAAAAAATCAATGATATCATGGAGGCTGAAAATACTCTGGCAAACCAGAAAGAGGCCAACGATAATCGTAAAATTGATAATTTATCACTCCAGGATCAGATAAATTTCAGCACTATAACTTTACAACTTTATCAGAATGAAACTATTAGACAGGAAACTATAGCAAGCGAAAAAGACAGTGCTGCCTACAAACCAAATTTAGGAATCCAGATTATTGATGCTTTAAAATGCGGCTGGTACTTCCTGCAGGCCATCTTAATTTTCATTATTAATATTTGGCCATTTATATTGATAAGCGGTGGCACATTTTTAATTTACAGCAGGTATTTAAAGAAACAATAATCCAGAATTGATGTGCATTTTCATAACAAAAAATTCGTTATATTTGATAGACAATTAAATGAATATCAAAATTAGAACCTTTTAATTCTGAAATCCCTAAAAAAATCATAGAAAAATAATTTTATGATTTAATTTTAAGACTTTCGGTTTGCATCTTTTCCAATAGCTTAATTCTTTTTTTAACCTTAAAAAATCCTAAGTATTATGAAAATTGCCACTATTATTGTCCGCGTTTTAATTGGTCTTTTACTTCTTTTTGCGTCAGTCAGCTTTTTCTTTAAGCTGGCACCTGAACCAGAGGTAACCGGAAACTTTAAAGCTTTTAATGTAGGCCTTGTTGCCTCAACTTATCTGCTCCCTTTGGCAAAATCTGTTGAATTACTTTGCGGAATCGCTTTCGTCACGGGACGTTTTGTAACATTAGCTAATATTTTGATTTTACCCATAACGGTAAATATTCTGTTCATCAATTATTTTCTTGCCCCGGAAGGTCTTCCAATTGCCGGATTATTATTCTTAGGCAACTTATTTTTGATTTACAGATACTGGGATAACTACAAAAGCGTTTTTACTCCATAATCCAGATTTTAATTCAAAATACAAAACCCGACAGATTTTAAAAAACCTGTCGGGTTTATTTTTTAATTTGTTTTATCCTGTTTTACCCAAACTAAATCTGATGTTTTATAACCGATTTCCTGAGCTTTTTTCAAAAATTCGGTTTTGACATTTTCCGGAATTGTCTTTTCTCTCGAAAGTATCCACATGTATTTTAAACTTTCTCCTGCAACAAGGGCATATTTATAATCGGGATCAATTGAAACTACATTATAGCCGGAATAAAAAGGACCAAAAAATGACACTTTTAGCATTCCGATATTTTCCTTTTCGACAAATTTAGCTTTTCCAATGCTCTGCTCCCATTTGTCTTTTTGGACATTATAACCTTTGTTATCGACTTTTATTGTTTTGTCATCGTTTAAAGAATATTCAGCGGTTACGTTATTTAAATCCCTCTCCCATTTGTGATCCAATCTGGCAATTTCATACCATTTACCGAGGTATTTTGTGCTGTCAAAATTGTTTACAGCTGTAGCTTTCCCGGGAATCCCTCCTCCGCATGATGATAATGCGAATAAGATTCCTGCTCCAATTAAAACCGGAAAAATATATCTGTTTTTCATGTTATTATATTTTTTTATTATTTCTAAAGATAACATCATGAAAACACATTTCATTTACAAAATTGTTTCCGATTATTATATTATACAGAGCTTAAAATAAGGATAAAAAAAACCGCCAGATAGATTCTGACGGTTTCCTAAAATATAATTTTACGTAAATATTATACGTGTATAGCTCTGTTTTCAGTAGCTGCCAATGCTGCTTCTTTTACCGCTTCCGCGAAAGTTGGGTGCGCGTGGCTCATTCTTGAAATATCTTCAGCAGAAGCTTTGAATTCCATTGCAGTAACTGCTTCAGCAATTAAATCAGCTGTACGGGCACCAATCATGTGAACTCCTAAAACCTCATCTGTTTTCTCATCAGCAAGGATTTTTACGAATCCGTCTAAGTCAGCACTTGCTCTTGCACGTCCTAAAGCCTTGAACGGGAAACTTCCGGATTTGTATTTTACTCCGGCAGCTTTCAATTGCTCTTCAGTTTGTCCAACTGCCGCAACTTCCGGCCAGGTGTAAACTACACCAGGAATTAAGTTGTAATCGATATGTGGTTTTTGACCCGCTAAAATTTCAGCAACCATTACTCCTTCTTCTTCCGCTTTGTGCGCTAACATTGCTCCACGAACAACATCACCAATTGCATAAATATTTGGAACACTGGTTTGTAAATGATCGTTTACCTCAACTTGTCCTCTGTCTGAAATTTTAACTCCGGCTTTGTCAGCGTTTAATCCATCTGTATAAGGACGACGGCCTACAGAAACTAATGAATAATCTCCTTCAAGTGTAATTACCTCTCCTTTCGCGTTTTCAGCCTGAACAGTTACAGCATCCCCATTTCTTTCAACTGACTGAACTTTATGAGATGTGTAAAATTTCATTCCTTGTTTTTTCAACACTTTAGTCAATTCTTTAGAAAGCGCTCCGTCCATTCCCGGAATGATTCTGTCCATGAATTCTACAACAGAAACCTGAGCCCCTAAACGAAGGTACACTTGTCCAAGTTCGATTCCGATAACTCCTCCACCAATAATAACTAAGTGTTTTGGAACTTCTTTTAAAGCCAAAGCCTCAGTAGAAGTAATGATTCTTTCTTTATCAATTTTGATGAAAGGTAAAGAAGATGGTTTTGAACCTGTAGCAATCACCGTATATTTTGCTTCGATAGTTTCTGAAGTTCCGTCAGCTTTTGCAACAGCAATGTGAGTTGCATCTACAAAAGAACCTAAACCATTGAAAACAGTAATTTTATTTTTATCCATTAAGTAGTTGATTCCACCTACGGTTTGATCTACAACAGCTTGCTTGCGCGCAATCATTTTCTCTAAATTGATTTTTACATCACCGGAAACTTCGATTCCATGATCTGCAAAATGAGCAATTTCCGCATAATGGTGAGAAGATGATAATAATGCTTTTGAAGGAATACAGCCTACGTTAAGGCAAGTCCCGCCTAAAGAAGTATATTTTTCTACAATAGCAGTTTTGAAACCTAATTGTGCGCAACGAATTGCTGATACATATCCGCCAGGACCTGAACCTATAATGACTACGTCAAATGAACTCATAGTTTTTCTATTTTTTATTTTTAGCGTTACAAAATTAAGGAATAAAGTTTTGTTTAAAGTTTAAAGCTTCAGGTTTTTTGTTATGATTTCTTTAATTTTCGAAAAGAAAGTGATTCTTTTTTGATTTTTTGATTAATGAATTTGGATTTATAAAATCGGATAAATTCGATTTTTAAAAACCTGAAATTTTGTAGTGAGAAATTTAGCAGATTTTACCAAATTTCAAACTCAAGGTTTCCTTTGAGGATTTCTTGAAGTATGAAAGACAGAATGAATAATTATTTCACTTTGAATAATTTCATAAATAACAACAAATGGAAACTTAACCAATGTTAATTCGCGATAACCTGGTTACTTTTTATTTCGAACAGTTGTGGATTTTTTTTTAAAACTTTGAAATAAGATTTCAAACAAGCTAGAAATTGTTTCCTTAAACCTTTATTTTTGCTTTCGTAAAATTCAATAGATTCATCAATTTCTTTTTCTGCTAATGGTAAAATAGTAATCTTAAAAGCCATACTTAGCATTCAGACGTTTTTCAGCTTCTTCCCAGGAACTTGACTGATTTTCTCCAGAAATATATCTTTCTCTTTCTTCAACAACCAAATCATAATGCGAATCAGGAACAATTGACTTTTTCTCGTCATAATTTATTGCGTCAAAAAAACTTTCTAATATTTCCAATTTAGAATCATCCTCTATGATTTTCCCAAAATCCTTTATAAGCTTACGTCTTAATTCTTTTGTTTCCATTATCCTTTCATTTTAAAATCAAATTTAATATTTTTTAGTTTTGACTTGTGAATTTGACTGTGAATCTTAACGCAAGTTCGTAAAGAGTTACGCAAAGATTAGCAGGTTTTTTTCACGTCGATTTTAAAAGATTTAAGCAAAGCACACAAATTTTATTGATTTATAATCTAAAAAAATCTGTAAAAATCTGTATAAATCTGCGTGAAAAAATTATGTAAACTCACTCGATGAGCAGATAAAAGCCGTTCTGAAATTATTATCAAGAACGGCTTTTCACATATAATTTTATTGCTAACTCATGACCTGAATATTCAGTTTACTGTTTTTTCGGCTATAGCCAAAGTAAATCAACAAGCCGACTAATAACCAAACCGTAAAATAAATCCAGTTCCACACGCTCAACTCCGCCATCATATACAAACAGCAGATTAAACCTAAAAGCGGAATTAAAGACAAGTTTTTTCTGAATGCCCAAACGGCTAATCCCACCAAAACAAAAAGGAAAATCCACATTGGAATTTTATGTTTGAACAAACTGAAACCAGACTCGTATTTCAGCGAATCATCAATTGGCAATCCTTTTACTACTGCTGCATATTTTGTTTCATCGTCCTGATATTGACTTAATAAATGTTCCAGATCAGATGTTTCGGCAGTTTTGTCTGTAGCATCTATACCTTCCAAATAATTCAGAACTTTTACTGATTCTTCTTTGTTTAAAGAAGTAATAATTGTTGTAGCGTCAAAAGTCTGTGCTTCGTTGTTGATGAATGCCATTGTTGCTTTATTGTTGAAAGCAAAAGCATAATATAATCCGGCAATCATTAAAACCGGCAGTATATATTTGGAATTCACATAAGGAGTTTTGAATTTACCTCTCGGAATTTCAGGTTTGTTTTGTAATACCAAAACGCCTGCACAAACCAATACAAAAGCAAATAGAGTCCCGATACTGCATAAATCGGTTACCATTGTTAAATTCAGAAACAAAGCCGGAACTGCAACGACAAAACCTGTTACGACAGTTGCAAAAGAAGGCGTTTTGAATTTTGGATGTACTGTCGAAAACTTCTTTGGTAACAATCCATCACGGCTCATACTCATCCAGATACGCGGCTGTCCCATCTGGAAAACCAATAAAACACTTGCCATTGCTACAACGGCACTCACAGCAATAATTCCGGACATCCATTTTAAGTCTAATTTTTCAAAAACAAACGCCAAAGGGTCGCCGACGTTTAATTCGTTATATTTGACCATTCCCGTTAAAACCAATGCAATGGCTATGTATAAAATGGTACAAATGATAATTGCCCACATCATTCCGCGTGGTAAATCACGCTGTGGATTTTTACATTCTTCTGCGGTTGTCGAAATTGCATCAAAACCTATGTAAGCAAAAAAAACAGCCGAAACTCCTTTTAAAACACCCCCTGCACCATTTGGCGCAAAAGGATCCCAATTGGTCGTATCCACATAAAATGCTCCAACTGCAATTACTAGAAGTACAATACATAGCTTCACCACTACCATTAAGTTACTGGCGTTACGTGATTCTTTCATTCCGCGATAAACCAAAGCGGTGATTAAAACAATAATAAACAAAGCCGGCAAGTCAGCTACAAAATGAAAAGATCCAATTGTTGGCGAAGTAGTCCAGGCCATATAAGCCGCCTGTAATCCAGCGTCTAAATTTTCAAAGGTTTTTCCTCCCTGCATCAGGGCCATTGCATCTTTAAAGCCGTTTGAAGCAGTTAAATAATCCATCTGAATCCATTGCGGCAGATGGATCCCGCGGCTCTGGAGCAATCCTGTAAAATAATCACTCCACGATATGGCTACTGTTATATTTCCTACTGCATACTCCATAATCAGTGCCCAGCCTATAATCCAGGCTATCAATTCACCGAAAGCCACATAAGAATATGTATAAGCACTTCCGGAAACCGGAACCATTGAAGCAAATTCAGCGTAAGCAAAAGCAGCAAAACTACAGGCTAATGCGGTAAATAAAAACAGAAAAATAACAGCCGGTCCGCCATCAGCACTGGCCTTTCCGATGGTACTAAAAATCCCTGCCCCAATAATAGCTGCAATTCCGAATGCGGTTAAATCCCTGGCGGTTAAATGCTTTCCTAATGCATTATGACCATCCGCTTCGTTCCTCGCAACCTGGTTTAAAATATCCTGTACTGTTTTCTTGCGGAATAAACCTGATAATGCCATATATGATTCTGGTTTTTTTAATTAATATATTTCAGACTTTACGCTTTTATTTTGCAAATAATGCAAAAATTATCCTGAAATCAAATTTATAAAATGATTTTGTTTAAGCAATTCATTTTTCATCTCAAATTGCAGAAATTTTCTTAACTATTTTCATCAACAAATAGGTCGCTTTTTTAGGACAATAAAATTATAATCCTTTAATTTGAAGTTAATTAAACTCAAAAAAAGTATTATTTCAATTAATACAAACCTCACTTTACTAAACCTTTACTACTAAAATCATACGTAATATAAAGTCAAATTTTATGGAAAAAATATCGAGACGTTCATTTGTAAATAAATTTGGAATTGGTGTTGGTGCTTCAGTTATCGCAACCAACCTCCCCTCTTTTTTATCCGCAGCAGAACCTGAACATGTACCTTATAATGGAAAAAAAATAAATCTTGCCCTTTGCGGTTTAGGCATTTATGCGAATATAGTTGCAGAGTCTATGCAGGGTTCTGAGTATTGTAATCTTGCAGGCATTGTAACCGGAACACCTTCTAAAGCCATTAAATGGAAAGAGAAATACAATATTCCCGAAAAGAATATCTACAATTATGAAAATTTCGATGAGATCATAAAAAACAAAGACATCGACATGGTTTACGTTATCCTGCCAAACAGCATGCATAAAGAATTCGTTATTCGTTCAGCAAAAGCCGGAAAGCACGTAATTACTGAAAAACCAATGGCAATAGACGTGAAAGAATGTGAAGAAATGATCAAAGCCTGCAATGACAATAATGTTCAACTGGCTATTGGATACCGATTGCATTACGAACCAACACATTTAGAGATTAAAAGATTAGGACAAGAGAAAGTCTTTGGACAGGTACGCTATATAGAATCATCCCTCGGATACAAAACGTATGACACCATTGCTAAAAAACCTGTGGACATAAATAGCCCGGCCAATTGGAGACTGAACAAAAAATTATCCGGCGGCGGACCTTTAATGGACCTTGGAATTTACTGTATCCAGGTCAGCCGGTATATTTTAGGGGAAGAACCTATTTCAGTTACTGCCCAATTTGGAACGATTAACGATAAAAACAGATTTTCAGAAACGGAAGAAAGCATATCATGGCAAATGGTTTTTCCGAGCGGTGCAATGGCAAATGGCAATAGCTCTGTCGGTTACAATATTGACAGGACTTATGCATCAGCAGATAATGGCTCTTTTGAATTAAGTCCGGGACTAAGTTATGGTCCGTATGAAGGAAAGACCTCAAAAGGACCTTTAAAATTTCCTCAGATCAAACAACAGCAAAAGCAATTAGACGAAATTTCTAAAGTATTGCTCGCAAACAAAAAACTTCCTGACCACATTACGGGTGAGGAAGGACTGAAAGATATTAAGATTATTAATGCTATTTATAAAGCTGCTGAGACAGGTAAAAAAGTTAACCTGAAATAGTTTTCCTGTCACGATGATTTTTGAATCTCTGGCTATATTTTCTCTCGCTGATTTAGCTGATAATGCAGATTTTGCTTATCTTGAAAAGATTTAAGCCGATCTGTAATAATTTAATTAAAAAAATAATCTGCTCAATCTGCCAAATCTGCGAGAGAAAAAAAATCTTTGCGAACCTTGCGTACTCCTCAGCACTCCTTGCGGTTAAGTTCTACTTAAGACAATTCCTCAAAATACTAACCGGATGCTGGGCCTCACGACTTGTTCCATCATAAATCTGATGACGGCAGCTCGTTCCTGCTGCAGCGATTTTTACATTTTCGGCTGTGTTACGCACTTTTGGAAATAAGGTATCTTCCCCCATCTGCATGCTCACTTTATAATGCTCTTTTTCATAACCAAAAGAACCTGCCATACCGCAGCAGCCTGAATTGTAAATGGTAACTGTATTGTTTTTAGGAAGATTCAGCATCGCAAAAGTTGCTTCAACAGAACTCAGAGATTTCTGGTGGCAATGCCCGTGAATTTTGATTTCTTTTTTCTCCTCAGAAAATGATTCTGGTGTGATTTTACCATCGATGATTTCTTTTTTAAAGAACTCTTCAATTGTAAACGTATTTCGGGATAATTTCTCTATCGCTTCTTTATCATCAGCCAAACGCAGATATTCATCCCTGAAAGTCAAAATGGCCGAAGGTTCAATCCCAACCAAAGGCGCATTTCCTAAAACCAGATCTTTAAAAACATTCACATTATAATTGGCAATTTTCTTGGCTTCTTCCAAAAACCCTTTCGATAAATAGGCTCTTCCGCTTTCTTCATGGTCAATAACCAAAACCTGATACCCTAATTTAGTCAGTAATTCGAAAGTATCTATTCCTATATTTACATCATAATAGTTCGTGAATTCATCTACGAACAAATACAACCTGCCGTTCGGAAAATCTGTTGCAGTTGGTTTATGCTCTGCATGCCATTTTCTAAACGTTTTTTTCGCTAGTAACGGCACTTGTCTTTCGGGTGCAATTCCCATTGTTTTTTTAACGAAGGACTGATTCGAAATAAAATTCGTAATTACCGGGAATTTACTTCCCAGTTTGTTCATTTTAGCATTATTGGCAAAAATCTTATTTCGGGTTGAGAATCCGTTTGCTTTTTGATATTGGTATAAAAATTCGGCTTTTAAAGTCGCTACGTCCACATTACTCGGACATTCGCTCGCACAGGCTTTACAGCTCACGCACAACTCAAAAACTTCGTATAATTCTTTTTGGTCGAATTTGTTTTCTTTTTCAGAATACGTTAAATATTCTCTCAGTGAATTGGCTCTCGCACGCGTAGTTTCTTTTTCGTTTCGGGTCGCACGATAACTCGGACACATCGCTCCTCCTGCTGACGGCAGTTTTCGGCAGTCTCCGGAACCGTTGCATTTTTCTGCTGCACGCAAAATCCCTAAACTGTCTGAGAAATCCTGAAACGTTTTAATGTCCGGTTCTGTCCTTCCCGAAACTACACGATGGTTTTCATCCATTTTGCCAGCGTTGACAATTTTTCCGATATTCAAAACCGAATTTGGATCAAATGCCAGTTTGATTCTTTTCAGCAATTCGTAATTCTTATCGCCAATCATAAACGGAATAAATTCACCACGAACAATTCCGTCACCGTGTTCGCCACTTAGCGAACCTCTGTATTTTTTAACCAGATGCGCCACTTCTGTCGCAATAGTTCTGAATAATTTCAAATCTTCGGTCTTCTTTAAATTCAAAACCGGACGAAGGTGCAATTCCCCGGCACCTGCATGCGCATAATAAATCGCCTCCTGTCCGTGGCTTAACATCATTGCCGAAAACTCTGCAATATAAGCTGGTAAATCACTTAGTTCAACCGCTGTATCCTCAATAGAGTCCGCCGCTTTATCGTCGCCAACAATACTTCCTAAAAGTCCGAGACCGGCTTTCCTCAGTTCGTTTACCTTGTCAATATCAGCACCATAAATCTTCACACGGGCATAACCGAAATTGTTTTTTTCTAAATCAGCAATAAGCGCATCCGCTTGTTTTTCGGCATCTTCCAAAGTATGGGCTGCTACTTCAAACATCATAATAGCTTTAGGCTCGCCTTGTAAAAAGAATCTGTTTTTTACATGCTCCCGATTCGTTTTGGTACAATCCAAAATTGTATCATCGATCATCTCGCAGGTGTACAAATGGTGTTTCATGGCCACGACAACTGACTCTAATGATTCGTGAATTGTATGATAATGTCCCACGACCATAATACTGTGCGCAGGTGGAAGATCATCAACTTTCAGCGTCACTTCGGTTGTAAAAGCCAGTGTTCCTTCGCTTCCGCAAAGCAGTTTTCCCAGATTTATGACAGGTTCAGTTCCTCCAAACAATTCCGATTTCAGCAGAATATCAACGGCGTACCCTGTATTTCTTCTGTGGATTTCCGGTTTTGGAAACTCTCTTACAATTTCCTCCTGAGTTTCTTTTATAGAAAGCTCGTCATAAATCGTTTTGTATATTTTATTTTCCAGAGTATCACCTTTGGTTTTTTCAATAAATTCAGCAGAAGTCAGGTCTTTAAAAACCACTTCAGAACCGTCACTTAAAATTGCTTTTACTTTCGCAATTTTATCACGTGTCACACCATAACGAATTGAAGTCGTCCCCGAAGAATTATTTCCGACCATTCCCCCAATCATCGCACGGTTTGAGGTTGAAGTAATCGGGGCGAAAAATACACCGTGGGGTTTAAGAAATAAATTCAGCTCATCACGAATTACACCCGGCTGAACGGTTACAGTTTTCCTTTCGGCATCAAACGAAATAATTTTAGTAAAATGTTTCGAAACATCAATTACCAAGCCGTCTCCAACTGCCTGACCCGCCAGAGAAGTTCCCGCAGTCCTTGGCGTAACCGACATATTATGATCTGCTGCAAAACGGATCAGTTTGGCGATATCCTGAGTCGTTTTTGGTATGGCAACCGCATTGGGTTTAATTCGGTAAACCGAAGCATCGGTTGAATAAAGCGTTTTATGTAGATCATCGTATAAAAGTGTTCCTTCTAATGATGCAGACAGTTGTTCTAACTCCTTAATTATTGACATTCTGATTGAATTTATAACCTGAAACGGATGTGTTTTTTCGGTTACAAAAATACTCTTATTTCCTTTGTTTTTATTCTAAATTAAGAAAATTACGCACTGACTTTTCAGTGTTTACGCCATAATGCTGCGAACTTCTGCCTTTTTCTGCTTTACGTCTTTTTGATAAGTGTATTTTTAGCATTTATTTTTAATTGCTTACACTAAAAAAAGTTTAGTTACTTTTTTAGTTTAAACTTTATTTAGAATAATTAAAAATAATTTTGGATAAAACGATATTAGCCATTACTTTTGCGTCATAAAAATTAATCTTTTACCAAAAATGAAAATGAATACCATAAAAAAAATGCTGTTTAGTTTATTGTTTTTGAGTTCATTAACCGTAATGGGTCAGGAACTTGGAAAAGTAAGCGGTAAAGTGTCATTAAGTGGAAATTTTCCTGCAGGGAATATTTCTATAAAATTAAAAGGAACAAAGTACGCAGTTCTTACGAATGAAAACGGACAATATGAAATTAAGTCTGTTAAACCGGGAAGTTACGTTATTAGCATTAATTCTATCGGAATTAAGTCGGTAGAAGAAAAAATTGAAGTAATAGCAAAACAGACCACTACAAAAAATTTCACGCTTTCTGAAAGCCAGGAAGACCTTGATGAAGTAATCATTACAAAAAACAAGTACAAACAAGACAAGCCGTCAATGTCATTGCGTCTTCAGACTCCTGTACTTGAAATTCCGCAAAACATTCAGATTGTAAGTGCTCAGACTTTAAAAGACCAACAAATTACAAGCATGAGCGACGGAGTTATTCGTAATGTGAGTGGTGCCGTTCGTTTAGAGCACTGGGGAGATATGTACACCAATATTAGTATGCGCGGATCGCAAATCCAGGCTTTTAGAAATGGTTTCAACGTAGTTTCTTCTTTCTGGGGACCACTTACAGAAGATATGAGCTTTGTAGATCATATTGAATTTGTAAAAGGACCTGCAGGTTTTATGCTTTCAAGCGGAGATCCAAGTGGTCTGTACAATGTGGTAACAAAAAAACCAACCGGAATTACCAAAGGAGAGGCCAGCGTTTTAGCAGGAAGCTACGCCTTTTACCGTGCAAGTATTGACCTAGATGGAAAATTTGATAAAGACGGAAAATTCCTTTACCGTTTTAATGGTGCTTTTCAAAAGAAAGGATCCCACAGACCTTTTGAACATAATGACCGCTACGTAATCGCACCGGTTTTATCTTACAAATTGAGCGACAAAACCAAAGTAACATTAGAATACAATGGGCAGTTTGCCAACATGAGCGAAGTAGGTTCGTATTATGTTTTTAGTTCGGCAAATGAAGGTTATGCAACAACTCCTGTAGATTTCACAATGACTCAGCCAGGTTTGCCTGATACAAAAATTAATGACCACAGCGGTTATTTAATGTTTGAACACAATTTTGACAGCGACTGGAAATTAACAGCACAAACCTCATATTTTAAATATATAATGGACGGTTACAGTTCATGGCCAGGTGCTGTCGGACCTGTAAGTGTAGATACTAATGATGATGATATTGTAGATACTGAAGTTTTGTCTGAAGGAGAAATTATCAGAAGTGTTAGTATTTGGGATGCAGAAAGCGATATGTTTTTAGGTCAGATTTTCGTGAATGGAAAATTCAATACAGGCCCTGTAAGTCATAAAGTTTTGGGAGGTATGGATTTAGGAAGAAAAGATTATATGGCCGATTGGGGACAAACTCACGCATTAGATACTTTAGAAGATCCATTTAATGTTTTAAATCCGGATTATGGTACGCCTGCGAATGGGCTGCCAAATTTTGATGAAAGTACCCCTTTGAGCCAGAGAGCCGCAGGATTATATGGTTCGCAATATGCAGCCGGATATGTTCAGGATGAATTAGGTTTCTTTGAAAATAAATTAAGATTAACACTTGCAGGCCGTTACACCTGGATTAAACAAACGAGTAGTTACAGTGATCCTGCTGCAGATAGCCACATTACGCCTCGTATTGGGTTAAGCTGGTCAATAACCCCTTCTTTCGCTGTTTACGGAGTTTACGATCAGGCATTCACGCCACAGTCCGGAAGAGTGAGACCTACAGAAACTATAAAACCACTTACAGGTACAAACCGTGAGATTGGTATTAAAAAAGACTGGTTTAACGGTACCTGGAGCACCACCGTATCTGCTTATAGTATCATTAAACAAAATGAATTGACTACAGATCCTGTTCAACCTGGACCAGACGACGATTTTTATGTACCGGGAGTTATGTACAGTACAACATTAGGAGAAAAAACAGCTCAGGGTTTTGAGGTTGATTTAAGAGGTAAAATTGTTGATGGCTTAAACTTAATAGCAAACTATGCGTTTACAGAATCTAAAGTAACCGATTCAAATGTCAGCACTTTTAAAGAAGGTGACATAGTTCCGGGATACTCAAAACATGTAGCTAATGCATGGCTGAATTATGTAGTTCCATCAGGTGTATTAAAAGGTTTCGGTGCATCAGTCGGAGGAACTTACCTTGCAGGTCGCCTAACTGATACCTGGAGCGAAGGATTAGAAAGATTACCAAATTACTTTAAGTTAGATGGGGGATTATCTTATGAAACCCGTAAATTCAAAGTAACGGCTAACGTATTTAATATTTTAGATGAATATTTGTATAGTGGTTCATTTTACCAATGGGTTAGTAACGGAGTTTACTACTGGCAAACAGAACCACCTAGAAACTTTAGAGTTGGTGTAACTTACAAATTCTAAAAACAATTCTGTTCTATCATAAAAAAACCGCCTCAAAGTGCTATTTGAGGCGGTTTTTGTATGTAATAAGTTCTGTTATTAGCAGGAGCTGATTCCTGCTGTACGCTGTATCTTTTATGCCGAACCCCGGCACAAAAGGATGTCGCTGCCATCAGGGCTAGGGCTTTAGGTTTCATAAGAAGTTTTGTTGTAAACTAATTGACAAGAAATACATACCAACGATGCCTCATGCAATATTTACAACATCTACTTACTGCAATTTACTTTGATTTATTGACCGTATAAATTCCGCCTGCAAGTAAAATGACGGCCAGCCCTAAATAAAGATACCCCTGTTCCTTACCCGATTCGTTGGAAGCGTCAATTTTCAGCCCTAATAAATTAATTTCTTTTGTATTGTCAGCAATTTTGTTGGCACCTACATACCCTACACAGAGACTAATAACGATCAGAATTATTCCTATTATTTTTGATGGATTCATGTTTTTTGAATTTAATTGTTTCTCTAATTTAAGAAAAATATTTTTTAATCAGATGGTAATAGTCTTTTTTATCCTGATTGATACAACGATAGCGCGGATTTGTAATCCGTGCCCGCAAAGTATATTTTTTTGGCTTTTCTTATGTTCAATCTTGGTGGGCACGGATTGCAAATCCGCGCTATCGGGTTAAGTTATATTTTTTTCAAAAGAATGGTAGAAATTTAGTATAGAACGTAATTTAAAAAGTAACCCCCGACATAGGTTACCTTATTTATCTCTTCCAAACTCAACTTTAGAGCATGAAAGAAGCTACTTGTGTGTGGTGTCATTACTGACTGTCGGTGGTAGCAATATTTTTAGTAAACTTCCTGACTTCTTTTAGCTTGCAATTCCAATCTAAAATCAAATTCTGTCCATTTAATGAACCAAAATTTTTCTTGCTTAATAAAATTAACCTGATTGTCATTAATATCGACCAAAGTTAACAATTCTTTCTTAAATTTATGTTTATCAACGTGTTTAATGACATTATTCTTTAGATAGAAAATAAATGTGAGTAATTTTTGTTTTCTATTATCGACATCTGAAGAATCATCTTTATTTAACTCTTGGATATATAGATTTGTCCACAAATTTAGTTTTAATAAAATTTTTTGTTCAAGAAATTGAACTGATTCAATTGAGTTGATTTGCTTTGAAATTTTACTAATGGTATTGATATAATTATCTGACTCTAGTGCTGTAAACGGCTGTAAAATTGCATTTTCCAAATTTTCAAATTCAAGAAATAAATTTTTATTTTCTATACTGTCAATTGAATTGTTCAAAAAAGGACAACTTAAAACATCCATTAACAAAAGTACTAATTCTGTATCCATTTTCCACTTTTTATCTAAAATGGAATTTTTGAATTTGTCTAAAATATACACTCTCATTAGGGATTTAATGGGAGCATACATATGAATATCTTTAATATAGAATAGAAGCACCGTAATCGAAAAATAATTTAAAGGATGAACAATTTCAAAAGTATTATCCGAATGTATTTTAATATTAAAATACGAGCATAAGATGTTAATATTAAGTCTGTATTCTCTACCAAGTTGACTAAGCGCAATCAGCAGATATAATGTCTCAACTTGAGTTTCATCTTTAGTTTTGTTTTTTTGCAGTATTAAAAAAATTTCGTCTGAGATTTTTTTGAAAATATTATGCTTATGATTACATGAAAATGGTTCAACATAATTATTTGTCTTGTTCTTCTTAAGAAAGCAAATTATTTTATCAATAATCAAGCACAGTTTAATAGTGGAATTAACTCTGGGCGATACTGAATATAAGAAAAATGCAACATCTAAAATCTCAAGAAATCCCTTTTCAAATTCTTTTTCGCTTAATTTAGGGTTTTCAGTTTTTTCTTTTTTAAATTTATTAATAAGTTTTGCAGTTTTCTTATCTAGTACCGCAAGGCTATAGTTCATAATATCCTTATATTCAACACCGGTTTCCTTAACAATTGATTTAAATCGTGTAATCACATTATTCGATGAAAAGTATAATTCTGGGTTACTTTGATCATCTTCAGTCACTTTTTGATTTTCAATTAACTTTAAATGATCATTAAACAAATCACTGATCTTTTGCTTTGCTAAACTAATTTCTGTAATAATAGGTTTATCATAAACAATTGATTTGTTTTCATTTACATACATTTTATATTCACTAAGACATAGTTTAAATTCCTTTAATATTCTTTGTGAATCGACTTCATTATTATAAAAGATAAAGTAATCATCAACATATCTAAATGCTTCATAGTCTATTTTATGAATAAGATTTTTACCATTTTCATCTGTAATCTTTAACTTGTCAAATATGTCTTTGTCAATTTGTTGAAGAATTATTTCTGCGAAAATTCGTGAAAATTCAGGTCCAATTATTATTCCATTAGTTTCATTAGCATTAAGTTTCTGCATTAAGTTATCAAATTCTCCACCAAAAGTTTTTAAGGAATGAACAACATTATCTTTTACAATTTGTTTATTTAGAATTGCCCATGAAATTGTATGTGTATAAATACTATCGAAACATTTTGAAATGTCAATTCTTAAAAGTTTACTATATTTTTTTTCACATCGATGAAATTGATACGATTCAAAAAATTTGTGAATGTTACTGTATTTTTGGTAAGTGAAGTACGATTTTAAATTCTCATATTCACTTTCATCTTGTTCAATTTGAGAATGTTCCAGATCTCCATCTTGATTCTTTTTATGAAGCAGGTCATTGTAAAAAGTAAATTTTGCTACACTTGCGGGTCTTCTAATGGAAAAAGGGCTAATAGTGCAATAGTAAAGTATTAAACTTTTATACTTTTCATAGAATTCAATTACTCTTAATTGATTACTAGGATGAATGAGACTTAATTTTCTAAAGTCATTTACCCTATGATTTATATTAAATATGAAAGGACGGGTTATTTCTTCACGACTAAATAAAATAGATTCAATCTCTGCAAAAGCTTTATTTTTTTTGTTTTTATACCCAAGACTTTTTTCACTTTTCTCTCTCTTTAACAAGTACTTATAAAAGTATCTGTTTGAAAATAAAAGAGGAGTCTCATATGGCAAAACATCTGAAAGGGCTACTCGTTCCTTGCAATCTATAATAGGTATTTTTTTTCTCATAGTTATAATTTTTTCCAAATACCTAATACTTTACTGTTTTGAAATGACCTGAAATTAAAATTCAGAAAAAGCTTATTTTTAAAACCTTTTTCGAAGGATAATTTATTTAGTTTACTAACCAATATAATATTACTTGCATTTTCAATCTTTAATATTTCTTCTTTCAATGTTTTATCCAATACTTTCAATTCATCTGTCGTATTTAAAAACTCATTTGAAAAATAAATTCCAACAAAAACATTTTTTTTTCGCCTAAATAATTGAAAATTATTAGTTAAAAATTTCATTCTTAAAAGTAAAATTCTGTTTATACTATTTTCTCTTCCGGCATATTTAATTTTTTCTAATTGATAGTTTTCAAATGCAGAAATAATTTTCTTTTTGTAACGTTCTAATTTATTTTCTGACATTAAAATTTTAAGAGGTAGCTTTTCAATCCAATATGTTTCTTTGTCACTTTTTTTCTCGTATCCAATAATAAATTGATATCCTAAATATGTTAAATTATATTTTTTAGAAGTTTTTCTATCTTTTTTTTCTTTCCTAAGATCTATTAAAAAAGTTTTTTCCAAATTTAGATCCAAACCTGAAGTTCTAAATAAAATCGATTTTATTTCATTTCTGTATTTTGATGTTGAAATATTCTCATTTCTTAAAGTAGGAGTTATAACAATAATTATGTCGTCAACATATCTAGCAAAATATGTAACACTATTACTTGAAGAAATCTTTCTGTCAAAATCCCTCATATAAATTTCTGCAAGATATGCACTTATACCGATTCCTCGCGGTATACCAACTCTTTCATCTGAGTTAGTTTTTATACCATCATCAATTAAAATTTTCCAATATTGATTTAATATGTCTCGAATTATTCGTTTTGAAGGATAGCTAAGTAAACTATTTTCTTCTATTTTTGATAGAAGATGTTTATGAGGAATTGTTTCATAAAAACTTTTGATATCTGTACGAATAATAACTTTTGGAAATCCATCGTCAAAAAGAATTTTTAGTTGAGATATTATACTTTTTCTGTCTGCCTGTTTAACTTTAAATGTTTTATAAATATTTCGTTGTAACTGTTTAAGTACAAAGTAATGTTCAGGTTTATCATCAGCAACATATAATTGACTATTAAATTTTATTTGACCCTTTGTTATTTTAATTCGATATTCATCGCTATTAGTTCTTTCACTTAAGCACGATAATATTTCAAGTCTTTTTTGCTCTCTTTCTTCCTTAAGTAAATTCTTTTGTTGTAATAACTCATCATACATTTGAAAATCCTGTGGAGCTTTTACAATTATTTTTTTTAACTTCTGATATTCGTCGTCAATTAATTTATTAATTGCAATAATTTTTTCAGTAATATCTCTAGAATCTTCAAAAATATCATCCGTATCAAAAAATTTTTCATCTTCTAAATACCTACCCTTCCTATTTTCAACATCAAGTATAATTCGGAAATTTTCATAGGAAAAAGATTGATCAAGCATTGTTTATATTTTTTGCAAGAGTTTATAAAATAGAATTAATTAACAAATATCATTTTAAATTCATTTATATTTTACTGAAAACCAAATTTTTTATGATTTTTAAATTTTCCTTTTCAAAAATATCAATTAACAAATCTAAACAACCAAGTATTAATACCCGTTTTTCCCAACCCAAAAAAATCCCCAACTTTCCCTAAATTTATCCCCAAAACATTCCGATTTTAGCATTATTAAAAAGCCTCCATCAAAATGAACAAAAACATAACTGCTCTCTACAACATCGCCCAAAAACAAACCCGAAAAATACTGGGCTTAATGTCCGGAACTTCGCTTGACGGGCTTGATATTGCGCTTTGTGCTATTTCTGGTGCGGGCGAAAATACAAGTGTCACAATTCTCGAATTTGAAACCATAAATTATTCGGAAGATATTAAAACCGAAATCAGAAAAGTGTTTGCTAAAAAAACAATCGATTTTCAGCATTTGGCTCTACTTAACGAATGGATCGGAATCCTGCACGCCGGTATGGTCAATGATTGTCTTCAAAAATGGAATATTCCCCCACACGAAGTTGACTTAATTGCCTCGCACGGACAAACGGTTTTGCACGCTCCGAAGTTTTTGCATCAGCAGGAAAAATTTCCAAATGCGACTTTACAAATTGGGGACGGTGATCATATTGCGGTAAAAACCGGAATTATTACACTATCTGATTTCAGGCAGAAACATGTTGCAGCAGGTGGCGAAGGAGCGCCTTTGGCAGTTTATGGTGATTATTTATTGTTTAGTAAAAAAGGCGAAAACCGAATCATGCTCAACATGGGCGGGATAGCGAATTTCACGTATTTGTCCGCTTCCCTAAACGCTGAAGATGTTTTTGTAACCGATACCGGAACTGCCAATACCTTGATTGACATTTTTACCAAACATTATTTCCCTGAAAAAAATTACGATAAAGATGCGGAAATCGCCCAAAGTGGAATCGTAAATCAAACCCTTTTATCGGAACTAAAAAATAATGCTTTCTTCCGGAAAAGCTTTCCAAAAACCATCGGTCAGGAATTGTTCAATAAAGGTTTTGTCGATTCAGCACTTTCAAAAACCAAACTCGAAAACATTTCGGCATCAGATTTGCTGGCTACTTTGACAAGGCTAAGTGCCGAAACAATTGCTGAAGCGATTCAGTTTGTGGTTAAAAACAGCGGAACACCAATTGCGGAGTTTAAGATTTACATGTCGGGAGGCGGCACTAACAATCCGTTACTGGTAAAATGGTTGAAAGAATTATTGCCTTGCGAATTTCAAAAAAGCGATGATCTGGGTATTTTAAGCGATGCGAAAGAAGCGGTTTTATTTGCTGTTTTAGCTAATGAAACGGTTGCCGGCGGAAATTATAATTTTGGTACCAACAAAGGAATTCCTTCTGTCACAATGGGAAAAATTTCTTTTCCGGATTAGTAGGGTTTTGACGCGAATTATTAAAAATATGCCACAGATTAAGGATTAATCATTCTGTTTGAAAAAAAAAGTCCACCACAAATTACACTAATTTTCGCAAATTTTTTGCTTGATATTGCGAAAAATAATTAGCGGGAATTTGTGAAATTTGTGGTAAAAAAATAGATTAGTATTGAATATTTTAATTTTTAATCTGTAGAAAAAAAAATTGAAGCATACAGCTGATGTATTTCAAATAAATAAAATGCCTTTATAAGCCAAGAAAACTATGCTTCTATGTGTATAAAAAAGATCGCCAAAATTATTCTTGTCAAACATTAGCAGAAAAATTAGTGAACATTAGTGCAATTCGTGGCAAAAAAAATATATGAAATTCAAATAAATACCTTTAAAATTATAATCACTAAATTATTTACGATAGTCCGTTAAAAAAACTATTTTTGGTTTCTGTTAAAAAAGATTGAAATGCATAAAAATCAGCACCTAATATTCTCTATCATATTCTTATTTATCTTTGGATGGAACACCACTTCACAGGAAAAATTAAATCATCCTAAAAACGAATTTAGAGGTGTCTGGATTGCAACTGTCGTAAACATTGACTGGCCCAAAACGGCTGTTGATAATGTTGAAAAAGAAAAAACTGATTACATTGCGATTTTAGAGGCATACAGAAAACTGAATTACAATGCCGTAATCGTTCAGATCAGAAGTGTTGGTGATGCTTTTTATCCTACAGAACTGGCTCCGTGGTCCAGATTCTTAACCGGAAAAGAAGGTCAGGCGCCTAGTCCTTATTACGATGCACTGGCCTGGATGATTGAGCAGGCGCACGACAGAGGTTTTGAGTTTCATGCGTGGATGAATCCGTACCGTGCGACTTTCGATTTAAACAAACAGCAATTGAGCCCAAATCACGATATTTTTAAACATCCGGAATGGATGATTGAATATGGCGGAAAATACTATTATGACCCTGCCCTGCCTGAAGTTCAGTCGCATTTAACTAAAGTTGTGAAAGAAGTAGTCGATAAATACGACATCGATGCTATTCACTTTGATGATTATTTTTATCCGTATGCCGTTCCCAGAAAAGTGTTTAACGACACCGCATCCTACAAAAAATACGGAAGCGGTCTGTCACTTGCCGACTGGCGACGGGCGAATGTGAGCAATTTTGTGCACACGATTTCTACCACCATAAAAGCCAGTAAACCATGGGTGCAATTCGGAATCAGTCCGTTTGGGGTTTGGCGAAATAAATCCGTTGATCCTAAAGGTTCTGAAACGCAGTCAACATCTAATTACGACGATTTATATGCCGATCCTGTTTTATGGATGGACCAAAAATGGATCGATTATATCCTTCCACAGTTGTACTGGAGCATGAACAATCGTATTGCAAACTATTCTAAATTAGTAAAATGGTGGTCAGAAAACTCAAAAAACACTGCAATCTACATTGGTCACGCATCTTATAAAATCAGAGGCGACAGTGATAAAAGTTGGAATTTCATGACAGAAATCCCAAATCAGGTTGATTATTTGAGAGGTTTCAAAAACGTAAGCGGAAGTGCTTATTTCAGTGCCAAATGGTTCATGGACAAGAACTTTGATATTTCACGCCATTTAGAAGAAAATCAGTATAAATATCCGGCTCTCCCACCGGCAGTTCCAAATCTAAAACGTATTATTATCGACACGCCGTTTATAAATGAATATGCAAAAGACAGTCTCCGATATACATTCAGTATAAAATCACCATTAAATACAAAAGTGAGGTACTTAGTGATTTATGGAGCTGATCATATTTCGAAAATCGATATTAATGACCCCAGACAAATTATTGAAAAAGTAAGGGTACACGAAAACGAAGGCGGAATTTTGCTTTCTGTAGCCATACAAAAAATCAATCAGTACAAAGCTTGTGCGGTAACATTTATTGATTATTTTGCAAACGAAAGTACACCGACTATTATCGATTTAAAAAAAACATTTAAAAATTATATCCCTGCCCAGCCAAATGAAAACAGATAACAAACCGTGGTTTTGGATTCCGCTTCTCAATTTTGCTTCCGGACTGCCTTATGCTGTCATAATTTCGGTTTCGGTAATTATGTACAAAAATCTGGGTATTTCAAATGAAGATATTGGCGTTTACACCAGTTTATTGTATTTACCATGGGTCATAAAGCCGCTTTGGAGTCCTTTTATTGAGTTGACAGGAACCAAAAGGAAATGGTTTTTGTCGATGCAGCTACTGATTTCAATTGCCTTTTTGCTGGTCGGATTTACCATTCCGACAAATGGATTTTTCATGATGACTTTAGCCATATTTTGGGTTGCAGCTTTTGCTTCGGCTTCGAATGATATTGCGAGCGATGGTTTTTATTTATTGGTTTTGCCAAAAGAACAGCAGTCGTTTTTCCTCGGAATCAGAAGTACTTTCTACAGATTATCAATGCTGGCAGGAAACGGATTGATTGTACTTTTTGCCGGATATCTGGAACATAAATATGGTGACAATACAAAAGCCTGGTCCTACACCATGATTGCGGTTGGTTTACTAATGACATTCATAACGCTTTACAATTTCCTTTTTACTCCTAAAAACGAAATCAACGCTGCAGAAAACAAAGAAGCGCATCATCATCAAAGCTTCGGAACTATTTTTATCAGCTTTTTCAGGAAAAAACAAATCGGATTAATTCTGACTTTCATTCTGGTTTTCAGATTAGGAGAATCGCAGTTGCTTAAAATGCTCAGTCCGTTTTTGCTTGACGGAAAAGAATTAGGCGGAATGGGACTCGATACAGAAGCAGTTGGAATAATTTACGGGACATTTGGCGTTGGCGCTTTAACTTTAGGAGGGATTTTGGGCGGAATTGCAATTTCAAAACAAGGTCTTACCAAATGGATGTTTCCCATGTTTTTAGCGATGCATTTACCTATAATTGGTTTCATCTTATTAGCTTTTTTTCATCCGGCATCTATCTATTACATTTACGTCGTTGTAATTTTAGAACAGTTCGGTTACGGCTTTGGATTTACAGCTTTTATGATGTATCTGATTTATGTTGCAGAAGGAGAATCAAAAACAGCACATTATGCACTGGCAACCGGCTTTATGGCAATGGGAATGATGCTTCCGGGAATGTTGAGCGGTTTTATACAACAATATTTAGGCTATCAAAACTTCTTTATTTGGGTTTTCATAGCTACAATTCCAGGTCTTATTTTATCACGTTTTTTAGTTTTTCCGAAAGATTTCGGAAAAAAATCAGAAGAAGTTTAACCCCAAATCAAACTTTTACCTATGGAAATCAATGAAAATTTGCAGGCCGAACGCAACCTGAAAGGAGCTGAGTTCGAAAAAAACGGAAATCTTGAAAAAGCAATTGAATTGTATGAAGAAAATGTTGCGGAAAGCTTTAAAGGAAATCATCCTTACGACAGACTAGCGAATATTTACAAAATCCAACTGGATCTCGACAATGAAATTCGGGTTTTAGAAAAAGCAATTATTGTGTATGAAGAAATCACAATAGAGGACCGCTTAGAAGGACTTCCAAAACTTTTTCGCTTTAAAAACCGACTGGAAAAAGCAATTGAAACCAAAAAACAATTGGTTAAACAAAAGAAAGCCAAACTGAAATAAAAAGTTATGAAAAAAAAATGTTCAAATTGTCAAACAGAAAACGACATAAATTCAAAATATTGCTCAGTTTGTGGTTTTCAATTACCGATTACCGATTACGAAAATTTAAAACCGGAAGTTGAAGATTTGAAAGCAAAAAAGCCGAAAAGAAAATTTGATATTAAAACTTTCATAGGATTTATAATCGGATTTATAATAATGTTTTTTGTTACACAATCCCTATTTAAGCCATCAATTGACAAGCAACTCGTTGAATTTGCTAATGAGTTTAATAAAACTTGTCCAATGAATATTGATGAATCTACAACTTTGAAGAATGTAGTTGCGTTACCAAACAAAAACAATTCAGTATAATTATGTTTTAATTGGAATAGCAAAAGCTGATGTTAAAATCGATACAGTAAAAAAATATATTTTCCCGGGAATTTTACAAAATGTAAAAACAAACCCGGGTATGAAGTTGTTTAGAGATAATAAAGTTACCCTAAATTATTATTATTCGGATAAAAACGGAGAATACGTAACTGAGTATATTGTGAGACCTGAAATGTACGAGTAGAATATAAAAACATCTATCAATAAAGTTTGATAATAAAATTAAAATTGTATAATGATCGCCTTAAAAAGAACCAATTCAGACGATATCGATTTTATAAATCTGGTTACTTTGTTAGATCAGGATTTAGCGATTAGAGACGGAGAAGATCATGCGTTTTATAATCAGTACAATAAAACGGACAAAATAAAACATACTATCGTTTATTACGAAAACGGAATTCCGGTGGGCTGTGGTGCTTTCCGCGAAAAAGAACCCGGAACAACAGAAATCAAACGAATGTACGTTCATCCTGACCACCGAAAAAAAGGAATTGCATCGGCTGTTTTAAAGGAACTTGAAATCTGGGCAAAGGAAGTCGGTTATACTTACACGATACTCGAAACCGGAAAAAAACAGCCCGAAGCCATCAGCTTATATCAAAAATTAGATTACACTATAATACCAAATTATCCGCCTTACGAGGAAATGGATAATAGTGTCTGCATGAAAAAGACTTTATAATAATGAAAATGACAGCCGAAGCATTACGACAAAAAATAGGACAATTTTTCTTTCCAGCCGTTTTTATCAACGATACTGAAGAAAATATTCAGAAAACAGAACGCCTTATCAAAGAATACAATATTGGCGGACTGACCTTTTTTCACAGTCGTGCCAGTGCAGCTACCAATTACGAAAGCAAGCAGAAAATTGTTTTTAACGATGACAGTTACGAAAAAATCAAAGCTTTGATCGTACGTTACCAAAAAGCGGCTTCTACCCCACTTTTAATTAGTATTGATGCCGAATCGGGTTTGGCAATGCGTATCGAAAAAACACCGCAATATCCGTATGCGATTACGCTTGGCGCTTTGCCTGAAAGCAAATCTGAGCTGATTTATGAAGTTGGAAAACAAATCGGACTGGATTTAAAAGCCGCCGGAATTCATTATAATTTAGCACCTTTGGCAGACATCAATAACAATCCAAATAATCCTGTGATTGGATATCGTTCTTTTGGTGAAAACAAAGAAAAAGTAGCCCATTTTGCGGTTGAGTATTTAAGAGGGATGTCGGAAGTTGGTGTTTTAGGGTGTCTGAAACACTTTCCCGGACACGGAAACACCAATGTAGATTCACATTTGGGATTGCCGGTTTTAAAAGAAACTTTAGAAGAGTTACTGGAAAACGAATTGTATCCGTTCATCAAAGGAATTGAAAATAATGTCGATTCAATAATGATCGGACATTTAGCCGTTCCAAGTCTAAATGATGGAAAAGATACTTCCGCAACTTTATCAAAAGTCGTTATTCAGGATCTTTTGCGTGGAAAATTAGGTTATGAAGGTTTGGTAATTTCTGATGCGTTGAACATGCACAGCGTTTCTAAATTGTACGAGACAAAAGGTCAATTAGAATGGGAAGCTTTCAATGCCGGAAACGATGTTTTATGCTTCGCGGAAAATGTTCCGGAAGGAATTGAAGCCATTTATAAAAATGCTTCTCCTGACCGTATTTCCGAAAGCTATGAAAGGATCAGAAAAGCCAAAGAAAAAGTGGGACTATTTTCGAATGAAACTTTCACTTCAGGCGAATTGAATTTCGAAAATGCTTCAAAATTAAACCTTGAAATCGCCCAGAACTGCATCACAAAAATCATTGACAACGGAATTTCAGATTTAGCCGTTGAAGCTGAGAAAAACAACAAATTAGCCAAACTGAGTTTATATAAAAATACAGAAAATACATTCTTCAAAACTTTAAATACAAAACTGCCTTCACCGGAATTTGCTTTTGAAAACTTAGAATCTTCTGATATTTCAGCTATCAAAAATCACTTAGAAAATTTCGAAACCATCATCATTTCATTGTTTGTTCCAAAAGCAAAACCTTTAAATAATTTTGAAATAAATGTTGAAGTTTTAGGGTTGCTTTCGGATTTGCTTCTGACCAAAAAATGTATCATGTATGTTTTCGGAAATCCGTACGTTTTACCCATAATTCCAAATCTTAAAAAAGCTTTCGGATTAATTCAGGCCTATCAGGATTTTGAAGAATTTCAAAAAATAGCAGCAATTCAATTTTTAGAAAAAAATACTTTCAATGGAATTTTACCCGTAAATATTGAAATTCAATAAGTTAAAATTTAAAATAATCAAAACCTATCAACTTATAAATTTTTATAATCACATCTTATTGTAAGCAACTCTACTTATACCCTACTTTTGCACCAGAAATAAATTTTAACGTAAAACGAATATTATGTCTTTAGTAGGAAAAAAATTCCCAAGTATTGCAGTAGATGCTATCTCAGAAATGGGTGATAACTTAAAAATCAACATCTTTGAAGAAGCAGTAAACAACAACAAAAAAGTACTATTGTTCTGGTATCCAAAAGATTTTACTTTTGTATGTCCAACTGAATTACACGCCTTTCAGGCTGCACTACCAGAATTCGAAAAAAGAAATACTATCGTAATTGGTGCTTCCTGCGATACTAACGAAGTTCACTTTGCCTGGTTAAACACTCCAAAAAACAACGGTGGAATCGAAGGTGTAACGTACCCAATCTTAGCGGATACAAACCGTAACTTAGCAAACATTTTAGGTATTCTTGATATCGAATCTACAAGCTACAGCGAAGATACTGATTCAGTTATCATCGAAGGTTCAAACGTAACTTACAGAGCGACTTACCTAATCGACGAAACTGGAAAAATATTCCACGAAAGCGTAAACGACATGCCATTAGGACGTAACGTAAACGAATACTTAAGAATGGTTGATGCTTACACGCACATCCAGACTAAAGGCGAAGTTTGTCCTGCTAACTGGGAAGCTGGTAAAGAAGCTATGACTGCAGACAGAAACAGTACTGCTGAATACTTAAGCGCTAACTAATTTGCAATAACAATTTCAATGGCAATTTCAATATTCAATTCTGACTTTGCCATTGAATTTCAAAATTCTTTCAAAAAACAAACAATAATTTCAATTTGAATTCAATATCAATTGCTTAAAAATTGATTTTTGACATTGAAATTGACATTGAAATTTAAAAAACTATGTTAATCGACTTAAACGAAGACACGTTAGCAGATTTAGTTGCTAAAAACGAAAAAGTAGTAGTACAATATTCAGCTTCATGGTGTGGAAATTGCCGTATTATGAAACCAAAATTCAAAAAATTAGCTGCTGAAAATGAAGCTATCACTTTTGTTTTGGTTGATGCTGAAAATGCTCCGGAATCAAGAAAATTAGCTAACGTAAGCAACCTGCCTACTTTCGCGACTTTCGTAAACGGACAATTAGTTGGTGAAACGCAGACAAATAAACAAGAAGTTTTAATCGATCTTGTTAATGCAATTGCTTAAATTTAGATAGTTAGACTGGCCCGGATTTTTGCACATCTTTGATGTTTTAAAAATTTTAAAGTAAAGTCTAAGAAGTCTAAGAATGTCTAAAATCTAAGAAGTCTAAATTATGAAATTACCAGTAATTAAACATTTAACACAGTTTATCGAAGAAAACGATCAGGATTATATCATTGAAACTATCGAGGTTTTAGAAGCTATGACCGAAATCCCTTCTCTTAAAGACGAAGAATTAGACGTAATCGGTGAACTGATTTCAAATATGTACGGTGCGCTTGAAGTTCAGAAATTGGTAGCACAGGGAACCGATAAAAAAGAAGCTCTAAATACGTTCATGAAACGTGTTTTAGGTTCTATCGACAAATAGTTGCCCACTTAAAAAACAAAAAACAACTGAAGAAGCGTTTCTATTTGGAGACGCTTTTTTGTTTTCAATATTGAGATAATCTTTGCCAGGCTGAGCAGAGTCGAAGCCCACGCAAAGTAAATCTACAAAATCATAATCAATTATCTAATTATCAAATTGCCTCATTATCTAATTATAGTTAGGGCGAGCCACCATCCCGATAAGAGGGCAGACTTTCTTTGCTCCTATTCGCCCTCTTATCAGGACGCTGTCGGGCTGTCCGCGCTACTTCGGTAGCCTGCTCCCATCCCTCTCGCAGGCGAACGGTTTTACGAGATGTTTCGTTTTTCAATCACAGTTTTATGCGTAATTTTGTCATCCCGACGAAGGAGGGATCTCCGCAAGTTGCTCCACAATCTAAGTCATCAATCTTTTTCGAGTTTCTAACGGAGATTCCTCCTTTGTCGGAATGACAAAATCGAGAGTAAAAGCAGTACAACAATATATCCCCAAAAAAAAGTTATTACAAAAAATAAACGACTGATTTGTAAATTCGCTTCTATCCAAAAACCATCTTTAATCTGGCCCTAAACGTATAACAAATACTTTTAGATTCAAATTTTAATCCTTACTTTTGAACCTCATTTAATTTTAAAACAAAAACATGGCTTCAATAACTTTAGGAGGAAATCCTGTAAACACATCAGGTGAATTACCGGCAGTTGGATCGCAATTAGCTGATTTCAAATTAGTACAAAATGATTTATCAGTTGCTTCATTAAGCAACTTTGCTGGTAAAAAATTAGTTTTAAACATCTTCCCGAGTGTTGATACAGGAACTTGCGCTACCTCTGTTAGAAAATTCAATGAAAGTGCAGGCGGATTAGAAAACACAACTGTTTTATGCATTTCAAGAGATTTACCTTTCGCTCAAAAACGTTTTTGTGGAGCAGAAGGATTAGAAAATGTAGTTAACTTATCCGATTTTCAGGAAGGCTCTTTTGGTAAAGCAAATGGCCTGGAAATTGTTGACGGACCTTTAAAAGGTTTGCTTTCAAGAGCTATCATCGTAGTTGATGCTGACGGAAAAGTAGTTCATACAGAACAAGTTCCGGAAATCGCAAACGAACCAAATTACGAAGCAGCTTTAGCAGCTCTATAATTCTATTAAATGAAATTTCAAAAAGACAATACTTTTGTTAAAGGCCGACTTAAAAGCGTTACATACGCTTTTAAGGGGGCTTTAAAACTGATTACTACCGAGCATAGCATTATGGTACAGTTTTCAATCGGAATACTAATGACTATTGCCGGATTCTATTTTGATATTTCACATGAGGAGTGGCTTTTTCAAATCTTTGCAATTGGTCTCGTGCTAAGTATAGAAGGATTGAACACAGCTATTGAAAAAGTTGCCGATTTTATTCACCCCAATTATCACGAGAAAATCGGATTTATTAAAGATATTGCTGCCGGAGCAGTATTTTTTGCCGCAATGACAGCAATGGCAATAGGCTTGATTATTTATATACCAAAATTTATATAGGCAAAACAGGATACGCAGGAATGGCAAAAACAAAAAAAGAAACTTCAGACAAAAAAAACGAATCAAAAAACGAAACTAAAAGATCCTGGAAGTTATCCAAACAACAAAAAATTGTTTTTGGATGTCTTTTGGTGCTATTTTCTATTGCATTATTAGTTGCATTTGTTTCTTTTTATATCAACGGGCAGTGGCAGACAGATCAAAGTGCTGTCAGTCATTTGGACGACCGTAAAGAAGCTGTGCAAAACTGGCTCGGAAAATTCGGGGCCTATCTTGCCGATTTAATTGTATATAAAGGTTTCGGAATTGCTTCATTCATCTTTGTCCGTTTATTTTTCCTCACCGGAATGTTTCTGGCATTAGAACTTTCGATTAAAAAACTAAAAAACACCTGGTTTTGGGATTTATTTGCCATCATAATCGTTTCAGTATTATTCGGCTTTTTTGCCACTTCAGCTCCCGAGTTAGGAGGAACAATTGGATACGAACTTAATTTATTCCTTCAGGATTATATCGGAAAGACAGGTACTTTACTGGCTCTTCTTTTTGGATTAATCGTTTATTTGATTTTCAAAATAAAAGTATCCCCTGAAAAAATCCAGTCCTATTTTGATTCCACTAAAAATGAATTAAAATCAGAATTAAATACAATAAAATCATCTCAGCAGCAAGAACCTGAAAGCGCATATAACCTGGAAGAATTTGCTATTGAGGAAGAAGATCCTGAATTAGACAACATACATCTTAAAACTGTTGATTCTCAATTCGAAATCAACAAAGAGGCTTTAAAGCCGACCATTACAAATTCATCAGAAATTGATTTAAATCCCATTCTAAAACCGGTTGAAATGAATGTAAACCCGGCAGCAGATACGCCGGTTCATCATAACGAGGAGTTCGTTATTGAAAAAGCAGAAGAAGAAGATATTATCGAAGAAAATCTGGCATCCCGGTTAGTTGCTGACTTCGGATTATTTGACCCGACTCTGGATTTATCAAATTATAAATTCCCAACGATCGATTTATTAAAAGAATATTCGACAGGAGGAATTACAATCAACCAGGAAGAGTTAGAAGAAAATAAAAATAAAATTGTAGACACACTTCGTAACTACAAAATTGAAATAGCACAGATAAAAGCAACTGTAGGGCCATCTGTAACTTTATACGAAATTGTTCCGGAGGCCGGAATCAGAATCTCTAAAATCAAGAGCCTAGAAGATGATATCGCCTTATCACTTTCAGCATTAGGAATTCGTATTATCGCGCCAATTCCCGGAAAAGGAACTATTGGTATTGAAGTTCCAAACAAGACTCCAACTATGGTCTCCATGAAAAGTGTTATTGGAGCTGCTAAATTTCAGGAAGCTGAAATGGAACTGCCAATTGCTTTAGGAAAAACCATTTCAAATGAAACTTTTGTTGTCGATTTAGCCAAAATGCCTCACTTATTGATGGCAGGAGCTACAGGACAAGGAAAATCAGTTGGACTGAATGCTGTACTAACTTCGCTTTTATACAAAAAACATCCGGCGGAAGTAAAATTTGTTCTGGTCGATCCGAAAAAAGTCGAACTTACGCTTTTCAATAAAATAGAAAGACATTATTTAGCCAAGCTACCTGATACTGAAGATGCCATTATTACAGATAATGCAAAAGTGGTCAATACCTTAAATTCGCTTTGTACCGAAATGGACAACCGTTATTCTTTATTAAAAGACGCAATGGTTCGCAACATCAAGGAATACAATGAAAAATTCAAGTCCAGAAAATTAAATCCTGAAGCCGGCCACCGCTTTCTGCCTTACATTGTTTTGGTAGTAGATGAATTTGCCGATTTAATTATGACTGCAGGAAAAGAAGTTGAAATACCTATTGCCCGTCTGGCCCAGTTGGCACGTGCTATTGGTATCCACTTAATTATCGCTACCCAGAGACCTTCGGTAAACGTTATTACCGGTTTGATTAAAGCTAATTTCCCTGCGAGAATTGCCTTTAGGGTAACTTCTAAAATTGATTCCAGAACGATTCTGGACACACAAGGAGCAGATCAGCTAATTGGGCGCGGAGATTTATTATACTCGAACGGAAACGACGTAATCCGTGTTCAGTGTGCTTTCATCGACACTCCTGAAGTCGAAAAAATTACAGATTTTATTGGTTCACAAAAAGCGTATGCCACAGCCTATTTGCTTCCGGAGTTTATTGGAGAAGAAACTGGCATCAATCTTGATATGGATATTTCTGAAAGAGATACTTTATTTAGAGAGGCTGCGGAAATTATTGTCAATGCACAGCAAGGTTCAGCTTCATTGTTGCAAAGAAAACTAAAATTAGGCTACAACAGAGCCGGTCGTTTGATTGACCAACTGGAAGCAGCCGGAATTGTTGGACCTTTTGAAGGCAGTAAAGCCCGAAACGTAAATATTTTAGATTTAAGTGCTCTTGATCAATTTTTTAATAATGAACAAAATTAACCCATCATGAAAATGAAAATTCAGGAAATCACAAACAATTCTATTATGAAAATGACTAAAAAGTATCTGCAGGTAGCAATTTTATTGCTTTTGAGTTTTACTTCCGTTCAGGCTCAGGATAAAAAAGCAAAGGATTTATTGAACCAGGTAACAGCCAAGATTAAAAGTTATAATAATATTTCTATTGACTTTAAATATTCTTTAAACAATGCTAAAGAGAATATTAACCAGGACAGCAAAGGAAATGTCATCATGAAAGGAAATCAGTATGTATTGAATTTTATGGGCGTTACTAAAATATTTGACGGACAAAAAACATACACGATTGTACCTGAAGACGAAGAAGTTACTATCTCTAAAGTAACCGAAAAGGATGATAGCGCCATCACGCCTTCAAAAATGCTGACTTTTTTCAATTCCGGATACAAATATAATATGGATATTGTTCAGAATGTTAAAGGAAGAAAAATCCAATATATCAAATTAGTACCAACCAGCGGAAAAGACCAAAGAAAAGAAATCCTTTTAGGAATTGACGTTCAGACAAAACACATTTACAATTTGATCGAAACCGGAAAAAATGGTACAAAAACAACTTTAACGGTTAATTCTTTTAAAACCAATCAGCCTTTATCAAAAAATCAATTTACCTTTGTGGCGAGTAAATACCCAAAGTACTACATCAATAAATTAGATTAATTACAAGGTTGAAAATTTTAGACAAATATTTATTAAAAACATTCCTGATTACATTTACTACGGTATTTGTAATCCTTTTTTTTATATTCATACTGCAAACAGTATGGCTTTTTATTTCTGAATTAGCCGGCAAAGATCTTGATTTGATATTAGTAGTAAAGTTCCTACTATTCTCAATGCCGAGAATTATTCCGCTTGTTTTGCCATTATCTGTTTTATTGGCTTCGATAATGACTTTTGGTAATTTGGCTGAAAATTATGAGTTTGCGGCAATGAAATCTTCGGGCATTTCTCTTCAGCGCGCGATGAGGGTGCTGATTATTTTTATCTTTGTGTTAAGTATTGTTGCGTTTTGGTTTTCTAATAATGTTATTCCGTATGCCGAATATAAATTTGTTAATTTCAGAAAAAATATTGCACAGGCCAAACCTGCAATGGCAATAGCTGAAGGACAATTTAATGATGTCGGCTTCTACAACATCAAGGTAAATAAAAAATCCGGTGAAAACGGAAATATTTTAACAGGAGTTACTATCCATGAGAAGCCTTCAAATATGGGGGAAAACAAAACAGTTATAAAAGCCAAAAACGGAGAATTAATAAGCAGCGAAAAGTCCAGTATTCTACAATTAGTACTTAATGACGGATATTATTATCAGGATGTTACTCCAAAGAAATATGAAGACAGAGCAAAATTGCCTTTTGTAAAAGGGGCTTTCAAAAAACAGATTATCAATATCGACTTATCTGAATTAAATAAAACCGACACTGAAAACGAAAACATTAACAGCACCAGTACAATGCTTAATGTTAATGAGTTGCGCTACACACTCGATTCTTTAAATAAAAACAGAGATAATGAAGTTGTTTCATTTACTGAAAACATAAATCAACGGGTTGGATTATCAAAATTTGTTAGTGTTCAAAAAGAAAAGCAGAAAAAAAAATCATTACCCAACAATCTTTTGTCTGTTTATGATAATAAACAAAAAAAGGCAATTTTAGATATGGCTAGCAGCAATTTAACCAGCACTATCTACTCTATTGAATCTACTCAAAAAGAACTAAAGGACAAACAGCGTGATATCAACAAACACCTTACAGCTCTTTATGAAAAGTTTGTTATCGCATTTGCCTGTTTCTTGATGTTTTTTATCGGTGCCCCATTAGGTGCCATTATTAGAAAAGGAGGACTTGGATTACCCATTGTATTTGCTGTTTTAATCTTTATTACATTCCATTTTATTAATACCTTTGGAAAAAGACTTTCACAAGAAGGCGGAATGACACCATTCATGGGAGCATGGATGTCTTCGTTCATATTATCCCCTTTGGCAATTTTATTGACTTACCGGGCTACTAATGATAATGGTCTTATCAATTTTGATATTATTATAACTCCTATTCAACAAACATTTCAAAAAATTTCCGAGCGATTTTTCCCAGCTCAAAAACAACAATAATTATGTCAACAAAAATACAACTCAATACCATTGAAGAAGCTATAGAGGATATTCGTCAGGGTAAGGTAATAATTGTAGTCGATGATGAAGATCGCGAAAATGAAGGTGATTTTTTGGCTGCAGCCGAAAAAACGACTCCGGAAATGATCAACTTTATGGCTACACACGGCCGCGGATTAATTTGTACTCCTCTAACCGAAAGCCGTTGTAAGGAACTCGACTTACGTGCCATGGTAACGAATAACACAGATCATATGGAAACCGCTTTTACTGTTTCTGTTGATTTGAAAGGTAAAGGAGTCAGCACAGGAATTTCAGCTGCTGACCGCTCAAAAACAGTATTATCGCTTATAGATCCAAATACTAAACCACACGAATTGGCACGTCCCGGACATATTTTTCCTCTAATTGCTAAGCAGGGAGGAGTTTTAAGAAGAACAGGTCATACAGAAGCAGCTATTGATTTCGCAAGACTTGCGGGATTTAAACCTGCCGGAGTAATTTGTGAAATCCTGAATGAAGATGGTACAATGGCACGTTTGCCACAATTGGTGGAAGTAGCTAAAAAATTCAACTTAAAATTAGTTTCTATTGAGGATTTGGTAGCATACAGAATGCAGCACGACAGCTTAATTGTTAAGAAAGAGGATTTCGACATAGAAACCCGTTTTGGCACATTCAGATTAAGAGCTTACGAGCAAACTACCAATAAACAAATACATATTGCCCTAACGAAAGGGACATGGAATTTAGGTGAGTCTATTTTAACCCGTATCCACTCATCTCAGGTAAATAATGATTTATTGGGTACTTTAACAAACAATGTAGATCAGCAATTAGATGATATGTTTAAGATCATCAACGAAGACGGAAAAGGAGCTGTTATTTTTATCAATCAGGATATGACTGCGGTTAATCTTTTAAACCGTATTTCAGAATTGAAAGCTTTACAGGCAGAAGGAACAATGAAAGCACCAAAGGTAGTGATTGATACAAAAGATTACGGAATAGGAGCCCAGATTTTACACGATCTTGATATTTCAAAAATAAAATTAGTTTCAAATACCCAACAGACAAAACGTGTGGGGATGATCGGTTACGGATTGGAAATTACAGAATATGTAAATTATTAATATGGGCACTTTAGAGGAAAGAATCATAAAGTCTGAAACTCGTATCTTCAAAGCTGTTTTTCCAAGTACTACCAATCATTATGATACATTATTTGGAGGAACAGCCCTTCATCTCATGGATGAGGTTGCTTTTATTTGTGCCACACGTTTCAGCCGAAAAAAGGTAGTAACGATTTCAACAGGTCAGATTGACTTTAAAAAAGCAATTCCGGCAGGCACTTTAATTGAACTAGTAGCAAAAGTAATCAGCGTTGGAAGAACAAGCTGTAAAATTCACGTTGATATTTTCATGGAACAGATGTATTCAGAACTTCGTGAAACTGTAGTTTCCGGAACTTTTTCGTTTGTTGCCGTAGATGAAAACAAGAAACCGACGCCTATTGTGGATGATTTAGAATAAATTTTTAAAAATCTACTTTAATAAATACTGATAATTAGACATTTGTAAATCGATCGAAAAAAGTTTAAAAAAAACTTGAAAAAAAGTTTTGAGAACCGAAAAAGCGTCTTATATTTGCACTCGCAATCAGCAAATGAGAGCAACATACTGGAGAAATGGCAGAGCGGTCGAATGCGGCAGTCTTGAAAACTGTTGACTGTAACAGGTCCGGGGGTTCGAATCCCTCTTTCTCCGCGAAGGCCCGAAAACAAAGGAAAAATAAGATTTTCAAAGTTTTCAAAAAAGGCCAAAAAGAGCGGTAAACCCTGCAAATCCAACGATTTGCAGGGTTTTTTCTTTTATACCACTTTTCAATATTTATAAAATCGAACAAAATCTTTGTGGCACATTCGTGGCACACTTGGAAATTTCGAAAATGTGCCACAAAATTTCATCTTAAGTCGCGATATCAAAGGGGTTAAGCACGTTTACATCTTGTTTAAATGAGGTTATAATTCTACATTTACTAATCTAATAAGTTGAATTATGCTAGAGAACAGCTTTGGGCTAATTTTCTTTTTGAAAGCAGCCCGCAATGAGAGTAACATTAGAATCGTTTATTTTAGGATAACCGTTGACGGAATCCCGAAAGAAGCATCCACAAGACGGAAGTGGGACAGCGAGCGCTGGAACCAGAAAACCGAGAGAGCAACAGGTACAAAAGAAGACGCGAAATCCCTGAACTTTTTTCTGGATTCACTCGCTATGAAGATCCATGAAATCAAATCCGAAATTATGTATACCGGAAAACCCATAACTTCACAAAAGATTATGGATCATGTTATGGGAAGAATGACACCCAGAGCCAAGGTGCTGGAAGAATTTCAAAAACACAATGATGAATTGAAAGCCCTAATTGGCAACGGATATACAGAAGCCACATTAGAGAGATTCAATATTACTAAAAATCACCTAACGGCTTTCATTAAATTCAAATACAATACTAGTGACTTTGAATTTGCAGATTTAAATTTTGAATTCATAAAAGACTTTGAGTTCTATCTCCGTACCGTAAGGAAATGCGCAAATAATACCACACTTAAATACATTTCCAATTTCAAGAAAATTGTAATACGGGCCATAGATAAAGAAATCATTATCAAAGATCCATTTAAGAATTTTAAAGGAAAGAAAACTAAAATCATAAAGAAGCCTATATCTGCAAAAGAATTGGCTGAACTGGAAAGACGCGAATTTTCGATTGACCGGCTTAATACCGTGCGGGATATTTTTGTTTTCCAGTGCTACACAGGACTTGCTTATATTGATGCATTTCAGCTCCAAAAAGCTGACATAAAAGATGGCGTTGACGGAAATCAGTGGATTTTATCTGAGAGGCAGAAAACAAATTCTACGGCAAGAATCCCGCTTCTTCCCAAGGCGATCGAAATTCTTGAAAAATACAAAGATCATCCGCTCTGTCTTAAGCGGGGAACTGTATTGCCGGTTTCTTCAAATCAGAAAATGAATGAATACCTCAAGGAAATTGCTGCATTGTGCGGTTTTCCATTCACGCTCAATACACATATGGCACGCAGAACTTTTGGAAGCACAGTAACATTAAACAATAATGTCCCAATCAATGTAGTAAAGGAGATGCTGGGACATTCATCAGTTAAACAGACGGAATCTTACGCTATTACCGAGCAGGCTACTATAGGCCGGGAAATGACACTGCTGAATAAAAAACTGAACCCTGATAAAACTGAAATATCACAGGAAGATCTAACTGCTCTGAGCAGACTGGCGAAAGAAATAGAAATAATTAGAGAGAAATATAATATTTCATCCTCTTAGATTATAATCTCCAAAATAATTTAATACAAAAAAGAAAGAGGTTATCTCATAATTGAGATAACCTCTCTTGATATAATTCAACTTCACTTCTATAACCAGGATGATAAGAAGGCATATATTTAATATAGCCCAAATCCTGAAGCTGTTTAAAATATTTATGATAAGTGGGAAGTGTACTAATATGCGACAATAACATGAGCTTACGGCGGCTGACTTTAATTCTCTGCCTCTCTCCCTGCCTATAGCCCAAACTTAAAATAGCATTTAAAATAGCCAAATGCCATACGTTGAGCTGCGGATCTTCCATATAAATAGATAAGCAATCTATGACTTGGTGTTCGGTTATATTATTAATTTGACTCATCTTTGAAAAGTTTTAGCAGATCTTCCTTATTGTAGTAGTACGAGCCGAGAACCTTTTTAAATCGGACTTTCCGTGTCATTCTTAGATTTTGAACCGAACCTGCAGAAATATCAAGCAGCTTTCTGACAGCTTTACTTTTTATCCATTCAGACTGTGACGATTGGTTTTTTTCATTATTCTCTTGAATTATAGTTCGCATGCTATCCAATAATAACAAACCAAACTGTCGTAAATCTTCTTTAGTTAAAATTTCTCCCATAACACTATATATCGTTTTGATTTCTTTTTTTTATGTAATAATAACTTTATCAGCCAATTGATATAGCTAAAATAATGTAGTAAGAAACAATTAATCTATCCAGTATCCTGAATGTAGTTTTTTGGCTTCTATTGGCTGTTACGTTTTACTTTAATTGACTATCCCTTTGTTACAACGCCAAAATAGAATTCAAACTATGATATTACATTTGCTTTTTCTTTTCGATGAAATATAATAACTGCATTTGGCATAATTAAAACAACAAACATTCGAAGTTCTATTTTTTGAGATAGTTTATTTCAAATTCTTGTGTGAGCTCTATAATCTTTTTCGACAAAACAGATAATTCGATTGTCTGCTTTTCCAATTTGTAAAGGTGTGCAGAAGCTTGTTTTTCGGAAAAATTACGGTAGAAAATCTTCACTAGCTGATTGTAATTTACACCAACAGCTCTAAACTGGCCATATAAAGTAGTCAGGCGCATATAGTAATCCATCGCTGCTTTATCAATCTTAACTGTTTTAATCACTTTTTGAAAAACACACACTTTAATAAAGTGCGCCATTACATGCATACCTGAAGTTTCAAAAAGAGTTAGAAAGCGGGCATTTTCTACTTCATTAAGACTGATGGAATAACGGTGGATCGCAGGATCTTTTTTAGGGTGTCTTCCTCCTTTATGGGGATTCCTTTTTTCTTGAATTTCCATGACTCTAATTTCTAATAATTATTTAATACCGAATATATTCTATAATCATTATCAATACTGAAATGTGGAAGTCTTTTGCGGTATTTGGCATATTATTTCTATATACAGATGTTATCTGCGGTCAAGTAAATACACAACATAATACACCAGAATTCACACTATCGCTAGATTGATACTGCGTATAAAATTCAATTATACATTAGATTCTTTTTACCTGATATTTTCCTTAAAAAAAATAAAAAAAGAAAACAAAGTTATGAGGGGCTTTCAGTCTGGCAAAAAGACTTCGGCATAATGCCTTGCTCGTACCTCACAAGACACCCTTCGGGACTTATTCCGATTCCTTTTGGCCTGTCTGCATCCCGTCCTTTGAGATTGCTTTCTTTTTCTTTTTTCCTTTTTTCTGTTTCTTTTGGAAAAATATCTTTTTTCTTATTGGTAATACTGCACTGCCTGAACAAGTGCTGACCTATATGAATACTTGCAGGCTTGATTGCGTGACTGCGTGCAGGCTTGCAGGCAGGAATGAAACCCTGCATACATGCATACATGCACACTTAAATACATGATTGAGTGGATACCTTCCCACTTGAATACTAAAATACTTGAATGCTTGAATGCAAGAATACCTGAGGACTTGTCTACCTGCATACTTTAATAATTATATAAGTCCATTATAACCATATCTCAGCCAGCTTTATCAAAATTTTGCTTGTATTCATACAGTACTTATAGTCCTCAAATAAAGTACATATAACCTACTATAATAAAAAAGGGCATTAAGCCCTTTTAAATAAAACCATTCCTTAAAAAGTTGTCACCAGACAACGGCAAGTTGTGTTCTGAGCTGCTTGAAATACTTTCTGCAGCTCAAAACCACTTGCCCTTGCAGGGGCAGAAAAAAACTCCAAAGTCGTTTTTTTAATTAGTTATATCAAATGTTTCTGTGTTAGCTTCCCTCTTTATAAGTTCACCTAATTTTTTAGTATCGATATCATATTAAACATCCTTTCAGATTTACGACGCTTTTTATACTCCATAATTCTAAGGCTATTTTAGGTATCATAAGGAAAAAACTATTGATTTTTCGCCATAAGGCCTGTATTTGCTAGACTTTTTATATGTTTTAGCTTTTTTAGAGAGCCTATAAAATGGATCGTTTTTTGCAAATTTTGGATCGTTTTTGTTAACAATCCTTCTACAATATTGTTCTAATTTAGCTTTACAAAACACTAAATATATGATCGTTAGCCAATTTTTAGCAGTACAAGCTAGGGTAAATTAGTATGCCCTCACGCCATGTCAATTATGATTTACAGATTTGCCCGGATTTATATTCTGCTATTTGGATATACATCCATAAGTAAAACATTCGATTTTGAAGTTTCCTATATAACTATAGCAACTAATGGTATTTTAATCCGTTTTTGGCATCTGATTTTCCTGATTCGGCAAGACTTGATAATTTGTTTTACAGAACTTTACATTGTAATTTCTCAATTGCATTATAATAAAATTTGGACAACGTTATAAGTAAAAAATGGATCGTTTTTTACAAATTTTGGACCGTTTTTTACATCAATCCTTTGGCAGCGTTTTTCTAATTTAGATATATAAAACACTTATAAAATGGAGATTATAAAAGAAACAAATCTATTAGGCTATTCAATATGCCTTAAGTCACATTATGAAACATTGTAAACGTTAAAAGCAATAACATGAAAACATCAATATCATTTAAAAATACTATAGTCGACATAATCTGCCTACTTTATATTTTGCTTTTTGTATACGCGGGTATAAGCAAACTGCTTGACTTTGAGAACTTCCGTGTGCAATTGGGGCAGTCACCTTTATTAAGTGCGTTTGCCGGATATATTGCATGGATGGTGCCTATGCTTGAATTATTCATTGTATTGCTAATCGTTTCAAAAAGGTGGAGAATTACGGGGCTTTTTGGAGCGTTGTACCTGATGATTATGTTTACCGCATATATTTTCATTATTTTAAATTATAGCCCATTTGTCCCTTGTTCCTGTGGAGGAATTTTGGAAAAAATGGGATGGGAAGAACATTTCATTTTTAATTTTGTTTTCATGATGCTGGCCGCAGCAGGTATACTGATACTGGCCGTAAGAGTGCCAAAAGTGCACTTTATTTCAAAACCTGCTGCACTGGTCAGTGCCTTTTCGATAACTGTTGTTTTTAGTATTAGTACTATTGCCCTGCTATTTATGTTATCAGAAGACATCATACATCATCGAAACAATTTCGTTCGCCGTTTTCCCGGAAATGCCGTAAAAGTTAACGACGTCGATCTAAAGTATAGTTCCTATTATTTTGCCGGAGCTTCAAAAGACAAGATATATCTAGGCAGTCATACTGCACCTTTATTAGTGACAATGCTGGATACAGCCCTTCTGAAAAGAAATGAGTTTAAGATTCATCCTACTAGGATAGATTTTTTATTCCAATCCGTCCAAGTCAGAATTTTACCTCCTTATTTTTATCTTATAGACGGATCTGTTCCTGTTATTTTTAAAGGAAATATGAACAATTGGAAGGGCTATGTAAAATGGAATGGATCTACTACTTTTTCCCATTATGAGCTCATGGATTCACTCACATTAGCATTTCGTTCCAACAGCAATGTAAATGGAGAAAGTGTACTGGGGTCCCTGGATTTTGGCAGCAAACCAAACACACGTTTCAATACAAGCCTGTTACAGAAACAGATCGATGGAATTTTTGATGTCGATGGAACGCTGCATTACGACAAAGACATTCAGAAGTTGGTATATATTTATCTCTATCGCAATCAATTTATTGTAACAGATCCAGTGCTTAATCTTGATTATCGAGGCAAGACAATAGACACCATCAGTAAGGCCCAAATTAAAGTGACTACTGTGGCAAGCAGACAGGAAATGAAATTCTCAGCCCCCCCTGTAATTGTCAATAAAACAAGTGCCGTTTGTAAAAATTTATTGTTTGTCAATTCAGCACAGTTGGGGAAATATGAGCCTGCTGAAATGTGGAAGGATGCTAGCGTAATTGATATATATGACCTGAATACCAATTCCTATCAGGGCAGTTTTTACATCTATCATATTAAAAAAGAAAAGTTAAAAAACTTCTTTATTCTCGACAACAATTTTTATGGATTTATACGATCACATTTGGTTCATTATAAATTAAGCAAGAAACTCACAAACTCATATCAAAAATAAGATTCCGTCATTAAAGCATACTGCAGTGTCAGGGAAAAGATCGAAAACCTGTAAAAGAGTAGATCACTAACACTTTAAATTTTTTATTATGAAATTAAATTTTGCAAAACAGGTTTTACCTGTAGCGGTATTTGCACTTGCAACAGTTGGTGCATTTACAACCCATGCCATGAATGAGCGCGCCAAATCGTCTGCGCCAATTCGAGGGTACATCAAATTGAACCCTGAAGCAACCTCTTGTGAGGAGCATGATATGTGTTCAACAACCAATAATGGAACCATTTGTAGAGTTGGTTTAGTGCCAAGTGGTGCCCAATTATTTGGTAAAAATTCTGCCAATGAATGTAAGGTTCCGGTTTATAAACCGTGATTCCATTGCTGGTAGAAATGGCAATGCAGTTCCCTGATGGAACTGCATTGCTTTTTACTTTTAAAACCATTCCAGTCCTTTTTCTCCTTTTAAATAATAGTCAAACCACTGTTCAATTCTACCTGTCAAGTCCTGCTGATGTTTTTCTTCCATTAGTACATGATCTTCTCCGGGATAAATCAGCATCGTATTTATCTTTCCGAGTCGTCTGAGTGCCAAATAAAATTCAATACTCTGAAAATAATGCACCACACTGTCCTGTTCGCCTGCCCATGACAAGAGTGGAGTTTCTACTTTATCCGCATGATATATAGGAGAGTTTCTTAGGTACGCTGGGTAATCTTCATACAGTGATTTACCTATTCTCAATTGCCCAAATTCATAGTGCCAAAAATTAGGCTTTTGAAGCCCCCATGCTACCCGTAGGTAACCGCTCACATAATCGGTAATGGCTGCGCCTGCTACTGCGGCTTTAAACATATTGGTTTGTGTGATGATATAATCCGCTTGATATCCGCCATAAGAATGACCTGTAAGACCAATTCGGGTGCTGTCAATAGATGATTCACCGACAATGACTTTTCTGGTAGCGGAGACCACACAATCTACTGCGGAAAATCCGGGATTTCCAATTTCATACACAATATCGGGTAATAACACGAAGTATCCTTTTGAAGTAAAATTGGCAATATTAAATCCTGTTGGGTTATTCTGCGATGGGTTTACATAGCTATACAATTCTTTGGATTGTTTTTCATAAACATGTACCACCAGCGGATATTTTTTATCGGCATGATAATTTGCAGGATAGAATAAAACTCCATTTAAAACCGTGCCATTAGAGTTGGTATAGGTTATCAGCTTAGAATTTCCCCAATTGTATTTAAAATGTTGTGGGTTACTTTGAAAAAGTATTTTTTCTTTTGAATTTAGGCTTTCTTTTATGACTAATCTCGGGGGTAAACGAAAGTTTTCCTCAACATAAACATAAGCTTCACTCTTTGCAGAGGTTATAAACTGGCTGGTGTTCATTTTCTTGTCCAATAATGGTTTTAAACCATTCTTCTTATCCCAAAAGCAATATCCTGTATGTTCCAATGCTTCGGTTTTGATTAGTAACCTGTCACTCGGCCCAAACTGACCTTTATAACTGCCGTCGTAATTCATTTTAGTGGACTCGTCTTTAGATTGGGAAACGATTCTATACACTGTTTTATTTTCGCGTCCCTTAGTGAGCCTAACAGCGCCTCTTCCATTTATTGCAATACTCCAGATATCATACTTATCATAAACAAAAAGTGTTTTATCGTGCCTCATCCATCCTGGATTACCGAAAGGACTTGCTTCTTCAGGCCAGTCAGATTCTTCATCTGAAAAAGTCACACCAAGATCTTTGGTGAGATTTTTATGCAATCCACTCCCCAGATCATAAACCCACCAATGCTTGTCTTTAAAATAAACGATATGCTTTTCGTATATAGAAACAGAAGTTCCTGTTTCGCCTCCTAACTGGTTTTGCAATACTAATTTCCGATCCTCTGTTTCAAGATTCAAAATATAAATATCCAGAGGAGCATCACGGTTTGCCTGCGGCTCGTACTGCTGCGGATTATAGAGCAAAGCCTGCTTTTGATCTCCACTTAACATCATTTTCGGAAATTCATTGTCCGTAATACAGTTAAAGCGATTCTGCTCAGGCCACCAAACAGCTACTTTTGCTGTTCTGTCCCAACCGTCAATCTGTACTTTGGCAGGATAAAGAAATTTATCCTGCGCATTCCAGGTTTGTACTTGTGAAGGATCCACAGGAATTACAGTTTTCTGCAATCCAAAGAATATTCTTTTCCCATCCTCAGAAATGCTGAGATAGGCAAAAGAAGATGAGATAATCTCCATATTAGCTAGGAAATTATCCTGCTGAGCCGGATTAAAAGTATACAACTTATGTTCTGCAATAGTATAATACCCAACGCAAGTACGGGTTGTTTTTTTATCATCATTTAAAGGCTGCTGCAAAAAGGCTATGGATTTTCCGCTCTTTTGCCATACGATATCGGAATATTCAAAAACGATAGGATTACTGCTTATTACAGTTGTGGTTTTATCACTTAAATTCAGCAGTGCAATTATGGTATTGTTATTAGACTTTATAGTGTAGACCACTGCATCGGCCTCAGGATTATACCAGTAGTTGCCAATATCATTTAAAATTGTAGATTTATTGGTAGCTGCATTTTTCAACTCCAACTCTTTATTTCCATCAGACTGCTTTTTCAAAAGGATGATATCTTTAGTTCCGACTCTCAAATCGTACCTGAGCACCTTGGCAATAATCTCTTGTTTTGAAGTTAACAAGTCCGTAATTAGAAGTTCTCCCTTGGGAGATATCGCACAAAACCAATTGTCACCGATAAATTCTCCTTTTCCTGCCCTTGGGAAATTAAAGGTTCTTGTTCCTGTACTGTTTTTAACAAATAAAGTGTCGTTGCCATTTTCATACGAAACAGAAAAACTCACCCATTTTGCGTTTTCACAGAGTTTCTCGGCTTTAAGATAACTCCATAAGTGATAATCGGCAGCCGTAAGCTGCTTTTTATGTTTTTTTTGCGCAAACCCAAAAAATGAGATCAGCAAACTGGCGAGCACTATATAAAAAACTAGCACCCTCTTTCTGAAAGTACCAGTTTTCCTGTTATATTTTATATTATTAGGTCTCATTTTAGTAGTCCGGATTTTGAGGATTTAGATTCGGATTCAGTGTAAGTTCTGATTCAGGTAGTGGCAATAATCTGTCTGTAGTATTCCAGCCTACTTTTACAGATGATAATGCATCATCCAAAAGATTCGTTCTTTTTAAATCGAAAAAACGGTGTCCCAGTTCTGTAAAAAACTCCACTCTTCTCTCATGTAATATGACGCTGAGTATATCTTGCTGGCTCACGGCAGTCGTTCCAGCAAGTCCGGCGGTATTTCTGATTTTATCCAAATCTTCTTTCGCCCCTATAAGGTCACCTTGCTGTGCGCGGGCTTCAGAGCGAATCAAGTATTGCTCGGCCAAACGAAATACTATAGAACACTCTAATGAACTAGGAGTATTTGATTTCTGCTTGTATTTATTGGCATGATACCAAGTGTCTGTGCCGTTTGTAATGGCATGAATCCAATGATCCTTTCGCTGGTCACCCGGTTCAAATTCACTTATAAGTTCAGCTCTTAAAGCAACAAGTGATGGCGGTGGTGCAGTAAAGATGAATGTTTCGCCTTCCTGTGTATTCTGCCCATCCGCTCTAGGCATAAACTGCCAAATCGTTGTGGTACTTTCTTTGAGAAATATAGCGTCAAGATTAGTCTCCCAAACGTACATTCCGGTATTGTTTAAGGTATAAGAAGCCGCATTTGCTGCTTCTGCCCACATGCCTTTATAAAGATAGACCCTTGCCAATAGTGCCATCGCTACGGATTTATTCGGACGCACTCGGTCACTGGAAATATAATCTTCCGGTAATATTGAAACAGCCAGTTCCAGATCATTTATAATATGGGAATACAGCTCAGCAGAAGGCATTCTATGTGCTACTTTATTTTGCTGATAGTCTGTTGTGGTGATATAAGGAATATCCCCATAAAGATTCAAAAGGTAAAAATGCAACAATGATCGTACAAACAAAGCCTCTCCGGTAAGTTGGTTTTTATCTACAGTATTGAGCGCCGTGGAAGCATTTACCCCTTCAATAATGGCATTTGCAGCATAAATCTGGTTGTAGCTGCTACTCCACCAGTTAAAGACCTCCGAATTGGAAGCAAGGAGTGTATTGTTGTAGAAGTTTCGGGTTGTGCCGGAAATATCACCGTAATACACAAGTTCATCTGCATAGTTCCCCATTTGATTGGAGATTCCTGCAACACTCCCGCTTAAAATACCCTCATCTCGCATTTTTGCATAAATGGTTACCATCGCTGCATTTGCGGTAGCCCTGTCCTGAAAAACGGCGTTTGCCGTTAGTTGTGAGGACGGAAGGTCAACCTCAACAAAATTATCACAGCCACCAAGAAGCACCATACAGGACACAAGTAATCCTATGAGTAGCTTGTGGTCTACTATTTTGATTTTATAGTTTTGGATAAAACGTAAAAACGATTTCTTTTCCATAATGTTTAAATTAAGAAGTTAAAAAGTAAGCTGAAGCCCGGTTGTAAATACCCTTAGCGGAGGAAGGCTTGTCGTGAATCTGGATTCGGGGTCAGCCCCCTTATAGGAAGTGATCGTGAAAAGGTTCTGTCCCTGAAATATCAATCGGCATTTTACTCCTTTAAGCCACTGCTCAGGGATAGTATAAGACAATGACAAATTCTTGAGCCTTACATATGAGGCATCCGTTATCATGGCATCACTGGCATAAAACTTGTAAAATGCATCCATAGCTTCACTATTTACCCCTTTGGTGTACTGCTGATACATTGCAGTATCTCCGGGGTTCTGCCAGTGGTCCATTACCGTCACAGGCTGATTGGTCATGCTGCCTGGTAGTCCTGTGCCGTATGATCCGCTATAGTTGAGTTGATTTACAAACTGAAACAGAAAGTCCAATTGCCAGTTTTTGTAGGTAATGGTATTTTGAAACCCACCAAAATATTTTGGATTCAAATCACGGATAGCCTGCTTATCCTGTGGTGATGTAATTAAACCGTCTGCATTGAAATCCTCAAATTGGTAAATTCCTGTCGTGGGATCTATTCCCGTATAGTGGTATAATTTCTTAATGTTTAAAGGCTGGCCTATTAAATATTGGTTCTCATAAGTTGATCCTCTCAGATCAGGAAAAGACAACAGTTTATTGCGGGCGATTGTCAAATTAAAATTACTTGTCCAGTTAAAGGACTCTTTTTGAAAATTTACGGTTCTAAGGGTAAGTTCGACACCCCTGTTTTGAACAGTGGCATCTAAATTTGCCTGTATGGAATTAAATCCGGTTGTTGCAGGTAGTGGAATTCCAACCAATTGATTCGAAGAACGGTTGCTGTACCAGCCAGCCGTTATAAAAATGCGGTCTTTTAAAAAACCGGTTTCAAATGCCAATTCAAGTTTTTTATTGGTCTCCCAACCAAAATTAGGATTAAACAAACGTGTCGGTTCCAGACCATTTATACCTCCATAGGTGTTTCCCGAGGAACCATAGGTGTTTAAAAACTGGTAGTCACCAATCTGATCATTTCCGGTAGTACCATAACTTAGTCTTAATTTTCCGAAACTTAGAAAACTAAGATTCTCTTTTACGAATGTTTCATTTGAAAACAGCCATGCGCTTCCAATCGCCCCGAAGGTAGCAAACTGTCTTCCTGGGCCGAACCTGCTTGAACCGTCCCTTCGCCCCGTTAGATTTAAGATGTACCTGTCATTCCAGGAAAAATTAACCCTCCCGAAAAAAGCCTGATATTTATAGATTGATTCACTATGCACTACATCAAATACATGAAAGGCTGAGGAAAGATTATAAATCAGGCTATTACTGCTAAATCCGTTGGCTTCCTGTACCAGTTGGTTTGCCGTCTGTTGTTGAAATGTACTTCCAATGAGGATTTCGGTTTTTCCTTTGCCAACTTTTTTAGACCATGAAATTTGGGGTTCGATAATCCATGATTTTCTGGTCGTATTATTGACATAAATGGAGGAGTATTCACTGCCTAATCCATAAGCTGGATCATACATAGTGGAGGGCTGAGTCCGGCTGTCATCAAAACGCGTATCGGTAAAACCAAAACTCGCTTTAGCAATTAAATTGGGCAGGATATTATAAGATACCAAGCTATTGCCAAAAAGGTCATTGGATCTAGAAGTATATTTCCCTTCCAGATTACTTAGTGGGTTATTCCAAGTACTGTTTTCCCAGTTTAAATTTCCCTCTTCATCATATAATGCGGGTGTATTGGGTGGCAGAAGAATCGCTTCTTGGGTAATATCAATTCCCGGCTGGTTATTTTCCTGAACAGTGTAGCCCATAGAAAAATTGATATGGAATTTTTTATTTTCGGATTCATGGTTCAGATTTGCATGCAGATTTCCTTTGCGGTAATTGTAGTTGCCGGGAAAAACCGTGGTTTCCTTATGAAAATTGCCGTTGATAAGAAATTGCGTCTGGGAAGAACCTCCAGATACGGAAGCTTGCACATCATTAATTTCTGAAGTTCCTCCTATGAGTACTTCTTGCCAATCCGTATAGCGGTTTTGATCCCATGTTCCATTGACATCATAATCGGTTGGGCCATAAGGGATACCATCATTAGCAAAGGCTTCCCTGCGCATTTGCAAGTACTGCTGTGTATTCATTAGTTTCATAAGGCGTGTCACTGATCCAAATCCACTCGATACATTTGCGGTAAATCTTGTTTTGCCCTCCTTGCCTTTTTTGGTGGTTATAAGTACCACTCCATTAGCTCCCCTTGAACCATAAATAGCCGTTGCATCTGCATCTTTCAGGACTTCAATACTTTCTATATCTGCGGGATTGATACTGCTTAAAGGACTTGTTGGACCGGGCAGAACAATCCCTGTCAGATCAGACCCCACAGCATCCGAGGAGTAGGGAACTCCATCAATGATATATAACGGTCTGTTCCCATCAGAGCGTAAACTGTTCTGCCCTCTGATTTGTATATCGAAACCGCCTCCGGCTACACCTGTGTTTTGAGTAATATTAACACCTGCCATGCGTCCCTGCATAGCCGCAAGTACATTGGTAACAGGCTGTTTTTCGATATCTTTTGAACTGATTTTTGAAATGCTTCCTGTGCGTTGACTGTTCTTTACAGAATAGTAACCTGCATTGATCTTGACTTCCTGTAAGGAAGTTGCATCTTCCCACATTTTTACATTGATTATTTTGCGATCAGCAACGGGAATACTGACAGTCTTAAAACCAAGGTAAGTAAAAATCAGGGTATCGTTATGAGATACATTTATCACAAATTTGCCATCGAAATCCGAAAAGGCTGTTTTTTGTTGGCCTTTGACTGTAATGCTGACTCCGGGAAGGGGATTTGTACCATCGGTAATGGTACCTGTGACCTGAGATTGTTGTTGTGAAACGGAAAACCTCAAGGGATTCCGTGCTAAGGTTGGCGTACAAAAAAGGTAAAACCCGAAAATAAACGGATACCAAAGTGCCGGCAACCCTTTATTTAATGAAAAAGTTTTCATAATATTGGGTTAGTTTTATAAGACGTGAGTTTTATTAGCTTTGGTCCTCTATACTAGTTTGTCGACGGGTTAGAGGGCCTTTTTTTGTCTAGTTTCAATTAGGAAATATACTGAAAACCATGACTAATTTTGCCTTTTTTAAAGCCTGCAACTATACAATGACTAACTCAAAATGAAAAAGACAGCGCAGGCGTTCAATATGGTTTTACTCTTTTTTAATTCATAAGCACATAGGTTTATTGGTTGGACAAAAGCTAATTACGAGACTGTGAAATAGTGAAGTACGCTAAGAATAAAACTGAGAAAAAATCTAGAATAGAGCCCAAAAAAAGAGGCGCGGAACTCAGCTTATTGCTCACGAGGTACTGGTATACCCACACGCAAATAAGTGAGCCCACACCCTTTAAGGCGTGAGCATTGGCACTTATCTTCTCGCGTGTTTAAAAATTACCAGTTTTCGTGAACGAGATTCAAAGCGAATGCTTCAAATATTTTTATATGAAGTATCGCAAATATAAATTATTACTGCCAAATATAACAATATTATTTTAAAAGCAATATATATATTGCCTTTTTTATTTTTGTAAAAAGCGAATTTTATCAAATGGAAAAAGAACGCTTTGTAACGGAAAGAATACTGCTAGGAAAAAGAATAACACAATTACGGAATAAATGTATTAATAAGGATACAGGAAAACCTATTTCACAAGAAGAGCTTGGATTAAGAGTAGGATTAGTAAAAAACCATATAGGTTTGATTGAAAGAGGTCAAACTAATACTACTGTTGAAGCCTTATTTGGAATAGCTAAAGAACTGAATGTCAACATTAAAATGCTTTTCAATTTTGAAGAATTATAAAAAGATGTATTACTACTCAAATTGTATATTTTTAAGTTATTTTAATGTGTGATTGAATTTTTATCTGGTACTGTGGACAAATTAACGGTGCCTTTCTTTTTCGAAATTGTGATAGTGTTCACAATATCTTTCTTTATTAGTACACTATCTTTCTTTAATAGCACAAGACTATCAATTGAAATATATTTTATTTTTTCTAAAGGAATGGAAATTGATTCTTTTTTTAATTGATCTTTATTGAAAATTTGATAAACCGAAAATAGAAAAAAGAGAGCTAACATACTTTTAAGTACCCATCTAATCAATGACATTAAACTTTCAATCTTAGAGATTTTCGATCGAATTTTATTAAAGTCTTCCTCGAAATGACTGTAATTCTTATTATAATTATCTATAATTTCCTTTTCCTCTTTATTAACATCTTCATTTATACATTGGATATTAAATTGTGAAATTCCAAGCATCTTAAATGCAATAATTGAATATAAAAGAAAAGCTAGTAAAATTAAGAAAACAATGAGTGGCTTATCTTTAACTTGATAACTAGCAAAAGCTGTAGCCGCAAATGTTAATGGAATTGACAATACCTGCTTACTAACTAATTCAATATTTTTCTCCAGACCTTCAAAATACTTATTTCTTTCTTCCTTAAATTTAGTCTTAATATTCTCAAAATTAAAGTCTCGAACATAATTTTCATAATCCCGTTCTGTTAATAGAATTATTGGATTTAAATTTTTTAAAATCTCAAAAAATCTTTCCTTAGGATCAGAATTTCCAATACCAAATACCGTAATGTTTTCTTTGAAAAATTGCACAAATTCTTTGTTAACAAAATTATCTTTAAGAACTTGAATAAGAGGTTGTAAATGAGGTAATACTGAAACTTTTTCTTCTAAATTTTTATAACCTATATGAAAAGCACCGTTATCCTTGTTTAATATAATTATTTCATTATTTATTGGACTATAAAATGTTGTAAATAATGTATTGTCTTTAAAAAAATCAAATAATTCATTGTAGATTGGAAAGTTAAAAACCAATGCTTTTTCCTGGCTAAAATTTTCATTTTTATGCTTCCAGAGCGATGTTCCCTGATATCTTAAAATAATAATATCTGATTCAAGATATGTATTTCTGTATCTATCAAAGTTTATGAGATAGTCTTTAATATCATGGAAAAAATAACAATTTTCAAATTTGCATTTATTTAAATTAATTGTTATTTTATTTGAAACAACATCGGCATCTTGAAAAACATTATTAATTGTTTTATTAATTAAAGAAGACTCAGCTGTATTTAACGTAAACCTTGTTTCAACACCACTTTTAATAATAGTATCACAATCAGTCTTATCATTAAATAATTTTATAAAATCCTCAATTAAACTTTCATTTTCCATTACTTACTATTTGCAGCATTATATCTAATTGTTAGTTTATTTGCTAATTTTTTATTTTTAATCAATATATATTCATCTTTTATTTCTACTTCGTCAGGATTTATTTTATCATAATCAACGGATAAGATTATACCATCAACACTTGCTTTAATAGTGATTAATTCACGTACAATCCTAGCATCTTTTTTAAATTCATTGTCTATATCAATTCCATATTCTCTGGCAGTTTCTGCAATTTTATTTTCATTGCCTTCACCATAAAAGTTTCTACTTATATCTAACAAATTAATGGTTTTACTCTTCCTGTCTTTTATATGGTCAAATATGGCCCTTTTAAATTCATCAAGACTCTTAAAGGAATCTTCGCCAGCATCATTTTGTGGCATATCAATGTTTTTAACAATCCTAAGAAAATTTTTTGTGTTTTCTGAGTTCTTGATCATATCACCAGCATTTACCCAATCTCTAAAATATTCAGAAATTTCGCCATCTTGTTGAGTTGTAATAAGAGCTAGATAATTATTTTTATCCACTTCTGATTCTAGATTTAAATAGATTGAAAAATTTAGACGAAATGCCATCGCAATTTTATCAATATTTATATTTTCAGTATTATCTAAAGTATATACTCCATCTTTTTTGATAACATTCAGACCACCTTTCTTTCTTAATACGACTACAGAAATATATCTGCTATTATCAATAGCATAATCAATAAATAGATAGTATCCACCAGTTGCAAATGGCTTATTCTCTACTTCTTCTCTTAACTTTTCTAGAGTTTTCGAAAAATCTAAAAAACTTTGATCATCAGCGTCGTCAGATAATTCCAAATAATTATTTAAGAAGGTTGAAAAATCGTTAGTGTTATTTGCTTTGAATTTGGTGTTTTTCAGTGATGCACTTTCTGTAATTGATTTATGTAAACTCTCTGTCAAGATTTTGGAGAAATCATCCGTTTGCGAAACTTTTTGAGAATAATCAATTGTTGCAGTCGTCTTACTTTTTTGTTTATCCAAAAAATGAATAATGTATCGATTTACCTTAATTTTATCTTGCATAATTTACTGTTAAATTCTTATTTTAATATCAAGTTGTAGTTTACTAAATACGTTTTATTTTATTAAATAATAATAACAAGAAGCGTACAATGATCAAATATCTTTCTTTTTAAATAATTGAATTTACGGAAAACCATATTTGCATATCCTTTTCGGAAAGTAGTTTCAAATGTATTTAATAATTAATATGGATTAGCAGGTATTTATACTTGTTTTTTTATAAATCTATTATAACTAGTCGGCAAACTATAGCTTCTATAAAAATTAATTAATAATCGCTTTTGAACAGTGTTAATGAAGGACATTATCCTTAGTTATTATAATCTTTTTCAAGAACATAACATTCATTTCCAAACTAAAAAGCACTACAAATTATAAATAATTTGTGGACATCCAACTAATTAAAAAGTACAACAGTTTAAAAGTACTACATCTTAAAATTGACTACATGGTACAAAGGATATGAGCTTATTTTACTGTATCTTTAAAAATGAAGGATTTTTCAATTTTTTTAAATATAGTATCGTACTTAATACTGTCTTTAGGATATGAATAAGTAATATTATAATAATATGGTGTTGAGATTACATTATAATTTACAACTTTCATTTTGATATTCTTGACGCCAGAAACTTTTCGAGAAGATTGTTGAATCTTGATGCTTTTCTTATTACCTAGTTCAGATATTTCATAACTATCAAGTATAAAATCATCAAAATTACGTTTGTTATTTTCATTAAAAGCCTCAGCATATTGTTGCAGATCAATCGGTAAATCTTCAATATTTGAATTTAAATTTTCTTCATTCAACATTTCATAACTTATTGAAAATGAAAAATTCGAATTATAATCAAAATAGATGTTTGAATGACCATTAGAATATTCATTACTTATTACTAAGTTTTCTGGTAATTCAAAGCTACTATTATTAAAGTTGTGGAAAGACCAGATTATTTCTTTTTTAGCTTCTTTACTTACATATAGATCTTCATTTTCATTTACTTTTATTACGGGTTTTGTATAATCAACCGAAACACTTTTATCTGTAGCATAACCTTTTTTCTTTGTTGTTTTGATAAGGACGACAACAAAAGCAGCTATAAAAATAAAAACAATAATACTACCAGTTGAGCTTTTTTCATTTTTAACTATTTGTTGCTTAGATTTCCATTGCTTGAATTTATCCCATAAATACAAAGCCAAAATAATGGTAGCAATTACCAAAACAACTCTAATAGGAGTAAATTGCCCTTGAAATGCAAGAACTATCGAATATATTATAGTAGCAATAATACTAAAAAAGGTCATAATAAATGTACAGCCATCATCTCCTCTTCTTGACATAACTTAAATCTAGTTTATAATAAAAGAAGCAATTAACTCATTTTTAACTTCAAACACAATAGGTATTTATACCCTTTAAATATAATCTTTAAGTATCTAGTAATATAGCTAAATGTCAAATTGGGGGACAAAAAAAAACACTGCATCATATTTATTTTATCTCTCACAGAAAAAAAAACATATTTTTTAGGTATTTTTATTTCTATTAGAAATATTTTACTATATTTGCACTGTAGTTCTTTGAAATGTTTGTGTAGTGAACCCAAGAGTTTTTTTTTTACAAAAACTGTTGAAGAGGGTTTTCCCTCCACCCATTATGGGTTAATATAAAGGAAACGAAACCGATGAACCGAAAACGCCTTACGTGGGCATCAAAGTTCGATTGGAATCCATCCCTTACAAAATTGCTTAGACCTAGATTGAATGACATCGCAAATTCAATTTGACTAAAGCCTTATTAGCTTAAAACCTATTAGTTCAAAAATCTTATTAGCTGAAAACCTTATTAGTTCAACGCTGTTAGATAAAGATGCTATTAGACGAAAACGTTATTAGATAAAAGTCAGATAAGATTAGATGAAATTTATTTTTATTTTTTTTAAGCAGGAAATCGAGAAGTGTTTTCAGAACTGTATCCTATATGGGTTCACGCAGCTAATTAAGCAGGTAGCAATAGTGCTTCCCATGTAATTTTAATACTATACAGTATGCAACACAAACAAAAAGTTGATCAACTTCTAAATGGAGTTAGGTCATTATTCGCAAAGAACGGGTACGCGTTCTCGGAAGAAGATAAAGCTTTACTTGAAAATATTCTTGTAGAGTTAGAAGAGATGTTAAACAATCAAAAGGGAAATAGTCCTGATCAGATGTTGCAAACACTCTTTTTGGTTCTAAAATTTTTGAAATTCTTCGGGATTGACGATATCACAGGACTATTCTAATTCCACACTTCTCATTTTTTTTATTAATTTATTTAAATTATTATGGATATAGGTAGCGCCATTAAAGATTTAAGAAAGCAGAAAGGTATTAAACAAACCGATTTTGCTGTTAAATGTGGCTTATCACAGTCATATCTTTCAGCAATAGAAAAAGGAAAAAAAGAGCCAACTCTAGGTATATTAAAACTAATTGCAAATGCCCTTTCAATTCCCATGCCTATATTATTTTTCTTTTCATTAGACAAAGAAGATATTGCAGAGTCTAAGCGTGATGCATTTAAAATACTTGAACCATTAATTAAGGGCTTAGTAACTGATGTTTTTTCCTTATAGATGATAATATGAAAACTCGAATCAAAGATTTAGCATATACTTTAAAAGTTGACAAAAGCTATTTAATTCAACTAGCAGATGAATTGGATGTTGATGATAGTAAATTTTACAAAAATTGGGATGAACCTAAAACAGATGAAAAGGGTCTACCCAGATTCGAAAATGGAATAGCTTTAACAAGACCAATAAATGCACCAATACAAAAATTAAAACACGTGCAATCATTGTTACTACAAAATGTCCTGTACAAATTTATTTTACCAAATTACTTCTTTGGTGGATTGAAAAAAAAAGATGCTGTATTAAATGCTCGCCATCATCAAGGAAATAAATTTTTCTTCCTCACCGATTTAAAGGATTTCTATCCCTCTGTTCATTTTAAAAGTGTAGAAAAAGCCCTTCGTAAAGAAGGTTTCTATCCGGATGTTGCAAAATTGATTACTCGTATTTGTACAAAAGAGGGAGCAATTCCTCAAGGCTGCCCAACATCTTCATTTTTGGCTTCACTTGTAGTTTACCATAGCTGTGGAGACATCTTTAAAAAATATATTGCGGATGGATTTAAATTATCCGTTTATGTAGATGACATTACATTTTCAAAACCAGTGGATTTCAAAGATCAAACTTTGAATATGATAAGTGAGTTACGTGATAGAGGATTAAAGATAAATTTCTCAAAAACTCATTATTGCACTTATAACCCTAAAGTCACGGGGGTTCATATTAAAAACAATGGGATTTCACCATTACCACACACATTTAATTCAGCTATAGATCCAAGTAAAAGTGATGCTTCAAGAAAAGGACACATGGAGCGCATTAAGTATATAAAGAAAATCCGGAAGCAGAAAACCGTATGTAAATAATAGAAATTCAGGTTAAAACTTAAATAACGTTGTAGGAAGATTTTGGTTCGAAAAAGGTCATGATAGTGAATTATGGAAGCAGAAAGGGCAATTGCTATTATAATGCTGTCTCTGAGAGTTTTTTCAAAACCTCAAAAACAGAATTAATTTACCAAAACAACTATACAACGATAAAAAAAACAAAAAAGTCAGTCATTGACTATATCAAAAATTTCTATAATAGATACAGAAGACATTCCGCGCTTGGAAACCTGACAATCGAGGAATTTCAAAAACAGCATCTTATTACAAAATAGATTCTATTGCTTTTATAGCAGTCCATTTGAACTGCTTACTAACCTGTAACTATATCATTTAATTAAATGCAATTAAATTTGTATTAAAATCACCAGCCAGTAAATATAAATCAAAGCCAAATTTACCTTTAATACCAGAGATGACTTTGACAAAAATGGAACTACAATAGATTGAGCCCTAACTAAAAAAGGTATTTATACGTAGTGATTTATATTCTTTAATCTATAATTTTGAAAATATTGAACTTAATGTTTTAATAAACATTCAAAATCCATTTGCAAAAACACATTTATTCAATTTTTATTTTTAAAATAAATTTTACAATTACGTTTTTCCGTAAAAACTTTAAATTTAAATTTCTAATTTTTGCAATTATCTTAATTAATGATTTCATTAAATAGCTAAATAAAGCAATATGATTTTACATCAGAAAACACTCGAGAAGTTAAGACATCTTATCAATGAGGAAACCGAATATAGAACTGGTCCAAAACTGGTTGCGTTTTTCAATAATTTAGGTTTTAACGATTCTTATGGTGAAGGTTTTCCTTCCAGATGGAAATTCACCGATGAAAAACTAAGTAAAATTAATGGAACACCAGAATTGGATAAATGCATTATTCAACTCTTTGCCCCAGTAAATTTCATTGAAAACTTTACCCGTCTAGATAAAATGATTGATGATTTTAATAAATTCCTTGTTTTTGATAGTTGGAAAGTAATACGCGATGGAGCTACTATAAGTTTTGGTAAAGCCGACAAAATAATTTTTGAAGAAACAAATTCTAAAGCAAATTCAATAGAAGATGATTTTCTAAAAAAAGAATTTGATGAATTAGAATTAGATACATTGAATTTAGAAACTTCACTTACAGAAACGCTTAACCTAAGGCTTTCAGAAATCAAAAAATGTTTGAGTGTCGAAGCTCCTCTTTCCGTTATATTTTTATGCGGCAGTACTTTAGAGGGTTTATTAAACGGCATTGCAAACAAACATCCTAGAGTTTACAATACAGCTTCTAAAGCTCCTACAAAAGAAGGCAGAGTAAAACATCTTAGTGAGTGGACACTAGCTAATTTAATAGAAGTTTCCTGCGAAGTTGGATACCTCAATGAGGACGTGAAAAAATTCAGTCATTCGCTTAGGGATTTTCGGAATTATATACACCCAAGTGAACAGGTGAAAAATCGTTTTAACCCTGATCATCATACCTCTAAAATTTCTTGGCAGGTCCTTAAAGTTGCTATACATCAAATTAATCAAAAAATAAATAGTACTCCCCTTTCCTAAATGTTTTAAAAGTTTAAAACATTGTCTTTCTCTTTTTGTAGTGTTTTATTTAATAACTTAGGAAACTTAATTATCTTAATATATGTCTGAATCAATTCTACCTAAATTGGAAGCATCTCGTAAAGAGCTTTTAGATCTAGGAATGCGCAATACATTACTTAACTATAAGACATCCAAAGTTAAAGGCTTACAAATTGTACAAGAACAATCTTCATCGATATATGATATCTTAGTCAGGCAGAATAAAGCTATGACTTTTTTAGGACGCCCAGGCAAAGATGACGATGATGAATTATTTGAACTTCCGGAACTTACCGAACCGGAAATACAAGATGCTTATAATGATACCAGATTACAGACCAATGAAACAGAAACCAAGCTTCAGACTAAAATACTAAATACTTATTATTTTGCTAGAACAAGCATTGAAGAGCAGGGTGTCAACATGTTATATCTTGCATTAGGAATACTAAATTGGTATGAAAAAGGTAATAGTGACGATACAAGAAAAGCGCCATTAATTTTACTTCCCGTCGTACTTGAGCGTTCCAGTGCAAATGAACGTTTTCGTTTAAGATATAGTGGCACTGAAATCGGGCCAAATCTATCATTGCAGGCAAAAATGATGGTAGATTACAACATCACTATTCCTGATCTCCCGGAGGAGGAAGAACTAGATCTTAAAGCATATTACAGCATTATAAAAGAACGGATCAGCCATATTGAAAATTGGAAAGTTGAAGAGGATGCCATAGAATTAGGATTCTTTTCTTTTGGTAAATTTATGATTTATCATGATTTAGACAGTGACAAATGGCCAGAAGATAAAAAACCATTCAACCATAATATTTTACAATCTTTATTCGATACTGGATTTAATGAACCTCAACCATCAATTGGTGAAGAACATCATCTTGACAATGATACGAATGCGGATGAGCTTATGCAAGTAGTAGATGCCGACAGTTCACAAGTAATTGCAATGCTTGCTGTACATGAAGGGCGTAACATGGTAATACAAGGACCTCCAGGAACAGGGAAATCACAAACCATTACAAATCTTATAGCAAATGCTGTCGGAAATGGAAAAAAAGTGCTTTTTGTTGCTGAAAAAATGGCCGCATTAGAAGTTGTAAAACGACGATTAGACAGTGTTAACTTAGGAGAAGCATGCTTAGAATTACATAGCCATAAAGCAAACAAAAGAGAATTACATAATGAATTAAAACGGATACTTGATTTAGGCAGGCCAACAATAACACGTTTGGAAGAAGAAATTAGATTTCTTCATCCTATGATAAACGAACTTAATCAATATTGTACTTCGGTAAATTCTGAAATTTCAAAAAGTGGTTACTCAGCACAAGAAGTGATGGGAAATTTACTAAAAATAACAACTCGTAATAAAGATTATAAATTTCCTAAAATACACGTTGGAAATATTAGCATATGGGATTCTATAAAGATTAAAGAGGTTGAACAACTGGCTGAAAAAATACAGGTAAGACTAGAAAAAATTGGACAACCTGAGAACTTGCTGTTTTATGGAACTGATATAAAAATTTTCCTCCCAATAGATGAGGAAACCTCAAAAGAATTATTAGAAATTGTAATTAAAGATACAAGTGAGGTAATAACTCTTATTACTTCCATTTCAAATTATGTTGAAATTAATCCGTCCACAGAAATAGATGATGTTAAGCTATTATTAAAAACTATAAAAACTGCATCTGAGAATCCAGGCCTCACATCCATGAATATAATCGATTCTGCTTGGCTCAATAATCAAGCTGATATTGCCGAATTATTAGAAACTGGAATTCGACTAGAGGAACTGCATAGACAATATGACAATTTAGTTATTCCAGAATCTTGGGATTATGATCTACTTGAAATCAGGCAAAATTTAATTGTACATGGCAGTAAGTGGTATAAATTTTTAATAGGAGATTATAAAAATAGTGTAAAAAGATTGTCGGCACTTCTCACAACTCAGGTACCTTCAGATTTAAACACAAAATTAGAGTATGTTAATGCTTTAATGGAAGGAAAGCGTCTTACAGCTTCTCTCCTATCTTTAGAACCTTTAGCGCAAAAATTATTTGATATCAGATATCAAAAGAAACGAACAGATTGGCAAACTGTTAAAAAAGCAGTTCAATATCTACAAGGGGTACACCTTCTTATTCAGGATGACGTAATATCAAACACATTTCTATCCTTTCTTAGCAAAAATCAGGAGTCTTCTGTTGCGGCTGACTTTTTAATTAATTTGGAGAATGCTTTAAAAAAACAAAATATTTCATTAAAGTCACTTTTAGAAAAACTGGATTTAAAAGATAATCAAATACTAAATACAAGTTTAGCAAAACAGCAAAGCTTAATAAAAAATTGGTTCGAAAATCTACCTGAGATACATCAGGCAATATCTTGGAACGTAATGAAAGAAGAGATTGAAAGAAATGGAGCCGATTATTTGATTAGAGCAGTTTATAACTGGCCCGACGCTGTTTTGCATTTAAAAACAGCTGTACAAAAAACTTGGTACGAACATTTGATTGAGCAGGCAATGACTAATAGTGTAGAACTTCGAAAATTTGAAAGATCAAGTCATGAAGAAGTCATCGAAAAATTTAAACGACTTGATGTACTTTATCAGTTCTATAATCGCGCCAAAGTTGCTCTTAAACATTGGGAAAGTTTACCAAAACAGGAAGGCGGCGGACAAATTAATGTACTTAAAAGCGAATTCAACCGTAAAGCCAGACATATGCCGATTAGGAAACTTATGCAGGAAGCGGGACTGGCAATTCAAGCAATTAAACCTGTTATAATGATGAGTCCAATGTCAATTGCAAATTTTCTCCCTCCAAATAGTATTGATTTCGATCTGGTTATTTTTGATGAAGCCAGCCAAGTACGTCCTGTTGATGCTTTGGGTGCTATTTTACGTGGAAGACAAGTAGTTGTTGTGGGGGATACAAAGCAAATGCCTCCAACAAGTTTTTTTGACAAACTAAATACCGATACTGAAGATGAAGAAAACGTAACTGCTGATATGCAGAGCATCCTTGGAATGTGTGATGCTCAAGGTGCTCCTCAACGTATGTTGCGCTGGCATTATCGCAGTAGACATGAATCCTTAATTAACTTGTCAAACCAGGAGTTTTACGAAAATAAATTAATAATTTTTCCAAGTCCCGGATCTAGAAGCAAAATGGGTTTAGCATTTAACCACCTGCCAGATACTTATTATGACAAAGGTAAAACACGCACCAACCCTAAAGAAGCTGAAAAAGTTGCTGATGCTATCATTAACCATGCGCTAAATAATCCGAAGCTAAGTCTCGGCGTTGTTGCTTTTAGCACAGCGCAAATGCAGGCTATTCAAAATGCACTTGAAGTAAAAAGAAGAAAAAATCCTGAAGTTGAAAATTTCTTTAGGAGCCACGCTACTGAACCTCTTTTTATCAAAAATCTTGAAAATGTTCAAGGAGATGAACGAGATGTCATTTTTATTAGTATTGGTTATGGAAGAACTGAAGATGGTAAAGTACCTATGAGTTTTGGACCTCTAAATAATGAAGGTGGTGAAAGAAGACTAAATGTTTTAATTACAAGGGCAAAAAGCAGATGTGAAGTATTCACAAATATTACAGCCAGTGATATGAATCCTGGACCAAATGCGAAATTTGGTATTCGAGCATTAAAAAGTTTTCTTTATTATGCACAGCATGGGAAGTTTGAAAGCGACAAGGAAGAAATAATAACTAAACCCCAGCCATTTGAGGAAATTATTGCTCAAAGTCTTCGCGATAATGGTTATATCGTGAGAGAAAAAGTCGGCTCTGCTGGATTTTATATTGACTTGGCAATAGTTGATAACGATAATCCTGGAAGATATATTCTTGGAATATGCTGCGACGGAAAGTCTTATGAAACTGCAAAATCAGCTCGGGATCGAGATAGATTAAGAACTATAGTCCTTGAAGGCATGGGCTGGAAATTATTTAATGTATGGAGCACTGATTGGTTCCGCAATCCCCAAGGAGAGCTAAGACTTTTAATAGAAACTATTGAAAATGCTAAAAATCAAGTTGAACATAATGATGCACTTGAAGAAGAATTAATGGAAGATTTAAAAAATCTTGTCCGGGAAGAGCCTGAAGAAATTGATAATTCAATCCCCCGCTATATAAAAGCTTCTCTTCCTATTGAGGTTTGCCATCAAGAAATTCATACTTATTCCCTTGGAAAACTTGGAGCGTGGATACATGAAGTCGTCAAAGTAGAAAGCCCTGTTCATTTTGAAGAAATGGCTCGTCGAATTGCAGATGCAAATGGCATTTCAAAAATAGGAAGCCGTGTCAGAGCATCTATTACAGATGCAGTAAACTATGCTATTAGAACTGGCTTAATTAAAAAGAAAGATGAATTTCTTTGGCATTTTGAAGATCATTTACCAGTAATAAGAGATAGAAGTTTACTTAGTCCAAATTCAAAAAAATTAAGTCTTATTTCTGATGAAGAGATGAACTTGGCAATCATTAAAGTTGTTGAAAGTTCTATCGCTATTCAACCAGATAATGCTGTTATCTTAATTGCGAAACTTTTTGGATTTGCAAGAGTTACAGAAGATATGCGAAACCATATATTACAATCCATCAAAAAAGCAGTCAAATTTGAAATTGTAAAAAAAGATGGAGATTTTTTAAAATTGATATAAAATCACTTGATAGTAATTCTAAAATAGAACAAGGTTTTAAGTTAACCTCAGATCAAAAGTAAATATGGTTTTAATAATTATTATCGCTTCGATGTTCCTTTTTCTTGTTATCTTTCAGCAATTGCAAGAAAAGAAAAAGTATAAAGACACCAAATACATAATTAATCTAGATCAAGCGAAAGATTTCATAGACAATATTCAAAAATTAAACGACTACATCACTTGGGTTGAACGTGACCAGATAAAATCTCAATATTCATCAGCGCGTCAATTCTTTAAAAACAAAACTAATTTTTACAAAAAAGAGGAAACTGTAAAGACTTTTAATAGCATTTTTGAAGATTTTGATACATACATAATTCAGTATAACCAAAATTATGTCAATACACAGAAAGAAAAGTTAAAACTGTACTTTGACAATATTGAACAAAAAAAACTGGATGACCAGCAGCGTACCGCTGTAATCACAGATGAGTATTCAAATTTAATAATTGCAGGAGCAGGCTCTGGAAAAACATTAACAATTCTGGGTAAAGTTCAATATCTTATTGAACAGAAAAACATTAGTCCTGATGAAATCCTACTATTATCGTTTACAAAAAAAACTGTAGACGAATTAAATGAAAGACTCTACAAACTTAACCTTGACGTACAGGCAACGACCTTTCATAAACTTGGCTACGACATAATTAAAAAAAATCACACAGATGTTCCAGCTATTACTAACGAAAATACTTTAAGCAGTATAATCAAGGAATATTTAAAAACCGATATTTTAGATGATGAAAAAGCCTTGCAATCATATATTCAATATGTAGCATGCTATATGAACATTCCAGAGGAAAATGACAATTACAATTCATTAGGCGAAAAAATAGATACAGAAAAAGGGATTGATTTTCAAACATTAAAATCAAAATGTGAGCCTCTAAATATAGCAGCAAAATCCAATCTAAATTCAATACATGGTGAGAAAGTAAAAAGTGTAGAGGAACTTATGATAGCCAATTTTTTATATCTGAATGGAATTGAATATGAATACGAAAAGCCTTATCCCTTTGGAGATACCATGTATCGTCCTGACTTCTTTATAACCGATTACAAATTGTATCTAGAACATTTCGGTGTGGATGAGCATAATCGGGCAAAATGGTTATCGCCATTACATGAACAAAAATATGTGGAAGAAATGGAGTTAAAAAGAAGTACGCACAAAATCCATAAAACTAAACTTTTGGAAACGTACTCCTATTTTAACAGAGATAATGTTTTATTGGAGAAGCTTAAAAATATACTTATAGCAGAGAATATAACTTTTAAGCCAAGAGATACTAAGGATATCTATACAAAAGTGTCAGAAGATGAAAAAAACTTTGGAAAAGAAATAAATAAGCTCATTGAAAGCTTTATCAATCTAATCAAATCTAGACAATTAAATCATGATTCATTAATGAGTTTACTGTCGGAGAAGAATAAATCCCAAAACCCTTACATGATTGAGCGCCAGGGAATGTTTTTACAGTTTGTACTCCCAATTCTTAAAAAATACAATCAGATTCTAAAAAAAAGAAATGAAATTGATTTCAATGATATGATCAATAAAGCTGCTGACACTGTAAAAAACCATAAGCCCAACTACACCTATAAATATATAATTATTGATGAATACCAGGATATTTCGTTTTCCCGGTTTAATCTGATCAAAGGAGTTCGGGACTTGTCAGGTGCAAGATTAATTTGCGTGGGAGATGACTGGCAGTCTATTTACCGCTTTGCAGGCAGCGATGTTTCTTTATTTAGTAATTTTGAAAAACATGTTGGCAATTATGAGCAATTACTGATAGAACGAACTTATAGAAATTCACAGTCACTTATTGACATCAGTTCAAAATACATTCAAAAAAATCCAAAGCAAATATCCAAAAAGCCAAGTTCAAATAAAGAGCCTTTGGAAGATCCCTTAAATTTTGTGTATTATAAACCCGATGAAATTGAGGAAGTTTTCATCAATGAAATACAAAAGTTAGTCAGTAAATATGGTGAGAAATCAATCTTGGTCTTAGGAAGGCACAGCTTTGATATCAATGATCTGATAAGACTGAGACCGGATAGCAAAATAAAATATATTGAAAGAAATGATACCTTAGAAGTCAAAGGACTCGAAAAAATTAATATTAAATATCTAACTGTACACAAGTCCAAAGGAACAGAAGCCGATAATGTTATTATTTTGAATCTTCGAAATCATCTGATGGGGTTCCCTAACAAAATGACTGATGATCCTATTTTGTCTCTCTTGCTGAGTGAAGAAGAAGAATATAGATTTGCAGAAGAGCGCCGGTTATTTTATGTTGCCTTAACCAGAACTAAAAATGAAGTTATATTACTAGTCCCATCAGAAGCTTCCTTGTTTACAGAAGAATTGTTAACAGACAATAATTACTTATTAGCTAATATTAATGGAAAGTTAAATATTACTAATTGTCCTTACTGCAAAACAGGGAAACTGGTGATAAGACAAAATTCAGTAAATGGCAATCAATTTTTGGGATGTTCACATTATCCTATTTGTAATCAGACATATAGTAGCGTAGATATTTTAAAAGATAAATTTGTATGTTCTAATTGCGAAAGCGGTTTTATGACAAAAAGAGCAGGAAAGTACGGCAACTTTTTAGGATGCACAAATTATCCTGATTGTAGAAATACCATAAACTTGCAATAAAGTCCAAAAAGAAATATTTAACAAGCGCTAATACTAGACAGACAAAAACAAACAACATCACCCATAACCAGCCAAAATTAAAATAAAAACAATCTAAAATACTTTATAAATAAAAAAGTGATTCAAACCTATATTTAATCTTTAAATTTTAAAATGATAAGAGAATGAATTGGAAGATTTTTGATTTAAAATATAACAACCGTGAACAATGGGCATTTGAACAATTGTCTTATCTGCTGTTTTGTTCTGTATTTGGAAACAAAATAGGCTTGTTCCGTTATAAAAACCAAACAGGAATAGAAACAGAGCCATTTGAAAAAGAAGGGAAATATTATGGATTCCAAGCTAAATATTATACATCTTCAATATCGCAAAAGGATATTATTGAGTCTATAACAAAAGCGAAATCAAAGAACCCGCACTTAAATACAGTATATCTCTACACAAATATAGAACTTTCTGAAAGTAGCAAAACAGATAAAAAAAAGCCGAAATATCAAATTGAAATTGAGAAAGCAGCGCAAAAAATAGATATTGAAATTCTGTGGCAAGTACCAAGCCATTTTGAATTGCAATTGTCCTTGCCTGAGAACAAATATATTCAGGATCTTTTTTTTAAGCTCGAACCTGACGGTGCCGCTCTAATTGACGAAATTGTTAAGCACAATGAAAATATACTTCAGGCAATCCAAACAGAAATTAACTTTAATGGCAGTCAAATTAAGATTGACAGAAGTGGTATAATCGAACAGCTGAACCATTCACTTGGACGGAACGAAAATATCATAATATCGGGAGAAGGTGGTTGCGGAAAAACAGCTGTCTTTAAAGAATTCTACAATACTTTTTCGACCAGTTTCCCAATATGCATCTTTAAGGCTACAGAGCTTAATGTATCTAACATAAATGAATTGCTTCGATTCAATAATAACTTCACATTTGATCTTTTTTTTGAAGCATATGAAAAAGAACCTAAAAAGGTGTTTGTTATTGATTCTGCAGAAAAACTGGCTGAACTAGCTAACAATGATATTTTGAATAAGTTAATTAAATTACTCATAAGTAATGGTTGGAATATAGTTTTTACTACCCGGTATTCTTATCTCAATGATCTATCATTTCATATTACTGAAAACTATCAATTATCTTGTGAGGTCATCAATATCCCTTTAATCACGCCAGATGAATTAACTCAATTGTCAGAGAAAAATAATTTTATTTTGCCTGCGAATGAAAATTTTTCCCAAAGGCTTTCTAATCTTTTTTATCTGAATGAGTATATAAAATATTATCCTAAGATTGATAAAGAAGGAAATTTTAGAAACTTTATTGACTTAATCTGGAAAAAGAAAATTCAAAATAGTAATATTCAAAGGGACAACCTACATCTGGAAAGAGACCGATCCCTCATATATATTGCAAAAAAAAGATGTGAATTGGGTCTATTTTATATTAGCCCCGATACATTACCCCAATCTGCTTTATTTCATTTGAAACAAGATGAAATTCTTGGTTATGATCAAACACATAACGGATACTTTATTACGCATGATATTTATGAAGAATGGGCTTTAGACAAAATAATATCCCGTACTTATGCCAATCATGTTAATGTATCGCTTTTCTTTGAAGAATTAGGAAATTCACTGCCTATTAGACGAGCTTTTAGGCTTTGGATGTCAGAACAGTTATCTAAAAATTCAAGCGAGGTAGAAACTTTTGTTCAAAATATTTTTGTAGCTGCTGACATTTCTCAGTTTTGGAAAGATGAATTGCTCATCTCAATTTTACTTTCAGATTATTCAGAATATTTTTTTAATTTTTTCGAAAACAACATTATCTCAGAAGAATTTAAAACCCTAAAAAGAATTTTATTTTTATTGAGAATTGCATGTACAGAAATAGCTGCAACAAAAGATTTCTATTCGACAGCTCCAAAAGGCAAAGGATGGGAAGTAGTAATTGCTTTTATTGATAAATATAAAAGCTCTTTTTTTGAAAATAACCTACCAATAATTTTACCTATTTTGGCCGATTGGACTAAGTATAAAAAGGATGGAGAAACAACACGGATTTCAGGCCTGTTAGCATTGAGCATTATTGAAAAAACAGAAACAATTGAAAAATTTTACATTGATGATAAAGCGCAACAAAAAATCTTAAATGTTGTTTTTAATTCCTCTAATGAAATAAGCTCTGAATTAAAAAACATCTTTGACAAAGTTATTGCCAACCAATGGAGAAGCCACAATTCGCCGTATGAAGGACTTTGCTCTACTATTTTAAGCAAACCTTACCTTGCATTAAATCTGATTAAAAAACTGCCATTATCTGTTATTGAGCTTTGCGGTTTATTTTGGCGAAAAAGCAAAAAAAAGAAACATCCTTTTGAATCTGATAGTTTTCATGTAGAAACCAAATATGGCATTGCAGATGAATTTAGGTTTAATTATTCTCCGGCAAGTGCATACCAGACACCTATTTACTGGCTGCTGCAGAATTCCTTTTATCAAACTCTTGATTTCATAATTGAATTTACCAACGATGCTGTAGAATCATATCGTAAATCCGATTATGGTAAAGATGATGTTACCGAGATAACCTTGTACATTGAAAATGAGCAGGTAAAACAATATTTATGCTGGGCATTCTGGGGAGCTTACAGAGGATTTAGCAGTCCGGTGGTTCCCTATTTATTACAGTCGGTTCATATGGCATTGGAGAAAATGCTCCTGGAATTAGCAGAATTACCGCAGACTGAAATTCTGGAAAAAGTACTACTAAAGCTTCTAAAATCAAAATCAGCTTCAATTACAGCGGTTGTATGCAGCGTTATATTGGCCTATCCTGATAAATTTTATAATGTTGCTTTGGTTTTATTCAAAACACTGGACTTTTTCCATATGGATTCTTCAAGAAGCCTTAATGAGCATCAGGCTAAATCATTATATTCGATAGGATTTGGATTGGATCATGATACATTCTATAATGACGAACGAATAAAAACATGTGAGGACAGTCATAGAAACCTAAATCTGGAAAGAATTTTTCTAAACTATCAATTTTGTGGAGTTACAAACTTTACCGAGGATCAAAATACCGACTTTATCAATAGTCTTTATAAAATCTTAGACATTCATAAAGAAAATCTGAGTCAAAAATCCCAGCATGAAAATCATACTTTACATATTTTACTGGCACGAATGGACAGAAGAAACCTTTCTGTGAAAATTTTAAGTAAGGAGGATAACAAGTTTGTAGTTGAATTTACCCCCAATAATCTCTCCGAGGAACAAAAACAACAAAGCGAGCAGGCAGTTAAAGATGTTGATGATACTTTTAAATACTCATTTTTAAGAACCTGGGGCGACTTTATCTCCGGCAGAGAGCAAACTGCTAGTGCTAAACTTTTAGAATATGACAGCAATCCTCTCACGGCTTTGTTAGAAACGAAACAATTAGTACAGGAGCTGAAAGAGGGGAGACAAGCAATGGGAATATTTGATTACAGCATACCAGGACATGTTTGTTCTAAGCTAATGATTCAATATAAAGATATATTATCTCCAGAAGACAAGGATTTTTGCAATGAAATAATTCTCACGTCAATTTCTGAGCTATTTTCTGATGATTACGATTATCAGATAAGTGATGGTGTAGAAGCATCAATAAATGCAGTTCCGGCTTTAATGCAAATTTATCCCCAAAATAATGAAAGCTGTGTTTCAATTTTAGTTTTATCCCTTTTTGACAGGACACCAATTGGTTATTACAAACGCATATGCGATTATGCTATTGAAGCAATTCATAAGTCCAATCTCTGGCAGACAGATCCTGTTAGCAGTCAAAAAATTTTGCTAGGCTTTTGCATTTTAAAACCTATATATGATAGCATTTACAAAAAGAAAAAAAAGGAATCGGGCCACTGGCAAAGAATTTCAAAAGAAACTATCTTCGTGGAACTTGAAAATCAGCTTCCGGATTTCTCTTTTGATAATCTGTCATTTGAGCAGATCGATATTGCTGCGTTCAGTATTCAGGATTTAGAGATAATCTATCAGTTAATTCCATCAAATACAAAAGATAGAGACCATTTAACTTTTTACCAAAAATCCTTACCCAAACTCGCTGCAATCCTTTTACAAGACAGGAGAACATATCGCGAAGAAAATGAAAATATAGACATTTATAAAGAACGTGTAAATATTTTTAAAAGATATGCTTACTTTATTTTAGAAAGGGAAAAAAGTGAAATGGACATTTACCTTAATCCTTTTAAAGATTCTTTTCAGGTATCTGAAGAAACAGTTTCTTTTTTAGACCAAATTATTTTTGCGCAAGATAGAATGAATCATTACGAACAATTTTGGCAGGTATGGGACAGTTTGTATCCAGCTTTTATTTCAGTCTGCAAAAACTCCCGTAGTTATAGTATAAACGATTTAATCTGGACATACCTTCTTGCCTGGAATAATTGGAGAGAAAATACAGAACAATGGCACAGTTTAAAAAAGGAAAATTTAGCCTTATATCGTAATGTTGCAGCAGAATTGGTAGATCAGCCCGCTGTATTATATTCAGTTGCCAAAGTAGTAAACTCTATCGGCAGTAAATTTACACAGGAAGGCATTGATTTGATATACCCGATTATCTTCAAAAATAGATTTCTAAATTTAGGCAAGCTACAATCAAATACAGAATATTATTTAGAGATATTTATGAGAAAATTTATTTTTATAAATAAAAAACAAATCAAACAGGATATAAGATTAAAAAATAAGGTCATCCCAATACTTGATTTTATGATAGAACGTGGTTCAATACATGGTTATTTAATGAGAGAAAGTATCCTGTAAATTTTTATAACGTTATTACTTTTAATGATATTATTCTTTAAAGATGGATGTCGCCCGATGAAGAAAAATATAAAAGATAATATTTTATGTATACTGGTTAGTCAAATCAATTTGTTTTAAAAGATGGAATGAAATTTACTTAAATAAAAAATAACTAATTAAAACAATAGAGTGTAATGATAGAAAAAGTAGCTAATAACAAATACAATACTGAAAAACTAAATCTAAATCGTACTGAAGATATTCTTGAGAAAGTTAACTATTATAGAACTCTTTTAGGCAAAACTCATGATTTATCAAATGAAGATTTTGTTAAATTACAAAACGACATTCATACTTTTTTCAATATCAAACCGGGTAGTTATCGAAAAGATCCTCCGCAAAGAATAGTTCGTATTTCAATAAATAATCAAATTTTAAAAGACTCTGAATTAAGTTATTTGACTGATATTTCTCAACTTCTTGCTCCCCCTGTTGATTTATGCAATTATGGTCGTTGTAATTTACCCAAACACCAAGTACTTTACTGCGGTATTAACGAAGCAGAAGCATATTGGGAAATGAAACCCAAAAAAGGTGATGTAATAACCCTATCTCATTTCAAACTAAAAGAAGGAGCAACAATTAATTGTAATTTAATTCAAAAGGATAAAACTCTAAATCCTATATTTGAAAATCAATTACAAGAGATCTTCCACATCTTGGAGGATTTCTTTGTCGATGTTTTCAGTCTTGAAGTATCCAGAGACCGACCACGAGATTATCTTTTTAGTGCGGAACTATCATCTCAATTTTTGTTTTATCCTGTTCCCTCAAAAGATAATATAGAAGCTATAATTTACCCAAGCGTACAGAAGAAAAAATTTGGCCACAATATTGCTATTTTAAATAGTATTGTTTTAGAAAAATATGATCTGATTGGAGTTGAAACACGATTTATCTTAGATGAGTATCAAAATACAGATCCAGAAACTTATGATCTTACAACAGATAATGTGATTGCTTCATTTGGAACCGAGTCCTTTGATTTTGAAAAAGGAAAAATATTATACGATCCTGTAGTGGATGAAATTTTTCATTTTCTTAGAAAATTACAAACGCTGCCATCAGGACAACAAAGATTGTCTAAAGATAACATTACTTTCAATTTAACTTTAGGAAAATGCACTGTGAAATCATTTATTAAAAAAGATAAATTGTAATTGGGGTGGATACCTTTTCTGCCACAAAAACTTAGGGCGTTTTTTAAAGATATTTCACCCGTCTAAGTTTTGTGGCACAATCGTGGCACAATGCATTTTGAAAAAGTACAACCTCATCAAAATCAAGGTCTAAGAAGTTTAGGTTCGAAACTTTTAGAAACATCAAAAATATTATAGCAATCACTCGTTTTAGAATTGCAGCAAAATCATGGCACATGATTTTTTGGAAAATAGAAAGTAAGCAAAATCAACTGCTAACAAGTTTAGATTCAAAACTATTATACAGTACTTTATTTAAAAAGCATCTCGCGAATAGCAGCACATTCACTGTATCTATTGCAAACAACAGATTAAAATCTTAAAAAGCAGATAACTTTCATGAAATGTTATAGTTACAGCTTCACACATCTAAAATTGACGTGATGGCAATAGACCTCATTCCATCTTTTCCACTTGTTCCCATCATATAACGAGTGAAGTATAGATCGGCGAATAAAAAAAAAAAGACCCTCCACATCATATAGTCCGTCATCGTTTGGAGCGTATTGTACTGTTGCTTCAATTATTTGAAACCGTCATATCCAGTATCTGCCACTTTAATATAGAAATGTCTTGACAAATATTAGTCAGAAATTTCACTTTCCATTTTAATACATAATCATCAGGCAGTTCAGGTACATTTAAGAAATTTAATCAATTGAGTTAGTCATTTAGTTTCTGTATCTCTATGCCTTTAAAATCAACTACTATGGAAGCATTTGAAGGACAAAGCATACTAAACTTTATAAAAGAATTGCCGGATGATGAAGCTTGCAAAGCTTATTTAGCACAAATAAAATGGAAAGATGGCTTTATTTATATGAAATGTGGTCATACAAAAGGATGTGAAAAATCAGGATATAATTATCAATGTTACGGCTGCCAACATGTGGAAAGTTCTACTGCCAATACATTCTTTCATAAGGTTAAATTTGGTTTACATAAAGCTTTTTGTATCGTATTTGAAATGACAACTAGTGGTAAAAGTGTTTCAAGTATTCAAATGGGCAAACGTTTTGAAATTCGCCAAGGTACCGCCTGGTTTTTTATGCAAAAAGTACGTAAAGCAATGCAAAGCAGTCAGAAATATCCTTTGTCAGAACTGGTTCATGTAGATGAATTTACCGTGGGTGGAAAAGAAGAAGCAAAACAAGGAAGGAGTTATAACTCTAAAAAGAAAAAGGCAGTAATAGCAGTAGAGTTAAACAAAAAGCATCAAATAAAAAGAGTTTATGTAAAATCTATTGATGACTATTCTTCAAAATCACTAACACCAATTTTTGAAGAGCATATAAGCAAAAGTGCCAAAATAGTTACCGATAAATGGAGAGGATATGACCCTCTAAAAAAGCTTTATAATATTGAACAAAAACTAAGTGATCAAGGTAAAAATTTTAAGGAATTACACATTGTAATCATGCAATTGAAATCATGGATTAGAACAATACCAACTCATGTTAGTAAATGGCATATCCAAGCTTATTTTGATGAGTTTTGTTTTAGAATAAATCGTTCTCAATTTAAAACAAGTATTTTTCATAAATCGATAGAAAGAATGGTAAATGCCAAACCCATATATCAAAAAGAAATAAAACAGATAGTAAGTGTATAACTCGATTAATCAAAATCATATATTTTAACCTGCAAACTCCATCCTGCTTGCAAAAGTTGATAGATGATGATCCTGTTCCACAGAATTGTTGAGATATTTTTCTAATTGTTACTATTGTTCAGTTTATATCTAGTCCCGTAAACATTGACTTATACTTCGAAAAACTAAATTGCGGGACCAAAAAAAGATTATAATTATTTAAACAAAGAATAATGAAACTAAAATTAATTGTACTGCTTACTTTATGTATGTCTCCGTTTTTATACAGTCAAGATTGGAATGGCATTCCCGTTCCTGCAAATGCTGGAACAGGAAAAATTTGGAAAATTCAGCCACAGTCTGATGATTTTAATTACACCTATGAAGCGTCCACTAATCAAGCAACGATTGGCGGAAAGTGGACTAACTTTTATCACAACACTTGGGATGGTCCAGGGCCTACAAAATGGAGGTATGAGAATACTACCGTTAGCGGAGGAAATCTGCATGTTTTTGCAACTAGACAAGCAAATGAAACTAAGACTTTTACTGTAGATTGTGATGGAGATAATGTTGCCGAAAGCTGGACTATGGCGGCTACAAGAGCGGGCTGCATTACATCGAAAACAAGGGTAAAGTACCCTGTATATGTAGAAGCGCGTTTTAAAATCGCAAATGCAGTTATGGCTTCTGATATTTGGATGCTTAGTCCAGATGACACCCAAGAAATCGATATCCTGGAAGCATACGGCGGAAAAGCAACTAGAAATGATTGGCTAGCACAACGTTTGCATTTAAGTCACCATGTATTTATTAGAAGTCCGTTTTTGGATTATCAGCCTACCGATGCCAGCACATGGTACACGGGAGCTACAAAAACCTATTGGACAGACAAATGGATTCGTCTTGGTGTGTACTGGGCTAGTCAAACTCGGTTAGAATACTACTTGGATGGTCAATTAGTCAAGGTAATGGACAATCTAGATACTGTGAACGGCAAAGACGGAATAGACCCATTAAACTATACCTCAACAGCTACTCCAAGAACTGCCACTACACGCACGGGACTGGTAAAAGAAATGGATATCATTATTAATATGGAAGATCAAAACTGGAATGCCTGTAAAGGACGTACTCCTACTGATGAAGAAATTACAAATTTTGACAATCATAATTTCAATATCGATTGGATTCGAATTTACAAACCTGTGACCGATCCAAATTTAGGGAAACAAGATGCCAAGATTGAAGAAAAAAAATTGATGCTATTTCCAAATCCTTTTAAAGATTCTATTCAAATAAAATCAGAAAAAAACATAAGCACTGTTCAAATTTACAGTTTGAGCGGAACTAAATTGTTGGTTGAAAAAATCAATAATACCAATGCTACTATTGCTACCAAAAACTTAAGCGCTGGAATGTATTTTGCACAAATCAATTGGGAAGATGGCACTACAATTTCCCAAAAGGTCATAAAACAATAAAGCTCAAAAATTTCAAACTAAATTTACTTTTCTCGAAAAAAATACAACATTTGAAATCTTGAGCATTAGTAGCGTTGGAGATTAACTATAGATCTGTTTCCAACGCTAATTGGATCAATAATGTGAGCTTTTGCATGCTGGATTTAGTTTTTATCCTTTTTTATCCGTTCCAATTGCTCTACTGAAAGTTTTTGCGAAAAATATACTTCTGGTTTCAAAAAGAGATTCGTGTTTTTCATTTTCGGGTCATAGATATCTAAACTTAAATCACAATCAAAACGACCTAGAATACTATAGTTTTTATTAGGACCACCCATATCTGTAAAATGACATAATCCCCAACTTATACCACGTCCGTTGCCGTTACTTGTAAAAGCATCGGGTACATAAGCCCCCGCAGCAGTAGGCAGCAAAGCCGAAACCGAAGCAATATTAAAATTGACTCCGTCCTTTGCATATTGGATAGTGTTGCTTTCATTTCCGTTACTTGTAATCAGGGCAGCAATACCCTCTTTAAAAGGAAACAAAGCGGTTTCGTGACCTGAATTGAATAAAGGATTCAAAGGATGCTTAGTGAATGGTCCCAAAGGATTATCGGCCATAGCCAAGCCATTCCCAACTAAATAATCAGGCCGATCACCATAAGCCGCCTTAAAATACAAGTAGATTTTACCTTTATACAATAAAGGATACGGATCATGAATAGAAAATTGATCCCAAGTCCCTTTATCACCATTTTCGACAATTATTTTATTTGCCGCTATCCATGGGCCATCTGGTGAATCAGAGTATGAAGCAGTCACAGGACAATGATCTCCTTTTTTTCCGCTGGCTTCCATAAACCCTTGGTAATACAAATAAAATTTTCCTTCCCATTTTAAAATATCAGGAGTCGCTACTGAGCGCCATCCTACTTGTGGCAGTAAAGGTCTTTCGATTGCCACGCCCTGTTCTTCCCAAGACAAGCCATCTTTACTGGTAGCGTACCATATTTCACATAAATCCCAATCGGTTGAGGGAATGTTTTCGGTACTTTCACTAGCTTTACTAGCACCTACAGGAGCTGTTTCTGTATCTCTTTTAGTGTACCAAACATAGTATTTTCCATTTTCGAAAATAATTTTGGAAGGGTCACGTCTTGAGATTGTTCCGTCTCCATTATGATAATCAAATCCTTTGAGTTCTGTATATTTAAAACTCGAAAAGAGTTCGTTATCCTCCGGCCTTGGAGTTAAATAATTGTCATACAAACGCTCCATAGCCGCACTCAAAGTTCGGTTTGGTTTGGTTTGTGGAATATCCCATGGATAACCGACAATCTCTTTTTGCTTCGAACTTCCACAAGAAGTGGCTAAAAATAAAGTAACTAATCCGATAGAAATTGTGGTCGTAATTCGGTTTTTATTTAAAATAGCTAACATCATTTGTATTTTATTGAGTTTGTAAACTGTTTAATAGTTTTTGTTTAAATTATTCTTCCCATTCTTTATAAAGGGCTTTCAATTGTACATACGCTTTCTTTTTCTTTTTTCGAAAAGCATCTACAATTCCCCATTCTCTATAACCCGATGTGGGTGTGCCTTTGTAATTACTTCTATAATCATTGTAACTCCATAGCGATACACCCGAAATCCAAGGAAATTGTTTTAATTCCTTGATATAAGTCACCAATTCTTTACGCAGTTCCGAATTGGGTTCATTACCAATCTGGCTTAATCCAATTTCAGAAACAAAAATGGGTTTGCCTGGGAATTTTTCATGTGTTTTTTGCGCCAATACAGGAGCATTTCCATAGCTATTCATCGAAATAAAATCTACTTTTTCGTAAGGTTCTGTGCCAATTTCTCCCTTACGATAAGACGTAATGGTAACATAGGTTTTTAGGCGGGTAGTATCTAAACTAGCCACATAATCGAGCATCTCATTTACATAATCGTATTGGTCTTTAGTCAAAGCTTTTTCGTCCCAGTCTGCTACAGCATCACGTAATTCGTTCCCCACACTCCAAGCCACCACTGAGGGATGATTAAAATCTCTTTCGATCATATCGGCCATCCATTTTTTGGTTACTGGATTATTTGGAAACGATTGAGGGTCATCATCGCCCCAAACCGGAATTTCTTCAACTAATAGAAAACCATTTTTGTCACAATAATCCAAAAGGTTTTTGGACAAAGGCGCATGCATCAATCTCGAGAACGTACAACCTAAAGACTGAATGTCTTTCATGTCTTTTTTAATCAATCCATCTGGCTCGGTATTGCCGTATTTAGGATGATCGTGTACCCGATTGACTCCATTCATACGTACCGCTTGATTGTTCAAATAAAACTGTTCGCCACGAACTTCAAACTTTCGAATACCAAAATTATCTTCGGTAACATCCACTTTTTTTCCCTCTACTTGCAGTTCGCTCGTCAATTGGTACAAATTAGGACTATCAAAATGCCAAAATTTAAAATCAGCTAGTTTGCGTTTGAATTTTATTTCAGCAATAGCGGTTGCATTTCGGTTTATTTTTACCGAAACAGGAGCTACATCGATCCCTTTAATTTTGGGTAGAATTTGAGCTGTGGCACTATTGGTACCATTATTTTCCACCTTGTATTTTATAGAAAAATTGATTTCTCCTTTTTCAAAATCAGGTATGGATGCAATATGTTGGTAAACGAAACGCAAATCTTCAGTAGCTACCAACCACACCTCACGGCTAATACCGCCCCAAGCCCACCAAGCGCCTCGTTTGTAAGAGTTATCAGCCATGACAATAATCGAATTGCTTTCGCCTAGTTTTAGAAAAGGAGCGATGTTAAATTCAAAAGGCAAATAGCCTCCAACATGTTTACCTAGTAATTTCCCGTTGACCCAAACCATAGCGGTTTCATAAACAGCTTCAAACTGAACTCTGATTTGTTTTCCTTGCCATTTTTGAGGAACTCTAAAGTCTTTTTGATAATAGCCTTTGCCCACATAAGTTGCATATTTTTCGTGAGTATCCCAATTCCCCGGTACTTGCATAGTATCCCAATTAGAAAAATCCGATTGCAACAATTCTGATTCAGAAAGAGTATTCGAAGCCTTAAACTTCCATTTTCCATTTAATGAAATTGTTTGGGCATTAGAAACTATAAAGCCTAAAAATACCAGTATAATTAATTTTGTTTTCATATTTTCAATATTTACGCCTGTTTATTTCCGACCAATAGCTTCCTCTATTCTTTGTTTCTTTCTAGTTTTAAAATAAAAGACTGACTTATTCTATCCTTACTATCAATGGTTATTGGCAAAAAATTTCAAAAACAGCTACAGGCACATTTGGATGGCTTTGTTTCAATTCGATGCTAAATCCTTTGGTTGTTATTTTTGAATCGAAAGTCCAAGTATTAATTGCTTGACAATTGTTTTTTTTTTCGAATAAAACTTTTCCACTCCTGTCTTTGATGGTGTAATTCTGCACACAAAACGGAACCACTTCTTCGGGATGTCCCATTAAAGTCGATTCCATGGGGTGGTCGTAATCAGGGTCTAAGAATAGTTTTATTTCAGAAAGTGCTACTTCGGTTTCCCATTCCACCTGTAGCGTTGGTTTGGTATCAGTAAGATCAGCCAACCAAGCATTGGCACTGCCATAAGGACGTACAAAACCATTGGTTAGATTTTCTACTCCAAAACACGCTACGGTTGGTTCGATTTGCATGGCAATATTCTGTCCTTTGGGTCTGCGAAACGGAATCCAAAATTCAAAAGCATCAATTCCGATGTTGTCAGGAGGCGTTTGTTTTCCGTTATTATTTACCGCTTTATTTTGTCCATTGAAGACCGAAAGAACTCCTGTATATCGTTTTGTACTGCTTTGAATACTCAGTTTGTCATTGGATAAAAAAGTAACAAAAGCATACTGATTTTCAGTCGTGGCTGTTTTAAATTCAAAAGCTACTTCTTGTTCGCCTGGGTTAATTTTTATTTCTATCGTTTCTAAAATAATATCAGGCGTGTAATTTCTGGCTTTGGACGAAGTACGCAATTGTACTGTTAGCATGGTAGCTTCTTGCGCTTTTACTTTTACTTTAAAGCCATAGTTTTGATGGGCTTTGAAAGGCAATAATTGAGCAACCGCCACTTCTAGAGATGTATATTCACCGTCAAAATCTATTTGGTTTAATTTTAAAGTAGAAGAAGCTTGGATGGTTGCTTGTTTCAATAAATTTTGAGTTTTATCAATGGCTATCCCTGGAATGCTTTGCCCATTGATGCTCAAGGTTTGTTGCAATTCTTTTAGATTATCAGAAATTAGCAATTGGGCTGGTTTCAAATTATTTTTCACACATTGTGCCGCTCCGTATCCAACAGCCTGTGCGGCATGAGCACAAGTTGCCATGACACGAGTCGAACCAAAAGCTACGTGAGTAGCGCTAATGATACGTCCGGAAAGAAATAAATTCTCTATATTTTGACTTATCATGGTGCGTAGCGGAATCTGATATACCCCTTTAGAATGGTATTGGGTACAACCCGGACGGCTGTCATAGACCCCATCCGAAGGATGTAAATCGACTGCCCAGCCTCCAAAAGACACCGCATCCTCAAACGTATTTTGTTCGATTAGATCTTGTTGTTTGATCATATAATGTCCCTCAAAACGGCGGCTTTCTCGTTTACCAGGAATCGTTCCAACCCACTCCAACGTTAGATTTGCAGCATCAGGAAATTCACCCGAGTTTTTGATGTAATCCCAAACCCCATAAACTACTTTCCATAGTTCCCATTTGATGTCTTCAGATTCGTGAATGGTATCTTTTCGTCCGCCATATTCCAACCACCACAAACGACAACCCGAATCTTTATCACTCAAGCTTTTATATCGTGGAATTTCGGTAATGTCTTTTAAGGCAAATTCTGGAGCGACATATTTTACTGGTGCTCCCGTATCTTTACTGTAAAAATAAATGGTATGTCCTAGTAATTCACCATAGGATTGGTCAGGAGCAAATTTCTCTCCAAATTCTTCCACTGTTTCAGCACCCATTCTAAACGCAGCGCCAGCCTGAAAACCCACAATTCCATCTCCCGAAGCGTCACAAAATAAATTGGATTTAATGATATAAGTAGTTGAATTTTGGCTACAAAAGGCAGTAACTTGACTAATGTTTTTGGTATCCGCTTTTTCTACCTCATAAACTGCGGTGTTTAATAACAGCGTTAAATTTTTCTCATTCGAAACTTTTTCTAACAAAACCGTATCAAATATAAGTGCATTTCCTTCTTTATTTCGATATAAATTTTCGACTAAAATCTCATCGATGATACCGCCCTCACGAGCCCAACGGTTGTTGTTTCCCATATGTGAAGTTGCGCCCAAAGTCCACAAACGAACTTCGCTTGAAGCGTTACCACCCAAAACAGGTCTATCTTGAACAAGAGTTACAGTTACACCCTCACGGGCAGCTGCAATGGCCGCACAAACACCAGCTAATCCTCCGCCAACAACGACTAAATCAGATTGAATTGTAGTAATTTTATTGGATCTTACTTTTGAACTAAAGCTTTCTACTTGCATTTTTTTCTTAATTAAATCGTATGTATTTATTCTTTATTTTTATAAACTATGAAGATGCCCAATAAGCAAACTGCTGCTCCCACTCCTACCACGATAGAAATTAAAATAGTAGAAATAAATTCTAATGAAAGTATTAAGGCTCCTGTTAAGGCAACTCCAATTCCAATGACTCTTCCCCCTTTTTTATTACTTCCATCCGAATCATCTTCATATACATTTTCACCAATAGCTGTTTTTTGTACATAAGCTTCATAAGTATCTTGCGATGGATTGGTTTGGATTAAATAGAATTCTGATACCAACATTAATACCATTGGAACAGCAACACCTAGAATCATTTCGGCACTACGACTCAGGGTTATATCTAGTAATTGTGGAGCTAAAAATTTGAAAAATCCCGTAATCAATAAGGTGATTAAGGTAACCGATAACATACTAGTCCCTGTTTGTTTTTTAGAGAAAATAGTCCACAACGGAGGCAAAAACATGGCTCCTCCTGTTACCGCTGCTAAACTCAAAACAAAATTGACAACACCTCCTAAAAGTGGTACAACCAAAGCTACCCCAATGGTAATCAAGCCTAAAACAACGGTAGCCGTTTTCCCCACACGCATCAATTGAGCGTCACTTGCCTGAGGTTTGAAATGTTTAAAAAGGTCATTGGTAAAAACTCCTGCGGCGATATTTAAAGTGGTATTTACCGAACTAGAAGTGGCAAATATCATCCCAACGAGCATTAAACCGAGCATTCCCGCTGGTAAAACTTCTTTACACATTAATAAATAAGCACCTTCTGACTCTACTCCATCAAGATTTGGGTTTAGAATGCGGTAAATCATAGGAGGTAACATCCAAAATAACGGACTTATCACATACAAAGCTCCAAACAACCAGCCCACTTTTTGAGCGTCTTTGGGTGTGGCAACAGAGGTGTAACGTTGTACATAAGCCCAGTTTCCGGCCAAAAAAAATAAATTATAAAGTCCAAAAGCAATTATAAAAGCAATAGAATATTCTTCGTTTACCAAATTGAAAAAAGCATCAGGCGAAAGTTCTATGAATTGGCCTACTCCTCCAATTTTATCAAAAGCCAATGGAACTATGATTATGACAACGGCTGTTAAAACCACAAACTGCAACACATCGGTAACGATAACTGCCCAAAGTCCTCCCACGGCGGTATAGATTAAAATTAAGATCCCTAAACTGATGATGCTGGTATAAATAGGAATCCCTGTAGAAACCTCTACAATCTTGGCCACAGGGTATAAAAATGCTCCTGTGGTAAATAATGAAGTCAGTAGAAATAAATAGGTATATGTTTTTTGAATTTTAAAACCATAACGATTGGTTATGTATTCGGCTACGGTTAGCGAATTTGTTTTACGCCATTTGGGAGCAATAAAAAAACCTATAAGGATACCTGCAATAGCCATAGTCCATTGAATACTTACAGCTACCCAACCACTTTTGTACGCTATAGAACCCCAAACAACAAAGGTTCCTGCCGAGAAAAAACTCATGAATAAAGACAACCCACTCATCCACCAAGGCAAGGCGCCTCCAGCAGCAAAATAGGATTTCATGTTTTTTCCTGTTTTAGAAAAAGCCAAACCGCAAACAAAAATGAGTGCAGAAAAAATCAGAATCACCCAAATATCAATGTTTTTCATATAAGTAAATTTGTTTTTTAGTGGTCATTGATAAAATCGCTTTTTAACCAATTTTATTTGCATATGCAAAGCTTTCTTAAAAGGCGATTTCATAACCTTTTTTTAATTTTTATTAAAAGTAAGAATTGAATAAATGGAATTAAATTATATTTTTTACAAACCCTACCGAGAACGTTACCGAAGCTTGTTAAATCTTTCGAGAACGTTACCGAAAATTATTGTACTTTTATAACCTATTAATCATTTTCATTTGTAAAATAATCTTTTCAAGTTGTTTAATTCGCATGAAATATATTACCATCAAAGACATTGCTAAACAATTGAACACTTCAGTTTCTACGGTTTCAAGAGCCTTCAACGACAAGGCTGATATCAATCCTGAAACCAAAGCATTGGTTTTAAAAACGGCCAAAGCATTAGGATATCGTCCTAATCCTATTGCTAAAAAGTTAATGCAACAGCGTTCTTTTACTATTGGTATTATTGTACCTGAGTTTATCAATGCATTTTTTCCTGAGGTCATCATAGGGGTTCAAGAAATTTTGTTTGAAAATGGTTATCAAGTGCTAATTGCTCAGTCTAGCGAATGTTTTGAAACTGAATTAAAAAATATCAAAACCTTAGAAGATAGCATGGTTGATGGCTTGATTGTTTCATTATCAAGTGAAAGCAATAATACCGATTATTATCAAAATTTAATTGCGTCGGGCTTTCCAATCGTGCTTTTCAATAGGGTAAACAATCAACTCAATTGTTCTAAAGTTGTTTTTAACGATTACAAATGGGCCTTTTTTGCCACCGAGCATTTGATTAATCAAGGTTGCAAGAATATTGTACATCTCAAAGGTAGGGATGGCGTTTCATTGACAAATGAGCGTCTAAGAGGATTTTTAGACGCTCACCAAAAATACCAATTGAGCTATAATAAAAATCAAATTGTAGCTACGGGATTCACATTAGCCGATGGTCAAAAAGCGGCGCAAAATATAATAGACTCAGGAAATATTCCTGACGCTATCTTTGGAGCAAATGATCCGGTAACTATTGGAGCCATGCAAGTTTTTAAGAAAAATGGATTTTCTATACCAAATGACATTGCTTTTGTTGGTTTTACCGATTCACAAATGGCAACTATAATTGAGCCTCCACTGACTTCTGTTTCGCAACCTGCAAGGGAAATTGGTGAAGAAGCTGCTAAAATACTTATTGAACAAATTGAAACAAAGAAAGGTTTCCAGCCTAAAAGCATTACCTTAAATGGGCAATTAAATATACGTGCTTCTTCTCTAAAAATCACTTCATTGAAGTGACGAAAGTCATTTTATAAATTTTAGCAATGTGATAAATTATTAGCTATTAAATATTTTGCATGAAGAAGCTGGAGCTATTCTTGATCCAATTGTTTTTAACATTATTTCTGCAATTATTTCTTTCATAAAAACAACAACTTGCCTATACCGTCAAATCTTCAGTACTTCGTCACTATTGCGACAACTAATTTTTTTAATCTTATTATATTACATTAAAAGTATAGGTGTTTAGAATACTATTGATTTTAAATAAAGACTTATTATAAGCTACTAACTCTAAAGATATAAAATTCCTCTATGGCAAGGTAACCAGTAGCAATCCAGTTTTACACTGAAAACCTTTAATTCATTTTGTACAAATTATTCCTATTGTTCAGTTTATATCTAGTCCCCTAAACATTGACCTACACTTTGAAAAAGTAAATTGCGGGACCAAAAAAAGATTATAATTATTTAAACAAAGAATAATGAAACTAAAATTAATTGTACTGCTTACTTTATGTATGTCTCCGTTTTTATACAGTCAAGATTGGAATGGCATTCCCGTTCCTGCAAATGCTGGAACAGGAAAAATTTGGAAAATTCAGCCACAGTCTGATGATTTTAATTACACCTATGAAGCGTCCACTAATCAAGCAACGATTGGCGGAAAGTGGACTAACTTTTATCACAACACTTGGGATGGTCCAGGGCCTACAAAATGGAGGTATGAGAATACTACCGTTAGCGGAGGAAATCTGCATGTTTTTGCAACTAGACAAGCAAATGAAACTAAGACTTTTACTGTAGATTGTGATGGAGATAATGTTGCCGAAAGCTGGACTATGGCGGCTACAAGAGCGGGCTGCATTACATCGAAAACAAGGGTAAAGTACCCTGTATATGTAGAAGCGCGTTTTAAAATCGCAAATGCAGTTATGGCTTCTGATATTTGGATGCTTAGTCCAGATGACACCCAAGAAATCGATATCCTGGAAGCATACGGCGGAAAAGCAACTAGAAATGATTGGCTAGCACAACGTTTGCATTTAAGTCACCATGTATTTATTAGAAGTCCGTTTTTGGATTATCAGCCTACCGATGCCAGCACATGGTACACGGGAGCTACAAAAACCTATTGGACAGACAAATGGATTCGTCTTGGTGTGTACTGGGCTAGTCAAACTCGGTTAGAATACTACTTGGATGGTCAATTAGTCAAGGTAATGGACAATCTAGATACTGTGAACGGCAAAGACGGAATAGACCCATTAAACTATACCTCAACAGCTACTCCAAGAACTGCCACTACACGCACGGGACTGGTAAAAGAAATGGATATCATTATTAATATGGAAGATCAAAACTGGAATGCCTGTAAAGGACGTACTCCTACTGATGAAGAAATTACAAATTTTGACAATCATAATTTCAATATCGATTGGATTCGAATTTACAAACCTGTGACCGATCCAAATTTAGGGAAACAAGATGCCAAGATTGAAGAAAAAAAATTGATGCTATTTCCAAATCCTTTTAAAGATTCTATTCAAATAAAATCAGAAAAAAACATAAGCACTGTTCAAATTTACAGTTTGAGCGGAACTAAATTGTTGGTTGAAAAAATCAATAATACCAATGCTACTATTGCTAACAAAAACTTAAGCGCTGGAATGTATTTTGCACAAATCAATTGGGAAGAAGGCACTACTGTTACTCAAAAAATTATTAAAGAATAAAATGAAATTCATCAATCTAACCCACCAAACACTCCTGACCCTAACTCTTTCACTTTTATTAAATAGCTGCTCGAGTACCACTAATCAAACATTAAAAACTCCTATAGCTGTTCATAACGAACCGGTAGAAATCCAATATACAGTAGAAGGAAAAACGGAACGGATAGTCCACCTGAAAGTAGATTCCAAAAATAACTATTCTAACTTATCCTTAGTTTGTGATAGCCAAATTTTGGTAGACAATATTGATATTCCGAACGCTGGTATTGTTACTGTAAACGCATTAGTCGATTTTAAAACAGAGGGAGAAAAGAAAATTAAAATACTCAAACAAGGTGGTGAGATCACCCTTTTGGATATAAAATTTAACGCTACAGACATTCCAGCTATCCCGCAATTTAAAGACATTTCGGATGAATCTGGATTAAAGACAGAATATACTTGGAAATACGGCGGTCCATCGGTGGGTGATTTGAATAATGATGGTTTGTATGATTTTGTTTTAAACAACCACGACAAAGTGCCTGCCAAACTTTTTTGGAATCTCGGAAACAACAAAGTTCAAGAACATTCCGAAATACTCAAGCAATGGGACATACACGGTTCTGCAGTCGGCGACTATGACAATGATGGCGATGTGGATATTATTATTGCACAAGGCGGTGGTAATGGAACTGACCCACAACCGCCTCATTTACTACGCAATGACAATGGAAAATTTACAGAAGTTTCGATCGAAGCCGGAATTACACACGGCTCACGCGGTAGAGCAGTTCGATGGATCGATATGGATTTGGATGGCGATTTGGATTTATTACTTATCAATGCCGAAGGAATTAATAGTAGTTCCGGAAGTCAACAAATTATATACACAAACATAGGAAATGGTCATTTCAAGATTGCACATAGTAAAGCAATTGAAGGTGCCAATGCCGAACGCGTTTTAGTGACGGATATTAATGGAGATCAAAAAGACGACTTAATTCTGTTTTCGCCTATATCGGTTTGGGTTGGCAATGGCGATTTAACCTTTACTGATGTTACCAAGCAATGGGTACCCGAAAATCTTCAAAAAACAGATTTGATTACCGGGGCATGCGAAATAGATATTGACAATGATGGAGACATGGATATTTATTTAAGTAGAGGAAAACCTAGCTACGAAATAGCCAATAAATCTTTGGATTACAACCCTATTACCAAACGTATGGATATGCGAGACGAAGGCAACAAAGGCATTACCAGCATCGACTTTGAGGCTCCGGGTGACATTACCTTATCGGGCATATTTTTATGGTATCGTATGTATAATGATGGATTTCCTTTGCACTTAGGCGCTTCCAAAAAAGAGATCCTGGACGTTCAGGAAAAGGACACCATAAAAGTAACCCCAGAAATGGCCAAAGGATGGCCGAATGAAAGAAAAGAAAATGGTTGGTATCTTGGTTATTTAGGCAACAACAAATGGCGATTGGAATCTGTTAGAAACGGCAATATCTATTGGGAAATTAGAATATCTATTGATGGAGTTCAATCTGTACATCCAGAATGGACACCGCAAAACAGAAATGTTCAGGATGTATTATTTAGAAACGACAATAATCATTTTACCGATGTTACCACCAAGTGGAATGTACCTTTGGGAGGAAATAATCAAGGGGTGGTTGCAGCCGATTTTAATAATGACAGTCATATTGATTTGTTCGTATATAGGTTTGGCTTTTTGAAATCGAGCGTGAGTGATTGGCTTTTGCTAAATAACGGAAAGGGGCAATTTGAAACTACAACGCTTCATAATGCTCATGACCCTAATGATCCTGGACATGGGGATATGGGGCAAGCTTTTGATTTTAACCTTGACGGAAATATCGATTTACTAAACGGAAGCGATAATTATGGAAAATGGTATCTGTATGACAATAGTTTGATCCAGAATAAAAACTATGTGCTAGTTCGCGTAAATTATTCCGATTTGCATCATATTGATCCGATGTCTGCTACTGTAACGGTCACTACACCCTCTAAAAGCTATACCAAAAGAGTAGGATCATCAGGAGAAGTATTTTCGCAAAGTTTATTGAATACCGTACATTTTGGTCTAGGTGATGACGAAACAATTAAAAGCATCACCGTTCGATGGAGAAATGGCGAGACTTATACTGCAAAAAATTTAAAGGTAAACCAAGTTTATACTACTCCGTGAATCATTTAACAACTAGATTAAAAAACACAATTATCCTAAAAATATAAATGATGTCTATAAAAAGAATAATGATACTATTGGCGTTTGCTAATTTACATTGGGTTCAATCTCAAACGATAACATCTGGTCCTCCAGAACCGCCCTTGGGGAAAAGATGGGTTCTAAATCCCGAGCTTTCAGATGAGTTTAACGGAACGCAAATTGATACAACCAAATGGTTTGATTACCATCCGCAATGGAAAGGCAGAGTTCCTGGCTTGTTTCTGGCTTCTCAGGTTTCCGTAAAAGATGGTTTTTTACAAATTAAAGGGGAAAAAATGAAAAAAGACACCCTTATCAAAAACGCCAACGGGGAAGAAAAATTTACTATCGCAGGCGGAGCGGTTGTCTCCAAAAAAACAGTGCTATTTGGGTATTATGAATCCCGAATTAAGGCTGCGGCTACCACTATGTCGGCTACTTTTTGGTTTTCTACCAATGGAAAAACGAAAAGTCTAAAAGAGTGTGACAAATACAGTTTAGAATGGGATATTCATGAATCTATTGGCAGAAATGGACCTTTTGAAGGCAGTTATTTTGCCAATGGAATGCATTCTAACTCTCATTATTGGTACACAGACTGCAATGGAGAGGTTCATGATTACCGCGCTCCTCAAGTTGTTTTTCAAAATGCGGAATTATCTTCTGAAAATTTTAATGTGTATGGTGGATGGTGGCGCGATGAACAAACAGCAAGTTATTACTACAATAATGGTGAACCAAAACATCAAAAATTTTATTCCGAAATAAACAAAAAACCGTTTGACAGACCAATGCACATGCGTCTGGTATCAGAAACCTACCCTTTTCCTTGGATTGAGTTGCCAAATGATGCCGAATTAGCAGATCCAACAAAAAATACCGTTTATTATGATTGGGTACGCGCTTATAAATTGGTAGAGGCTAATATGCCAATTCCGTCTTCTAACAACGAACCGGTTATCCCTCTTTTTAATGAACAAATTCTTTTTCACGCGGCTATTATAAACTTAGTTTCTAAAACAATTTTAAAAATCCCAATACAATATAAGGCCATTGAAGATCGTGAAATACTACTAAAACTATCCGATCCTGAAGGAAAACTAATTAAAGAAACTAAATTCATTGCCTACACTGGTTATGCTAATTTAGAATACGATATGAGAATAGATAAAAAACTTGAACCAAAATCTGGATATTCATTATTGGCTATAATTCGACCATTGAACACTAAAGATCCTGTTGATATTGATTCTAGTACATTGATTATTAATTTAAAAAGCAAATAATTAAACTATAAATTAAAATGACAAAAATAGTCACTTTCGGTGAAATTTTACTGCGTCTTTCAACGGAAAGACATTTAAGGTTCTCACAAGCAGAATCGTATAAAGCTACTTATGGCGGTGGAGAATTTAATGTTTCTGTATCTCTGGCAAATTATGGTCTGAATACAGAATATATTACACGATTACCAAATAATGAATTAGGTAATTGTGCACTAAAAGAGATGAGAAAACTTAATGTTGGCTGTCAGAATGTGCTCTTGGATGGTGATCGAATTGGGATTTATTTTCTAGAAACAGGAACTAGTACAAGAGCCAGTAATATTGTTTACGATCGCGAAAATAGTGGAATGTCAACTTTAAAAAAAGGAATGATTGACTGGAAAGAAATTCTAAAAGATGCCACTTGGTTTCACTGGAGTGGCATTACTCCTTCCCTATCTGAAAGTGCCGCTGAGGCTTGTGTTGAGGCTTTGGAAATTGCTAAAGATATGGGCTTAACAATTTCTTGTGATTTAAACTACAGATCAAAACTTTGGAAATATGGTAAACATCCAAAAGAAGTTATGCCTAAAATTCTGCAATATTGCAACGTAATTTTAGGAGATCTAGACACTGCAAATTTCATGCTGGGCCTACCACAAATGAATCCGGATTATCAAAATCAGGAATCACTGCCCGAGCTGTATGATACCATTTTTAAACTAATTCCGTCGTTAAAATTTATGGCAACCACATTGCGCTATTCTGTAAGTGCTTCTCATCAACGTATAGGAGGAATTTTATACGATGGAAATACAATTTATGATGCAGACGTTCAAGATGTAACTCCGGTTGTAGATCGTGTTGGAAGTGGTGATGCTTTTATGGGAGGCTTAATTTATGGATTAAATGAAGAACCACTAAACAAACAAAGAGCCCTTAATTTTGCTGTAGCAGCCTGCTGTCTGAAACATACTATTGCAGGCGACTATAACTTAGTAACACTTGAAGAAGTTGAAAAATTAATTGGAGGTGATTTTACAGGAAAAGTATCAAGATAATATAAATATGGCACAATATACCCGAATTGAAGTAGCTCAAGCGATGAAAAATACTGGAATGATTCCACTATTTTTCAGTAATGATATCGAATTAAGTAAGAATATTTTAAAAGCGTGTTATGATGGTGGTGCACGTTTGCTGGAATTTACAGCTCGTGGCGATTTTGCGCACGAAATTTTTGGCGAACTTACCAAGTATGCAATTAAAGAATTACCTGGAATGATAATGGGGGTTGGCTCCGTAACCGATGCTGCAGCTGCCTCGTTATACATGCAACTTGGCGCAAATTTTATTGTAACTCCAGTATTACGTGAGGATATTGTAATAGTTTGTAACCGACGCAAAGTTTTATGGTCTCCTGGGTGCGGAACACTTACAGAAATAACAAAAGCAGAAGAATTAGGTTGCGAAATCGTTAAACTTTTTCCGGGCGATATTTATGGACCTGAATTTATAAAAGGAATTAAAGGTCCACAACCTTGGACATCTATTATGCCAACTGGAGGAGTACATCCAACAGCTGAAAATCTGACTTCATGGTTTAACGCTGGAGTAACTTGTGTAGGAATGGGATCCCAATTAATAACTAAAGAGATTGTGGCAAATAAAGATTTTAAGGGATTAACTGAAAAAGTTAAAGAAGTTATTGAAATTATTTCGAAGTTAAAATAATTATATCTAAATATAAAAAGAGATTGTGATAAAATTATTTTATTCACAGTCTCTTTTCTACTTTATAACTCGTTTTATTTTTTTGAATATTCGCTTTTTTAGTTCCAATCTAGTCCGCTACAATAGTATCTAACTTTAAAATAGAGGTACTATCAAATAATTTCCATTTATCAATTTTAATTTTCTGCTTAATAGCTTTTGTACCTAATACATAAGCCTTGGCATTATTAACCGCATCTACGGACAATAAAGTATCTTCATTAAAGTACCAAACTGAAAAACTATTGGGCTTATCTTCTTTTCTAACCACGACCTCGGTATAGCCTTGTGACAGACCAACCATTTGTAATTTGACATCGTACTGATCCGACCAAAACCATGGAATGGTGTCGTAAACCGAAGCACCTCCACATATTGCAGCAGCCGCGATTTTGGACTGATCTACGGCATTCTGAACCGATTCCAAACGGATAAAGCGGTTGTAATGCGGGTTAAAATGGTACGTACAATCACCAATTGCATAAATATTGGCCTCGCTGGTTTGCGCCTTTTCATTGACTACTATCCCATTTTCAATTTTGATTCCTGCTTGTTCTGCCAATTCTTTATTTACCAAAATACCTACACCCACAATAATCATATCCGCTGGATAGCGAGAACCATCGGTACAAACCACCACATTTGAAGCGTCATTATTTTCAATCGCGCTTACATTTTTACCCGTAAGCACCTCTACTCCATTTTGATGATGCAACTCATGAAAAAAACTAGACATTTCCGGAGCAGTCACTCGTGCTAAAATTCGAGATTCACGTTCCAATACCACCACCTCAGCGCCTAATCTTTTTAAGGAAGCAGCCGTTTCTAGTCCGATATAACCTCCTCCAATCACAACAACACGTTTAGTAGCACTCGCATTGATGCCCTTTTTGATAGAAGCAACGTGCGCAGCAGTACGCAAAGGAAATGCATTTTGAGCAGTTGCTAATCCTTCAATTGGCGGTATAACAGGTCTTGCTCCCGTAGCCAAAACCAATTGATCATAATTCTGTTGCGTTCCGTCTTCCAAAGTAATGGTTTGCTCTTTTGCATGTATTGCGACCACCTTTACCCCCAGATTCAAGGTGATGTCTTCTTTTTGGTAGCTTTCTGCTGATTTTAAAACATTCTTATCAATACCATCATTACTTGTCAAATAGGCCTTAGACAAGGGCGGGCGGTGGTATGGCAACACAGGATCGGCATCAAAAAGCAATATGTCGCCTTCCCAGCCTTCTTTTCGTAAAGCCGTAGCACAATTTACGCCGCCATGGCTCGCTCCTATAATCACACAAATTGGTTTCTTAGTTTCAGACATACAACATTTTTTAATTATTTAGCCACACGAAGCACTACTCCGTCCAACGCTTCGGTAATTTCTAATTGACAACACAAACGGCTGAATTCATCCGCATCATCATCTAATTCTAGCATATCCGTTTCAATTTCGCTAGCGGTTCCCGTTTTTGAAACATGTTCTGGTAAAACATGTACGTGACAAGTAGCACACGAACATACCCCTCCGCAATCACCATCGATTCCTTTGATACCATTGTCAACTGCAAGTGCCATTACGCTACCCGATGTTCCTTCTAAAGTTATTGTTTCATCATCGCTAGTGATAAAAGTTATTTTTGCCATTTTCTTTATTTTTTTAATTAATTAAATTTTACTTGTAAGCGGTGAAAGCCAACTTTACGTTTGAAATCACCTAAATCTTCGATATTTTCTTCGGCACTCACAATTTCCATAGTGCTCACTTTTTCCGTTAATACTTCCACCACTATTTTCATAATTGTACGAGCGTGGGTTGCTCCCAAACAGTTGTGTGTCCCGAATCCGAAGCTCAAATGCGGGTTCATTTTACGATCTAAAACCAATTCATTTGGATTTTCAAAAACAGTGGCATCTCGATTTGCAGACGCCCAACACAAAGAAGCTCTTGTATCTGCTTTTATAGCATGTTCACAAACAGCAGTATCTGTTGTGGCTACTCGTCCCATCTGAGTTAATGGCGCAAAATAGCGAATCAACTCTTCAATAGCTTTGTTTCTTATTTCAGGTTCTGCACGTAAACGATCTAATGACTTTGGGTGCTCTGTAAAATATGCAATGGAATTTGACACCGCATTGATTACCGTATCACGGCCACCTGCAAACGTCAAAATCATCACGCCTTTCACTTCTTCTTTTGTTAATTTTTTGCCATCAACTACAGCATTCAGTAATACTGAATACAAATCTTCTCCAGGCTTGGCAATGGCTTCATCAATTCGGCCATCGATATAATCATACAAAATAGCCGCTTTAGCACCATCTAAGGCTTCTCCTTCACTACGAAAAACGTGAGTTCCCCATGAAATCCATAAGTCAGCTTCTTCATAAGGCGTATTTAGTAATAAAGTCAAGGCTCTTGACTGTAGTTTTAATGAAAATTCACTGATTACATCTACCGAATCTTTGGCTAAAACCTCATCAACTAAAGCACTAATTTGCTCTTTTAATTTGGCTTGGTATTCTTCCTCTAAAGGTCTTTTGAACCAAGGATCCAAAATAGCTCTAAAGTCTTTATGTTGCGGCGGATCTACTTCAAACGGAATCTGACGTGTTGTTCTGATGTTCACTTCTGAAGGAATCACAATACGACCTGGTACCGCCCCTGATTGAAAGGTTTTCCAGTCGTGAGCTCCTTTGCGCACATCTTTGTGACGCAATAGCATGGTTACAGGATCATTTTGATCGTCCATTTCTCCAAAACCTTGGTTTACACGTGCTTCTTCAAATGGATCGTTAAACTCACTATTTTTCATCTTTTATATTTTTATTAGTATCTTTTTTTTAACATTTAAGTTTCAAATGCTGATAAAAACACACCTACAAGGTCTCGAAAAAGACCTTGCAGGAACATTAACTCCATCATTTATTTACACTAACCTTTTCATATTGTTAATTAAACTCAGCTCCTTAAATAGATTTTCAGTTTTTAAAACTCATTAAAAAACAACAAACTGTCTTTGATGTGTTCTTGCCAGTACGGCCATTCGTGTGCGCCTTCAAATTCTTGGTATTGATGGTTTATATTGGCATCTGTTAAACCTTTATGCAGATTCCGATTGTATTCGATGAGTAAATCCTCTTTGCCACAATCAAAACGTATGGGTGGCAATTGCTCTTTATTTTTTATAATCAAACTTAAAACGTCCTCGTTAATGGGGTCAAATTGATTGTAATTGCTTTCGTCTTCTTCTACAAACAAATGCATTTGATTTTTATTGGTCATCGAAGAATGTGCTGAAATACCTTGGTAACGCTCTGGAAACTTGGCTCCCAAACGCAAAGCCCCATAACCGCCCATCGAAAGTCCCGAGATAAACAATTTGGATTTTTCGCTAGTGCAGTTGATATTTTCTCTCACGGCATCAATCACATCTTCGACAATCCATTTTTCATAATGGGCATTATTATGCGGTAAATATGCTGAACCATCTCCCCATAATCCATCTGAAGGCATTGCAATTACCATCGGTTGTATCAGTCCTTCTTCCATCATTTTTAAAGCGGTAAAATGTACTCCTGCTTTGTGCGCCCAAATCCAAGCACTGCCATACACCCCGTGCATTAGCGTTACAATAGGAAGGTCTTTTAAATCTTTAAAAGGCGGTACAAAAACACAGATGTCTCCTCGCCCATTCAGATTAGGAGTTTTAACCGTAATGAATCGAAGGTTATTGCTCTCAAATTCTGGGTTGGATATTTCGGTCGTTCTAAATTTTGACATCATTTCTAAAATTAAAAAGTAATTACACCTTTTGCATTTTTTCCAGCCAACATATCGTCTAAGGCTTGTTGCAATTCTTCCAGAGGATACGTTTTAGTAATCATCTCGTCTAATTTGATTTCTCCTTTTCGATAATGTTCGATAATTAATGGGAAATCTTTTTGCGGATTGCATTTTCCGTACAACGGATTGATGTATTTTTTATCCCATTCGAATAAGGCCATATCAATCAAAACCTCTTGTTCGATTCCGCTAACCTGAACAGCAGTACCAGCATTTCGAACCATTGCCAACGGTGCAGCGCCCAAAGCTGGAATTGCAGTACACTCAAAAGCATAATCAGCACCACGACCAACTGTCATCTCTTTTACCTTTTGAGCCGCTTGTAACATTCCTCTGTCATTCTTATCGGCCAAAATGGTATGAGTCGCACCAAATTCAACTGCCATATTCAATCGCTCTTGATTGATATCAATCGCAATTATTTTAGAGGCTTTTGACACTTTTAATCCTTGAATTACATTCAAACCAACTCCTCCTGTTCCAAGCACTACAGCCGATGAATTTTCGGTAACCTGAGCCGTATTTACAGCAGATCCAAAACCCGTCATAACGCCACAGCTTACTATACTTGCTGCCGAAAAGGACATGTTTTGAATTGGATTTTTAACTACTGCCGATTCTTTTACCAGAGTATATTCGGCAAGCGTTCCTATATTAAAGGAGCGAATGATTGGTAACCCATTCAAAGTTGTTCCTTCCAAATGGGCATGTCCAGGGGTATATCCATTTCCTCCTGCTACTACAGGCGAATTATTTTCGCAAATGTGTTCATTCTCATGCTCGCATTGAAAGCATTTTCCACAAGGAGTTGCCCAATTCAAAATCACTGCATCACCTACTTGTACGCTTTTTACATTTGTCCCAACTGCAGTAACAATTCCTGCTCCTTCATGCCCCATTACAATTGGTTTTCCCCAATTTAAGGAGTCATAATCGGTATGACACAAACCTGCCGCTTTAATGGCTACTATCACCTCATCCCCTTGCGGATCATTTACTGTAATGGTCTCTATAGAAAATGTTCCATCTCCTTTTGCAATGGCTGCTTTACAATTAATACTCATAGAATACTTTTAAAGTTTATCTTTTTATAAAAGTTAAAAGTATATACTATAGTCATTAGTCACAGTACCAATATTGCACAATTAATACCTTATATTGACCTAAAATTTTAAATAATCTTCTTTTAATAATCAATATTGAATATATTTGAAGAAAAAAAATGAAAGCACTATTTGAAAAAGTACCCTCTTCGGTAGAAAGTTCTTTTAACGCATTTATATATGAGGCTGAAAATTTTGAAACACCTTGGCATTTTCATCCTGAATATGAACTTACTTATATTGTAAAAGGAGAAGGTACCCGTTTTGTTGGTAATAGCGTTCAGGAGTTTAAAAAAAGGGATTTTGTATTGTTAGGTAAAAATTTGCCGCATTATTGGAAAAATCATGATAACCTAAAAGGCGGAGTTCAATCGATTGTATTGCAATGGGACGATAGCGTTTTGGGCGAAAATTGGTTGGAGAAAAAAGAATTTCATTCTATAAAAAGGATATTATCAGATGCTTCAAAAGGACTCTCTTTCCGCACTATTGAAAACGATGTGATTCTCGAGCGGCTGCAAAAAATCATTACCCAAAAACCACTAGAAAAACTACTTGCCTTACTTCTACTTTTAGAAGATCTAAGCAAAATAAAAGAGGTGGAAACCCTTAGTTCAGACGGTTTTGTACCTAATCTAAACAGTAAAGCAAATGACCGAATAAATCTGATTTATAATTATATACAAGAAAATTACAATCAGAAAATTCGTCTGAATGAAATTGCCGATTTAGTGCACATGAATGAAGAAACCTTTTGTCGCTTTTTCAAAAAAAACTTAGGAAAGTCATTTTTCACTTTCGTGAATGAGTACCGCATCAATTTAATTTGCAAACAACTAATTGAAACCAAAAAACAGGTAAGCGAAATTGCCTATGAATGTGGGTATGAAAGTTTGCCTTTTTTTTATCGTCAGTTTCAAAAATTCATGAAATGCTCGCCTTTAGTATTTAGAAAAAAATACCATTTAGAGCATGTCGCCACTACTATTAAAATATAGAAAATATAAAAAAAGATTATAACATATAGAAACATAGATTTTATTTCGAAAAATTTTAGGAAAGTATGCTAGAAGTTTTTTAAAAAAATATCCTTATCGATTAATCCCAAAATCAAAAAAATGAAAAAAATTAACCTACTACTTTTTGCATCCTTTTTACTGGCGCTTACCTCTTGCAGTTCGTCAGATGATGCTACTGCAGAAACAAATGCCAACTTGATTGTAAAATTAAAATTTGATGAAAATCAGGTTCGATTAGACAACTTAGTAAACCCTTCGGTTATAGCACAAGGAAATGCGGCGCAAACTCCGGTAATGAATGAAATGAGTGCTCATTATTTAGAACTATCCCCTACTGCGAATACTTTAATTGGACAAGGTGAAGTTATTTACAAAGGTGAAGAAACAACCAAAGGAGGTGAAAAAGCTATTGATTTTAGCAAAGAAATTTTTGTGAAAGACGGAGAAATGTTTTTAAAAATCCCTTTAAAAGATATTAAAAAGGGAAATTATGAGTGGCTTCGTATATCTGCTTCTTATCAAAATGGAAAAGTAAAAGCACTTTACAATGGTGCCGAATACGATGCAACATTGACAAGTTTTTTAGGTTATAACACTTATATTGATAATTATACGATAAATGGTAAAAACGTAGTTATAAAAGCTAATAAACTACAAGGTTATTGGGGTTTTGAAGCTTTAGGGACTGTTATTGATGGTCAAGCACCTGCAGGAGCCATAACGGTTCCAAACCCAATTTACCAAACTTCTCCAATTCCAGAAGGTTCTTGTGTCTTAACAGGTAAATTCGATAAAGCTTTAGCTATTACAGGAAATGAGACAAAAGATGTAACGATTACTATTTCATTTTCTATAAACAATAGCTTTGAATGGAACGAAGTAAATGTTGATGGAAAATATGAGCCTACTGCCGGAGAAATTCCAGTAGATATGGGTTTAAGAGGTCTTAAATTAGCTGTGGATTAAAACCGAAAATAGCATTATAAAAAATACTTGTAAAATAAGAAAGCTGAAAAAATTTCAGTCGTTTTGATTAGCTACTTTTTTCTAGCTTATAAAAAAAACGCTTATAGTAGGATTTTAAAGTTCCTCTGTAAGCGTTTTTGTTTTTTCAACTATATTTAGTTTTAAATTCAATCTGAAGTGCTCCTTTTAGATTGCATCTTTTTTTGAAGCAATTTTCTATTCATAATATTATAAAGTGAAAATCGTTTGTTAGTCTTAATTATTTTTTATCATTCTCAAAACCTGTAGCTCTAGGGTTTTGAATTTGACTTTCATATCTCTTTCCATCTTCGCCTGTAAACTCTTTGAAATAATGATAATAAGAACCATAACCTCCATTATCATTTTCTTCTTTTAAACGCAGTTTTTGCCATTCATTGAAATATTTTGTGGCTTCTTTTTGGTCGCCTATCAAAAAGAAATAATCGTTTTTAGAGATTATTTTTCCAGATTTATCAGTCAGTTCCAGATTGACATAGAACTTTGACTTTACCGTTTTCAGTACTTTTTCGTTTATAGGGAAAAACGATTTGGCACTATTTTCCTCAATTTTTGACACTTCAAAATTTTTGGTTGAAATCACCGCACCCGAGTCGTCTTTCATTTCAAACTTCACCTTACAGTCTTTGTATTCTTTATAAAAATCATTAATGATCCAAATATTTCCAATAAAAGGCTCTTTAGTATCCCAACGGCGTTTTTTGAATTCAAAATTTACCAATAAGGGCTGATAAGCCTTTTGAACAAAATAATAGGAGTTTTTTGGTTTTCTGTAATTATCTACAATCGCCCATTTCATATCAGGACCATAAGTGATATAATGGCACAATGCAATACCGCTTAAACTAGGTTTGTCACGTCGGAAATGTTCGATTCCGTTTTGGAAAATAATTCCTTGTGCATCTTGCGTTGCATTGACAAACTCTTCCAGCGACCCTTTCATTTCACTATTAAAAACATCCCAGTTTTGCATGCGCAAATGCGTCAAATCGGCCCAGTGGTGACCCCAGCTCAATCCCGGAGGCCACATTTCGTTTTCAGGAATAAATTTTTTCAAACTCTCTATCGATGGCACAGAAGTAATAGCAAATTCAGGAACAATTGGAAATCCGTTTGCATTTGTTTGGTACCAATCTTCGTGCAACCATCGTCCCATTTCATAAAAATAACGCAAAGCATGAACCGCTTCTTTTGGTTTAAATCCTGCTTGCTGTCCTACATGATCCGTCATTGGTGAATCGGGAACATAAGGCAAGTTCACATGAGCTTGCAAGGAATCGCCTAAACGCTCCAAAAACTGTCGCCCGAATTTTGGATCACGGGTACGGAACATCATTTCTTCTCCACCTTCCATCATAATTAGTGACGGATAATTTCTTCGAGCCACAACAACCTTCACTCCTTCGTTAAAAATTTCAGCTAAGTTTTTCTCATCCGATGGAATATTACCTGTACCTAGCGGAATGATGTCTTGCCAAACGGTCATACCCATTTCATCACAATATTGATAAAACTCAGGAATTTCTGGAGGATGCCATCCGAAAATCCGAATGTTATTCATATTCATTTCTTTGGCCAAACGAATCAACTCTTTGTAATCACTTATTTCTGTGCGACCCACAAAAATATTTGGCGGTCCACCCCAACAAGCCGAACGAATAAAATGAAACTTTCCATTTATATAAGTCGAACGCGGAAAAGTAACATCGACATCCTTTACAAAACCAGGATTCCATTTGGAAGTCACCTCACGAATACCAAAAGTAGTTTCGTTAACATCCTGATTTAGTTTACCATCTTTAATGGCTATTTTTGCGATATATAAATTTTGATCTCCTAAGTCCCAAGGCCACCATAACTTAGCATCCTTAAGATGTATTTTCTGAATTACTTTATGCGTTCCAGGCGAAATCGTTTTTTTAAAAACAACTTTCTCCTCCTTCATTTTAAAGTTTTTACCATTCAGCACTGCTTCAAAAGAACATTCTTTGGCTACTCGATTGGTATTTTCCACCGTAAGTTCAAGACTGACATCGGCTGAGCCATCTTTATTAATTTTATTATTGGCATACACATCTTTAAAACGAATCTTACCCGTACGTATCAATTTTACGGGCCCTACAATTCCGATTGGAGTAATATCTCTCCAATAATCGCCAAACCAAGGTGTTTTTTTACCCGCTACAAAAGCATTGACTTGCGGTGGTGTATCCAGTTTTACCACCAACATATTTCGTCCTTTGAGGAAATCCCATTTATGAATTCTTAAATAGTCGTTGACATTAAATGAAAATGGAGAAAATACCCCTTCATGCTTTCCTAAGTAATGACCATTTAGCCAGACTTCACAACTGTAATCAACACTTTCAAAAACAAGATCTACCATCTGGTTTTCGATACCTTCTGTTATACTGAATTGCAAAGCATACCACCACTCATATTGCTGTACCCATTGGGCTTTGACACTATTTCTTCCAAAATGCGGATCTTCAATGACTCCTGCTTTCCATAAATCAGTGTAGACATCTCCTGGCACTTTGGCATTATTCCACACTAAGGTTTCAATATCTTCTGCAGGTAATTTATGAAGCCCTTTTTTGATTCCTTCGCCGGGTGCCATCATTTTAAATCGCCATTTATAACCACTTAAATCAAGCACTTGCTGACTTGAATCTTCAAGTGACAAAGTCGTATTGGGTTGTGCGTAACTGCCTAAAATCCAAAAAAAACTTATAAAAAAAGTAATACATTTCACTAACTTTCTTTCCATTGCTTTACAGTATTAAAACAAATTCATAAAACTGATTTTCAAAAAAAGAGATAAAAACACTTCGTTTTGAATATCAAAATCTGTTAATTACATTGATGATTGCTTCTCTTAAATTATGCTACGCCATTTCCAAAAGCAACAATCACAATTCCGATTACCATACAAGCCAAACCCACATACAAAAAATTTCTCGCTTTGTCTGAGGCATTACGCCACTCTCCTGTTACAATACCACTCATAATAGCGGTAACCACACATGAGGTATTGAATATGGCATAACCAACAGTATTCCCGCTACTTCCTAATTTAAAAGCGGCATACGCAAACAATGCTGAAGCTGCATAGTGAAAAACAGCCATTACTAAAATTAATATGAAGTTCTGAGAGAAAGCAGGAGTTTTAAAATTTACCCACGCTTTTTTAGTAGACAATTGTCCGATAAAATAAGCGGTCATTACTACACCTCCACTAATGAAAATGGGGAACATTACTGCAACGGCGGTAATCCATTCGGCATTTCCATGCGCTTGACAAGCTTCATGTAAATAAGGTCTTCCTACAGCATTGGCATAACTAAATCCAGTAGCCAATAAGCCACCTACAACAGCGATTATAATACCAGTAGCCATAGATCCTTTTTCAGGAGCGCCGTCTTTTCCAGTTGATTTTTCAAATTTTTCTCTAATAAGACCTGCTTGACCATTGGCAAAAACCCCAATCAGTACTACAAAAAGTCCTGATAGAATAAGCGTTAATTTATTTGTTGGTGGCAATCCCTCTACTACGAAAGGCAATAAGGATCCTACCAAAATAATCGTTCCGATAAACAAAGAAAAACCTAAAGACAAACCAATGTGATTAATGGCTTTTCCCCACATCATTACTCCTGTTCCCCATAAGAAACTAGCTAGAGCCATTTTGACCAAAATTTCAGTTGGCATATTCAAAAAGATTTCCGAAAAACCTGTAATTAGCGAAGCAGAGGCAATAATGGGAACTACAAACATGGTCAACAAGAAGAATAAACTCCAAGTGTTCTCATATTTAAAATCTTTTGTAAATTTTTCAGGTAGTGCATAAAGCCCTAACATCAATCCGGCGAAAATTGCCAAAAACATTCCTTCTGTCATCGTATTTATTTTTTTGGTTGTTAATTATATTATTTAAAAGGAAAATTTAAAAATCGTTTCACTTTGAAAATCTTCGTCTTTTTTGGTAATAGATTTTGGTGAATTGCTGATGTTCATACCGTTTGGATAACGATGTGTTTCACAGCAAAAACCCCTATATTTTCCGTACTTCTCGCCTGTCTCGCGCTGCAATGCATCCGAAGTGTATTTTCCTGTATAAAAAAGCATTCCTGGTTCTGCAGTAAATACGGTTAAAGAACGATTCTTTTCTGCACATTGAAATTCAGCTACTTGTTCAAGTTCAAAATTATTTTTATCAAAAATGAAGTAATGTTCAAAACCATCTTTCATTTTAGCATGTAAGTCAGCAATTTTTTGTGTAAATCTTAAATCATCTACTTGCCCTTCTAAGTCTACTACTTTACCCGTTGCAGCACCGGTATGGTCTATTTCTAACTTCTTTGCAGCCGCCACAGTCACAGTATGATTTTCAATCGAATTGGTAAAACCCGATAAATTAAAATACGCGTGGTTGGTAAGCGACAACGGTGTGTCCGCATCTGTACTCGCTAGATAACGGACACTCAACACATTGTCATTGTCCAAACTATAAAAACAAAAAACTTTAACATTTCCGGGAAAACCTTCTTCTAAATCAGTACTTAATAGGGACATTTTCACCCCTACTTTGTCACCGTTCATTTGGATTTCGCTTTCCCACATTTTCTTATCAAAACCTACTGCACCTCCATGTAAATTGTTGTTACCACAATTAGCGGTTAACAAATATTCTTTTCCGTTTAAGGTAAATTTCGAATCCTTAATTTGCGATGAATATCTTCCGACAATTGATCCAAAATAAGGCGCATTATTCTTGTATTCTTCTGAAAAATAACTTTCAAACTTCTCAAAACCACATACCAGTTCGTCACGACTTCCATCGCTGTTAGGCACTGTAATTGAAGTGATTGTCGCTCCAAAATCCATTATTTTTACAACCATTCCGTTGTCATTGGACAAAGTATATTGCGATACTTCTTTGTTATGATGAGTTCCAAATTTTGATTTAGTTACTTCCATTTTTTTATTTTTTTATACAATTACTTTATTACAAATAGTAGTTGCTAGTCAATATTATACTTTCAATTACGCTACTACTTTGTTTTGCCACTGATTCAAAGATTAAAATCGATTTAATAAACATTTCGGTAACAAATCTTTTTAATCGAAACAATTTTATCTAACTTCCTTTTAGTTCTATTTATATTAGATTTTTGAGGATTACTTTTTAAACGCTATTTTCAATTGCATGATAATATTGATGATATTGAGGGTTTAATCAAAATCTAATTTCGGCTAAAGCCATTTTAATTAATTAAATTGAACCTTTAGCAAAAGCTAAAGGCAATTGAATTCAGTTTTTATGATCAAAAGTTAGCAACTCTCTGTCAAGTTCGAACGACTTTTTTTATTTAATCCGATTCCTAGTTGATGAAAACATAAGATGACTGCCTACTTTCGTTTTAGGCTACACATTAATTACATTTTATAAGGTGCTAATTTCTCCCAATTGAATATCACGCCAGTTCCAGGATAATCAGGTGCTACTGCTCTGTGATTTTCTACCACCAAAGGGCGTGTTGTGTATTCGTCTATAGGAAAACTATGTACTTCTAACCAACCTGAATTAGGTTGCGAAGAAACCAAACTTACATGTAGCTCTTGCATTCCGTGGGAACAAGCTGGAATATTGTGTTTGTCCGCCAATCTAGCTGCAGCCAACCATCCTGTAATACCCCCACAGTTGGAAGCATCAGGCTGAATAAATGATAATTTTGCTTGATCAAAAGCGTATTCAAATTCGTGAATCGTGTGTAAGTTTTCGCCCATTGCTAAAGGAAATCGTGTTTTATCAACGATTTCGCCGTAGCCTTTGTAATCGTCTGGTATGATTGGCTCTTCAAACCAAGTAATATCGTATTGTCTGAAACCTTCAATGGCGCGAATGGCTTTTTCTTTCGACATGGAGTAATTAGCATCGACCATAAAAGTTACGTCCGGACCAACAAATTCACGCACCGCTTTGATACGCTCTAAATCCTCTTCAAGATTCTCACGTCCAATTTTAATTTTCACCGCTCTAAATCCAGCATCCATGTAGCCTTGCATGTTGCGTAAAAGCTTTTCAATTGGAAATTGCAAATCTATTCCACCACAATATGCTTTACACGTATTGCCTTCACCACCTGCCATTTTCCAAAGTGGCTGGCCTGCTTTTTTACATTTAATGTCCCAAAGCGCAATATCAATAGTTGAAATAGCAAATGAAGCAATACCGCCACGACCTACATAATGTACGTGCCATTCCATGAAGTCGTAAATTCCATCAATATCAGTTCCATCTTTACCTACCAATACCGAAGCAAAATCATGCTCTACCATTGCTTTGATCGCATAACCACCTTTACCGCCAGTATAGGTATATCCTGTACCTTCTGAACCATCTTCAAGTGTAATTGTAGTGGTAACCAATTCAAAATGTGAGTGGTCACCGTGTTTTGCATCATTTAAAATTTCAGGTAAAGGCACCTTAAATAATTGAACTTTTATATTTTTAATTGCTGTATTCATCTGTTACTTAATTTGTTATTTTAATTTTATATCTATTTCGGCTGGTTTTGCAGCTCCTAAATCCATACTTCTTTGACTTGGCAAAGCATTTGAAATTATTATTTTATAATTCCCTTTTATCCAATCTTTTACACCTTTCAGATTTGTCTGTTTTAAGTCGTTGTCCGTTAAAGCAAAAGAAACTTTTTTCGTTTCGCCCGAATTCAATGACACTCTTTCAAAACTTTTTAAAGTATAAAAAGGTAAAAAGCCTTTAGTGTCTTCTGGAACTAAATACAGCTGAACCACATCTTCAAACTTATTTTTTCCACTATTTAAAACGTCAACAGAAATCGTAAATGCTGTTCGTTTTGTGATTGCAGTTGCGGTGGAAGTTGCATTTTTTAACTCCAAAGTACTATATGAAAGTCCAAAACCAAAGGGATACATCGGTTCTTCGGTCATGTATTTATAGGTTCTGCCTTTCATGCTATAATCATCAAAAGGAGGCAACTGCTCCACATTTTTTGGAAAGGTAATTGGCAAGTGACCAGAAGGCGCTACATCGCCAAAAATAACATCAGCCACGGCATTTCCCCCTTGTTCGCCTGGATACCACATCAAAACAATAGCATCAACATAAGGTTCTACTTCGTCTAATGAAACGGGGCTTCCTGTTCCTAAAACCAAGATAAGCGGTCCTTTTTTGTTTTTACTTACTGCTTTTATATAATCAATTTGACTTTGCGGTAATTTTAAATCTATACGGTCTCCTTTGTGTTCCGAAGCAATAGCATCTACTTCTTCTCCTTCAATTTCGTTTGAAATACCGGCTACTAATACCGTTGCGTCAACTGTTTTAGGTACTTGCACCGCCCAGTTCAATGGGTTTAAATTATTTTGAAAAGGCAATACTCCTAAACGGTATTCAACAGAAGTTCCCAGTGAAACTTTATCTGTAATTCCTTCAAGAACGGTCACCATATTGGGCGCAGATCCATAATAATTCGCTAACAATATATCTGTTGAAGCCGCGAACGAACCTGTAACGTATAAGGTTTTAATATTTTTATCCAAAGGCAATACATTGTCCTTATTTTTCAGGAGTACAATGGATTGCTGCGATGCTTTTCTGGCAATTGCTTTATGCGCATCGGAGTTGATTACTTCAATACCAATATTATTGTATGGATTGCTTTCGTCTTTGTCAAAAAAACCTAATTGAAAACGAATTAAAAACAGTTTTTTCAAACGCTCATTAATCAACTCTTCGCTAATTAATCCTTTGTCCAGCGCCGATTTTATGTTTTTATAGACCCAACCACAGTTCAAATTCACTCCAGTTTTTAAAGCAAGTGCAGCAGCTTCCTCAACAGTTTTTACTTTTTTGTGTCCTTTCATTATGTCCCCTAGAGCACCACAATCAGATACGATATAACCTTCAAAACCCCATTGCTTTTTTAAAATATCATCCATCAAAAGCTTGCTTGCATTGGCAGGATCACCATAAACAGCATTGTAAGCTCCCATGATTCCTTGTACATTCCCTTCTTGTACCAATGACTTAAAGGCTGGTAAATAGGTTTCGTACAAATCTAATTTAGAAGGATTGGCATTAAAACTATGCCGTAAAGCCTCCGGTCCAGAGTGTACGGCAAAATGTTTAGCGCAAGCGGTGGTTTTAAAATACTTTGGATTATCTCCTTGTAAACCTTCTACAAAAGCAACTCCAATTTTTGACGTTAGAAAAGGATCTTCCCCATAGGTTTCTTGACCTCGTCCCCAACGAGGGTCTCTGAAAATATTGATATTGGGCGACCAAAAAGTCAAACCCGCATACATACCCCTATTTCCAATTGATTTTGAAACTTGAAACTTCGCTCTTGCTTCATCCGAAATAGCATTCGCCACCTCCTTAATCAAACTAGGATTAAAAGTAGCGCCCATCGCAATACCTTGCGGAAAAATAGTGGCTTTTCCATTTCGGGCAACACCATGAAGTGCTTCGTTCCACCAATTGTATTCGGGAACTCCTAAACGAGGAATTGCAGGGGTATCTGAAGTAAATTGACCACATTTCTCATCAATAGTCATTGCATTCAACAACAAATCAACCCTTTTTTCAAAAGACAATGATTCGTCAAACCATTTTTGGTTCTGACTTTTCACCGCTGATGCTGCTATTAAACAAGTGCAAAGGATTATATTCGAAATGTATTTACTAAAAAACTTCATCTATTTTTATAATTATGCGCTACTTTAACTCAAGTTGTTGAACACCAGAATAAGCATCGCCCCGCATTTTTTCAAAATCCTTCACCATTTCTGATAATTTCTTCGGATTTGATTTTGCTACATTATTTTTCTGAGCGGGATCTTTTTTTACGTTGTATAATTGATAATCTTTTTCCATTCCAGTTTCAATCTGAACGTCCGCTATTACAGCAGGACCTTCATAAGGTGGAATCATCAACCAATCTCCCTTTCTCAGTAATGTTTTTGTATTCGCTTCTAGTATCAAAGAATTTCTTCCTTTATCACTTTTTCCTAAAAAAACAGGCAAAATATCTTGACTATCCGTTGGACTTGTCTTTGCATCAATTAAGGTTGCCAGTGAAGCCATCAAATCCATTTGACACACTAAGGCATCGGATACTTTTGGCTTAATCGTGCCTTTCCAATACGTGATGAAAGGAACATGAGCACCCGCATCTAACAAACTGTATTTGCCTCCTCTTAAACCACCTTTGGGGTCATGATTTCCTAATTTTTCAACCGCATCATCTTCATATCCATCATTTAAAACTGGACCATTATCACTAGAAAAAACAATCAAAGTATTCTCTAACATTCCTTCTGCTTCTAAACTTGCTACCAATTGACCAATTATCCAATCGGCCTCAAGGATTACATCGCCACGTGGTCCCATTCCCGATTTACCTACAAAACGAGGATGCGGTGTTCTAGGAACATGAGGTTCTTGTAAAGCATAGTACAAAAAGAAAGGTTTGTTTTTATGTTCTTTTATATAAGTGGTCGCTTTTGCTAAAAAATGATCCGCCATATCTACGTCTGACCATTTTGCAGATTGTCCCCCTTTCATAAAACCAATTCTAGGAATTCCATTGACAATGCTATTGTTATGTCCATGGTGCCATTTCATTTTTAGTAATTCAGGATTTTCAATTGCTGTAGGTTCTCCTGGGAAATTCTTATGGTAATTAACTTCAATTGGATCTTTAGGATCTAAGCCAACCACATTTCCATTCTCAATATAAACCGTAGGCACTCGATCTTGCGTTGCCGCCATAATATGTGAATAATCAAAACCTACTTCATTGGGTCCAGGAGAAATGTGTGCATTCCAGTTCACATTTCCTGTTCCTAAACCTAAATGCCATTTTCCGATAACGGCCGTTTCATATCCTTTTGACTGAAAAACTTTTGCAATTGTTTCTTGCTCAGTAGAAATCAACAAAGGAGCTGTTCCCGGTAAAATTTTGGCATCTTTATTACGCCAAGGATACACCCCTGTTAAGATTCCATATCTACTTGGTGTACAAGTAGCAGAGGTCGCGTAACCATTTTTGAAAAGTATCCCCCCATTGGCCAACTTATCAATATTTGGCGTTTGCAATGTAGTAGCGCCATAACAACTTAAGTCGCCGTAACCCAAGTCATCAAGGTAAATCAAAACTACGTTGGGGCGAGTTGTTTTACTATCTTTAGTCTGAGCCAAGCAAGTTGTAGCGATTGTTAAACAAAGAAACGTTGCAAGTTTTAAATAGGGGGTAATTTTCATAATAATTGTGTATTAACTAAGCTTTATGTCTAATGTAAAAAGTTTTCTTTTCTAAATACTGTTCAAAACCATACTTTCCATCCTCTCCGCCAGAACCAGATAATTTATATCCGTTGTGGAAACCTTGGTGTTGTTCACCATGGCCACGGTTTACATAAATTTCTCCGTATTCTAATTCGTCATTACATTTCATAATCGTGTTCATGTCATTGGTGAAAACCATAGCAGCCAAACCATATTCACAATCATTGGCAAAACCAATAACTTCTTCAAAAGTTTTGAATTTTAAAACAGGTAAAATTGGTCCAAAAGACTCTTCGTGAACAATAGTCATGTCTTGCGTAACATTGGTCAAAACAGTCGGTTCAAACCAATATCCCTTTTCAAATCCAGCACCCGTTGGTTTGTTTCCACCAGTGGCAACGGTTGCTCCTTCTTTGACACTCACAGCAACTAAATGTTCCATTGCTTTCAATTCGGCAGCGTTTACTTTTGGTCCCATATCTGTTTCTTCCAACATTGGATCACCTACTTTTAACGCTTTTACTTTTGGAATGAATTTTTCCATAAAAACATCATAGATATCCTCGTGCAAATACATACGTTCGTTACAAGTACACACTTGACCACAGTTGTCAAAACGCGAATGTAAGGCAGCATCTACAGCCGCATCGATATCAGCATCAGCAAAAACGATAAAAGGTGCTTTTCCTCCTAATTCTAATTGAACGTGCGTTAAGTTATCTGCTGCATTACGAGCAATATCCTGACCTACAGGTGTAGAACCTGTCATGGTAACCATTTTCGTGATTGGGCTTTTTACCAAAGCATTCCCCATCGCTCTACCTGGACCTGTAAGGATGTTGATAACCCCCGCAGGAATCCCTACCTTATTGGCAATATTTCCTAATTCTAAAGTAGATAAAGGTGTTTCAGACGTTGGTTTGATAACAATACTGTTTCCTGCAATCAAAGCTGGTCCTAACTTACGAGCTGCTAAAGCAAAAGGAAAATTCCAAGCTGTGATGGCAACGATTACGCCACGAGGTACTTTCTGAATCCAAATTTGCTCATTGGCATTATCAGAAGGGATAATATCTCCTTCGATTCTGCGAGCGCCTTCACAAGCATACTCGATAAAAGATGAAGCTACTGCTACTTCAAAACGAGCTACTTTTAATAATTTACCTTGCTCTTTTACAATTAATTGTGCTAGATATTCAGCATTTGCTTTAATTTCGTTAGAGAATTTATATAATAATTCTGCTCTTTCTCTGGCAGGTTTTTTCTTCCACTCTTTTTGAGCTTTATCTGCAAAAGCTAAAGTTTCTAAAGCTTCTTCAGCAGTACCGTTTTGTACTCTTGCCACCACTTCTTCAGTTGCAGGACTTAACACGTCAATTGTTTCTCCAGAAGTAGAAGTTCTCCACTCTCCGTTTATAAATAATTGGTATTCTTTAATTTCAGCCATTTTACTCCAATTTTAAATATTAATATTAACGTCCCATCCAGCCACCATCAACAAGCATCGTTGTACCGTGCATGTAAGACGCTGCCTCAGAACATAAGAAAACAGTTGGTCCAGCAAAATCTTCTGGTTTACCCCAACGACCTGCTGGTATTCTTGATAAAATGGATGCAGAACGAACAGGGTCATTACGCAATGCTTCGGTATTATCAGTATCAATATATCCTGGAGCAATAGCATTTACATTTACCCCTTTTGAAGCCCATTCGTTAGCAAAAGCCATTGTTAATTGACCGATAGCTCCTTTACTAGCAGCGTATCCTGGAACTGTAATTCCTCCTTGGAATGTTAATAAAGAAGCTGTAAATACTACTTTGCCACTTCCTCGAGCAACCATATCTTTACCAATTTCTCTAGTCAAGATAAATTGTGCATTTTGATTTACTTCGACTACTTTGTCCCACATTTCATCGGGGTGCTCTGCTGCTGGCGCTCTAAGAATGGTACCTGCATTATTCACTAAAATATCAATCTGAGGAAAGTCAGCTTTGACAGCTTCAATAAAGGCATACAAAGACTCTCTGTTACTAAAGTCACAAGCGTATCCTTTAAACTTTCTTCCTAAAGCAGTTACTGCTTTTTCAACTTCACTTCCTTCTGTTTCTAATGAAGCACTTACACCAATCACGTCAGCACCAGCTTGCGCTAAACCAATAGCCATTGCTTTTCCTATTCCTCTTTTGCAACCTGTTACCAAGGCTACTTTTCCTTTTAAATTAAATGTATCTAAAACACTCATTATCTTTTCTTTTAAATTATTTATTCTTAGTATTAAAAACGATTCTCGATACATTTCTTGCTCCTTTTCACTCCACAAAAAACACTCGAACAGACGTTTTTAATAATTACACTAACGGATTACAATTGGCAGTCCATCAATACTTTTAATCCTTCTGGATTTTTGTCGATGTTTTCAAAAACCTGTTGAATATTACTTAATGGTTGCACATCGGTAATCATTTGTTCAAAAGGCAATTCGTTGGCAGTGATCAATTCAATTGACTTTTCATAATCTTCTTTCTCGTAAACACGCGCTCCGATTAAAGACAATTCCTTCCAGAAAAACTTAAACAAATCCACTTCTTTTTTAACCCCGTGTATCGCTACCATTACAATTCGTCCACGAATACCAGCTACCTCACACATGATATCTAAAGCGGGCTGTACACCAGCTACTTCAAATACAACATCAGCTCTGCGGTTTTCCGTTTTGCTCTTTACATATTCAACTAAATCTACCTCAATTGGACTTACAACGTCAAAACCAAGTTCTTTTGCTTTTGCAATACGATTTGGATTTACTTCTGAAATAATAACCTGTGCTCCTACTTCTTTAGCTACCATGGCTACCAATAGTCCTATTGGGCCTCCTCCTAAAACTACTGCTGTTTCTCCTCTTACCAATCCACTTCTGCGAACATCGTGTGTTGCTACAGAAAGCGGTTCAATTAGTGCCGCTAATTTTAAATCTGTAGAAGCTTTTAATTTATGAAGGACGAAAGTCGGCACATTCCAATATTGTTGCATCGCACCTTCACTATCAATACCGATAAACTTCAACTCTTCACAAATGTGATTGAAACCTTTATCAGATGCTTTTACTTTTCTATCATCTAAAGGACGCACTACAATTTTGTCTCCCACCTCAAAATCCGTAACGCCTTCTCCAACTGCATCTACCACACCTGACATTTCATGCCCGATTGTTTCTGGAATACTTACACGTTTGTCCATCATTCCGTGGTAAATGTGTACATCGGTTCCACATACTCCTACATAGGCAACTTTAATTCGTACTTCTCCAGCTGATGGCTCTTTAATTTCCTTTTCAATTACCGTGAAGGTTTTATTGCCTTCATAAATTGTTGCTTTCATTTTTATGTTTTTAGTTTCAAATAATAAACTTGTTTCTTATTTGAAACAAATATAATAATTCGAATGAATAAAAATCCATTTGACTATTATTTTTTTTCGTATATGAAACTAATTTCACAGATAAAACTAATTATAAAAAAAGCGTCAAGAAATTTTTGACGCTTTATTATTACTTTTTATTTATGAAAACTAATTATCATCTGCCGACATATCCCAGTTTTAACGAAATTTCTAAAGCATAATTCGCAACAATTTTACCCTTTGCTTCAAAATCTTCGTGAGGCAGTCGACCGTGTGGAGCAGTGATCCAAAGTGCGGCAACAGGATAACCAGATTCATTGAAGATGGGCGCACCAATACAATGGATTCCCTGAATATCCTCCCCATTATCTATGGCATACCCTAATTTACGCACTTCCTCTAGCTGCTTTGTAAAACGCTCCTTATCAATAATTGTATTGTTGGTGAATTTTTTAAAGTCTAAAGAATTTATTAGTGCTAAGGATTCTTCTTCAGGCATAAAAGACAAAATAGATTTTCCGCCTACCGAACTGTGCAAATAAAATTGTGTACCCTGCTCCACAAACAACTTTACAGGATAGGATGAAGATACTTGCTCTAAGATGGTACCACGTTGTCCTAAAACAACACCTAACATCACAGATTCTTTCAATTCATCTCGTAAAGCTCTCATTATGTCTATAGACAACTCCACAATACTTTGCTCATTCATGGAAGAAATACCTAAAGTTAGCATTTTTCTAGAAAGCGAAATCTTTTTGGTTGTTTCGTTTTTTTGGAGATAGTTCTTAAATATTAAAGTATTGGTAATTCGAAAAGCACTCGATTTTGTAATATCCAAAGATTGAATGATTTCTGCCAACGTAAGGCCTTTTGGATGCACTGCTAACAACTCTATGATCAACAAGCCGCGTTCTAAATTAGGAACATTATAGTTCGATTTTAAATCTTCTTTTTCTGAAATCATATAAAAGGTCTCTTAATTATTTAACAAAAGTAGCATTATTTACTAAAATGTAATCATTTCTTATTTTTTGCATATAACATCATGCCTTATATAATAAACTAAAAAAGAATTCCCTTTTTAATCTTCTTTATAAAAGAATTAAAAAGGGAATTTTAAGAATTTAAAAAGCGTTATTATTTGTGCATGTTTTCAGCCTTTTCCTCTTTTCCATTCACGGAGCTTTCGCCAGGAGCCACGTGAGTTGTTTTTCTTTCTGATGAAAAACGCATGATACTTTGGTAATTCCAGTTGTTGTATTTATGTGTTAATCCCCAACGCAAAACTTCCGTAGGTTCTTTTTCATTATCAGCCGTTCTGTTTAAACCGATGGCGTGTGGCGCATCTTTTATAGAAGCTTTGATTTCAAAATTGATTCCGTCAGGTGACCATTGAATCGTGTTTTTCTCTGGACCATCAGTAGTAATCAATGAAGCGATTCCACCGTTATAAGGCCAAACACATATTTCGTGACCACTATTACTGATTGGGTTGTAAGGTGATTTTACATAAGGTCCCAGTGGATTATCTGCTATAGCAACCCCATGACGAATTTGACGACCTCCAAAAGTCATTTCTTCTCCCATTTGTTCCCCTTTGTAATACAAATAAAATTTTCCTTTATAAGGCAAAATACAAGGGTCGTGTGTTTTATGACTATCAAAATCCCCTTTTTTCTCTACCAGAAAACGGTTGTCTTCCGTACCTTTCCATATACCATTTTCAGCTGGAGCCAACACTGGCGCATCCAACTTTGTCCAAGGTCCATCTGGCGATGTAGACCAAGCCATTCCCACTTTTTCTTTTACACGTACATTGTATATTCCTTCGACAGTTTGGTAACATAGGTAATATTTACCTTCCCATTTCATGATCTCAACTGTAAAAACGGAACGATCATCATACGATCCTTTTTTTCCTCTAGCAATAGCTTTCCCTTCTTCTTTCCAAGTCCAACCATCTGTAGATGTAGCGTACCAAATATCACATCGATCCCACGGAAATACTTTTTTATTTTCCATATCCCCACCAAAACCTTCAGTAGGTCCGGTGCTTTTAGAATACCATACATAATACTTGCCGTTTTCCTGGATAATACCACTTGGATCACGACGCACTACTCCCTCTTCATAAGCCAAATCACCTTTTAGCGGTTGTGGTTCTCCAAATTCAATAAACCATTCATTTCCTAAATTTTGATCCCATTTTAAGGCTCTTTTAGTTGCCGCACTTAAATGATCAACATCTTTAATACCATATTTATCCTGATATTTGATTGCTAATGCTCTAAGCTCTTTCTCCTCTTTTTTAGACTGAGCTGTAGCTGATGTAAATGTCATCCCTAAATAGAGCATGCCCATCATTACTGTTCTTGTTATAGTATTCATAGGTATCGTTTTTTTTAATTAGTTTATTTTTGAGTAATTTTTATTGTATTGCTTTCTAGATTACTTGTTTTTGCTTTTATAATAATATTTGAAGTTTGGTCTTTTTTGGATTGTATAATAAATAGGCATCTTCCTTGACTCATGATAATTTTATTAGACTGAAAATCCTGTACATTTCCAACTGCACCATTATCAATCCCTAGAACTTTAGCTTTTCCTTCAACCGTAAAGCTAATCTCAGGATTAAAGGTTTTTATTGGATTACCATCAGCATCAACAACTTGAGCTACAATGTGAGCCACTTGATAACCGTCTGCATTTATCAATGTTCTATCCGTTGTCAACTTAATAGCATGGGGTTTTGAAGGCGTTATTAATTTCGTTTCAACAGTTTTTCCTTTATGAGTGCCTTTAGCGTAAAGTGTACCTTTCTGATACGGAACAGACCACTTGTAAATATGATCTTCAAAATCTGCCAATTTTTTCTTCCCAAGAGACACTTCATTCAAAAACAATTCTACTTCATCACAATTGGAATAAATTTCTACTATTGTTCTAGTACCGTTTGCATACTCCCAATGTTCATTTACATCTTGCCAAACCCATAGCGCTGTTTCCCAGGCACCTTTTTTCTTTTCAACAGGCTGCCCTGTTTTTTCATCAACTTTATAATTTGATTTTTCTTCTGTTTGGGTAGCAATGTATAATTCAGGTGCATCATTCCATAGCGACTTCATCATGTGGTAAGAAGGCTTTTCAAATCCCGCAAAATCAAGCATACCGCTGTCAGTTCCTTTTTTTGGCCATCTTTTGTTAGATTCTCCCAAATAGTCAATTCCAGTCCATAAAAAAGTTCCAGATACAAACGGACGATCCAATATGGCTTTCCATTCATGCCATTGTACCAAATTCTCAGTACCCATTATAATTTTATTTGGATAGTTTTTATGTCCGTAGTCATACATTACGCGACGGTAACTGTAGCCCAAAATATCTACTGCATCTCCAAAACCGTTTATATGACTAACCGATGGCAATATGGAATTTGCAATAACATATCGGGTTGTATCCATTTCTCTCGTCCATTTTGCCAATTTATGAGCTGTTTCACCAATATTGTATTTTTCTTTTGGACTGGTTTCATACCTTCTCTTAATTTCTTCTGGACCAATAGGTGGAATAGACCAGAAATAATTACCATCCCAATTCATATTAAAGAAACCCGTTGCATCAACTGATCTTTGATATGTCCACTCTATTTCGTTACCAATGCTCCACTGAAAAATTGAAGCATGATTTCGGTCGCGTAACATCGTGTTTTTTAAATCACGTTCTGCCCAGTCCTGAAAATGTTCGCCATAACCACGTGTAATGTAATCTACCGACTTCTCTTTCATATTCAAGCGTTTGTCTTTTGGATTATCCCATTCGTCAAAAAACTCATCTTGAACCAGAAATCCCATCTCGTCACACAAATCGATAAATTCTGCCGATCCTGGATTATGAGAAATACGAATCGCGTTTACTCCTGCTTCTTTCAACTTCACAAAACGTCTTCTCCAAACATCCTTAGGCACAGCAGCACCAACCAATCCTCCATCATGATGCAAACACACTCCTTTTATTTTCATGTTTTTGCCATTCAAATAAAAACCATTGTTAACATCAAACTTTATAGTACGCACACCAAAAGTCGTAATCGTTTCATCAACCGATCGTCCATTTTGTCGAATCGTGATTTTTGCATGATAAAGGTTGGGAGAATTCACATCCCATAAAGCAGGATTTGCAATAGTTGTTCTTAGCGCTAGTTCTTTTTCTTTTCCTGCATTCAAGCTAAGTTTCGTCGTTTCTTCTGCTACCTTCTTATTAGTAGCGTCTAGAATTTCGGCAACTACTTCAAAATCCTGAGTCGTATCAAAAGCATTCTTTACTTTAACTTCTACATTTACTTCACTTTTTTCTTTTGTAACTGCAGGAGTTGTGATATAAGTACCCCAAATAGGAACGTGCAATTTGTTTTTGGCAATTAATTTTACATTTCTATAAATTCCCGAACCTGTATACCAGCGGCTGTCAGCGTATCTTGAATGATCTACCTTTACTTTCACCGTATTTTTATTATCACCTATATAAGGAGTGATGTCATAATAAAATGGAGAATATCCATAAGGATGCTCACCCAGCTTTTGATCATTTAACCAAACTTCGCTGTTATTATAAATTCCATCAAAAAGAATATAATGTAAGGTATTGGATTCTTTACCTAGTGAAAAATCTTTTTCATACAAACCAATTCCACCTACTTTATATCCAGTAGCTCCTTCTCCTTTAATAGAGTCAAAACTAAAAGTGGCACTCCAATCATGCGGTAAATTAATTTCTTCCCAGTTATTCACACCCGCCTGTTCTGCTCTTTCGAATTTAAACCTCCAGTCAAAATTAAAATCAGAACTAGTCCCGTCTGTTTTTGAAGCTGTACAACCATATAAAGCCATACACAATATACTTCCGTAAGAAATCTTTTTCAGTACATTATACCTCTTCTTTTTTAAATTCTTTTTCACTCTATTTTTTTTAATTAACTATAAAGAGATTGTTTCTCTTTTAACTATTTGTGTTTTTTTATTGAGTTTCATTATTCTTTTATTCTGAACATGACAGAATAATCAAATAGACAATCCAAATAAAAAATTAAGTATCGGATTACATTAAGCAACAATGATCGTTAGTATATTTATTTCACAAATTCATTTCGCAACAAATTTGTCTTTTAATATAAAATTATATATATCATAATTTAAATAGATTTAAATAGCACAATACATATAAAAACCTTTTATTTTTTATGAATAAACAACATTAGCAAATATGGTGATAATAAGAGATATAGTAACATATAAGCAACTAGACATAAACTGAACATTGCTAAAATCGAGAGGTATTGCACACAAAATAAACTAGACAATTTTTATATTGCACTTGTTATTAAGTACAATACTATAAGCAAACCCCATTAACTTACATTTTTTTCATTTAAATTTAATCATCAAGATTTATGAAATTCCTATTTAACCGACAAGCACCCGTAAAAAGAAAAAAACCAAAGAAATTTGAATTCATTCATTCTTTGAATTTAAAAAAGTATTTTACTCTACTTATTGTACTCTTTTTTTCATTTTCGACAACCGCCCAGAAAACATATAAAGAAAATGAGTACCTCCGAAAAGCCAAAGCCATAAAATATATTGACTCGAAAAAAGCCATTTATTATTACAAAAAAAGTATTGAAAAATATAAGATAGAAAAAGACACTTTCAACTTAATACACAGCATAAGCGAACTTGCCGATTTATACGGACATAGTGTCGATTATGGAAATTCCTACGATTTGTACTGGAAAGCATTATTACTTGCTGACCAATCTAAAGACGATTTCTCCAAAGCCACTATATACCATGCTTTGGGCTGGCTTTATAGTTTTTACCAACGGGATGATGAAGCCTTAAAATATTTTACCCTTTCTCATAAATTAAAAGAAAAACTCGTTGCTGCAAATGAAATGGATAACGGATACATTGTGAGCGATTATTTTGCATTAGTAAATTTTTATCGTGTAAATGGGAATTACAAAATGGCCAAAATTTACCTTGATAGCTGCTATATCTCCAAACAAAAAACAAAAAACAAAGCCAACAATGGCTATATCGAGGCCGAAGCTGGTTTTCTTGCCGCTACTGATAAAAAGTTTGATGCCGCTATTTCAAAATTACTAGAGGCAAAAAATTATTTTGAAAAAAACGACAAATCCTACCTTATTATTATCAATTCTTTATTAGGAAATGTATATAAAATGAAAGGAGATTATACTCAGAGCGAAATTTATTTAGAAAAATCATTAGCCTTATCCAAAATATACAAAAGCCATGCGAATTATAAATTAATGGATCATACTGCTCTGGCCACAGTTTACTCTAAAAGCAACAAGTACAAACTTGCTTATTTTCATGCAAATGAAGCTATGACATTGAATAATAAAATATTTGGCCGAAAAAGCAAGAACAATCAGCACTTATTTGAAATAAATGACAAATACCGCATTCAAAAGCAAAAGGAAAAAGAACTATTAAAAGAACAGCATATAAAAGAACTGGAAAGCGAAGAAAATATTTGGTTTCTCAAATCGACAATCATGATAATTGTAATTCTATTTTTAATAATCTACGGGCATCAGCTGTTTAAAAACATTCGCAGAAAGCATCTTGCCGAAAAAGAATTATTAGCAAAAAAACAGGAGTTAGAGCTGATAAAAAATAGTGAGATTTTAGAATTAAAAAATAAGGAACTCACGTCATCTGCCTTACAGCTAATTGAAAAAGAGGAATTTATAGAAAAACTAAAGAAAAGCATTACCGAAAACAAAGAGAATATTGACAGCACCTCTATAAACAATATGCTAAAAACTATTCAAGGTTCTTCTGCAAGTAACTGGAAAGAATTCGAAGCCCGATTTACTGCCGTGAACCAAAGTTTTTATAAAAACCTTAAAGAGAAATATCCAGATCTGGGGCAAACTGATCTCAAAATATGTGCTTTGGTAAAGCTTAATTTTTCCAGCAAGGATATGTCCTCTCTATTAGGTATCTCTTTCGAAAGCGTACACACCTCAAGATACCGTTTACGCAAAAAGTTTAAGCTGGATAGAAATGAAAATTTAGCCGATTTTATTGCTTCACTTTAATCCATACTACACAATAGGAGACAAATAATCCAAATTAAACTGATATATACTGTCTTTTTACCTTTTAGCAATTAAAATCTTTTTAATGTGCGTCAACTATATGAGGAAATAATCTAACGCAGAATCTTGGCATAAAAATAAAATCCAAAATCAACTGCAAAACGCATATAAACTTAATACTAATAACTATAAAACAACCTCAATTCTAAAAATTAACCTGAATTCATCAAATATTTATATAAAAACCAAATTTAATTTTACGAGTTTATTTTTAGTTATTCTTTAACTGAAAAAATCCAGACAAAATAGTACTATATAAGCAGTATTTTATCAAAAATTGAGTTTTGTCAAGATATAGTTGTGTCTAGTTTAGTTAGTTCAGTTGTTAAACGCCTTATTTTACTAAAAAAAATGCATGTCTGTTCAGTTTATATCTAGTTTAAAAAAAACCATTGATAATGTCATTTAAGTAATTTAGCAATCGATAAAATACGAAATCAATAAAAAATCCGGACTAAAATTTCATTATCAAAAAAAAAAAAAAACTAACCGTCAATTAATTTAACTACCAAAACTTTATGAAAAAAGAGTATAACTTTTGGAAAAAGACATTCCTTATAATGTTTTTTCTCTTGTTTCTTTGTGCATTCGATGTGAGTGCACAAAACAAACTTACTGGAAAAGTAAAAGATGAAAGTGGGCTACCAATACCAGGGGTAACAATTAAAATCCAGGGATCTACAACTAGTACCTCTACAGATATGGATGGAAGCTATGAAATGGAGGTGAGTGAAAAACAAACCTTAGTTTTCTCATTTATGGGATACAGAACACTCACAAGAACTGTTGGCACTACTAAAAAGTTAGACATTCAGATGCAGCCTGATACGCAAATTTTAAATGAAGTTGTGGTCGTAGGTTATGGAACTCAAAAGAAAAAAGAGGTTACAGGTGCTGTTGCTACCGTAAAGGCAGACCTTATTGCGAAAGCTCCAGTAGCAGATGTTGGAGAATCATTACAAGGCCAAATTGCTGGGGTTAACGTTCAGGCTGCTAGTGGGCGTCCTGGTGAAGCAACTAATATCCAAATTAGAGGAGTTGGTTCATTGACAGGTTCATTAGAACCATTGTATGTAGTGGATGGAATTCCTTATCAAAGCAACCCAAATATCTCACCTGATCAAATTGAATCATTAGACGTATTAAAAGATGGTGCTGCTGCCTCCGTTTATGGTACTAGGGCCTCAAATGGTGTTATCTTGATTACTACTAAAAGAGGTAAAAAGGGAAAAATTAGTATAGATTTCAATGCTTATTCGGGTATCCAAAATATTACTTCAGGTACACCTTTAATGAACACTCAGCAGCAATTGTTTGAGGATTATACAACAAAGGCAATGTTGTCTAGCCAGTTACCAACTTTTTTTATTACAACACCAGAACTTTTAGACTATGATAGTGACTACGTTGGCGACGTACAAAACAACAATGCTTTAATTACTAATTACGGACTAGGTGTTTCTGGTGGAACACAGGATTTAACATTGAATTTTAATTCAAATTATTATAACCAAGAAGGAATTTTAATTAACTCTGATTTTGATAGATTAAGTAACCGCATTAATGGTCAATTTACAAAAGGTAAATTCAAAGCGTTTGTAAGTATGGGGATGACTGTAGAAAATAGAACGCAAGAACCATGGTCTTTATATGAATATGCTATTGGACAAAGACCATGGCAAATTCCATTAAGCGATGTACAGGGATCCGGGTCTAGTGTTGATTATCCTGTAGAAAATGCTATTTATTATGGCTATTTGGCAAGAGAATTACAAAATGTTGACAAAAGAAAAGTTACATCAAGCAATATTGCCGTTAATTTACAATATGAAATAGTAAAAAACTTAACCTATAAATTAAATATAGGTAAAAGTAATTGGGATTATAGAAGGTCTTTTTTCCGTCCACAAGTATTGGTATATGGTCTTGATGGCTCATATAATGCAACTGCCTCAAGAGCGGATGCATTATTGAACGAAGATTACACTTTTACAGACAGATCTACTATAGAAAACATCCTGGATTATAAATTAAATTTAGGTAAACATTCTTTCAACTTTACTGGAGTAGCTTCACGCGAAGAATACAATTCGAAACAAGTTGGTGTAGGTGTAATTGGTTTATTAAGCAATGAAACGCCTTCTTTAGGTTCAGGTCAGGCAGGAACAAAACCAACAAGTTATGATTACACAAATAGCATTAGTGGTTTATTAGGTAGAGTACAATATAACTACAATGATCGTTATTTAATATCAGCTAGTATTAGACGAGATGGTTCCTCAAACTTTGGACCTGATAACAGGTACGGTACTTTCCCGGGTGTTTCTGCTGGTTGGAATATATCTGAAGAAAAATTTTTCAAGGATGGTGCTATCAACAAAGTAGTAAACAGCTTAAAATTAAGGGCAAGTTATGCTCAGTTAGGTAACCAAAGTATCCCTCCATATACGTATGCGGGTCAAATTGAGTCAGGTGTAAATTACTTATTTGGTTCAGATCAGTCATTAGCAAATGGAGCTATACAAAGACGTTTCTCTAATCCAGATGTAAAATGGGAAACAAGTATTTCAAATAATATTGGATTGGATTTAGCTATGTTTCAAAACAAGTTAACTTTTACTGCTGATATCTACAAGAATGACAAAAAAGATATGTTATTGCCTCAGCAAACTCCTGCGTCTGGTGGTACGTACAATCCCAACGCAGTCGATGTGTATAGCCCAATCATTGTCAATGCTGGAAATATGACTAACAAAGGTATTGAGCTAGCAATGAGCTATAAAAACCAAATGGGAAATGGTCTCAAATATAATATTTCTGGAACTTTTACTAAAAACGTAAATGAAATAACTAACCTTGATGGCATTGAAAGAGGTTATGGTAACGGACGTCCTACCAATTCATTAGGGAATGCTGTAGATTTTACTACATTCTTTGCTGTAGGTCATGAAGCTGGCGCTTACTTTTTACTAGAAAATGCAGGTGTTATAAAAGACGACGCAACTTTACTTGAGTACAAAAAAATAGAACCAAGTGCAATTTTGGGTGATATGCGCTACATTGATCAAAATGGTGACAATAAAATCACTGACGATGACCGTGTATATGCGGGTTCTGGTCAGGCAAAATTTGAATCAGGGTTGAATTTAGATCTAACGTACAAAAGTTTCGATTTTGGAATTCAGACTTATTTTTCTTACGGAGCTAAATTATTCAATGGTTCAAGATATTTTGCATACACACAAGGAAGACATTTAGACCAATATTCTATGTGGTCTCCTGAGAACCCTACTTCTGATGTGCCTTCAGACAGAGGAAATGCTTATCACAATAACGTTAGAGCAAGTTCTGATTATTGGTTAGAAGATGGTACCTACTTCAGAATTCGTAATTTAACTTTAGGTTATTCATTACCTGAATTGCTTATGACTCAGTACGGAATAAGTAAAATAAGATTGTATGTTACAGGTATGAACCCTTTCACTTTTACAAAATATACTGGTTACGATCCTGAAGTTGGTGGAAATGGAATCAGTACACGTGGTGTAGATAGCGGTAGTTATCCTGTTTCGAGAAGATTTGTGCTTGGTTTACAGGTTAAATTTTAACAACTTAAAATTAAATTAAAATGATACATAGAAAAATAAATATAAAAGTAAAACTAGCATCATTAGCGATATGCACTGTTTTACTTACTTCAGGTTGTAATGATGAGGATTTTTTGACTCAGGTAAATCCAAATACAATTACAAATCAAACTTTTTGGAAAACTACAAAAGATTTTCAGTCAGCCTTAACTACAGTTTATGGGGCTTTACAATTTCAATCAATAAGCGGTAATGGCCTAATTGAAGATGAAATTATGGCAGACTTAGGGGGTACTGAATCTTGGTACAGACCCTATGCTTACAGAAATTTCACTTTTAACGATGCCAGTGAAGCGGTTACTAACAAATGGGCAAATTTGTACACTGGAATATTTAGAGCCAATCAAGTAATAGAAAAAATTCAATCTGCTGACCCAAGTATTTTTGCTGCCGGTGAAAAAGAAAGTATTGAAGGCCAAGCCCGTACCTTAAGAGCTTTCTTCTATTTCTTAGTAGCTAATACTTATGGAGGAGCTGTTATTCATACAGAAGTTCCGCAAACAAAAGCAGATTTTAATGTGAAATTTAGCTCAATCGCAGAGGTTAATAGCCAAATTATCATTCCTGATTTGGAATTTGCTAAAGCCAATCTGCCAGAAACATGGTCTGGTAAAGACTTAGGTAGAGTTACTTGGGGTACCGCTACTTCTATACTTGGAAAAGTATATTTATTTGACAAACAATGGGGACCAGCTGCGACTGAATTTAAAAGTGTAATTGATTCAGGTGTTTATAGCCTGACTGCGAATATCATGGATAATTTTGATGAAGAGCACGAATTTAATAGTGAGTCAATTCTTGAAGTTGCCTATAGTGCAACTGAAAATCCAGGTGCTAACGGAAGTAATGTTGACGACACACCTTATGCAGCTGGAGCAGAAGCTTCAAATTTAGCTGTAGGGCTAGCGCAATTAAATTATGGTGGATTTAATACGATATTGCCATCTTATTTCTTACACGAATTATACACTAATGATGCGGTAGATGTCACAAATCCAATAAACACTACTAATTTACAGTCTAAACGTCTTACTGCTACTATTGCCCCAAAAAATCTTGAAGGACAATATTATTTAAGAAATGTAGCTGAATTAAAAGGTTGGGGTTATGGTCAAAGTGCCTATGTTAAGAAATATACTAACTGGTATCATTTGGCTAACGAGGACGGAAACTCTAGAAGCGGAATTAACTGCAGGCAAATTAGGTTGGCAGATGTTTATTTAATGTATGCTGAAGCAATTCTTAACAGCACTGGCGATGTAAATGAAGCTATTAAGTATATTGATTTTGTTAGAACTCGTGCGGGTGTAATTACATTAAAACAATATTTAGCAACAAATAGTAATACGTTTCCACAATTACATATAAGCAAAGAAGTACATGGTAATCAACCTTTAGTACCTCCTACAAAAGAAAATGTTTTAACACATATTCATAGAGTAGAAAGACCGCTTGAATTGGCTTTTGAAGGTCATAGATGGAAAGACTTAGTACGATGGGGAATTGCAAAATCTGTTTTCACTGAATTACTTGCAGATGAAAATTGGAGAGTGAAAAATTTTACAACTATAGCTAACAAAGCACCATTGTATATTATAGAAAGAATCAGGGATGATTTCAAGAATGCTGCTGTAACTTATACTCCAGCTAAAAATGATTATTTCCCTATACCATCGGTTGAGAGACAAACAAATAGTCAATTAAACAACTAATTTCAATACCACTTAAATTATGAAAACAAAACTTAAAATAGTAATTGCACTATTTCTTGTTGCAATAGGGTTATATTCATGTAGTGACATTTATGATTCTATCGATTTGAATGAGGCCAACAGCAGAATTATTGTTAGTTCACAAATGGACTATGGAAATAAAATTAGGGTAGGTAGCCACGAAACCTTTGGAGATATTTCAGCGGGGGTTGAGTCAAGACTTTGGACTTTTCCAGAAGGCGTTGTTGACATTGTAGATTCTGACAATGACGTTACTTCAACGGAACAGAATGTTAAAGCTATATTTAACGTTGTTGGAAAACATGAAGTAAAATTACATCAAGTTTTTAAAGGAGAAGCTTATACTACAGGAAGCACAAATCCTGTTGCCAAAGTATTAGATACTACGATAGTAGTAACCGTTTTAGCTCCAATAAGCATTGTTGTTAAAGCAAATTATTTAAATACAGACGGTACTTTAGGAGCAGAACTAAATGTAGTTAATGGTGCAAAAAATGAAGTACTAGCAGGAAGAACGATTAGATATACTTTGATTACTGAAGGGGAACCAGAAGCCTATCTTTGGACTATCGACGGAGGAGATCCTGCGACATCAACAACTGATACTAAAACAGTAGATGTAAGATATAAAAAACTAGGAACATTTGGATTTACTATCAAAGCCAATACCCCTCGCCCATTTGGTGAAGCAACAGTAATGCTTAAAGATTTTATCAACGTAATTCCATCGACTGACCCAGTTACCATGGATGACGCTCAAGTAATAGACGATCAAGGAAATATAGCTCTGAATTACAGTAGAGAAATGAATGCTGAAACATTAAAAGCATCTGATTTTTCTGTTACATTAAAAAACAAATCTGGTGCTACGCTACCTGTAACTATTTCTAGTGCGACAATAAGCCCAACTGAAGGTAATATTGTTCTTTTAAAATTAGCTGGGCAAACCTTGTACAACGACGATATTATTACTGTATCATACACAAAAGGATCGTTAACCACTGCAGATGCTGTTTTTGCTAGTTCATTTACAGATGTTGCTGTATCTTTCAAATCCGTTAATATTTTAGCTTCAACTACTTTTGATTATGGTTTTGAAACTTCAACTAGTGCTGACTGGGTATATCTTGGCTGGGGAGCTCCGTGGAACAAATTTACATCGGCGGTTACAAGTACAAAAGCACATGGCGGCAAAAAAAGCTTGTCCGTTCAAATAGATGCTCGTGGCGGTATGATTTTAGGTTATAATCATGGTGGCGATAAAGGAACTTTTAGACTTACTGCTGGCAAAACCTATTCTATGGGATCATGGGTTTATGTAGAAAGCTTAGGTGACAAAGCCTCTGTTCCTGATTTAAGATTATACTTTACTCCAAATACAGACTGGGGAATAGGTCCAAACCCTGGATTCTCAGCAGATTTTGCAGTTGGAAAATGGGTTTACAGTTCTGCACTAGTAAAAATCAATACAACTGCTGATTATAGTTTTATGCTTAGAAGTGACAACCAAGGTAACTCCTCTGCTTTAAAATTCTATATCGATGACATTACTGTTAGTGAAGCTAAATTAAGACCGTAACTAGTAATGATAATTTTAAACAAATAAGTGCAAGGGGCAGTAAATAATTTACCTATTTACTGCCCTTGCTTTCAAACAGACTTTCTAATACAAGCTATTTTTATACTCTCAAAATACCATGAAAAGAAACAAACGAATAGTGTTTCGTTACGCCATACTACTAGCGTGTGCCTTTCCTACTTATGCGCAAGTAAATGTAAATCTAAAACTTAACGTGAAACATTCCGTAGGAGGCATCTCTACTTTTGATCGTTCAAAATTCATAACAACGCATGCCAATCAAACAGAAACTGAATGGGATGGCGATAATGTTTCGCCCGATTTAAGAAATGAATTTTTAAATGGCCTAGATGTGTACCTAGGAAGAGATACAGGAGGAATTACTTATGTATTAAAAAATCAATTAAATCAAGATCCTGCCAGACCTGGTTTTGCGAATCCTACTCAAATCACTTCTCTAGGAAATTACAGTAAAAGTCAATATGCCCAAAAAACCAACCTTCATCAATACGAAAATAGAAAGAGTTTAGTTTTATGTGCTCAATTGCATCCGTTTTGGACTGGAACAGATCATCAACCCACTAATTCTGGCTGGTATTTAGCCAATGCCACTGCAACGGGTGAATATATGGGGCGTTACATCAACGCATTTAGTGGTGATGGTACTACAGGCCAAAAGAAACCTACATATGTTGAAGTAATAAACGAACCTGATTATGACCTTTTAGGAGGATTAAAAGAATACACTAAATCGATAAAAGATATAGCCGACTTTCATAATGGTGTTGCTGATGCCATTAGAGTACAGGTCCCAAACGCTAAAATCGGGGGTTACACCAATGCTTTTCCTGAATTTGAAGTAGGAAATTTTCAGCGTTGGAACAATCGCGATAAATTATTTATGGACGTTGCCGGAAGCAAAATGGATTTTTGGTCTTTACACCTTTATGATTTTTCATCGATCAATAACGGAAAAAAACAATTGCGTTCCGGGAGCAATATTGAGGCTACTTTTGATATGATGGACCAGTATAGCGTAATGAAATTTGGTGTTACTAAACCCTATGTAATCTCAGAATACGGAGCTCAAACTCATGATTACAATAACAGTCAATGGAGTTCTTATAGAGATTGGTTGATTTTAAAAGCCATGAATTCCCAATTAATGGCTTTTCTTGAAAGACCCAATACTATTGATTTTGCTATTCCATTTGTAGTTACCAAAGCGGAATGGGGAATGTATAATGGAGTTCCATATTCTCATCGTTTGATGCGAAAAGCAAATGAACCAGCGAGTTATACCGGACAATGGGTTTATACGGACTTGGTAAAATTTTATCAATTATGGAAAAATGTTAAAGGTACACGAGTATATAGTAAGACGGATAATTTAGATGTTTTAACCAATACCTATATCGATGGTAATAAGGCTTATGTGATTCTAAACAATTTAAACTTCCAAGCAACTAAAGTAAACTTAAACCTTTTTAACATCAACAATACTGCCATTACAAGCATTAACAAAAAACAATTAACTCTTATAAATAACTTCGCTACACTAGAAGAAAGTACTGTGCCATCACCACTAACATCAGTTACACTGGGTGCCGAATCAACTATTATTTTAGAGTATACCTTTGCCAATGCCATAACAATTAATGAAACTTGCGACGAAACTAAATATTTTGCAACGACCTATTTGCAACCTATTAGCGCAAATCAGCCTATTAATTTTAGTGTAAATGGCGTTCAGAAAAGCACTTATGGAGATGCCGTATTAAGAATTGGTTTAGGAAGAGATCATGGACAATCTTTAAGTCCGATTGTCAAAGTGAACAATACTATTATCCCTGTGCCAACTAACTTCCGCGGTTATGACCAAGCAGAAAGAGATCGATTTTTTGGCGTTCTAGAAATTCCAGTGCCTTATAATCTTGTTACTGCAAATAATCAAATAGCAGTACAATTACCTGACACAGGTGGTCATGTGAGTTCAGTAGCATTACAAGTATATAATTTTAGTACTAATCTGTTATCAGTAGATCCAAAAACTTTCGAAAACGACAATACAATAACAATTTATCCTAATCCAGTTATTGACACCCTAACAATCAAAAATACGTATGCAAACGAATCAAACTCGACTGCAATGATATATGATGGTGCTGGGAAATTAGTAAAAAAAGAAATCCTTAGTAGTGCTAGAATTAATGTGAGTTCACTTTCAGAAGGGATTTATTATATCGTTTTTTTAAAAGAAAACAAGAAAATAGGGGCAGCAAAGTTTATTAAAAAGTAAAACACTCAATACTTTCTGTCCAGAACCATTTAGTTATCCCCTTCCCCTTAACTAAGAACTATTTGCATGATTTTTTCAAGCGTTTAACGAGTATAATAAAAAAACTTATAATTCATGGGAAATGTTTATATAAATAGTAGTTTACTTTCATTATAGTCTAGTTTTTGTCGAGTAACAAATTTACTTAAAAGAAAATTTAAACAATAATCTTACTAAAGAATAAAAGCATATACGCCATGCTTTTCTCAAAATATTAACAACTAAAACAAAAAAACCATGAAAAAAATTACATTATTATTAATTATGTTTGGCTTAAGTATAAGCACTACAAATTTGACTGCACAAGTTTATTATTCTACAACAATGAACGGAGGCAATACCTATGTTTCTAAGCCAGGTAGCTTTGCTGGTTATCCCTGGGGCGGAATTCCTAACTATACTTTTGATAATACAACTGCCAAAACAATAACTATTGAAATTACTAATTTTGACGCTACTAATCCTTCAGTTGGTAATACTATATATATAAATTTCTCTAGATCTGGTTTCGGAATAGCACCATTGGGTTGGGGTTCAGATAATTTAACTGTTTTAAAAACTTTATCCGCAGCAGACTTTACCAATGGAGCCGCAACTGTTGTTATCAGTTTACCTACTGGCACATTACCTATAGCTGAAACTCCTGGCTATGTACAAGGATATAATTATATTCTGCAAATTGTTGGATCTAATCCTTCAACCGATCAAAATTATGTAAATTACGTAGTAGGTGTAACGGAAACTTTAAGTACAAAAAAAACAAACAGAAACACTGTCGCTTTTTACCCAAATCCAGCTACTGAAGTAGTTACTTTTAATGCTGACTTAGAAACTAAAACTTATAAAGTCTTAAGTATGTCAGGTGCCCTAGTAAAAGAAACAGCAGCAACTAGTTCATTAAATGTATCGGATTTATCTAAAGGAACCTATATCATCGCTACAGATGCAGGTTCTGGAAAATTAATAAAAGAATAATTTCTAAATTGGTCTTTAACCACATATCTCTGATTCGGTAATTAGAACTAAGAGGTTAAAGACAATTTGGTTTTAAAATAAAATAGCGAAATTCTAAACTACTTAAAAAATAGCACTTCATTCATTTGTCAAAAAGTGCTTAAAATTAACAAAACCAATTTTGTACTACTAAACTATAAATATAATAATCCTAAAATACGAAGCGAAATTCTTATATTTTCAACAATAAAAAAATATCCTTTTAGGATTAATTAGTTAAATTAAATAAAATGATTTTTAAACACGCCCTTACAGAAAAAACAAAATTTTTACTTATAGCTATAACATCTCTAGTGTATCTATGTAGTTGTAGCAGCAATAGTTCTGAGTCAGACATTATTCCTGATTACTCCAAACCTACAGCTCAAGACGATGTCCTTGTTGTTGATGAAAACAGCAGCACTGGAACTTCCAATCAGGTAAATGTTTCTTTAAATGATAATATCGGTCAAGATGGAGGTAAAGGAGATGATTATAGCCTATTATCTACTGCTAGCAACGGTACTGTAATAGAAGTTAAAGACGGTATTTTTGAATATGTTCCAAAAATAAATTTTTACGGCTCCGATAGTTTTTCGTATACCTTAACAGATAAAAATGGAGACAAAGCAACTGCAAAAGTAAACATAACGATTAATACCCTAATTAAAGGCCCCACTGCAGAAGATTTCAAAAACATAGATCCAAATTATCCTTCATTTGTTTCAATTACAAATACAACTCCATCTGACATGAAATGGGTGAAGCAGGAAGACATGTCTGATGAATTTACAGCTTGGGATGCTACAAAATGGTATAAATCTACATGGAATTACGGTATACCCGTTTTCATGTCAACATCAAATAGCAACTCTGGTGTTACTGATGGTAATTTATGGATAAAAGCAACTTTAAACGAGAGTAATCCTGATGGAAGATGGTTTCAAACTGCTAGAATACATTCAAGAACTAAAATTAGCTATCCAATGTATACTGAAGCAAGAATAAAATCGGCTCATATTTCTGCATATAATACCTATTGGTTAAACAATGGAGACTCTTATAATAGGAATGAAATCGACATTATTGAGAATAATTCAAAACCATCATGCGGTTGTCAACCCAATTTTCCCACCCAAATGAATTCACAATATTTTCATGCTGATTCGGGAAAAACGCCAGGAGAAATTAGAAATTATGGAAACTTCAATCAAAGTGGTTTACTAGACGTAAATCCGTTGAAAGATGTAAAATGGAATGAAGATTACCATACGTTTGGAGTATGGTGGAAAGATTCCAAAAATATTCAGTTCTATTTAGATGGTGAGCCTGCTGGTAGCGTGGTGGTAGGTGTAGACAAATCTGGAAAAACCTATACCGATCGCGAGTTTACTAGAGATTTAGAAATCATTTTTGATTTATGGACGGCTGATGAAACGTGGTTAGGCGGATTAGCTTCAAAATCAGATCTGAATGATAATAGTATCAATACCATGAAAGTGGATTGGGTTAGAACTTGGAAACTTGAAAAAGACTGAGCGCTCATTCTTTGTCTTTTTCTTGTCAAAAGAAAGTCAACCATATTGCCTAATTTATCTAACAGACATTATTGAGAATAATTCAAAACCATCATGCGGTTGTCAACCCAATTTTCCCACCCAAATGAATCCACAATATTTTCATGCTGATTCGGGAAAAACGCCAGGAGAAATTAGAAATTATGGAAACTTCAATCAAAGTGGTTTACTAGACGTAAATCCGTTGAAAGATGTAAAATGGAATGAAGATTACCATACGTTTGGAGTATGGTGGAAAGATTCCAAAAATATTCAGTTCCATTTAGATGGTGAGCCTGGTGGTAGCGTGGTGGTAGGTGTAGACAAATCTGGAAAAACCTATACTGGACTTGATACTATTTCTGCGACAAAAAGTTAAGGTGGCCTCAATGAAAATTAAGAAAAACGAATTATCTACTTGAACTGAAATGAATCTTCTTTGTGACACAAAAAGCCAATATAATTCAATTCTATTTAAATTACTTAAAAGGTAATAAAATATTTGTCGCAGTTTGTAATAAAAAGGTTTACTTTTGTATTAGAATCAATTAAGAATTACAACTTAAATTTAAACGGATAATTTGCTCCGGAACTTTTCAAAATGCATAAAAACGCATAAAAAGTCCGTGGCAGAATCGTGGCGCAAAACAGAAAAAATATTAGAAATGCAGTATAAAAGCGGGACGCAGAATTTTTGTTCGAATCCCTCTTTCTCCGCTTGATGATATTTCGAAAGAAATCTTCAAAAAACAAAAACCTTTAGATCTCACGATTTAAAGGTTTTTTTGCTTTTACGATAAACTGTACCTATCGGTGTACCTGTTCTGAAAAATGGGGATCAATACGAAAACCTGTGGGATTGAAAAATTAAGCATAAATATTAGTTAGCCTAAAAAGGAAGAATTCTACATTTCTAACACCTCTTAATTGGGATCTAAAAGCTTTTATTTTTGCATTGAAAGATTCTGCTGCAGCATTAGGGATCAGGTGCAAAAGTTGGGGATTAAGCAAAAAGATTAGATAATCTGAATAAGAAGAAGTCTATATTCCTTACTACTCTAAATTGATTTCTGAATGCTTTTATTTTAGGTAGTGTCTCACTAACTGTGTAAGTTGAAAAGTTATTCTGAAAAATATTTGAGCTCTTTTAAAAAGCCCAAAAA
>NZ_JAADZW010000116.1 GCF_010645065.1 Flavobacterium fluviatile | reverse complement strand
AGTAAACCGAAAAGCATTTCAACCAATTCCGCAGTTTCTTCATTTCTTGAAAGTGACGAAATGTAATTTTCTACTTTAGCTATACCTGCGGTAACGGTGTCATCCCATCCTTCATTGATTCTGTAACCAATCGTTATTGTTTCTTTATCAGTAGAAAAAGTGTGCGATTGTCTCTTTTCTTTTAATCCGTAAACTTTATTTTTAAGGTCTAATACCTGTTCAAAATATTTAAAAATTCTCGTTTTCGCGTTACTCATTACTTCTGAAGCCGTGCATAATTCAAATACGGCTTTTGGTACAGTTTCAGTAACTAAATCTTTGAAAGTTTCCCTTTCCTCGCGTTCTTTCGGTTCTACTTTTGCTAATGCTGCTTTTAATTCAGCAGCTGAAAATTTTGTTAAATCTGGTTGTATTGTTTCTGTTGTATTCATAATTATTGGTTCGTTTACTGTTATACTATTTATCATTTTTAAAAAATTGTTCTTGATTAAAACCACCCCATGAAGTGGCTTGTATTT
>NZ_JAADZW010000115.1 GCF_010645065.1 Flavobacterium fluviatile | reverse complement strand
CTTGTGGAGTTTGACTCTTTAGTACAAGAATGGCGGGATGCATTAGTATTCAAATTCGGAAAGCCCACCGAAATAACCAGGGCAACGTTCTTTGAAAAACATTACATAAGCGATCGTAAAGCTTTTGATTTTTTTGCTGCGCACCGATATGGTGAGGATAACAATAAAAAACTCCCACCAGAAGCAATTGAGCTGTACACTTACAATGCATCAGTATTAAATACCATACTTGAAGTAAAGCAAAAGCGAAAATTATACGCAAAATCATTAGGCCTTACCGGACAGTTTGACATTTGGCAAAGTTTGAGTAATGATGTCAATGCTTTTCATCAGGTTAATCATGATTTGCCAACCACAAAAGACAGTTTAAGGCACAAAGTAAACCGGTACATAAAAGAGAGTTATTCGTCTATAATTAGTAAAAAATACGGCTCCAGAAATGCGGCAAAAGTTAAAGATGATGAACAATTAGCACTTATTGAGGTGCTTTTAGGAAAACATCAGAACCTTAACAATGA
>NZ_JAADZW010000114.1 GCF_010645065.1 Flavobacterium fluviatile | reverse complement strand
AGTAAACCGAAAAGCATTTCAACCAATTCCGCAGTTTCTTCATTTCTTGAAAGTGACGAAATGTAATTTTCTACTTTTGAGATTCCCGCCGTTACTGTGTCATCCCAGCCTTCATTGATTCTGTAACCAATCGTTATTACTTCTTTATCAGTAGAAAATGTGTGCGATTGTCTCTTTTCTTTTAATCCGTAAACTTTGTTTTTAAGGTCTAAAACCTGTTCAAAATATTTAAAAATTCTCGTTTTCGCGTTACTCATTACTTCTGAAGCTGTGCATAATTCAAATACGGCTTTTGGTACAGTTTCAGTAACTAAATCTTTGTAAGTTTCCCTTTCCTCGCGTTCTTTCGGTTCTACTTTTGCTAATGCTGCTTTTAATTCAGCAGCTGAGAATTTTGATAAGTCTGGTTTTTCTAATGTTTCTGTTGTATTCATAATTATTGGCTCGTTTACTGTTATACTATTTATCATTTTTAAAAAATTGTTCTTGATTAAAACCACCCCATGAAGTGGCTTGTATTT
>NZ_JAADZW010000113.1 GCF_010645065.1 Flavobacterium fluviatile | reverse complement strand
GAAGTAAATTATCAAGGAGAGGATAAAAATATCCAAGGTTATAATGAACAAAACAGGAATTATCAAGGAGGGGAAAATGCTCAAGGATAGCACTTTATATGAATCAAAATCTCAAGGATTGAGAAAGCAAGGGTTGTATGGCAAAATGAGCCTTAATGGAAGACCAGTACTATCTAGGCTGCGGTCCTACAGTCAGCATAGCTCTGATACCAATCTGTCACACACGGATTTTCACAAAAACCCGAATGTGGCCATATGTATACTCAGGAAGTCAAAGTACACATATAGCGAACAAATATGATAAACAGAGAACATATGCTTGAATAAATTCTTCATTAAATAAAGTTTTACATCAGAGTGCTTCATAAATGATCTAAACAATAACAGCGGAAGACTAATAAAACTCTCAACTAATGGAGCCGCAATCCACAGGTACTCTGACTGGGAGACCAAAGCTCAGTAGTACGGTAAATCTTCGGGAAACTCAGCAGCACACTCATGTCTAGCCCAATCTGTTTACCCATCCGGGATT
>NZ_JAADZW010000112.1 GCF_010645065.1 Flavobacterium fluviatile | reverse complement strand
TCCAGATACAAAGATTGTACGTACTATTTTTCCAAAGTTCAATATATTCATCTCTTATCGCCAATGGATGAACATTAAAGGAATGCCAATTCCAAAAGAACAACCCGCGCAATTATCATTATTCACTGCTTAAGCCTAATTTTACTGTTTGCGAATCATCGTCACAGCTATAGTCTTCAAATTCTGATGTAAATGTAAGCTCGCGAACTCTTAAACCAACATCATTCCTATTATGACCGGTTGCAGCAGTTCTTATAAGAGCGCCACAAAAATCACTTTCCCAACTCTGAACGGCCATAAATAGTTTTTGTTCAATTTCTAAATATAATAGCCCCGCTTTTCTAACATCAAGTGGTGCCTCCTGCCATGTTTGATTATAATTGTCAAATACCAAAGTAATAGAAATAACAGGCGTTCCAAATTGGTTTTTACCTTGTAAATTGGTAAATGGAGTGTTTGGGAAGTCAATTAAAACAGCCGGAAAATACATTCCTTTCCGCGGATCATCTGTTCCTAATTGTCCTAAATCCTGTTCGATGTAAATAACTTC
>NZ_JAADZW010000111.1 GCF_010645065.1 Flavobacterium fluviatile | reverse complement strand
GCGGCAAAAGTTAAAGATGATGAACAATTAGCACTTATTGAGGTGCTTTTAGGAAAACATCAGAACCTTAACAATGAGCAAGTCGTTAGACATTACAATGATGTTGCCGGAGTAATTGGATGGAAGCCTATAGATGCCGGAGTAATTGCCAACAAACGAAAAGAACTCGATTTGTATGTGTTTGCCGGACAGCATGGAGAAACTGACCTGATGCACCAAAAACACATGCAAATCAAGCGAAGCAAGCCAAGCGCACCAATGTTGTTTTGGTCAATGGACGGTTGGGATGCCGAACTTCTTTATCAAAAAACAATAGTTGATAAAGATGGTCATTCAAAAACAACCTATCACAACAGGCTCACAGTAGTAATGATACTCGACCCATTCAATAATTACATAGTGGGGTACTCAATTGGCACTAAGGAAAGTCCTGATTTAATTAGACAGGCTCTTAAAAACGCTCTTAAACATACTGAAGAATTATTTGGTAATAAATACAAACCGTATCAATTACAAACAGACCATTATCAAATTAAAAACCTGCAACCTACCTA
>NZ_JAADZW010000110.1 GCF_010645065.1 Flavobacterium fluviatile | reverse complement strand
GCGGCAAAAGTTAAAGATGATGAACAATTAGCACTTATTGAGGTGCTTTTAGGAAAACATCAGAACCTTAACAATGAACAAGTAGTAAGACATTACAATGATGTTGCCGGAGTAATTGGATGGAAACCGATAGATGCCGGAGTAATTGCCAATAAGCGAAAAGAGCTCGATTTGTATGTATTTGCCGGACAGCACGGAGAAACTGACCTGATGCACGAAAAACACATGCAGATTAAACGAAGTAAACCAAGTGCCTCAATGCTGTTTTGGTCAATGGACGGTTGGGACGCCGAACTTCTTTATCAAAAAACGATAATAGACAAAGATGGTCATTCAAAAACAACCTACCACAACAGGCTCACAGTAGTAATGATACTGGACCCGTACAATAATTACATAGTGGGTTACTCTATCGGAACTAAGGAAAGCCCTGAATTGATTAGACAGGCACTTAAAAACGCTCTTAAACATACTGAGGAATTATTTGGTAATAAATACAAACCGTATCAATTACAAACAGACCATTATCAAATTAAAAACCTGCAACCTACCTA
>NZ_JAADZW010000109.1 GCF_010645065.1 Flavobacterium fluviatile | reverse complement strand
CTTAAGTCATCAGCATCATAAAAAACCATCCAATCCTCATGCATGTGCTTTCTAAAATTTAGGTCGAAAGTATCGTAAGCTCTTTCTTGTCCTTCAATCGTCGGGGTTAAACCATCACCTTTCATTTTGTTGGTGTATCCGGTTATTTTACCGTAGGTGCGTAAGAACTGGTTTAAGGTCATTTCGGTTTTATCTTCAAAGGCTATGAAACTCTTAACAAATTCCTGTACTTTTTCGACTCTTTCATTTTCAATCGCTTGTACGATCTGTTTGATACAACCGTCTTTATCGGGGAATAGGTGACGATGTTTTGACAAGTAATTATCATTAACTTGGTTTTCACTATTTGCCGTAACGTTGTGACCGGACCAGTTTAATACCATTTTTTCCTGAAAATGCTTTTCGTTGAACTTGTCAAAAAACTGTTCTATTGGTTTTGACTTAGCATTTTTAACCTTTGCAGGTGTAAAGTGCTTAGCGGTTGCCTCGTAGGTAGGTTGCAGGTTTTTAATTTGATAATGGTCTGTTTGTAATTGATACGGTTTGTATTTATTACCAAATAATTC
>NZ_JAADZW010000108.1 GCF_010645065.1 Flavobacterium fluviatile | reverse complement strand
ATGGCTTTGTTAAACCAAATCAAAAAGCCAAAAAACACCGGAATCAGAGTATTTAACGCCATAAACCAAAACTAACATGACACAACAACAAATAACCAATAAAATAGCCGAATTAGAGAAATGGTTGCATGATAATTCGCCAGAGCATGAAGCACGGCCAAATATCGAAGCTGATCTGCGAAAGCTAAAAGAGAAAGCCACACCCAGAACCATAGAGCGTGACACCTTCGACCTGCGAGAACATAATTTTTACAATGTATGAGAGAGGAAATTAACCAACGATTAGAGGACCTGCATAACGTTCTGGCGTATTGCTCAGAACTACAGAGTTTCGGTAAAATTTATGTGTTCAAAGTCAATGAAAGAATCTGTATCAATCAGGAGCGAGGTTCTTTACTATCACAGATAAACAGCGATAATTTTCCGCATGAGGTCAGGACTTATGTAATCCCGGCAAGCATCGAAGCAAAAGTAAAATTTACACTCGAAAAAATACAAGCCACTTCATGGGGTGGTTTTAATCAAGAACAATTTTTTAAAAATGATAAATAGTATAACAGTAAACGA
>NZ_JAADZW010000107.1 GCF_010645065.1 Flavobacterium fluviatile | reverse complement strand
GCTAACGTGTCAGTATGATCTGCTAAAACAGAATCTGTTTTCTCGTAGCTGATTTCCATTGATTCAGCGACTGTAACAGCTGTTGGATCAGTTGTAAAAACATCTAATGCATACATTACCGCAGTATCACCACGCTGTACAGCTGTAGCGGCACCAAAGCCTCTATTTTTTACAACGTTAGGTTTTGCACCCGCTTGTGGCAGGTAAACAATTGCACCGCCTTTTACATATTTTGACTCATCAAAACATAATGCGATGTGTGGATTTGTTCGTCTTAATTTCTCGACGATGTAAGAGCTCCAAAACTCTTGTGGGATTTTAGGACTTGCCATAATTAATCTTGGTTAGGAAATTTTTCTTTTTTTAGTTTCTCGTACAAATCAGGGAATTTGGTTCTAACCGTTTCCAACTGATTTGAAGCGTATAGATCGTCCCAGCCTTTACCATTGTAGTCAGCTAAATCTTTGGCATTATCTCCCAAATTGTCAGTTACCAATGTTTGCGCCGGCATTGCATCGATAAGGTCTTTCAACCCTTTAGGATCAGTTTTAAAGCTTTCTCCTAATTT
>NZ_JAADZW010000010.1 GCF_010645065.1 Flavobacterium fluviatile | reverse complement strand
ATTGGTTCGCAAAACAAATTTACTTAACCTCTGCTTTGTTTTTTTATGCTATCCCAACTAGCAACTTGAATTAATTAACTAAAACATCAGAAACAAAATAAGCTGAAATAATATCTTCTTCTTGTTTTTCAGTATTTACAAAATTACCATTTTCATCAAAGTGCTTCATAAAAGCATCTTGTGAAGGATCAAAATCGGGCCTTTGCCAATCATATACAACTGGTTTTGTAAATTCAGGAGTTTTATAAAACAAGGATACTCCAGAGCCTGTTATGAAGCCGGCTAAATGTCCTTCCCAAGAAATATTTTGATCTACATCCGGAAAAACGTACCAAATCATTCCTCCATAAAATAAAACCACAGCAAAAGAAAGTGCTACTAACCTGTAATATCTGGATTGAATTCCTTTGAAAAACATAAAACTTACCAAAACATAAATCAGACTACTTGCTCCAATATGATAATTTTCCCTGCCAATAATCCAGGTTATCAAACCGGAAAATAAAATTCCGAATCCTATAACTGCAAAAGATTGCTTTGGATAAAAAAACTGTAATGCCGCCTGTAAAACCAACAAAGGAATCGAATTATTATATAAATGTTCTAAGTTTTCATGAATAAAGGGACTGAACAAAATGCCTTGTAAACCTGAAAAATCACGAGGATATATTCCGTATTTATAAAAATCAAAATCAAACCGGATCTGGATCCAATAGACAATCCAAAGTAAAAGAACAAAGAATACCGGAAGCCCAATAACAGCGGTTGAAAATTTAAAATGGTTATCGTTCATTTTTTAATTGAATTTAATAAACGTCCATCAAAAAACTATCCAATTACAATTTTACTGATAATTTGTCAGCAAAACAGAAATATCCCAGTCTACGATTTATAGCCCTGATGGAAGCGGCATCCTTTTTTGGTCTCGTTTTTTTTTTACGAGACCAAAAAAGATATAGCGTACAGCAGGAATTAGCTCCTAAAAAATTAGAATTAAAATTGAAACTCGTAATTTTGTAAAATGGAAGCACCTTTAGCAGAACGCATTCGGCCACAGAAATTAGAAGACTACATCAGTCAAAGTCATTTAGTTGGTTCAAACGGTTCCCTGACACAACAAATTTCAAAGGGAATTATTCCGTCGTTAATTTTCTGGGGACCACCCGGAACAGGAAAAACTACCCTGGCACAAATTATTGCACAGGAATCCAAACGTCCTTTTTATATTTTAAGTGCCATAAATTCAGGTGTGAAAGACATTCGCGATGTGATTGAAAAAGCAAAACAAAGCGGAGGACTTTTTACAGCTAAAAATCCGATTTTGTTTATTGATGAGATCCATCGTTTTAGTAAATCGCAGCAGGATTCTCTTTTGGCAGCTGTAGAAAAAGGCTGGATCACATTAATTGGCGCTACTACTGAAAATCCAAGTTTTGAAGTGATTCCGGCATTATTATCGCGTTGTCAGGTTTATATTTTAAATGCTTTTACGAAATCTGATTTAGAAGCATTATTGCATCGTGCAATAAAAACCGATAAAGAATTAGTGTCTAAAAATATTATTCTGAAAGAAACAGAGGCTCTGATCAGATTATCTGGCGGAGACGGCCGAAAACTATTAAACATTTTTGAATTGGTCGTTAACGCTTCTGCCAGTGATAAAATCATAATTACAAACGATCGTGTTCTTGAACTTGTGCAGCAAAACACGGTTTTGTATGACAAGACTGGTGAACAGCATTATGACATTGTTTCTGCTTTTATAAAATCAATAAGAGGAAGCGATCCTAATGGTGCTGTATACTGGTTAGCCAGAATGATAGAGGGCGGCGAAGATGTAAAATTCATTGCCCGTAGAATGCTGATCCTGTCAAGCGAAGATATTGGAAATGCCAATCCTACGGCTTTTATTATGGCAAATAATACCTTTCAGGCTGTTTCTACTATTGGTTATCCGGAGAGCCGAATTATATTAAGTCAATGTGCAATTTATCTGGCTACTTCCCCAAAAAGTAATGCATCCTATATGGCAATTGGAAATGCTCAGCAACTGGTAAAACAAACAGGTGACCTGCCCGTTCCGATTCATTTGCGTAATGCACCCACAAAATTAATGAAAGAACTGGGCTATGGCGAAGATTACAAATACTCACATGATTATGCCAATAACTTTGCAGAACAGGAGTTTTTACCGGATGCCATAAAAGAAACGGTTCTTTACAATCCAGGTCAGAATTCCAGAGAGAATAGCAACCGTGAATTTTTAAAGAACCGCTGGAAAGATAAATACGGTTATTAAACCAAATGTATATTAGAATTTAACTGAAATCTTCTCAGAAACTAATTTATCATCTTTATAATATTCAAAAAACCACTGATTGTCTTTTGCATTTAAAGTTCCCTGAATGCCGTCTTTGATAGCAATAAATGAATCCGGACGAGATGTTTTCATTAATTTCATAACTACTTTTGGGGTTTTATCAATTAACTGAAAACCTGTTTCTGTTGGTTGAGCATATAACAAATTAGGATCTGACACATCTGCAGCTGGTGTAGCAACCTGCGTAGAAACCGCAGCAGCAACTGCAGGGGTTGCCACAGCAGTAGTTGATGCAGCACCAGAAACTGATGCAACACCAGAAGTTGTTATAGCAGCTTTACCACTATATTTATAATTCAGGCCATATACAGATGTAAAAGCCATATCCAGTGCTTCTCTGTACGCTGTTTCATATTCTTTCTCTTTGCTTCTTCCGGTTTCAGAAGTATAAACCACTTTTCCAAAACAGTCCTTGAACTCTACAAAAAGTTTTGTGACTAAAAAAGCATTATCTTTTTTTACATCTGCATATAAAAGGTCACATCTATTAAGTAATTCTGCCGGAAGCTGATCATTTTCATAATAAGCTTCGAATCCTGCTTTAATTAAATTTGCCTTTGTCATAGTGGACAACCGATAAGGATTGATTCCTTTTGAGAAATCAAATTTAATAGGAACAATTACCGCTTTATAATCATTAATTGACTGTGATAAACCTACAGCAGAAATAAAAAGCATTATTAAAAAAAGTCTGATTTTCATAATTATAAATATTTTTTGAGTTCTAATAAATTATTTATTTGTTTTATATTTTCAGGGGCTACAACCTTTTTATCATTAAAAAAAATAGCGTCCAGACCCGCATTTAAAGCGCCATTCACATCCGCATCAAGACAATCACCAATCATGATACAGTTTTTTTTTGAAGCCTTCGCCAGATTAACAGCATAATCAAAGATAATACTATTTGGCTTTTTTACACCAGCCAGTTCTGAATTTGTAATCGTACTAAAATAACCAGAAAGGGCGGCATTGTTTAATTTTTTATCCTGTACGCCGGCAAAACCATTCGTTATAATATGCAGCCTGTATTTTGGTTTCAGATATTCCAAAACTTCAATTGCACCTTCAAAAAGATGATTGTTGTCTGTCAAAAAGTCAATATAATCATTTGCAATCTGATTGATATCTTCATCGGAAATAATATAATCCAAAGCATCAAAAGAATGCTTCAGCCTGTTATAACGCAATTCCTGATGTGTAATTTTGTCGTTCTGATATAATTTCCAGCAAGCCTGGTTTACTGGAATATACTTTTGAATAAAATCCTGACAATTGATTTCAGGAAATTTACTCTCAAAAATTCGGTTAAAAGCTAATTCTGAATTTCTGTCAAAGTCCCAAAGTGTGTGATCCAGATCAAAAAAGACATCGGTAATATTTGTATTCATAACTCATAAAATTCCTTCATCAGCAAAACTATAATATTTTGTTTCAGTTATAATAAGATGATCCAAAACTTTAACATCTAAGCTATCTCCGGCCTGCTTTATTTTTCTTGTTATGTGCTTGTCAGCATCACTCGGAATTAAACCTCCGGAAGGATGATTGTGGCACAAAATTAAGCCTGTCGCCCCATTTTCCAAAGCCAGCCTGAAGACTAAACGTACGTCTACAATAGTTCCTGAAATACCGCCTTTACTCAATTGCGACTTTAAAATAACTTTATTGGAATTATTCAGAAAAAGCACCCAAAATTCTTCGTGCGGCAGTTCTCCGATAACAGGCTGCATGATTTCAAAAACAATTTTACTGGATGTAATTTTTGACAATTCAACTACATCTTCAGCTCTTCGGCGTCTGCCTAGTTCCAGAGCTGCAATAATTGCAATTGCCTTTGCCTCCCCTATCCCTTTAAAATTGGTTAGTTGCCCCAAAGACATTTTGCCTAAAGAATTCAATGTATCTACACTGGCTAAAATTCTTTTACTCAAAGCAACCGCCGATTCATTACGGCTACCTGAGCCTATCAGAATTGCAATCAATTCGGCATCACTTAAAACACTTTTACCTTTGAGCATTAATTTTTCGCGAGGGCGGTCGTCTTCAGACCAGTTTGTAATTGGGAAATGCGTTGATTCCATTGGGTTTGCATTATTGGATAATTCGACTAAAAGAAAAGTGTTTAAAAATAAGAAAAATCATTCATGAAAAACGATTTATTATTTTGATAATCATTAATTTTAAAACAAAAAGAATGAAATCAATCTGCATCGCATTAACTTTATTAATTATATTTTCCTGCAACCAAAAAGAAACCAATAAGTTAACTTTTACTAGTATCCAAAAAACTACGGTAAAAACTTTTGAAGAAAAATTATCTGAAGCAGCAATTTCTTTAATCGACCCATCTATAACATATGATCCTGCCTATTTTGCCATAAAGTATCCAAACGGTGATATTCCGGAAGGTAAAGGTGTCTGCACAGATGTAGTAATCAGAGCGTATCGAAAGCTGGGAATCGATCTGCAAAAAGAAGTTCATGAAGATATGAATGCTAATTTTCCACTTTATCCTAATTTAAAAAAATGGGGAATGACAAAAACAGATACTAATATCGACCACAGAAGAGTTCCTAACCTTGAGGTTTTCTTTGAAAGAAAAGGAGCAAAATTACCTGTTTCTGAAGATGCAGCAGATTATAAAACAGGGGAAATCGTGACCTGGATGATCAACAACAAACTTCCGCATATCGGAATAGTTACCAGTAAAAAGTCAGATGATGGTAAACGCAACCTAATTGTTCATAATGTTGGAGGCGGACAGGTGTTAGAAGACTGTTTGTTTGAATATAAAATTGTGGGACACTATACATACACAAATTTAAATTAGAGAATCAGATAATGTGTCAATTAGATAATTTAAAAAAAATGCCAACTGCATAGCAATTGGCACATTATCAAATTATCTGAATTAACTAATTAATTTACTCAATTAAAGTCTTAACTTCATCAAAATTCAAACCTCCGTAGTTTCCTGAACTCATCAATAAAAGCGCTGAATTTTCAAGGTCCAAATTGAATAAATATTCTTTGAATTCGGCTGGATTGGTATAAATAATTAAATCTTCTCTATTAAAAGAATTAGCAATTTGTTCGTAAGTTACTTCTTCCAGTTGTTTGATTTTTACTGCATCAGGCGAATAGAATACAACGGCAACGTCTGCGTATTCAAGTGCTCCTTCATATTCTTTTAAAAATTCAGCATTCAGACTGCTGTAGGTATGTAACTCCAAACAAGCTACCAAAGTTCTGTCTGGGTATTGTTCTTTTACTGCTTTTGTAGTGGCTGCTACTTTACTTGGTGAATGTGCAAAATCTTTATAAGCCACTTTTCCTTTTCCTTCGGCAATTTTTTCTAACCGTTTTGATGCACCTTTGAAACTTGCAATTGCTTCGTAGAAATCGGCTTCGTCAACTCCCATATTCTGGCAAATCCATTTGGCTCCGGCTAAATTATTAAGATTGTGTGCTCCAAAAACCTCGATTGGCATATCGCCTTCAGGAGTTTCTAAAAGTGTTACGCCAACACTAACAGTGTAATTTGGCGTATGATAAGGTAATTTACGAATTGGATTTGTTGCTGCTTCTGAAACTCGCTTCACTTCAGGATCATTTTCGTTGTAAACCAGGATTCCGCCATTTGTAATTTTACCAATAAAAATTTCAAACTGCTCCACATAGTTTTCATACGTTGGAAACACATTGATATGATCCCAGGCAATTCCTGAAATCAAAGCAATATTTGGCTGATACAAATGAAACTTCGGACGACGATCGATTGGAGAAGATAAATACTCATCACCTTCCAGAACCATAAAATCATTTTCCTCGGTTAAATGTACCATAGTTTCAAAACCTTCTAACTGTGCTCCTACCATATAATCTACTGCGATATTGTGATAATGCATTACATGCAAAATCATCGAAGTAATGGTCGTTTTTCCGTGAGAACCGCCAATTACAACACGGGTTTTATTTTTAGATTGTTCGTATAAAAATTCCGGATACGAATAAATTTTCAAGCCTAATTCCTGCGCTTTCAATAACTCGGGATTATCTGCTTTTGCATGCATTCCGAGAATAATAGCATCAATATCTGAGGTGATTTTTTCAGGAAACCAGCCCATTTCTGCAGGAAGGATTCCTTTTTTTTCTAATCTTGATTTTGAAGGTTCAAAAATAGCATCATCGCTTCCTGTAACCTGATATCCTTTGTTATGCAATGCTAATGCTAAATTGTGCATCGCACTTCCGCCTATGGCGATGAAATGTGTTTTCATTTAAAATTTCAATTTTTAAGTTCTAAATTCTAATTGATTTCAGAATTCAGTATTAGAGATTTGATTATTTTGAGTCAAACTTTCGTTTTAGTTCATGAGCTTTTTTGGGCTCTTTTAACTTGTTCAAATATAAATTATATAATTTTTGAAATGTAACTTTTGAATTGCCAATTTCATGTGCTTTTTTATAATTTTTTTCTGCCGAATCATATCTTTTAAAATATTCCTCAATTCTTCCTTTGGACAAATAACCGTCAACAGGTGAAATTTTTGCCAGTTCGTTTGAATAAGATATTGCTTTTGATTCACTCCCGCCTAAAATTCCGGGCAGCTGAAGATAAATTTCAATCAGGGCCCAACGTGCCGGAATATGTTTTGGATTGAGAACAATCGCTTTTTCAAACGCTTCTCTCATGTCATCTACCATTCCAAAAGCTTTCAGTTTGTTAACCTCATTGGCTCTCATCGCCAGACAACCACCATATTTATAAAAATAATCAGCCTCGGCGGGTTTTAACTCTTTTAGTTTCTTAAAATATTCTGCCCCTTTCATCCATGATTTCTGATGAGCTGCAATTTCTCCCAAATATTCAAGGGTTTTTATATCTGAAGGTTTAGTTTTTAAAACTCCCTCAAAAAGAGACTGGGCTTCGTTGTATTTTTTGGCATGAAATAACTTTTCGGCTTTTTCAAAATTCGATTGTGACCAAATCAAAATTGGCACAAGCAAAAAAAGAAGCTGCAGAAATTTTCTCATAACTCAAAAATAAGGAATTATAAAATGTATCATTTTGCTTTTAAAGGTAAATTAGTAATTTATATGAATATTATTTATGTTATTACAAAGTAAATCAAACAAAAGTGCTGAATCTCTCCTTAATAAAAATAGAACAACAAAAAACCCGACAGGTTTTAAAACACTGTCGGGTTTAGTTTTATAAATAAATTGAGATTATTTTGTAATTGTCAATTCGTCTATAATATTTTTAGCACCTGCATATTTGTCAATAATCCAAAGCACATAACGAATATCAACGTTGATTGTTCTTTGCAGTTTAGAGTCGAAAATTACGTCTCCTGCCATCGCTTCAATATTTCCGTCAAAAGCAATTCCGATCAATTCTCCTTTTCCGTTAAGAACAGGCGAACCGGAGTTTCCTCCTGTAATATCGTTATCTGTAAGGAAGTTGACTGGCATGTAACCCGCTTTATCTGCATACTGACCGTAATCTTTTGCATTGTTTAATTCTAATAAACGTTTTGGCAAATCAAATTCAGCATCTCCGGCTTTGTATTTTTTCACCATACTAGCCATATCTGTATAATTGTTGATTTTAGCATCATTACGAGAGTCAGTAGGCAATGCACGAACTTTTCCATAAGTCAGTCTCAAAGTAGAGTTGGCGTCCGGATATTTAACTGCATTCAGTTTAGATTCTCTTAAACCTTCCACCAGTAAACGGTAAGCAGTTGCAAAACCGTCATCCGCTTTTGCCTGATCCGGTGTTTTTGCACGGTATTTAGCTAATAAATCAGAAGAGATAATATACAAAGGTTCCAACGGAAGCGCGGCAGGTTTTGGACTTGCCAGGTATTCCAGAACTTTCTCTTTAGAGGCAAAAAAACTGGTTTCAGTTGCTTTTGCTATATCAGCAGTAAAATCACCGTTGTTAGCTGCTTTCATTTTAGCAATTTGTGGAGCTAAACCATATTCGGCCGCTTTTGAAGCGTATAAATTTAATTGTGCTGTCAATACCTCTTTTTCTAAGGGAGCATAAAACTCACCGTAAATATCTTCAACCATGGCGTTGATCTTTGGCAGCATTTCTGCTTTTTTAGCATCATTTTCTTTAGAATATGCAATTAACGCATTTCCTAAATTTGCCGGTGCTGTTGCAAGAGCAGAAGTACGCAGCAGCTGTATCAGATAATTATCGTGAGTGGCTTTTAAATTCGTCTCTCTATAGTAATCATTGATTGTTGGAATTATATTTTCATACTTTTCTTTGTTAGCAGGTTTACTTGCCCATTCGTAGAATTTATCTTCCTGTGCCGCTTTTATATCTACTGTTCCTGCTTTTGTTAAAGCATCGATCATCCCCTGACGGTTTTTCCAGTAATTGGCAGTCGATGCATATTTAGATGCATATTGTAAACGAACTGTAGCATCTTTATCCATATACTTTTTCATCACATCCATTCCGGTTTTTGCACCTTCAACCCAGGCAGGATAAGCATATTTTATATTTTGTTCGATTCCTCCGGCAGGCATCCAACGATTTGTTCTACCCGGATAACCCAAGATTATAGCAAAATCATTTTCTTTTACTCCTTTAATACTTACAGGTAAATAGTGTTTTGGCTGTAAAGGCACATTGTCTTTAGAGTATTCTGCCGGATTACCATCTTTGTCAGCATAAACCCTAAACATTGAGAAATCTCCTGTTTGACGAGGCCATTCCCAGTTGTCAGTGTCTCCTCCAAATTTACCTACGCTTTCAGGCGGCGTTCCTACTAAACGAACATCTTTATAATCCTGATAAACGAAATAATAGTATTCATTTCCCTGAAAGAAAGGACGAACGGAAACCGTATATTTTCCGCCTTCGTTATTTTCTTTTTCGATCAGAGCAATTTCCTGCTGAATAATTTTGTTTCTTTCGGTTTCTGTCATTGAAGCATTTACTTTTGACAAAATTCTTTTGGAAACATCATCCATACGCACAAAGAAACGAACGTACAACGACTTTGGCTTTAACTCGGCACTTTTTTCTTTTGCCCAAAAACCGTCCTTCAGATAATTTTGCTCAGCAGTTGAAAGTTCTGCAATTGCGTCGTAACCACAGTGGTGATTGGTTAAAACCAAACCACTTTTAGAAACGATTTCAGCAGTACAACCACCGTTAAACTGTACAATGGCATCTTTTAAACTGTGGTGATTGATGCTGTAGATTTCTTCCGCTGTCAGTTGCAGACCCATTTTCTGCATGTCTCTATGGTTTAATCTTTCGATAAACATTAAGAACCACATACCTTCGTCGGCTCTTACAGGAAATGCCATTAGGCACATCGTTAAAAATAAGACTATTCTTTTCATCATAACATTTTGAATTAGTGATGCGAAGATAATTCATTTTCACAATCATAACACTCAATTTACATTGAAAATCAAATTTAGAAGTCTCTTTTTTATTGATTTTTTGCGGATTTAACATTTTATTACAAACAAAAAAGATGTCCTGCAGTACAGAACACCTTTATATAAAATTCAATATTATTTTACTCATTAAGCATTTTCCAAAGTCTGTCTTTCAAATCGGTCAGACCTTGCTGCGCAACAGATGAAATAAACATATAGGGAACATCTTTAAAGGACACATCCAATTCGGCTTTGAGCTCAGCTTTTAGCTCATCATCCAGCATGTCGCATTTTGAGATTACCAAAAGACGCTCTTTGTCCAGCATTTCTGGATTATACTTCGTCAGCTCATTAACCAGTATATCATATTCAGCTCTAATATCCGGTGTATCAACCGGAACTAAAAACAGCAAAGTTGAATTACGCTCAATATGACGCAGAAAATAATGCCCAAGCCCTTTTCCTTCTGCAGCTCCTTCAATAATTCCCGGAATATCTGCAATTACAAATGACTGAAAATCCCTGTATGCTACAATTCCTAAATTTGGTTTTAAAGTCGTAAAAGGATAATCGGCAATTTTTGGTTTTGCAGAAGTCAGTACAGATAATAATGTCGATTTTCCTGCATTTGGAAAACCAACCAGCCCAACATCAGCCAGAACTTTAAGTTCCAGAATCACATCCATTTCTACACCCGGCAAACCTGGCTGTGCATAACGAGGTGTTTGATTTGTTGAACTTCTAAAATGCCAGTTTCCCAAACCACCTTTTCCCCCTTTTGAAAGAATTCTTTTTTCACCGTCTTCGGTAATTTCGAACAAGGTTTCTCCTGTTTCTTTATCTTTTACAACAGTACCCAAAGGCACTTCGATAAATTTATCTTCACCATCAGCACCGGTACTGCGATCACCTCCTCCGTCTCCACCGTGTCCGGCTTTAATATGACGTGCAAACTTCAAATGAAATAACGTCCAGAGCCCTTTATTTCCTACTAAATACACATGTCCTCCCCGACCACCGTCTCCTCCGTCCGGACCTCCTTTTTCAATAAATTTCTCCCTATGTAAATGCGTAGATCCCTTTCCTCCTTTTCCGGAAGAAACGTATATCTTAACGTAATCTACAAAATTTCCTTCTGTCATTTTTTTTCTTTATGTAAAGTTTCAGGTTTCAGGTTTCAGGTTCCAGGTTATGCGTTGCGCAACTTGAAACTGTAGACTTTAAACGTGAAACAAAATTTTCTCTACTCTTTTAAAGCTTTCACAAGCACTTTGTCAATCTTCACACCGTCCATATCGACAACTTCCAACACGAATTTTTGCCAGATTAACTTTTCTCCTACTTTTGGAATATGTGAAAGTTCAGTCATAATCATTCCGCTTACGGTGTTAACTTCGTAATCGTTTGTAAGTTCGTCTAATTCGAAATACGTTAAAAAATCGTGTAATGAATAATGTCCGTCAACCAGCCAGGACCCATCTTCCCTTTCTACAAGCTGAAATTCGTCTTTGTAAAATTCAGATGCGTCACCAACCAGGGCTTCAAGAATATCGTTCAGCGTAATCATTCCCTGAAAAACGCCATATTCATCTGAAACTAATGCATAATGAACGCCTGTTTTTTTGAAATTTTCCAGCGCTTTGTAAGCAGTGGTCTGTTCCATTAAATAAGGTGCTTCGGTCATGATCGTAGCAAGATCAAAATTATCATTTTCGATATTGGCAAAAATATTTTTTAAGGTTACAACTCCCACGATATCATCATAATTGTTATTGTAAACCGGATAAACTGCATGCAAATCCTGAACCACCAACTCTTTGATTTTGGTCTTATCAGTATTTAACGGCAGCATATCTACTGATTTTCGGTGTGTCATTAACGAACTTACTTTACGGTCTCCAATGTGAAATACACGTTCCACGATGTCCTGCTCAATTTCCTGAACTTCGCCTACTTCGGTTCCTTCTTTGATGATGGCTTTAATTTCTTCTTCGGTCACTTTTCCGTCGGCAGTTGGTTTTATCTGAAGGATATTCAATAAAAAATCGGTTGACGAGGTAAGAAGCCAGATAAATGGTGCCGTGATAATTGAAATCACTTTCATTGGCATAGCCACCATTTTGGCAATGGATTCAGGATAATTTAAACCAATTCTTTTTGGCAGTAACTCTCCCAAAACCAATGAGAAAAAAGTTAATACAACTACCACAATTCCAACTGCAACTGAATTAGCATACGGTTTTAGAACTTCAAATCCGCTGACAAAAACCTGAACATCAGATGTGATTTTATCCCCGGAATAAATACCCGTCAAAATTCCGATTAAGGTGATTCCGATTTGTACAGTTGACAAAAATTTGTTTGGGGAATTGGCCAAATCAAGTGCTGTTTTAGCACTTTTATTTCCTTTTTTAGCAGCAGTTTCAAGTCTGTTTTTTCTAGCCGAAATCAATGCAATTTCTGACATCGAGAAAACTCCGTTTAACAGTATTAGAAAAAATATTATTAGTATTTCCAATTTGTGGCTTGTTCGTTATATAATAGTCGTTAATGTAATTTGTAACCCTGATCGTGTTATAGCCCAGATGGAAGAGAAAAGCCCGGAGGTAAAAAAACTAATTTTTCCTGCCAGAAAACAGCGACCGGAGGAAGCTCGTTTTATGGTTTGGAAAAATAGTTTTTTTTAGCGAGGACTTGTAACGTACAGCTGGGAAAAGCTTCTACAAATTATCTATAACTGACGTTAATCTTTCTGTAATTTCTTCAATTGTTCCGATACCGTTTACGGCATGAAATTTATTCTGCTCTTTGTAATATCCAATTAACGGAGCTGTTTTTTCGTTGTACTCCTGATATCTCACCCGAATTTTATCTTCGTCCTGATCGTCAGCTCTTCCACTTGTTTTACCTCTTTCAAGCAAACGGGCTACCAAAATTTCATCATCAGCTTCTAAAGCAATTGTAGCGGTAACTTTTGAACCAATTGTTGGCAAAAATTTATCTAAAGCCTCCGCCTGATTGATTGTTCTTGGGTATCCGTCAAATAAAAATCCGGCAGTATCAGGATGTTTTTTTACTTCATCAATTAACATTTCGGTAGTTAATTCGCAAGGAACCAATTCTCCATTGTCCATAAAACCTCTTGCTTTTTTACCTAATTCAGTATCATTTTTTAAATTGAAACGAAAAATATCTCCTGTTGAAAGGTGTGTTAAATTGTATTTTTCTTTTAAAAATTCTGCCTGAGTTCCTTTTCCTGCTCCAGGCTTTCCAAATAAAACGATGTTAATCATAATGAATGTAATTGTTGCGCTTCTTTTTTTAAGAAGTTTAAAATGAATATATAGTTGTGTTTTGTTTATAATTATTCTGCTAACTTATAGATTTCGGGTAAATTTCTCCCTAAGCCATCGTAATCCAGACCGTAGCCTACAATGAATTTGTTTGGAATCCTGATTCCGACATAATCTATTTTGATGTCTTTTTTATAAGCATCCGGTTTAAAAAACAAAGTTGCAATTTTAAAATGCTTTACATTTTGCTCTTTAAACTTCTGTTTTAATTCCTCGATTGTGTTTCCTGTATCGATAATATCTTCAATTATAATAACAGTTCTTCCTGAAAGATCCTGATTGATTCCGATTAATTCTTTAACCGAATTAGTGCTTTGTGTTCCTTCATAAGATGCCATTTTGATGAATGAAACTTCGCATGGACTTTTATATTTTTTTAGAAAGTCTGCTACAACCATAAATGCACCATTTAAAACACCAACAAAAATGGGAGTATCATCTCCAAAATCATCTTCTATCTGCGCCACTATTTTGGATAAAGCAAAATCAATTTCTTTAGCTGAAATAAATGGAACAAATTGTTTATCGTGAAGTTGTATCATTATTTTCTTCTTTAAAATAATGGACAAAGATACAGAATTACTATCAAACAGAATACATCAAAATCGAATGAGAAAATTACTTTTTTACGAATGTTAAATATCAGTTAATATTTACAAATGGTTTTTGCCTGCTATCGTAAATTTAAGTAAATTGTTGTTTCGCAAAAATTTAATATCCAATTTATGAAAACTGCTATACAATTATTATCCCTGGCCTTCTTAACTGTAATGACAGCCTGTAACGGCCAGGTAAAAAAAGAGGAAAAAGAAGCACTTGCAAAACAACCCGGCAATGTGGTAAAAACTGCCATTGGAGCTATTACACTCCCACCTCCCTATGCAACCGAATCTAAAACAATGCACAGCAAAGTCATTGGGTGGCCCGAAGGAAAAACACCAAAAGCGCCAGAAGGTTTTACAGTTACGAAATTTGCAGACGGGTTTGAAAATCCGCGTTGGACTTACATAGCTCCAAATAATGACGTTTTTGTGGTAGAAAGCGGAACAGGAGCCAGCAAAAACCAGATTACAGTTTTGCGTGACAAGGACAAGGACGGAAAATTTGAAACCCGTGAAGTTTTTATTACCGGACTAAACAAACCTTTTGGAATGCTGGTTTTGAAAGACTTTTTCTACGTTGCCAACACTGACGGATTATACCGCTACCCTTATAAAAACAATCCTCTGAAATTAGAGACTAAAGGCGCAAAAATACTTGAACTTCCTGCCGGAGGCTACAACAACCACTGGACAAGAAATTTACTGGCAAGCCCTGACGAAAGTAAGATTTATGTTTCTGTAGGTTCCGGAAGTAATAATGGAGAGAATGGTATGGACAAAGAGATCCGTCGTGCCGCTATCTTAGAAATTAATCCTGATGGTACAGGCGAAAAAATCTACGCTTCGGGACTTAGAAATCCGGTTGGAATGGATTGGAATCCTGCCAATAAAAAGGAACTCTGGACTGCAGTGAACGAACGCGATGAGCTGGGAGACGATTTGGTTCCGGATTATATTACGAGCGTAAAAAGAGACGGCTTCTACGGTTGGCCCTATTCTTATTTCGGAAATATTCCTGATCCGAGAATGAAAGGCCAAAGAAAAGATTTGGTTGAAAAAACAATTGTTCCCGATGTTCCGGTTGGATCGCACACCGCCTCTTTAGGGTTGGCTTTCTACACCAAGGATGATTTCCCTGCTAAATATAAAAATGGGGCTTTTGTAGGTCAGCACGGCTCCTGGAACCGTTCTAAGATTTCTGGTTACAAAGTATTATTTGTTCCTTTTAAAGACGGAAAACCATCAGGTAAACCAGAGGATTTTTTAACAGGATTTATTTCTGATGAAAACAAAGCCGAAGTTTACGGACGTCCGGTTGCGGTAACAGTTATGAATGACGGATCACTTTTGGTAAATGATGATAGCGGAAATACGATTTGGAAGGTTAAGGCGAATAAGTAAATTCCAATCTTATAATTATCGGGATAAATTCCAAATTCCAAACTTTACGCAAATTTTTTAAACACATAGAATCATAGTATTTCTGGAACTTAAAAAAGGCGTTTCACTTTTTTAAAAAACACATAGCTATGTGTATTGTAGAAGTGAAATACCTTTATTCGCATGGCAAAACTATGTTTCTATGTGTTAAAATTACACTCAAAAAACAAACCCTTTGTATGCTTTTTAAAAAATATTGCCTCTTTCTTTTTGTCGTAATTGTTTTCCAAAACACTTTTGCTCAGGAAGAAAAAGGCAAATCTGCTGATGCTGTTCGACCGGAAAAACTCGAAGAAGTTATTATCAGCTCTTTTCATATCAATGACAGTTTACAGAATGCACCGGCTTCAATCGGGATTCTTTCCAAAAAAGATTTATTGCAGAATAACGCAACTGATATTACGAATGTCGTTAATACAATTCCGGGTGTTTTTATGCAGTCTTCGAATTTTACCACAACCCGAATTTCAATTCGCGGTATTGGAGCCAGAACGCCTTATGGGACGAACAAAATAAGGGCTTTTTACGGCAGTATTCCGCTGACTTCGGGAAACAGCGAAACGGTGATTGATGACATTGATTTAGAAAACCTGAACCAGATTGAGATTATTAAAGGCCCCCTTTCCAGTATTTACGGAGCAGGATTAGGCGGAGCAATTTTGATCTCACCTCAGCTTTCAAAAAATAATGGACAAACTGCCGGAATAAGTTCTGTATTTGGTTCTTTTGGATTATTGAAAAACAGTTTGAATTATAGTCTGGATGAAAAAAAATCAAGCCTGAATTTAAGTTATCATAATCTGAAATCCGATGGATGGCGAGAAAACAGTGCTTACAAACGTGAAGGAATTACGCTTGCGGGAGAATTATTCAGAAAACAAAACAGCAAACTTACTTATTTCTCCAATTATACTTATCTGAAAGGCTATATTCCGAGTTCTGTTAACAAAGAGACTTACGATAATAATCCGGAGTCCGGAGCGCCGACCTGGGTGGCTTCAAAAGGTTTTAAAGAGTACAAATCGACTTTGGGCGGACTGGCTTATGATTTCAAAATCAATGACAATCTGAATAATTCGACTTCTGTTTTTATCAATTATAAAGACAGCAATGAACCTCGCCCTTTTGACATTTTACGGCAATATACTTTTGCAACCGGAGCGCGAACGCAGTTTTCAGGAAACTTCGAAATTGGAAAACTGGAAAATCAATTCATTTTCGGAATGGAATATTTTACCGAAAAGTACAACGGTAACACTTTTGAAAATTTATACAAACAAAATAACGGACAAGGAAGCCTTCAGGGAAATCAATTGACAGCAACTGATCAGAGAAGGCATTTTTACAATATTTTTTCGCAAATCCGATCGTTGCTTTCTGAAAAATTCGAGCTTCAGTTTGGTTTAAATTATAATGAAACCCATTTTGAACTCACGAACTTTCTTCCGCAAAAAACCGCAACTGAAAAGTACACCTATGACGGAATCTTTTCGCCACAACTTTCTTTACTGTTCAAACCAAATCAGCAACAAACCCTATATTTTTCAGCAAGCCGTGGATTTTCATTACCCACAACCGAAGAAACTTTAACAAGCAACGGTACCATTAATCCTGATATCAAACCTGAAAACGGATACAACTTTGAAATTGGAGGGAAATTTTACTTTTTCAACAAAAACCTTTATACCGAATTTGCTGCTTACCGAATGGAAATAAAGGATTTATTAGTTGCGAAAAGAATTGGCGATGACCAATATGAAGGTGTGAATGCCGGAAAAACACTGCATGAAGGAATCGAAATTACACTCAAACACAATTGGCAAATGAATTCCTTTTTAAACCTGAACTCTTACATTGGAGGTTCTGTTGGAAAATACGAGTTTAAAGAATTTTTAGATAACGGAAATGATTATTCCGGAAATAAATTAACGGGAGTCCCATCCAATAAAATAAATGCGGGTTTGGTTTTCAATACCCGTTTAGGAATTTACCTGAACGCCGATTATCAATTTGTGGATGAACTTCCGATGAACGATTCGAATTCCGCTTTTTCGGATTCTTATTCCGTCATTAATTTTAAAACCGGTTATCGTTTTGAAATTCTGCAAAATCTCAATACCAATTTGGCTTTTGGCATCAATAATCTGACCAATGAAAAATATGCCTCTCTGATTTTACCAAATGCACTTCCGGTTGGAACTTCATCTCCAAGATATTATTATCCGGGACTTCCTGTAAATTACTATGGAATCATTTCCTTAAATTATTTATTTTAGGGGCTGAATCAAAATTAAACTTAAAAATGCTTTCTGAACTACAGGAAAAACTGAATTATGTAAATGCGTATCGGGAAAGCCGTCTCAAAACGGCACAGGACATTTTAGAAAATCCTGCGCTTTTCGGTGAATTAGTTTCAATCTGTTTTACACCTTCGGACAAAAACAGTCATAAAGCCTGCTGGATTTTAGAGTTTGTATCTTATGAAGAGTTACTTTGGCTGCAGCCGCATCTTGATTTTTTCTGTTCGAATTTGAAGGTTCTGAAAGATGAAAGTTCACTTAGGCCAATTGCAAAAATCGTTCAGCTTTTAGTGAAGTCACATTATAAAAAAGAGAAAAACAAAATCTGTTTATCCGAAGAAAACCTGCAGGATTGCATAGAAGCGAGTTTTGACTGGCTGATTAATGATGCAAAAGTCGCCACAAAGGCCTACTCGATAAGGACATTATATATTTTAGGAAAACAGTACGACTGGATTCATCCTGAACTGAAAATTATTCTTGATAAAGATTTCGGATATCATTCGGCAGCGTATAAAGCCGTTGCAAAAGAAGTTTTGAAGAAAATGAAATGATTTTTTTACCAAATTAAAAGGATTGGAAAGATTTTTTTAGCCACGAATTCACGAATTTATATAATTACAAATTCGTGAATTCGTGGCGGAAAAATTAAATTTGCAATTCGATCAAAATAATTATTTTACGTACATTTGTAAAAACTTTACGTATATGAATACTAAACTCACATTATCTTTAGAAAAAGAAGTTATCGAGCAGGCAAAATCGTATGCTAAAAAAACGGGCAGAAGTTTATCTGAACTGGTTGAGAGTTATTTTAAAAATCTGACCGAAAAAGAAGAAACCTACGATGATATTCATCCAAAAGTTAAAAAACTTATCGGAAGAATTACATTGCCGCCAGATTTTGACGAAGAAAAAGTAAAAGAAGAACACTATAGAGAAAAATATGGCTTTTAAAAATATTTTTCTTGATACCAATATACTAGTTGATATTGTTGCAAATAGATTTCCATTTTCGAAAAATGCGATTTCAATTTTTGATTATTGTCAACGACATAAAATTACTATATATTCTTCATCGCATTCTATTGCAACCATGCATTATATTGCAAAAAAAGTAGTTGATCAAAAAGAGCTGCGTTCTATTATTGAAGATTTACTAGATACAATTTCAATAATAGCCGTGACAGAATCCATTTTAAAAAAAAGCTTAAAATCCAATCATAAAGATTTTGAAGATGCCATTCAAATTACATCAGCTCAATCAATAAATTCAATGGATTGCATTATTACCAGAGATTTGAAAGATTTTAAATTTTCTGAAATCAATGTATTCACACCGGATGAATTTCTTAATACACTATAATAACAATGAATTATTTTTCTTCTGATTTTAAATTAGGAATATTAGGTGGCGGACAATTAGGCAAAATGCTTTTGTTTGACACCAGAAAATTTGACATACAAACTTATGTTCTGGATCCAAGTGACGAAGCGCCCAGTAAAATTGCCTGCAACAAGTTTTTTCAAGGCGATTTAATGGATTATGACACTGTTTACAATTTCGGAAAACAAGTCGATGTTTTGACTTTTGAAATCGAATTGGTAAATCTTGAAGCTTTAACGCAATTAGAAAATGAAGGTTTAAAAGTATATCCATCTCCTAAAACCTTAAAAGGAATTCAGAATAAAGGCGTTCAAAAAGAATTTTACGCTAAAAATGATATTCCAACCGCACCATTCGAAAGATTTGAAAATTTAGATCAACTAAAATCTGCTGTCACATCGAGCGGAGTCGAGATGCCTTTTGTATGGAAATGCACCGAATTTGGTTACGACGGAAATGGTGTAAAAATAGTTCGTCAAGTATCCGATTTAGATACGTTGCCAAATGTAGAATGCATTGCAGAAACTATGGTTCCGTTCAAAAACGAATTGGCAGTAATTGTAGTCAGAAATCCGTCAGGAGAAATGAAAACGTATCCGGTTGTCGAAATGGAATTTCATCCGGAAGCGAATCAAGTGGAGTACGTTATCTGCCCGGCAAGAATCGATGATAAAGTAGCTGAAAAAGCCCGAGCAATCGCTTTACAAGTTTCAGAAAACTTCAATCACGTTGGTCTTTTAGCAGTTGAAATGTTCCAGACGCAGGACGACGAAATTTTGGTAAACGAAGTAGCGCCGCGTCCGCACAATTCCGGTCATTATTCTATTGAAGCCAGTTATACTTCACAATTCGAAAATCATTTACGTGCTATTTTAGATCTTCCACTAGGAAACACAGACAGCAAAGTGGCCGGAATTATGGTCAATTTAGTCGGTGCTGAAGGTTTTTCCGGAAATGTAGTGTATGAAAACATCGAAACCATTTTAGGATGGAATGGCGTTACTCCTCATATTTACGGTAAAAAGCAAACGCGTCCGTTTAGAAAAATGGGTCACGTGACGATTGTAAATGAAGATATGGCGGAAGCGAGAAGAATTGCGCAGGAAGTTAAGAATACGATTAGAGTGATTAGTAATTAGTCCCTAGTAGTTAGTGATTAGTCCTTAGTTGAAGTTTTCTTAACTTAAAACAAACATTAGAAATGGGATTTCTGGATTTTTTTGATTTACTCGATAATACTTCAAAGGCAGGCGGAATTCCAAATTCAATTAAAACATGCGTTGAAAAATTTACCGATAAAAATGAATATCTTGGTGAGAGGATTATAAGCTTTATTGGATTCTTACTTATAATATTGTTCTTAATTGCATTAAGTTTTGGAATTATATTTTTAATTTATAAAGCCATAAAACAATCTTAAACAAACAATATTTATCATTTCAGTTCAATAAACCTGAAACTTTAAACCTGAAACAAAACACAACAAAAAAACACACATGAGCAAAGTAGCTATTATAATGGGAAGCATCTCCGACATGCCCGTCATGCAGGATGCAATCGACATATTAAAACAATTTAATGTAGAAGTTGAAGTAGATATCGTTTCGGCACACAGAACGCCGGAGAAATTATTCGATTTCAGTAAAAACGCACACAATCGCGGAATCTCGGTAATTATTGCCGGTGCAGGCGGTGCGGCTCATTTACCAGGAATGGTGGCTTCTATGTCTCCACTTCCAGTAATTGGAGTTCCTGTAAAATCAAGCAATTCTATTGATGGATGGGATTCTGTTTTATCTATTCTGCAAATGCCGGGCGGAGTTCCTGTTGCGACGGTAGCTTTAAACGGAGCTAAAAATGCCGGTATTTTAGCAGCACAAATCATCGGAAGCCATGACAAAAAAGTTTTGGATACGATTCTTGCTTATAAAGAAGAATTGAAAGCGGCAGTTAATAAAGCGGCTGAAGGTTTAAAGAAATAAGTTAATTCCACAGAGATTCACAAAAATAAACACAAAGCTTCGCAAAGAATAATTTAAAAAAACTTTGCGAAACTCTGTGTTTTTTTTCTTGGTGCATCTTTGTGAAATAGCTCGATTCAAGAATTAACTAATCCTTATAAAAATTTCTAAAAGAAAAACTTAACTTTGAGAAAAAAGTAAAATGAACATTCAAACTTCTAAAATAGAGCTGGCTAAAATTGTTTTAGACATTGATAATCCTGACTTAATTCAGGAAATTGTCGAGTTCATTCGATCTAAAGAAAGTCTTTTAAAAGAACAAAAAAGCAAAATCAATGAGGCTATTTATTCTTTAGATAATAATGAAGGTATTTCACATGATGTTGTTATGGAAGAAACCAAAAATCGTTATTCAAAATACTTTAAATAATGAATGTAATTTGGTCTCCACAAGCTAAACAAGACTTTTGGAACAACATCGATTATCTGGAAGCTGAATGGTCTGAGAAAGTTGCTCGAAATTTCATTGAAAAAGTAAATACCACAATTACACTTTTAAAAAATGACAATGTTTTATTTCTTAAAACAAATTATAAAAGCGTTTATAAAATCGTCATCACCAAACATATTTCACTTTTTTACCGAATCGAAAACAACAACTTAGAATTGCTTCGTTTTTGGAACAACTTTCAAAATTTAGAAAACTTCAAACCATAATTTAAACTTTAAACCTACAAGGTTTTAAAAACCTTGCAGGACAAAAATCTACATCATGAGCATCTTAACACAATATTTCAATACCAAACATAACACTGCACCTTTTTCACAGATAAAAATCGAAGATTATTTTCCGGCTTTTCAGGAAGGAATTGCTTTGGCTAAAGCCGAAATTGATGCAATAGTAAACAATCCGGAAGCACCGACTTTTGAAAACACCATTCTGGCAATGGAATTTTCGGGTGATGTTCTGGATCGTCTTTCGAGTATTTTCTTTAATCTGAATTCGGCAGAAACAAATGATGAAATGCAGAAAATCGCTCAGGAAGTTTCTCCTTTGTTAGCAGAGTTTGGAAACGACATCACATTAAACGCCGAATTATTCGCTAAAATAAAAGCCGTTTATGATCAAAAAGAAAGTCTGAACCTCAACCCGGAACAAACCACACTTTTAGATAAAAAATACAAGAGTTTCTCCAGAAACGGAGCTAATCTTGCCGAAGATAAAAAAGACCGCTTACGCGAAATCGACAAAGAATTATCTAAATTAAGTTTGCAGTTTGGCGAAAATGTTCTGGCAGAAACCAACAACTTCGAACTGCATTTAACGGATGAAAAAGATTTATCTGGTCTTCCGGAAGGAACCATCGAAGCCGCAAGATTATTAGCCAAAAATCAGGAAAAAGAAGGCTGGATTTTTACTTTGGATTATCCAAGTTATGTTCCGTTTTTGACTTATGCTGACAATCGTGAACTGCGCAAAAAAATGGCCATTGCTTTTGGATCAAAAGGTTTCCAAAAGAACGAATTCAACAATGAAGAAAACGTGATAAAAATCGCCAAACTTCGTCATGAAAGAGCGAACTTATTAGGTTATAAAACACACGCTCATTTTGTTCTGGAAGAAAGAATGGCGCAAAGCCCTGAGAAAGTTTTCTCTTTCCTGAATGATTTATTAGCAAAAGCAAAACCTGCAGCTCAAAAAGAATTTGCAGAATTAACCGCTTTCGCAAAAGAGCTGGACGGAATCGAGCAATTAGAAAAATGGGACGGCGCTTATTATTCTGAAAAATTAAAACAACAGCTTTTTAATTTAGACGATGAAAAGCTGAAACCGTATTTTCAGTTAGAAAAAGTTTTAGAAGGTGCTTTTACTGTTGCCAATAAATTATTCGGGTTGACTTTTACCGAAGTTTTCGACATCGACAAATATCATGAAGAAGTGATTACCTATGAAGTTAGAGATGCTGAAAATAATTTAGTTTCGATTTTCTATGCTGATTTCTTCCCAAGAAAAGGAAAAAGAAACGGTGCCTGGATGACTTCATTCAAATCACAATATGTAAAAGACGGCGTAAACGAAAGACCACATATTTCGAACGTTTGCAACTTTACAAAACCAACAGAAACAAAACCTTCATTATTGACTTTTAATGAAGTAACGACTTTATTCCACGAATTCGGTCACGGGTTACACGGAATGCTGGCAAACACAACATACCCGAGTTTATCCGGAACCTCTGTATTCTGGGATTTCGTAGAATTACCAAGTCAGATTATGGAAAACTGGTGTTACGAGCCCGAAGCTTTGGCTTTGTTTGCCAATCATTATGAAACAGGAGAAATTATTCCGATTGAATATGTACAGAAGATCAAGGAAAGTGCGAGTTTTCAGGAAGGTTTGGCAACTCTGCGTCAGTTAAGTTTTGGACTTTTAGACATGGCGTGGCACGGGCAGGATCCGACCACAATTACTGATTTAAAAGCATTCGAAACAGCACAATTTGCTAACACACAATTATATCCGGATGTAAAAGAAAATGCTATGAGTACCGCTTTTTCACATATTTTTCAGGGTGGATATTCATCGGGATATTACAGCTACAAATGGGCTGAAGTTTTGGATGCTGATGCCTTTGAATATTTTCAGGAAAATGGAATTTTTAATGAAGAAATTGCAAAAAAATTCAAAGACAATGTACTTTCAAAAGGAGGAACAGATCATCCTATGACTTTGTACAAGCGTTTTAGAGGTCAGGAACCAAAACCTGAAGCTTTACTGAAGAGAGCGGGATTGCTGTAGATTTTTTTATATTTTTAGACTATTACATATTTTGAAACCGAAGTATTTCTGCTTCGGTTTTTTTGTTTTTTTGTCTAACAGTAAATCATTCTATACTTTTGACAAAACGAGGTTTAGAATGGACACCAAAGCAATAAACAAATACATCAAAGCAAATAGTAATCCTAATTCAAGGAGTAATTCAAACTATACTTATCCGACAATTAGTCAATATTCACCTTATACATTTGAGTTTGAATGCGAAGGCAACTATAAATTTTTACTGGAAATTGGCTCCCTCTTTATTCGGACAGAAGCAGAACTGGTTTTAAAAAGCCGAAATGTGATTCCGAAACGATTATTGGAAAATGGTTTTGAATTTAAGTTTGGGAGTATAGATGAAACATTTAGAAATTTAATCCCTTAAAGAACTTGTTACTACTCCAATTCACACCTCCACAATCAAAATCATCAATCTTTGTCGAGCTTCTAACGAAGATTTCTCCTTCGTCGAAAATGACAAGTTTGAGTAAAAAAACATAAATTAATGACAATCATAAACCTCACAACAAAAATAAAAGCACCAAAACAAACCGTTTTTGATGTATCAAGAAATATAGATATTCATCAGCAATCTGCAGCTCCTTCAAAAGAAAAAGCAATTGCTGGTGTGACTTCAGGTTTAATCAGTTTCAATGAAACAGTAACCTGGCGCGGCAGACATTTCGGTTTTTACCTTACGCACAAAAGCCGGATTACAGTGATGACTTTTTATGATTATTTTGTGGATGAAATGGTAGAAGGCAAATTCAAATCTTTCAGACATGAACATTTTTTTAAAGAAATAAACGGAGTTACCATAATGACAGATCAACTGCAATATGAAACTCCGTTTGGCATTATCGGGAAATTATTCGATGCTTTGTTTTTAAAAAATCATCTGATTCATTTTCTAATGGAAAGAAATAAAACTCTCAAAAAAATAGCAGAAAATTTATAGACTAATTTTAAAAGCCACAAACTTTAATTTCCACAAAACGAATTAACTTTCCCCCAAAAAAGTATAATCGTTAGTGTTTATTATAGTTTAGCACGAATAAACTTTTCTATTAATTAAAATTCAAAAAAAAGGCTTGTCATTAAACGAGCCTTTTAAGTATAAGTAATTGCATTTTGCTGAAATATTTACACTAATTCAGCCTGATTTACAGCTTTTACCGGAACGTTTTCAACATTATGTCCATAATATGAAAAACCTCCTGTACCGTTCCATTCGTTATCGACTGCTAAATGAGCGTCAAAGTCAGCCAGCAAGGAGCCAATTGCCGGCGGAGGAAATGAATGAACATATTGACCTTTTAAGCTAACAACCTGTATAACTTTTCCAAATCCGGTTGCATATATTTTTCCTGTTACCGGAACAACGATATGACTATCAGGACCCTGTATCGCCTGAGTAATAACTACTGTACCAGATACAGAATGCTGTGATGGTACTACTACTAAACTAAATGATGCAACTGGAGCGCCAGGTGTTCCAACATTTCCGATTGTGCCTTTTGCTAAATAAGCACCTGCTAATAAATCTGACATAACTTTTCAATTAATATTTTTCTTACTCGTAAGGCTTTTCAGAACCGCCTCGTTTTTTTCAGTGGGATCTGCTCCACTTTTTTATTTTACTGTTTGAAATAAATTTTCAGAAAATAAGTTTTCAAAAAGACTACAAGCCAAACTAAATGACTTAAGAAGTAATAGTGCTAACTTTTTATTTCTGGCTTAAAATTATATTAGACAGTCAATAAAAATGAGAAAAATGTTACAGAAAAGGAATTTCTGGTCATGAGAGAGGAAAAAGAGCCATACTTAAGGCAATCACACTCATGAAAAAAAGTCAATATTTAAAGAGGCGCTACAAAAATACAATCATAAGCCACCAAAGAACCGGCAAACTTTCGACCCAGAAAGAAGTATAATATTTCAAACGATCAGGATTTGCAAATGCAATAAAAAACATAAGCATTATAACCATAATCAGATTTATTACAGCATCACGATAATTAAATGTGGAAATAAAAATTTCTAAAAACCAAAACGGAATCAGTAATAAGAAACCCAAAAGTTTAGTTCTTTTTACTCCAATTGTCTGCGGAACGGTTTGCAAATGCGGATCATCATTCGCTAAATCAATAATTTCAAAAACCAAAATCAGTACAAAAACCAGAACAAAACGCTGAATTGACTTTATAAAAAAATCAGATGTCAATCCTGCTCCCCCATTAATTAAAGGCAGAACCAGAGTAGCCCCCACCCAGCAAAGTGCTACAATATAAATTTTCACACCGGCCCAGTTTCTTGCATTTCTTCTGTTCGGGAAAAAAGGCAGTGTATAAAGTGCCGTAACAGCAAATATACCGACAGAAAAAATTTGGGTAATCCGCTTCAACTGGAAGAAATAATAGCCCACAAAAATTACCGAAATAAGACTCAAAACAGCAATAATTTTCAGCTGGATTCCGATTGGATTTCGTCTAACCCTGACCAACGCATCATATTTAACAAAATTATACCCCACAATTGTTCCAAAAAAAACAAACAAAGCCATGGGTTCATCGTACTGAATATGAAATACATGAAACGTAATCCGTACCAAAGCATAGCACGATAAAGCCACGTGGATACTGCTGTTTAAGTAAAAATCGAATAGCTGTTTCAGTAGTTTCATGCCTTAAATCTAATCAATTGTTAACAAACCTTCCTATTGGTTGAAAAATTCATAAAAATTGAAGTTAAAAATACCTATTAAATTATTAATAATACTTAATTTTGCGCCACAAAAAAACAACACATTTACTATAAAATGTAATAAACCTTGTAATAGATTACCGTTGCATCGGAACTATGCTTTGCAAATTACATTCTCTTAAAAATACAGAAAGTTACAAAATGAGAACAGATGCTTTTGCTTTAAGACACATTGGAACAGGAGAAAATGACCTTGAACACATGTTCAAAACAATTGGTGTAAACAACATGGACCAATTACTTTATGAAACATTTCCTGATGGAATTCGTTTAAAAAATGATTTAATCCTTGAGCCCGCAATGACTGAATATGAGTATGCTGCTCATATTATGGAATTAGGCAAAAAAAATAAAGTTTTCAAATCATATATCGGTTTGGGATATCACCCAACTATCGTTCCTGCACCAATTCAACGAAATATTTTTGAAAATCCGGGATGGTACACTGCTTACACACCTTACCAGGCTGAAATCGCACAGGGACGTTTAGAAGCAATCTTAAATTTCCAGACTACTGTTATCGAATTGACCGGAATGGAAATTGCCAATGCCTCTTTACTAGACGAAGGGACGGCTGCTGCAGAAGCTATGACTTTATTATTTGATGTTCGTACAAGAGATCAAAAGAAAAATAATACACATAAATTCTTCGTTTCTGAAGAAATTCTTCCTCAGACTTTATCCGTTTTACAAACACGTTCGACTCCAATCGGAATTGAATTGGTTGTTGGAAACCATGAGACATTTGACTTTTCAAATGAATTCTTCGGAGCTATTTTACAGTACCCTGGAAAATATGGGCAGGTAAACGATTATAGTGCTTTTGTTACTAAAGCAAAAGAAAACGAAATCAAAGTGGCCTTTGCTGCTGATATTTTATCATTAGCAACCTTAACTTCTCCGGGAGAAATGGGAGCTGCAGTAGTAGTAGGAACAACACAACGTTTTGGTGTGCCAATGGGGTACGGTGGTCCTCACGCTGCTTACTTTGCCACTAAAGATGAGTATAAACGTTCTATGCCGGGCCGTATCATTGGAGTTTCGGTTGATGTAAACGGAAACCGCGCTCTACGTATGGCGTTAGGAACACGTGAACAGCACATCAAACGTGAAAAAGCGACTTCAAACATTTGTACTGCTCAGGTTTTACTGGCAGTTATGGCCGGAATGTATGCGGTTTACCACGGACCGAAAGGCTTAAAATACATTGCAAACAAAGTTCATGCGTCGGCAGTTACTACTGCTGAAGCTTTAAATAAATTAGGAGTTTACCAAACCAACACGGCTTATTTTGATACTATTTTGGTAAAAGCTGATGCTCAAAAAGTAAAAGCTGTTGCAGAAAGAAACGAAGTAAACTTTTTCTATGCTGATGCTGACACAATTTCTATCTCGTTAAACGAAACGACTTCAATTGCCGACATCAACCAAATCGTTGCCATTTTTGCTGAAGCTTTAGGAAAAGAAACTTTTACAGTTTCTGAATTGACTGATGCAAGTCAATTACCTGCTTCATTAGAAAGAACTTCTAATTTCTTAACGCATGATGTATTCAACAATTATCATTCAGAAAGCCAGTTGATGCGTTACATTAAAAAATTAGAGCGTAAAGATTTATCATTGAATCACTCGATGATTTCATTAGGTTCCTGTACAATGAAATTGAACGCTGCTTCTGAAATGTTGCCTTTATCAATGCCAAACTGGAACAGTATCCACCCGTTTGCACCAGTCGAGCAGGCAGAAGGCTACATCACTATGCTTAAAAAACTGGAAGAACAATTAAATGTAATTACCGGATTTGCCGGAACAACCTTACAGCCAAACTCTGGAGCACAAGGAGAATATGCCGGTTTGATGGCGATTCGTGCTTATCATATTTCACGTGGAGAAGGTCACCGTAATGTATGTTTGATTCCTTCATCTGCACACGGAACCAATCCTGCTTCTGCAGCTATGGCCGGAATGAAAATCATCGTTACCAAAACAACTCCGGAAGGAAACATCGACGTAGAAGATTTAAGAGAAAAAGCCATTGAGCACAAAGACGATTTATCTTGTTTAATGGTAACGTATCCTTCAACTCACGGAGTTTACGAATCTACTATCATCGATATTACAAAATTAATCCACGAAAATGGCGGATTAGTATATATGGATGGTGCTAATATGAATGCCCAGGTTGGATTAACAAATCCGGCTACAATTGGTGCTGATGTTTGTCACTTGAACTTACACAAAACTTTCGCTATTCCTCACGGTGGCGGCGGACCTGGGGTTGGACCAATCTGTGTGAACGAAAAACTGGTTCCATTTTTACCAACAAACCCAATCTTAAATGTAGGTGGTGAACAAGCGATTACAGCTATTTCATCTGCACCTTACGGATCTGCTTTGGTTTGCTTAATCTCTTATGGTTACATCACAATGATGGGAGCTGAAGGATTAAAAAGCGCTACAGAGCACGCCATCTTGAATGCTAACTACATGAAATCCCGTTTCGAAGGTCACTACCCAATTCTTTATACCGGAGAATGCGGAAGAGCGGCTCACGAAATGATTTTGGATTGCCGCGCGTTTAAAGAAAACGGTATCGAAGTTGGTGATATTGCAAAACGTTTGATGGATTACGGTTTCCACGCTCCGACGGTTTCTTTCCCGGTTGCCGGAACTTTAATGATCGAACCAACAGAATCTGAAGATCTTGCTGAGTTAGACCGTTTCTGTGATGCACTAATCTCAATCCGAAAAGAAATCGAAGATGCAAGCGCTGATGACAAAAACAACGTATTGAAAAATGCACCGCATACATTAGCCATGTTAACTTCTGATGCCTGGGATTTCCCGTATTCCAGAGAAAAAGCAGCTTATCCATTAGATTATATTGCCGAAAATAAATTCTGGCCATCTGTTCGTCGTGTAGATGATGCATACGGAGACAGAAACTTAATTTGCAGTTGTGCTCCTATTGAAGCTTACATGGAGAACTAAAATTAGTTTCTCACAATATTATACAAACCCGGCACGTTTAAAAACCTGCCGGGTTTTATTTTTTTAGGCTTAAATTACAAAAACACATTCAGTAATTTAAAATATATTTCAGCTGAGTGGAGTTGAATACCTTTATTTAATATTTAAGTTCAGACAAAACCTGAAAGCTGAAACCTGAAACTTTTTTTAATCAATCCTAACCATTTCAATCGTTTGAAATCGCTGTAAAATTTAAAAATCATTAAAAAATAATCATTTTATTACTTAAAAAATTATTATTTCATAATTATATGCATGCATAATAATTTTTATCCCTCTAATAATATATTTATTTATAAATTAGCCCTGAATTTATAGGAAAAAGAAACAAATGAAAATAAAAATTATAGGTATCGGAAGCTATATTCCGCAAAAAGAAGTTAAAAATACCGATTTTGACAAGCATGTTTTTTTAAATGAAGACGGAACTCCTTTTGGATATCCTAACGAAACAGTAATAAAAAAATTCAAAGGCATTACCGGAATCGAAAACCGACGTTATGCCGAAGACCAGCATATCACTTCTGATTTAGCCTTTTTTGCAGCCGAAAAGGCAATTGCAAATGCTAATATCGACAAAGAAACTTTAGATTATATCATTTTTGCCCACAACTTTGGCGATGTAAAATCGGGAACAATCCAGTCAGATATGATCCCGAGTCTGGCAACCCGTGTGAAAAACAAACTGGACATCAAAAACCCAAAATGTGTGGCTTATGATATTCTTTTCGGCTGCCCGGGATGGATTGAAGGAGTTCTGCAGGCAAATGCTTTCATAAAATCCGGAATGGCAAAAAGAGTTTTGGTGATTGGAGCAGAAACCCTTTCGAGAGTGGTTGACGATCACGATCGTGATTCGATGATTTATTCTGATGGTGCGGGAGCTTCCATTTTAGAAGCTTCGACTGACGAAGCCGGTTTATTATCTTACGAAAGCGCCACTTTCGCAAATGATGAAGCCAATTTTCTTTTCTTCGGAAAATCATACAATCCTGATCTGGATCCCGATGTAAAATATATTAAAATGTATGGTCGTAAAATTTACGAATTTGCTTTGAGCAATGTTCCGATGGCTATGAAAGAATGTCTGGATAAAAGCGGAATCGGGATTGACGAGGTCAAAAAAATCCTGATTCATCAGGCAAACGAAAAAATGGATGAAGCCATAATCGACCGTTTTTATAAATTATACGACAAAACAGCTCCCAGGGATATCATGCCAATGAGCATACATGATTTAGGAAACAGCAGTGTTGCAACTGTACCTACCTTATACGACCTTTTAATTCAGGGAAAACTGGAAAATCATGAAATCAGTAAAGGTGATGTGGTTATTTTTGCTTCTGTTGGAGCAGGAATGAACATTAATGCATTTGTTTATAGACACTAAACTAGAATAAAATAAGTTTTTATTTTAACAGCGAGTAAATTAATCTTGCAAAGAAGCAAAGTCGCAAAGTTTCTTTTTTTTTCCACAGATTGGAAGGATTAAAATGATTTTCAAAAATCTGCTTAAATCTGCATAATCTGCGTGAAATTAAAACCTTGCGTCTTTGCGTCTTTGCGAGATATTCATTTAAAACTTACCACCCCAACCGAATACTAAAAACTGAACACTGAATACTTTTTTAGTATATTTGCGACCTAATTAACAATTCATGAACGAGAGATTCGTTCGCAATGACTATGTACGAAAAAACGTTTCCTAATAAAAGATTCAGACTTACTTTAGAGTTTTTACAAAAGCACGTTAGCACATCAGAAACCATTTTTGATTTTGGAGTTCCAAATCCGTTCTCTAAAATAATGGAAGAAAATGGTTATACGGTAAAAAACACAAAAGGCGAAGATTTAGATAACGACCATAGGGCGCTACAAACAGAAGAATATACTGTTTTTACGGCGTTTGAAATTTTCGAACATTTATTAAATCCATACACCATTTTACAAAACGTAAAATGTGATAAAATATTAATTTCAATTCCGTTACGTTTATGGTTTTCGCCAGCATATCGTTCTAAAACAGACATGTGGGACAGACATTACCACGAATTTGAAGACTGGCAGCTGGACTGGCTTTTAGAAAAAACGGGGTGGAAAATAACCGACCGTTTACAATTTACACATCCGGTAAAAAAGTTTGGATTAAGACCTTTATTACGATATTTTACTCCGAGATATTATATTGTGGCAGCTGAAAAGATTAAATAAATTCCAATAGTAAAATTCCAAATTCCAATCGAACTAGCTTTGATTGGAATTTGGAATTTTAAAAGTTTGGAATTTAAATTTAAAATTGTAAATTTAAAATGAAGTATTACATTGTTATACCCGCCCACAATGAACAGGATCTCATTGGTCTGACTTTGCAATCTTTGGTTACACAGACTGTTTTACCATCAAAAGTTGTGGTTGTCAATGACAATTCAACAGATAAAACAGAAGAAGTTGTATTGGGTTTTGCAAAAGAGAATCCGTATATCTCAGTTGTCAACAAAACTTCAGATGCGATTCATATGCCGGGAAGCAAGGTTATTCAGGCTTTTCAGAAAGGTTTTGAAACTCTGGATTCTGATTATGATATAATTGTAAAAATAGACGGAGATTTGATTTTTCCTCCCAACTATTTCGAAACCATCATCAAACATTTCGAATCCGACCCAAGAGTTGGTATGGCTGGCGGATTCTGTTATATCGAAAAAAACGGTGACTGGGTTTTGGAAAACCTGACCGACAAAGATCATATTCGCGGAGCTTTAAAGGCATACCGAAAAGAAACATTTCAGCAAATCGGAGGATTACGCCCTGCAATGGGCTGGGATACGGTAGATGAATTATTGTGTAAATATTATGACTGGAAAATTGTTACAGACGAATCTTTACATGTAAAACACCTCAAACCAACCGGTGCCAATTACAACAAAACAGCCCGTTACAAACAAGGAGAGGCATTTTACACCTTAGGATATGGTTTTTGGATTACAGCTATTGCTTCTGCAAAACTGGCCATGATGAAGAAAAAACCATTTCTCTTCCTGGATTACATCAGAGGTTTCTGGAAAGCAAAAAGCGCCAAAACTCCTTTGTTGGTTACCCCTGAACAGGCTAAATTTATAAGAAAGTACCGTTTTCAAAAAATGAAACAAAAGTTAATTTGATTGCCAAAACAACCGAAAAAAGTAATCTCATTACCCAAAACTCGTAACTTCTTTTTACCTTAGCCAATATTTGTAAAACTATGATGTTAATTCGTTATTTATCCCAGGTAGGGAAATATTTTTTAATGCTGAAAGAAATTTTCAACAAACAGACCAAATGGTCTGTAATGAAAAGATTAATTTTCAAAGAAATCGACGATTTAATAATTGACTCTCTCGGTATCGTTTGTTTTATCTCTTTTTTTATTGGAGGGGTTGTGGCAATTCAAACCGCTTTAAACTTAACTAATCCGTTAATCCCAAAATATTTAATTGGTTTTGCTACACGTCAGTCGGTAATCTTAGAGTTTGCCCCTACTTTTATTTCGGTAATTATGGCCGGAAAAATGGGGTCTTACATTACTTCCAGTATTGGTACCATGCGCGTAACGGAGCAAATTGATGCTCTTGAAGTTATGGGTGTAAATTCATTAAATTATCTTGTTTTCCCAAAAATAGTAGCTTTATTAATGTATCCTTTTGTAATTGGAATCAGTATGTTTTTAGGCATTTTTGGAGGATGGATGGCTTGTGCTTACGGAGGATTCTCAACCGGCGCAGATTTTATTTCAGGAGCCCAGATGGATTTTATCCCTTTTCACATAACATACGCCTTCATTAAAACACTGATTTTTGCAATGTTATTAGCGACAATTCCGTCTTTTCACGGATACTACATGAAAGGTGGCGCATTAGAAGTGGGTAAAGCAAGTACGGTTTCATTTGTATGGACATCGGTTTGTATCATTCTTCTGAATTACATATTAACTCAATTATTATTAGGATAATGATCGAAGTAAAAAACATAGAGAAATCATTTGGTGACAGTAAAGTTTTAAAAGGTGTTTCGACGGTTTTTGAAACCGGGAAAACCAACCTGATTATTGGACAAAGTGGCTCAGGTAAAACCGTCCTACTGAAAACTTTATTAGGAATTCACAAACCTGAATCGGGCACAATTGAATTTGACGGACGGGTTTACTCAAGTTTGGATGCAGATGAAAAAAGAGAACTGAGAACCGAAATCGGAATGGTATTTCAGGGAAGTGCTTTATTCGATTCGATGACTGTGGAAGAAAATGTGGCGTTTCCGTTAAGAATGTTCACCAATAATAACAAAGCCCTAATCAAAGAACGTGTTGACTTTGTTCTGGAAAGGGTTAACCTGGTTGAAGCCCACAAAAAACTCCCATCTGAAATTTCAGGAGGAATGCAGAAACGTGTGGCTATCGCTCGTGCAATCGTGAACAATCCCAAATATTTGTTTTGTGACGAACCAAACTCAGGTCTGGATCCAAATACGTCAACTTTGATTGACAACTTAATTCAGGAAATTACAAAAGAATACAATATTACAACGGTAATCAACACCCATGATATGAACTCTGTAATGGAGATCGGAGAAAATATTGTTTTCTTAAAGAAAGGGCTAAAAGCCTGGCAGGGAACTAAAGAAGAAATCTTTACAACCGAAAATGAGGCAGTTGTGAAATTTGTTTATTCTTCTAATTTGTTTAAAAAAGTAAGAGAAGCTTATTTGAAAGGGTAAAACTTTTTAAATTACAATATTAAAATCCCAAATTCCAAATTCCAATCTTAGTAAAAATTGGAATTTGGAATTTTTTTATTGAACATTTATTAGCTCTACTTCAGCATTCGGATTAAAAAGATATAATTTACCCGAACTAATTTCAAGACATTCAAAACGTTTTGTCCTGACTGCAATCTTCTTGAATATCTTACCATTTTTTATTCTGAAAACACTTCCATACGGAATTTCAAAAACATAATTTTTATCGTTTTCCTTGTCGTATTGCTTAAGAGCTAATGAAAGCGTCGTATCTGTATCACTGCTTGCAGACGGATTCTTAAAATGTCTTGCCAATAGTGGCAAAATCTGACTCGGAAATATCTCCGGACGGATAAAAGGAATCATCAAACGCTGAAAAGTAAATTTCCATTCATTCCCGTGAGGTTTTATATTTCGTCCAAACTTCTCAAAAGCGATTAGATGAGATATTTCATGAATTAGCGTAATCAAAAAACGATATTTATTTAAACTCGCATTTACCGTAATTTCATGTTTGCCACTCGGTCCTCTCCTATAATCGCCGTGACGTGTCTGGCGTTCGTTTACAATTTTCAGATGCACCTGATTGGCAACTATCAAATCGAAAACAGGCTTTACGGCATGCTCGGGGATATATTTTGCAAGAGTTTCGCTCAATTTAATTATGAGTTATAAGTTATGAGTTTTTGATTAGTTTAAAGAAGAAAAAAAGGCTTCGACTCCGCTCAGCCTGACAATTCATAATTAATTAAGGATTTGTCGAAGAAACCTCCAATACTTTTCCATTAAAATATTTATTCCCGTTAAGCGTAAAATCATAAATATAAGTTGCCATTCCTTCTGCAGAAATTGGCGCCTGATAACCCGGGAAAGCTTCATTCAGCATTTCAGTCTGAACAGAACCTAACGCCAGAACATTGAATGAAATTCCTTTTTCTTTGTATTCTTCAGCCAATAATTCGGTTAAGGTACCAACAGCTCCTTTGCTTGAACTATAAGCAGCAAGGCCTGCAAATTTAAGACTGCCTCTCACCCCGCCTATCGAACTAATGGTTACGACATGGCTTCCTTTTTCCAGATACGGCAAACAAATTCGGGTAAGATTGGCTACGGCAAAAACATTCACTTTATAAATGCTTTCAAAATCAGCCTGAGTGGTTTCTGCAAAAGGCTTCAATAATAAAGCGCCTGCATTATGCACTACAGCATCTACTTTTTTCCATGTTGAAGAAAGAAAATCGCTTACAATATCGAGTTGTGATTCATTTGCCAGATCAACTGAAAGACAGGTTACGTTTTGGTGTTCTAAAAGAGCCTGCGGAATTTTTCTTGAAATTGCTAATACATTATATCCTGCATTTGCAAACTGTAATGCAAGTTCATAGCCAATTCCTCTTGAGGTTCCAGTGATAATAATATTTTTCATATGAAGATGCTATTTGCTTTTTAATGGAATATGGTATCGCCATTCTTTTAATACTGTTTTACATTGGAAGAATGGAGATTTCATACCGCAAAAATAGTCAAATCTTATAAAAAGGAATACTTATTTAGTCATCGTAATTTCCTGTGTTGGAGTTGTCGCAATTTGAGTCACAGCCGGCAAAAATTCCTGTGTAAATTTAGTAATATGCGGAATATTCATCAGCTGAAATTCATCTGAAGGATGATGATAAAACTCGAAATTTTCAAAATCAAAAGTGCTTATAGACTGGCAGGGCTTTTTGAAAACATCGTAAAAGGAATAATTATCAGATCTGTAAAACAATTTATACTCTGCTTCTTTAGGCAAAAAGCCAATTGTATTCTTACCAGTGTATTCATTTATTTTCTGCGCCATATTTGATTTATCGAAACCTGTAATATAAGCAAGATAATCACGTTTCATTGGTACTCCCACCATTTCAATATTGAGCTGGGCGTATAAATTAAAGTCTTTCTTTTTAAGTTTCTCTACTAAACTTTTCGATCCTAATAATCCTTTTTCTTCCCCTGCAAAAAACACAAAAAGAATACTTCTTTTATTTGATTTTGTCTTCGCAAAATATTTAGCCAATTCTGCTACCACGGTTACTCCCGAAGCATCATCGTTTGCACCGTTATTAATCACATCACCTTGTTTATTTTTTAACAGACCGATATGGTCGTAATGCGCGCTCAAAACCACAAATTCTTTTTTGAGTTCCGGATCGCTTCCTTCTAAATATCCCACAATATTGTAAGCCGGCGACTTAAAATTAGTGAGCATATCCCGATACGTAGTGAAATAAGGTTTTACATTATTTTTCTCAAAAAAATCTTCCAGAAAAACAGCAGCCTTTTCAATACCCGCCGTACCTGTTTCCCTTCCTTCGAGTTCATCTGAAGACAGGTATCTTAAAAAATCAGAAACTTCATTCTGTTCAACTTTGTATGCTATTTCAACCGGCTGCGATACAGATGCTGATTCCTTCACGTTTACTGAAACATTTTGGGATTTGCATCCTAATAAAACAAATGGCAGAAGAAAATATAATTTTTTCATAAAAATGATTTTGAGTAATACTATTTAAAAAGGAAAATTTCTGAAAAGTAAAAAAAATAAACGTAAAAAACCCTTTCAAAGCTAAAAAAGCCGAAAGGGTTTAGCATAAAAAAGAGAAAATTATTCTGAAATAACTGCTCTTGAAATTACAATTTTCTGAATCTCTGAAGTTCCTTCGTATATCTGGGTAATTTTAGCATCACGCATCATACGCTCCACATGATATTCTTTCACATAACCGTTTCCTCCGTGAATCTGAACCGCTTCTACGGCCGTATCCATAGCGACCTGTGATGCAAATAATTTTGCCATAGCCCCACTTACATCATAATTTTTATGCTGGTCTTTATCCCAGGCAGCTTTCATGCACAGATGACGTGCGGCTTCAATATTAACCGCCATATCTGCCAGTTTAAAAGCAATGGCCTGATGATTGCAGATTTCGGTTCCGAAAGACTTACGCTCTTTTGAATATTTCAACGCCAGTTCATAAGCTCCCGAAGCAATCCCCAAAGCCTGAGCGGCTATCCCGATACGGCCTCCTGCGAGTGTTTTCATCGCAAATTTAAAACCGAAACCATCTTCTCCAATTCGGTTTTCTTTTGGAACTTTAACATCACTGAACATTAATGAATGGGTGTCTGACCCACGAATTCCCATTTTTTGTTCTTTTGTTCCAACCGAAAACCCAGGCATATCTTTGGTCATTATCAAAACATTTATTCCTTTATGTTTTAATTCAGGTTTCGTCTGAGCAATTACTAAATATACAGAAGCCGTATTTCCGTTGGTAATCCAGTTTTTTGTACCGTTTACCAAATAATGGTCACCCATATCAATTGCTGTCGTTTTTTGAGAAGTAGCATCACTACCCGCTTCCGGCTCGCTTAAGCAAAATGCCCCATGAATTTCTCCCGAAGCCAGACGCGTCAGATATTTTTGTTTCTGTTCTTCGGTTCCAAACTCCTGCAAACCCCAACAAACTAAAGAATTATTTACAGACATCACTACCGAGGCTGAGGCATCAACTTTGGAAATTTCTTCCATCGCAATTACGTATGAAACTGTATCGAGTCCACTACCTCCATATTTAGGATCTACCATCATGCCCATAAATCCTAATTCTCCCATCTTTTTTACCTGTTCAGCTGGAAAAATTTGTTTCTCGTCTCTCTCAATTACACCAGGCAATAATTCGTTTTGAGCAAAATCTCTCGCTGCCTGCTGAATCATTAAATGCTCTTCTGTTAAATTAAAATCCATAATAGTGGTTCTTTAGTTGTTAAAGCTTTCCTTAATCTCCTAAAAAAAGCTTTTCAAATATAAATTTTAAAAACCAAATAACAATGCATGCATAGTATTTTAGGCTTTAATTAAAAAATACGATAACGTTTTCGCAAATACAATACAAAAAAATCATTTAATCATTAATTACACAGCAATTTACTCAAAATTTAAGAAGAAAATTATTGATTAGAAAAATTATAACAGCCTCGTTAGATATATCGCAATGACTAATTTCAAAGAAATAAAAAGAGACAAATGTGCGGTAAAAATACTCTTACTATTTTGATCCTTAATTCAATAAGAAAGAAGAAAACAAAAATATATCACAAAAAACTTCGAATATAAAGGGCTGGAATTTAGAAATTAGCAGTAATTTTGCAAAAAAACAAAAAACACTAAACAATTTATCAAGAAAGACTATGAAAAAGATTTTACTATTGCTTACACTCCTTTTAACATTACAATATTCGGCGTTTGCTCAATCGCAATTTGATGTAAATGGCGTTACGGTTCCCCGAAAAATTGAGGTTTTCAATAAAACTTTACAAGTTAATGGTGCCGGGGGAAGATCAAAAATGTGGACAGAAGTTTACGTTCAGGCTTTATATCTGTCTCAATTGACTCAGGATGCTCAATTCATTATTGACAGCGATACCGAAATGGCCATCCGAATTGAAATCACTTCAGCTTTGGTGTCTGCCAATAAATTAGGCAAGGCGATGGATACAGGTTTTGAGAAATCAGCGGGAGACAAACTTCAGTCACTGCGTCCAAGAATTGATCAGTTAAAAACATTTCTGAGTGACAAAATAACCGAAAAAGATGTATTTATATTAGCTTACAATCCTTTGGATCAAACCATGAATATTTTCAAAAACGAAGCCCTTAAAGGAAAAATTCCTGGATTTGATTTCAAAAAAGCATTATTCGGAATCTGGCTTTCAGACAAACCGGTAGATGAGACACTAAAGAAAAATTTATTAGGGCAATAGTAGTTCCTGATTTTACAAATTTTTAAAGCCGAAAGCAATTTGTTTTTCGGCTTTTTTTTTGGCAAAAGAAAATTGATTCAAAATACATTATTCGCATTATTCTATTTCATACTTTTACACAAACTAAACATATTTCAACAAAATGAAAGATTTATTGCAGCAATTCGAAAATAAGGAACCTGAAATCGTTTTTAACTGGAAAGATTCTGAAACAGAAGCCGAAGGATGGACTGTCATTAACTCACTTCGAGGCGGAGCTGCCGGAGGAGGAACCAGAATGAGAAAAGGTCTTGACATGAACGAGGTTTTATCATTGGCAAAGACGATGGAAGTAAAATTCTCTGTTTCAGGTCCTGCTATTGGAGGCGCTAAATCCGGAATTAATTTTGACCCGAACGATCCCCGCAAAAAAGGAGTGCTGCAACGCTGGTACAACGCAGTTTCACCTTTGTTAAAAAGCTATTATGGAACCGGGGGCGATTTGAATGTAGATGAAATTCATGAAGTGATCCCAATGACCGAAGAATGTGGCGTATGGCATCCTCAGGAAGGTGTTTTTAACGGACACTTTAAACCAACGGAAGCTGATAAAATCAACAGGATTGGTCAATTACGCCAGGGCGTTATAAAAGTTATCGAAAACCCTAAATTTTCACCGGATGTAACCCGGAAATATACCGTAGCCGATATGATAACCGGTTTTGGCGTTGCTGAGGCTGTACGCCATTTTTACGCTACCTATGGCGGAGATATAAAAGATAAAAAAGCCATTGTACAGGGTTTTGGAAATGTAGGCTCAGCTGCTGCTTTTTATCTGGCCGAAATGGGTGCAAAAGTTATCGGTATTATTGATCGTGACGGAGGATTAATCAAAGAAGAAGGTTTTACTTTTGAAGAAATCAGGACATTATTCTTAAACAAAGACGGAAACAAATTAATTGCAGATAATATGATTCCGTTTGAAGAAATCAACTCTAAAATATGGACGATTGGGGCAGAAATATTTACTCCTTGTGCTGCTTCAAGACTGGTTACTCAGGCTCAAATTGACAGTTTAATTGCAAACGGCTTAGAAGTTATTTCATGCGGAGCGAATGTTCCTTTTGCTGATAAGGAAATTTTCTTTGGATCCATTATGGAAGAAGTTGACCGTAAAGTAAGTTTGATCCCTGATTTTATTTCGAATTGCGGAATGGCGAGGGTTTTTGCTTATTTTATGGAGAAAAAAGTTCAGATGACGGATGAGGCTATTTTTAATGATACTTCAGAAATTATAAAAAATGCGATTATAAAAGCGCATGCTTTGAATTCGTCAAAAACAAATATTAGTGCAACTGCTTTTGAGATTGCACTGAAACAATTAGTATAAGTCCGTACAAATTCTAAATGAGTCAAATTAATTTTTGGCTCATTTTTTTTAGATTTAACCGCAAAGCTCGCAAAATTCTTACGCAAAGGGCACAAAGTTTCTTCTCATTTTATGTCATATCGACGAAGGAGAAATCTCCACTAGAAGCTCCACAAAGATTGGATTTTCGTTGCGGAGTTACTTACGAAGATTTCTCCTTCGTCGAAATGACAAAAAGTATGATTTTAATCAATGCGGGAAATATTTGCTTTCTTTGACAAGACCTTAGCGACCTTTGCGGTTAAATTTTCCACTTCCACTCTCAACAATTTTTACTACTTTTAGGCGTTTTTATTAAATACAATTACAAAATTCAGAATCAAAATGACCCTGACCGATTCTTCAGACAAAAAGAAATCATTATTAATCTCTGCAGCTATATACGCAGTATTATTGCTATTGCTGTTTTTTATACGTTTCTGGCCTCCTTATAATCCTGAAAATAATGTTGCACTTGCAGAAGGAGGCGGTGGTGGCGGAGTAACTGTAAATTTTGGAGACAGCGATTTAGGTTCTGGTGCCAATTATAAAAGTGAAGTTCTGGATGTAAAAAACAATGTAAAACAAGCTCCTGCAAAAGCAACCCCTGAAGAAGAAGCAATCATTACTCAGGAAAACACAACCGCAGATAACGATGTTGTTATTCCAACAAAAGAAAAACCTAAAAAACCCACTCCCGTAGAAAAACCGGTTACAAAACCTGTTCCTGAAAAACCTAAAGTTTCCAACTCAACAAATGATGCCTTATCCAGCATTTTAAAAGGTTCAAACAAAGGCGGAGACGGCGATGATAAAGTGGCAGGAAATAAAGGAAAAGCTAACGGAAGTCTAAGTTCTGGCGGATATTATGGTTCAGGAGGTTCTGGTGGAGGAACCGGAGGTGGTAATGGAACCGGAAACGGCATTGGTGCCGGAAGCGGTTACGGAGCAGGAAGCGGTGGTGGATCAGGCGGTGGATCAGGTTATTCTTTAGGAAATCGCAGAGCATTGTCCAAACCGGCACCAAAATATACCTGTAATGAAGCAGGAAAAGTAGTCGTTGAAGTTACAGTGGATCAAAGTGGCAAAACAATCAGTGCTACACCTGGAATAAAAGGAACCACTAACTTAGCCAGATGTTTATTAGACCAGGCAAAAATTGCAGCGATGAATACCAAATGGGATGCTGACAGTAATGCTCCGGCAAAACAGGTTGGAAAGATTATTTATAATTTTAGTTTGAATTAAAAAGCGAATTTCACGAATTAACACGGATTTAATTAATCATATCAAAAAAGGCTTTCTGATGAATTTTCAGAAAGTCTTTTTCGGTTCGTTGAGTTTGGTCATTGCGAGGTACGAAGCAATCTCACTATCAGTTGGTGTGTTGTGTGATATGCATCATGTGATTGCTTTGTACCTCGCAATGATTTATAATTACTTAATTCCCTTGCGTGAGGGATTACCTCACTTAATCTTTATTTTCATCGGAGTTCAGTGAACTTCGTTTGTAGCTAACTACCGAAGTAGTGCGAATAGCCCGACCGGAATAAAAAAATGGGCGTATCAACATCATGCTGATTAGCCCATTTTTTTATTGTGGTCACGCCCAAATGATTCTTTTACTTCGGACTCGTAGCAATCACAAATTTCAAATTGTTCTTCACTCCTATTTGTAATACATCTACCAGATCCTGAACCTGTAAATTAAACGGAATACGAACTACAACGGTTTGCTCCTTGTTGTCTCCAATTTTAGACATCAGGCTGGTTTCTAATTCTTCAAAAGCTACAGGCTGCTTGTCGATGTAGAATTTTTTATCTTCGGTAACCGATAAACTAATGAGCTGTTTATTGGTTTTTTCGTTCGATTTTGCTTTCGGCAATGTCATTTTGATTACATTCGGATTTGCAAGCGTTGAGATAATCAGGAAAAACAACAGCAGGAAAAACATAATATCACTTAACGACGATGTTGCCACCTCAGCATGAAATCTTCTTTTTCTCTTGATAGACATGGCTTATGCTCTTTGAATTATATTGACAAATTCTAATATCTGTTTCTGAATTTTGAGGGCAAAATCGTCAATTTTACCATTCAGGATATGGTATCCGCTGTAGGCAATAATGCCTACAATAAGTCCTGCCCCACTACTGATCATTTTCTCGTACAATCCGCCGGAAATGTTTCCGATACTAATATTCTCTGTTACAGAAATGCTGTAGAAAATCTTGATTACTCCGGAAATGGTTCCAACAAATCCAAGCGTTGGCGCGATACCGGCAATAAGTCCCAGATGACCTAAATGCCTTTCCATTTCAGCAATTTCAATATCAGCAGCGCGGTCCATATTTGACTCTATTTCAGCAATTGGACGTCCGATAACCAAAACCCCTTCTTTCAAAATATTTCCTGCAGACGTATTGCTTCTTTCTACAATAGATCTCGCCAGTTCGATATTTCCGGCGTGCAGTTTATCTCCTACATCCTGCATTAAACGATTGTCTGTTTTTGATGCTCTTGTGATATATAAATAGCGTTCAATGATAACGTAAATGGTATAAAATAACAAAATTGCGATTGGGATAAGAAACACACCTCCTTTTAAAATAAATCCTAAAACTGAAATTTCGGTATTGGGTGCAACTTGTTCGATAACTACGTTAGATGCGGCGTTTGCGATGGTATCTGTTTGTAATTGAATGAAGCTAAACATATATTAATTCTTGTTTATAATAATTAATTCTAAAAAATATTTGAAATTTGCAATAAAGATAATTTTCGCTCAATTATTAAACTAATAAAATCGAAAATTATTTCAATTAACCGCTACTTTATTCAAAAATGAACTATCAGGAAACAACCCATTGGATGTTTAATCAATTGCCCATGTATCAGCTTCAGGGGGCTTCGGCGTACAAAGAAGACTTAACTAACATTAGGCTGCTGGCAGCACATTTAGGCAATCCTCAAAACAAGATAAAATGCATACACGTTGCAGGGACCAACGGGAAAGGATCTACGTCTCACATGCTAGCTTCGGTTTTGCAGGAAGCAGGATACAAAGTTGGTTTGTACACTTCACCGCATTTGAAAGATTTCAGGGAAAGAATCAAAATAAACGGAAAGGAAATTTCAGAAGATTTTGTTATTGAATTTATTGCAAAACACAAAGATTTCTTTGAAGCAAATGATATGAGTTTTTTCGAAATGACGGTTGGTCTGGCTTTTGACTATTTTGCTTTTGAGAAAGTAGATATTGCCATTATCGAAGTTGGACTGGGCGGAAGACTGGATGCTACAAATATTATTACACCTATGGTTTCGGTAATTACTAATATTGGCTTAGATCATACCCAGTTTTTAGGCAACACCCTGGAAGCTATTGCGGGAGAAAAAGCAGGAATTATCAAACCAAATGTTCCGGTGGTTATTGGCGAATATACATCTGAAACCAAACCGGTATTTTTAGCAAAAGCCGAAGAAAACAACGCTCCAATTTCTTTCGCGTCTGACTTGATTGATCAGATTTACTTATCTGACTTAATCGGCGATTATCAGTTTCACAATAAAAAAACGGTTCAGCAGGCGATTTCAATTTTAAACAATCAGACTGATTTTAAAATTTCGACTGAGCAATTAAAAGAAGGTTTATTGCATGTTGTAAAAAATACCGGTCTGCAGGGAAGATGGCAGCAACTGGGCGAAAACCCAAAAATCATCTGCGACACGGCACACAACAAACATGGGCTGACTGTTGTAATGAAACAGCTTCAAAATGAAAAGTATGAAAAACTGCATATTGTTTTGGGTGTTGTCAATGATAAAGATTTAGATGCTATTCTGCCTTTATTTCCAAAAGAGGCGCAATACTATTTCTGCAGTCCGGATTCTTCGAGAGGTTTACCCGCCGAAACCTTAAAAAATGCAGCAGAAAAATACGATTTAGAGGGAGAAAAGTACGATTCGGTTGCAATCGCTTTCGCGGAAGCAAAGAAAAATGCTGCCGAAAATGATTTAATTTACGCTGGCGGCAGCACTTTTGTAGTGGCCGAACTGCCTCTGAATTAAAAACAGTTCTTTTCTGTCTAAGAAGTTCCGGAAAACTATTTTAATAACAAATTCATAAACAAGGAGATAAAAATTATTTTTAAAAAAGTTTTATTTTTTAATTGATTTTCTTTGCAGAACTCAAAAACTCGCGTATATTTGCACTCGCAATCACAAAATGATAGCAACCTGGTAAAATAGGGCGATTAGCTCAGCTGGTTCAGAGCACCTCGTTTACACCGAGGGGGTCGGGGGTTCGAACCCCTCATCGCCCACCAATTTTTAACAAACCTCCAAGGTCAATGACTTTGGAGGTTTTTTTGTATTACGAAACAAATCGCATAAGTTCGGGATCAAGGATCAATCCGAAAACCTGTGGGGAGGAAAAATTAAGTATCAAGTTCAAAAGCTGAGGATTAGACAAAAAGCTTAGACAATCTGAATAAGAAAAAATTGACATTCTAAATCTATGAAAAATAGAACAACATTAAAAACTGTCGTTGTTATCCTGTATATATTTATCTTAACAATATTTTCTTTGGTTGCGCGAAATATGCTAAATGTTTGCCTGCCTAATGAGTATATTTTAGTAAAAAAGATTAAAATTGAGTCCATTAGCAAAGTTGTGCTTGTAAAAAATAGTGGTGGTAGTTACTATTTAGCACTTTTTAAAGATGGTATGAAAACCGGTTGTGTTGCCCTTATTGGTAATAGTAAAATGAATTTACAAACCTATAAGAATATTATACTAAATGGAAACAAAACTATTGACGTAGTAAAAATGAAAAATTGCAGAATATTCGGATGTCCTGAAGAATACTTTTTATATGATGAGAGGTTTTTTTGCGACTCAAATAATCAATGTAATTATAAAGATGAGTATATCAAAAAATATATTTTTTATCTATTTATTACTCTAATTGTTTTTTCTATCATCAGTTTAGGATTTTACAAACTTTATAAAAGTAGATTCGTGAATGAATAAACAAAGAATCAACACTATAACCTAAGAGAAAACAAAAAGATTAGATATTCAGAAATTTGGGATCAATTAAACTATTCAATATATTTGAGTCTATTAACTTCTAATGATTAACAAATTATGAGAAAAAACAACGATTTAGGCTTATTGATACTGCGTGTCACAATTAGCGTTTTAATGCTCCTGCATGGCATTGCCAAATTCAGCGGAGGTTTAGAATTTATAAAATCAATGCTTGCAGAAAAAGGAATTCCTGAGTTTATTGCTTATGGTGTACTGGTGGGTGAAATACTTGCCCCTATTGCTATTTTAATTGGTTTCAGAACCAGAATAGCTGCCGCCATATTTGCTTTCAATTGTTTATTTGCTGTTTTAATGGCTCACAGCACTGAAATATTTTCTATGGGAGAACACGGAGGATGGGCTCTAGAACTGATTGGTCTGTATTTCTTTGGCGCAATTACTTTGTTCTTTACTGGAGCAGGTAATATTGCGGTTTCAAAAAGCAATCAATGGGATTAAATTTCCTATTTTCTATATAATCACAAACCTCCAAAATCAACTGCCTTTGGAGGTTTTTTTTAAATGTAGATTTTTATTTCTTTTTATTAATTAGTTTCTCCGGATAAAAAACCAATTGAATGAGGTTATATTCCAATTGACTGAATTTAAATTTCTTTCCGTCAACTTCAAATTCAGAAAAAGGATACCAGCGAAAATTTGTCCTTAATATCAATGCTTCATCATTTTTACCTGGCCTTATATCCCAGCCAATAGTAAGTCCCGGTTCAATTTTATTAAAGGTAATCTCTTGTTTTAAATTGTCTGCATTTTCAGTGTATTTTAATTTATCGTACGCTAAGTTTATACCAATATAAGGCGCAAATCCTGTGTAATCTGTTAAAAATTTATTGCCTTCTAATGCCAGTGAAGTTTTCTTAATTTCTTGTTTTGAACCATATCCCTCTGTTTCAAATTTTGGGTTTCTAAATGACAATGCGGTAAATATTCCGGCTTTATAAAAATGATAACCTGCAGCAATATCAAAATAATTTTTTGAAGTTATTTTATTTTTCAGATACGGAAACTGGCTTTCGTTATATTCGGATTTTGAAAGTGAAAAGGACATAGAAGGACCTACTCCCACAAAGAAATCTCCAAATTTAAAAGAACCGAGAGTCTGTTTGGATAAACGAGGATAGCTATTCCATTTGTCCCTTGTTTCTTTATCTACATTATTGGACGTATCCATAGAATAAAGCAGTCCTAACTGAAAAGCAAAATTTGGTGTTTTGATTTCTTCTTTATTCGTTTTATCAATTGGATATTGCCATTTATTATCCGGAAAATAATTCAACCCCAACCGCAAAGAGAAATTTCTGTAACCATACAACACCCCTATATCATAATTCATCATGAAATCTTTTGAAATAAAAGGCTGATCTTCATTAGGTTTACTTTTTTGATGAAAGTCCAATGCCCCCCAGCTGACACCCACATAAGGTATAATTTTCTTTTCCTGATACACCCACGGAAAAAATCTTGCCCCGGTTACAACAGAATGCTTATGCTCAAAACTATTTTGATCATTTTTTTTGAAATCTGTCTGGTTAAGCGGAAAAGTTACATATAATTCTGCATGCCCCCAAAAGTGAAATCCGCCCCAGGTAAGATATTGATTAAAGGAAGCCGAATTTTTGAAGGTTTCAACTTCATTGTTTACCATACTTTTTCCTGTAAAAGAGGGGAAAAAAGTTCCTCCTAATTCAAAATAGGTTTTGGCAAAATCCAGCCTCTTTTTTTTGGCTTCCTCCGAAGGATTTTCCTGCGCCCATGTATACATTGTAATACTTGTCAGGATTGACATTAAAATTTTTCGCTTCATATTTTTTGTGATATAAATTTGAAGCGAAAATAGATTTCACAATTACGGGCGACAATCGGGTAATAGTATGAAATAGTCCAAAAAACCAGAAATCATACAAAAGTATGAGTCTTTTTAAAACAAAAAAACAATGATTAACTGATTAAAATAGCAGTAAATCCTGCCCTGCTTTTTACTCCAAACTTTCGATAAATATTGCTTGCATGTGTTTTAACAGTTGGCAGAGATATGTACAATGCTTCAGAAATTTCATTGTACGTTTTGCCTTTTACTAAAAGCATTGCGATTTCCTTTTCTCTTTCTGACAAGCCATAATTTTTAAAATTCTGTTCTTTAGGTTCAATTTGCGGATTCATGAGAGAAAGACGCTGTAAATCATCCAAAAATTTACTTCCTGACAAAAGAATGAATACTAAAGGAATCGTAAAACCAATTTTCAATTCGGCGTTGGATGACTTATAATAATAGTTCATTATCAACGAAAGCGGTACAAGTATCATAAAAGCAATAGCAAATATCCGTTCGGTTTTCTCTCTGTGCATTATTCTTTTATGAGGTTTAGTGGTTCTGATGAGAATCATGGACAATACAACCGAAAATCCTAAGAACAAAGTGACCACATATTGCATATAAGGCAGGAAATTAAAAAACCAGGCTGCAATAACAGAGATGAACAAAAAAGCTGAAAGACCAATAAATATTTTTTTAAAAACTGATTTTACAGCATACTGCCTTTCTCTTAGTACATTCAGAGGAGTTGTTAGTCCTACTAAAACCATCGTTAGTAATATAAAGGCATCAGTAGTTTTGATATGACTGATTTGTTCTAAAAAAGAAGAAACTGTCAAAGCAATAATCAGTAATAGTAATGAAAATGTAAAAGCAATCGTTTCAAAGGTTTCAAGGTTTCTTTTATAGCAAACTAATTGCAGGAAAATAGTAACAATTATTAAGGTGTAAGCTATAATCATTAAGACAATTTCGAGTAAAGTCATTTTTCTTATTGTATTGTATTTAAATATTTGATACTATTTTGTGATAAGCTTTCTGTACTAATTTGACATCTGACAGCTTTTGCCGAAGTTATAAAAATAGTTAATTAACCCGTTGGGTAAAATTATTCCTTTTCCAATTCTAGCGTATCAGCTTGATATAAATCTGTCTAAATCTGCTTTAATCTCTGTAAATCTGCGTGAAAAATTAATACGCAAAAGTATTTCACGCAGATTTTAAAGGATTTTCGCAGATCAAATTAGGTTTAATGCTTGAAGCTATTTTGTTCAATTTCACCCAACGAGTTTAATTAATTAACATCTTTTCTGCTACTCGGTTTAAGTTTGTTGGTATAAATTTATATTCTTAAAAAAAAACTCCATTAAAAAAAATGGAGTTTCAATTAAAATTTCTGTTTTGCTGTTTATATTTTATCCAGTGTAATTTTCATCTCCCTGCTTTCTAATATCAGTTTATCATCAGTTATTGTGCTTTCGCATGGATAAGGCGTTCCTGTTTCATCTTTAATCACCAGGCTCTTCCCTCCTTTTGTTAAAGCATAAGTACCATCTGTTATTTCTCTCTGGAGAAAACCTGTTACGTGTCCATCTTTTGTAAAAGTCAACATTCCGTTGGCCAGAATTGCAGTTTTTGCAGAATCCGAAAGTGGCATTTTTGCTTCTACTGCGGTAATTTTCCACGAGTTCACCAGTTTATTACGATCATTACATGAAACCATTAATATGGTTAGTAATACAATCCCATAAATAAATAAGTTAGATTTTTTCATGATTTTTAGATTATAGGTTAAACAGGAAACAAGTTACAAAAAAAATACATCCAAAATATTTAAAATCAATTATTTATATTGAAATATAAAAAAAGAAACACCTTTTTTAACAATAATTAAGCTTCAATTAAATCAAACATCTCTGCGTTTGAGGCAACTTTTTCTGCTGATGGCTTTCCATTTTTACAGTTTCTCATCGAACTGCTTTATTTAAAAAATTATAAGACTGTATGCTTTTTATTCTGATACCGAAAAAGCAATCATCCATGCATCCTTTAGGAACATAACCACAAGTAGAAATCAAACCATTATTTTTGGATTCGAAATACACAGAGACGTCTTTCCTTTTGATAAGCCATTCTTTTTCTGCCTTGGTGTAGATTTGATCTAATGTTAAAGCCTCCGCCGCAACTGAATTTTCGTGAGTGTTTATCTGATTTTCTTCTTCAGTCCATTCTAATGGTACACTATCAGGAATATTTTCAGTATTTCCTGTGTATTTAAAATGACGCCTGATTATTTTTCCATTTGATACCGTTATGGTTGTTTCCCAACCATAATTCAGAAAAACAGAACCACTGTATACAACATACTTATAAGTGTTATTTGATGAGTTTTTAAAATCCAGCCAGGTTTTCTGGCTTTTTTGGAAATCATTCTGATAGTTTAATTCATCGTCAGACGAACACGATACTATTAAACTGCTGATTAGTACAAGTGCAATAAAGTGAATTTTGGTTTTCATAATTTTTGAGTTATGGTTTATCTATACAGATGTAAATCAAAGTATTTAGTTGCGTTGTTTTAGCAAACTTATCTGTTTAAAATAAAAATCATCAGGATCAGAAATAATTCAACAATATTGACTTTAATTAATTTACGGATATCGCTTTGTCGTTATTCCAAATTTAAAATAAGCTTAAATTTCTAATGAAATCATTAAGCATAAGGGATGGAAATGGCATCCTTTTGTTTCCTTCTTTAGGAAACAAAAGATATAATGAACAGCCCGACCCTTGTGGTTATGCCCAAATTACCAAACTTAAACCCATAAAAAAACTCCATCGGTAAAATGGAGTTATTGATTTTTTCTAATGAGTATCAGGTTGAGTTTCGTCTTCAGGATTGCCTGTTTTTCGCCAGTAATTAGCGAGGAGGGAACCCGAAACATTCATCCAGGGACTGAAAACTGCCGATGCTAATCCTAAAGTCGCCAGTTTCCCCATAGAACCGGCGAGTCCGGAGGCCATTCCCCCGTTTTGAAGACCCACTTCGAAAGCGATCGTCTGACTGCTTTTTTTGTCAAGACCGCTTAATCTGCTGAGCCAATAACCGAAAAAATAGCCTGCTCCGTTGTGCAATACTGAAGCAAGGAACAATAGAAATCCAATCTGTATGAGATTATCTCTTCCTGCAGCTGTGGTGACCAAAGTAAAATAGATAATTCCGAACATCGAGAAATAAGGCATAACCGCATCGATTTTTGGATAGGCTTTGTAAAGCCAATGATACAAGACGCCTACAATGAAAGCCCCACAGGTAAAATTGATAATTTCGAAGACATGAAATGCTGTACTATCATCAATAACGTAGAAAGATTTTCGAATAAAAATAAAGATCACAAGCCAGAATACAGACAAAATCGTTAACAAATAGATTCTTTTTCTGGCCAGATTCCCATAGTTTTTTAAAATATCGTGAATCATGGCTGCCGCCAAAGGCACAAGAACAATCTTGATAATCTCCATCATCATATTGAAAAAGTGAACCTCAACCAAAGTCCCGGCAAATATTTTCATCAAAAAAGGGGTCATAATTGGTGCTGCCAGAGTTGAAATTGCGGTTACGGTAACGGACAAAACAAGATTTCCTTTGGCGATATAAGTCATCACATTAGAAGCCAGTCCGCTGCTGCAGGAACCTATCAGAATAATCCCGGCAGCGATTTCCGGTTCAAAACCAAAAGTTGTGGCAATGATAAAGCCTGCTAGCGGCATAATGGTAAAATGTCCCAGCAGTCCAATAAGCACTCCCCTGCCTGATTTTCTGATACCTGTAAAATCCTCAATGCTCATCTGGGTTCCCATTCCGAACATCACCATCTGGATAATAATCAGAATAAGCCATTTATTTCGCATATCAAAACCGCCCACGTGCAGGAAAAAATCCGGATAGATTAACCCGGCGCAAACCGCAGTAATAATCCAGAACGTATATTGATAACCGCTTATTATTTTCACGTGTCCTGCTCCAATGGCAATACTCGAAAATCCAAAGATAAGTCCCAATTTCCAGATGATTTCCGATTGCTGCAACCAGCTCAAACCGGCTACAATAAAAAATACCGGGGCAGCCCAAAGAAAATATTTACGCATACAAATGAGTATTAAAACATGTTATTTTATTCAAAACTTTTCTTTAAACCATCTAAGTTATATAAGTAAATGTAAGTTTTTCTTTTTGCGTAAAGCTTAAATAAACTTATATAACTTATATGGTGATTTTTTTTTTAGAAATAAAGTTCTGCCAGTTTTTTCATTGCTATGGCGGGACTTGCTAAAATTGGCACCAGTTTTTCTTCGGCACTTAAACCATCAACTACTCTTGCCATTGAAGCCTGTGCCAAAACAATTACATCAACCTCTTTCATCAAATCTTTTAGGGCTTTGGCAACCATTTCGTCGTGTTTTTCTGCATCTCCGCTCATTAAGGCCTCAAAAGCACCTTCGCATAATTTAGAAGAAATCGTTACGTTTTTGCCTGCAAGTTCTGCTCTTCTTCTTACCAGATCACTTGTAGGTTCTAATGTAGTTGGCAATGTTGCTATTACACCTATTTTATTGCTGATCTGTACTGCTTCATCCGCCATAGCCTGATCTACACGAATTACCGGAACGGTACTCAATGTTGCAGCGGTTTCAATCGCTACACCAATAGACGAGCATGTAACCAAAATGACATCTGCACCTGCGGATTCAGCAAGCTTAACATGACTTACTACTCTCGCAGCTGTGTTTGGCATTAATTTTCCCTTTTTAATTACATCTTTAATCAAGCTGTCATCTACTATATTGAAGGTTTCTGCCCCATTTAAAAATTCACTGCTTAACTGCTGAAACAACGGAACCAAAGTGGCCGATGTGTGTACAAAACCTAACGTTTTTGCGCTCATAATTTTTCTCCTTTTAATACTTTTATAAAATAATCTGCGGTGCCTACCTGACCGCCTTTAAAATTCATTTCTATTCCATTAAGCCATTTGTTGTCCGAAATTGCCTTGCAAAGAGGCGCTCCTGGTGCGATTGGCGCAATCATTTCTAATGCTAAAATATCCAGTTCGGATGCTGCGTAACTTGATGTATCGCCACCTGCAAAAAGGATTCTCTTTAGCGGAACTGCCTTTAAAACTTCTTTGGTGATTCTTCCCAAAACACTACCGTAAAGAGTACTGCATTGTTTCTGAATTTCGTTTTCCGAAAAACCTTTAGCTGAAAAATAGGCTTCGGTTTCGGCAATACGCGGATCGTTTGAACCTGCACTGGTATGTAAAATTGTGCTTTTTCCGTTATTGAAATTCCTGATGATTTCAGAAACAGCATTTTCTATAATTTCATTTTGATATTCGCTAACAACTGCTTTGCTTTCTAATGGAATTTCTAAAAAACCATTTTTCAATGCATATTCAATTTGACCGGAGGTCACCGGAGAACAGCTTCCTGATAAAACCAATAAAGGAGAAACCTCTCCTGCCTGTTCAAATGCTGTTTCGTTTGCTATAACATTGTTGCTTTTCCAGTCTAATCCCAGCGCCATTTCGATTCCTGATGAACCTACAGAAAATAATGTTTTTTCGTTTGCCAGTTGATTAAAAACACTTCCAATTGTTTTGAGATGTTCCAGATTGAAACCGTCAAAAAACAGGATTTCTGCCTGATTATTATCAACTTCTTCTAAAACCGCAGAAACACCCTTCTCAATTGTAGTCAAATTGATAAGATTTATAGACTTATTTGTCTGTTTTGCCAAATGAATAGTCAAATCGCCCTCTAAGGCAGGAGTAACCGGATGTTTGCTCATGGATGGATGACGATCGATACGGTAGATTTCTCCGTTACCGATAGTTCCCATTCGGGCGAAAAGATTTCCGAAAACGCAAAACCTTCCCAAATGGGGTGCTGATGGCGAAACCAAAACCGTTTTCTGGTTAAAAACTTCGCTTCCGATTTCGATTGCTTTTCCGATATTCCCTACGTGTGGTGCAGAATCGAAAGTGGAACAGACTTTATAATGAAAGTGATTGGGGGCAAAACTTTTCAGATTTTCATAGGCATTACAAAGTTCTGTTTCCATTTCCGATGTTGACATCGACCTGCTTTTTCCGGCCAGACCTATTGCCTGAATTCCGGGAAAACGGTCAATGTCTTTTTGATTCGGTTTTTGAAGAAAAAGTATTGTTTTTACACCGGCCAGCGTCAAAAATTCCAAAGCATCCGTAGATCCTGTGAAATCGTCGCCGTAAAAGGCCAACAGCAATTTATTTTTTAAACTCATTACTTTGAGAATTTTTTAACCGATTCGGCAAATTCAGGGTATTTCTGTGCCGATTCTTCGACAGACAAACCGTCAACGGCTCCTTGCCATGCCTGCTGTAATGCGTTTACTCCGGCTTTTGGTCCCATTGGGTGTGCCAAAATTCCGCCGCCGGCCATATACAGCAAATCGGTAGTTTGGGTTCTTCTGTACGTTTCAACAGCCTGTCCTCCCCATTGTCCGGAAGAGACTACAGGCAATATTTCGTATCCTCCCAAAAAGGGTTTTAAACAGGATTTTATCGAAGTCACCACCGAATCATCGGATTCCCAAAATTTATTCTGGATTCCATTGACGTGCAATTGATCAACTCCTGCCAAACGCTGAATTTTTTGGTAAGCCGGAAATTCAATTCCCAGTAAAGGATGACGGTTCAGCATTCCCCAGCCGTTTCTGTGGCCGTGGATAACTAGTTCTCCTCTATCGCAGATTTTTTTTGTTCCTGAAAGCCCGACACTGTTGATGCTGATCATCGCACAGCTTCCTTGTTCCTGCTGAATCAAATCATATTTTCGCTGCATTTCGTCAATTTCATCACTGATATTGAACGCGTACATTACTTTTTTACCTGTTTTTTGTTCGTTGTCGCGAATGACTTTCATAATTCCTTTTACCCTTTCGTCAAAAGGTGAATTAGCCGCAGATCCCATCAGCTCATCGTCTTTAATAAAATCAATTCCCGCATCAATCAGCGATTTTACCAAAGCCGCAGTTTCATCAACGCTCATCCCTATACTTGGTTTTATAATCGTACCAATCATTGGTCGGTCTCCTACACCACAAGATAGTTTAGAGCCCTTGATTCCGAATTTTGGTCCGCTATAATGAGTTGCGAAAGAATCCGGCACTTCAAAATCCATGAGTTTCAAACCCGTAAATTGTGTGATTTCGTATAGGTTTCCTTGTAAAGTGCTGATCAGAACCGGCAGGTTATAACCGAAATTCTCTATCGACCAGCTTACTTTTACTCTTGCTTTCTGGTATTTTTTCCCCGGAATACTTCCTCCCGGAATGGATGGTTCGTCAGAAACATCCAATAATTGAATAGCCTCAACACGTGCAGCAAAGCGTTTTTTCAATTCTTCGGTTTCACCCGGCACCGACACAAATGTGCCCGATGACTGCTCACCCGCCAAAACTGCTGCCGCCTGTTCTACCTCATAAGGGGTTTCAATAAGATACTCCGCAAATACTCTTTCCATTGTCCTACATTTTATTAAGAAATTCTAAATAAATGAATTTATAGTGAGTAAGTGTCCTGCTGTGTACTGTATTGTGAATTTATTTTGAAGTCAAGTTAATAACCTGAATCCGATATTTTAATTTCAGGAGCAGAAAGATTAGGCATTATCAGTAAACATTGTTCCGCTCTTCGTTGCAAACGAAGTTCACTAAACTCCGCTGAAAATAGAAGTATAGTGAAGTAATCTTATGTGCCAAACCCCGGCACAAAAGGATTTTCACTGCGATCGGGGCCAAAAAACAACATTTTACCTTTTTATAAACATTCAAAAAAGAAAACAAGTACCAATCGAATAGCAAACATTGTAAACAAATCAGATCAAAAAACAATTATTTCCTGTTGTGTTTGAATTCGTATATTCGCCCATTATTTTGAAAAAAGAAAATGATTGCAAAATTGAATGAAAAAAAATCCTATCCATGGATTCTTGTAGGCTTGTTGTGGTTTGTGGCTTTATTGAATTATTTAGACCGACAAATGCTTTCCACTATGAAATCAGCGATGATGGATGACATTCCTGAATTGGCGAAAGCTGAAAATTTCGGTCTTTTAATGGCTATTTTCCTTTGGATATATGCACTGATGAGCCCAGTTTCCGGAATTATAGCGGATCGTTTTAACCGAAAAAGAATCATCATAGCAAGTCTTTTTATCTGGTCAGGGGTTACTATGGCGATGGGTTATGCTACCACTTTCAATCAGATTTATATTTTGCGTGGGATTATGGGTTTTAGCGAAGCTTTTTATATTCCCGCTGCCTTATCTTTAATTGCCGATTACCATCAGGAAAAAACACGCTCTTTTGCTATTGCTATTCATACCACCGGAATTTATTTAGGACAGGCGCTGGGTGGCTTTGGAGCCACTATTTCTAAGCATTTTTCCTGGCATTTCAGTTTTCACTCCGTAGGTTTACTTGGTGTACTTTACAGTTTGGTACTGATCTTTTTTTTACAGGAAAAGAAAACCTACTTTTTTGATCCCACAAAAAAATCATCTGTCAGCACTGAATTTAGACAGATGTTCAAGGGATTGGGAATCTTATTTGGCAATATCTCCTTTTGGGTTTTATTGTTTTATTTCGCTTCACCAAGTTTACCGGGTTGGGCTGCAAAAAATTGGTTGCCTACTTTATTTACCGAAACGTTACATTTGGACATGGCTTTGGCGGGACCAATTGCAACGGTAACCATTTCGATGTCATCATTTTTTGGTGTTTTAATTGGTGGTGCCGTTTCAGACCGATGGGTGATGAAACATCTTAAAGGAAGGATTTACACCAGCGCCATTGGACTATTTCTTACCATTCCCGCTTTGTTTTTATTTGGCTACTGCTGCGACACAGCAGCTATTATTTTTGGCGCTATCCTTTTCGGACTTGGATTTGGAATATACGATACCAACAATATGCCTATTCTTTGTCAGTTTGTTGCGCCTCGCTACCGTGCTACCGGATACGGAATTATGAATTTCGTAGGTATTTCAGCCGGAGCTGTTATCACGGAATTTTTAGGAAAAGCTGCTGATAATGGGGGAATGAGACACGTTTTTGTATTGCTTTTATTTGTAGTGGTTACTGCGATTGTTTTACAACTTGTTAGTTTGCATCCAAAAACTATTGATATGACTGAAGGGGAGTGAGGTTTGAGGTTTTAAGTAAAAGAATCCTGAAAAATTAGTGACTTTAAGAAATTAAAATTTGACTTTGAATAGATTGTAAATGCAAATACAGCCATTTCATTACTCTGATACGATATGCGATAGTGGGCTCATGACAACTATTTTCGAGGCAAAAAGAATCCTTTAATACAGTCCATATTGCGAATGCATATTTGGATGTGACTTTTCTTTTGTACACCAGCACCCGGAAATGCAGGACCTCCTTCTGTAAAAACACCTCTTACGGAGTCAAACTCTTTTAATGAAGTTGTATCATCCTGCTCTATTTCTTCCTTTATTTTTTGATGGAGATACTGAATTACAGCACAATCTAATTCACGTATCAGTAAATCCTTGTGCTCGTCTTCTTTTACATCTTTATTTTTTGGAAGTTCTTTTTCGATGCTATGAAAATCCTTTTGCATCAATTCATAATAAACCGAAAGCATTTTAATGAATTCACTATCAATCAAGTCAAGACAATAATCTAATGTAAATACAACGCCAATTACAGAAGCTTTTTTAATCATGCCTTTTTTCTCTTTGTCTTTAGCCCACTGTAAAGCTCTGTCGTAATTGTTTTCCCAAACATAAAATCCGTGACCGAGCCAATCAAATGGTTTTTCGCTAATTTTTATGTTTTTAGGTTTGGTAAGAAGTTGTTGTGCGACAGATTCATCACAACCATGAAATCCAATTAAAAGATTAGACCTCGAACTGTACATCTATTCAGCAACAGATAGTACTCGTTCCAAATTAGGAAAAGATTTAGTCATTTTTCCTTCTTTAGTAACAATACCAGCAGAACTCAAAGATTTAATAGCTGATTCTTTAGAGCTTTGTCTTTTTTCAAGTTTTTTCGCCAAGTCAATTAGCAATGCTGTTTGTGATTTCATAATTGTGGAATAATTATTTTTCCAAATATACAAAATATATCAATATTTCTTGTGCACCTATTTTTAAACTTACCTTAAAAACATTTTACGAGGTTTTAAAACTGATTAAATTAGTCCTCGTTGTAAACATTCTTAAATATTTTAGATCACTATGAATTTGGATTATTTACTCCAATGATCAATTCTTGTATTAACAAAAACGGAATCGGAAGTAAAATTTACAATAAACGTTTTGGTTTCTACAGGATCAATATCGGTTCCGAAATCAGTATAAATTTCATATTGAAGCTGGATTGAATCTTCTGAACGTTCATTATAATTTCCTCCAAGTAACTTCTCTACTTCTTTATATTTTATTCCGGGTTTTAAATAATTTGCTTTTAAATCCTGAATCATAAATTCACGATGATTGTAATTTATATCATCAAGGGTTTTCCATTTATTTCGTTCAAATTTATCTGCGTTTGTTCGCAGGAAATTAGGAGGATTGAAATTAGAAAAATTATAGAGTGACGTTTTTTCATCATTTATATATTTTTATCTTAAAATAGATGAAAAGTAGGAATATTTAATAAACATAAAACAATGTAAAAAGCGCAGTATAATAATGTTTTTTAAAAAGATTTCATCTCAATATTGATTCAATAATTGTAAATATATCTACAAATTATATTACTTTATTAATCCCTTTAAGAATTTATTGTTGTCAATTCAAATGATGCTTTTTCTTCTTTAGTGATACTATTTTTAAGAGTGTTTTTAATAATTGTTGCAGAAAAATCTTCTCCAATTTGGAATTCTTTTATCTTCTCTAAAAAAGACATTGGAAATGAAACTTTAAAAAGTTTACCATCATTATCTTCAATTTCAAGCTGTCCTTTTAAACTTTGCATAACTAATGTGCCAGAAATTTCAATCTCCTCTGGAGTAATGGTTTCTATTTTTGAAATAGAATTATTAAGTTGCTTTATTCTATCAAAATTTCCTTCCCATTTAAAAACTTTTGAGTTTGGTGAAGACCACTCTAAATCAAATTCTAAATGGTTATTAATACTCAAGTTTAATATTTTGTTTAATTTTTTAATTCCAGCTCCACCATATTTTTCAGATTTATCCATTAATTCAGAATCGTTATGCACATTTAATAACTCAAAAGTATTGATTAAAGCATTTTCAATCATGCTATTACCAAATAAATCAGGACTATTATTACCCGTAACTAAAATATGTGTTGATCCCGGAACTAATCTGTCGAAGCGTAAATCTACAGTGTTTTTAATAGAGGTTAATATTTTAGCTCCACCTTTATTACCATATTGATATTTTCTAGATGATTCTATAATACAGTCAGACAAACTTTTAGCAAACTCTCCCAATAAATCCAAAGGTAGCTTTCCTACTTTTGCAACTTTACCTTTTAAGCGTATATCAATAATTTCTTTTTCTCTTTTCTGTTTTTCGAAAGCAAGGTTAGAACGCAATTCTACCATTTGTTCTAGGGTATTTTTTACCATACCTTTATTGAACAAACTATTTGGATTGTCCTTAAGCAAATTCTCATATTTCAGTAAAGTATCTTCTGAATTTGCTAATAATTCCTCTATCCGTTCTATACTATACATCTTTTGATAATTGTATTTTATATATTCCTTTACTATTTATTTTCCTTGAATCAAATCCGTAAGTTGTTATCCATTTTTGTTTTTCAATTTCATCGTTTCTATCTATATAATAAACATCAACTGAATATCTGGCCTTAACAATTTTTCTATTTTGAAATAATTCTTCAAATAACTTTAGTTTTCTGTCCTTCAAATTATTTATTTCACTTACATCTAATAAAAACACAACATCTATGTCTTCTGGTTCTGGTTTATGAGTTGAAAATGAACCATCTATCCAAAGTTCTGCATTCAAACCCAAATATAAGAACTCACTCAAATAAGCATTTAAGCGATTTATCAATTCCTTTCTTTGATCATTTTCTCCAAAAGGTTCCAAGAAAAAAGTATCTAACTGCCACAAAGCAATTTCCTTAAACCCATTTTCCAGTAGAGGTTCGTATTCTCTTTTGTACATTTTTTATTGATAAATTAGTTATGCAATTTAGCCTTTTTTACTATAATTTAGCACAAAGTACTCCCAAATTTAAATAGTATAAATTATAGCAAATAGTTTATCCCTAAATATATAACATTATTTTTACTACAATTATCAAACATCAATTTAAACCCTAAACATCTTCTGAAACCAAGCCCGCATAAGGGATGGAAATGGCATCCTTTTGTTTTCCTTCTTTAGGAAAACAAAAGATATAATGGACAGCCCGACCCGTAGGGATATGCCCAAATAACAAACGGGATTCCACAAAAAAACTCCATTATCGCTAATGGAGTTTTGAATTACAATTATTTCGTGAAGTGCTTATTCTACTTTTACAATTACTGTAGATGACATTCCATTCTCTGCAGAAGCTTTTAACTGAATATTTTCTTGCTTACCGTTGGATTGAATAATAGCAATACATTTTCCGTTATAGACTTTACAGGAACTCGCTTTAAAAGAATCCAGGTTCGCCTGATAACCGTTATCAACACCCACTAATTTTCCTCCACCTGTAACTTCAAAATCTATTTTATGATCGGCATTCGGAATCAGATTTCCGTCTTTATCAACAATAGAAACCGTTACATAAACCAAATCGTAAGTATCATTTTTTATGGTTGATTTATTTACTTTCAAATCAATTTTGGAAGCTGCTCCAGCGGTATGAATTTCTTTTTCTAAAACCACTTTTCCGTCTTTTCTTGAAATAGCTTTTATCGTTCCGGGTTCGAATTTTACACGCCAATAAATATGCAAATCATCATTTTGTTTGGCTTTTTTGCCTAATGATTTTCCGTTTAGGAATAATTCCACTTCATCGGCATTGTTGTAATATGCCCAAACGTCGACTTCCTGATCTTTTTGCCAATTCCAGTGCGGAAAAATATGCAAAACGGCTTTCTTCGACCATTCGCTTTGATACATATAATAGACATCTTTTGGAAGTCCAGCCAAATCGATGATTCCGAAATACGAACTGCGTGCCGGAAATGGATATGGGTCGGGTTCGCCGATATAATCAAAACCAGTCCACACAAAAGTACCTGCAATGAAATCAGAATTTTTTATCGCTTTCCAGCTTTCTTCGTGCGTCGAACCCCAAAATGATTTTACATTATCGTAAGCCGAAACCGTCCAGTCTGCATTGCCATCAAATTTCTCTCCGTATTTAACCGGCCAGGCTTTGATCACATCCGCAGGCTGATCGTAATGTCCACGGGTTTCGAGAGCTGAAACAGTCTCGGAAGCAATTATTTTCTGTCCTTTGAAACGCGCTGGAAAGGTTGCGTAATCTTCGTGTTTGTAGTTGAATCCCAATAAATCCAAAGCACCCGACTGATAAATGAAATTCTTCTCCGGAACATTCTCTGTCAACGCACTTGTTATCGGACGAGTGGTATCCAGATTTTTTACGATTTGCGCCAATTCTTTAGTAATCGCAATTCCGGTACTGTCGAATTGTTCACGGATTTCGTTTCCGATGCTCCACATCATCACCGACGGATAGTTGCGGTCTCTCAAAATCAAATCTTCTAAATCTCTTTTGTACCAGGCATCCCATTCTTTGTGAGCATCATTCTTTACTTTTGCTTTTTTCCAAACATCAAATGCCTCGTCCTGAACAATGAAGCCCATTTCATCGCACAATTGCATCATTTCCAGCGAATGCGGATTGTGCGCCATTCTGATGGCATTGCAGCCCATTTCTTTCAGTAAAGTCAGTTTTCTGCGAACGGCGTGAATATTTTCTACAGCTCCTAAAGCACCGTTGTCGTGATGCAGACAGACTCCGTGTATTTTGGTTGGTTTTCCGTTTAAAGAAAATCCTTTTTCGGCATCAAAAGAGAAAAACCGAATTCCTAATGGTGTTTCATAAGTATCAACCAATTTTTTATTCTCGTAAATTTTGGTAAGCACTTTATACAAATACGGATTTTCAGTATCCCATAAATTTGGATTTTTCACTTCCAGATTATGTGTTTTTTTAGAATTGGAATTGGCGCCAATTTTTTCTGTTGACGTTGTATTAGCTACTTCTTTGTTTTTAGCGTCAACAATGGAAGTAACAAACTTGAATTCTTTTTCAGTATTTGCTTTATTTTCTACGGTCACTTCAAAATGTACCGATGCTTTTTCTTTGCTGATTTTTGGAGTGGTTACATACGTTCCCCAATGTGCTACGTGGAGTTTTTCGACAGCCACTAAACGTACGTTTCTATAAATTCCGGAACCTGTGTACCATCTGGAATTGGGCTGTGCATCGTTATCGACTTTTACGGCAATAACATTTTCTTGTTTTCCGAAATGCAGGTAAGGAGTCATTTCATAAGCAAAAGAAATGTACCCACTAGGTCGAATTCCCAGCGAATGACCGTTGATAAATACTTCGCTGTTCTTGAAAACTCCGTCAAATTCTATTGAAATCGATTTGTCCGCCCAATCTTTCGGCAAGACAAATGTCTTGCGGTACCAGCCTTTTCCTGCCGTCAAAAATCCTTGTTTGGTTCCTGTTGGAAGATCTTTATTGAAGGCGCCTTCAATACTCCAGTCGTGTGGCAATTGCAGATTTCTCCAATCTGCAGTGCTGAAATTCGCATTGATGGCTTGTGGATGATCGCCTAATTTGAAGTTCCAGTTTTTATTGAAATCTTCAACGATTCTTGCTTTTTTGGTTTGTGCGAAACTTGCTGTTGAAAGCAGTATTGCTAAAGCGATTGTAATTTTTTGTAAAATATTTTTATTCATAAACTTATTATTATAATCCAATTACGTCCAGTTTGTCATTCCGGTGAAGGAGGACACGAGCGAAAGCGAATTGGCGAAGCAATCTCCGCAAATAACTCCACAATCAAAAGTCAACCTTTGTCGATCTGGCAACGAAGATTCCTCCTTCGTCGGAATGACAAAAATGATGATTATTGAAACTCGAAATTATCCAGGAGTAGCCCTTTCATATCATCAGATTCTATCGTGATTTTATACGTTCCTGCGTTGATGTAACCACCGGAAGTTGTATTGAGGACTTTCCATTTTTCTGTTGCAGACGGAAACTCAATCGTATCATTTCGCATCATAATTCCGTAAGCGTCTTCCATTTTGAATTTGACTTTCAACGGGGTTTCATTTCGGTTCATAAAACGGAAACGCATCAGGTAAATTCCGGCAACGCCCGGTTTCACTTCAAACTGAACGCTGTTGTTTGTTTTTTCCTTGAATTCGATATAATCGGCTTTTTTGAAATTGCCATTTTCGATTCCGGTTCCGGTTGTTTTGGCGGTTTCGGCTTCTAAAAGTACAACAGGTCTTGAATCGTCTTTTTCGCCCATATCATAAGTTGGAACGACAGCTATTGTGCTATTTTCAAAAAGCACTTTTTCTCCTTTTTTTACTTTTTTATGGAAAACCGAAAATTCAACTTTATCCGAATTTTTAGCCGTTTCCGTCAACTTTTTGTAACCCGAAATCGAATCTTTTGATGTACTAAACAGATAAATTTCAGAATCTTCTTTGGTTATAAAAGCACCAGAAGATTTTGATGTAGTCTGCAAATAATCCGCTCCATAAACTTCCGAAGGCAATTGCGTAAAAACAACCTCTGAATCTGAATATTGTTTCGAATTAATATCCAGCCACGAACCGATTTTAGCTTCTGAATTTCCTGCAACATTCTGAATATTTCGAGGCGATGCCGGAGCTCCTTTTATAGTTTTGTCTTTGGTTGCAATGGCAATTGCCGAAATGATGGCCTGACTCGCTTTTACGTTTGGAAACGAAATCGTGATTTTTCCGTTATTACTTTTTACAACAAATGTTTTCTTTAGAGCAGCATCGTGTCCGACTTCACTCCAGATATCTAAATCTTTTAAAACGACATTTTCATTGATGGCTACGTCAAACAAACGCCAGCCTTTGCAGTCGAGTCCGCCTCCGGTTCCGTACCATGGTTCTGTGAAATACAATTCTACCAAATATTCTCCATCCGGAGCAGGGAATTCGTAACGCAGTTTATCGATTCCGTATCTGAAACTTTGAAATAATTTCCAGTCTTTGGTTCCTATAATTGGGTCAAAAGTACTTCTTTGGCTTGCATAAAAATCAGGTAATAGCTTGAAATTATCTGTCCACGACAAAGAACCCCAGGTATTTTCTCCGGTTTTGTGAACATCAGCATTCCAAACATTTCCGTTAGAATCTTTGATTTCACTTCCTCCGGAATTGACTCTGTAAATATAATTGTAGCCTTTTGCAGGTTTTAGAATCGTTTCTTTTTTGGTTTCTAAAGCATTGAAGTTTGGCGCTTTCGGCAAACTGTTCAAAACGATATAATCTTTGGCAACTGCTTTTCCGTTTACATAACCAACAGCATACAAAATGTTGTATTGAATATTGACATTATTAAACTGAAAATGCTGTCCGATTCCCGGATTTTTTAGTTTTCCGAGAGATAATTTATTCACATCATTGAACAACTCTACCTCATCACAATTCGAATAGACATCGATTCCGTTTTTGATTCCCGGCGCATCCCAACGACTCGGCCAGGTGTGTGAAACGATATACACCATCGGATTGGTTTTGTTCGAAACGTAATTGGCGCGATACATATAATATGCATCCAAAGGTTCACCCCAAATACTGAAAAGTCCTTTGTAATTTACCGGTCCAACCTTATCGATATCCCTAAAACCTTCGCCGTTTTGCGAACGTCCCGGATTTTCGTGCGAGGCAAAAAGCCAGTTGAACTGTCCTGCGATTTTGTCTTTTACCGATTCGGCTTCGCGGACTTTGATTTCCATTAATTGAGAAAAACGGTTTTCACTCAAAATTCCTTTTTGGTCGAATTCGCCTTCGGTATGTAAATCGTGTGAACGCCAGGCACCGTATTCGCCGTTCAGCAGTTGCTTGCTCATTTCGACATCATAATTGAACGGATCGCCACCATAGGTTCCTGACCAGTTTTGAACGACATTCCAATCGGTTCCTTCGCCTCCGTTGCAGGTAGTCACGATACGTTGTTGAGCCGATATTGGATCCATTTCGCGGATGATTTTGGTACATTCTTCAGCAAATTCCTTCGGAATTGTGCTTTCATTTTGCAGTCCCCACATTACGACTGATGGATTGTTTCTACGTTCTTTAATCCATTCGCGCAATAAAGTTTTGAAATTCTCTTTGAATTCGGGTGTGTCGTACCAGATATGAGCTGAAAACTGACTCCAGAATAAGATTCCGTTTTCGTCCAGTTCTTTTTGGTATTCTAAATTATGCGGTTGGTGCGCTTCGCGAAAGGCATTGAAACCTCCGGCTTTTATTTGTTCGATTCTCGAATGAATCTGCTCATTCGAAAACGAATGACTGTTCCCGATTAAATGTTCGTATTCGCAGGTTCCGTTGATGAATAGTGGTTCATCGTTAATGAAAAAACGATTGTCTTTTCCGTCACGGCTTACCGGCCAGCTTACCCAACGGATTCCGTAAGGTGTTTTTAGTTCGTCAATCTTCTTTCCGTTTTCAAAAATGGTCGTTACCAATTGATACAAATACGGATTAGACGGCGACCATAATTTTGGATTTGCAATCTCAGGAAGGGTCTGTGCTATTTGTTTTATTTCGCCTGAAGTGTTTTTGATATCACTTTTTATACCAACAACTTTCTTTCCGCTTTTATCCAAAAGAATGTTTTCAATAGTTAGATTTCGGCTTGAAGTCCCGTAGTTTTTGACTTCGGTAGTAACGTTCAGAATCGCTTTTTCTTTAGAAGTAGTTTTGTCATTCCAGATATGAACGCCGAAAGGTTCTATTCGAACATCATCAGTAACAACCAAAGTTACAGGTCTGAAAATCCCCATCGGCTGGGAGCCTTCGGAAAATCCCCATTCTCCGGAACAGCCTCCGCAAACCCAGGGCAAATCAGCAATGAATGACGGATGCGATGCCTTTACTATTATATGATTTTCTTTTTCGAAAGAAACGGCTTTTGTAATATCGACTGTAAAAGTAGTTCTTCCGCCTTTGTGTTCTCCGACTTTTTTGCCGTTTACCCAAACTGTTGCATACGAACTTACGCCTTCAAAAAAAAGGAAAAGTCTTTTGAAACTGTCTTTTTTGTCTAATTGCAGTGTTTTATGATACCAGGCAGTTCCGTGTAAATTACCGTGTTTGGTTCTTAGAAAACCGTAATACTGATCCCAGTTGTGGGGTACATTTACTTTTTGCCATTGTGTATCGACTTTTGGATTTTGCACAAAAGTTTCTTCCTTTTCCGGAAGCTGATTCAGAACAATGGTTTGCCAGGAGGAATTCAGCGAAACTTCTTTACGAAACTTCGCCTGCCCCTTGCTGCTTTGACTCCATACAAAGCAAGCACCTACAAAAAAACAAAAAATAAAAAAAACTATTTTCTTCATACTTTTTAAACCTTTTTTTAACCATATAAGTTATATAAGGTCATTTAAGCTGGTTATTTTATTTACTATCCTGCAAGGTTTCCAAAACCTTGCAGGTATAATTTTTAATTTGAAATACCTACAAGGTCAAAAAAGACCTTGCAGGAAATAAATATCTTATCAACTCTGGTGTGCGTGAGGGATAGAGGCGATATCCTTTTATGAAGCGATAGCGAAATAAAAGATAAAGCCGAAAGCCCGACCCGTAGGGACACGCCCAAAATATCATTATTTTTTTTCTCCCGCAGATTTAGCAGATAGTGCAGTTAATTTGATCTGCTCAATACGCAAAATCTGCGTGAAATATTTTTTCTTTTAATAAAACAACCAGTCTACTGCTCCTTTTTCGCCTGCATCGATATAACCTACATCACGTGTGGTGATGGTTTGATCGGCGTCGATGAAGCCTAAAATCAGTACTCTTCCTTTGCCTAAATCGAGCTTGTTTTCGCCCGGCTGGAAAGTGTAAGTGTGAATATTGATCCTTGGCAATTCTTTTAAATTCATCGCACTTGCCAAAATTACTTCGGCCTGACCGTGAGCATTTCCGGCTGCGTCTGTTTCCAAACTTGGCGGAAACAAAAATCTTTTCTGATCGGAATTGAAATAACCCACCACCAGTTTTACGGCTTTGGTGTTTTTGAATTTCAGGTGCGTTCCGTTTTCGTTTTGCAATGTTTCATCGAAAGCAATTCCTTTTAGGTTTTGCAGTTCCGGAGCTACTTTCGTGAACTCTGAAATAGGCGTTCCGTACACTTTTGTTCCGTTTTTGACAGCGTAAGTTCCTTTGCTTTCGCTTAGCAAAGTTACCTCAGCGGTTTTCCACGGTTTGCCTTCTTTGGTTACGATTTTACCATCTTTAGATGATTTCAAAAGATCCAGATTTCGTTTGAAATTGGCCAGCTCTCTTTCATAATGAGGCAATAACTCTGCCCATGTTTTATTATTTCCGTCGTCTCCTCCAATCGGGATTCGGCGTTGTGCTGTCTGCATACTGTTGGCATACAAATAGTGATCTTTGGTCAGATTTACCAATAATTCGTAATGTCTGATGCTTTCTTCAAGATGTGGAAGTGCTTTATCCAGATCGGCAATATCGTTGGAATAGCTGTAACGCAATACCAGAATGGCTGCTTTTACTTTTTCTGAAAAGAAATCGGCGAAGGCTTTGTAAGCATGCATATCGTTTTTCAGACGCAGGAATTCATCTTTGTCTTTAGTAACTTTTGGTTCGGCTTTATCGATGGCTTCAACCGCTAATTTTCCGTGTTGTGTAATTTCGGCAATGATTTGCGTTGGCAATTCACCTACGTGCGGCTCTTTGTTCCATTCTTTTTTAGCGTATTCCAAAAGCAATTCACCAACAGGTCCGCAAGATTCATGGAATCCCGGATATACTCTCCATTTCGCCGGGTTTACCAGCTGGCTTTCGAACATTCCCAATAATAAAGTCTGGCGGTTTCCTTCTGTGATTCCGAAGCGTCTTAAGGTTTTTGGGGCAATTTCTCCTGCTTCTTCATAAGCTTTCAGAATATTGTTGGCACCTTCAGAATCGGTTCCGAATTTATCTCCCAATTGCTTGTCCCAAAACTGAATTTCGGCGGTTCTGTCCCTTTTGCTTTCCCATGCATATCTTGCCCAGGCTTTGTACCAAATCCAGTCACGGTCCATTTCCAGCAGTCGTTTGTCGGTTTTATCAGCCGTGTAAGGCCAGTCCCAATAGGATGCCTGCGGATACAAATGAAGCGCGTTGGCACCGTGAGCGGTATGCATTGCCTGAACCGTTTTTTGAATAAAGTCAGGAGATCCGTAACGGAAAGGTTCCAGATTCGCCAAAATATGTACGTTTGAAATATGAACCGAATTCAGTGAACTTAACTTTTTGTGAATTTCTCCCCAAGGCCCACGAGGCGTGTAAGTCGTCAATGATTCACCATTATATTTGTGCATCGTGTACAGGTTTTTGTACAACGGAAGCGATTTTTCCATTACCAATGGTGCATCGGTATCGTGTGCACGAAGGATGATTGGCGGTTCCTGCTTTTTTCCTAAAGCTTTCAGTCCGTCCTGAACTCCGGGAATAATTGTTTTGGTAAACCATTCAACATCATCATCGATGGTATTAATCGCTTCTCCCAAACAAACTAACAATCCAACGTTTGGATATTTTTCGATGAAAGCAGTGATTGATTTTTTAGTGTAATCGGCGATTTCCGGCGTAATTGGACGTGAACGGTCCTGTGTTTTGATATTGTAATGCTCCGCAAAAGGCTTGGAAACAATGATATTGTAGAACATCTGAATCACCCAGATTCCTCTTTTGTTGGCTTCTACAGTTAGATAGTTATAAATTTCTTCGTTCTTTTTGAAATCTTCTTCGCTTACTTCCAAAGCAAATGGATAATCTTTTAGTTTTACCAAAGAAGCGAAAGGATGTCCGTTCCATAAATACAGGGAATTTAGTCGGTTCTCGACCATCATATCCAGGTATTTTGTCCAGAGTTCTTTGTCGTAAAACCATGGGAAAGATTCCGGTGTGTACGGATATTCGTAAACGTCCCTGCCCGGAAGATAAACCGGCTTCTGCACTCCGATACATGTTCCTCTTAACACCATTTCGGGACTGTCTTCAATATTAATTTCGGATGGGATTTCACCGGAAGTTCTGATTCGGTCCGACAATTCCAATGCTCCGTACAATGCTCCGGTTGCATCGGTTCCTTCAATGAAAATGATGTTTTTCTGTGTGCGGATCTGAAAGCCTTCTTTCTTAGTTAATTTGCTGTCGTCGATTTTAGCGGTTTTGGTGTTTTGCTTCCAAAAGTCTGTTCCTTTTTCGCCAATTATAATTACTTTGTCTTTTGATTTTTTCGGTGCTTTGTCTGCAAAAACTACTTTAAGTCCTTTTGCTGTTGCTGTTTCGGATAGTTTTTCAGCTCCATATTTTGCTCTTGGTGCATTGGCATCACGAACGATGGTGATGTTCTGTGCTGATGCAAAAGTGGTAATTAATCCTAAAAAAAGTATGCTTAAATATTTCATTGTATTTTTATTTTTAGACCACAAATTGCGCACACGAGCGACAGCGAACTGACGAAGTAAATTTTCGCAAATTATAATCGTATTTGTTTTGTCACAGATTAAAAAATCTGTTAAGAATCTGCCTGAATCTTTTTAAATCTGCGTGCTAATTTTTCTCACGCAGATACTGCAGATTTAGCAGATTTTTTTATTTTAATTCTGAAAAATTTTCTTCAAATAGGCTACGTTAGCTCCATAATTGGCTTTTACATCACGAACCATAGTTACGTCTCTGGAACGCTCCACGATTAACCAGCCTTTCCAGTTCATATCGTCTAAGGTTTTTTTGATTTTTGGCATATCAACGTTTTCATCGTTTTGCAGCCAAACTCTGTCGGTTGTTGAAGCATGAATTTGCCCGATATTTTTCTTCCCTAAAATTTTTAATTCTTCAGCAATATCTCTGCCATTATCCACCGCATTGGCAAAATTGTATGATATTTTGATGTTTTTACAACCAATTTCTTTCAATAAAGCTACTTCTTCTGTAGCGCTCAACGAAGTTTCGATAGCGATAATTCCGCCTACTTTTTTCACTTGTTTAGCTGCCCATTTTAATCGCTCTACTACAATTGGTCGCAACTCTGGATTTTTCTTCAAATCGCTTTCAGTTCCCAATGGTAAATACGCAACTTTTACCTTCATATTTTTCATTGTTGCAACGCAATCGTTAATCATCAAATTAATTGAATCTCTTTTGGCGAAAGACTGTGCATAAAAACCGGACATTGCGATAGAACTGATTCCGACACCTGTTTCTTTTGATTTATCGAGAAACTTTTGTCTTTCAACCGGGTCGCCTAACTTGCTGTCAAATGTTGGTCTTTTTCCCAAACCACCCATATCCAGTTCGATTCCGTCTGCTTTTATTTCGCTTGCCAAACCAAAGGCACCGAGTTTTTGTCTTTTTAAAATCATCCAGTCGCAAACGGCAACTTTGTATTTTTGCTTTTTACCGGACTGTGCTGAAACTGCATTACTGAATGTTCCTGATAAAACAACCAGCATTGCAATAAACATGCTTCTTTTAAAATTTGTTAACTTCATAATTATTATTTTATTAATGCAGATTAAAAACAATCTGTTAAATCTGCTCAATCTGCGGGAAAAATTACTCTCGCAGATTTAGCAGATTATGGAGATTAAAATTCTTTCTGTGTGAATTCCTTATTCTTCCTCGGCTTTAACAGCTTTTACTTCAACGCCTTCCTGTCCAGGCCAGATTCCGTTTTTGATTGGAAGTGCTACCAGTTTGTCCGGGTCAATTTTTACGTATTTCAGTTTTTGTCTTCTCCAGGTATATACGATATGCACCATTCCATCTGAACTCTGAATGATGGAAGGATACGAATACTGGCTGATTTTTGAATCTTCTAAAACCAAAGTCGCATTCCAATTGATTCCATCGTCTGAAATAGAAAGATTTAAAGGTGTTCTTGGACCTTTAGCTTCATTTCCGGGAGGCAAAACATGATTGTAAACTAATAAGTGTTTTCCGTTTTTAAGCGTTACAGCATCTGTTCCCGAGTTATTATTCGGTAATCCGATTAATTCTAAATCTGACCACGTTTTTCCGTTGTCTTTAGAAAATGTACTGAAAATAGCTCTGTTTTTGGTTCTCCCGATTGCCTGAATGCTTCCGTCTTTATGAAACAAAATACTTGGCTGAATAGCATTTATTTTTTGTTTGCCTCTCGAAATGGTATCGCCCATCACCCAGGTTTTTCCGAAGTCCGGAGTGGATTCCATACGCAAATGCCAGCCATTTCCTTCGGTGCTTGAAGGAAGTAATAATGTTCCGTTGCTTAATAAAACCGGCTTGTTTTTAATTGGCCCCAGAAAATCTTTACCTGGCATATCAATTTTATCAGACCAGGTTTTTCCTCCATCAGAAGAAGTTCTGTAAACGCCCCACCACTCAGAAGGTTTTGGACCGATTTTATAAAATAACATCAGATCTCCGTTCGGAATTTGGTACAAAACCGGATTCCAGGTTGGAAATCTTGTACCATCTGGCATCACACCATCAGCTACTTTAATGGCTTCACCCCATTTATCACTTCCTTTAGGTTTTATAGCCGAATAAATACAAACATCCGGATGTCTTTCGTGTGATCCTCCAAACCAGGCCGAAACTAAATCCCCATTGGTTGCTTCCACAATCGTTACGGAATGGCACGACGGATAAGGTGCTTTTTCGTAAATGAATTCATCTACCAAAATTCCTTCTTTCCATGTCTTTTTTTCCAAAGCCGATTTACAGCTTCCTAAAAGTAGCAGTCCAAAAAAGACAATTGTTATGTGTTTCAATTTCATTATTTATTTCTTTTAAATATTTACAATGTTTATTTTCAATGAATTATATAAATATCCGAATATAAAATTTTATTAAGTGTAAAAATAACACTAAAAAAATAGCAAAGTGACCTGTACCGTCCTGTTTTATTGGGTATTTTACTTTACATTCAAGATATATGATCCCGATGGTAAAGTCAGGACAATGTTGTTATTTTCTGTTTTATAAGAAGATGAGAATTGAATCAGTTTTTGTTTATTCACGGTTACTAATGAAGCATTAGCTGTTGGCAGATACACCACAGCCGATGAATTGGCTGGTATGGTAATTTTCCATTCTAAAGTGTTTTTGGTTTTCTTCCAGTCGCTTTTTATTAGTCCGTAAATCGATTCGTAAGATGCATTTACAAAAGTCAGTCCCGCATTAAAATCCGGTTTCATAATAATTTGTTTAAAACCCGGAGTTTCGGGATTACTTTTGATTCCCGCCATATTTTCGTAGTACCAGATCAATAAATCACCCAAAAGCATCACGTGGTTTTGTGAATTCATCGATGGGTCTGCGGTATTTCCGTTCCATAATTCCCAAATGGTTGTGGCACCGTTTTCGACCATAAAGCCCCAGCTTGGATACGTTTTATTTGAAGCTAATTTGAAAGCCAAATCTCCTCTTCCAAAGTTCGTCAGTGTTCGCATCAAAAATTGCGTTCCGATAACTCCTGTACTGATATGACCTTGTTTGGTTACCTCAACTTCGTGAGCCATATTTTGGAATACTTTGTCTTTTACATCTTCAGGAACCATTCCGAAAGCCAAAGGCAAGAGATTAGCCGTAACCGTATTATTGGCGTAAGTGTTTTTGTCAACATTAAAAAATTTGGCATTGAATGCTTTTTTTATTCTTGTTGCCAAATCATCATAATGTGCAATATCAGCTTCGGCATTTGCGATTTTGGCAAACTTTTTCATGATTGTCAAAAGCTGATAGTAAAATGCACTCGACAGCAATTGTCCATCAGTCAAACGGGCAGGGTCTTTGGAACGAATCAATTCCAGCGATTCCGGCGGTACACACCAGTCACCGTATTTATCCTTATCCATTAAATCATTTTGTAGATAATTTTCCTCCATATACACCATCCATTTTTTCATAGACGGATATTGCTTTTTGATTACTTCTGCATCGCCAAATTGTTGGTACAGCATATCGCCCACCGTGATATACGTTCCCGGCCAGGTCACATTATCACCGTAATAACGCCAAAATGCCGGCGCCACATCCGGCAATCCTCCATCCTGCGTTTGAGAGTATTTAATATCATCAAGCCATTTAGCATACAACGTTTGGTTGTTGAATAAAAAACTTTCGCCATAAGCACCTGTAGTTCGGTCGCCCAGCCAAGGCTGACGCTCATTTCGTTGTGGACAGTCGATTGGCATTCCTTTGTAATTTCCGCTGATGCCCCACCAGGCATTTTTGAAAATCTGGTTCATCGTTGCATTCGAAGATTCGAAAGTACCTGTCGTTTTTAAATCGTCATACACTACTTTTCCAACGAAATTATCTAATGTTGGTTTGGTCGGAAAACCTGAAATTTCTACAAATCTAAAACCGTGAAATATAAACCGGGGTTCCCAGATTTCCTCGCCTTCGCCTTTCAGCGTGTAAACATCAGTCGTTTTGGCATCACGCAAATTGGCAATGTACAACGAACCATCAGCCTGCAAAGATTCAGCAAATTTCATTGTGATCTGGTCACCGCTTTTCCCTTTTACTTTCAGTTGCAACCAGCCTACCATATTCTGACCCATATCCAAAATATATGTTCCTTTGGCAGTCGCTTTAATAGAAATCGGTTTTACCTCTCCCATTATTTTCATATACGGCGACATCTGCGCTTCATAAAAACCGCCCGGTTCCTGAACGTATCGGGCATTTACCCAGTTTTTATCGTCAAAATTGGTGGTAGCCCAGCCATTCATTTCCTTGCGGGTATCGTATTCTTCGCCGTCGTATTCGTTGTTCGACAAAATCGGTCCGTCGGTGGTTAGTTTCCAGGTATCGTCTGTGCGGATGATGTCTTTGGTTCCATCGGTATATTCGACAAACAACTGCAAAGCCATTTTCGGGAAACCAAATGATTTAATTTTATAGGGTTTGTAATCCTGACGCATCGCAAAAAAACGTCCGTTTCCTAAAATCGTTCCCAGCATATTTTTGCCTTCTTTCAATTGTGAAGTCACGTCAAAAACATTGTATTTTACGTTTTTGGTATAATCCGTCGGAACGGGTGCCAAAACCTGATCGCCAATTTTATTTCCGTTGATGTACAGCTCGTACAAGCCCATCCCCATAATATAAACTTTGGCGCTTTTGACCTGTTTTTTCAGATTGATTTCTTTTCGCAAATAACGGGCTGACAATCTGGAATACTGCGAAACACTATCATCTTTCGATAATTTTTCATAGCCAATCCAGCGAGTCGATTTCCAGTCGGCATAGGTTAAAATTCCGATGCTAAAATGAGCAGTTACAGCCGATTTGATTTCACCTTTATTGGTAAAAACGGTTACTTTCCAAAATGCATTTTGTCGGTCTCCCAGCTCTTTTCCGTTGTAGATAATATTAACTGATTCGTTGCTTGTTACTTTTCCGCTGTCCCATAAATCGGCTTTGTTCGCATTCAGATTTTCTAAAGTCGAAGCGACCAATATTTGATACGCCGTTTGTTTTACATCATTCACATCTGCTTTTATCTGCCAGCTCAAACGAGGTTTCAGCACATCAATTCCTTCCGGATTTGTCAGCATTTCACATTGGAGATTTGTAACACTGATTTTTGTTTGGGCTTTCGCCGAAAATGTAAAAAGTGTAATGATTAATGTAAGATGTAAAAAAAACTTTTTCATTGTTATATTTTTTAAGCTGATTTGCTATAATTTTTTCTCACGCAGATTTAGCAGATCAAGCAGATTTTTTTCTCATTTTTGTCATTCAGACGAAGGAAGAATCTCCGTTAGTAGCTCGACATGTTAAATAAGCTTTGTGTTAGTTTCTTGCGGAGATTCCTCGTTCCTCGGAATGACAAAATAGACGGAAAAACAGTAAAATTTAATTCGTCACTAATTTCTCTAATTTTTCAGAAACAGCAATTTCCTTTCCGTTTTTAAAGATTCTGAAACCTTTTCCTTTACCATATTTCTCCCCAGTTTTATCCCAAAGAATCGTGATAATATTCCCGTGATATAACACATTATCCAAACAAAACCAATCCCATTTTTCCTGTGGAATCAACGGGTTCACTTCAATCTTTTCATCCGCTCTTGGGCGTAAACCAACCAATCCCGTAATCATCAAATCGTTAAAAGTCGAATGATTGTAATAACGGCTTCTTTCTTTGTCGCCCATCAACCAATAACCGGTTGTTTCGTCCAAATATTCTCCAATGTATGGCTTTCCTCGGTAATATTGCGACTGCACATACAAATCCATTTGCTTGAAATAATCGGTTTTCGCAACGAAATTCTGATTGTAATTATTCAAAACATTTGCTAAAGCTGTCAAAGTCTGTGAACTTGCAAAAGGCCAAATCGCTCCGTCCCATTCGCAGGTTCCAGTTCCGTGAGTTCTAAAACGCGGACTTCTGCGCTCTGCCGTTGTCAATCCAAAAGGTGCCGAAAACCCTTTTTCATCCTTAATCTGTTCCCAGGCTTTTTCAAAACCTTTGTCTTTTTGTGGTAAGTTAAAATACCACGGAATAAATCCGATTGCCTCCCGAACCTGCGCCAGCGTATCTTTTTCGGTAAACGTTTCAAAGAATTCACTTTTCGGATTCCATAATTTGGTTTCTACCAATTGTTGTAAAACATCGGCTTTGGCTTTAAATTTAGCTTCTACTTCCTTGTCGCCTTTCATCGATGCCATTTTTGAAATCGCTACAGCATTTCCAAACATATAACTGTTAATCGTTGGTCTTGCATTTTGTACTTTTCTCCCGCCGCTCAACGATTCTTCCATTCCGTCTTTTACATCGTGTTGCCAAAACAAACCATCTTTACGCTGACGGTCTTTTTCCCAAACGGCATAATCCGTCACCATATCCGGGTACATATCCAATAAGAATTTCTCATCCTTATTCACCAAATACCGATTGTACAGCGCATCGGCCGTCCAGCTACTGAATTTATACAATTTGTTCATCGGTTTTCCTTCATTGCCACGGTACCAAATTTTCACATCCTGCTCAATGTACTGCGGATCTTGCACCCAGCGAAATTCATTAATATGGTGCCCCACCGCACAAGCAATCAAATTGTATTTATCGGCATACGAACGATCTACTAAAAACTCGGTAATTCCGAAACCTAGTGGCGTTTTCTTAATGTGTTTTCGGGCAGTCCACCAACGATAATAATAAATCTCCTCAAAATTCTGCTGTGGACATTCAAATAACGGAATGTTTTTTTCCATCCACGCCCACGCACTGTCATTCGGAATCGCAAATTTCAAATTCTCATCTTCCATGGTATTAAAATAATCCACGTAATGCTTGAAGTTTTTTTGCTCCAAAACCACAGATTTCCCCTTTTGAGAATGCCCCGCACCCGATTTACAACTGCTGTTCAAACAGGCAATCAGGACTACGAAAGCAATTATTTTGTATTTAAAATTTGTAACCATTTTAATTTATTTTTAATTCACCATATAAGTTATATAAGAAAATGTAAGTTTAGCCTCAATGAACTTATATGGTTTAACAATTTAATCATTTTTTTGGGCGTGCCCCTCCAGATTGCTTCGTCGTTCCTTCTCGCAACTTCGGGTCCTGCTGTACGTTCCCGCTTCCCGATGAAAAATCGGGAGAGCTCCACTGCCATCACTCACGCGGATACTTGATTACGTTCAGTCATTGCGAGGAACGAAGCAATCACACTATTCTAAGCAAACCTAGTAACTCATAGAAACGGATATAGCAAATGAGATTGCTTCGTCCCTCGCAATGACTATTAATTCGCAGAAAAACTATACGTCTGCCCAGCTCTCATCTCCACATCGTAAACATTGTAAGCTGGCAACTGCACTTTAGGCAATTTTGCTTCTTTATCAATAATCGGTTTCTTTACTTCAACATCATAAAACAACGGATTCGGGTTTTTACCTTTTGCTTTTTTAAGTACGATTCCTTTATCTGCTTTCAAAGTGTTTTCCAGTTTCAATCGGCAGTTTCCTCCTAATTTTGAATATACTTTCAAAGTCGAAACTTTATTATTTTTCCAGGTCATATCAATTACAAATCCGCCTCGGGTTACCAAACCTTTGATCCTTCCGTCTTTCCAGACCGTTGGCAAAGCAGGCAGTAAATGAATGGCATCTTCCTGACTCTGCATCAGCATTTCGGCAATTCCTGCAGTACATCCAAAGTTACCGTCAATCTGAAACGGCTGATGCGCATCGAGCATATTTGGGTAGGTCCCACCACCTTTTCTTTGGTCAGCGGTTACCAAATGCAATTGATCCTGAATCAGTTTGTAAGCATGGTTTCCATCTAATAATCTGGCCCATAAATTCACTTTCCAGCCCATTGACCATCCTGTGGATTCGTCTGTTCTGTAAATCAAAGATTGCTTTGCTGCTTCAAATAATTCTGGTGTTTTAATTGGCGAAATTTGGTTACTCGGAAACAAGCCGTACAAATGTGAAACATGACGGTGATTGTCTTTAGGATCATCCCAATCATCCTGCCATTCCTGTAACTGATTGTGTTTTCCGACTTTCATTGGAGGCATTTTTGCCAATGCTTCACTTAATTTTTTGGTATAATTTTCATCCGGAGCAACCAGTTTCGAAGCTCTGATTACATTCGAAAACAAGTCAAAAACCAACTGATTATCCATCGTAGTTCCTGATGCGATTGTAGATTTTCCATCTTCACCGGCGTGTGTGTTTTCAGGAGAACTTGACGGTACTACCACCAAATAACCTGAGTTTGGATCCGTAATCATAAAATCCAAAAAGAAATCGGCGGCCCCTTTCATAATCGGATAAATTTCTGCCAGATATTTTTTATCCCCTGTGTACAAATAACGTTCCCACAAATCCTGACAAACCCAGGCACCACCCGTTGGCCACATTCCTGAAGCCGCCTGATCAACCGGAGCCGTCACGCGCCAGATATCCGTGTTGTGATGCAGTACCCAACCTTTGGCATTGTACATCATCTTTGCAGTTTCTGCTCCCGTCACGCTCAGCTCTTTTGCCATTTGGATAAAAGGCTCATGCATTTCGGTAAGATTGGTTACTTCTGCAGGCCAGTAATTCATTTCGGCGTTAATATTTGTTGTGTATTTACTGTCCCAGGGCGGTGTTACCATATCGTTCCATATTCCCTGTAAATTGGCAGGCTGACCTCCCGGTTGTGAACTTGAAATCAATAAATAACGTCCAAACTGAAAATACAGACTCGCCAGTTGTGGGTCGAATTGTGTCTTGAAATCACGGATTCTTTCGTTGGTTGGTTTCTTAGCATTTTCATTCGAACCTAAATCTAAAGCCACTCTGTTGAAGAATTTTTGATAATAGGCAACGTGTGCTTTTTTAATTTCATCGAAACTTTTTGGTAAAGCTTTCTCCAAATACGATTTACTTTTCGCTACTTCATCTTCGGTAATGTCCTGATAGTTTTTGAAATTGGTCGCAATTGAAATATAAAGCGTCACTTCATCGGCTTTGTTGATGCTCAGGATTCCGTTGTTTGCTGAAACTTCTCCTCCTTTATTTTTTGCTTCCAGTCTTCCCTGAAATTTCACTTTTCCTTTTATACCTTCAAAATTAGTTCCAACTCCCGACAAAATAATTTGGTTTCCTTCCGTCGAAGGAACGGTTTTGTCAATCGGACTGTTCATGAATACATTGCAGGTTATCTGTCCCGGTTTAGAAGCCGAGAGTTTCACTGCAATCACCTGATCTGAAAAGGAGGTCAATATTTCTCTGGTAAACTCTACTCCGTTTACGGTATATTTGACTTTTGCCGTAGCGTTTTCGATATCTAAATCACGATAATAAGTGGTATATTTTTGATGTCCGGGAAACGAAATATAAACGCTCCCGAAAGTCTGATACGCCATGCCGTCATTAGTTTGCGACATAATATCTTTGGTTGCCAAATCCTGTGCTTCTTTAAATTTTCCTTCAAAAATTAATTTGCGGACAACTGGCAACGCCTCCAATGATTTGCTGTGCGCATTACTGTTTGGCGAACCGGACCAGATGGTTTCTTCGTTCAACTGTAGGCGCTCTACAGCGGGATCTCCAAAAATCATTGCGCCCAATCGACCGTTACCCAGAGGCAAAGCTTCATTCCAGATGGTGGCGGGTTTGTCGTACCACAATTTTAGTTCGTTTCTGGTTTGCGCATTTGTGGCTAAGGAAGTAATTCCGAAACAGATTGCGATTATTTTACTTTTTAATTTCATATTTTATTTCTTTTGATACGAATTGAAACAAGTATTTTGTCTTGTCTAAACCGTCCTGTTTTGTCATTCCGACGTAGGAGGAATCTCCGGTGCAAGATCGACAAAGGTTGTGGACTTTGATTGCGGAGCTACTTTCGGAGATTCCTCGTCCCTCGGAATGACAATATTGTGTGAATTTAATTTGTGTCTATTTTTTTCTTACTTCTTAATCTCATAAACCTTCAGATTTTTTTCTCCGAACATTTCATATAATTTATTGATGTCTTTCAGGGCATTTTTCGGCAAATTTTCGGCTTTGTTGCCAAAAACATATAATTTGTCATACGGTTCAATCACACAAGTTGACTCGTCGATATCGCCTTTTTCGTTCTTAACTTTGTTCAGATCCAGACCTAAATATTTTGCCATAAACGGATACAGCGCCATACGTTTTGAAACTCCAAAATCATGTCCTTCGCTGGCTAAATGTACATTTTCGACTAAGTCTTTTTTACCGTACAAATCATAGGTGCGTTGGATAAAAGGGAATTCCAATTCGGGAACGGCCAAAGTCCAGTCTTTTCCGTCGGAAACAATCAATTGCGGTTTTGGCGCCATCATCGCTGATATTTCGGCATTATTGGTTCCGTTGCCACAAAGGTGGATTCCGCGGCCACTTTCGCAAGGACATCCGCCAGAGAAATGCGAAGACACCATCACCACCGGAGCGGTAACCTTAACCCTATCGTCTAAAGCGCCTAAAAACATCGTGTGCGAACCGCCTCCCGAACCGCCGGTCACACCCACACGTGCCATATCCACATTTTTTTGAGTAGCTAAATAATCCAATAATCGGATTCCGCTTAACACCTGAACAGTCGAAGCGATGCTGTTACGATGTGTTTCTGTTGGGAACTGAAGCAGTGATTCGCCCCAGGCAAACAAATCGTAACTTACAACAATGGCTCCCATTTTGGCCATTATGGCACAACGGTACTGCTCGTCTTTTCTGTATCTTCCGTCGCCGAAATGTCCGTCAGGTGTTAAGATAATCGCCGATTTTTTGTTTAACGGATACGGTTTGTAAATCGAACCGGTAGTGTAAACGCCTGGAAGAATTTCCAACGCAATATTCTCGACGCTGTAGTCTTTGTAAATTCTTTTTGGTGTTAAAATAGGTTTTGATTTTGGCATTGGCGGTGCTTTGTCCAGACCAAAAGACGTAATCATACAGGCTTTTATTTCTTTTTTGCGTGCTTCCCATTGTGTTGTATTGGAATACAAAGTCGTTAGATAATCCAGACGTTCTTTTCCTTTCTCAACTGAAACTTTGTGGTTTTCATATTTTCTGATTTGGTATTTTCCGTCTGGCTGTTTGAAATAAGTCAATTCAAAAGGTACTAAAACATTTGCCAGAGAAACTTCTAAATTTCCCTGCTCAATTCTCCAATCGGCATAATCGAGTTCTTTTCCTTTTAGTAAACCGCGGTCGTCTATAACTTTTATCTTAAAAATGGTTTCAATTTTTTGGATGGTTTCAGTTACGGGTTTTCTGAAATTGGTATCGGATGTGCATTGTGCGTTTGCCATTGTCAATGTGAAGATTGAAACCAAAAAAGCAAATGTTATGTTTTTTAAATTTTTCATTTTTATATCAAAGCCATTTTTGAGTTGCCTCCTGCTTTAGCTGGAGGGAAATAAATTGTTTTTAAATTGGCTTTAGCCTAACTTATTAATTTGGCTAAAGCCGTGTTGTCTTAATCTTTTTAATCTCCAGCTAAAGCTGGAGGCAATCCATTTATTGTAAATTCTTGTGATACCTACAAGGTTTTAAAAACCTTGCAGGAAATTTACAATTTACATTCTATTATATATTTTCCTGAACCTAATTTCAAATTATTAGTCGGTTTTCCGTTGACTTTTATTTCTGAATTCTTTGCAATTGGCAATTTTACCGTCGCAGATGTATTAGCAGGAATCTCCACTTTCAGACTTAATTTTCCGTCTTTTTTCTCCCATGCCGAGACAATTTTTCCGTAGATCGATTGATATTCCGCTTTCGCGAAAGTCATATCGCCCACCACTTCCGGCTGAATGAAAAAATGTTTGAAACCAGGATTTTTTTCGTCAGGTAAAATTCCGGCAAGGCTTTGGTAAAACCATTCCTCGATTTGCCCCATCATAAAGTGATTCCACGAATTTCCTTTGCGCGGATCCCATTGCTCTGTTAAAGTGGTCAAACCAAATTTAATCTGAAAACCATAACCAGGTGCATCGTAATGATTGTTCATTTTGTACATCGTTTCATTTTCGCCGTTTTGTGCCAATGCCTGAAACAAATAACGGTTTCCCACATCGCCAGTCGTCAGTCGGTCTCCTTTGTCTTTGATTTCGGCCAATAAATTCTGCATCACCGCCTGTTTGTATTGCGGTTCTACGATATCCATAAAAACCGGAACGGCGTTACTAAACTGACTGCTGGTGCCGTATTGTTTGGTCTCAGCATTGAAAAATTTATCGTTAAAAGCCTTTTTAATATCAGAAGTCAAAGTTTCGTACTTTGCAAGATCATCTGTTTTATTCAATAATCTGGCAGCTTTTGCAACCAAACTGGCTCCATAAAAATAATGTGAAGTCGCCGAAAGCGAAATCGGACTGTTTTTGGAATATCCGGCTGCGTGTGTGCCATAATCATACCAATCGCCCAAACCGTGCGAAAGGATATGATTGGTAGCTTTTGTGCCTAAATAATCCACATATCTTTTCATTACGGGATAATATTTTTCGATTAACGAAGCGTCTCCGTAATATTCGTAATACATCCACGGCAAAATTACGCCGGTTACACCCCATTCCGGTGAATCGGTGAAATCGCCTCCGAAAATCACATATTCAGGAACGATGTTCGGAATTAATCCGTTCTCGCGCTGTGAATCTGAAATGTTCTGCATTGTCGCAGGAATGAAACTTTGGAGATTGTAATTGAATAATAATCCAGGGCCGTTTAAATGAATTTCTTCGAGCCAGCCCAATTTTTCACGTTGCGGACAATCGGTGAAAACACTTTGGAAATTACTTTTGATAGCGTTATTGATCAGCCAATGGGTTTTGTTGAAAATCTCGTTAGAACATTCAAAAGTTCCCACTTCACCAGCCGAATTATAAATGAAATTCGACTTCAAATCCAACAAAGTTGGCAGATTTTTGTCCTTGGTTTTCTTATAATTGATGTTCTCAATCTGCACGTACTGAAACCCGTAAAAGCTGAATTTCGGCTGCCATTCTTCAATCCCTTCGCCTTTCAGCGTATAATCGTAATAATACGGTTTTCCGGTTTTTCCCTGACTCACTGTACCGTCTTCATTCAGGCTCTCGCCTACCCAAACGCGAACGGTTTGCCCTTTTTTTCCTTTGACTTTTATGGTCGTAAATCCGGATAGGTTTTGCCCCATATTGAAAATGTAAAAGTTAGGTTTCAGCTCTTTGGCTTCCTTAACTTCGTATCGTTTTTGGATCGTAACTGGTGTTGTTGTCTGTGGTCTCAAAACGCCTTTTGGGGCTTCCTGAACAACCACTTTTTTCCAATTGATATCGTTGAAACTTTTCGAATTCCAGCCTTTTTGCTCTAAATTGGCATTGTAATCTTCTCCACCAAAAATGCTGTTGTAGGTAATCGGGCTTTTGCTGTACTTCCAGCTTGCATCAGATTTTACAATTTCCTCAGAACCATCTTTGTAAGTAATTTTCATTTTGAAAAACAAAGTCGGCGGGCCAAAACTCACAAAAAACTTGGTATATCTTGCTTCAAGTGTGTTGTACATTCCGTTGCCCAAAAGCACGCCGATTGCGTTTTCCCCTTTTTGAAGTTCTTTTGCAGTCAATTCATAAGTATTGAAATTAACGGTTTTATCGTAATCTGTCCACAAAGGCGCAAATTCACTATTGCCAATTTTCTTTCCGTTAATTGACAGTTCATAATGTCCTAAACCTGAAATGTAAACTACCGCTTCTTTGATTTCTTTGTTTACCGAAAATGGTTTGCGAAGCATAATACTCCTGCGTGACAACGAATCCGAAGCATTGATCAAAGCATCTTTTTTCTGTCTGTTGAAAGTGGCGGTGTGGTAATTTCTGCGGCAAATGACTGTTGGTTTTTGTAATAGCTCCAATCCAGACTGGATTCAAATCTGATGCAGAAGGTGACATTCTGAACGAAGCTATTTTACTCCAATTGGATGCTTTACCTTTTTGGTTCCACACTTTGACTTTCCAAAAATATTTGGTTTCGCTTTTTAGCGGAGTTCCGCTGTAAATAATCTGAAGATTTTTCTCTGAATTTACTCTTCCGCTGTTCCAGATATCGCCTTCGCCATTTTTTAGTTTTTCTTCCGAAGATGAAACTAAAATCTGATAGCCGATTTGCGTGGCATAAAATTCTTTTGAGACCAATTGCCAGCTCAATCTTGGCTGGTTTGTATTTACCGCTAATGGATTTTCTGCCATTTCGCACGTCAAATATTCAGCAGAAATTTGTCCATTAGAAATGAAAGTTACTAACAGTAAAAAGAGATAAAATATGTTTTTTAAATTCTTCATATTTATTTTTTTGCTCGCAGATTTTACAGATTGAGCAGATTTTATTTTTTTATAAAAGTATTCAAACAGTTTATTAGCATGCCAAGGCCTCTTTGTTGTCATTCCGGCGAAGGGGAAATCTTCATTCGCTATTCCGCAACGTTGAGGACTTTGTTTGTCGAACTACTTGCTGAGATTCCTCCTTCGGAATGACAATATTGTATAAAAAGCCTATTGGTCTTAATTGTTTAATTTAATTTTTTCGTTATCAAAGATTCAATATTAAATACCGCTTCCGGAATTAATTTTCCTGTATCCGGTAAATCTGTGAAATCCGGCGTGTCAGGTTCGGTGTCCGGATTTGGGGTGTAACGCTGATCGCCTGTGCGGAACATAATGCGTGAAATTCCATCAACCGGAGCATAGAAAATTTTGTTGGTTTCTTTTCCGTCATTCACTTTTACGGTGTACGAACGGGAAGTTACATCCAGTTTAACTGTAATTGTATAGTCTTTTCCTGCTTCGTATTTCCCTAATCCGCCATGACGGGCTCCGTGTTTTACTTTTATTTCCCCGTCTTTATCGAAAACGATACGAATCGCAGGCAATCCTTGTTTGTTTTGGAATTCCACCTGCAATAAACCGTGATTGTTTTGTTCCGGTTTTACGGTGAAAGTCGCTTCCATTTTTTGTGCAAACGGAATCACACGCTCCGCACGGGAATAGTCAAAATAATCCTGATCTCTTAAAGTCAGTACTTTTTTACCGTCGGCTTTCTTTTCGATTTTTGTGGATGCCCAGGACAAATCGTAGGTGTTCCATAATTTTAATTCTTCGCCGTTTGGCAAATTATTGAAAACATCGTTAACATTGTCTTTTACTTCGCTGGTCACCGGAACCGGTACCGAAGCCACCCAAATATCTTCTTTGTTCACACTGTAACTTACCCAAAGTTTTCCGTCGGGCGGAGTTCCGTTTTCTTCGAGGATTCCGCGAACATATTGCGGGCCGGCTGATTTGTAATTTCCGCCGTAACGCATTGGTGTAATTTCGCCATGAACCAATAATAAATCTTTGTAATTCAGTCCGTCATCACTGGTTGAAATTGCCAGTGGCCAGCGGTATTCTGACGGATTGTAAACAGTAGCATAACGGTTATCTGAAGTTTTTTGTCCCCAGATTTTCGCATTGCTGTTTACAAATCCCGGCGCTCTTACCGGTATGTATTCCCATGTTTTCCCGTTGTCTTTACTCAAAGATGTTAAAGCAAACTTCCATAAACCAACTACGTTTCCGTTTGGCAAATGGTAATAATTGAAGGCTTTGTATTGTTTTTTTAAGGGAATCAATTCGTCATCACGATCGGCTTCTTCCAACCATTGTTGCATTAACAATGGTTTAGAAAGTAATTCATTGCAGGCTTTGATAAACTTTTTGTCTTTGCTTTTGGTATAAAATGGAAAAGTCGTTGGCAACGGGTTTCCGGTTTTATTATATCGGATAAAATAAATTGGGCCGTAAGTTCCGTCTTTGTAGATTTCACGCACAACACGTCCAATTCCTTTTCCGTCATTAGGATCGTCTTTTTTGTCTAATGCGACTCCGTAATAACCTATCGCCAATAATCTGTTATCAGACGAAACATAAAACCCCATACGCTGGTGCATGATGGCATCTATGTTTTTGGCTACGCCTTCTACTCCTTCTTTTTTGAATCCGTCAGGAACATGATAAATCGGGAAAAGCACCGCTGGTTTTGTCCAGGTTACCCCGTCTTTCGAAGTCATTATAAAAGTCTGGCTCGGCGGAATGTGTTCGCCTGACGGGTCGCTCAGATAATGCAGGTAAAAAGTATTGTTCCAATATGCCATCATCGACTGGTGGTTGTACGTCCAGCCAAATCCATCTGCTTTTTCGGGATGTTCACGGCTGGCGCGCATAATCTGCGTTGCGTGAACGCCGACTGCCGGACTTAACTGCCCGTGGTGGTAATCGATATTGGAAAGGGTTTTGCCTGTATATCGTATAGTGTCCTGTTGGGCTAGCGCCGAATTGACTGCGACACAGCTCAACAAAAGGCTTGTTGCTGATACGATATTGGTTTTTATGTTTTGGAATGCAATCATTGTTTTCAACTTTTTATCTGCTCAATCTGCCAAATCTGCGTGAAAAAATTTACTCTCGCAGATTTAACAGATTTAGCAGATTATTTTTTATTTTCTTTCTATCAATCCTTTTAAAACGGCTTCGGAAATTGTTGTAATCGTTCCGTGTTTGTGTCCTTCCGGCAATTTTATTTTTGAGGAAACATCTTCGAATTTTACAAAATCGGTAGTGCTTAAGGCTTTATAATTTTTGGATCCGTAATTGTCATAATACAACAACCAGTTTTTACCGACTTTTACAACCGTTGGCCCTTCTGATAAATACTCTGTTAAGGGTTTTGATCTTTTTTCGAATGGGCCTAAAGGTGATTTTCCGAAAGCTACTTCTATGTTTCGCATGGGTCTTGTGTTATCTTTCAGCACTAAAACGTAATCCTTTTTACCTTTTTTTACGATGACACAGTCGATGACGCTGAAACCTGGATCGTAGTATAATTTGGTATCAGAAAAGGTTTTGAAATCCTTAGTCGTTACGTAATACATTCGGTGGTTGTTTTTCTCGTCTTCTACTCCTTTTTCGAATCGGAATGGGATTGTGGATGCCCAGATAATGATGTATTCTTTTTTTACATCGTCATAAAAAATCTCGGGCGCCCACACGTTTACGACTTCGGGTTCGTGTTTCATTACCGGAATGTATTGTTGTTCCGACCAATGAATTAAATCTTTAGAATTGGCGTATCCAAACCCGTTTCCGCCCTTCCAATCTGTCGTCCAGACCATATGATAAGTTCCGTCAGCTCCTTTTGTGATGGACGGATCACGCATGATTTTGCTCGCGCCAATTTCGGGTTTTAGGAATGATCCTTCCAGACCTTTCCAGTTGTAACCGTCTTCGCTGTACGCCAGGTACAAACCTTCAGTAGCGGGTTCCCTGAAAGAGGTGAAAAGGAAAATTTCTTTCTTCTTTTGGGAATAACTTATTGCAAAGAGTGAAAGCGTTAATGTGATGAATATTTTTTTCATTTTTATGTTTTTCTCCTGCAAGGTTTCCAAAACCTTGTAGGTGTTCAATATTTTTTAACACATAGAAACATAGATTTTGTTTGTCTAAAAAGGCGTTTCACTTTTTATAAAACACAGAGCTATGTGGATACCTACAAGGTCAAAAAAAGACCTTGCAGGATTAGACGTTTCCTCTTAATTTACAAAAAAGCCGAATCATTCTCTTTAGCCCCGATCGAAGTGAAAATCCTTGTGTGCCGGGGTTCGGCACACAAGATTGCAACGAAGAGCGGGACGATATTTCTAAAAATGCCTAATGTTGCTGCTTCTAAAATTTAAAATCGAAATACCTACAAGGTTTTGAAAACCTTGCAGGAACGCTAATTGTTTTATTCTGAAATTGCTTTTTTGTCCAGGTCTTTTCCTTTTTTAACGGTTGTGGTTACGTTGCTGAACACATTGTTTTTAAGGAAAATATTCTTTGTATCCTTCCCGTTTGCTTCGATGAAAACATCGGTGGCGTTGAACGGAAAATTGTTGTTGATCATGATATTCGAGGCGTTGTCTATTTTGATAACCGGAACTCCTTTGATTGGCGTTGAAGATCCTACATTGTCCAGAATCAGGTTTTTGGCATCCAGAATTTTGAAAGAGGAACCAATTGTTGCATTGACTTTTACATCGTGAAATTCTACATCAGTTGCCGTGTTTACGGTAAAACCTTCCTTACCGTCCATATTGATGTTTGAGAACGTGATGTTCTGGATTGGCATTTCAACAATTCCGCGAACGAATCCGGCTTTATTGACGTTTCCGCCGGTAACGTTGCTGATTTGGATATTTCTGAAAATCGGCGTACGCTCTGTAACAGGTTCAACCGGATTGTCTTTGTCGTAGAATAAATCCAAAATAATAGCTTCTTCCTTGATGTTTTTCATTACGATATTGCTCACGCGAATATCCTCGACAACTCCGCCCCGGCCACGAGCCGCTTTGATACGGATTCCGCGATCGGTTCCGTCGAAAACGCAGTTGGAAATCGTAATTTTTTTGATTCCGCCCGACATTTCGCTACCGATTACGACACCTCCGTGACCGCTCAACATCGTACAATTGGTAATGGTTACATTTTCGGTTGCTTTTCCGTATTTACGGCCGTCTGCATCACGTCCGGATTTGATGGTGATACAGTCATCGCCCACGCTGATGTGGCAGTTTGAAATGTGCACGTTGGTACAGGACGAAGGATTGATTCCGTCTGTGTTTGGCGAATGCGGATTGAAAATCGAGATTCCGGTTACGGTTACATTGTCACAAAATTCAGGATTTATGGTCCAGAAAGGCGAATTTTTGAAGGTCACGCCTTCGATTAAAATATTTTTGCAATTGTAAGCCTGAAAAAAAGAAGGTCTGAAAAAGTGTTTGTCAATCGTTCTTTTGTAATACGGCTCATAAACGATTCCTTTGTTTTGCTCCATCCACATTTTTTGGTATTTCGTTTCCGGAATCGGACCTTTGGCAGTTTCGATTCTGTACACTTCATTCCACCATGCTTTTCCCTGACCGTCGATTACGCCTCTTCCTTTAATGGTAATATTTTCGACATCTTTAGCATAAAATAATGGGGAGAACGACTGCATCACAATTCCTTCGTAACGCATTTCTACATACGGAAGATAGTCATCAAAATTCTCTGAGAATTTCAAAAGCGCTCCTGAATCCAAATGAATGGTGATGTTGCTTTTTAGTTTTAAAGCGCCTGTTAAATATTCACCGGCTGGGAAAAATATGGTTCCGCCTCCGTTGGCTGATGCTTTATCAATAGCTTTTTGAATGGCTTCGGTGCATTTTATTCCTTTGTTGTTTCCTCCTTCGTTCAGGATATTTAGCCAGCCGTCATTTGCGAAAGCGGTGTTTAGTCCTGTGAAAAAGAAGAGTAATATTATGATGTTTTTGATTTTCATAGTGTTGTTTATTTTTGGCTCTCGCAGATTTTGCAGATTGTGCGGGATTTTATCTGCTTGATCTGCCAAATCTGCGAGAGATATTTATTGTTTTTTGTCATGAGAAACGAAACAACCACATTATAAATTTAAACTTTGTGGCTTATTGTTAGTGAAGTTGCTTCGTTCCTCGCAATGACAAGATTGTGTTTAATTACTTTGAACTTAAAATTAAAACCCAGTCGTTTCCGTCTTCTTTTTTGCCGGAAGGCTGGAATTCTTTAGTTCCTTTGTTATCAAAAATTCCAATCTTTGTTTTTTTGCCGTTTCTTGGGTTGTACCAGCTTGCGGTTACTTTATCTCCTGCGATTTTACCCATATTCACGGTAATTTTTCGTCCTGTATAAGTGTAAATCAAAGCATAATCATTTCCTCTTGTTGCCACCTGATAATCGTATTTCTCGCCCTGATTGGCAACTAATGACTGATCCGGAACTCTTTCTAAATACGGAAATTCCAACATCAGGTTTTTAATGTGTACCATTTGTCCTGCTCCAGGTGCATTGATGGCTGATGTCCATAATTCTTTGTTTCCGTAGGCCGGATTGTCGCCTTTTCTGAACATTTGCATTACGGCATTATGCCCGTATGTATAACCTGCCCCGCCTGCAAAAACCGACCAGTAACCGTAGCGTCTTACATCGTTAGCAGTCCATTTTGGCTGTAAGGTGTCGTGCAGACCGTGCGGGATTCCTTCATAAGATGGCTCTCCGTCTAAGGTTGGTTTGGTTGGTTTAAGTTCCCAGTCTCTATGAACGAATTTATAATTGTCTTCTTTAAAATTAGTTTTCACCGAATCCTGATCGTATCTTCTGTGCCCGGATTGAAACATATTAAAATCCAGCCAGCTTGCGTTATGAAAATTCTCAGAAGAATCAGTTCTTCCGAAAGGATGAAAAGTTACCAGCTGATCCGGATTACTGGTTTTTAAAGTACTTCCGAGTGCGTTCCAGATGTCCTGAAATTTATCTCCGTAGGTATCGCCACCATTCAGCCAGATAATATTGGTTCTGTTTTTATATCGACTGGCTAAAAATTTTGCATATTTTTCAACATCAGCTTTCGTTACTTTACTTTTAGAACTACTAATATTAGTTCCCCAAACAGGAACCATGGCAAGATAGATTCCGTTTTTTTGTGCTACATCCAAAGTATAATCTACGTGATCCCAGTAATCGTATTCGGGAGCATCCTTTGGATCGTTGCCCGGTGACGTAATTTGCTGAGACAGGTTATCATTCATTAATGCCTGATCTCCATACGCATTTACAGCATTTACATTATGCAAAACCATTACCTGAACTACGTTGAATCCTTTCGATTTTCGGTCCTGAAGATATTTTTCTACACCTGCTCTGTCCAGTTTTCCGAATGTAAGCCAGCCTGTATCACCAAGCCAAAAAAAAGGGTTTCCGTCTTCGGTAACAAAATAATGTTTGTTTTCGGAAACTTTGAGTTTTGGTAATGCTTTTGATTTTGCAGATTGCGAAAATCCGCTTTGTACTGTCAACATAAAGCTTATGCTCAGGGCAAATAGATATTTCAGGTTCATTTTATTTTTATTTTGAATTGTGTTTTATTTTTTCTCGCAGATTCCGCAGATTTTTTTTTAATCTTTATCGCTTATTTTCTCTGTTATCTGTGATAATTTTTCTTCACTACGAAAAGTACTTTTTCTTTAATTTCAGCTTGTGGAATTACCACTTGTTTTCCTCCGCTGATATTTGCTTTTTTTGTGATATTTCCATTTGAAGCATTGATTGTATATACTTCAAAAGTTCCTTTATGATTTGACAAATCGATTGAAACATCCTGATCATTTTTCAGATAAAAAAGATAGGCATTGCCTTTGTTTTCCAGCTTCCAAAGCTTATCTGAAAAAGTAGTTCCTTCTGCAAACTTCATACCATTTAGGGCAGAATGAAAGGCAGAAAGTTCAATTTTTGGAACATTTGCCAAAGAGGCTCCTGCCATTAATGCCGGCCATCCAAATCGTGGTGCTCCCATCGTTGAATATAAGACTGCTTTTTCCGGATATTTTTCACGGTATTCGCGAACTGCTCTGTAAACCTGATCGTCTGTTTCTTTTCCGGTTTTCATTTTGCGTGCATGCTGGCGTGGTGCCAAATTTTTTCCGCCTTCGGGAGCATACAGCGTTCCGTCTTCTTTATAATACCAATATCGGATATCAATAACATCAACAGTTTTAGCTCTTGCTTCATCATTCAAAATAGCATCCTGTACATCTTTGGTAGCACTCAAAGCTATTTTCGATTCGTTTTGGTGTGTCTTTTCGTAATTGGCTATCACATCAATCCAGAATTGCATAAAGCTTAAAGGACCCGTATATTCGGCACTTGTGAGCTGCAGAACGTTGGCATTGGCTGCAAAATTTTCAATGTTTTTTTCGATAAAGGCTACATGCAGTTTTCTGATATCAGCATTTTTTACATCATAAAATTGTTCGGCAAGGAAAATCCTTTTATCACCTGCATAAGGCGGTGGTTCCGGCAATCCTGTTGTATTGATATTATTGGCCGGACGCCAGGGTGAACTTGACCAGTGCGCTCCTGCTTCTAAGATATTATGCTGAAAATAATTTTCGTTTAAAAGAATTTTATTTTTTTGTCCCGCTAATTCAGCGAAAGTTTTCAATCGGTTCCAGTACCAGGCGTTGTATCTCGTCAGATCATATTTGCTCAGATGGTCCCAGGCAATTCCCTGACCGCTTCTGTCGAAAGGCTGTTCGTAGAATGGTGCCCAGACATCGGCATCAATTCTGCGGATGCGTTCGTGATCTGCCATTCTTTGTTCGTACCAAAGTCCGTAATTATGATCGATCGCTGATTTATTATTTTCTACCAAATAATTTACGGTTTCCTCCAGATTATCGGTAAGCCCCAAACCATAATGTCCGGGCACAAATCGTGTAATATGCGGTCTTGATTTTGAAACTTCTGATTCACGCAAACTTCCTCTCCACCACGGCACATCAACCACTTCTCCGGTGATAACACCTTTTTCGGAAGTCAATAATCCGTTGGTCAGGACTATTTTATTTGTATTTCTATTAGTAACTGCAACTGCTTTTACTTCGTCAATTCTTTTCGCTTTGGCATAATCAACCGCAATAGGATTTCGGGCTGATGCTTTAGTGATAAACTCTTTTAAAGTTTCATTTAATTTATAGGCTTCGGCTGTTAATGCTGTCGCCTGTTCCAATGTAGGACTTGAAGAAGGTTCTGTGCCCAAGTCCATAATCTGTGCATCCATTGGCAATTTACCAAGACGCTGTTCCAGTAAAGCATAAAATAAACTTCTCGGACTGATGTGATTGTTCACGTCTTTCCAGTGTCCGTTTCCTGCCCATTGCGCCCAGACTCCAAACGCCCAGTTACTGGCAGTTGGCGGATTGTAATTTTCTATTTTGGATGCCGAAGTTTCCCAAATGACGCTATTGGCAACATTCCACCCTAAACCTCTTCCGTCCTGTTCTTTGTTTTTGAAACTGATGGCGTTTCCATCAATCAGTGAAACGTCAAAAAGGATTCCGGTTGCCCAGCTCCCAACAGACCCGCTGAAACTGTATGGCAGATGTGATTCGCACTGCAAAAAGACATTTGGCCCAGCAGTGGCATAACCTCCAACTACAAAATCATTGTATCCAAATTCAGAATAGCATCTTTGAAATAAAGTCTGCTGACCTTCTGTATAAAACGTATTTCTTCTATGCGCTGCAATTTCCGAAATTGGATTTAGCGCCAGACAATCTTCGACAGTAATTTTTTTGGCTGTTTTTAAAACCGAAACGGCGCTACCTGCAAATTGTTCAAAATTGACTTGTCGTACCCAAACATCTTCAGCATTTTCAACAGAAATCCCTGTCCATCTGTGCTGTTCATCTTTGGGATTTGTTGTATCATATTCTGATTTCAGAGTCAGGTTTTCTATACCAACGTTATTAATTCTGCCTGACCAAATGTAATTTACTACAGTTGATTTTGATAATTCTTCGTCTAAAGCATTTGTCAAAGGGGCATCAATGGTAATTTTATCTTCCTGAACATTTGTAATTTCCCTGTCGGCACTAATCACGAAATCATCCGCTTTCCATCCAATCCAACCGCTTTCTCCACCAAAATCATTCATTGACAAAAGATCAATCCATTTTTTAGTGATTGGTGTATTGATTAGGATGTGATCACCTTTTTTGAAATTCGTTGCGTTTTTTAACGTTAAAACAGTTGCTCCGAGTGGGGTATAATTTGTCGCTATTTGAGTAGTTTCATTAAACACGCGGTTGTTGATTCCGCTAATATTTATAATCGCTTTTCTATTAATTGTAGTTCCTAAAAGCAGGGTTCCGTTATTTCCTGAACCGCTTCCTCTTAGTACAATTCCACTTTCCTTTATATAAATTTCGCCCGAAACTTTGAAGATTCCTTTGTCTAAAAGTACCGTTCCTTTGAAACCGTTTTTATCGGCTTTCAATTTAGAAACGTAATCTATTGCGAATTGAATTGTTTTTGTTGCATCACCCTGAATATATGGTACAAAAACTTTGATTGCTATATTTGGAATAGCAACCGAAGAAGCTTTATAACCCGCGTGCGAAAAGTCAGGAATCTGGTTTCCTTTTGCATCAGCTGTACGTTCCAGTTTTCCTTCTTTGGATTTTTTAATATCGGGAAATGTGGTTTGTGCCTTACTGATATTGGCACTAAAGAAAATAACAAAACAGGATAAAACGAGTAAATCCTGTTTTGTTATGATATTTTTGAGTTGATTCAAATTCACTTTAAAATATTATTTGAATGAGTTTATTTTTGATTGAACCTCACCGCTCTGTTTTGTCATTCTGACGAAGCGAAGGAGGAATCACACTAGAAATTCTACAAAGTATATCATCAATCTTTGTCGATATACGTGTGTGATTTACTTCGTCTGTCGCTATCGCTCGAGTCTCCCAAAAGGTCGAAATGACAAACTTTGAGCTTATTTTATTATCGAAATTTAAAATTTTACTGTAATAAAATTTTCGATAAAGTATCCTTATTATTTTCAGGTTTTGTCCAGTCTGTTTTTTGAGTTGGATCGATTCCGTTGAAATATTTCTCTAAGTTAGTATATCCGTCTCCGTTTGAATCTTTATTTGCATCCGAAGCCTCTTTTGGATCCAGACCGTATTTCTTTTCCCACGCATCCGGAATTCCGTCATTATCTGAATCTTTATAGGCTTTTCCTTTGTATTCCGGATAACCTCCAACCTGATTTGGATGTGTAATGATTCCTTTTTTGTATGAATCTGCAGGTAATCTTCTCTTGATAAATTCTTTTCCGATTGTATTTTCCAGACCGTCTTTCACCTCTATTTTTCCGGTGCGAACCTGTTTCACGATTCTTTCATCGACTGCATCACGTTTTGGCAAAATTGCTCCTGCATTTTCCAGTACAAAATCATAAGCCTTATCCGCTTTCATAATAGAGATTGGTGGCGTTGGAAAAGCTTTGTTTTGTTTAATTTGTGCCAAAAAGTCTTTGGTTATTTCAGGCGATAAATCTTCTAATTGTACTCCTCCGTTCCAGTTATCGGCTGTTACCTCAGGTGAACCCGCAATAAAGTTCCCATCCACAAAAGCCTTTCCGAATCTTTTCGGACTGATAGAACCTGATTCCGGTTTGATGATTCGGTAACGGATTGGCTGATCTGTTGGCGTAATTGGTCCCGGTTTGAAATAATTATTGATAATATTGTATTGCGAACGGTAATCACCACCATCAAGGGTACGGTTCCACCAGTTGAAAACCACATTATTCACAAAGTTAAAACTTCCGTACATTCCAACCGACGCATTTCTCGAAATATTATCAGCCCATAAATTGCGGATAAACATACTATTTAAACCGCCGATAGTACTTCCGAAAGCATGATTGTAAGTATCCAGACCTTCTGATGAAATGGTATTCTGAATCGTCACATTAACAGCTGGCAGTTTTTCTAATTTTGATTTTTCATTTGCCTGAAACTGGTGGCGGTATAAGGAAATATTCTCGTCAAGTCCCCAGCTTATTGAGCAGTGATCGATAATTACGTTTCCGATAACGTTTCCTCCCAAAGCATCGTCACGGCGGGTCACTTCAGTTTCTCCACGGCGAAAACGCATATAACGGATGATAATATCATGTGTATCTAATAAAACAGATTCGCCCGCAACGCAAACTCCGTCACCCGGTGCAGTTTGTCCTGCGATAGTGATGTAAGGCGCGCGAACCGTAATTGGTTTTTTAAGACGAATAATTCCGGAAACATTAAATACTACAGTTCGGGCTCCAACAGCTTCCAGTGCTTCACGAAAAGTTCCTTTTCCAGTGTCTTCTAAACTTGTTACAACAAATATTTTACCGCCACGTCCACCTGGTGTCTGGGCTCCGCCTCCCATTGCACCGGGAAAAGCAGGAATATCAGCATGAACTAAATCGGTAGGCAATGCCGCCCACGGCACATAAGGACGCCCCTGTAATTCTTCAGCCTTGATGATGTGTTCACTGGCTTTCCAAATCTGATCCAAACGCTCACTTTCAGCTTTCATTACGGCATCGGTTTTATCCTGAACCGACTTTGGAATATCTGGATACTGGGCATATGCTGACGAAAAAAGAGAACAAAACGAAACTGCCATAATTGTTCTTCTAAGGGTGGTCTTTTGAAAATTGTTTCGCATGGGTATAAGATATGAAATTATGAGTTAGAATAGTTTGACACCGCAACACACAAAAGGTTTAATTTAAAAATGTTAAAATTACACTTATAAAAAAAGACATGACTAATCCTTCTTTTTATTCTTTTCCTTTTCTGCAATACGTTTATTCCAGCCTTCTCTTTCTTTAGTTAAATCATAACCCTCTTTAGATAGGTAATTGTTGATTCTTCCCTTGTATTTACCAAACCACGCATGTTTTTCTTTGGATGAACCGCCGTCCATCGCGTGTTCTCTAGCTTCAACCAAAGCATCATAAATATATTTTTTTTGAACTTCAGTCAAAGTAGGGATCATATCATTATAAGCCGTAACCGTAATTGGAAGTACTCCATAAGTCATTCCGTCTTTTACTTCAGTGATTTTTTCACCGTTCAATTGTGTTCCTAATTTTTTCAGATAGGACTTGTGCAGTTTGGCAATCGATTTATCAGCATTAGCTTTCAGTTTGTCAATTTTCTCATTTTGTTTTTCTTTGGCTAAACTGCTGTCGTCTTTTATTTTTTTGATTTCAGCATCTCTATCATCATGGATTTTACTTAAATCACGAAATTGTTGTGCAATGATATTCGTTACAGCAGTTTCTTTTTCTTTATTATCTAAAGCCAATTTATCAACTATTTTTGCAGCTCTTTCATTGGTAACTTTGATATACTCCGGATCTGCGTATTGCTGTGCGCTGACTTTGCATAAAGCAATCAGAACAAAAAACAGACTTAAACTTATTTTTTTTAGTGACATGATTTTTTATTTTTAATAAAAGTCTCAACTCAAAATTAATACCACTTTGACCTGAGACTTTCAAAATTTTAATTCAACAAAGCAGAAGTTAAAGTTTCACGATTGTTTTTTAGGTTTTTCCAGTCGGTTGCTTTCTTTGGATCAGTTCCGTTGATGTATTCTTCGATGTTCGTATAACCATCTTTATCAGAATCCATAGTTGCATCAGAAGCATCATTTGGATTTAACTTATGTTTCTTCTCCCAGGCATCAGGAAGTCCGTCTTTATCAGAATCGATATAAGGAGTTCCTTTGTATTCAGGATAACCACCTACTTGTGAAATATCAGTGATGATGCCTAATTTGTATGAATCTTTACCTAAACGTCTGTGTTCAAACTGATAAAATGATTCCGGGTCTAACCCTTCTGCATATTCCGCTTTTCCGTTTTTCACAGTGCGAATGATACGCTGATCTACCACATCACGCAGAGGCAAAGTCGCTCCGGCGTTTTCAAGAACGTGATCATACGATTTTTCAGCAGACATCATTTCGCGGTGCCAAGGCATCGGAAATGGTTCATCTACTCTCATTTTAGGAAAATAAGTAGAAGCTTCGGCAAAACTCATTTCTTCGCCTTTCTTGTTTTCCATTTGTACGCCGCCATTCCAGTTGTCTTTAGAAACTTTTTCGTTTCCATCGACAACGTTACCATTCACATAAGCACGGCCAAATACTAAGTAAGGCAATTTGCTACGGCCTGATTCCGGTTTTAAGATTCGGTAACTTATTTGCTCATCCTTGTTAGTAGCCGGTCCAGGTTTAAAGTAATTGTTTTGAATATTATATAAAGCTGTGTAATCTCCGCCATCGATAGAACGGTTTACCCAGTTATAAATAACATTATTCCAGAAATTAAAAATTCCGTTCCAGCCAATAGAAGGATTTCTACCTGTATTACTTGCCCATAAATTGCGCATAAACGAACAGTTCTCACCTCCTAAAGTACTTCCAAAAGCATGATTATACGTATCCAGACCTTCAGCAAACAAACTATTTTGAATAGTTACATTCACAGTTGGTAGTTTTACATCTGCTTTACCGGTACCATCCGCATACATGTGACGGTAAAACGACATGTTTTCATCTAATCCCCAGGTTGCCGAAACGTGATCGATAATGATATTTCCGACCGGATTTCCTCCAATAGCATCATCGCGGCGTCCTACAAAGGTTTCTCCACGACGGAAACGCATGTGACGAATAACCACATCATGAGTATCAACCCAGATAGTTTCTCCAGCCACGCAAATTCCGTCACCAGGAGCTGTTTGTCCGGCAATGGTTACATAAGGCGCACGAACAATAAGCGGACTGTTTAATTTAATGATCCCCGAAACATTAAAAACAATGATTCTTGCACCACCTGTTTCTAAAGCTTCACGCAAAGTTCCCGGTCCACGGTCATTTAGACTGGTTACGGTAATTACCTTACCGCCACGACCACCAAAAGAATACATTCCTCCTCCTTCAGCACCTGGAAAAGCAGGAATGTTTGCCTGTGGTAAATCAGTAGGACGGCCCGCCCATGGAACAAATGGTTTGCCTTGCGCTGCTTCTTTCTCTACAATGACTTTTGCGCGTTCCCAAGCATCATTAGACAACTTTTCAGCAGCCGATTTGATCGAGTCTTCACGTTTTTTTACTTCAGGTGAAATTTTAGGATATTGAGCGAAAGACTTTGTACTTCCCAAAACCAGCAGTGTCAAGATAAATAATGCAGATTTTTTCATGTTAATTTTAATTTGGTAATTCGGTTTAAACAAATCACCTGTATCTTTTTGAAGGAATACAGGTGATTGTTATTGTATTTAATGATTTTTATTTTAGAGGATCAAACGTACCTCCCCATCCTTGTGTCTGTTCTAAATATGGAGAAGAATCTAATAATGACTGGTATAATCCGAAATAGTAATATTCTTTATACCAGGTAAACTTCCAATCGTTAGTAGTAGGATCTAAGTTGTCTCTTTCCACTATATCAAAATAATTTGTATACAAATATTCCAAATATGCGTCATAGTTTGCAATTACTGTTCCTGGATTTTTTCCTGTTGCCGGAATTGTGTATGGGAAAACAGGATCTCTGTTCACTATTGGAGCAACACCTGAGGCATTAGCGAGGAAAGGGTCTGTACCTGCAATATATCTTGCACCATCTGTTTTTTTCGCAACAATAAAATAACCTGTTCTTCTTGTTCCATTAAGAGGCGCTATACCCAATCTCGTGCAAGTTCCTTTTGAATCATCAAAAAGCATCCATCTTCGTAAATCATAAAAGCGCTTATTTTCATAAGCAAATTCTATTTTTCTTTCATTTAAAACTGCCGCAAAATGTTGATCTCTTGAAGTAACATCTGCTAATCCATAATGACCGTCACCATTCGTAATTCCTGCACGAATCCTTATAGACTCTATTAATGTTTTACCCTCAGCCAAGTTATTAATACCGATTGCACATTCAGCTAAATTCAAGACTACTTCAGCAAAACGCATTTCCATATAATCTGTACCACTATTTAGGTAACCAGTCATATTACTTGCTCCTTCATTAGTCGCTTTTCTAATATATATTCCACTAGAATTGGCTCCTAACGATTCTGTTGTTTTATCAGGATTTGGAGCAGCAGTTGTAGGTGCTTTAGAATACCATGAATAGGTCCATTGTTTAAAGGCTGAATTTTCAGCATATTTCCAAATTGCCCCATTATAAGCAAAAGTTTTTGCAAATCTTGGATCTCTGTTTTTATAAAACAATACCGGATTATAAGCAGAGTTTCCTACTATACTTCTCCCATCTGCCATTGGAAAAGCATCTACCATTTGTTTAGTTGGAGATACTGCACCATTTCCACCAGATGCTCTAGAACGAGCAGCTCTTTCCCATCCATTATTCTTTTGAAGATTAGATGTCGCAGAATTATTAAATCCATAAACAATTACTGCTTCAGGATTGTTGACCTCTGTAAACCACATATTTCCCCAAGCTGTACCATTTGCTGTACCTCCTGTAGTAAAAAGACCTTTTCCTTTCGCTTCTAGAAGTGTTTTTGCTTCAAGGTTAGCATCATAAGCACGTTTCCATCTCTGTACATCATCAGTTGGGTTAAAAATTGGACTTGCCCAGGTCAACAGGACACGACCTTTAAAAGCTGCTGCTGCTTCACTTGTAATCCTTCCCCAATTTGCATTAGACCATGCAACATTTTTTAATAATTCTTGTGCCTTATCTAAATCAGAAATGATTTGTTCAATACATTCAGAAGTAGAACTTCTTGGAACTTCATTTTCAGTTGATCCTTCCTGGACAATTGGATTTTGTGGTTTTAAAATAAGTGGTACACCACCATATAATTTTACTAAATCAAAATATTGAAAAGCTCTCCAAAAATACATTTGACCTTTCAATGGATTTTTGTCAACATCTGCCATCCCAAATTTATCAATTCCGTCCAGAAAAACATTAATTTGTTTAATACGGGTATAAGGATTATTAGTAATACTTTCAGGCATTCTAATTCCAATATAAGTCAAGCAATGTGCATTTAATGGAGAAATTGAAGCCCATGGTTTGTTCCAGTTAGACTCTCCAGACAACTCTTCAGTTGTCTTAGAAAATTCATTATTCCCCCCAGAGGCTAAATCCCATGTATTAATAGAAGCATTATTCGCTGGCAAAAAATTGAAATAAACATAATCTACATATTGTGAAGCCAATACAGGGGACTTAAACACATCCACATCATTTATCCCTGCATAATCTTTCTTTTCTTCCAGAAAATCATCACTACAGCTTGTTAAAGAAAAGGTTGTTAAAAGAGTAAACAAACCTATAGCTTTTATATATTTTATTTTCATAATCTTAATTTTTAATAATCATTAAATTAGAATCCTACATTTAATCCCAGAGATAATGTACGCAAAGTTGGATAGTCTAAATAACTACCATTTGGTTCCTGGAAACTGTATGGATTATAAAGGTTAAAAGGATTAAGCGCAACAAAATTCAGTTTACAGCTGCTTAGTTTCATCGCATTCAAAGCTCCTTGTGGCAATGCATAACTAAGCGTAATATTTCTACAAGCTATTCTAAATGAATTAACTTCCCAAAAATCTGAATCTACAGAGTTAATTTCAACATAAGCAGGATTTGGCATGTTACCATTCGGATTTAAGGTTGGATCATAAATATTATTCCAAATAGACACTGTATTGTCTACAATTTGAGGAATCTTAGATTTAAAAGCTTTTCTAGCATCACCGCCAATACTTGAATATCCTCCAAAAGATGCATTTATCACCGTATTGAAACTAAATGATTTGTATGCAAATCGTAAAGTACTTCCTATTCCATAGTGACTATCTGATTTTCTTGCCAATCTCACTTGGTCATTTACGTCAATAATACCATCAGGAGCTGCAAATTGCCCGTTTCCTAAATAGGCCCCTCTTACATCTCTGTAATATAACATACCAGGTCTAAGCTGTGAAGGTGTATATGTTGTGCTTCCGCTTATGTTTTTAACAGCCGTAATTTTGTATTGAGCAACATATTTATCTATATCTTCCTGATTCTTAAACATTCCTATATAATCATAACCCCACACTCCATTATCAGTCGATTCTCCTGGCTTTTTATTCCATGGTTTTAAGATATCTTCATTGTTATAATTTCCTTTGATTGCTTTATTGTCAGCCCATCCAAAACGCATATCAATTCCATAGCTGATATCCTGTCCTATTTTATCATTCCAGCCTACTGCTAATTCAACTCCAAAAGTGTCCATTTTTCCATAATTTTGAGCAGCTACTGTTCCTCCAATTGTAAATGGCACATTCCCTGTTACATTCATTAGCAAATTCGTTCCAATATTATAATACGATTCTGCAGTAAGAGCTAGTCTGTTGTTCAAAAATTTCATATCAACACCAAAATTGGTTTTTACTTCATCACTCCAAGTCGCATCTGGATTTGGAGATGCTTCCATTTTCCATCCATGTGTCATATCTGTATTTCCACCAAAAACGGCTCCTTTACTACCTTGATAACTATATCTTTGTTTCCACAACCAAGCTTTTGTATCATCTTTACCTAACAAACCAATAGAGTATCTAAATTTAAGAAAATCAATTGTAGAAGATTCAAAAAAGTCCTCCTTAGAAACTACCCAACCGATAGATCCTGAGTAAAAATTACCCCAATAGTATTCTGGAGCAAATTTGGTTGATGCATCACTCCTAAATAAAAACTCCGCTAGGTATTTATCACCATAAGCATAATTTATCCTTCCAACATATCCTAATGAGCCACTTTCATTTTTATTAGTTTGGCCATCAATAGCACCATTAGCAGTAGTAAACTGACCATTAGTACCATCTAAAACATTCGATTTCGAAACGCGTTCCTTATTTAAAGTAGCTTCAGATTTTTCAATTCCAAATACTCCACTAATACTGTGTTTTCCAAAAGTACGATCATATGAAACGGTTAAATTTAACTGTTCAGATAATGTAGTTGTATTGTCAAATAATAATATGTCTCCATTATTATATTTCGTAGCTTTTAGCGGAGCATCGGTAATATTATCATTAAAAATATGCTCGTTATCTCCCAGACCTTTAAACTGGTACAAAGTATAACTGGTACCTACCTGTGTTCCCCTAATATTACCCATGTTGCGTGCATAAGATCCTCTTGCCATCAAACCTTTTATAAAAGGAACTTTATACTCTGTATACAAATTTACAGTCATTGTATTTGCAGTATTCTCTATAAGATTATTCAAGCGTTGAATTTCGGGATAATGATAACGTTGATTTCCATCATTATTTCCAGGTAATTCAATTGGCAGACCATTAACATAATTTGGGATGTATGGAATATGAGTTAATAACTCGTTATAATCATTTTCTTCCTTCTCCCCTCCAATTTTGTTAAATGTTTTTTCCTGATCTGAATAAAAGCCTGACAATTGTAATCCAGCCTTCAAGTTTGATGATAATTTCACATCTGCCCCTGCTCTAAAATTCCATTTCTTATAATCTAAAGTACTTAAATTTCCGTTTTGTTGAAAGTAGGAAGCACCAGCAAAATATGTAGCTTTCTCAGAACCTCCACTAACGTTTAAATTATGGCGCATGTTAAAAGATGGCTTCCATTCATCATCTAAATATGTATTTTTCAAAGTTTTGAAATATTCTAATTCATCGTTTGAAAATATATATTCTCTGCCCGTTTGATTATAACCATTAGGTCCATTCATAATATTCACATATTGTGCAAATTCATATGCATTCAACATTTTTGATTGGTAAGTTTTATCATTTGAACCATAAGAACCACTATAAGAAAGTTTAGGATCTCCTTTTGTACCTCTTTTAGTAGTTACCAAGACTACCCCCTGAGCTGAACGAGCTCCATAAATAGCTGCTGCAGCATCTTTAAGAAACGAAATACTTTCTACCTCAGAAGAATCTAAGTTATCAAAAATTGTACTATCATTTAGACCATCTGCACCAATTTGCAAAACACCATCGATAACATATAATGGACTTAAATTCCCGCCATCTTTGGCCAAAGAATAAGGTTGTCTTATTGTTAGATTAGATTTCACTCCGGGTCTTGTCGAACCACCAGAAACTCCTACTCCTAAGACTCTTCCTTGTATAGCAGTTCCTAAATCCCCAACAGGTAAGTCTGTTATTTCACTCATCTTAATAGTCTCTACTGCACCTGTAAGATGGCTTTTCTTTTGGCTTGTATAACCTACAACTACAATATTTTCCAACTGATTTGAATCCTCTTGTAGTTTGGCATCTACTGTTGTACGTCCAGATAAAGGCACCTCAATCTTTCTCATTCCTATAAAAGAAAATACCAATGTTGCTCCTGGCTTCACACTAATTTCATACTTACCGTTGTAATCTGTTGTTACTGTATTCTTTGATGATTTTTCTGTCACGTTTACACCAGGCATTAGACCGCCTAAATTATCTGTAACCGTTCCTGTGACTTTAATTTGACCGCCTGAAGTTTGGGCATAGGTGACCATACTCATTAGCGCAAACAAAATAAAACTACATCTTTTTAAAAGTGCTTGTTTCATAAATTTTTGATTTAGTTAGATTAATAGTTAGGTTAGTTTTAGTATATAAAAAAATGCATTTGAATTTTTAAGAAAAGCTGCAATTTACGGGGCGATTAAATAACTGCAGAAATTTTAAACGTTAAAAATACATTTATTACCTGATTCCAAAAATATAATGATTGAAAACTACAACTGTCCTGTAGTATCCTGCTTGAAAATTATCATCAAAAAAAAACCAATAAAAAAACAATATCTCTAAAAAATTGTAAGGTAAAATAGACTTACGGTAATAAAAGGCATGAAATTTTGAATATAACAAGATACAAATAAAATAAGTAAGAAAAAATGCCTTAAAATAAAGAGATTTAAGAAAATTGATCACAAAAAAAGTAAATACATTGTTTTTATTATCATTAAAAGACTGTAGGAAATCGATTTCTTTTAAATAAAATTCTTACATAAAACAATAAAATTAACAAATAAAAAAAAATAAAAAAAAATAAAAAAAATATATTTGAAGAGGTAAATTCTTATTAATACTACAACCGATTTAGTCCGTTTTTAAGCCAGAATACAATGGGATCTTTTATAATCCCGTACTGACATGACTAAAATTAGGTTATTAAATTACAGAATATTTTCAATCCTAATGCCATGTAACAGACTGAAAATGAGAAATACTTTTTTCTGCGCAAAAGATCTGGAGAAGATGCTTCAAAAATTCATAAAGCAACTTCAACTTATTTACAATTTAGGATTCCAGCCGTTAAGGACTTTCCCTAAACTATACTTTTTAAGATCCGATTTTTTTAATTGATACGACCAGGAAGCTCTTTTTGATAAATCTTTTGCTCCTTCTCCTTTACTTCCTAATTCAGCATAATAAACCGTTTTTTCTTTTTCAGGGAAATTCTTATCCCCTTTCCACGGATTCCAGCCTTCAGGAACTATATGTGAACCCAATTCTGCATTAATAAATACTGTTTTCGCATAAGGTCTCCACGGACGTCCCAGAAAAACCTTATCTACTGTATTGTCTTTTGCGGTAAGTTTGCAATCCACGAATACAAATCCGTATTTATCTTCCTGGGTTGTAGAAGCTGCCGTTACATAAGAATTGCTTAAGCTTTCGATGGTACAATTGTAAAAATAAGCTGTAGCTGCGCCAAAAATAAAATCAGTTGTACCATTGATATAGCAGTTTTCGAAATAATTTCGCGTGCCGCCTTTAGCCAGATACAACGTATCCTGATTTCCTAATATCGAACAATTTTTTACAGAAACCCTGTCGCCTTCGGTATGAAAAGCCACCGCCTGACCTACTTTACCGGCTGCATTTTCTATGGTCAGATTTTCGACAGAACAATCATTTCCCTGAGCGAGCAAAGTATAAGAAGTATAGGTGCTGAATTTTGTATCTCCTGTAACATCAATCCCCCTGAAAGGCTTTCCGGAATAATCATTGTATGAAATAATCGTTTTTTCTCTGTCTGAACCTTTTAAAGTGATATTTCTTTTGAAAGCCGGAATTACAACCTTTTCATTATAAACTCCTGGTTTAATTGTGATTACAACTCGCTTTTCGGCATGATCTCTTACTTTATTGATAGCTTCCTGAATGGTTTTAAAATCTCCTGAACCATCCTGGGCAACGGTTAATTCGAAGCGGTTGTCAGTTGTTTGTGCTGATGATACAGTATAAATTAATGCTAAAAATAAGGTTACAATGTATTTCATAGTTTTTAATTTTTTAAACATATAAGTCATATAAGTTTGAAACTAAACTTATATGACTTATATGTTTTATGAGGGTAAATTTAAATATTCTTAATGCGACAACCAAACAGACATTTCGCCTTTGCCATTATTTCCCCACGCAAAATAAGGAATTAATTTGACAGTATACTCTTTGTTATCTTTTGCTGAAAGCGGTTTGTACAGCTTTTTATCCCACGAAGTATCATTGTTTATTGACGAACTGGCCGTTATGCTTAACAATTGTCTGTCGTGAATTTTGATAAAATCTGTTGTGAATTTAGAATTGACATCCAAAACCACTTCATTGATACTTGTATTCGCAGGAAGCTGATCCGATTCTAAGCAGTAAACAATCGGACCTCTTTTTACAGCAACCTGATTTTTTACTTCTTCAACTAATGGATTCGCCTGCATCAACTCCACCGGCATTGGGATATTCAATTCGATGACATCTCCTTTTTTCCATTTCTGTGCTAATTTTTGATACGAGCCTGAAACTACAGTCTCACTGATATTTTTACCATTAACAGAAATGGTTGTGCCCTGACTCCAGCCCGGAATTCTCAATAAAAAAGCGTAAATATCTTTAGGGGCTTTTACGATTTTGAGCGTAACTTTTCCGTCCCAGGGATAATTGGTCTGTTGTTCGATTTCAATTTTTTCTGCTGAAAGTGTCGTTGAACTCAGGTTATTGCTTCCGTATAAATTCACATACAAACCTTCTTTCGAAAAGTTATAAGCATAATTGCTCACCTCTGCAATGGTTCTGGTTACGTTTGGCGCACAACAGTTTGACAAAGCGATATAGCCTTCACGTTCTTTGCTCCAACGTTGTTTAAAAGGTAAATCTTTAGAAACATTGAGCGGATTATTATAAAAGAATTCCTTTCCCTCCAGACTGATTCCGGACAAAACACTATTATATAATGCCAATTCTACAATATCTGCATATTTGGCATCACCTGTAATCTGAAGCATTCTCCAGTTCCATAATACATTTCCAATATTGGCACAGGTTTCAGTATGAGCTGTAGCATTTGGCAGTTGAAAAGGTCTTCCGTATGCCTGATGAATTTTCTGAACATCAGTTGGATTGTAGGAAGTCCCGTCTGGGGAAACCCCGTCATACAAAGAACCGCAGGCACCTGTGATGTACATTTTTCGATACGTTACATCATCCCAGATTGACTCTAAATTATCCAGTAATTTTTTCTCTCCTGTTTCCGCATATAAATCGGCTACACCAGCATACAAATAGTTCGCTCTAACAGCGTGCCCCATAGCAGTGGTTTGCTGTCTGAACGGAATCCTGTCCTGATTATCGTCGGTTCCGTCCTCAGTAGTTCCTCTGATATCAATTAGATTATTTGCTAACTCCAGGTATTTTGGATTTTTTGTGGTTCGGTACATTTCAACAATTCCCATATAATGTGATGGGCAAATTGCATTTCTTGCCAACTCAGGTGATGCTTTTTTGTAGAAATCGTATAAGAAATCAGCAACACCTTTTGCAATATTCAGAAAATTCGTTTTTCCTGTGGCTCGATAATGAATACAGGCTGCCGTCATCAAATGTCCCATATTGTATTTTTCGAAACCCAGTTGTTTTTTTACTTCTTCAGGGCCTAAAGTCCCCCAGCGTTCATCGATCAAAACCGGTGTATGCAGATAACCGTCTTTGCGCTGTGCTTTCGCGAAAAGCGCAATAGCTTTGTCCATTTCGGCGTCTAGCTTTTTATCTTTAGTCACGGCATAAGTCGCCGCCATTCCTTCAAAAATCTTATAAAAATCCCCGTCATGAAAAGAAGGCCCTTTGAAAGTTCCTTTGCTTATTCCTGCCGCAATTTCGAAGTTTTTGTAAGCATGTGAAACCTCATCGTTGTGATACAAGTCCCACATGTAGGGCAACGTATTTTTGGTTTCTACATCAAATTGTTCTTTCCAGAATCCATTGGTCCATTTTACATCTTGTAAACCGACACTCTGCAATTTAGAATAAGGACTTTCAGAATTGGCAACTAAACCTTTGTTTTGGGCAAAGATTACGGTTGAAAGAAATAAAGACGATATGATGATGTTCTTTTTCATTTGATATTTTTTTTATCTGCTAAATCTGTTAAATCTGCGAGAGGTTAATTTTTTTCTCGCAGATTTAGCAGATTTTGCGGATTATTTTTTTGCTTTTAAATTGAAATCTAAGCTGATTTCTTAAATCAAATCTGCGTGAAACCTTCTCCTATTTCACAAAGAAATTAATCGTTCTGCTCATTGTATCTCCGTCTGCATCTTTGACTGTCAACACAAAAGATGCTAATCTTGGTTCAATAGGCGTAAACTGAACTTCTTTTCCTTTTAAGATTACTCTTCCGTTTGTAAGGTCTGAAAAGGTAAATACCGGACTTGCTTCATATCCTTTAAAGTAATCCGAAGCATTTAAAACTGTTTTGTCTCCAGATTTTACAAAGAAATGCGGCTGTGCCATCCAGTTTAAATAATTATCCAATTGTGTAAATCCGTCTTCGTCTAAATCAGCATTCGCATCTGAAAAATCCCCTGCTTTTGAATTTTCATTTAATCCAAAAGCTTTTTCCCACCAGTCCGGCAATCCATCATGATCGGTATCCCAGTCTGCAGGTCGGGTTTCTGAAGCAAACTCAGGCCATCCACCCGCATCTGATTCGTTATCTATCATTCCGCCTAAACCGCTTTTGCTCCCTTTATAGGTAAAAGTACCTTTTAAAGTTTCCTCGATAATGCGTTTATCGTGTTTATCAAAAAAAGGCTGATTGGCACCAACATCTGAAAGTACATTTTTATACGCTCCATTTGCAGATTGTGTATTTACATAAGAATCGAAGAAAGGCTTGTCAACGAAAGTTTCGTATTCTACTTTCTCGTTGTTGCTAATAGTTGCTTTTCTTCCTTTCTCCTGAGATTTCTCATCGAAATAACCCGGCATTACATTTCCGTCAAAGAAATAACGCTGCATTCCTTTTCCAACTCCTTCATGCTGTGCATTAAGTGCTACGAAAATTCCTGTTGAAGCCCCTGGTTTATAGTAATTATTCACAAAATTCACTTCATTCGCTCCACCATCAGTAGTTCTTTTTCCCCAGTTATAAACGACATTGTTTCTAATATCTACTCTGCCAGTATAAAATCCGTCTCCGCTTAAACCACCTCCAATACTCCAGTTTCTTCCATAGTTATGTGCTAATAAATTGTGATGAAAACTTCCGATATCACCTCCAATCGTCGCTGCGTAACCGTGCATTTTTCCGGCTTCATATTTATCGTGTCCTGCTACATTTAAAGCTTCTGAAATTAAAGTTCTCTGTAATGAAATATGGTGCGCTCCGCGTGAACTGAATGATTCATCAATGGTCCAGCTGATTGAACAGTGATCAATAATACTGAAATTTGCACCCGTTAATCCCATTCCGTCATAAGTAGTTCCGCCCCCGATTCTCACTTTTAAAAAGCGGATAACGCCATCATCTCCGGTCAAACCAATTGGTGCACGGCTAATCGTAATTCCTTCTCCCGGAGCGGTCTGTCCTGCAATAGTGATGTAAGGCTGATTGACTACTAACCTTGATTTCAACTGAATGTTACCGGAAACATTAAATACAATAGTTCTCGGTCCGATTTGCTGATTAATGGCGTCACGTAAACTTCCAGGACCGTCATCGTTTAAATTTGTTACTTCAACTACTTTTCCGCCACGTCCTCCAACTGCATAACGTCCGTAACCTTCTGCCCCGGGGAAAGCGAGTTGAGCCGGTTTGAATGACCAGACGTTTCCTAAAGTAATATTTCCTTTAGCATCTATTTCATCAACACGCCAATAATACGTTGAACCGCTGTATAAATCAGAAACTGAAAATGTTCTGTCCGTTAGTTTCCCTTTGAATTCTTTTGAAGATTCGGTGGCATTGGCAACAGCATTTTTATCTTCTCCAAAAAACAATTTATGCGCCACCGCATTTTTTGAAGCATCCCATTCCAGTAAAACCTTTTTGTCAGTTGTCACAACGTGTTCGTCTGCATTTTCCGGTTTTGGAGAACGTGCCTGATTCATTAAGTTGGGCGTATCCAGTTCAAAACCATTAATCACAATCTGCTTTACAACATCCGGATTGGCTGCCGGATCAATTTCAAAACGAATAACAACTTCTTTCGATTTTACTGCATTAAAAGTAATGTAAGCCATTGATGCCTCTGCTTTTGAATTAGCTCTTTGGCTGGCATTGATTGTTTCTGCTAATTTTCCGTTTACAAAGATTTTTATTGGCGAAAAAGTTTTTCCGGTAATAACGTCAAAAGCATTATGAAAGGTTAAAAGCGTATGTTTTCCCGGCTTTAATCCGCTGATTCTCATTTCCAGATTTTCAGCTGTAACTAATCCGTCTGCTCCTAATTTATTGTAAAACGGAGCGCTCATTCCGACTTTATACCATTTTGAAGTGAAATTTCCTTTTAACTTAATCGTTACACCATTAAAAGTCTTTTGGTCTTCTTTATTTTCATTTACCACCCATGAATCATATCCGGGCGCATGAACTTCTTCCAGTTTTCGCTGAAAAAAATCAAAATCGACTTTAACAATTTGCTTATTCTGTGCCTGCACATTTGCTGACAAAAGCATTGCCAAAACAGCAGTGCTTACTAATTTTTTAATCATTTTAATTGGTACTAGTTAGTTTAATTTTTTCTTTTCTTCAATTGAAATCCCTAACAGATTTATAATGTCTTTTTCTCTTTCAGGAGGAACTACTTTTATGATTTTCGTAATTCCGTTTTGAACCTCAGCTTCTATAATTGTATTTTGGGATGCGTGCAGTTTAAAATGTACATTCCAGTCTATTGGCCAGGCAGGAAAAAGATAAATTTTTCCGTCAGCTTCCTGCAAAAGCATTTCCTGCATACCAATCATTCCGGATCCGCCCCAGTTATGGTCGGGAACCCAGTCAAAGCCCGGTCCCCAGAATGCCGGAAAACGTCGTTCTGAATTGGCCATTTTCAACGTATTGTATTTTGCTGCTTCTTCGGTTAAACCTAATCGTGCAGAAAATATATTGTCTTGTTTCCAGCCCACATGGCTTCTGAATTTTAAAGCATCCGGATCGTATTTCCATGTATTCAAAGCCGTTTCCAGGTCAGGTTTTCCAACACCGTAAATTCCCCAGGGATACACCGGATACAATTGGGGCACTTCGGTATTATTGATTCGTTCCCAGGTTTTAGCAGGAGCCAGTATTTGATGACCTTCAACAGTCCTGAAATTCAAAGGCGGAATTCTGGTTTGAAACGCTTTTAAATATTCGGTATCTTCTTTTGACAGTTGATTTTCGGAAAGGTTTAAAAGATTTTCTGTAATTACGGTCAAAGCCGAAATCGTACTATTCGCATTATTCGACATTTTATACGTTTCCGCACCCGAACCAGGAAAAAGAATTAATTTTCCGTTTCCGTCTAAAGCTTTTCGCCCTCTTTGTTTTGCTAAATATTGATAATGTTCATCAAAAAAACGCAGACAGCTTATGATAAACGGATTGTATTTTTGAATATCCTCATTAGCATATTCTTTCTGCTGTAACATCATTTTACAGAATTCCAAAACCGTGTCCCATTCATATTCCAGCCAGGCATTGTACTCCATTCCCGGGTCGTAATCTGCGGGACGTTTCCATTCGTATTCTGCCGGATTTGGTAATCCGAAATTTTCTAATTGCTCTGTAAAAGAAGCTCCGTTGTGATTCCAATACACTTTCGAACGCAATTCGGCATTTTTTTGCAAACTCAAATAATAATCCAGTTGCGATTTCATCATATCAAAATCACCACTTTTTACCATCGGAAAATAAACCAATCTTTGATTTTGAGCCGTCATTGTTCCTCCTCCCCAATTTCTGAAATCGGGAGTAAAATTCAGGTCTTTGTTCGTGTGAACGGGATCAAATGTAAAAAGTCCGCCATTGAATTTGGTTGGATATTTTCCGAATGCATTACATCCGAGCATGTATCTAAATAATTGATAATTCTGTCCGATTTGATAAACCGAATCTTTCTCAATCGATTGATTTTTTTGTGTAAAAATAAAACTGCGGTTCCAGAAATTATTCCACCATTTTATCGTGTTTTTTTCGGCTTGTTTTGCTGTGTTTTTATTTGACGTAATTAGTCTTTGTAATCCATTATTCCACGCTGAAAAATCAGACTGGCTAGTGTTTAGATAAATTTCTACAGACTGTTTTCTGGAAGGCTTTATACTCGTTAAATTAAAACCTTTAAAATCTGTATCCTGATATTTTCCAAGATATGTCCCATCAGGCTTTAAGTTATCACCTTTCATGAATCCGCCGAAAGTTAAATTGGCAATCGTGTTCATCATATGGTCTTTCACCGATTCCATTTTCTGCTGTTTTACCGCAACATCAAAAACGGTTTGTTCACGGTTTCTGTGATAGAATTTAAGACCGTTATTTTCAAAAGCAATCGAATCTTTAAAATTGACAATATCCCCCTGAGGAGCCCATTTATACGAATTCGCATTGTTTTCTTTTCCTTTTGAAATACGGTTCTGATGACGCCAGCTTTCATAAGAAGCCGTCATTTTCAACGGATTTTTGCTCTCTAAATCAACATGGATTATCGGTTTAAAAACATCCACCCAAAGTTTGATTTTTGTATCATTTTGTTCAACCAAAACATAACCGTCTTTTAGTTTTAATTCCTGACGAAAACCATCCTTTCCCTCAAACGGATTTGGTGCTAAAGTGATTTTTACCCTGCCTAATTTCAGTAAGGTATTGTGTTCGTCAAAAGTTCCGCTTTTCGAAAAATAGAAATACAAATCACCATTCTCAACCCAGACATTCATACCAATATCACCGCCTCCCAAAGGCATGGATTCCGATGAATTGTTACTTTGCGTAGTCCAGATTTGGTTGTAAGTATCAAGTACAGGAATTTGCGCTTTAAGGAAAAGCGTGGTGAAGAAAAGTATAAATAGTATATTATTTTTCATTTGTTATGCTCTCCTGCAAGGTTTTCAAAACCTTGTAGGTATTTATTTTTTAATTTCCTCTCGCTGATTCCGCAGATTTTGCAGATTCAATTTTATCTCTAAAATCTGCCAAATCTGCGAGAATTATTATTAAAATTCTTTAAATCAAATCTTTGTCTATTATGTGTGATTTCTCCTTCATCGAAATAAAAAAAACATTAAAATCATAATTCAATCACACCTACAAGGTTTTGAAAACCTTGCAGGAGCTCACGTGTATTACCACTCATCCGTTCTAAACGAAGAAACCGGTAATCCGCCACCGCTAAACAATTCTGCTTTGGCAAAGTCTTTCCACAAATAGCGTACCGCAATTGGTTTCGCTACCTTATCTGAATTCAGTACCACTGATTTTCTTCTAACAACCGTTTTAGCCGGATAAAAAACTTTGTCTTCTCCCGCAATTTCAAAACCGGTTACTTCTTTTTCAAAAGTCATGATTCCGTTTTCTACATTATCAAAAGAAACGGTAACCGAACCATCTTTAATTTCCATCGACTTGTATTTCGGACTTTCATATTCAAAGCCTTCCAAACCGTAAGTTTTCGCCAATGCCCAAAAAGCCAACCGGTTTCCGCCTTTTTCTTTGTCCATTGGATGAATGTTATTTTCTTCGCCCACATCCATCAAAACTGCCATTCCAGCGTTCGGAATCGCTGTTGAAGCCTTCAACTGCGCCTCTCTCAAATAAGCCGAATTGTATTTTTCGACATAATCGTTCGGGTGAAATTGTTTGTAATTAAAAGGTGCAATTTGGCAGTAATAAAATGGAAAATCACCTTGTTTCCACAACGTTCTCCAACTGCTCACCATTTTTTGAGACAAGGCCGAATATTCCGAAGCTCTTTCGTAATTCGATTCGCCCTGGTACCAAATACAGCCTTTGATGCCGTAACCAATTACTGGCGACAACATTCCGTTAAATAATGTCGTAGCCACACGATTTGGATCTTTAGCTAAATCTTCTTTTTTAGTTGGAATTTTAGCACTTGCAAATTCCTTTAGCATTTCCTGATTCATCCAGGCTTCCATGCTTGAACCGCCATACGAAACCACAATCATTCCCACAGGAACTTGTAAAACATCGTTTAACAGCGAACCAAAATACCAGGCCGTAGCACTAAAATTAGATGTTGATTTTGGCGAAGCTACTTCCCATTTGCCTTCAAAATCTTCTTTAGGTTCTAGAACGGTCGCTCTCGGAACGGTAATCAAACGGATATTGTTATTGCTTGAACGAACAATAGTTTCGTTTCCATTTTTTACTGGCTGTCCCTGAAAACCTTTCAACGGCATTTCCATATTCGATTGCCCGGAACATAGCCAAACTTCACCAATCAACACGTTTTTGATAACTACTTTGTCCTTACCTTCTACAACTTCGATCGAATAAGGACCACCAAAAGCTGGCGTTTTCAATTCGGTTTTCCACTTTCCGGAAGCATCGGCTTTTGTTTTGTAAACTATAGAATTCCATGATGTTTTGATCGTGACGTTTGCATTCTTGTCTGCCCAGCCCCAAATTGGTGCGTTTGATTTTTGCTGCAGCATCATGTTGTCTGTGAACAATGCCGGAAGTTTGACTTTTGCATTGATTTGAAGGCTTGCGAAAATTGTTAATAATACAATAATTGATTTTTTCATTTTCATTATTTTTCAATTGCCTCCAGCTTCAGCTGGAGATTATAAAATTTTCCTTGATCTTGGGCTTTAGCCAAAAAAACTAACCATTTGGCTAAAGCCTCATCTCTATTCCTTAATTTTCATCCAGCTAAAGTTGGACGCTATTCATTTTATTTATTTCTCTTTCAAAATTGTAACTGGCCCTAACAATCCTGCTTTCAACAAGGGTTTTCCCTCCAATCGATAGCGCGCCAAAGTCCAGGTAAGTCGCTCTTTTTCGGGTAATTTTTGGTCGCCCATCAAACGATTTGCCCAGGTGTTTGTCACTTTAATTTCGATGGTATTATTTCCTTTTTTTAAAGCAGATGTTATTTGTGTTTGATACGGAAATGTCCAAATCGTACCACAATCTATACCATTAATTTTAACTTCGGCGATGTTGGCAATTTCTCCTAAATCAATCCAAACTCTTTCGCCTTTTTTCCCTTTCCATTTGAATGCTGACGTGTAAACCGCAGTTCCCGAATAATACTTGATAGCTTCATTTTCTGAAGTTGACCAATCGAATAATTTTGTGATTTTCTGAATTTCTTTCGGACCTTTGAAAGTTTCGTCAAATTGCAAATTCCAGTTTTCATCTAAAGTTTGAACGATTTCAAATTCGTTCCAATTTTTAGTTTTTTGCCCTATTTTCGAATTTATATCTTCTTTAAAAATCACAAAACCGGATTCGTTAGCATCTAACTGAATCGGAATTACAGTTCTTCCCTTTTCGATTACAAAATCCGTTAAAACGGTGCTTTCATCCGTCACGGGATTGTACCAAAAAGGCATTTTATTTGTGATTCTAAACGAAATTTTCACCGTTCGGTTTTCTTCTTTTTGATTCGAAATAAAATACAAATCTTCGGTTTCTGATTTTCGGTGTGTCCACGCAAAAGTCTCTACTTCTTTTCTGCTCAAATCCGGAAAAAGCACATCAGGCTGGATTCCAATTTCGGTAAAATCATTTCCTAAATACGGTAATTTTATAACCGTTCCTTGACCAATTTTCCATTTTGATTCGTTTGAAGTAATCCAAATTGCATCAATAACTTTTTGCCATTTTGCCTTCAATTCTCCTGATTTATTACCAAGCATTATTTCGGGTTTTTCACCCACCAAAACCGTTGCACCGTTCTGAATCAATTCCAGTATTTTTTCGGCTGTTGCCAAAGTCATCACTTTGTTTGGTGCTAATTTATGAACGCCCGGAAACAACAAAGCACCGTACTGAATTCCGTTTTCAAAAGTGACTTTTCCGTTTACTATTTTGGCTTTATTCAACAAAACATCAGCATTAAATGAATCATATTGGTAGCCATTTAGCGGATTAATCCATTGCGATAAATCGGTTACATTTTTGGAATAAGTGACTTCTTTCGGCATATTTGTGCTCGGCTGTCCTTCATTTTCCAAACGGATTTTCTCGCTTTCCAATCGTGCTGCCCCAAAAACATTCGGAATAAAAGGCACTAATCTATCCGGAACAAACGAACGCGAAGGCAAATCTTCACCAATGAAAACCGCCAAATCAACCACGGGATTTCCTTTTTGCAATTGCAATTGTACGCGTTGGCAATAATCAAAAAATGCTCTTCCGGGTTTCCACCAGGTTTGATCTCTTTGGAAAAAAGTTCCGATATCATCTAAAGTCATTCCCGGTTTTCTGTCCGTCCACGGATTATGCACAAAAACGTGGTAAAACAAACGGTTGATTCCCAAAGCATAATTGCGGTCAGCAACTGTTTTTAAATTTCCCGGATGTTCGTCCCAATCCATTCGCAAAGCCGTAAATGCCTCTGCCTGTATGATATTTTTTCCGTAAATATTACCACCAGAAATAGCATCAACCATATCAAAAGGTTTGTCGTGCGTTGGACTTTTTAGCCAATATTCTCCTCCCGGATAATCCACATATTTAAAATGCAACAAAGCATCACTCATTATCGTAGGCGCTACATTTTCAGAACTGAATTTTACATTTGCTTTTTTGGCTATATCGGCAACCGTTCCGTAGAAATTCTCCGCAACCAATTCGGAAATGGTTTTCCGAACATCGTACAAAACGTTTTCTGAAAACTGTACATTTTCAATCGGAATTCCGGCCATTACGGGTAAATAATCAACAATATCGTAATTCCTTCTTTTTTGAAATTCACTTCTAAAAACATCCGACCAATTCTGACTTCCACATTCCCAACTGTCTAAATGTAAAATTTTCAACACTTTCGAAGCCACCTCCGGTCCCGCTGTTCTTTCAGCTTCTCCAAACCAATGATCGAGTTGAAAACGTATGTGTTCGGGATTGAATTTATCCACTTCCAAACCTTTTCCGGCTCCGCCAGTTGCGTTTTCGTGTCCGGTAGAAGTATGCCCCATTCGCAGTATTTTCCAGTTTCCTTTAGGCGCTTTCCAAGTTAATTTTCCGTCGGCATCAACAAATTTTGAAATATTGACGATTGCCTTTTTGGAAGCTACATCCGCATCGGGAATTTCAGCCTTAGTTGTAAACGGACTCAAACGCCAAATAGCTCCAGATTTACCTTCATAATTTCCAATCGTAGCCAGACTCGAAAGCGTGATTTTGCTCAATTTTAAACTCGATTGTTTCCATTTGGCAAAATCCAAATCTTCTGCTCCAGGTTCGGTACCTTTTAAATCCAACACAAAACGGAAGTATTTTGCTGTAATCGGTTTTAAACTAAAAGTGGTTCCATAATCGGTATTTTGCCAGCCTTGACGCGGTGGTTGCAATCGCTGATGAAAAGTGAAATTTTTTCCGTCATTACTGGTTTCGATAATCATTCGCTGTGCCTGAAAATCCAAACCTTTGGTTTCAACTGTAATCGTTCGGCATAAAAAAGGCTTACTAAATTCATATAAAATCCAGCCTTTTTCACTGATTTTAAGATTTCCATCTTTCTTAGAATCGGCTAAAAAAGAAGCTTCTTCGTTATTGGAAGTCGTTACTTTAGGCAATAAAACATTCGAATTTTGTTCGAAACCTTTAATCGGAATCGCAAAAGTAGCAATGTCTTTATAGTAGTCTTTATAATGCTCTGGAGTAGGTAAATGTAAAGAAACTGCTTTCCCTCCGATTATTTCTTTGGAAGACCAAACCACTTTTTGCATCGACATTTCAGGCGTAATCCAAGGTCCTCCAGCCACGGCAAAACCATCGGCCGCGTGAAAAGCCAGTTTTAATCCCAATCGATCGGCTTCGATAAAAGCCCATTTGATCATATCCCAAAACTCGGGAGACAATTGCAATACGGGTGGCGAAATCAACGGCGGATCTGCCGGACCTTTAATCGTCATCAAATAAGCACCTGCCAATCCTGCCTGCTTCATGGCTTCTAAATCGGCGGTAATTCCCGCTTTGGAGTAGGCCGATTTCATCCAATACCAATACACCCAGGATTTTGAGGATTCGAGTGTGGGTTGAAAGTTTTCTTTCACACTAACTTCTTGTGCGGAAATTATTCCCACAAAAAGTATGATGAAAAAGAAGTTTATTTTTTTAAACATTATTATTCATTTTTAATCTGCTTGATCTGCTAAATCTGCGGGAAAAAATTCTCTCTCGCAGATTTAGCAGATTCGGCAGATTTTTTTTTTATTCTATTACTATTTAAGTTTCTTCAAATTTTCTTCCAATCCATTTTTGCTTTCACTAAACGGAATCAAATAGAAACTATACTTATAATTTTTGGCTTTGATTTGGTATTGCTCTAAAGGCGCGGCTACCGGTGACCAGCTGTCATTTCCTCCCACTCCCATTTGCAACAAATCGATATTTAAAGTGATGTAACCCGGATCTTCTAATTCATAAGTGCGTTTGGCATTATTCATATTTTCCTGTGTAAATGGCCAGGCACTTGTCTGCAAAAATTGGTCTTTGTGCGCAATCAGTAATCCTTTATTTTGATTTGGAGTTGACAATGCCATCCAGCGTACTTCCATTCTGTTTCCGTTTTCTTGCGGTTTCAAATACGGCTCGATGAATTTATCGATTGGCAACGAATAACGCCCAACAGTGAACCCGAAACTTCTGTCCCAATAATTTTCTAATTCCCCTTTTCCGTACCACGAAATTTGGCTGAATTGTTTTTGAACGCCCATTTGCATACCCACTTTTGGAATATTTGGCAACGGTTTTTCTACTTTTAATTGATAATCTACCTGAATCGTTCCGTTAGACTGAATCCAATAATCCACACTAACCGAAGCACTGTCTTTCACCACTTCATAATCACTGCTGATTTTGATTTGGTTGCCATTAGTTTCCGTAGTAATTTTTTGCAACTTCGGTACAGCATTATACCATTGTTTCAACAACTTATTCGGTTTCCAGCCTTTTTTGTCATTATCCGTTAACGGACGAGTGAAATTAGGCAATAACGGAGCCAAAACATGTTGCTCTTTTTTGTACAAATACGAAGACAAAGCGCCGTTTTTCTTGTCGATGATGATTTCAAAATCGGTTCCCGAAACTTTATAATTAGCTTCCGATTCAGCCAATTTTGCAGTTCCTTTTGAATTCAATTCGATGTTATTTCTTTTTTGCAACAAAAACTGATCCTGCGAAACCGCCCATCCTTTTGAAGCCCAAAATTCGTCTTTGGCTAATTGGAATTCGATATTCAAGAAATACTCGTCTCCATTTTTAAACTTCGGAAGGTATTTTTTTACATTCAAAGAATAATCGCTTCCGGCAGGAATATCGATCGGTTTTAGAACTTCGGTTTTAATTACAATTCCATTTTCCAATACTTTGATTACCGGAATAAAATCACTTAAATTTTGAACTACCGAACGATTATGAATTTTGAGAACTGAATTATTTTCTAAAGTCGAAACAGCAGGCTGGTAAATCCATTTGTTTTCATACATCGCAGCTTTTGGTCGTCCATCGGCAGCTACCAATCCGTTAATATTGAAATTGCCGTCGTGTTTTTTCTCTCCAAAATCACCACCGTAACCAAAATATTCTCTACCGGTTTTGGCATCTTTTCGAAGCATTCCCTGATCTTTCAAATCCCAGATACAACCTCCAATTATGCGAGGCGTATTACGAAATTCATCCCATAATTCTTTGAGATTCCCGGTGGAATTCCCCATCGAATGCGCATATTCTACAAACAAAATAGGACGTGTATCTTTCTTTTGATCCACCAAAAATTTAGGAGTGAAAACACCCGGATAAAAACGGCTCACCATATCTACATAAGGTTCGTCTTGCGGGTTTTCATAACGATGCGAATGATCTACTGTTTTTGGATAAAGCGGATCCAGAGGATCAATATAGCCATCCAATCTTGGATTTCCCTGAGCCGGCTCATAATGCACCGGGCGCGTAATATCATAATCGTGTGTCCAACCCGCCATAGCCGCGTGATTTGGTCCTTTTCCGGCTTCGTTACCCAAACTCCACATCACTATACTCGGATGGTTTTTGTCGCGTTCTACCATTCGGGTCATACGTTCCAGATAAGCGTGCGTCCATTGCAGATCGTTACTTAAAAATCCGCCTAAACCGTGTGTCTCCAAATTGGCTTCATCCATCACCATCAATCCGTATTTATCGCATAATTCGTAGAAATAAGGATCATCCGGAAAATGAGCTGTACGCACAAAATTGAAGTTGTATTTCTTCATTATTTTCACATCTTCTTCCAGATCCTGATGATTCACCGCTTCGCCACGAACGGGATGATGCCCGTGATGATTGACTCCATACACATAAGTCTCTTTTCCGTTAATCAGCATTTTGCCGTTTTCTTTTGAAAATTCAATCGAACGGAAACCTACTTTAGTGGTTTTGACTTCGCTGATCGTTCCGTCAGGATTTTTTAACGTCATGATCAAAGTGTATAAATTTGGTTTTTCGGCACTCCATTTCAATGGATTTTTGATGGTTTCCTGAAAGAATCCAAAACGCACTTTATCCAGACGTGGCGAAACTTCGCTGATGATATCAATCGCTTTTCGGGATAAAGGTTTTTCGAATAAAGGCTTGTTGTGAGCATCGTACAACTGCACTTCAAAAGTGTGGTTTTTGATCGTATCGCCTGTCTGATTCTCTAAGCGCGGACGCAATTGAAAAACGGCATCTTCGTATTTTTTGTCTAATTTGGTTTGATAAAAGAAATCCTTAATGCATAATTTTGGCTCAGCCATAATATAAACTTCACGCTGGATTCCGCTCAATCGCCAATGATCCTGATCTTCTAAATACGATCCATCGCTGTAGCGGAACACACGCACCGAAAGTACATTTTCACCTTTCTTCAAATAAGGTGTGATATTGAACTCTGAGGAATTAAAACTGTCTTGTCCGTACCCAACAAAGTCGCCGTTAATCCAAACCTGAAAAGCCGAACTAACGCCTCCAAAATGAAGCGTTACCGTCATTCCGTTCCAATTTTCGGGAACGGTAAATTTTCTTTGATAGGATCCAATCGGATTGTCATCCTGCGGTACAAATGGTGGATTTACCGGTCGGAAAGAATATACGGCGCTTTTGTAAATCGCCATTCCGTAACCTTTCATTTCCCAGTTTGAAGGCACTTCGATTTTATCCCAGCCTTTTACTTCACTTTTATAAAAATCCTGTGGTGCTTCCTGCAGGTTTTTAGCAAATTTAAAATCCCAGTTGCCGTTCAAAAGTTTGATTCTGCTTTTACTTCTGTTTCCTTCTAAAGCATCGGCAACTGTTGCATACGAATAACCTGTTGCTCTGGCAGGTGCCCTGTTGATACTTGTTACCAAAGGATTTTCCCACGGAACGTCAGAATATTTTTGAACAATTCTTGGTACTCCGGCAGGTTCTCCTGTGACTAGTTGAGCGTTTACTCCATAAGTTGTAAATAGTAAAACACAAAATGTAAATACTATTTTAGGAGTCCAAAATCGAAACTTAGAAAAGTGATTTATTTGAATTGACTTGAACATTATATTATTTTTAGTGTTTTTTGTCATTCCGTAGGAATCCCAAGTTAGTTACTCACGTTGCGTGAGATTCCTCCGGAATGACAAACTGTGTCTTTATTCTTTTATGTGTACAAGAGCTAACAGATTTTAAAAACCTGTTAGCTCTATCCAATTACTTCTTCGCTTTTTTCTCCGGTGGAGCAACAAAATTTACTTTGCTTTTTCCTAAATCTTTAGAAGTCGCTACGGCAATTCCTCTTTGCTCGGCTTTGTTTACGGCACAATAAAAATGATATACAATTCCTTCATGCTTTACCACAAAAGATTTGTGCGCAAACATATTATCGTAAGGTTCTGATGATTCAATTAAATTGTCGCCTTTCCACTCTTTCCAGTTTACTAAATCATTCGAAACGGCAAAACGGTTGAAAGCACCTTGATTCCAGTCTCTCCAAAAAGCGCCAAAATAAAACATTACCCAAGTATCATTAATTCGCTGAATATAAGCATCTCCTGTGATTCCTCTGTGATGGTTCAACAATGCTTTTTTACCGTAACGTTTCCAGGTTTTCATATCATTAGAAACGGCCATCCCGATGCGTTCAGCACCTTTTGCGGGGTTCAGACTATCGCCTCGGGCGTTGTAATACATGATAAATTTGCTTCCTGTAATGCGTTCTTTGTCTTCGATAATCGAGTTTTTATACATCGTACTGTTGTCCCAAAAACTTACATCGGTATCTTTTGGAGTTAAAACCGGTTTTGGCAAACGTTCAAATTCGTGGGCTTTAGTTGGAGATTCTTTGGTATAAGCCATTCCGATGGACAAGACTCCGGCTTCGTAACCTGTCGTGTTTCCACCAAAATAACTCATCCAGTATTTGTCATCGTATTTTTTCCATTCATACGAACCGCCCCAAGTGTAATCCTGCAAAGCAATGTAACCCGCTTTTTGGTTCACATCCCATTCTTTTTCATCTTTAGAAAAAGACATTAATTTCCCTAAATGTTTCCAGTCTAGCAAATTATCGCTTTCTGCTAACCAGGTTTCATAACCTCTCCCATCATAAATTAAATAGGTCATGTACCATTTACCGTCTTTTCTAAATACAGAGGGACAGTCCATTTTATAAGAATTGTCTGTTGGCACCATCACCAAACCGTATTTATAAGGCGTTTTGATTTCTTCGTAAATCTCCTGCATTTCGCTGTCGGTAATTTCTCTTTTCTTGTATTTGGTTGCACAGCTGGTTATGGCAAGTGATAAAATGGTTAGGATTAGATACTTCATTTTCATTTTGCTTTGTGTATATTTTTGGTACGCAGATGACGCGGATTATTACGGATTTTCTTTTTTTCTCTCGCAGATTTTGCTGATTTAGCTGATTTTTTTATCTGCTTGATCTGCAAAATCTGCGGGAACCTTTAATTTATTTCTTTAACTAAAATAAAATCTGTGCAAATCAGCGTCTTTACGAAGTAAATCCGTTTAATCTGCGTTCTATTTGCTCAATTACTTCTTCAATTCTTTTAACTTCGATTCCATCACATCTTTGTTCAATTTTACTTTTACCATTCCAGTTGGGTGAAATCTTCTCTTCAAATCGATTGCATTATAGACAATGGTGTAAACATCATTTCCTTCCGGGATTAGACATAATGGAGTCCTCATAATATCCCACCATTTATCAACTTTTGTTTCGATTGGCAAATAATGAGCTTCCGCCCAATTTACACCGTCTGCTGATAATGAATACGCCATCATATTTGGTAAATGATGTCCCCAGCCATCCGGGCCTCCATCGAAAATTGCGATGTACAATCCGTTTGGTAATTGGCTCACGATTGGATTTTCAACAAAAAGCGGATGCATGGTTTTAATGGGTTCCAAACCTTTATTCATTCGAAACCAGGGTCCTTCTAAACTTTTAGATTCTGCTAAAGCTACAAACCATCCTTTTCCTGATTTTTTTGGATAATCTGCCCAGGAATTAAACGGATACGCACCGCTGTAAAATCCGAAGAATTTATCGCCCACCTGATACGGAAAAAACGAAGCTACACCCTGACGCCCTTCCCACGGCTGAGAATCCAATCCCGGTTCCATAATGATGCCCATATCTTTGTAAGGTCCTCCAATTCCGTCGATTCCTTCTACCGTTGACTCACAACGCCAAATTCTTCCAAAAGAATGATTGGGTTCTATTTCTTTGCTAACCGTGTAAGCCAAATAATAGCCATACCATTTGTTCGCTTTTTCATTAAAAACCGGCATATATGACCAGATAGCAGCACGACGATCGTTCATTGGGTTGTCATCTTCTGTTACGGCGTAAACACCACTGGCCTGATAAATAGTGGATTCACGTTTCCAATGAATCGCATCTTTACTGATCCAATGTCCGATTCTGGTTTTTACACGATCATAATAGTAATCAACACCTTTTTCTCCTGCTCTTTCTGTTGGAAACATATGATAGTTATCGCCAACTTTTACAACACGTCCGCCTTCAAAACCTCCCTGAATTCCTTCAGTTCCGGACATTCCTTCATCGATAACGGGTTTGTTTTCTCCTCCGATAATTTCGAAAAGCGGTTTTTCATCGGAGAATCCTTCTACGATAAATGTTGGATTCCAAAGTTTTCCATCTGGTAATTTGGCATCTCTTGATTTAAGATTTTCAGAAGCTTTTGCAACTCCTAAAATCGCAAACAAACCTTTTCCTTGTGGATTTATAGTTTGACTTCCTTTTGAAAAAGAAAGTGCATAAACGTTTACTGGAGGTAATCCTGTAATCGTAACTCCCTTTTCTAAAACCAATTTAGCATCTTTGAAATTTTCAAGCTGACGATAATCTGCATTTTTATCCTGAAAAACCCCAATCAAAACAGTTACAGGTTCTTTAAACTTTAATTGTAATGGAGCATTGGTTCCGTTTTTATATTTATCTAAAGGAAGTTCGACACCTGTCAATGCTTGTAATTCCGGAGCTAAACGAACAATATTATGTTTGCTCCCTGAAAAAACGTGTGCGTACTGACTGGTTTTGAAAGTCTTGTAATTTGATTTTATGATTTCAAATGAAGAGGGTTTCCATGCGTTCTGTGCTGTGACTTGAATGCATATAGCAAACAGCATTAGGAAAGCAGTTTTTAATTTGAAATTGTATTTTTTACTTTTTGAAAACATTGGTTTTTTATTTTTTTTGAGCAACTGAATTTCTACAATCTTGTCATTCCGACGTAAGGAGGAATCTTCGTAAGAAACTCGACAAAGTATTTAAAAACAATCTTTGCGGAACATTGTCGCGGAGATTCCTCCTCCGTCGGAATGACAAACAAAACGTTTACAAACTAAGGACTAATTACTAATCACTAGGTGCTAATCACTAAGAACTTTAAATCGCCTTATAACTCACTTTATATTCTACATTCGGTTTTACAATCAGCTGATATTTATTTTTTGCTAATTGACTAATTGTTCCAGAACTGGCTTTTGGTTTGCCTGCACTTTCGAAAATTAATTTTCCTTCTCCTTCTGAAGCTTTTACTTTAATTTCTTTGGTACTGCAATACACAGAAACTTCTCCGTTTGGGGTTGGCACTTTTCCTTCCATCCATTGCTGTCCTCCTAAATTCGGTTTGATTTCGTATTCAGCATAACCCGGAGCAGTTGGTTTTACACCCAAATAATATTTTCCCAGCAAATAAATTGGGCTGGAACCCCAGGCATGACAAAGGCTTTTTCCATAAGGACGCCCATACATCTCTAAATTTTCCTTTCCTTTTTTATTTGGGTTATATTCTTCCCAGAAAGAAGTAGCGCCTTCTTTTAACATTCCGCCCCAATAGTCTTTCATTTCTTTCAGCACATAATCTTGTTCGCCTATAGCACACAAGGCCTCCAGTTCGTAAAAACGCATGTAGGGTGTAGTGATTTGTAAAACGTCTTTATTAAGCAGCACCTTATTTTTTATACTTTGTTTTTGTTCTTCGTCAAAATAATTGAAGAAAATACCAAACATATTAGCGTATCTGGTTACAATATCCTGTATTTTACCATCGATACGCTGGTGTTTCATTACGTTTTCTTTTTTATCCCAAAACACATCGAATAATTTAGTCTTTAAATCAGACGCTAATTTTTTATATTCTTTTTGGTCTTCATTTTTACCTGCAATTTCAGCACTGACTGCCATAGCTTCTAAACTTCTTGCCAAAAGCATCTGCTCAAAACTAACCTCACCGGTTTTTGGCAATCCGTTTGCCCAGTCAATAAAAACCCAATCACCTTCTAATGGTTCCAGGAATCCGTTTTTGTTTCTTCTTTCCAAACAGAAATCCATAAGTGATTTCATTCGGGGATAAAAAGTTTTGATGAATTTCGTATCGCCTGTGTGTAAATAGTAATCGTAAACACCTACAAACCAATAAAGCGAATAATCCATTATAATGTTTACGTGAGCCGTTACGGGATCTTTTCCGCGAAGGGCTAAAAGCGTTCTTTCAACAGAAGCCGAATCAAAGAATAAATAATAATTCATTAAATAACTTTGATAAGCGTCGCCTGACCAAACCCAGCGGTCGCGTTTTATTCCGTCGATAAAAAATTCACGAGTCGTTAAGTGCATCGTGTAAGCCGACACATCCCAAATTTGATTCAATTGTTTGTCCGAAGATTTGAATGCACCACGATAATCTAATGGCAGATATTCATAAAGCATCGAAATCGAATCATATTTTATCCCTGCATCTGCCTGCACCTGAACATAACGGAAGGCTTTCGATCCATCGTGCGTATAAGTTTCTGATTGTTTTCCGTCAAAAGATAAATGATCTAAAGTTTCGCATCTGGCGGAATCTAAAGCTTCTTCACGAGATTCACCATAATACAATGCTAGTTTTCCTTTTCCTTTTAAACCGTGAATTTTGATATATCCAAAAGTTTCTTTTCCAAAATCAACCAACTCACCAGTTGCTGTTTTCTCAGTTTTTTTGGAACTCAAAGGTTTGGTTGTTAGTTTGAATTCGGAAGGTTTACGCTCTGGCGAATCAAAATTCCACGAACCAACAGGTACCCACGGCGTACCGGATTGCTGTGCTTTTCCATTTTCATCAATCCAGAGTTTATCTTCATTGGTCACTTTCCAGGATGCATCAGATTTCACATACTTACCATCAATATAAATAGCCGGCAACACTTCCTGATTATACACTTTAAAAGAAATTTTGTGTTTCCCGGCAGGGATCGTTATTGATTTTGGCTGTCCGTAAATCTGAACACCATCTAAAAGTAATTGAAAAGGCCCTTCTGAGAAGATTTTTACCTCGTCTGGCTTTGGAATATCGACTTCTGTTTGAAAAGTTACCAGAGCATACGGACTGTAATATTGCCAAAGCGGGGGAAAAACTGCTTCGCGTTCAGTTCGTCTTACCTGCATTTTATTGCTTAACCAAATTTCGAAATCGCCCGGATACCAAATCCATGTGGCAGGTTTAGTTTCCTGAGCAAACAAAGTAACGGAAGAAAATAAAACTACAAAAACAAATAATTTTTTGAAACTTGGAAATCGATTTCTCATGAAAAGGTATTTTGGGGCTAAAGATAAGTGTTATTTTTACATTTCACAACCTGTACTATGCTGTTCCAACCTTTTTTACTAAGTTTATATAAGTAAATACCGTTTGATTTTTGGTGGAAACAAAAAAACTGATTTCAAAACCTCTTTCAAAGATCAGAAGAAAAACTAAACCAATATGAACATTTGAAGTTCGTAGGTTTGGGTTGTCAGGCTGAAAATCTGCATGGTTTAAAACCGCAGACTACGCAAATTATCATAAAAAAAAAGTTGGATTCCAAAGTTACACATTACTCCCTAAAATCTGTGGAACCAGCTCCTCAACTTATTTTCGTTTTTTCGCAATAAAAAAAAATAACATGAATATTTCCTAAACCGCCTGGACAAATAGGATTGCCTGATTGAAGTATTATTGGTGAGCTGGAACTTACCCACATTGTTCGTTATGGGCACCCATTGAAAAGGAGCAATGATATAAGTAATTCATTTGGATTCTTCGCAATCCGGAAAGGCGTAACGGGCTAAATGGATAAAGGATGCGCTTTTCTGTCGGCAACAGGTAATAATACCTCCTGCACAAAAACACTTCGCAACCCGATACAGGGTCTTATCGCTCTTTTTTTGGACATTTTAACTGTAAGCCTGCTGTTTTGATTGGGCAACACATTCAATACACCAAGTATACAAAATGACTTTTATAACTAATAAAAAGTATTTCATATGATTAAACTTAAAATGCTGTCAGTTGCTATTTGACAGCATTTTTTTATTAGCAATTCATAGAACTTTTTAGATTTTTAAATCCCCTAAAATTTACAAATATAATCACTATAAATCTATAGTAAGATTGGCTAAACGATCTTAAAATTTGGCATAGTGACATAAGAAGCTGAAAGATGCTAAACTACTAATTTATTCATATTTTTTTATTTTTATAAGTTTAAAATCTTTACTTCACAACTTCAATTTGGACATTGTTTTTCTCTAGATTTTCCAGATATGCAATTCCTTTTTCTGGAGTTTCCGGAACATACAGACGGATAACCATTGACCAATTGTCAACTGTGTCCATATTGTTTTTTTCTTTTGGACAATTGAAATAAAAGGTAATTGAACCATCTGCATTTTTAACTGCATTGTGATCTCTCAAAGCATATTTCTTAGTCGCAATCCATCCTCTCGCATCGTAAACGGTTACCGACAAAAATCCGCCTTTATCATATTGCAATGGTGCTTTTGGAAGGGTTATTTTAGAACACACACTACTTTTTTTAGCCTCTCCTTGCGGAACAATTCTAGGCCAATACAAAGCATGCTCTTTTGGTAAACCTGCCCAACCTCCTGCCGCAGCGATCACAAAATCTTCGGGAGCTACAACTTTTGGTGTTCCAAATGCCCTCCAAGAACGCACTTTTGGTCCTTGCATCAATAAGGAATCTCTCACCCGGTCTAAAGATGTTTTGTCAAATCCTTTTGATTGATAAGGTTTGTTTGATTTTGCTTTTATAATATAAGCATCTTGATGTTTGTGCGCATCGGCATATCCTGCATTGTTTTCTGGTCTCACTTCGGTACGGGTATTTAACCACACATAATTGCCTCTGGTTAACATATCAGGTGTAACATGAATGCTGTCTCCCGGATATAAAACTGCAAAAGTATATTGATTTTCATCAAAAACTTGCACAACCGAATATTTGTCCCATTTTGGATTGATAATCGTAGCACCTTCTGAACAATCTACCACTGCATGACTGTATAAACAATCCTGGTTTTCTCGAATAACAACTTGCGTTTCTATATTAGAATATTCGCGGTGATGATTGTAGGTATTTACAGGAACTTCTTTCATTAAATTGGTAAAATAATGATCGGTTTCTGCTACTACAAAGTTTTTAACGGTTACTATAGTACCTGTAGAAGTGGTATCCGCTAGAGTTTCCGCACCTTCATTAGAGTCTTTTTTGTTACTCTTACCACAACTTGCCAAAACTGCAACTGCCAAAACAATTGCGCTCAAAGAAATTGGTTTTTTCATTTTATATCATTTTTTGGGTTACAAGGAAATATTTTAATGGTTATTTTTTTCTCAAAAAAACTTAACATAATCTGTCTTTTTTAAAACAAAAAATAGCTATTCAATATATTTTTTTTTTATTATCAAACTTTTCTATTTCATTATGTACTAAAAAAGACATTAGATCCTTTCACAAGGGAATTGTTTTTATCACAGTAGAAATTTAAGGATAAACTCATCGGTAATATTTTTATTATTCCGATATGATGTTCTTAATTTGAGGCGTTTTATTTCCATAATCATCTAATTTACAGATACAAAAATTAAATATAGCAAAAAAAAAGCTACAAAAAACCTCATACATTATTTTTCTATTAACTCCTAATTAAAAACACAACACAAAACCATGATTTCCAACCAGACAAAAGTTAACTTATTTCTAATGTTGTCTTGCCCATTATATCTGAAATATTTATATATGAATTTTTATCCACTAAAGAAATTATCATCATAAAATGAATAGAGATAATTTTTTAAAATTTAAGGAAAATTAAATTTCGGTATTAAAAGAGTACCCCAGTTCTGCCTCCCTCAAAATTTATTGGGAGATGGTCACGTAAGAGGAATTTCTGCCTTTAGATTAAATACCTTATACCAATAAATTTGGGATGTCAATCAATATTTCAGGTTTAAATAAGAAATTCTGCGTCAATAGATAATGTTTCCATTTTAATGAAAACAACAGTCGTCATGTCATTTTTGCTATTATCAGAATGACATAAAAACAGGCTGATTGATTCAGAAACAATAAAAACGGTTTACCCGATGTTTTTGTCTATTAATTTTGCTACTGCTTTTTGAATTAGAAATTGAAACTAAAAGTTCTTTCATAACAAAAAAAACCGCTTCTGTACCCAAATACATTTTTTGAATTATTTTCTAAAATATCTTAGTTATTAATTTAACCCAAAAAAATTATGGAAGCAACTACATTCAACAAAGCAAAACAATTATTGGGAAGCTGGTTACCGCAAGACCCACAAATTATAGAAAACTGGTCACTAAAACTCAAAGAGTTTGTCAAAAAAAATCCAACACCGCTCATTCCTGAAATTGCCGAATTTCAAAATATGGTCTATTCAGATCCTGTTTTGTATGCCAATGTGCAGGGTATGTTTGCCGAAGCGCATTTTTTAAAACAAAACACACCTTTGCAATGGGAACCGGAACCTGTCAATTTTGAGGATTTCCTTGTTTTACTCAACGCAATCATGCAAACCGCTCCCGAAGCTTACCAAACCGGTGCTCCCGGAAATCAAACGCCTGCAGGTATGATTGGTTTTCCAATTAATGCCCTTTTGGCTTGGCCCATGGCAACCAATTTTGGATATGATGTTTTTTCAAACGCACTGGTCAATCAGCAGCTGAAAAAAATATTGAATTACTGGTCTAAATTTTTGGTTACAGAAGATTCCCGTTATGTTTTGATCGAAAATGGCCCTTCTGAAAACGTAATTGCATGGCTGAGCGAACTGGCACAATCTGAAATGATGGAGGTTGCCAAAGGGGCTTTAGGTTTAGAACCGAATCCGATTCCTGTCAACGCTACATTTTCTGATGTTTTTCAGTCGGATCCTTCAGATGTGTATTATGGATTCAAAAGCTGGGATGATTTTTTCACGAGATTATTTTGGCCGGATGTGCGTCCTGTTACTGCACCCGATGATGATTCGATTATTGTAAACGCCTGTGAGTCGGCACCTTTGCAAGTGGCTACGAATGTGGCCTTGTCGGATCAGTTTTGGTTAAAAGGACAGCCTTATTCGTTAGAAAACATGATGAATTTTGATGCCTTAGCCCCTCAATTTGAGGGTGGAACAGTTTATCAGGCCTTTTTGAGTGCCCTGAGTTACCACCGCTGGCACAGTCCCGTAAACGGCAGAATCATAAAAACGGCTATTGTAAACGGTTCTTATTATTTAGAAAATTTATACCAGGGTTTCTACAATCCTGAGGGAGCCGATTCAAGTGCGCCCAACAATTCGCAGCCCTTTTTAACTGCAGTTGCGACCAGAGCCCTTATATTTATTGAAGCAGATAATCCGGCTATTGGTCTGATGTGTGTAATGCCTGTAGGTATGGCAGAGGTTTCCAGCTGCGAAATAAAAGTACAAGCCGGCGACGTTGTAAAAAAAGGCGACGAGCTGGGTATGTTTCATTTTGGAGGTTCCACACACTGCCTGATTTTTAGACCGGGCGTTAATTTGGATTTCACCACTTATGAAAAACCAGGATTAGATGCTCCTAATAATATTCGTGTGAATACTCAGATTGCGAAAGTGGTTTAGAAATTATATAAAAAAAATAACCTGAATTACTAACTCTAAAAGTCGCAAGTCTTATGATTTGCGGCTTTTTGGTTTTTTATAATATATTTCATATCGTTGAAGTTTTATAATAAAACCAAATCATCACTTTGCCAGTTTTACTTTAGGTTTCCCCAATTTCATCACCGCTTCCTTCACCTTAATCTGATCTTGTTTTGAAAGGAATACCGGAATCAATACGGCTATTTCTATTTTTAATAATCTATTTATAATAATTAAATCTCGTAAAGTAAAAGGTTTAATACCATTCATTAGCTCAGACATGTGCGTCTTGCTTTTATGACCTAAAATGGAACCCAGATTTTCCTGAGTTAAGTCGAGTTCTTTGAGTTTTTTTCTGATGGCATGTTTTCTGTTTTCCAGAAATACTCTTTCTAATTCCGCAATCTGTTCTGCTTTGTCACTTTCTAAAAGTTTGGCATCATCAATTTGATTAACATCGCTCCATTCTGCATTTTCATATTTTTCAATTATGTTACGCAGTTTAGTTCTTAGTTTTTTAAAGTTGAAATCTTCCTTTGCCAGAAGTCTCAATTTCCTGTCGGCAATGAGTGCTCTTTCATAATCCAATTCATTTGTGATTACACCCTTTTCTATTAGTTGCTCTATGTCAAAATGTGTTTTCATTCTATATAGCCGTTTTTTCTCAACCATTTTTCAATAGTCGATTTGGTATTTCTAAATGTTGATTCATATTCCTGATGCGTGCCTGCCCAAACAATTGTAGCTTCACCGTCCTCATCAAACTCAATTAATATCAGTGTTCTGTGAATGTGAATATTAAAAAAATAAAATCCGTCACTATGAACACAGTCTGCATCATTTCGTATGTCTTTAATATTTTCTTCTTCAGGATTAAACTTTTCTAAATCTGCGATTAATTTATCAATTTCAATACATAGCTTTTTATTGCCTATATTTTTCTTTTTAATCTTTAAAATTATCTTCTTCCCAATGATTCTCATAGTAAATGATTTTGCAAATATAATTAAAAGTTCTGATATAAACCGAACTAAATATTTTCTCCTTATACCGCAAACATACTCTTTATTTTAAAAATATAAGAATATACTTATTTTTAAAACAAAATCTCTTTTCTAAAATTTAAGGTATAAAAAAACGTTTCTACTCTGGTCGGCAAAGCTCAATATCATTAAGTTCGCACAAACAGGGTGATTATTAAAACTTTAATCAAAAATAATTTTCAATATGATAAAAAAAGCCGATTCAGATTTGAATCAGCTTTTCCTTGATTATGCTTTAATCGAATTTAAGATAAAATTTTACTTAATATTTTTTGAATTGAATCTTTAAGTTCAACCATATCCGCAGAAGTTAAATTTAATTTATCCTGAATTTTTCGTGGAATTTCACAGGCTTTGGTTTTCAATTTTTTTCCGGCTTCATCCAAAAAAATTTCAACAACACGCTCATCTTCTTTTTTTCGTTGCCTGATAATAAATCCTTTACTTTCTAATCGTTTCAATAAAGGCGTTAAGGTTCCGCTGTCGAGATATAGTTTTTCACCTATTTTATTTACGGTCAAACCATCCTGTTCCCAAAGTACCATCATCACCAAATATTGCGAATAGGTAACATCCAACTCATCCAAAAATGGTCGGTACAAACCCGTAATTTCTTTAGCAACCACATAAAGTGGAAAACAAAGTTGTTGGTTTAATTGTAAAACATCTGGTTTTTCCATCAATTCAAGAATATCTTTTTTTTGTAAATTAACCCGTTGGGTGAAATTGCTTTAAAATGAATTAAAAGTATAAAATAATAAATAAAACATCATTTATAACGTAAAGAATTGATGTCATCCTGAGCGGAGTCGAAGGCTTGAGAGCTCAAAAGCGCTTCGACTAAGTTTATCCTGAGCGAAGCCGAATGGACTCAGCCTGACACTTATTTTAATTTCGCCCAACGGGTTAAATTATTACTTTTTTATGATAAATTCCTCCATCGGAATTCTCACTTTTTTCATATTTGATAACCAATCGTTAGCTTCATCACGGTAACCTAAATACAATAAGGTAACACTTTTAAGACCTAATTCCTTTAAATTTAAAATTTCATCAACTGCCTCATTACTGAAACCTTCTGCTGGTGTAGAATCAATTTTTAATTCGGCAGCCTGAGCCATTGCTAAACCAAGAGCTATATAAGATTGTCTGGCCGTGTGGGCAAAATGTTGCTCGGGTGTTTGAGCGCCGTATATTTCTTTAATTTTATCAGTATAACTACTAAAACGACCTCTTGGTAATTCGCGTACATCGGTATGCAAATCATAAACTTTATCAATTTTTTCCGGAGTATAACTGTCCCAAGCGGCAAAAACCAAAACATGTGAGCAATCACGCATTACTTCAGGATTTAAAGCACCTTGTACCATTTTTTCTTTTAATTCCTGATTTTCGACTACAATAACGCGAAAAGGTTGTAATCCTGAAGAAGTTGGCGCCAATCGTGCCGATTCTAATATTTTTTCTAAATCTCCCTGAGCTACTTTTTTGGTTGCATCATATGCCTTTACCGCATGTCTCCAGTTTAAATCATCTAATAATGCCATTATGATTTCTTTTAAATTATACTTTACATTTATTTCACATACAAAAGTATTACAAAATTTAATTGTGTAAAATTTAATTGCGTTAAAGTTGTTTTAAAATTTGCCGCATGAAAAAAGGCTGACCTTTTTGGACAGCCTCTTTAAATCAATGTTTTAAAATCTAATTCCCATTAAAAACCAAATACAAAACCAAAATCGTCAATCCCAACAAACCAAACAGAAGTTTCACCTTTTTACTTGTTTTAGGAATATCCCTTTCATCTGAAAAATTAACTTCAGGATTTTTATCAGCCAATGAAATTAGTACTGCCGCAATTAAAAGCACAGCAAATATGTAAAACGAAATCAATAAAAAGTGTGGCCAAACCGGATACGCATCCGCAGGGAAAATCCATAAATACAGAACTCCTACGAATAAACTAAATGCTGATCCCCATGAAAGTGTTGCGTTTACGGCTTTTTTGGTAGTGCGTTTCCAGAACACACTCAATAAGAAAACAACTGATAATGATGGTGCCAAAAATCCTAAAACCGCCTGAAAAATATTGAATAAATTTTGTCCTTTTATATTATCAATCGCTATAGCAATTAAAATAGACAACACACAACCTGCCGCAATTGTCAAGCGACCAATTTTAATTTGTTCTTTAATTGTCGCCGAAGGATTGATTTTTTTTACATAAATATCATTAGTATAAACGGTACTTAACGCATTTAATGAGGAACCAATAGTCGCTACTAAAACGGCAATCATGACACAAATTACCAATCCGTTCATTCCGCTTGGAAATAAATTCGTCACCATGGTCATATAAGCCAAATCCGAATTCTCGCCTAATTCAGGATACAAAACATAACATAAAATTCCGGGCAAAATAAACAATGGTAAAGCCAAAACTTTTAACCAACCAATAAAATTCACACCCAATTGTCCCTGTTCTAAATTTTTGGCTCCTAAAACACTTTGCACCATCGATTGATCCGTACAAAAGAATGCTACAGCCGCCACTGGATATCCCAATAAAATAGCAGGCCAAGGATAGGAAGCATCATCAACCGGACGTACTAAATTCCAAAAGTTAGAAGGTGTTTTGGCTATTAAAGCTTCGATACCTCCCACTTTTTGCAAACCTAAATACGAAAGTGTCAATGATACTACAATGAGTAAAATCATCTGAAAAACATTCACTTTGGCAATAGCTTTCAATCCGCCGGCATAAGTAAAAATCCCTGAGAAAATCACTAAAACCGTTACACTTTGCCACATCGGAATTCCTAAAATCTGACGTACCAAAATGCCACCGCTGAATAATCCTAACGATAACCAGCTTACCAGAATTTTAACCATGGCATACCATGCTAAAATAGTTTGTGTACTGTCGCCATAACGTTTTCCCATATATTCGGGCATCGTGCTGACTTTGCTCGCAATATATCTCGGCGCAAAAACAATCGCCAAAAGCAATAGGAAAACAAATGCATACCACTCGAAATTTCCAGCTACAATTCCGGTCGCGTAACCAATACTCGCAAAAGCCAATAGAGAAGACGGGCCAACATTTGTTCCCCACATGTTAAAACCAATATTGTACCAGTTTAAAGAATTTCCAGCCATAAAAAGCGTTTCATTCTTCTTGCTTTGCTTCACACTAACCACATAGCCTATAATTAATAAAATAACCAAATAGGCTGCCACAATTACAAAATCGAGCGTAGTTAATTTTTCGTAGATGGAGTTATTCATAGTCCGAATTCATTAAGAACATCAGCAATTTTGACTGGCATTCCTGTTTGTAAACTTTTATCCATAGCTTGTAATAATGCTACGGTTCCAATACCTTCTTCCATATCCGGATAAGCGGTAAAACCTTGCTCGATACTATCTGCAAAATATTCTAAATAGTTTTGATATTCTCCTCCGTGATGGCTTTGTCCTTCAAAACGGAAATAATATTTTAATGTTGAATCGCCCCAAGTGATTACTTTTTCTTCACCAGTTTTATCTGTAACAGCATAACGTAATTCGTGATAATCAGCCTGGCTGGCTCCTTCAGTCGCTCTTAAAATGGTACTCATTCCGCTATCTCGCTGTGCCGGCTGAGTTGGCGAAGTATAAACTCCACTAACTCGGGCGATTCTGCCATCAGTTGCTTTAAAAATAAAATGCATGGTATCTTCATTTTTTAAACCAGCAGATTGTCCGTTACTGCTGATCATTCCGTAGCCCATTACTTCTTCGATGTTTGGCAGATACCAACGGATAAAATCTACCGGATGACTTAAACCGCCGTACAGCCATTTGAAAGATTGCAGCAAAGACCATTCTTTTTTCAAAAACCATCTGTGATCAGCATGATACTGGGCTTCAATCGTAATCAAATCTCCTATTAATCCTGCTTCATAATCTGCTCTTTGTCTTTTGGCCGGTTCGAAAAATCTTGAACTTTGTCCGATAAAAACTTTTTTGCCGGCTGATTTGCTTAACTCCAATAATTCCTTCGCATCCGAAAGATCATCGATAAAAGGTTTTGTACACACAACGTGCTTTCCTGCCAGCAAAGCCTGCTTTACGTGTTGAGCGTGCAAATGGTCTGGGGTATAGATTGCGATGATATCAATGGCATCATCGTTTAATAAATCATCATAGTTTGTGGTATACGAATGAAAATCGAATTCTTTTGCTCTTTGTTTGCAGATTTCTTCGTTTCTGTCGCACACTTTTACAAGTTCTAATTTTGAACTTTCCAAAGCGGCCGACATCGTGCTACGTCCTTCTCCAAGTCCTAAGATCGCTATTTTTAACATGAATGTGGTTATTTTAGATTGTTAGTTTTTTTTCGCCACGAATTCACGAATTATTCTTTAATCTTTGCGAATATTAATTCGAATTATTCGAAAAAATTAAAAAGTGAGATTTGAAAAAAAATAATTCGTGAATTGCTTCGCGTGTTCGCTATCGCTCGAGTCGCGGCTATCTCTTTATTTCGTTTCTACTTTATTCAGGAAAATCCAAACTTCTCCCGGTTTTGTTCCTTCGATTCCTTTCTGGTATTTTTTCATTAAGTTGTTCCAGTCGTTGACACGCGGATTGTTTTCTGTCGTTTTCGGATTCAGTTTATCCAGGCTTTCTCCTTTTGGAATACTGATGACCAATATTAATTGTCTTCCGTTTTTGAAAACCTGCAACTGCTGAAAATCGGCGTTGCAGAAACCTTTGGCGATTTCCGGCCATTTTTCGAATTGGGTTGTGTGGTAATCCACATATTCTTTCTGCAGTTTTTCGTCTTCAACCAAATTTGCAGTCAATACAATATTTTCCCACTCAGAAACCGGCTTTACACCTTTGCATCTTTCAAAATTCTGGAAGTCATACACAGGATTTTCATAAATTTTGATTTCCAGTTTAGGAAAAGCCAGTGCCAGTTTTCTTTTCGTTCTTTCCGGCTGGTTCATCAATCCGTAAATCACCAGATGATTTTGCCATTGGTACAATTCTTCCCCTACAATTCGGAACCCTTTTATAGTCGATTTGATCTTTTCGATATCCAGATCTTTTCCGATTACTTCAATCGCAACCGGTTTTGGCATTTCCTGCAAGCCCCAGGTTTCATCAACCACGACTTCTTTAGCCAGGAAACTGCTGTATGGCGCACGAATTCCTGCGTTTTCTTTGATTTTTGAATCAACGAATGCATAATTATCCTGCCAGATATTCCCAGCAGGACCATTATTATTTTTTAAGATTTTCTGAATCGGAATCCAGTTGTTTTTAATGGTAAAACCCTGACTTCCTTCATCGGTATACAGGTACAGCCATAAAAACGGATCGTGTGCATACGGACTGTTGTAAACCTTATCAATATAATTCTCTTCTATTCGGCTTTCAGGCTGTGATGAAAGTGTGTAAATTCCGGCTACATCATGTAAATGTTTCGCATAATGATGAATTTTATTTGCGATAATTTTATTGTTTTTCATCACGTTTTCAGTATGAGTCCAGCCCCAGCCCATTGAAATACCGCTATACGCCACATCCGAAATTTCGTTGTGTTCAATAGTCAGGTTTTTAATGAAACCGGCAGCAATTCCCAGACATCCCCAATCTTCGTTAGCTACGTTGGTAATTAAATTATCTGTAATCAATTCGTCTGAGCAAACTACACGATCGTCTTTTACCGTATAAGGCAGGTGCGCTTCGAATGATTCTTCTGAGAAAACACCCAGATTGATTCCGTTACCGCCAATGTCTTTGAAAAGGTTTCCTTTAACAATATTATGATTCGTTCCTTTATGCAGATCCAAACCTGTCGATGACAAATGCTCAAAAGAACAACTTTCAAAAAGTGTATTATTGGCGTAATTTACCTCAACGGCTGCTCTCGGTCTTCCTACCCAGCCCTGATTTTCTAAACTCGCCTGATTTGGAGTTCCCGGAGTTTTTAATTTGTAGGCATCTAATAAATACATTCCCGCCTGCAACGGAACGTGTCCCTGCTGTGACGGACGAAGCCAGTTGCTGAACTGAAACGAAATTCCTTTGAAATTAAAATGATGTACCGGAGTATCTAAAGTTCCTTCAATTTTTACTAAATTTTCCAAAACCGGCGCAGTAACTTTAACCGAATTCAGTTCTTCACCTTTTCTTGGAATGTAATAAATTTTACCTTTTTTTCTGTCCAAAAACCATTCGCCAGGTTCGTTCAGCATTGAAATTCCATTGTTTAAATAGAATGCAGAATTTCCGTTGTTTTTAGAAATCCACGGAGCCGGCCACGGGTGTTCGCTTTGGATTCGGCTTTCCGGCTGTTCGAAAGAAAGTCTCGCGCTGTCTTTTTTGATTTCGATATTTTTGATTCGGAGATTCGCAATGGCCCACCACTGGACGATGTACATCTCCATTCCCGGCTCAAACTTTACCGACTTATCTTTGAAAGGAATCCAGCAGGTTTCAGAATCTTTATCCCATGAAAGAATTCTGTCCATTTTATTTCCTGCAGTACTTTTGGCTCTCACCGCTTTTTTGCCATTCACCCATAACTGACGATAATTTAGAATTTCACCTGCCTGCTGTGGTGCAACAGCTTCCCAGATTGTTCCTGCTTTTAAGCCGTTTATGGCAAGTGTAGATTTTTTCCAGTTTTTGATTTCGATTCCCCCGCTTAAGATTGGTTTAGCGTTTACATCAGCCTCAATAGTCGTCGGGCTGTCTGCTGTTCCGGAGTCTTCTGGTCTTACGAATAAAGGTTCGTTTAAATAATAAGTTCCGTTCATTACAATAATGCGGATTCCGTCCTTGATGGACGGATCTTTCAGACGACGCAGTTCCCTTGCTTTCCTTACTGCCATCTGAACAGTAGCCAGCGGACTTGACTTTGCTCCTGAATTAGTGTCTTTCCCTTGTGGAGAAACCCAGATTTCGGCTGCATTCAGGGAGAATGTGCAGATTGTTATCAAAAAGATGATGAGAACTTTGGTAAAAATATTTAAACGCATTTTATTTTTTTTTAGGTAAAACTGTAAGTTTAATTCTTAACAACAGACTTGCAAATAAATGTATTTTTTACACTTTTACCAAATAATGGGTACAATATAAAAGAATATAAAAATACCGGTGTCCTGTACCTACCTGTATCATCCTGAAATATGTTGGTATCAGTGGACTCAATAGTATCGTAAAAAGCTGTAATCATTTTAACTGCAATCGTAATCATTTTTTACTTCATTAACCCGTTGGGGTGAAATTATTTTTTTCCAACTCTATCGCATCAGCTTAGATATAAATCTGTCTAAAATCTGCTTTAATCTGTTTAAAACTGCGTGAAAAAATTAATACGCAAAAAGTATTTTCACGCAGATTTTAAAGGATTTTCGCAGATCAAATTAGATTTAATCCTTAAATGAAGCTATTTTTATTCTATTTCACCCAACGAGTTTCATTAAATATATTGTAAATATTTTTTATAAATTTGTGCAATCGATTACATTATTGTATTTTCGTTTTTTTACAAAACTTATTTTAATTTGTAAAAAAAGTATTATCAAGATAAAAATATCATACTATTTTGATAATTAAGTTTAAACTTTAACTAATTCAATAAGAATGAAGACTAATCCAACACAATTTTTCCGTACACTAATGGCTATTCTGACCATCAGCTTTTCAGTAAATGCGGTAGCCCAAAAGTCAAAATCCAATGGTACCTACGACAACATTGAGTTCAAAATGGCTAAGGTCAATGAACCAAAAATTCCAAAAAACACAGTAAATCTTAAAGATTTTGGAGCTGTAAACGGAGGATATGTTTTAAATACAAAAGCCTTCGAAGATGCTATTACTGCACTTTCAAAAAAAGGGGGTGGAAAACTAATTATCCCGCCGGGAATATGGTTAACTGGCCCAATCATTCTAAAAAGCAAAATCGAATTGCATGCACAAACTGGAGCTTTAATAAAATTTTCTCCAGATAAAAGTTTATATCCAATCATCGAAACGAGTTTTGAAGGTTTGAACACGTGGCGTTGTATTTCCCCACTTTACGGAAAAAATCTTGAAGATGTTGCCTTTACCGGAAATGGTGTCTGGGATGGTTCTGGCGAGGTGTGGAGACAAGTTAAAAAAGCAAAACTTACAGAAAGCCAATGGAAGAAATTTGTAAACTCCGGAGGGGTTCTTAACGAAAGCAAAACGAGCTGGTATCCATCTGAAACATTCATGAAAGCTTCTGTAGGAGCAGATCAGAATGTACGTCTTGATTTGAAAACCAAGGAAGAATTTGAAGCCATCCATGATTTCCTTCGTCCGGTACTGGTTAGCATTCAAAACAGTAAAAGAGTATTGTTTGACGGACCTGTATTTCAAAATTCACCGGCATGGAATATTCATCCGTTAATGATTGAAGATTTGATTGTTCGTAATATAACGGTTCGTAACCCCTGGTTTTCACAAAACGGAGACGGTCTTGATGTAGAATCCTGTAAAAATGTTATTGTTGAAAATTCAAGTTTTGATGTGGGAGACGATGCCATATGTATTAAATCCGGAAAAGATAAAGACGGTCGTGACCGTGGTGTTCCGTGTGAAAATATCATTGTAAAAAATAACATCGTTTATCACGGACACGGAGGTGTAACTGTAGGAAGTGAAATGTCAGGTGGTGTAAAAAACATGCACGTTTCTAATTGTACTTTTATGGGTACTGATGTTGGTTTGCGTTTTAAAAGTAACCGTGGACGCGGTGGTGTTGTAGAAAATATTTTTATTTCTGATATTTTCATGACTGACATTCCGTCTCAGGCGATTTCATTCAATCTTTATTATGGTGGAAAATCCATTGCTGAAACTTTGGAAGAAGGCGGTGATAAAATTGTGAATCAAAAAATGCCTGTTGATGAAAAAACACCTCAGTTCAAAAACATTTCGATAAAAAATGTAACGATCAAAGGAGCACAACAAGCTGTATTTTTACAAGGATTGCCTGAAATGAACCTTGAAAATATAGAAATCTCTAATCTGATTGCAAAAGCAGAAAAAGGATTTACTATTGTTGATGCGAACGGAATCAAAATTCACAATGCAAAACTGGATATCGACAAACCAAATGTAATTGACATCTACAACGGCAAAAACATGTCGTTTAAGGATATTGAATTCAACTCTACTTCATCTAAAGCCATTACGATTAATGGAGAAGCTACTGAGAATGTAGAATTTGTTCCTTCTGCAAACTCTGATTTTGCCAAAAAAACAGTTATTGGAGAAACCGTTCCAAAATCAGCCGTAAAACTATAGCTGATTAAACCTTTAGGCTTCAGTTGTGTCTAAATTTAAAACTAAACACAACTGAAGTACATCAAAAACAACTATGAAAACACTACAAGGTCTGTCCAAAAGTAAGAGTTTATTATTTGGAATCCTGCTTACCTCTTTTTCGTTTCTTTATTCAGCTGCTCAATCTGAAAAAGACAAAAAGACCGTGGTAATCAGCACAAAACCATTTAGCGACAGCATGAATCACTGGTATGGTATTGCCGATAAAAACAATATCGTAAATCCAATACCAAATCAGCCGAAATATGATGAATCCGAATTCACTAAAATAGCAGACAACATTATCTATTTTCAGCGTGATAACGGAGGGTGGCCAAAAAATTACGACATGCGTGCTATTTTAACACCGGAACAGATAAAAGACGTCGTAGGTTCCAGATCGGTTTTGCATACCACTTTTGACAACGGTACCACATATACTCATGTCTATTATCTGGCGCAGGTTTATACACTAACTAAAATCGAAAAATACAAAACGGCCTGCCTGAAAGGAATCGATTTTATTTTAGAAGCACAGTATCCTAATGGAGGCTGGCCACAATATTTTCCTTTAGAAAAAGGATACAGCCGCCATATAACTTTCAACGATGGTACTTATATGGGAATTATGAATTTGCTTGACAAAATAGTCAAAAATGATTCTAATTTTGCTTTTGTAGATGCTGAAACGAGAAATAAAGTAAGTGTTGCTTATGAAAAAGGAATTGACTGTATTTTAAAAACACAAATTTCTGACCACGGAAAACTAAGTGCCTGGTGTCAGCAACATGACGAAGTCACCTTGTTACCTGCATGGGCAAGAAAATTTGAACCGCCTAGTGTGAGCAATGCCGAAAGTGTTGACGTGGTTTTATTTTTGATGAAAATAGAAAATCCAAGCGAACAGGTTATCAGAGCGGTACAAGGCGCTGTTAAATGGTTTGAGGATTCTAAAATATACAATACCAGAGTAGAGACTTTCGAGGCTCCGGAATTTGATTCAAAATTCAAGAAAGTGAAAGATGACCGTCGTGTTGTAAACGATCCCACTGCACCCCCAATCTGGACTCGCTATTACGAATTAGGAACAGGAAGACCTTTGTTTTGCGACAGGGACAGTGTGTACCTTTATTCATTGGCAGAAGTTAGCCGCGAACGCAGAAGCGGTTATGCCTGGTACACGTATAACCCTGAAAAAGTATTGAAAAAATATCCGGAATGGCAGAAAAAATGGACTCCTGAAACTGATGTTTTAAAAAAATAAAATCATAAAAAAAGCGTGAAATCTCAAATTCACGCTTTTTTTATATATTCAAATATTTATTCTTTCTAATCATTCAGTTTATAGAATGATTTGACATTTTTAAACCAAAATTTATTCTGATCTTCAACTGAGAAAGCAGCCAGATAATCTTCTAAAGTTTTGACTAAATTACTATAATCTGAAGCCACATTACAAACCGGCCAGTCAGAGCCAAACATCAATTTATCTGCAGAAAAGTTTTCAAAAATCACATCCAGATACGGTTTTAAATCGGATGGTTTCCAATTGTTCCAATCGGCTTCTGTCACCATTCCGGATATTTTACACCATACGTTTTCGAATTTTGAAATTTCCTCAATTCCTTTTTTCCATGATGCAATGTCGCTCGATTTAATATCAGGTTTTGCAATATGATCAATCACAAAATTTTGCTCAGGAAACGTTTTTACCAAATCGATTGCAGCAGGCAGCTGACGATGAAAAATCAGAATATCGTAAGTGAAGTCAAATTCTTTTAAAGCTTTGATTCCGTTACGGAATGCTTCACCAAACATGAAATCATCCGGTTCTCCCTGAACCACATGTCTGAAACCTTTTAGCTTTTCAAATTGAGAAAAATGACTTAATCGGTCTGAAATGTTTTCACTTCTCAAATCAACCCAGCCTACGACTCCTTTTATAAAATCATTTATTGAAGCAAGATCCAATAAAAAATCGGTTTCTGCTTCAGACTGACTTGCCTGAACCGCTACGCATCCCGAAAATTGATTTTGGGAAAGCAATAGATACAAATCTTCGGGTAAAAAATCCCTTTGAATATTTTGCATGGAATCATCAATCCAGCTATCCCTAACCGGATCAAATATCCAAAAATGCTGATGAGAATCAATTCGGCTCATACCCTTAATTTACATCATTAATTAAAGCACGATCCAAATGCACATAACCCCCTTCTACAAAAACAAACTGTCCTGTAGTATGCGAAGAACGATCTGAAATAATAAAAAGCGTCGTATCTGCAATTTCTTCTGTTTTAGTCATTCTGGACTCAAACGGAATACTCTTATTTATCTTTTTCAAAACTGCTTCGCCATCCGGTACTGTTTTAATCCAGTCTTCGTAGGCTGGTGTATAACATTCGGCAATAATTATAGCATTCGAACGAATTCCGTACTGAATCAAATCAACCGCCCATTCTCTCGTAAGTCCAAGAACACCGCCTTTTGCAGCAGCATAACCTGAGGTTCCGCCTTGCCCTGTCAAAGCTACTTTTGAACCAATATTCAAAATATTTCCTTTTGATTCTTTTAAGTACGGAAGAGCAAATTTCACCAATAAAAAGTAACTTACTACATTCAGTTTCAAAGAATCCATAAATTCCTCGTAAGTAGCATCCAATCCGGCACCATCATTTACACCTACGTTATTGATCACAACATCTATTCTGCCGTATTTTTCAGCAATTTTATTTACAGCATTCTGCATTTCATCCGGATTTGTAGCATCTGTCTGAACAAACAAGGAATCGATTCCTTTTTTCTGCAAAGCTTCAGCATAGCCAAAACCCCTGCTGTTTCTGTCAACTAAAACCGGAATTGCCCCTTCATCAGCCAATCTGTTGATGATTGTTTCCCCAATACTTCCTTCTTTTCCGGCTGAGCCTGATACGACTACAATTTTACCTTTTAAATGTAAGTCCATAATATTCTGTTTTTCAGAATTAATTTAATTCTATAATTGCTTTAATAGTATTGTTTTTTGGATCAATCCATTTTCCAAATTCGCCGATCATATCCGAAAAATCAGCTCTGTGTGTGATATATTTTTTCGGATCGATTTTACCTTCTTTCAGGCATTTCATCACATATTCAAAATCTTCGATGGTAGCGTTTCGGCTGCTCATCAAAGTAGATTCCCTTTTATGGAAATCAGGATGACTGAAACTCAATTCGCCTTTTTGAAGTCCAACCAAAACAAATCTTCCGCCATGCGAAATGTAATTAAAAGCACTGTTCATCACTTTTTGGTTTCCGGTAGCATCGATTACTACGTTCGCCATATCGCCATTGGTCAGTTCCGCCAATTTTGCTGCCACATCATCATGCAGCGGATTAATAACTTCATCTGCCTGAAGTGCTTCTTTACAAAAGTTAAGACGATATTCGTTGATATCCATCACAATCACTTTGGCTCCGGCAATTTTAGCAAACTGAATCAATCCTAATCCAATAGGTCCTGCACCCATTACCAAAACGGTATCGGTTGCTTTTACAGCGGCTCTTCTTACTCCGTGCGCTGCAATTGCCAAAGGTTCAACCAGCGCCAGTTCATCATAATCCAAACCTTGTCCCTGCAATAAATATTGTTCCGGAATTGTAACATACTCGGCCATTCCTCCGTCAATATGTACTCCGAAAACTTTAATATTGGCACAACAGTTAGTCAGACCATTTCTACACGCTACACAGTTGCCGCAGCTGAAATAAGGTATAAAAGTTACTTTATCGCCCGGCTGGAAACCTTTTGCATTTCCTTTTATATATTCGGCAGCCAGTTCATGCCCAAGAATTCTTGGGTATTCAAAATAAGGCTGTGTTCCTCCAAAAGCGTGAATATCGGTTCCGCAGACACCTATTCTTCTAATTTTCAAAAGTACTTCTCCTTCTTTTGGTTCCGGCATTGATTTTTCTTTAATTAGAAACTCCTGCGGTTTTTCACAAACAATATATTTCATTTTATTTAGAATAAGCTTTAGCTACTTGTTTACTTGAACCTAAACCGTCCATTCCTAATTCAATAACATCGCCCGGTTTGATATAGATTGGATCCGGCTTGATTCCCAATCCTACTCCCGGAGGCGTTCCTGTACTAATGATATCGCCAGGAAGCAAAGTCATAAACTGACTTAGGTAATGCACCAAAAATGGAATTTTGAAAACCAAATTTGAAGTATTACTGTTTTGGAATTTCTTCCCATTAACAGTTAACCACATTGGTAAATTATTCACATCAGCGATTTCATCCTGAGTAGCCAAAAATGGCCCAAGAGGCGCGAAAGTATCACAGCCTTTACCTTTTGCCCATTGTCCGCCCATTTCGATTTGAAAAGCTCTTTCGCTGTAATCATTCAATAAAGCGTATCCGGCAACATAATCCAAAGCTTCTGCTTCTTCCACATAACTTGCTTTTTTGCCCACTACAAATGCCAGCTCGATTTCCCAATCCGTTTTTTCACTGTTTTTTGGAATAACCAAGTCATCATTTGGTCCGCATAATGATGTAGTTGACTTGAAAAAGATAATTGGCTCTGTTGGAATCGGAGCACCTGTTTCATGACAATGATCCACATAATTCAATCCAATACAGATTATTTTTGAAGGTCTTGCCACCGGAGACCCCAAACGTACATCTGCACTAACTTCTGGTAAAACAGGATTACTTTCTAAAGCTTTTTTTAATTTCTCTAAACCATTGTCTTCGAAAAAAGCTTCATTAAAATCCGTTACAATAGAAGAAACGTCATATCTTTTTTCTCCAATTATAACTCCCGGTTTTTCTTGTCCGGCTGCTCCAAAACGTATTAATTTCATTTTCTTTTATTTTTTAAGGTTCTAAGATTTTGAGGTTCTAAGGTTCTAAGGCTAAAATCTTAGCAGCTTAGTATCTCAGAACCTTAGTATCTCTTTTTTAATTATTTAATTTTATAAATCCTCCGTCAATAGGATAATCACTTCCGGTAATAAACCCTGCTTCATCACTGCATAAGTAGAGAGCCAGTGCAGCAATTTCTTCGGGTTGTCCCATACGGCCTATTGGTTGTGACTTAGATAGTTTTTCGAAAATTTCGGTTTCTTTACCCGGATAATTTTTATTTATAAATCCGTCAACAAATGGAGTATGAACTCTTGCCGGTGAAATTGAATTGCATCGAATTCCTTCATCTATATAATCTCTCGCTACCGATAAAGTCATTGCCATTACAGCTCCTTTAGCAGTCGAATAAGCAAAACGATCCTGAATTCCTACCCATGATGCTATAGAAGCCATGTTCAGAATAACACCTCCTTTAGATAATCTAAATTGTGGAATTGCAGCATATAAACAATTGTAAACTCCTTTTACGTTTACATCCATTACCCTTTGGAAATCGATTTCCAAAGTTGTATCTACTTTGCCCACATGAGCAATACCGGCATTATTGATCAAAATATGGATATTTCCAATCTTTTCAAACGTAGCAACAACCTCTTGTTGATCTACTACATTACACGCATATGAAAATACTTTTCCGCCCAATTGCTGAATATCAGCTACAGCCTCCCGAGCACTTTCAATACTTAAGTCAATGATGTGAACTTCTGCTCCCTGTTTTGCGAACAGAGTTGCAATAGCTCTTCCTATTCCGCTTCCTCCGCCGGTTATGACGGCTTTTTTATTTTGTAATGAAAACATATTTTTTAATTATAGCATTATTTATTTAATTCTAAAGCCGCCAGTATAAAAGGTCCGGTTACTTTAGGGTCATTATCCTTTCTTCTTTCATTAATATAATATTCGAAAGAGCCATCACGATAAGGCTTCCCTCCCAAACCTGCTACAGCGCAGGCATTCGTAATTTCAATTTCGCCGTTTGGATACACTTTGGTAAATTTTGAAGTAATACCGTCAAAGGCCTTTTCAGCAATTTTTTTGAATTTTTTAGGCAAATAACCTTTTTTTGCTCCCTTTGCAAAAGCATAAGCGAACATTGCCGTACCCGAAGTTTCAAGGTAATTCCCGTCTCGGGTTCCCATATCAGTAACCTGATACCATAAACCTGATGGATCCTGAAATTTCACTAAGGCGTTCGAAATATTGTTTAAATACAAAATCAGTTCTTTTCTTTTTGGGTGGTCTTTAGGAAAATAATCCAGGACATCTACCAATCCCATCACATACCAGCCCATTGACCGCGACCAAAAATTAGGAGAAACTCCGGTTTCTTTGTTTGCCCATGGCATTTCTTTACTCTCATCCCAGGCATGGTATAACAATCCTGTTTTTGCATCTGTTGCTTTTTGCTGAATCAATTCAAATTCATGAGCAACATCATCTAACTTAGCTCCGTTTTCAAACGTAACCGTATATTCTGCATAAAATGGTTCACCCATATACAAACCATCCAGCCACATTTGGTTAGGATATATTTTTTTGTGCCAAAAACCACCGCTTGGTGTACGAGGCTGCTCTTCTAATTGTTTACGCAAAGTCTGCATAGCAATTATATATCGTTTGTCTTTAGTCTTTTCATAGATATCAAACAAAATTCGGCCCGTTGGAATATTATCGATATTAAAGGATTCAAATTTATACGTTTTAATATTTCCATCGGCATCAATCAATTCATCAGCATATTGTTTGGCATAAGCCGTATATTTTTCATCATTTTTTTGTTTGCCTAATTGCTGAAAAGCATAAGTAACCAAACCATGAACATAACTAATATGAGCCACTTTAGCATCATCAAGCATGTACGATTGCGAATGGCGCTGCATCAATGTTAAAGCCATTCTTTCTGACCATTTCAGCTTAGTTGGAATTGTGTTTTGAGCATTTGAAATTGTTGTTACCAAAATCAGCAACACAATAATTTTAGAAAGAAAAGAAGTTTTAAGCATAATCGCTACTTTAAAAAATTGTATTTTATGTAAATAAGCGTAAAAATAAATGTGATTTTTACATTTACAAATATAAAACTTAATATTAATACCAGGCATTTATTTTAATTATCAATGCTTAAAAACAGATATAATCAAAAGCAATATCACATTTTATGCGTAATTTGTATAAAATATAAAAAACACTTACCCAATTTGCCAAAAATTAAATATATAATCATAGCATTTGAATCTAATTTCTATATTTGTAAATGTGAAAATCACATTTATTAAATCAGATTATTAAAAAATGAAAAAACTAAAAGGGATTACGTGGAATCACACCAGAGGTTTACTCCCAATGGTTGCCACAGCTCAGCGTTTTACAGAGTTGAATCCGGAAATAGAAATCAGTTGGGAAAAAAGAAGTTTACAGGAATTTGCAGATGCTTCGATTGAAGACTTGGCAAAAAGATTTGATCTGTTGGTTATTGACCATCCATGGACAGGATTTGGCGCAGATACCAAAACAATTCTGCCTTTATCAGATTATCTTTCTGCCGAATATATAAAAGATCAGGAAATCAACACCGTTGGTAAATCTTACGGGAGTTACGTATTTCACGACAAACTATGGGCTTTGCCAATAGATGCAGCCACTCCGGTAGCAGCAGCAAGGTTAGATATTTTAGAAAAACAGGGATTAAAAGTTCCGCAGACATATGATGATTTATTGGCTTTAGCAAAAAAAGGATTAATTGCCTTTGCAGGAATTCCGGTAGATTCACTAATGACTTTTTATTCTTTTTGTTGCAGTTTAGGTAAAGCGCCTTTCCAGTCACAGGAAAAAGTAATTTCTGAAGAAACAGGAAAAAAAGCTTTACAGATGCATCGCGAACTGGCTCAGTTAATGGATCCTGCAAATTTTAACCGAAATCCGATTCAGGTATATGAAGCGATGGTCAATTCGGATGAAATTGCCTACTGCCCTTTTGCTTACGGTTATTCCAATTATTCAAGAAGTGGTTACAGCAAAAACTTGCTTCATTTTTATGATTTGGTAAAATTGAATGACAAACCGATGATTAGTTCTCTGGGCGGAACCGGTTTAGCTGTTTCTTCTTTCAGCCAGTATATTCCGGAAGCGATAAAATATGCTGAATTCACAGGATCTTCTCAGGTACAACAAAATATTTTTTCAGATAACGGCGGACAGCCTGGGCATTTACAAGCATGGAAGAATGACCGAATCAACGGAATTACTCATGATTATTTCAAAAACACATTGCCTGCTTTAGAAAGAGCCTTTTTAAGACCAAGATATTCAGGACACATGTATTTTCAGGATCATGCAGGCGATGTCGTACGTGATTATTTAATGAATGGAGGCGATGAAGAAGCTGCTTTATCTGCAATGAATGCACTTTACATCAAGTCTTTAAACTTATAACTGCATGAGACCATTAGAAGGATTAGTTGTATTGGAGTTTTGTCAGTTTTTGGCAGGCCCTTCTGCCGGATTGAAACTGGCCGATTTAGGAGCGAGAGTAATTAAAATCGAGCGTCCTGTAAAAGGTGAAGCCTGCCGGCAATTAAGCATCAAAGACCTTTTTGTTGACGACAGCAGTCTGCTTTTTCATACCATCAACAGAAATAAAGAATCATTTGCGGCCGATCTTAAAAATCCTGAAGATTTAATTTTAGTCAAAAAACTAATCGCCAAGGCAGATATTATGACTCATAATTTCAGACCTGGCGTAATGGATAAAATTGGTTTGACATTCGATGATGTTTTGAATATCAATCCAAAAATAATTTACGGAACCATCACAGGTTACGGAGACAAAGGCCCCTGGGCAAACAAACCAGGCCAGGATTTGTTGCTCCAGTCTCTTTCCGGATTAAGCTGGCTTAGTGGCAGAAAAAGTCAGGGACCTGTTCCGTTTGGTCTGGCTGTAGCCGATCTAATGTGTGGGAATCATTTCGTTCAGGGAATCTTGGCAGCATTATTAAAAAGGGCCAAAACCGGAAAAGGAGTTTTAGTTGAAGTAAGTTTACTGGAATCGGTATTGGATGTGCAGTTCGAAGCTATTACTTCTTATTTAAATGATGGCGGACAACAGCCAAAAAGAAGTGATGTTAAAGGAAGTGCCCATGCTTTTCTAAGCGCACCCTATGGAGTGTATCAAACTCAGGATGGTTACATTTCCTTAGCAATGGGAGATTTGCTTTTTATTGGAAGTGTTTTAGAAATCGATTTCCAAAAATACAGCGATAAACGCAAATGGTTTTCTCAAAGGGATGAAATCAGAGCAATATTAACTGAAAAACTCAATACTCAAACAGCAGATTATTGGATTGAATTACTTCAAAAAGAAGGAATCTGGTGTGGCAAAGTACTTAATTACCAGGAATTGGACAGCCAGCCTTTTGTTAATGAACTGGAGTTGAAACAAACGGTACAAAATTCGGCAGGGGAAACTTTGGTTACTACAAGAAGCCCGATTCAGCTGGATGGTAGAATTCTAACCAGTACTAAAGCAGCGCCTAAAGTTGGCGAAGATAATGTAACAATACACGAACAATTTTTAAACTAGCAGAATGAAACCCTTAGAAGATTATTTAATAGTAGATTTTAGCCAGTTTCTTTCAGGCCCTTCAGGGAGTTTGCGATTGGCAGATCTGGGTGCGCGTGTGATAAAAATTGAGAAACCGGGAACAGGCGATATCTGCAGAACCTTATATACATCTGATTTGATTATGAATGGAGAATCATCCGTATTTCATACCATCAACAGAAACAAAGAATCATTTGCAATCGATTTTAAACAAGCAAATGAACTGGAAAAATTAAAAAAATTACTGGCAAAAGCCGATGTCGTTATGCATAATTTCAGACCCGGAGTAATGGAACGCGTTGGATTGAGTTATGATCAGGTCAAAGAAATCAATCCCAATATCATCTATGCAGAAATTTCGGGCTACGGTACAAAATCCGAATTAAAAAATTTACCGGGACAGGATTTATTATTACAATCTATGACAGCCTTAACATGGCTGAGCGGAAATCAGGAAGATGGTCCGGTACCAATGGGATTATCAATAGTAGATATGCTGGCCGGAGCACATTTGGCACAAGGAATTTTAGCAGCTTTATATAGAAAAGCAACTCACAATATTGGAGCAAAAGTTCAGGTAAGTATGCTGGAATCTGCTTTTGATTTTCAGTTTGAAACGATTACCACTTATTTCAACGACGGCGGTGAACTGCCTGTGCGAACAAAATCCAATAATGCCCACGCTTATCTGGGTGCGCCTTACGGAATTTACAAAACCAAAAATGGCTATCTGGCTTTAGCAATGGGATCAATTCCGGTTTTGGCGTCCCTTTTAAAATGTGATGAATTGCTTCAGTTTCCTGAAAATAAATTCGAATTAAGGGATGACATCAAAAACATTTTAGCAGAACATTTACAAACTCAGGAAACCCAATATTGGCTGGATATTTTGGAACCGGCGGATATCTGGTGTGCCAAAGTCCTAAACTATAAACAGCTTTTTGCTGAAGAAGGATTTCAGGTTTTAAATTTTACACAGCGTGTTGAAATGACTGACAGCTACAATTATAAAACAACCCGATGTCCTATTAGAATTGACGGAGAAATTTTTACATCAGGTAAAGGTTCTCCTAAATTAGGACAGGACAACGAGCGAATCATTAAAGAATTTATAGCCTAATGGAAAAATTAAGAATCGCTGTCCGGAAATTTGATCCTTTTGAAAGTACATTGCAAAAGCTGTGGGATTTGTTCTGCCTGAAAAACAACATTACCATTGAAGCAGAAATGATTCCGCTGGAACTGCACGATCTTTATGAAGAAACCATTACCAATAAAGGTTTAATAAACGGAAGCTGGGATATTGCACACATCAATACCGACTGGATTTTTGATGCTGCGAATGAAAAAGCGGTTCTTGATTTGACGTCATTAATTGCCGAGAATCCTCCTCAAAATTATCCTGAAGGCTGGCATAAGTCTTTATTGCATTTACAGCAAATTAACAACGGAACTTATGGACTTCCTTTCCATGATGGGCCGGAATGTTTGATTTTCAGGAAAGATTTATTTGAAGACCCAATTGAAAAAGAAAATTTCAAAAAACAATTTGATTACGAATTGCATTCTCCAAAAACCTGGGAACAATTCACTCAGATTGCTGAATTTTTCAATCGACCTGATCAAAATTTATACGGATCTGTTTTTGCCCATTATCCTGACGGACACAACATGGTTTTTGATTTCTGCCTGCAGTTGTGGACAAGAGGCGGTTCTTTATTGAACTCCCAAAATCAAATTGATATTAACCAAAAGGCAGCGATTGAAGCTTTGGATTTTTACAGAAATATAGCCAGCAATAAAAAAGCCCTTCATCCGCAATCCAAAGATTTTGGTTCTGTTGAAGCCGGTATGGCTTTCGCCAAAGGTGAAGCGGCAATGTCAATCAACTGGTTTGGATTTGCCTCAATGTGTGAAGTAATTGAAGAATCGAAAATAAAAGGAAAAGTAGATATTACGGAATTACCACATGATGAAAACCATAAAACGGCTTCATTGAATGTGTATTGGCTATATACCATTGGCACAGGAAGTAAACACCAAAAACTAGCTTACGATTTTCTACGATTTGCCACAAACCCTGAAAGCGATAAATTGCTAACTAATGAAGGCGGAATCGGATGCAGAAAATCAACCTGGAATGATGTTGAAATCAATAAAACCATTCCGTTTTATCATAAACTGGAAACATTGCATGAGAACGCTTTAACCTTACCACAAACTCCGGTTTGGCCAAAAGTGGCCGAACTGATTGACAAAATGGTTTTAAAAGCCTTAGAAAGTGATATTCCATCTCAAGAATTATTAGAAGAAACACAGAATGCTATTCTGCAAATTATATAATTATGAATATTCCATATAAACCCTTATTACCAGAAACAACGCAGCCGATTATCATTATTGGCGCGAGCGGTATTGTAAAAGATGCCCATCTTCCGGCTTATAAAATGGCAGGTATGAGTGTTTTTGGTATTACCAACAGAACACTCTCAAAGGCACAGGATATGGCAGAACAATTTGGTATTCCAAATGTTTTTGAAAATGTAGCCGAGGCAGTAAAAAATGCGCCATCGAATGCCGTTTATGACATCACTGTTTTACCTGATCAGTATATTGAAATATTGGAACAACTTCCAGATGGCGCTGCGGTACTGATTCAAAAGCCTATGGGGAATGATTTGGCACAAGCCACAGAAATCGTAGCAGTTTGCGAAAGAAAGAGATTGGTTGCTGCCATTAATTTTCAGTTGCGATTTGCCTCTTTTGTTAGTGCAGCACGCTATATGATCAATCAGGGAATCATAGGTGATTTGTATGATTTAGAATTTAAAGTAACAGTAAACACACCTTGGGAATTGTTCCCTCTGATTAAGGAACACCCAAGATTAGAAATACTTTTTCACAGCGTGCATTATATTGACTGCATTCGTTCATTTTTGGGAAATCCAACAGGAGTTTATGCTAAAACAACTAATCATCCTTTGAAAAAACTATCATCCTGCCGTTCTTCAATTATTTTAGATTATGGCGATTCAATGCGAGTGGTTATTAACACCAATCACGATCATCATTTTGGTCCAAAACATGAAGAAAGCTACATCAAATGGGAAGGAACAAAAGGAGCAATCAAAGCCAAAATGGGCTTATTGATGAATTATCCTGACGGTATGCCGGACGAATTTGAAGTTGCTTTAGAAAAAGACGGTAACTACGAATGGGAAGAAATCAAGCTGGAAGGTTCCTGGTTTCCGGAAGCTTTCATTGGAACCATGTCTAACTTAATGCGTTTTAAAGAAGGTTCTGACGACAAATTATTAGCAAGTGTTCAGGATGTACTTGACACGATGAAAGTTGTTGAAGCCTGTTACGTCAGTAATCAAAAAGGAGGAATTCCACTTCAATGACTTATAACAACGATTGCCCGCGTTAACGATTGAAGCGGCATCCTTTTTTGGCTTTTTCTGCCAAAAAAGATACAGCGGAAAGCGTGTTAAAACGCCCAAAAAAATTATATAAATAAAGTAATTAGTCGCTAGTCCATAGTAATTAGCTAATCACTAAGGACTAATCACTAAGGACTAAAAAACTAAAAAAACATGTATTTCAAATCCACATTTTTCGAAGATTACCAACTTAATGATAAAAGAGTTACATTAGGCAGAACTATAACAGAAACTGATTTTGTAGTTCATGCCGGACACACGGGTGATTTTTTCCCGCATCACATGGATGAAGAATGGTGCAAGACACAGCCATTTGGACAACGAATTGCCCACGGAACAATGGTTTTTAGCATTGGCATCGGTCTGACGGCATCTGAAATAAATCCGGAAGCTTTTTCAAAAGGATATGACAGAATGCGTTTTGTAAAACCGGTTCACATTGGTGACACGATTCATTCGGAAATTACCATTTCAGAAAAAGGAGAAGCCAAAAAACCGGATATGGGAACAGTGACAGAGCACGTAGAAATCATCAACCAGCGAGGAGAAGTGGTTTTGGTATGTGACCACCTATTACTAGTAAAAAAGAAATAATCCTAAAAATAAAAATCTAGCTATGCAAGTAACCAACCAAACGGGCGACCAACACGAAGTTCCAACAGAAAGCGGAAAAGGAAATCAGTATCTTTTACCTTTCATTTTAATTACCAGCTTATTTTTCCTTTGGGGAATGGCGCATGGGCTTGATGGCATTTTGATCCCACACTTAAAAAAAGCTTGTCAGCTTAATAACAGCCAATCAACATTAATCGACACTGCCATCTTTTTCGCCTATTTTATAATGGCAATTCCTGCGGGTATGATTATAAAAAAAATAGGATATAAAAATAGTATCATTACCGGTTTATTAGTTTTTGCTACAGGAGCATTTCTTTTTGTACCAGCAGCAAATACCAGAACTTATGAACTTTTTCTTTTTGCTTTATTTGTTATTGGTTGTGGATTAACGATTTTAGAAACCAGTGCTAATCCTTATGCTGCTATTTTAGGCCCTCCAGAGTCTTCATCATTTAGATTAAATTTGGCGGCATCCTTTAATGGTTTAGCTGCTATGTTAGGTCCTGTTTTGGGAGGTATTTTTATACTTTCAGGAATCAACCATACTCCAGAAGAAATGGCTGCAATGCCAGAAGCGACAAAAGCTGCTTACTTATTAGAAGAGGCTTCGGCAGTGAAATTACCTTATATAGTTTTAGGAAGCATCTTGGTTTTAGTAGCAATTATGTTTTACTTTATGCATTTGCCATCAATGAAATCTAAACAAACTGAAAACGAAATTAAACCTGGATTTTTCTCTGTTTTGAAATTCTCCCACTTAACTTGGGCAGTTGTAGCGCAGTTTTTTTATGTAGGAGCACAGGTCTGTGTAACTAGTTTTTTTGTTCGAATAGCACAAAAGGAAGCGGGATTAGATGAAAAAACGGCAGCATACTATCTTGGCATTTATGGTTTCTTGTTTATGGCAGGACGATTTAGCGGAACTTTCTTTTTGAAATTTGTCAAAGATTATGTTTTGCTTTCTATCTATTGTGTTGCAAATATTTTACTTTGCTTAGTAGCCATTTACGGATCAGGAATTGTAGTTATTTATGCTTTAGGCGGAATTGGATTCTTTATGTCTATTATGTTTCCAACTATTTTCTCTTTAGGATTAGTTGGTTTAAAATCTAATACAGAGACGGGTTCTTCATGGCTGGTAATGTCTATTGTTGGTGGAGCAATCCTTCCTTATGCAATGGGAACCCTGATTGATATGAAACATGATGATATTCAGGCTGGCTATATAATTCCGTTAGTATGCTTCGTGATTATTCTTTATTTCGGAGCATTCGGGCATAAAGTAAAAAACAGCATTTCTTAGTTAATATTCAATTATTTTTATAGATTTCCAAGGTTCAAAATTTTGAACCTTGGAAATTTTATTTTAACACTTATCATTCAAATCTAACATGAAAAAAACTTTACTTACCTTTTATTTCTTACTTTTTTGTTTCACCACGTCTTTACATGCTCAAAAAAACAAAATTGCCTATGATATTGTAGTAGCTGCTGATGGAAGCGGTAACTACACCAAAGTTCAGGACGCTTTTAATGCTGTACCTGATAATAGTTCTAAACGTACTATCATTTTTATAAAACCTGGTACGTATAAAGAAAAATTAAAATTAGCAGCAGGAAAGAAAAACGTATCCTTAATAGGCAAATCTTATAAAAATACAATTCTTACTTATGATGATTATGCTGAAATTGCAGGAGGAACAAGCAAATCTTTTAGTGTTCTGATAGAAGCAAATGATTTTTTTGCCGAGAACATCACTTTTGAGAATACTATCAATAGTGAATTACAAGAGTATAAAAAAGGGGGTCAGGCAGTAGCTTTAATGGTGAATGGTGACAGAACTATATTTCATAATTGCAAAATGAGCGGTTTTCAGGATACTTTTTACCTTAAAGCAAATAAGAGAACCTATATCAAAGATTGTATTATTGATGGAACGACAGACTTCATTTTTGGCGCAGGGATAGCTTTGTTTGAAAATTGTGTTATACAATGCCGAAAAGACTCCTTTATTACTGCCGGAAATCATGAAGCTGGAAAAAGCAAATATGGTTTTGTATTCAAAGATTGTGTTATAATGAAATACCCTAAAACAGCCCTTTCAAAAGTTTCTCTTGGAAGACCGTGGGGAGCTGGGGCTAATACGGTTTTTATTAATTCATACTTTGAATCAATCATTATTCCCGAAGGCTGGTCAATTTGGTCAAAAGATCCGGAACATAAAGCCTATGACAACTGGAAAACTTCTTTCTATGCAGAATATGATTGTTTTGGACCAGGTTCTGATACCGATAAACGTATTGCATGGTCACGTCAGTTACACAAAACCGAAGCAGCAGAATACGCTAAAGAAAAGATATTTGCAGCCAACACTACAACTACAAGTATTCTTGAAGGCGACTGGAATCCGGTAATTGAAAAAGACAAATGTGATTCCATTTTACCTATCAAAAAAGCCAAGAATGCCGATTCAAATTTTGAAAAAGCATTCAACTAAAAAAAGAAGATTTTCGCTTAAGAATTTAAAAGTATAAATACAATCACAACTGCGGATCTAAAACATGATCCGCTTTTTTTTGAATTAATCTAAATCATTCAAATCTCTTTTTTTAATTATTTGTTTGATTTGGAATTTCTCATATTACATATTTTTCGCTTCCTCTGTTTCGGTCTGTCGGCTCTATCTTTTGCGAAAAAGTTTAATAAGACCATCAATAGTATCATAATTATTTTTATGGCGTTTCCCTCAGGGCCGGGCTGTCCGCTGTATCTTTTGCGGAAGAAAGTTTTGGGTAAAAAGAGAAGAAGCCAGCCGCAAAAGGATGCCGCTTCCATCCCTAACGCGGCTTTGGCACAGACCATAGAATGGGTCAAGAACAAAACTTGGGGAGGAATTGAAGATTTCCTAACTTAGCCATCAAATTAATACTCTTTGGAAAATTACATAGAACTCTTAAAACTTATCCTTCCTGAATTAATCGTAGAACATTTTGATTTGGTAAACACCAAAATTGAACAAGAG
>NZ_JAADZW010000106.1 GCF_010645065.1 Flavobacterium fluviatile | reverse complement strand
GCTAACGTGTCAGTATGATCTGCTAAAACAGAATCTGTTTTCTCGTAGCTGATTTCCATTGATTCAGCGACTGTAACGGCTGTTGGATCAGTTGTAAAAACATCTAATGCATACATTACTGCAGTATCACCACGCTGTACAGCTGTAGCGGCACCAAAGCCTCTATTTTTTACTACGTTGGGTTTTGCACCCGCTTGTGGCAGATATACAATTGCACCGCCTTTTACATATTTTGACTCATCAAAACATAGTGCGATATGTGGATTTGTTCGTCTTAATTTCTCGACGATGTAAGAGCTCCAAAACTCTTGTGGGATTTTAGGACTTTGTGCCATAATTAATCTTGGTTAGGATATTTTTCTTTTTTTAATTTCTCGTACAAGTCAGGGAATTTGGTTCTAACCGTTTCCAACTGATTTGATGCGTATAGACTGTCCCAGCCTTTACCTTCGAAGTCAGCTAAATCTTTAGCGTTATCGCCTAAATTGTCTGTAACCAATGTTTGCGCCGGCATTGCATCGATAAGGTCTTTCAACCCTTTAGGATCAGTTTTAAAGCTTTCTCCTAATTT
>NZ_JAADZW010000105.1 GCF_010645065.1 Flavobacterium fluviatile | reverse complement strand
GGCGCTACACGAGGTTTGGGATTAAAGATGCGAGGTTTTTCGGTTAAACACAAATTTTCCAAGTACAAAACCATCTTCAAATTCAGCCAAATACCCAAATCTCGTGTAACGGCTGTTACTGGCTGGTTATTTTGTCGAAATTACAATTAAACCGCAAATTTTTCACGCTTCTGTTGGCAAAATCCAATTTTCACGCTTCTGCTTTTCGGCTCATAATTTTCAACGTTTTATTTTCAATTATTTACTTTTCGATTTATAAATTCTGCGCAAAAAAAAAATCAAATTCCGACTTTCACGCTTCTGCTTTTCAGATTCCAATTTTCAAGTTTCTGTTTTCAAGTTTACATTTTCACGCTTCCGCTTTTCAAGTTTCAACTTTTCAAGTTTCTGTTAGCGATTCCAATTTTCACGCTTCTGCTTTTTTAAGTTTCTGCGAGTAACAAACTTCATTTCCAAATCGGTTTTGTCTGCGTAATTTCGGCATAACTAGCCAGTAACGGTTTGTCGCTACAAGCGGTTTGGGACTAAATTAGCGTTATTTTTCGGATTCGCCAAAATCTCACAAATACAAA
>NZ_JAADZW010000104.1 GCF_010645065.1 Flavobacterium fluviatile | reverse complement strand
GGTTGTGTCCTGATGCAGGAGGGCAAAGTGATTGCTTATGCTTCACGGCAGTTGCGCCGACATGAGTTGAATTATCCCACCCATGATCTGGAGTTAGCCGCAGTTGTCCATGCTCTGAAGATCTGGAGGCATTACTTGTATGGGCAGCAGTGTGATATCTACACGGATCATAAGAGCCTCAAGTACATTTTCACGCAGACTGAGCTGAATATGAGGCAGAGGAGATGGCTAGAGTTAGTCAAGGACTATGACCTGGAGATTCACTATCATCCGGGCAAGGCTAATGTTGTGGCAGATGCTCTGAGCAGGAAGAGTTATGCCAACATGGCCATGGCTTTTCAGATGCCTCGTGAGTTATGTGAGGAGTTTGAGCAGTTGAGTCTGGGTTTCTTGCATCATACTACGAGTGCAGCATTCGCAGCGGAACCCACTCTAGAGGCAGAGATTAGGCAGCATCAGAAAGATGATGAGAAGCTGCAGGAGATTCGTGAGTTGATCAAGAAGGGCAAAGCTCCACATTTCAGAGAGGATGATCAGGGTACTCTGTGGTACAAGAACAGGATATGTGTGCCGGATGTGAAGGA
>NZ_JAADZW010000103.1 GCF_010645065.1 Flavobacterium fluviatile | reverse complement strand
AAACCCTTGGCAATTAACCCTAAAACTTCGGTTTCCTTATTAGACAAAACATTTTCACTGATGCTTTGTGCCGACATAAAGTTGATCATTTTTTCAGAAATTTCAGCGCTGAAATATTTTTTCCCGTTAGCCACACTTCTTATCGCAAGGATTAATTCGGCTTCATCTGTATTTTTCAAAAGGTAGCCGTAAGCTCCCATTTTAGCGCATTTTGCAATGTAATTACCATCATTGTGCATCGAAATCACGATAGGCCTGATATCAGAATTTAAAGTTTTTAATTCTTTCAAGACCTGAAAACCATCCATGTTTGGCATTGTAATGTCGAGCAATACAATATCAGCCTCAAATTTGGTGTTTATAAGCTCCATAAATTCAACGCCATCCCCAACGCTTTTAACTATTTTTAGATCGTCATGCTTTCTTAGTAGCTCAGCAAGTCCTTTTCGGAAAAGCTCATGATCGTCCGCTATTATTAATTTGATTTCGTTCATAATTCTATAGGTAATTCAATTTCAAAGGTTGTATTTCCGGGAGCTGCATTGATGGTAATAGTACCATTGCAAATTTCTACACGTTCTTTG
>NZ_JAADZW010000101.1 GCF_010645065.1 Flavobacterium fluviatile | reverse complement strand
ATGATGCGCTCAGGGAGTCAGTCAATCTCGGTGCCTTGGCCATGCTGACTATGTTACCATAGCGGCTACTGTCTTGTTAGGGTGTCTTGTGAAAAACCTCGTAGCGTCCCTATGCGGTCACACCTCGGTAGCGTGATTTGTGAGCTCTGATCCACCTCCGCGTGGTTGGGTGCAAAGTTCCTTTGAACTTTTACGCGACTGGTGGGTAAAGGGCGAAACCTCTGCAGAGTGTAAATCTATCATGATAGCCTTGCTCAGGGTCACGAGCGGCCTGGATCCTTTTTTATTAGAAGATGATGTTTATTTATGTTTAATATCACTTATACTTTATTAATTAGGTTGCAATTGGGTTTCATCCACTTGTAGTACCTTGGTTAATGATAAAATGAACCAACTAAAATTGCTAATGCAGTTCAGCCGTGTCTAACCTTACTTTGAGCCTTCATGCACCCGTGCTATACTTGCTAAGTAAATGTTTTACTTACACTTGCCATTATTCAACAAAATCTCGGATGGGTAACAGATGGAGTAAATGATTCTGCTACTACTTTCATACAGTCGGTGTCCCTGTGGACTTGAGGCTCTACCTGTCGAGAGAGTTAATACATAGACTTCTGCTGTGTTTTATTTAGGTAAAC
>NZ_JAADZW010000100.1 GCF_010645065.1 Flavobacterium fluviatile | reverse complement strand
ACCGGCGAGGACCAATACGTAAAATCGTAACGCTTCATCGGCTGAGAAGATCGCTTGTAGATGATTGATCCAGAGTTAACTGAAGCATTATTAATCTGAACAAGGCTGGCATTGTTCTCAAATGTTAAGGACCCATTAACTGTTACTTCATTGGTAATCGTTAATGTTCTTCCGGATGGTACTGTCGCAACTACACCGGTATTAATTGTCAAAGCACAAGCTGTTAAATCTGCCGCAAAAGGAGAGTCTGGTGTTACTGCATCTATTATAACATTCATAGAAGCATTAGGAGGTACTCCTCTGCTCCAGCTGCTCCCGTTCCACGTATTAAAATTATCGAAAATAGTAACAGTACTACTAAATCCAGAAGGGCACCCATTGGAATTAGTTACGGTGAAAGTATAAATACCGGCTGATAAGCCAGAGATAGTTGTAGTTGTTCCGGAGCCAGATGTAAGAACTGTAGAAGGTGTGCTTGCTATTGTCCAGCTGCCACCCGGTAAATTTTCTAAAACTACGCTCCCTGTACTTGTTGTACAATTTAGATGGGTTATCGTACCTATTGTTGGAGGAGCTGGTGTAGGATTTACTGCAACAACCAAATTATATGGCGTACCTGAACAGCCTGATGCTGATTTTGGCGTTAAGACATAAGTGACATTTATAGCTGAAGA
>NZ_JAADZW010000099.1 GCF_010645065.1 Flavobacterium fluviatile | reverse complement strand
ACAGGAAGTTTGACTTATGGCATAGGAGGAGCTACAGGTTCATTCCAGAGCAGTCCGACCTTTACAGTTTCAGCAGGAACTTATACGGTTTGGGTAAAAGACGGCAATGGATGTACTGCATCAGCAACACCAATTACAGTTTATCCACAGTTGACCGCTACATCAGCAGTTACAAGAGAGTTGAGCTGTTTGCCTGGTTCTTCAGAGGCACAGATTACAGTTACGGCTTCGGGAGGCAGAACGTCTTACACGTATGAGGTTTCATCAAATGGAGGTTCTACTTATACAGCTATGGCAAGTAATGTTTACACAGCAGCGGCAGCAGGAACATATACTTTCAGAGTTACCGATTCTAACACACCGGGCTGTACGGTAACCACTACCGCTACAGTAAATGCGATTACCAATCCAGGTGTTACGGCTACACAAGTCAATGTAAGCTGCAACGGAGGTACGCCAAACGGATCAGTTACTTTGACGGGATCGGGAGGTTCAGGAGGTTATACTTACAGTGATAATGCTGCTACAGGCTTTACAGCTACGGCTAGTTTTACAGGATTGGCAGTAGGCAACTATACATTCTATGTAAAAGACAGCAAAGGTTGTACAGGTTCGGTTAATGTTACCATTACCCAGCCAACAGCCTTGACTACTACAGCATCTGCAACAGCATTTACATGTAATACA